>CAIZQH010000029.1 GCA_903935095.1 uncultured Flavobacteriales bacterium | reverse complement strand
TGAATAAAGGAAAGTTGGCGCTTTAAAATCGATACACTATCGCATTGATATTCATTCCCGCTCCAACAGATGCCATCATTACGCAATCACCAGGTTGAATGTCGTGACCTTCTAATTTTCCTTGTAAAATTAAATCCAATAATGTCGGAACGGTCGCGACGGAACTATTGCCTAATAAATGGATGCTCATTGGCATGACTTCTTTTGGTGTTTCTTGTTCGTAAAGTCCGTAAAAGCGTTGAATAATCGCTTCATCCATTTTTTCATTCGCTTGATGAAGCAATACTTTTTTGAGGTCTGACAATTCAACTCCGCTCTTCTCTAAGGCAAGTTTCATGGCAGACGGTACGTAATTCAGTGCAAATTCATAAATCTTTCTTCCTTGCATTTTAATGAATCGATCGTGCTCATTTTTTTGCGTTCCGAATGACTTCGCGTTGTATAAAAAATCTGCTTCTTCGAACGAAAAAGTTTGACTAGCGTGTCCAAGAACTCCTTTTGTTTCATTCGTTGTTGCACTTAAAACGCATGCCCCTGCCCCATCCGCAAAAATCATGGAGTCGCGATCGGCATGATCAACCACTCTGGAAAGTGTTTCAGAACCAATGACTAAGCAATTCCTTGCTTGCCCACTTTGAATGTAAATTGTTGCTTGAATCATGGCTTCAACCCAACCTGGACAACCAAAAATAATATCGAAGGCCACACAGTTGTTGTTTCGAATTCCTAAGCGCTGTTTGACACGTGTAGCGATACTTGGCATAAAGTCGGAACGATTGGATCCATGAGCGACATTCCCGTAGTTGTGCGCAACAAAAATATAATCTAGTTTCTCTCGGTCAATGGTGGATGCTTGTAATGCACGTTCCGCTGCTACACAGGCAATGTCGTCATTATTGAGATCTTCACTTACATACCGTCGCTCGGAAATACCTGTGATTTTTTCAAACTTTCGAATGATCGACTGTGGGTCTTCAGTGATGATTTGATGGTAATCAGAGTGAAATTGATGTCCTAAAAAGTCCTCGTTCTTAACCGTGACTTTGGGAATGTAACTCCCAACACCATTGATGATTGCTTGCATATTGACTTATTTATGGCCGAAACATCACTGCCATTATCAAGTCAAAGTTAGCAAAAATCAAATACTTAGTGTTAAAATGACAATTAGTTTGATTTTCATGGACTTATAAAACTTAAGAGTAATTTTCCTGAGCTTTATGAATTGACTTTCTTCGTTCTTCTATGTTTTTCTATGTAAAGACCAACATGCAAGCCAATCGAACCACCAATCCCGGAAACAAGCGACTGTCCAAGTGGGAATCCAAAAGCCATCAATACACCACAACCAGCTAAAAAGGGAACAATGATTTGCAGAATTATTTTTTTCATGACGATCATTTGAAACAAATATACACTTAATTCAATTTCCGATTACCCTGCTCCTACCCGAAATCCCTTATCTTTGTCAAAAACACCCTTATGCGTTTTAATTTATCTGAAATCAACGAACTCATTAAAAGTCGACGAACGATTTATCCTGAGCAATTTTCCACCCGAAAAGTGCAAAAAGATCAAATAGAATTGCTCTTAACGAATGCGCAATGGGCTCCAACACACGGAAATACGCAGCCTTGGCGTTTTCATGTGTTTACCGATGGTGGATTACAGAAACTAAGCACCTTCTTGGGTGAAACGTATTTGAAATTAACACCAAAAGAACAACAAAACGATGCCAAATTGGCAAAAATGCTTCGTCGTCCCATGATTTCTTCTGTGGTGATAGTAGTTAGCATGAAGCGACAGGAAGAGGAGAAAATCCCTGAAATAGAAGAGATTGAAGCGGTAGCTTGTGCGATTCAAAACTTACATTTGAGTTGTACTGCTTACGGATTAGGTGGGTTCTGGGCGACGCCAAAAGTAATTTACAGCGAAGAAATGACTTCTTTTCTAGGTTTAAGTAGTCGCGATAAGTGCCTGGGAATCTTTTATGTAGGATATCCTGATATTGAATGGCCACAGGCGCATCGACGTCCAATTGAATACAATACCACGTGGATTTCAGAATAATTTCATGTTAAACCATCCAAGTTTTCCTATTTTTACGTTCTGTCCATATGCGTAAATTTATTTTCATCCTTTTCATTCTCCCTCTTTCTTTGTCCGCACAGAAAGAAAACAAGTTTGGTGTTCAAAATTACTTTGGATTCCAAACCAGGATGATTATTCCTTCCAATGCGATCGGACCGAATTCTTTGACCCTAACGAAGGAATCTTTCACCACAACGATTCAACAGCAAGTAGGATACACGTTTGGAGGAGTTGTTCGACTTGGATTAAGTGAGTTAATCTCCATCGAAACTGGACTCAACTACGTTCAACGCATTTACGGCATTAGTATGTCGGAAACGGATTCGGCTATTACGGCATATGGTAACATGAAATTCATTCAATATGATATTCCTGTTTCTGCGGTTATCAATGTGAAATTAACCAAAGAGTTCTATGCAAACGCATCCTTGGGATTAGCCTTGCAAAGCAAACCTTCAAGCGTTGGAATCATCACCAATCCGCAAGGAAAACACGAGTTTCTACATCAAGGCGTGGTTGATATTCATAAAAAGATCTCCTTTGACTTAATATCCAGTGTTGGATTTGAATACCGAACGAAGAAAAGCGGCGTATTTTACATTGGAGGATCCGCACGTGTGGCGATGTCCCCTGTTTTTCTTTTGGTAGCAAAACACCGCTATGTCAACGATTCTCAAGTCGTATTTGGCAATGTGAATGGCTCCTATTTGTCGGTGGATTTAAAGTATTTCCTTCCCTACAAACGCGCTAGAAACCTCATTTTTAAACCCGGTCCAATCGAATAAATGGATCATTGCGATTAATTCAGTACATTCATACTAGCAATACAGAAAAACAGAACACAATGATTAATTTAAAAAGCATTCAAACAGAAATTGACGCAAGTTTTCTTTACGCTTTGCTAGCGGAACATGAAGAAGATGAGAATGTGGCTAATGTATTTGTTCAAATGAGTGCGATTGAATTAAGTCATGCGGAAGCTTTTGCACACAGCAATGGATTACCACTGGATCAACTTCCAGGTCCATCATGGAGAGCAAAGACATTGGCGCGCATCGGTAAAATTCTTGGTTACGATTATGTGTTAGGCGTTTTGTTGGACACTGAGAAAAGCATTTCATCGGCAGTGGTGAATGCACGTAAAACATCGAATACTGAATCATCCATTTCAGATACAGCGCACGTTACGATTCTACGAAACATCTTAAATCACAACAAAAACGTATCCGGAACGAATTTAGCGCGCTTCGAGAAACGTCACCGTTCCGTGGGTGGAAACGCCTTAAGAGCAGCCGTTCTTGGTGGAAACGATGGATTAGTCTCCAACTTTAGTTTGGTGATGGGTATCGCTGGAGCATCAAGCGGACAACAAGAAGTACTGCTAACAGGAATCGCAGGATTACTTGCTGGAGCATTGTCCATGGCTTTAGGCGAATGGATTTCCGTCAAAAGCTCACAAGAATTGTTCGAGAATCAAATGGAGCTCGAAATGGAAGAATTGGAACACAATCCGGAAGGAGAAGAAAAGGAATTGGCCTTAATCTACATTTCCAAAGGAATACCAGAAGAACAAGCGATGTCCATGGCAAAGGAAATCATGACGAATAAAGACCACGCACATCAAATTTTAGTGAAAGAAGAATTAGGAATCAATCCAGAAGATTTAAAAGGATCTGCGATGGAAGCGGCCCTCGCCTCTTTTGTGTTTTTTGCTATTGGAGCTGTATTACCGGTGATTCCATTTTTCTTCATTGGTGGAATGAAAGCAGTATTGTTTAGTTCCATTTTTAGTGCCGTTGGATTGTTTGTCATCGGTGGATCCATCACTCTTTTCACCGGAAAAAGCCTTCTATTCTCTGGAATGCGTCAAGTTCTTTTTGGACTTGCGGCTGCTGCCATCACCTATGGAATTGGACACATGATTGGCGTTTCAATTGCTGGGTAAATATAGTAGACATGAACACTTTTCTTCACATTTTAAAAAGAACGCTCGTCATTTTCATTTCGCTGTTTGCAGGAGCGATGTTAAATGGCGCATTGATAAACGTGAGCAATCAAATCATTCCGCCACCTGTTGGATTTGACTTAAAAACAGCCGAAGGACTTCAAGCAGCGATGCCGCATATGGGTCCGGAACATTTCTTATTTCCTTTTCTTGCGCATGCACTTGGAACTTTACTCTCCGCTTTATTGATTACTCGTTTCTTAAAAAGCCAACAATTAGTCTTTTCAATGTTGGTTGGAATTCTTTTCCTTTTAGGTGGAGTTTCCATGGTGATTATGTTGCCTGAAACACCTATTTGGTTTGTTCTGGTGGATTTGATTGTCGCATACATTCCGATGGCTTATTGGGGAAATAGAATTGCTCGTAGGTCCTAGCATTACGTTTTTCCACGAAGGATTTTCTTCAACTTATTTAGAATCATTCTAAAATACCTCAAAAGTGGTATTGATGGCGCCGTGTTGCGTAGCTAACTTTGCACAAAAATTCAAAGCAAATGATACGTCTCCTCTTATCTCTATTGATTATCAGTTTAACAACTTATGTGTTTTCACAAGATAGTTTATTGAAAATTAGTACACAAAATGACGTACTTGTGCGAACGTATCAAATCATGAAACAACTACCTGATTCGATTTATCAAATGAAAATAGTTTCCGGTAAAAAGATGGAAATCATTTCTTTGAACTCGCAGCAATTGGACTTAAGCACGAATAATTACCGTCAACTGTTTAAGCGCACACCTGGACTATACGTGAGTGAGCACGATGCTTCTGGACTTCAAGCGAGTATTTCCACACGGGGATTGAGTGCGAATCGTTCGTGGGAGTTTAACATGCGTCAAAATGGCTACGACATCGCTGCTGATCCATCCGGATATCCAGAATCGTATTACACTCCTACCCTAGATGCTGTTTCAAAAGTGGAAGTCCATCGTGGATCATCCGCTCTACAATATGGAACACAGTTTGGTGGAATGATCAACTATCAATTCAAAGACAAATTAACCGACCAGCCTTTTTCACTTGAAAATAGTCAGACCATCGGTTCCTATGGACTTTTCAATAGTTTCACTGCGCTCGGTGGAAATGTGAAAAATTGGTCTTATTATGGATTTGTTCACCACCGAAATGCCGAAGGATTTCGTCAAAACAGTCAATATTCAACAGCAAATTACTTTGGAAAAGTGACATATCAACTGAAAAAAGGAAAAATCTCTGCTGAATATTCCAATAGTGGCTACGTTAGTCAGCAAGCTGGTGGAATCTTCGATACCTTGTTGCACGCCAATCCGGACACTTCTTTCCGCGCTAGAAACTGGTTTCAAGTGAAATGGAATACGCTTTCGCTTCAAGGAGAATACGCGTTTAGTCCTCTTTCCAAAATACACTTCTATACCGCTTTCACCTTTTCCGATCGAAATAGCGTTGGATTCACGAAAGCGCTTACGATTATGGATACCTTCAATACTTCAATAGGATCCTACAATCCACGTCAAGTAGACATTGATCATTACTTGACACAATCGAGCGAAGCTCGTTACCTAAAACAGTACAAACTGGGACAACAACTGCAAACATGGACCATTGGAGCACGTTTTTGCAACAGTGAAATCCACCGCTTGCAACAAGGAATTGGTAGTACGTTCAGTAATTTAGATTTGACGGTTCTTCCAGATAATTCAGGGAATTTGTTTCAAAAGGATTTAGTGTTAGGCACACAAAATATCGCTTTGTTCAGTGAACATCTTTTCAAAGTAGGCAAGCGTCTTTCCGTTACTCCAGGATTTCGTTCGGAGTATTTGATCAATCAACTTTCTGGACGTTCCAATAATTTTGTGAATGGAATCTTAGAAATCCAAGAAAAAAAACGCTTCATCCTTTTGGGTGGACTTAGTAGTAATTTTCAGTTGTACACAAAAGAAAAGTTAAAATGGAGTTTGTACGCAAATGCAACGCAAAACTACCGTCCAGTGATGTATTCTGAATTGTTGCCATCCTCCACAACCGAAGTCGTTGATCAAGCTATGAACGATGTGACAGGATTTACGTCGGAAATCGGTACCAAAGGATTCTTTATCAGTCGAAAAGGTCCCATTACCTTTGATGTAAATGCTTTCTATTTGAGGTACAACGGTAAAATTGGCGCCTACAACGTAAACAACGCACCTTTCAAAACAAACATCGGTGATGTTGTGAGTAAAGGAATCGAAGCGTATGTCGAATGGTCATTTTTCAATCCCTTCTTTAAAAACGATGCAGCAAGCGAATTGCTATCTGTCTATGTGAGTGGAACCATACAGGATGCCACATACGTCAGTTGGAACAACCCACAAATTGCACAAGATCCAACGCTTTCCATTCAAGGAAAAAAAGTGGAATATGCGCCATCTCAACTCCTGCGCGTAGGAGTAAACTACGAGTACAAAGGATTCTCCTTTAACTATCAATATTCCTACACGGGATCAGTATTCACAGACGCCGCGAACACCGTGTTAGCGAATGCAACAGCCACAGTAGGACAACTAAGTGCATACGACATTCACGATGCATCCGTAAGTTACAAATTCAATAAAAACTACCAAGTCAAATTTGGCGCAAACAACCTTTTCAATGAGATCTATGCGACACGCAGAAGCGGCGGTTATCCAGGTCCAGGATTGTTGCCATCGCAAGGAAGATCCATTTATGGAACGATGATTATTAAGTTGTAAATCTATTGATTTATGACTTCAACTCCTCTTCTACAACTTCATCCATTTTCGTGTAGCCTTTCAGCGTCCATGAAATCAATAAGAAAGCTAATAGGGCGATGAACGCAGCCACTAAGAATGGCGTTCCGAGTCCAATATTCGAATTAGGTACGCTCGATTTGAAGTTGTAGTAGAACCACATGAACAATGGTGGGCCAATAATCTCAGCCAAACTCATCAAACTGGTGAAGATCCCTTGAAGCTCTCCTTGCTCGTTGCTTTGCACTTGTCCAGAAATAATAGAACGAATCGCAGGATCCACAATTCCTGTGAAGGCATAAGGAAGAATGATGGCGTACATCATCCATCCTTGGTAGATGAGTCCCATTCCCATTAAAACGAAAATCGAAAGAAACAAGCCAAGTTTAGCTGCATTTCTCTGCCCTACTTTCGCAACAATTTTTCCAGTTAAGGCTCCTTGAACGACGCCAAAACAAACGCCGACAACCGCTAATGAAATCCCTACTTCTTTGGTGGTCCAACCGAATTTTTCCATTGAATAGAAATTCCATGTAGAATGCACACACATCGTTGTTAAAACGGTCAAGAAAGAAACGAGAAATAAATATTTTAACTTCTTGAAGCGTTTCATTTGTTGAAGTGCACCAAAAGGATTCGATCGTTTCCACTCGAAGGTGCGTCGGTTTTCTATAGGTAAAGATTCTTTCAAAACGATAAATCCATAGATGAAATTCGCCATGGAAAAGAAAGCCGCTACTAAGAATGGCGTACGCGCACCAAAGTCCGAAAGTAGTCCGCCAATCGCTGGACCTATCACGAATCCGATACCAAACGCAGCACCGATCATCCCGAAATTCTGCGCACGTTTATCTGGTGTGGAAATATCTGCGATGTATGCAGAAGCAGAGGTAAAACTCGCGCCAAAGATTCCAGAGACTGCGCGTCCGATCACCAACCACCATAAATCCGGCGCGAAATACATCACGAGGTAATCCAAACTCATTCCAAGTACAGAAATCAACAAAATAGGTCGACGACCGAAGCGGTCACTCAAATTTCCAATAAACGGAGAAAAGAGGAATTGCATGAATGCGTAAGCTCCCATCACCCATCCAAAATATTGGGAGGCTTGACTTATTGGTACATGAGCAGTTTCTGAAATTAAGGTTGGGAAAGATGGAATGATAATACCTAAACCGATCGAATCTAAGCAAATCGTAACTAAAATAAAAAGTAAGGCTGATTTTGGATTAATGACATTCATGGAGTGCTGAATCTTGTTTGAGGGGCAAAGATAAGTAACTCCGGGAGAATCGTAGATTAAGTAGTTGTGAAATCAAGTTAAAGGTATTTATAGGGCTCACCATTTTCAATCAACTGTTCTATGTTCTTCAAAACCTGTTTCATGTATCTCCTCCAGAATAACTTCGTGAATAACCAATTTAGTGGATAATATAAAATTCCATGTGCATACATCGTATAGGAATAGTTAATTTGAATGGTATTCGGCGAAATTTCTGTTGTTTTCCATTCACCAACAAATTGATAGAATCCAAGCATCCAGGATTGAAAATCATCCACTTTGATCTTCCAATAATCATTTTCTCTACGCTCCAAAACATGATCCATTGAAACGAATCCTCCTTTTTGTGACAAAGTCTTCGCAGCAAACACCTTTTTTGAAGAATGGACTTGACCCCAGTTTTCATCATCCGTACAATGCGTCACTTTTGGCATGACACCAAATCCAGTGTGAATTTTGGTTACATCGCAAAGCATGGGCATTTTAAACGCCTGTTCTAAGGAACAATGATACGTAGTTTGGATAGCGGTGTGAAATTTCATTTGTGAAAGGTAGTCATTTACCACAGGGGAGTTTGATTAATTCAAAATGAATGTTTTGACAATGAGATTGTTTTTACTATTCCGCTTTGGTTACAAAAATGATGTTTTTATGGTTGTTGTTTGCGTTAATAACGTCTTTCGCTTGATCATTGCTTTTGTTCGCTTTGCTCACATCAGCTAAATTCAATGTCTAGGCATGATCATTATTCAAGGCGGAGTTCATTAGCAGATTATCAACACTGGCAGATTCTCTCGCTTAGCCAAGAAATGAAAACGTTTTCAAGATTAACACTCTCCGCTCTCGTTGTTGGCTCTGATATTGGTTTCGCTAATGAAATTAGCCGATTAGCACTCCGCAGAGGCGGAAGATCATTAACTAGGGATTACTCGCTTGCGCTCGTTATCCCTGTTGGGTGAGACGGTTAAAAGAATACAAAAAGCTAAGCTGCTTCGCATCTTTGGCTTTTTTTTTGTTTTCAATACGCTTTCAAAAGCAAGCTTTTGGCGCGCTTGAAAACAAAAAAAGCCAGCCTAAAGGCTAGCTTTTTGTATTCTTTGGCGGAGAGTGAGGATTATGAACCATAACCTTTAAACTCCTGTATATCAAGTATTTTACTTCTCTATTTTTCTTTGGAAACCCCCTTAGAAACCAAGCAGCCAAAAGGAGGGCTTGATTGTCTAGTTTGAGTTTCTTTAGGTTTCACAAAGATAATGAACCTAAGAAAATATCAAAACGATTTTATTTCTTTTTCAATTTTCTGGATTGCATTTTCATTTTTAAAATAAATGTCACTCATCATTTTGTTGATCGCACCAAAATGATCGTTTTGATTTTCTGTTTTTGACAAAAATCATCAATCTTTTAAAAAACGCCGCAAACCCTTGCAAATAGGCAGTTTTCTACAATCATATCTAGGTTGGCAAAGGGCAAGGTAT
>CAIZQH010000028.1 GCA_903935095.1 uncultured Flavobacteriales bacterium | reverse complement strand
ATACGAAATTATAGTCGTGATCGACGTACTGCGTGCTACTTCAGCTATTTGCGCTGCATTTGAAAATGGAATCAAATCCATTATTCCTGTACCAACGGTAGAAGAAGCATGGGAGTACAAGAAAAAAGGATTCTTGGCTGGAGCAGAGCGCAAAGGTCAAATCGTAGAAGGATTCGACTTTGGGAACTCCCCTTTTTCTTACATGCGTGAAGAATTCAAAGGACAAGAAGTCGTTTTAACGACAACGAATGGCACAAAATCACTAGACGTTGCCAAAGATGCCGAAATTGTCGTGGTTGGTTCGTTTTTAAACCTGAATTTCCTTTGTGAATGGCTGGTTAAACAAGAAAAAAACATCCTTTGTCTTTGTTCAGGTTGGCAGGATAAATTCAATTTAGAGGATACGATTTGTGCAGGAGCAATTTCGGACTTCTTGATTTCATCCGGGAAATTTACCTCGGAAGAAGATTCCAGTATTGCTGCAAAATACTTATATTTATCTGCAAAGGACAACTATTTGGGTTTCTTAAAATCAAGTTCTCATCGTCGTCGATTGAAAAACTTGAATTTAAATGAAGACATTAAATATTGCCTAACACCCAATCAAACAAACGTCATTCCGATTCTAAAAGATGGTAAATTGGTTCAACTGTAGATTCCTAGTATCTGTTATACTCTTGAGCATACTATTGCAAAGCAGTACACGAAAAGCAGACAAACTGACTTGGGGATTTTTTGGACACCAACGCATCAATCGGATTGCCGTATTCACCCTTCCGACAAGCATGTTCGGATTTTACAAAGAACACATTGAATTTCTCACTGATCATGCAGTAGATCCGGATAAACGTCGCTATGCCGTTGATGGCGAAGCACAATGTCACTATATTGACCTCGATCATTATTACAAATCTGGTGAGAATCCTTTTGAAATCATTCCAAAACGGTGGAAAGATGCCGTAGAAAAATTCACCGAAGACACCCTACAAGCATACGGAATCGTTCCTTGGCACATCGTTCAAATGAAATATCGCCTGCAAAAAGCGTTTGAAGCAAAAAATGTCGATTTAATCTTGAAGTACTCCGCGGATATTGGACATTACATTGGCGATGCGCATGTTCCCTTACACACGACTGAGAACTACAACGGACAAATGACAGGTCAACGTGGAATTCACGGTCTATGGGAAAGTCGTTTGGTGGAAATCAATGCAGAGGACTATGATTATTTCGTTGCGAAGATCAAATACATTCCGAACGTACAAGATTACGCATGGGAAGCTGTTCGCGCCTCTCACCTAGCCTTGGATTCTGTATTACGCATCGAAAAAGAATTAACGAAGGAATTCCCATCGGATAAAAAATACAGCTTTGAGCAACGGGGAAACACCACAATCTCTGTTTATTCCAAAGAATTCTGTGAAGCGTATCACCAACGATTGAATGGCATGGTGGAAAGACGTTTGAAAGCAGCCATTTTAGCAGTTGGCTGTATTTGGTACACCGCATGGGTGGATGCTGGTCAACCAGATCTCAGTAAACTGCAAGCCGTGCCACCGACAGCAGAACTACTCAAAGAATTTGCAGATTTGGACGCGCACTTTCACAATGACAAACATTTTGGGCGGATTTGTGATTGAGGGAATGATTGAATTAAAAAACTCGTTGAAGGTTTTTGGTTGAACTGTTCTATAATTCAAAAAACTGTTTTACTGTTTTTAGAGTAACGGTTTTTTAATTCAAAATGGACAAATTAAAAAAATTCAAAAAAGCTGTTTTACTGTTTTTTAATTCAAAATTGCCAAATGAATGAATTCAAAAAAGCTGTTTTACTGTTTATGGTTGAACTGTTTTTTAATTCGAAATTGCCAAATGATTTAATTCAAACTGCGGTAGCGGATGCGTTTTGGTCCAGCGTCGCCGAGTCGTTTGCGACGGTTTTCTTCGTAATCAGAGTAGCTTCCTTCAAACCAATACACTTGGGAATCTCCTTCGAACGCGAGGATATGTGTACAAATACGGTCCAAGAACCAACGGTCGTGGGAGATGACCACCGCACATCCTGCAAAGTTTTCGATTCCTTCTTCTAATGCTCGAAGTGTATTGATGTCGATGTCATTTGTTGGCTCATCGAGTAAAAGTACGTTTGCTTCCGTTTTTAGGGTCATCGCTAAATGCAGGCGGTTTCGTTCACCACCGGACAGAATTCCTACTTTTTTGTTTTGATCGGCACCAATGAAATTGAATTTCCCAAGGTATGCTCTCGAATTTATTTTTTGATTTCCGATTTCCACGTATTCTAAACCGTTTGAAACGACATCAAATACGGTTTTGTCTGGATGAATGTCCTTATGGGTTTGGTCCACATAGCCAATTTTTACCGTTTCTCCAACAGTAAACTCTCCTTGATCCACCTTCAATTCATCCATAATCATTTTGAAGATGGTGGTTTTACCAGCACCATTTGGACCTATGATCCCAACGATTCCAGCAGGTGGTAATTTAAAATTTAAATCGTCATACAGCAACTTATTCCCAAAGGATTTCCCTACATGAACAGCATCTATGACATTGTTTCCAAGTCGAGGTCCATTTGGAATTGGAATCTCCAAAATTGCATCTTTTTCACGCGCGTCCTCCGACAACATTTTATCGTAATTCTGCAAACGCGCCTTGCTTTTCGCTTGACGCGCTTTTGGATTCATACGCACCCACTCTAGCTCACGTGCTAACATTTTTTGACGTTTGGACTCCGATTTCTCTTCTTCTTTCAAACGGTTTCCTTTTTGCTCCAACCAGGAAGAGTAATTTCCTTTCCATGGAATTCCTTCTCCACGGTCTAATTCCAGAATCCATCCTGCAACGTTGTCTAGGAAATAACGGTCGTGGGTTACCGCAATGACTGTTCCTTTGTATTGTTGTAAATGTTGTTCCAACCAGTCAATCGACTCCGCATCCAAGTGATTGGTAGGCTCATCGAGTAATAGAATATCTGGATTTTGAAGCAATAAGCGACAAAGCGCAACACGTCGTTTTTCTCCTCCCGATAAGGTTTCAATCAACTGATCATCTGGTGGACAACGCAAAGCATCCATCGCGCGTTCGAGTTTAGTATCCAATTCCCAGGCATCTAAGGCATCGATTTTATCGGAAACTTGTCCCTGACGAGCGATTAACTTGTCCATTTTATCCGGATCATTTAAGATTTCTTCATCCATGAATGCCGCATTGATTTCTTCGTATTCTTTCAGGGCATCTACCGTTTCTTGCGCACCTTCCATCACGACTTCTTTCACGGTTTTCGTTAAGTCTAAATCCGGTTCTTGTGCTAGGTATCCAACCGTATATCCCGGTGAAAAAACCACATCTCCTTGAAAGGAAGGGTCCAATCCCGCGATGATTTTCATCACCGTCGATTTTCCTGAACCATTTAAACCAATGATGCCGATTTTAGCCCCGTAGTAAAAGGATAAATAAATGTTTTTAATGATTTGCTTTCCAAGCGGCGTTGTCTTGGAAACTCCCACCATGGAGAATATGATTTTTTTATCGTCTGACATGACTATCTGTTAATGTGTTTTAAAATTAGTTCTTTGTAAGGAATAGTATTAATCCAACTTTACCTTTTCGTATTCTTTGTTCTTTAATATCTCAACAGCACGTTGAAGAATTTCATTCGATTCGTTGTACACTTGAAACATTTCGTTTGTTCCCCACATATCTGAAGCAATATTGGATTTCAAACGAAGCTTAATTAAATGTTCGCTTAGTTTGTAATCTTTCTCATTGAAAACCAAGGTGGAATCTTCTTTTTGAACGAAGGTGAAAAATGCATCCATGAATGCTTGGTCACATGAGAAATTCGCTTTATACGCTTCAAAAGTTGGATACTTCGCCTTTATTTCTGCCCTGCTATTATTCACGTAATTGAAAGAGAAATTATTGATAAATCCACCCTGAACTAACTCACCAAAATACTTCGAATTTTCGGTAGTATCTAGTGGCACAAAGAAATCTGGCATGATTCCACCACCTCCGTAAACGGTACGATGTGTTTTCAAGGTCTCAAATTTTAACGAATCTGGCATTTTAATGGAATCCGCATGGATAAATTCACCATTTAAAAATCGCTGTGTAATGTCCTTGCGGTACGTTTCGGTGTCATCGTATGGTTTTTGAATAAAACGTCCTGTTGGCGTATAATAACGAGCAATTGTTAAGCGAATCTCTGATCCATCGGAAAGCGGCATTGGACGTTGCACGAGTCCTTTGCCATACGTTCTTCTCCCAACAATTAATCCTCGATCCCAATCTTGAATAGAACCAGAAAGAATTTCACTGGCGCTTGCGCTGTATTCATCGGTCAGTAAAATCAATTTACCAGATTCAAACAAGCCTTTTTTTCCAGCACGCAAGTTGCTTCGTGGCTGAGAACGTCCTTCGGAATACACCACCAACTTATCTCCCGAAAGAAATTCATCTGCTAATTTGTGTGCCGCATCTAAAAGACCACCACCATTTCCTTGCAAGTCGAAAATCAAGTTTTTCATTCCCTGTGCCTTTAGCTGATTCATTGCTTTTAAGACTTCTTCCATTGTTGTACGCGAAAAACTGTTCAATTTGATGTAACCCGTTTCTTGATCAATCATGTAGGATGCATCCACAGAATACACGGGGATTTTATCTCGTGTCACGGTGTACTCTAAGATTTTATTTCCTTTTCTACGAACGGTAATTTTCACCTTTGTCCCCAATTCTCCCATTAATTTAGAGCGAACATCTTGATTTTTCAATCCAATTCCCGCGATGTTGGCTGCATCCACCGCAACAATTTGATCACCTGGAAGAATCCCTAATTTTTCAGATGGTCCACCTGGAATGGTGGCAACGACGTGAAGCGTATCCTTCATGATTTGAAAACGGATTCCAATCCCAACAAAACTGCCGTTGATACTCGACTGCGCTTCATTTAATTCTTCCGCAGGAATATAAGTGGAATGCGGATCAAGTTTTTCGAGCATCGCAATAATGGCTTCTTCCGTCAAGTCCTTTCCATTTACCTGATCGACATAAAAGCGAAGGATATTATCCATTACTTCGTCAAATTTTTGCGATGTACTTCGCTCAGATGGATCAAATTGACTAAATCCAATCAATGGCAAGGAACATAATAGGAGTATAAAGAACTTTTTCATGGTTTTGAGTTAGAAAGAGAAAAACAAAAATAGTAACTCCCCCGGATGAACGAACAGAAAGATTAACTTTGTTTAAAAGATTTTTAAACTACATGAAAAAAGAAAAGAAAGAAAGATTGACACGGATGCTCAGAAAGACTGGTCGTTTGCTGAGCGTTTTTTCAAAATGGTTTTCTATTCTCTTGTTCTCCTTCTTATGTATTTACTTTTTTTTATCGTTTATTTTATCACGTTTGACCGTTGAGGGAAGAAATGATCCGAAATCGAGCATTAAAATCTATTTAATGAAATCTGGTGTCCATACCGATTTTGTTCTTCCAGTAAAAACAGAAATCATTGATTGGACAAGGTCCTTCCCTAGAGAAAATACGGGATTCAAGGACAGCACAACAAAACTGATTGCCATCGGTTGGGGTGATAAGAATTTTTACATGAATACACCCGAGTGGGCGGATCTCACCTTCAAAACAGCCATTTCTGCCATGACTGGACTTGGTTCATCGGCGATTCACGCCACGTATCATTACGAAATTTTAAGCGACCGTCCTGTCATTCAGCTCTACTTATCCGTGAAACAATACAAAGCATTGGTGCACTACATTCAAAAACAATTGGTTTTGGACAAACAAGGAAACACCGTTTACATTCCGGCAAAGAACAAGCAAGTCGTTTCTGGAAATGACGCCTTCTATTCCGCGCACAATCGTTACAGCATGATCTTGACGTGTAATTCATGGATTAATCGAGGGTTAAAAGCTTGTCATAAGCGCGCATGTTTATGGACACCTTTTGCCGGGGGTATTTTTTATCAATATGGAAAATAAACGCAGCATCTTCGTTGTTTTTTTATTTTTCCATTTATCAATTTTTGGACAAATGATTCCTACCGATACAACGCATCGATATTTAATTTTCATCAATGGGAATCGTGGGCCAAAAGCCAAGAACGAAACTACGGACAATCGCTTACATGAAAAAGATCCAACTGGATACTGGTATGCGCTAGACGACACCATAAAGAAACGTTTTCCCGGCGTAACTCCTATTTATTTCGATGGACATCATCCGGTAAACACCTCACAGCATCGCACGGAATTCAACTTTGCTAAGTCTTATTTTCTTTCGCGATTTTGTTGGATTTCGAAACGAAGCCGTTGGGTCTTAAACAAAAAACCCAATCCAGCAGGCTTTCAATTGCGCGTCGATCATGGTCTAATTGCAGGAGAAAACCTTTTGAATTACTTTGATCAAAAAGGAATTCCTTTGGACCAAGTTAAAATAGATATGGTTTGTCACAGCATGGGTTATGCCTATGCGCTAGGAATGTTTGACGCATTGAAATCCAAGGTTAAATTCGGGAAATTTCTCATACTCTCACCCGAAAACGCAAGTGCTCAAGGAAGAGACTGGTCTCATTTTGAGGAAGTTTGGCAATATGGCGCACGTGCTGACGATAAAGAATCCGATGTGATTTATTACCAAGACGGCATCGCTCCACAAGTGGCTGTTCCAGCGATTGAACAAGTTCCTCATGCAAAAGGCGGACGAATTTACATTCCAGCAGATTGGCCCAAAAGCAAAAAAGGATTCGTCAAAAGTCATCACCTTCTGTATTATCAATGGTTTCATGAAATAAAACCAACTGACCGAGGATACTTTCAACTAGGGGAATAAGCCGACGGAATTCCTTTATTTCCATGGTAAAATCTAGGTGGAGAGCAGCGCGTAATTCCCGAAAATTCTTAACTTTGGGACCAATGATTCATACCAATTTCGATCTCAAACCCTACAATACCTTTGGCATTTCTGTGAAAGCCGATCGTTATGCAGCCTTTTCAAGCATAGAAGAACTTCAAATGGTTCTTGCGGAGCGAAACAACGAGCCTTTGTTGATTTTAGGTGGTGGAAGTAATTTGTTATTAACTCAAGATTTTCATGGTTTCGTTCTGAAAAATGAAATCAGTGGATTCAAGGTCCTTTCAGAAACGGCCAATGAAGCGCTGGTTCAATCAGGAGCAGGAGAAACTTGGCACGATTTCGTTATGAAATGCATCGAATTAAACCTGAGTGGATTAGAAAACCTCAGTTTAATTCCCGGAAGTGTTGGGGCTAGTCCCATGCAAAACATCGGCGCTTACGGCGTTGAAATCAAAGATAGTTTTGAATCTCTAAGCGCCTTTCACTTGGAAAGCGGCGAAGTACACACTTTTGACAACAAAGCCTGCGCATTTGGATACCGTGAAAGTGTCTTCAAGCATCAATTCAAAGGACAATATGTGATTTGCAGCGTCACCTTTCGATTAAAAAAGAATGCAAAAGTCAACACCTCTTACGGAGCCATATCCTCCGAGTTGGAAAAACAAGGAATCAGTAATCCAAGCATACGCGATGTGAGTAACGCAGTGATCGCGATACGTCAATCCAAACTTCCAGACCCAAAAGTCATTGGGAATGCGGGGAGTTTCTTTAAAAATCCAATCGTAGAAAATTCCGTTTACGAGGACATTCAGAGAACTTATCCAGATGCACCTCATTACCCAGTGAATGTCCACCAATGTAAATTGGCAGCGGGATGGTTGATTGAGCAAGCTGGATGGAAAGGGAAAACGATTGACACCTACGGCGTACATAAACTACAAGCACTTGTCCTGGTGAATTATGGTGGAAGTACGGGTAGTCAAATCTATGATTTATCTTCGCAGATTATTTCTGATATCGAATCCAAGTTCGGAGTAACTTTGGAACGAGAAGTCAATATATTATAATTAACGGCATTCTGAACACATGAAAGTTTCATACAACTGGTTAAAAAAATACATTCACACGACATTAAGTCCAGAGGAACTTGGCGTTATCCTTACGGACACCGGACTCGAAGTAGAAAGCATCGAGAAAATGGAAGCCATTGAAGGTGGGCTACAAGGTGTTATAATCGGACACGTATTGACTTGTGAAAAACATCCCGATGCCGACAAATTAAATGTTACCACCGTTTCCATCGGAACAGAAGAACTACAAATAGTTTGCGGTGCACCGAATGTAGCTGTTGGACAAAAAGTGGTGGTAGCCACTGTTGGAACAACTTTATATCCAAATCCAGGTGAAGCTTTTCCTATTAAAAAAGCAAAAATACGTGGAGTAGAATCGTTTGGAATGCTTTGCGCAGAGGACGAATTAGGAATTGGACATTCTCACGATGGGATTATTGTCTTGCCAGAAAACACCGAAGTTGGAATGCCGGCAAGTGCTTATTTTGACATGTCCGACGATTATCAAATCGAGATTGGATTAACACCGAATCGCGCGGACGCCATGGGACATATTGGTGTAGCAAGAGACCTCAAAGCTGCATTGAATTTCCATCAGAATGCAAACCTGTCCATTGAATGGCCGAAAGTGAATCCACCTGTGGTGACAGGAGATTTACCCATTGATGTACAGATCGAAAACCAAGAAGTTTGCTTGCGTTATTGTGGCGTGAGCATGGAAAATATTCACGTAGCGCCCTCACCGGAATGGCTACAAAAAGCATTGAGAACTGTTGGACTGAATCCCATTAACAACATTGTGGATATTAGCAACTACGTTATGCGTGAATTGGGAACACCACTGCACATTTTCGACGCAAACGCATTAAATGGAACCATCGTCGTTCGTAATGCCCATCCGGGAGAAACAATTAAAACACTTGATCAAGTGGAGCGCAAACTACATGGTTCAGAATTACTCATTACCAATGGAAAGGATCCCTTGTGCATTGCCGGGGTCTTGGGTGGTGAACATTCAGGAGTTTCAACAGAAACGACGCGTATTTTTATCGAATCTGCATTATTCGACGCTGTGAATATTCGCCAAACCGCTCGATTGCACGGACTAAACACCGATGCAAGTTTCCGCTTTGAACGTGGCGTTGATCCTTCATTAACCGTATATGCATTAGAACGCTGTGTTCAGTTAATCCAAGAAATTGCCGGAGGAAAAGTGTCCATGGCAACGGAGGATTGGATTGGAAACATTCCAATAAATAAATCTATACATATTTCTTTAAGTAAAGTAAATCAACTAATTGGTTGTGAGATAGATAAGAAATCCGTTTTAAGCATTTTAGTTGATTTAGACATCCAAGTAAAGGAAGATAAAGGGGATGAACTTTTCATCGAAATCCCTTCTTACCGTGTAGATGTAACAAGAGAAGCAGACGTTGTGGAAGAAATTCTCCGAATTTTCGGATTCAACCAAGTTCCCATTCCAGAAAAATGGAACCTTTCCATGCCGATTGCTCCAAAGATCAATAAGGACCGTCTCCAACGAAGCATTTCCGAGTTATTGGTGGGAAAAGGATTTTCTGAGGTAATGAATAATTCCTTAACAAAAAGTGCGTATGTCGATCAATTAGGAATGGGTCAATTACACGATGAGCACTCTGTACGTATGTTGAATCCACTCAGTCAAGACTTAGACGCAATGCGTCAAACCTTGCTATTTGGATTGCTCGAAAACATCGAGCGAAACCAAAATCGTCAGTCCCCAAATCAGCGTTTGTTTGAATTTGGTAAAACCTATGCAAAATATGCAAGCGGATATGTTGAGTCCTCGCAGCTTGTTTTGTGCATGACTGGACAATCCAATACGGATAATTGGTTGACACCTGAAAAGGGAAAGGAAACACTTGTTTCTTACTACCATTTAAAGGGTGTTGTATTTGGGCTCTTGGAACGACTTGGCTTCGCAGGACAAGTTCAAGAAAAGGAATTGAAAAACCACTTATTTTCCGATGGTCAATCCATCGAAGCATATAAGAAAACATTGGCAGAGATTGGTTGGGCTACTTCGGAACAACTGAACGCATTTGGCATTAAAAATCCCGTGTATGTTGCGGTCATTCATTGGGATCAGGTCTTAGACTTGTTAAATCGTGTAAAAATTGAATATACGGAATTACCAAAATCCTTTGCCATCCGACGAGACTTCTCCTTGCTTCTCGACAAAGATGTTTCTTTTGATCGTTTGCGTCAAACCGCCATTCAGGCAGACCGAAAACTATTGAAATCCGTTGGCTTATTCGATGTTTATGAAGGAGAAAATATTGGAGAAGGGAAAAAATCCTACGCCATGTCCTTTACCTTTCAAGATGGTGACCGAACCTTAACCGATCAAGAAATTGATGCGTGCATGTCGAAAATTCAATCGAGTTTAGAAAAAGAGTGCGGAGCGACTTTAAGAAATTAAAAAAAAAAGCCCTAACACGAAGATGTCAGAGCTACTTATGTTTTCATTCAAGCCGTTGAATTAACTAGTTGAATAACGATTTAAGTTTAAATTAGCAGCGAGTTCCTCTCCACCTAAGACAAGAATACGTCGGCATTTATTCGTTTCCACCCAAAGATCCAGGTTAGAGACGCCTACCATTAAGGTTCCATTAATATCTATCTTGTGAACAGGTTTTTGTTGTTTGTCATATGCTTTTTTAATCTCTTGAATTTCCGGAGTTAATTCTTGGTTTTGATTAAAAATCAACAAACTATCTGTTAGATCGAAAAAATCCGGGAGTTTATCCGAAACTTGCAAAACTTCATCTGCACGCGCTGCTGCCCATGCTGTAATAGCATTTGAAAATTTATTTCCCGTTAATAAAAAGATAGTCTCTGCTTTCATTCCCTTTCACAATTGTTCGCAAATATAGCGCTTAAAAGCTTTCGCAAATTTTAATACCCTAATATTTTCAAATAATCTTGAGCTGTTTGCTCTTCACTGAAGATTTGAGTTTGAATCGAGCCATTTTCGTCCCTTCTAATCAAGATGTGCTTAGGCTCTGGAATCAAGCAATGTTTTAAGCCACCAAATCCACCAATAGTTTCTTGATAGGCGCCCGTATTGAAGAATCCAATATATAAGACATGGTTTTTATCAAATTTCGGTAAGTAAATCGCATTAGAATGTTGTTCAGAATTGTAATAATCGTCGCTATCACAGGTTAGTCCACCTAGCAATACGCGTTCATAGTCTTCATTCCACCGGTTAATCGGTAGCATGATGAAACGCTGGTTAATTGCCCACGTATCAGGTAAGTTTGTCATGAAAGAAGAGTCAATCATGTTCCACTTTT
Organism: uncultured Flavobacteriales bacterium; assembly: GCA_903935095.1. Lineage (GTDB taxonomy): Bacteria > Bacteroidota > Bacteroidia > Flavobacteriales_D > Crocinitomicaceae > UBA952. The sequence goes on along the minus strand of CAIZQH010000028.1, from coordinate 11,937 downwards.
CACGGTCATTCTGCTGTTTTTGGTGAAGAATACTGAAAATGGCTCCACCACTCTCTCCTACTGTAAAGGATCCGAATTCCGTAAAAATATTTGGTTCAGGAATTTCGTTATCGTTACATACACGCTTTACTTGGGTAAGGATTTCACGAACCATGTACGCATAGTCAAAATCAAAAGCAAGTGATTTTTTAATAGGAAATCCACCACCAATATTTAGGGAATCCAATTCGGGACACAATTTTTTCAAGTCGGAATACACGCGTAAACACTTCGTTAATTCATTCCAATAATAGGCTGTATCGTTGATTCCTGTATTGATAAAGAAATGCAGCATTCTCACACGCACTCTTGGATTCTCTTTAAGAATTGCCTTATAAAAAGGAACTATTTCGCGGTAACGAATCCCTAAACGAGAAGTATAGAACTCAAACTTTGGCTCTTCTTCCGATGCAATTCGAATACCAATATTTAATTCCTTCGTAGTAATCGCTATTAACCGTTTTAACTCATCAATATTGTCCACCACGGGAATTACGCGTAAATAATCTTCCTCGATTAATTTAGCGATGTTATTCAAGTATAATTCGGGTTTATAACCATTACAAATCACAAACCTTCCCTTTTCAAGTTTACCTGCGTCCATCAAATTTCTCACGATATCGATGTCGAAGGCAGAAGATGTCTCAATGTGCACATCGTTTTTCAAAACCTCATCCAAGACGAAAGAAAAGTGGTTACTTTTTGTACAATAGGAATAGTAATATTTTCCAGTATATCCAAGATTCATGATGGCCTCACGAAACCAACCTTTCGCACGTTGAATATTATTCGATACCTGGGGTAAGTAATTAAATTTCAATGGGGTACCATATTCATTTATCAAACGCATCAAGTCAATTCCATGAAAAAACAAGCGGTCTTCGCGCAAGTTAAATTCGTTTTGAGGAAAATCAAATGTCTGGTCGATTAAATCAATGTATTTCGTTCTCATCTTCGTTTAATGCTATTCAATTGGTTTGTAAAAAAGCTTCAAGGCGTTCTATTGGACGAGCAACGACCGCTTTGACGTCCACTTCTACGATTGGACGCTCAATAAGTTTCGGGTTTTCCAGCATTAATTGAAGAATGTCTTCTTCGGATAGCTCTTTTGTTTTCGCTGCATCTTTAAAAACCACTTCATTTTTCCGTACAAGTTCGGAAGGACGCATCTCTAATTTGGACAATAATGCTGTCAAATCCTTTCTAGACAAAGGTTGTTTCTGGTAGGTGACTAGTTCAAAATCCATTTTTTTTGTTTGCAAAAATTCCAAGCAAATTCGACTTTTGGAACAAGATGGATTATGATACATTTTCATTTTGATCAAATTGGCTACAAAATTACATCATTTTGACTGATTTTATCTCCTAGAAATGTGGTCTGTTTAAAACTTCATGGAAAATGGTAAGGACAGCACATCCCATGTTCCGCCTAATTTTTACTTTTGAAAAGAAAATCATTTTACATGTCTTATCTCGATGAACTGAACGATAGTCAACGCGTAGCAGTTGAACACATCTACGGCGCAACCATGGTCATTGCAGGAGCTGGGTCTGGAAAAACCAGGGTCCTCACCTACCGTATTGCCTACATGATGGAACAAGGGATTGACCCCTTTAATATTCTCGCCTTGACGTTTACAAACAAAGCGGCCCGTGAGATGACGGAACGCATTGGCAAGATTGTCGGTGGTGGAGAAGCGAAAAACATTTCCATGGGGACATTTCACTCGGTTTTCTCGAAGATTTTACGTTTCAATGCAGACCGCATCGGATTTCCAAACAATTTTACGATTTACGATACTCAAGATTCTAAAAGTCTGTTGAAGGACATTATCAAAGAGTTTAGTTTGGATGATAAAACGTACAAAGTAAACCAGGTTTTTGGACGAATTTCAGCGGCAAAAAATAATTTAGTTTCTCCTGAAGCCTATCAAAGCAATGAAGAAATTCAATTGGAGGACAAACAGACACGTCGTCCAGAGATTGGGCGCATTTATCAATCTTATGCGAATCGATGTCAAAAAGCTGGAGCGATGGACTTCGACGATTTGCTTTATTACACCAATGTTCTATTGCGCGACTTTCCGGATGTTCTGCATTACTATCAACAAAAGTTTCAATACATTTTGGTCGATGAGTACCAGGATACGAACTACGCGCAATACTTAATTGTCAAAAAATTAGCAGCAGCCTATCAGAATATCTGTGTTGTTGGTGACGATGCGCAAAGTATTTATTCCTTCCGTGGAGCGAACATTCAGAACATTTTAAACTTCCGTAAAGATTATCCGGATTTTACGCTCTACAAATTGGAGCAAAATTACCGTAGCACCAAGACCATCGTGGAGGCTGCAAATAGTGTCATTAAGAAAAATAAAGATCAAATCTTTAAAAATGTATGGACTGATAATCAAGAAGGTGGGAAAATCAAGGTACTTCGTTCCCTTACGGATAATGATGAAGGAAGAACGATTGCCAATGCCATTTTTGATGTTAAACAAAGTCAAGCTACTACCTTTAACGATTTTGCGATTCTCTACCGAACGAACAAACAATCTCGTGCATTTGAAGAAGCGCTGCGAAAACTAAATATTCCCTACCGTATTTACGGTGGACTTTCTTTCTATCAACGAAAGGAAATCAAAGACCTCCTCGCTTATTTCCGGTTAACGGCGAATCCAAAAGATGAAGAAGCCTTGAAACGCGTGATCAATTATCCCAAAAGAGGAATTGGAAAAACGAGTTTAGAGAACATCATTATTTCCGCGAATCGCTATAATGTGTCCATGTGGGATGTGATGAATGACTTCAACTCCTACCCGACGGATGTCAACCAAGGAACGAAAGCAAAAATCTACGAGTTTGTCACGATGGTTCAAAGTTTCACCGCCGAACTGAACAAACTGAATGCTTTTGACCTTGCTGACCGCATTTCGAAGTCAACGGGAATCATGCGGGAACTTCTTGGGGAAAAAGAAAAAGGCCCAGAGGAAGTGGAGCGTCTACAAAACATTGAGGAATTATTAGCTGGGATTCAAGAATTTTCAAAATCTGGAGAAGACGAAGAATTTAAATCCCTATCCGATTTCATGATTGAAGTCGCCTTATTAACAGATGCCGATGAGGACAAGGGAGAAGAACGAAACCATGTTTCCTTGATGACGATTCACTCGAGTAAAGGATTGGAATTTCAACACATTTTTATTGTCGGACTAGAGGAAAACTTGTTCCCATCTCTTATGGCCTTAAATTCTCGTTCGGAACTAGAAGAAGAACGACGCTTATTTTACGTGGCTTTAACCCGTGGAATGGAATCCTGTTTACTTTCCTACGCAAGTTCTCGCTTTACTTGGGGTCAACCTGTAATTTGTGAACCAAGCCGCTTCATTGATGAAATTGATGCTGCCTATTTGCAATTTGAACAGGTCAATCGACCGGCTGGTGGAAGATCCCTCATGGGTGGTGGATTTGAACGTCCGTTTTCGGGTGGACTCAACAAACCGATGGGAAGTCAATCCGGACAGCCACTTCGGTCGCTGAAAGAAGTTTCTCAATCCAATCCAACAAACAAATCTGGAGAGTTAGACATTAAAGTCGGCTACAATGTGGAACACGACCGCTTCGGAAAAGGCAAAGTAACCAAGATGGAAGGATCCGGTCCAGATAAAAAAGCAACGATTTTCTTTCCGCATCATGGGAGTAAAACGGTATTGCTTCGTTTCGCTAATTTGACGGTCTTGGAAGAATAACAGAGCGATATCGCGAGGAGAGAAATAATAAATAATGCTTATTTTGACTTAAGCAAAGATTCAACTTCGGTTTTTAATAGTGGAAGTTGTTTGATAACAATTCCCCAAATTACTTCATCAGAAATAGAGTCGTATCCATGGATGATTCTATTCCGAACATCAACGATTTTTCTTGAATTTGTGATTTCGATATTTTCAGAGTATTTCAATATCCTGCTCATCGCTTCCCCAATAATTTCTAGATTTCTCTCAATTGCACGTTTTGTTCTCATGTCCTTTTGATAGCTTGCAAATAATTTTGGTTGTCCTTCAAAATAACTATCAATTTCATTAATAGAATTAATGATATCAAATAACCATGTCTTCAATTCAAGCTCCATAAATCAATTTTCGTTGTTCACGGATACTCTTTTTGAAAAAGGGATTTTTGATCGCTTTTTCTTCTAATAAATCAATGTCACGTTGAAACAAATCTTCTAGTGAAAACTTCAATTCGAAATAATTATCACCGTATTCAAAAACATCCAAGGGATGAAAATCAACTAAAAAATCAATATCGCTTTTATCATTAAATTTTTCAGTAAGCACAGAACCAAAGGCATATAATGCTCTCACTTTGTATTTTGTACAAAGAGAAGCTATGTCTATCATATGTTTTTCCAAGGCACCCATGCAATATTTTTGTATCAAAGATATAGAAATAAGTAGTACACTACAATTTTCTTTGATTTCACAATCCATTCAAAATAAAAAAGTTTGTGCATAAAAAATCCCTGACATTACTGCCAGGGATTTTTCATTTTAAGCTATTTTATTGATTAGTTTTTCACTACGCGAAGTGGTTCTGACAATTCCCGAATACGTAGGTAGTAGATTCCTCTTGCGACGCTAGAGATATTCACCTGCGTTTCTGTTCCTGTCATCACTCCTTCGAACACCAATTTACCTTGAGCGTCAACTACGCTATAGGTACCGTATAACGGTATCGATGTTTGAATCGTGAAGGACTCACTTGTTGGATTAGGATATAAACTCACATCTGTTGACGTTCCTTCCTCGATTCCAACAGTTAATGTTAAGTTCAACGTAATCGTACTATCACATCCCGCTGCATTTATTAAAGTTTGTGTGTATGTACCTGATTGGGTATAAAGAATTTCATTCAAGGTATACCCGTCAAATGCAGTCGCAGTTATAGAACTTGAACTTGGTTGGTTTACATCCACTGTAATTGCATTTGACAAAACAGAACATCCATTTGGACTAAGAATTGTTGCACTGTATGTTCCAGCAGTTGAAACTGCGATGGACTGAGTCGTTGCGTTGTTACTCCACACATACGAGTTTCCTGCTTGCGCCGTCAAACTCACTTCACCACCTTGACAGAATGTTGTTGCTCCACTTGTCACAATGAATGCTGATGGAACTTCGTTCACGTTGACAGTCATTGTTTCGGTATCGGTACATCCTCCAGCATTTGTAACAGTTACGGTGTATACTCCACCAGTGGAAGCAGCGAGTGTTGCAGCAGTTGAACCGCTATTCCATGCATAAGAAACACCACCTGAAGCTACCAAGTTCACACTTGTACCTTCACAGAACGTTGTTGCTCCACTTGGTGTAATCACAGCTGTTGGAATTGGATTCACGGTAACAGTAATCGCGTTACTTGTTGCTGTACATCCATTTGCTCCTGTCACCACCACATTGTATGTTCCTGATGTTGTTGGAACAATACTTTGTGTTGCTGAGGAATTACTCCATGCATAAGATGCAGCACCTGATGTTGCAAGTGTTACACTTCCTCCTTGACAGAATGTTGTTGGACCATAAGCCGTAATCACTGCGTTCGGCGCTTGTAACACATTGACCATGGTCGAGTTCGACATAGAAGAACAACCAGCTGCATTCGTTACAAGTACACTATAGTTTCCTGGAGCACTTACTGTAATGTTTTGGGTAGTTGCACCATTATTCCAAAGGAAGGAGTTACCACCTGCGGCATTTAACACAACATTTCCTCCTTGACAGAACGTGGTTGCTCCGGTAGCAGAAATCGCTGCTTGAGGAACTATTCCATTCGCAATTGTTGTATTCGCAGAAGCTGTACATCCGTTTGCATCCGTCAATGTCACGGAATATGTTCCTGGATTAGTGATCAGGATATTTTCCGCAGTCGCACCTGTACTCCAAGCGTACGAAGCCGCATTTGCTGGTGCGTTCAATAGTAAGGCTGATCCTTGACATAAGGTAGTAGAAGTACTCGAAATACTTGCAACTGGTAATGGGTTCACCGTAACAAGTACCGTTGACGAAGATGTTGAACATCCAGCAGTATTGCTCGCTACTACTCCGTAAGTACCAGACGTATTCACGGTGATGCTTTGTGTGGTCAGACCATTTGTCCAGTTGTAGGATAATCCAGCAGGAGCAGTTAAGGTAACTGAAGCTCCTTGACAGAAGCTTGTAGAACCAGAAGTACTAATGGAAACTGGTTGAATGCCATTGACCGTAACAACTTTTGTTACTTCACTTGAACATCCAGAAGCATTTATGAATTGGTATTTGATGGTTGCTGATCCCGAGGACACCCCTGTTACAAGTCCACCTGTGGAACTAACGGTTGCTACAGCGTTATTATCACTTGTCCAAAGTCCACCTGTGGTTGTATTCGCATACGGTGTATTTAAGCCGACACAAACACTATTCGCTCCTGAAATTGGATCCAATACTTGAACTGGATTTACGGTGATTGCAACCGGTGTAACTACCGAAGAACATCCAGCAGCGTTCGTTACCGTTACACCATAAGTACCCGATGTATTCACTGTTATACTCGAAGTTGTTGCGGTATTTGACCAAGAGAAACCTGTTCCTCCGTTCGCTGTCAAAACCACTGAAGATCCTTGACAAACCGTGGTTGGTCCGTTCGCTTGAATAGATGCCACAGGAACTGCGTTCACAGATACTGGAACAGATGATGAAACTGCTGTACAACCGTCTGCATTGGTCACCGTTACTGTATAGTTCCCTGCTGAAGCGACTGAAATACTTGAAGTCGTTTGACCATTACTCCATACATATGTTGAACCAGCATTCGCTGTTAAGTTGATGGAAGTACCTTGACAGAAGGACGTCGGCCCAGAAGCGGTAATACTCGCTGTTGGAGCTGCAAAGACCGTAATCGCTGTAGGAGTTGCTGCCGCTATACATCCAGCAGCATTTGTCACAGACACACCATAAGATCCTGAGGAAGATACAACGATACTATTTGTTGTTGCACCATTTGTCCACAAATAAGATGAACCTGAACTTGCTGTTAATGTTACAGAAGATCCTGGACAGAAACTTGTCACTCCGTTAGCTGTAATACTTGCCGTTGGCAATGTATTTAAGGTAATTGGCATGATGGCAGAGGTTGAAGAACAACCATTGGCATATCCCACTTGAACACTAATATTGTTCGATGCAGAAACCGTAATTGAAGCAGTAGTTTCACCAGTACTCCATACATACGAAGCACCTGGATTCGCAGTCAAGGTTACGTTTTGGCCGGCACAGAATGTCGTTGGACCGTTTGCGGTAATACTTGCTGCAGTAGGCGTTACCACCGTAATCGTTGAGGAAGCTGAACTTGTACATCCCGCCGCATTGCTTACTTGAACGGTATAGTTGCCCGTTGCATTCACAGCAATGGCAGCAGTTGTCGCTCCGTTGCTCCATGCATAAGCTGTTCCACCGCTCGCTGTTAAACTAACGGATGAGCCAGCACAAATCGTATTCGATCCCGAATTGGAAATACTTGCCACAGGTAAAGCATTCACAACTACATTGCTTGCTGTAGAGGTCCCTGAACATCCCGCGGCATTTGTAACTTGTACCGTGTAGTTACCTGCTGTATTGGCTACAAACGAAGCAGCTGTTGCACCTGGAATATTTGTTCCGTTGTTTATCCATTGATAACTCAATCCTGGACCATTCGATGTAGTTAAGGTCACTGTAGACCCTTGACAAATCGTTGTTGAACCAATCGTTGTCACACTTGGCGTTGGCAAGGTATTTACCTGAACAGAAGAAACTGCACTTGTCGAAGAACAACCGGATGCATTCGTAACTTGAACGGTATAATTTCCAGCTACGCTTGCCGCAATTGTTTGAGTCGTTGCGCCATTCGACCATAAGTACGTTGAACCAGTAGATGAAGTTAAATTCACCGATGAACCAGCACATAAACTTAAAGATCCGCCAGCTGTAATTGTTGCTGCTGGCAGGGCATTCACCACAACCGTTGTTGCCGCTGATGTGGTTGAACATCCAGAATTATTCGCCACTAGAACAGTATAAGCACCTGCAGTTGATACCGTGATGCTTGACGTAGTCGCTCCGTTGCTCCAACTATAATTGGTCGCCGGACTCGCTGTTAAGGTCACTGATCCTCCTTGACAGAAGCTTAATGGTCCAGCAGCCGTAATTGTTGCGGTTGGTATACTATTCGCGGTTACCACAGTGACAGGCGAAGTACTCGTACATCCTGAGGCGTTTGTTAAGGTAACGGAATAGTTTCCACTTGTCGAAGCGGTGATTGTTTGTGTTGTTGCTCCCGTATTCCACAAATACGATGAGGCTGGAGTAGCTGTTAAAACCACACTTCCACCTTGGCAGAAAGTCGTTGATCCAGAAGTAGAAATATTGGCAACAGATGGATTATTTACAGTAACCGTTGTAGGCGTTGATGTTACTGAACATCCATTCGCATTGTAAACAGTCACGGTATAATTCCCTGAAGTATTGGCTACGATACCTGCTGTTGTGGCACCGTTACTCCATAAATAGGATGAACCTGTACTTGCAGTTAAGGCAACTGTTGAACCACTACAAATAGAAGTTGGTCCTGCCGCTGTGATTGTTGCCGTTGGTATTGCATTCACAACAACTGTTGTTGCTGTTGAGGTTGCTGAACATCCTGCAGCATTTGTTACCGTCACCGTTCTCGCTCCAGCTGTATTCACAATGATGGATGCAGAAGTTGCACCATTCGACCATAAATAACTCGCACCAGCACTTGCGGTTAAGGTAACACTTCCTCCTGTACAGAAGGTTGTGGAACTACTCGCAGTAATGCTTGCATTTGGTGCTGCATTAACAGTAATTGCTGTTCCAGCTGATGTGGAAGCACAACCACTTGCATTGGTAATCAAAACCGAATAGGTGCCTGGCGTGGATGCCGTAATCGAGGACGTAGTTGCACCGTTACTCCATAAGTATGTTGCACCAGCACTCGCAGTTAATACCACATTAGCTCCTTGACAGAATGTTGTTGGTCCGCCAGCCGTAATTGTTGCAGCCGGAGCAGCATTTATCACAACCGGAGTAATCGTTGAAGTAGCACTACATCCTGAAGAATTCGTAACCGTTACAGTGTAATTATCTGCTGTATTTACGGTAATGGATGGAGTTGTTGCTCCGGTACTCCATAAGTAACTAGCTCCTGAATTTGCAGTCAAAACTACACTTGATCCACTACAAAGTGAAGTTGATCCACTTGGTGTAATCGTTGCTGCTGTTGCCTGAATAACACTGACAGGGATGTTAGCTGATGTAACAGAACATCCTGAAGCGTTTGTAACAGTTACAGTATAGGTGCCAGATGTTGTTGCTGTGCAACTCACATTTGTTGCTCCAGAAATAAGCACACCATTTTTTGACCATTGGTAAGTGTTTCCAGCAACAGATGTCGCAGACAATACCACATTATTTCCTGAACAAATGGTTGTTGGACCACTCGCCGTTACCACTGCGCTTGGAATGGAATTCACCACTACGTTTGTCGCGGTAGATGTTGCTGAACATCCATTTGCATTCGTTACGGTCACCGTAAATGAACCTGCCGCTGTTGCAGTAATACTTGAAGATGTTTCACCAGTACTCCATAGGTAACTCGAATTTGGACTTGCCATTAAGGTAATGGATCCACCCGTGCAAAGGTTTGTTGAACCATTTGTGGAGATCACCGCCGTTGGATTGGCATACACCGTCACTAATTGATTTGTTGAAACACTTGAACAACCATTGGTATTTGTCACCGTTACATTGTATGTTCCGGGAGCACTTGCTAAAATCGCGGCAGTTGTTGCACCATTATTCCATAGGTAGGTTGAACCAGCACTTGCTGTTAAGGACACGTTCGATCCTTGACAGAATGTTGTTGATCCGGATACCGAAAGAACCGTGGATGGCACTGCATTGACCGTCATAATTTTGGTGGCAGCATTCTGGCAACCATTCGTGGAGTTGATGGCATAGGTAATGGTTGCAGATCCTGCACTCACACCTGTAACGTCTCCAGCTGATGATACACTAGCAATAAGTGGATTTGAACTAGACCATGTTCCACCTGAGGTCGCATTGGTTAAACTTGATGCGCTATTTACACAAACCGCGTTTGCACCATTGATCACACTGACCGAACTAGGTGTCAATACATTCACAGATGTTGCTTGTGAACTCGCTGAACAACCGTTTGTTCCTGTTACAGTCACGCTGTATGAACCTGAATTTGAAACAGTAATACTTGCGGTTGTTGCACCGGTACTCCATGTATATGACGTTCCTGTGCTCGCAGTCAATACCACGCTTCCTCCTTGACAGAAGGTCGTTGGTCCACCAGCAGTAATTGTTGCTACTGGAGCTGCGATAATAGTTACTGGGTAATAAACGGTGCTCGAACATCCATTTACATCCGTATAGAAATATGAAATAGTTGAATTTCCAGCTGTTAATCCTGTAATCTGGCCATTTAATTGGCCGATACTGGCTGTACCAAGGTTTGAAGAAGCATATACCCCGCCGGTCATCACGTTAGACACTTGTCCTTGAGTACCTTCACAGATGGAAGAAGAACCTGTAATTGGTGTTACCACTGGAAGTGGATTCACTAATACCGCATTATTGGTCGATGTTGCTGAACAACCATATCCATTGGTTACGGTAACACTGAAGTTACCTGCAGTAGCCGTATTTATCGTTTGAGTTGTTGCTCCTGTATTCCATAAATAGGTATTTCCATTGCCAGCCGGTGCAGAGAAACTCACATTATTTCCTTGACAGAATGTTGTTGGACCACTTGCAGTAATTGTTGCACTTGGAACTGGATTGTAGGATACAAATGTACTCGGTGAAGTGGCACTACAGCCATTTGCACCAATTGTTACGGAGTAGGAACCCACCAAGGAAGCAGTAATGGATTGTGTCGTTGCACCATTACTCCACAAGTAAGAAGAAGCTGAGGCAGGCGCACTAAGCACTACAGAAGAACCTTGACAAATTGTTGTTGGTCCACTCGCTGTGATTGTCGCAACTGGCGTTGGTGTGACTAACACTGTTGTTACCGGCGATGTAGCACTACAGCCATTCGAACCTGTTAATGTTACAAAATAATTTCCAGCTGTATTTACTTGAATAGTAGGTAAATTAGATCCATTACTCCAAGTATAACTTAAGGCAGAAGTTGTACTCAAGGTAACGTTCGAACCTGAACAAATGGTAATGTTTGAACCTGGATAAATCTGAGCATTTGGAGCTTGATTCACTGTTACAACTGTTGGATTTGATGTAGCCGTACATCCATTTGAATTAGTCACAGTTACCGTGTAGTTTCCAGATGTTGTGGCATTTATACTTGCTGTCGTTTCACCTGTACTCCATAAATAAGAGCTCATTGCACCTGTTGCACTTAAGGAAACTGTACTTCCTTGACAAATCGTTGTTGATCCACTTGAGCTAATAGCCGCTACAGGAGGTGCTAAATAGGAAATTAAAGTCGGATTCGAACTCGCTGAACATCCCGCTGCACTGGTTACTGTAACCGTGTAGTTTCCTGCTAAGGAAGCATTGATTGATGGCGTTGACGCACCGTTGCTCCACAAATACGTAGCTCCAGCAGATGCTTGAAGGGATACACTTGATCCACTACAAATCGTTGTAGATCCACCAGCTGTAATTGTTGCTACTGGAATTGGATTTACCACTACGGCATTTACCTCTGATGTCGTAGAACATCCCGTTTGATTCGATACAGTCACTGTGTAATTTCCAGATGTAGCAGTCGAGATACTTGCAGTTGTTTCTCCACTACTCCATAAATAGGTAT
>CAIZQH010000027.1 GCA_903935095.1 uncultured Flavobacteriales bacterium | reverse complement strand
AGGATTGGAGGCATCAACGTAATAAGAATAGCTCATTGTTATATTGGAGCCTGCCGCAACAGTTACCATATTACCTTGGCCATTGAAACTAACGCCTGTGTAGGTTATTAATCGATCCCAAATATTGGAGGTTACAGGAGAAGTGATTGAAGGCACATTAGCGGAGGATGGAGTAACTGAATAATTGACTGTTATAGGTGCATTAGTCGTGTTTGTTAATGTTCCCGAGATATCTGATGAAGAATTGCCTGAAACTGTTCCTGTAATTCCTGTTACCGTTGGAGCAGTCCATGTATATGTTGTTCCTACTGGCACTGTGTTTCCACCACCATCTGTTGGGGTGACTGAGAAAGAAGAACCAGAACAAATCGTCGCAGTTTGAGTTGTTGTCACAGCAGGAACTGGATTAACTGTTAAGGTAAATGTTTTAGCAGGACCTGAACATGCAGGACCGTAGGTTAAGACTACGGCCAAGGATTGTGATCCAGAACATGGTGGATTAAAAACAGCGTCATTTGCATTAATGACTACAGATGATTGACCAAGTGCCAAAGCCTCAATCACTGTTTGTGTTGTCGTGGAATGACAACTACCATTCGTGTAAGACCCATTTGATCCTGATGGGTTTCCATAACTTGCATATGATACTGATGTAAAAACATTGCCTGCTGGCGCGTTCAATGTTATAGACACCCCCTCAGATGCCTCACCATATAGAGTCCCTGTTGATCCATTACTATAACTAGGAGTCACTGTTACTATGGTAGAAATCGGTGCATTTGTTGTATTTGTTGCAACAAAAGTTGGAATATCTCCTGTTCCACTTGTTGCCAAACCAACTGCTGGGTTCGAACTTGACCAAGTGTAGTTTGTACCTGTTGTTGCTCCTGTGAACGTTGTTGCTGCAAAAGATTGACCTGCACATACCGTTTGATCAGCTGGTTGATCAACCGTTGGTGTTGGATTAACCGTAATTGTAAAATTCTGTGTTGAACCCGTACACCCATTTAATGTTGGAGTGACTGTTACATTAGAAACGATAGGAGCACTTGTTGTATTCGTACCTGTAAATGATGCGATGTTACCTATGCCACTTGCTCCTAAACCGGAAGCTGTATTGTCATTTGTCCAGTTGAATGAAGCTCCACCGTAAATTGAAATTTCATCTATTTGTGCCCCTGACCTAAATGTTAATGATATTTGATCAAATGCTACAGCATTATTATAAATAGCATTTGGTGTTCCAGGGTTATTGTAATCAAAACTTGATAATGTTGGAGAAACCCACATTTTGGTAGTATTGTTATTATAATCTATCTGAATAATAACAAGACTTAATGGAAGTACTGATGCCCCTGAATTAATTATTTGACTACCAGCCAAAATACTCATTTGTGATTGAGGATTATTTCCGCCAAATGATGCCTGTGTTGCTCCAGCCAAGTTAAGATCTACTCTATCCGTACCGCCACCTGAAGAGTTAAAGTCAGAAATAAATTGCACATAGACAATGCCGCTATTTGGATTATTCACAGACCTTCTTACTGAGTGTGGCTGAAATATCCCTGGACCCATATAATCAAGTTTATTCCCCGTAACGTTCAAGCCTGTATATGAAAGACCTGGGGATCTAACAGTCATTGAACTATTTCCGTAGTAGCCTGCTTCCCAATTTCCAGCCCAACCAGTTCCTCCGCTTTGATTAGCAATATTGGTGTTGTTAGGATAATTAAAGCCTTCATAAGCAATGAGGTTCATACCAGATGGAACAGATCCAGAGAAATTAACTGCGGCTACCTGATCACCATTACAAACTAATTGATCTGTTGGATCTACAACATTTGGGGTTGGATTTACAGTCACATCAGCTTGATCCGTGCTAACACATCCATTGGCATTTGTTACCGTTAGGGTATATGTTGTTGTAACCGCTGCATTTGTATTATTAGAGACTACAAAAGGAACGTTATTTGAAACATTATTGTCCCAAGCGTAAGTGTCGCTTCCGGAAGTAGATAATGTAACATTTGATCCATTACATACCACTTGATCTGAACCGGCATTAGCGGTCGGCAGCGCATTAATAGTCACATTTGCATTTCCACTAATATTATTTGAGCATGGCCCATTTGAAACAGAAACCAAACTCAAAGCTTGTGCTGTTGTTGCATTAGGAACTGTTACAGTTGCCGTACCAGAACCACCAATTATTGCAGTTGCAGTTGAACCATTATTGATAGAATATGTAACCACTTGAGTTGCTGTTCCGGTGATAATAAAGGTTGCGGTTTGACCCGAACAAATAGTAGCTGATCCCGATGCCACAGTCGCTGATAACGCCGCAGGTTCAATTATAGTTTCTGAACTAGAGCTTAATGAACATAAGTTCGCGTCAATTACTATTAATTGATATGAGCCAGCTCCAAGTCCTGAAATATTTTGAGTGGTAGCATAATTTGATCCATTTTTATTCCATTGGAAATTATAACCTGGAGAACCACCACTTACTGTAGCAGTAATGGATCCATCAGACCCACCTGAACATGTAATATTGGTTGAATTCAAAGAAATCGTAACAGAAGGTGGAGCAGATACAACCAAGTTGCCTAAAGTTGTTGAACAAGAATTTAAATCTGTTACAGTGACCGAGTATGTTCCGGGAGCTAAATTATAATATTGATCTTCTACAGTTGATGTAAATCCATTCGGACCAGTCCATGCAAAAGAGTAAGTTCCTGAACCGCCAAATACTCCAATAGCAATTGCACCATTAGTAAGATTTGCACAAGAGGCATTCGAAACACCCTCATCTAGAACGAGTAATTGATTTGGTTGTGTAATAGTTGCAGATACTGTACTTGTACAGTTTTTCGCATCCTTTACTGTTAAAGTATATACCCCCGCTGCCAGACCAGTGAAAGATCCAGAAGATTGGAATGTTGTTCCATTACTTGAATATGTATATGGTGCTGTACCTCCACTTGCTGATATAGAGGCAGTTCCTGATGTTGCTCCATAACACGTATTGTTTGTGATAGCGCCCAGAGTACTAACCAAAGAAGTTGGTTGCGTAATTGTATAAGTCGAAGAAGTTAGTGTACATGCGTTTGCATCAGTAACTGTTACGGTGTATGAACCCGATGTAAGTCCAGTTCGATCTTCCGTTGTAATTCCTCCACCCCAATTATAGGAGTAAGCTGTTGTCCCACCAGTTACGGTGATGTTTATTGCGCCATCATTTCCACCATTACATGAAACTTCTGTATTTGTGTTTGCAATGGCCAATGCATCTGGCTCAGTAACAGTTAAAGCGATCTGACGAGTACAACCCGTATTTGCAGCATCTTGCAAATACAACGTGTATGAACCTGCAGATAAGCCGCTATTTGTGATTGCTCCAGAAGTGTAGTTGTTATAATTGGTACCATCCCAACTATATGCGTATGTACCATATCCACCAGTAAGATTACTTGCTGAAATGGATCCATCTGAAACACCATTACAAGAAACTTGAGTAATTGCCGTTGTTGCATTCAATTGAGCAACCTGCGGAACATACTCTCCACCTGACTGAACGGTACAACCGTTCGCATCCGTTACAACAACTTGATATGTATTGTGTTGACCTGCATTACCAATGTTTGCTGTAGTTACTCCTCCACCCCAATTGTAAGTGTAAGGTGCTGTACCGCCTGTTACCGTTGTAGCAATCGCTGCATCATTTACTTGATAACAAGTTGCAGGTGTCAATGCTAAGCTAACTGCTAATGCAGCTGAAGGTTGTGTAATCGTTACAGAAGTATTTGTTTGACAATTGTTTGCGTCCGTTACTGTAACAGCGTAAGTTCCTATACTCAGCCCTGTGAGATCCTCAGAAGTTATCCCTCCGCCCCAATTATATGTGTATGGAGCAGTCCCCCCAGTGACAGTAATGTCAATTTCTCCTGTTGAATTACCATAACATGCAACATTTGTTGCAGCCGTTTGAATTGCTAACGCAGCGTTCGGTTGAGTTATAATTGCTGATGTTGAAGAAGTACATCCATTAGCATCAGTTACCGTTAAGTTGTATGTCCCCGAAGGAAGGGTCATTAAATCTTCTGATGTTGACGTGTAAGAAGATGGCCCAGTCCAAGCATACGTATATGCTCCTGTCCCACCGGTTACAGTTACATCAACTTCACCTGTTGATTGACCGAAACATCCAACGTTTAAAATGATCTTCGAAATAGCCAATGCGGATGGTTCAGTAATGGAAGCATTAGAGGTTGTAGTACAATTATATGCATCTGTTATGGTCACATTATAAGCCCCTGCTTCGCGTGCAGAAAGATCTTCTGTTGATGCAGTATAGTTATTTGGACCTGTCCAGACATATGTATATGAACCTGCGCCTCCACTTACTAATAAATCAATTGCACCGGAGAATGCTCCATTACAAGTTACATCTGTAACTGTTGAAGTTGCCGATAAAGCAGCATTTGGTTGAAGAATTGTAACCGTATTTAGAGAAAGCACACAATTATTAGCGTCTATAACTTTCACATCATAATTACCTACTGCCAATCCAGTAAATGAAGCACTAGAAGCATAATTTGAACCATTATCTATCGAGTAGGACAAAATTCCACTACCGCCTGAAGCGGTAATTGAAATTGTTCCATTAGAAGTATTGAAACATGCATTTGTTGATGCAACAGTACCCGTAAGCGCAGTTGGCTCGGTGATCGTTGCAGTAGCGGTTGCAGTACATCCGTTTGCATCTGTGACAGTAGCTATGTAGACACCTGCCACCAAAGTTGAAATATTTGGGGTTGTTGCGCCACCCGTCCATGAATACGTATAAGCACCAGTGCCTCCATTAGCCGAAACCGTTGCAGAACCGGTATTTGAAGAGTTACAATCCACATTTGTTGAAGCAGAAATAGTTGCACTCAATGATGATACTGGCTCTGTAATTGTTGCGGTTGCAGTAGTGGTACAATTATTCGCGTCCGTAATTGTAACCACATAAGTTCCTGCGGATAAATTCGAGGCTAGAGCTGTTGTTTGCACCGGATTAGAATTCCAAGAATATGTGTAAGCCGATGTTCCACCTGTTACTGAAACAGTTGCAGAACCTGTACTATTACCATGACATAATACATTCGTAGATGTAGAAATAGATGCGGCTAAAGCTGCAGATGGTTCACTAATGGTTGCTGTTGCTGTTGTTATACATCCATTTGCGTCAGTTACAGTTGCCGTATATACACCTGCTGCTTTATTTGAAATGGAAGTTACTGTTTCCCCATCCGTCCAAGAGTAAGTATAAGCAGCTGTTCCGCCGCTTGCTGTTACAGAAGCTCCGCCATTCGTTTCACCAAAACATGCAACATTCGTTTGAGCAGAAATTGTTGCTGTTAATGCACTAGGCTCTGTAATTGTTTTTGAACTTGTTGCCGTACATCCACTAGCGTCGGTTACAGTTAATGTATATGTTCCTGCTGCTAGGGTTGAAACGTTAGCTGTAGTTTGTGCAGGTGATGTATTCCAAGAATATGAATATGGGGTTGTTCCTCCGGTTACGCTTGAAGTAATTGCTCCTGTTGTCGCGTTATTACACAAAACATCCGTAGCTGTTGTACTTGCGGCTAATGAAGCAGCTGGTTGAGTAATTGTAACTAATGCAGTTGCAATACAATTTGATTGATCTTTAATCGTGATCGTATATGCTCCAGCAGGCAATGAACTAATTGTTGCGCCAGATTGGAAGTTTATTCCATCTATTGAATAGGAATATGTCCCTGTACCACCAGCACCTACAACTGTAACAGAACCTGTCGATTGTCCAAAACAATTTACATTGGTTTGATTTGTAACACTAACGGATAGCGCAGTGCTAGGTTGCGTAACCAGCACTGAAGCAGTTCCAGTACAGTTATTCACATCTTTTACTGTTAAGGTATATGTTCCAGAAACTAAAGAGGTAAATGTTGTTGTTGATTGGAATGTTGTACCATCAATCGAATATGTATATGGTGCTGTTCCACCAGTTGCACTAGCAGAAATTGATCCATTTGATAATCCATAACAAGCAGCGGTAGGAGTACCCGTAGGCGATATAGCTGCTGGTTCAGAAATTGTTATATTCGAAACAGTTGCGGTACAACTCGAGACGGTACTTGATGCCACGATTGTGTAGGTTCCAGCAGGTAAATTTGAAACTGTATAGGTATATCCAGCAGCGGCAGACCCTCCAGTTGGAATTTGAGAAGAATATGCTTGATTGGTTGTCGTGTGTGTTACTGTTAAGACACGCGCATCCGTACCTCCACCTGTAATTCTACCCGTAATTTCGCCTGTAGTTGCACCATTACATAGTATAGTCCCCGTTTGAGAAACATTTGTTAATGTTAATAAAGCAACATTAGTTATGGTAATGGTATTTGAAGTAACAGTATTTCCACATGCATCCGTTACTGCTACTTGATATATGTCTGAACCTGTCCCTCCAGTTAAATTTGTTGGTGCATTACTTGGTTGCGCATTAAAAGAGGAACCACCTTTTGTCCAAGAATAATTTGTTGCAATTCCACCTGTAATATTTATAATCGCGGATCCGGAAGCAGTTGAACTACAAGGTTGTTGGTTTACAGCAAGTGATACTGCTGTGATCGGATCATTAATTGTAACAAGAACCGAAGCTGTTGTTGAACAACCCGCTGAAGTTGTTCCTTTAATGTAATACGTGCCTGATGCCGACACAGCTGAAGGTGACGCTAATGAAGTTGTAGCTCCACTATTCGTCCAATAAGTATATGTTAAGCTTGCCGTTGAACCAGCAGTTACTGCCGCTGCAGTTAAGTCTATTGTAGAAGGAGAACAAATCGCAGCAGGCGCATTAATTGTAACCGTTGGCAAAGCATTCACGGTTCCTGAAACTGCCACAAGGACGTCAGGTGCATTAGTGGACGAGACGGTTATATTTCCTGAAGGCGTACCCGTTGCTGAACTTGTCAATCTTACATAAATCGTGGTATTATTTACCGTTCCTGCAGTTGGGGCTATTGCTATTGTGGATGCAAAACCAGTTCCTGTAGATAAAGAAACTTCATAACCAGTTGGAGCCGTAACGTCTAGGTTTGCAGTTAATTGAGTTCCTGAAACAACAAATGTCTGTTCAGGTGAGACTGATCCCGCACATGAAGAAAATGCATTAAGACTTCCAGTAGCTGCTACTGTTGAAGCTTGAACAGTAACTGCATAAGATGTTTCATATGTACAATTATTAACTTCATATGAGTAAATAATATTGGCAGAACCAGAAGAAATTGGAGCAACTACTCCTGAAGCATCAATCGTAATTAAATTTGTATTTGACGTAGACCAAACACCATTCGTGTAAGAACCTCCATAATTAAACGTATAAGTTGATCCGCTTACAGCAGTTGATGGACCGGAAATTGACGTACCTGTTCCAATAATATTCGATGTAGAACCAGTCATTGCCAAGCCAGAAATAGTCAATGAATTTGCATTTGCCGATGCATCTGTAAAAGTTGTTATTGAAGTATTATTACCCGCGCCAACTCCCTGATTAAATCGGAAATATGCCATTAAACCAGTTGAAGTTGGGGATACTTGAACATCCTTGTTAGATAAAACCTCAGTTGGTGTTCTCATCACATTCCAAATACGAAGTTCGTCAATGCTTCCATTAAACCATCGGTCAGCACTAAATGGATCACGTCCTACAGCAAAGTTTCCAAATGAACCATTCAAATTAAAACTTTGTGGATTTGTATTCGAAGCAACTTGAATACCATTCACAAATATCTTTAAAACTTTAGTTGCGCCATCATAAGTGGCTGCTACATGTTGCCATTGATTTAATACAAGTGCATTATTTCCTGTTTCTAATGTCCAATTTGACCATTGATTGGCAATCGTAAATCCTACTTGACCTGTACCGCCAACTCCTAATCTATAAGATTCACCGCCACCACCTTTGTAAGCAATTGGTCCTGCATACGTTCCTGCGGATGACCATGCTGTAGGGTTTATCCATGCTTCAATCGTTAAACTTGTTGAACCATTCAATGATAAAGAAGTAGAAGTATTTGCATACAAATAATCATTTACCCCATCCAGATTTATTGAATTCCCAAGCAATAACATTTGTGGCGCAGATGTCACAGTTGAAGTCACAGCTACAGTTAGCAAAGATGTTCCGCCACTTGTAATATCAATATTACCACCAAGTCCAGTTGTATTTGATGATTGTGATCTATAATAAACATTGGAATTGGACAATGTACCGTTACCAAATGGAATTGTCACACTGCTTGTCCATGTGCTTTGGTCTAAAGAAACTTGATAGCCAGTTGGTGCAGTAACTATAACGTCAGCAGAAAGATTTGTTGCGTTCAAGGTTAATGTTTCAACTTGAGCATCAATTCCACCTGGACATGAATAAAATGCTGTACCAGTGTTAGTTTGGGTAATTGTTGGCAATATTGTAAAAACCGGGCTAGTTTCAAAAGAATATGCCAATGTTCCAAACATATTTCCGGCGCCACCATCTGACGTATTTGTTACACCATCGAAAGCGCGTTGCAATCCTGTTCCAGAAGGATTCGTATTTGCTTCCTTTAGAACCGCATAATATGCCGTATTAGGCTGGAAAATAAAATCTCCATCAAATAAAAAGGTCACCCATCCATTCGCCGAACTAGGGAGGACATTGACAGTTTGAGATGTTTTTGCCAATGTTGTGTTATTAAATTTATCAAACGGATTTGCAGATGAAGGATTCGAGTCACTTGTATGCAACTCGACAAACAAATCATATGAGTTGTTCACATCCGAATTTCCCAAATAGAATTTCACAGCAGTTAATGCTTTCGTATTTGCGTTATTCGTCAGTGTTTGCCATGCATTTGACCAACCTGTAAAACCTCCGCTTGCATTTATTGTTGTAACCGCTGATTCACCTGAAGATTGTTGTGAACCGTTAGAAACTCGAATTGCTCCAGTTTTAGCCCCTGTTGGTACAGTGGCTGTAATAGATGTAGCAGAAGCAACATTCATTGTCGATGCTGCTACCCCTCCAAAGGTTACCGAGTTAACCGAAGTCAAACCGTTTCCACTGAAATACGTTCCTGTTAAGGTTCTACTCGCTCCTATTTGGCCAGAAGTTGGAGTAAAAGAAGTTAACGTAGGATATGCTAGGTTAAAGTTGAATGATGAAGTACTATTTCCATAATTTGAGGAAAGAGTAATTGGACCCGTTGTCACTCCATTGGGCACAGTTGCGATAACATGGTTCGTAGACGAAGCTGTGAAGGATGCGCTAACGCCATTAAAACTAACGCCAGTTACATTTTGTGGATTAAGCGTGTAAATGTATACTAGTGTTCCAGGAACGCCTGCTCCTGGACTAAAAAAACCATATTCAACATTTGCACCTAAATACTGAGCGTAAACTTTCCCACCATCTAAGTATTTATCTGTTGTGCTAACTCGAATTAATTCATTTGAACTCGATAAGAAAAGTCTTGTTCCATAATCGTTATTTGGACGATAAGTGTTGGTCGTTCCTTGCCAATAACCCGTTTGTAGAACCCAAGAAGTACCATTATATTTTTTTACTTCAACATTATTCGCATATTGCTCCTCGTAAAGTACATATAATTCACTTGTTGAATTGAAATTAAAATCCCAACTAAAACCATTATTCCAACCATTATATGAATAGAGTCCTGATGAAATGTTTGTCCAAGTGGAACCGACTAGCTTATACATAATTAATGTAGAAGTACTCGGACCGAAGGTTTTAGCCCAAGCACCAAAATAAAGAGTACCATCTGGCGCCTGTGCAACTTTATGATAATATGTATTTGGACTGTAGGTAATTTGATTGCCTACTTGCGACCAACTGTTTGTAGATTGTGTGTATTTTGAAATTCTCGGATTATTATACAAATAAGAAAGGTAAATATCACCAGACGGAGTTACACAAAAATCTATCCCTTTACTAGGATCGTCTTCTCTAGAAGCACCATAGGAAAACACCCAATTTTTTTCATTCGTAGGATTCGCTTCATTTGTAGCTCCCGAAGTAAGGTATGACCAGGCAGAAGAACTGTTCACATCGTAATACCAAATATCCGCAGAAGATGATCCTTCTACAACGACTACCTTTCCGTTAGAAACTTTCATCCCTAATTCATCACTGCCGCCCGTAAAACCCTGTAATGCGGATCCGTTGTTTGTATTAATGGATCCACCGCCGATTGTTGACCAAGTGTTTCCGTCGTATCTCTGTACAAATATAAAATAACTCAATCCCGTATTTAATTGCTTATAAGCAACGTAAATATCCCCATTAGATTGATCAACGGACATAACTGGAGAGTAACACATTGCTGATGAAATAGCAAGTCCATCTGTACCACCTGTTCCATCTAAATCATAAGTCCATCCTGATCCACTTCGCATAGCAACCGAAGCCTTGTACCCATTGGATGTTGACCTTAAAATGGAGTATAATTTACCATTCACTTCATAACGATCCGAAGTATTGAACTCGGCTTCCGTTGCAGAAGTTGTTGTCTGTTGCCACTGGCCAAACACACCAAAGGCATTTACAAGGACCAATGCCAATACTCCAAAAGCTCGAACAAATAAATTTGACTTTTTCATAGAATTCGATATAGATTTTGCTTGAGCATTTGAATCAAAAACTGTTTTTGCAATTTTTTGGTTCGTGTTTGTTGACATAACATTCATATTATTGCTCATGGTAGTAGGAAAGGTATTCTTCATACTTCTATTATTAGATACGTTTTTTTGTAACGAATGAACCAAAAAGGCATTCATATTTGAATCAGCATTGAACATTTTCTCGTTTTTCATCATTGTTCTCATCTTCATATTCATTCGTTTTTGTCAAGATTAGGCCTTAAAATAACAGGCAAAACTAATGTGTAAACCGCTGATTAACAGTAGCTTGCCACGTTAGTATTTCCTGCTATCCCTTTGTTTTATAGCTATTCAACCCAATTTCTACATTATAATTAAGTCCCAAATGTATGCAAATAAAAGTAATTAACAAAAAATTTAAATACAGATTACATTGTTGAAAACAATTAAAGGGAGAGCAAATGGCCTGCGTTTAACGTTCGATTGAACCGACATATTGTTTCCCCGAACGTTTTATAATGGTATTATTCGTTCCCGTACAGACCATTCTTGTAAAACCATGTTTCCAATTGTTTCATGTTTAAATTAATTGATTCAATTACAAAATTGCTTATTGACATGTTAGCTTTCACTATATATCACCCGACAAACAACTTGTTTCGCAAACTTTAACTCCCTTTGCGTTCAAATTGTTTCATTTTTAAACGAATCTTTTATGGAAACTTTATAACGAATCGGCTATATCCTTAACGGGGATCCAAACGCGCGGTAAATTCTTCCTTAACAAATAGACTGGATTATAATCTGGAAAAACGTTGTATTGTTTTATTATGTGTATGTCGCACGAAATTTTAACGCTTTATTATTTGCCTATAATGCCAAGATTTTGCTTGGAAGATAACATTCTATATTGAGTCGAGGATTAATACTTAAACTTTCAAGGATACTCATAAAAAAACGGGAATAGGACCAAAACCAATAATTCGTGGAATAGATGTATAAAACCGAAAGAAAAACATCATATTATTAGAATCACTTCAAAACATTAATCTCCCTAACTCCTGCGCATAGGGAATCAGACATGAAGCAACGTTCGTGAATTAAATGAGTGAAGGATTCACTAGTTTTAAATGAAATTAGTCTATTCTAAGGTGCAGTAATATATGAAAACCACCGAAATTATTCATGTGTTTGATGGAGATTTTCAAACTCTGCAGATACATTTTAGCTGCTTTCACTCTTGAAAGCAGCTAAGCAAGATGATGACATAAAACATCCCTTTTGACGAACTTAAATTAATAACAGTATGGCACAATGCGTCAAAAAAAGAAAAACTCGAATTTAATTCATCATTATCTTCAACCGAACTAAGCATGGAATTAGCGCATATTTAACACAAAAAAACGATCTTGAAGCGAGAGAAAAGTTGGGTTTTTTAGTGTTTTGGTTAGCCAAAATATGCCCGATATCCTAATATTGGTCGTTATCCTAAAAATATGGTAATAATCACACGCCCAAATACCATTTATCCAACCGCTTTTTTGCCACAAAAAAAGCCACCCTAAGGTGGCTTTTGAATCTGTATAAGAGATTATTAGTTTTTAACTATTCTGAACGTTTGAATAGCGTTTGAGGATGTCAATCTCACCATATAAACTCCTGTAGTTACATGAGCGATGTTCAACATTCCATTATTCGTTACATTCATTTGTTCAGCTACTAATTTACCTTGAGCATCGAAGATTGAAACATTTACAGATACATTTTCAGGTAATGAAAGATTCACTTCTCCGTTTGTTGGATTCGGGAATACATTCATGTCTGTGATGCTCACTTGGTCTAAACCAACTGTAGTTATAGTAATACAATCTGATACGTCTTCACATCCTTGTAAACTTGTTACCATAACCGCATAAGAACCGTTTGCTGTAGCGGTAAATTGAGCAGATGTAGCCGATGGAATATCTGTTCCTGAAGCACAGTTAATCCATTGGTAGTTCATTCCTGCTGGAGATGCAGAAACTGTTACTTCGTCAACTACTGATACCAATGCCACTGGTGTTGCATTCACTGTTACCGACACTTGATCAGATGATTGACATCCATTCAATCCTGTTCCAGTGACCGTATACGTTTGTGTGCTTGTTGGTGCGAAAGAAACGTTATTCACGACACCGTTATTCCAAACGTAATTATTTGCTCCTGCAGCATTCAAGGTAACGCTTGAACCAGAACATACCGTTTGATCAGCTCCAGCGTTTACATCTGGTAAAGCCAATAGCGTCAATACCATTTGATCTGAATTCGTACAGTTGTTCGCTCCAACCGCTGTTACGGTATACGTAGCAGAAGTTGCGGGAATAAATGATGCATTGTTCGTTACGTTGTTATTCCATGTTAAGAAACCATTTCCAGTTGCCGTTAATGTTACAGGTAATCCTGAACAAGAAGCGATATCTGGCCCTGCATTCACTGTTGGAATAGGCAATACTGTTACCGTTGTAGACTGAGAAGCGTTACCACAAGCATTTGAAGCAACATACGTTAAGTTTACGATTACCGGGTCAGTCGTTGTTGGTATATACGTCACCGTTCCATTCGAAACGTTTGGTGAGATAATCCCTTGACCATTTGTTGTTGACCAGTATCCACTCATGCTATTTGCAGCTGCTGCACTTAAAGTAGCCGGTGCATTCGCACAAACAATTTGGTTTCCTGATACAGATACATTTGGACCTGAACTTACTGTTATTACAACTTGATCTTCTTTCGTACATCCATTCGCTCCTGTTCCGGTCACGGTGTATGTTGTTGTTGCATTCGGGAAGAACGGTGTTGCTTGCGTTACTCCATTATTCCAAGAGTAAGAAACGGCACCTGTTGCATTTAAGGTTGCGCTTAACCCAGCACACACCGTAAAGTCATTTCCAGCATTTACATTTGGTAAAGCCAATACCGTTACCACAACTTGATCTTGGTTTAAACAACCATTTGCTCCTGTAGCAGTTACTGTATACGTAGCTGTTGTAGTTGGTGTAAACTGCGAACCATTTGCAATGTTATTACTCCATTGGTATCCTGTAACAGATACTGGAGTATTTACGGTTGGTTGAGCAAACAAAACAACTGGTGTCGTCGCACAAACTGTTTGGTCTAAACCTGCATTAACAACCGGTTGAGAAATCATAGTTACCACAACTTGATCTGTGTTGTGACATCCGTTGATATCAACACCATCTACTGAATATGTTGCAGTAGAAGTTGGGAAGAACGGAGTAGAATTCGTCACACCATTTGTCCAAGTGTATGTTAATGCTCCTGATCCTGACAAAGTTACTGGTGAAGACAAACAAATCGTCTGATCAGCTCCTGCGTTTACTGTTGGTAATGCCCAAACGGTAACTAGAACCTGGTCTGTGTTGTGACATCCGTTTGCATCCATTCCATCTACTGTATATGTTGCAGTTGTTGTTGGAAGGAAAGATGTTGCGTCCGTTACGTTATTTGTCCAAGTGTAAGATACTGCACCCACACCGTTTAAGGTAACTGGTGTATTTATACAAACTGCTTGATCCACACCTGCGTTCACTGTTGGAAGCGCATTGATGGTAATCAACATTGGGATTTCCGTCACACATGTACCTGCTGATGCATATGCATAAACCGTTTGTGTTGAAGTAATGGTATTGGAAACCAATGCTCCTGTTGCTCCCGTACCTGTATAATAACCAAGACTTAAGCCTGCATTGTTTGAAGGTACAGTCTCTGCTAAAGGTGCTAAAGTATAGGTAGCACATCCCGCTTGCGAACTAGCCGCATTTAAGGTAATCGGAGCACAAACTGTACTGAAGGTTGCCACTGCTGACCATTGACTAACATTTCCAGAACCACAATTTGCACGGTAATAGATGTCATAATTTGAATTTGGCGTCAAACCTGTTAAGGTCATTTGATTTGTTACCAAGGTATCTAAAATCATTGTTCCAGTACCTGGTACAAATCCTACAGGACCATATTCAAAATCAAAATTAGATGCTGTTGAACAATTTAAATTCCAGTTCAATAATGCAGTTGTACTAGTTGTCGTTCCAGAAACAAGAATTCCAGGAGTCGGACAAATAGGTGCTGCTTGAATGGTGATTAAATAATCTTCCGTCTCTCCGAAATATTCTAAAGAACATGGATCTATATCCACACCATTCTCAAAATAGACCATTCTTACGCGCATTCTATGAACTCCCGCTGGTGGTGTACATGAAATGGTGATTGGGAAGGTCTCCGTTGCGTTTATTTGACCGAAAGTGTAGCCTGAACCAATCGTACCTGTTGTAGCTCCTACCAATTCAGTTGCATCAAAATACCCATCGTCATTGTAATCAATCCACGCCGCAACACCTTCGTCACCCCATTCACCTGTGGAGATACTTAAGGTATACGAAGTAGACGGAACTAATGTTGCCGTATAGTTTGGCTGACCTGTGTAGAACACATAAGCAGGCGTTCCTGTGACAAATCCTGTATTATTTGCCAAGGTTGTCCCCAAAATTTCTACGTTTGAAATTAAATCACCCGCGTCAGTACCAGCTAGATACTCAGGAATACAGTAACAATCTGTAGGAATATTCATCGAAACCATCAAGGTATCTGAATAACTTGGTGTTCCAGAACAAGACGTAATCATCAAACGATAGTAAGATGTGTCTGTCTGTGTCGTATTTAAAGTTGGTCCGGTCGCACCAGTAATCGCTGCAAACGTAACATTATCCGTAGAAACCTGCCATTCAAATGTTAAGCCATTTAACAATCCTGTGTAAGAATTAACTACACTGAAAGAGTTTCCAGAACAAACAATTGAAGGACCTGTAATTTGTACAATTGGAGCTACATTTCCTAAAGTACTTACTTCAATTTGAGCAGTTCCCGGTAAATTTTGACATCCTGTTGTTTGATTCGTATATGAAATCGAATATAAAGTCGTGTCGTTTACCACAACGTCATACGAGAAGATATTTGTTCCAGTAGTAAGTTGTGTTGTTACACCATTTGTCGTTGCTGACCAAACCGTTGTGAAGTTTGCCGGTGGAGAGAATCGGTATGCAAATGGGTTTGCAATTGGATTCGTTGCTGATGGCGTAGTTCCAGAAGCATAAGCTAATACACCCTCTGTTCCATCACCGTTATTAATTCCAACCAATTTATTTCTGTCAACATTGGATGAACTGGTAACATGAACCTCTGCAACCCCTGTCGTTTCATATAAAATTGCTTGGGCCGTACTGAATTCAGATGCGCCATATTCTTGAATATTCTCGTAACTCACCACAAATTTTCTGTTTGGTGCAACACCTTCTGTCCAATACTTGATTGTTCCACCAGAAGCCCCGTTTAAATTATGGTCCATTGCTAAAACAGCCAACATATTAAAAGGCTCAAATACACTTGGCAATGTAGTAAAGGTAAAATCAGCCACATTTCCTGCATTCCCCATAAACATCGTTCCATTTGTTCCGATAGAAACAGTTGTATAGTTAGTGCCGAAGAAATTAAATCCAAAACCAACAGGTATGTTTGACCATCCACCATCATCTAGTCCAAATCCTAAATCTGGTGCTGTTGTAGCAACACCACCTGTCACTAAGGTAACTGCATTTGACGGTGCATTTAATGCTGCGAATGGAATTGGTGTTGAACTAAAGTTTTGAGCACTCAATCCAGTATTGATGGTCACAGTATCTCCAGGACAAACATCCGTTGAACTTGCCGTTACATTCGAAACT
Source organism: uncultured Flavobacteriales bacterium (assembly GCA_903935095.1). GTDB lineage: Bacteria > Bacteroidota > Bacteroidia > Flavobacteriales_D > Crocinitomicaceae > UBA952. The sequence goes on along the minus strand of CAIZQH010000027.1, from coordinate 23,980 downwards.
GGTAAAGGATTTACACCAATCGTAATTGAATTTTGAGCCACACAACCACCAATGTTATCTGTTGAGATAACCGAGATTGAACTTGTTTCTGTTACTGTGTAATCAAAAGTGCTTGATGTAGCATTCGATATCACACCTGTTCCTTGAGAAGTGAACACGTGTGTGTAATCTGTATTAGTAGATACTAATGCAATCGACGTTGTGCCACCTGTACCACAGAAACCAGCTACAGTAGAAGTATAGGTCACTGCTGTTGGTGCAACATAAGTAATCGCGAATGGTGCAGAAGATCCAATACATCCATTAGCATCTGTTCCTGTAGCAATCACAGCAACGTTTTCTGATCCAATAAATGATACTGTTGATCCTGTGCTACCATTTAAAACATTTAATGGTGCCCATGTATATGATACAGCTCCACTTGCATTCAATGCTTGCACTCCACAGAATGTTCCGTTATTTACTCCAGAAACATTGATTGTTGGAAGTGCATTCACAGTAACAGCAATAACATTCGAGTAAGCCGTAGCATTTGAGTAAGAACATGCTGACGCATATCTAAAATAACGTGTACCCGCAGATAATGGCAAGGTTTGGTAAATAGATGCGGTCGCTCCTGAAATAGGTGTCCAAGTAATGTTGTCTGAAGATTCTTCCCAAATATTGGTGATTCCTGAATATCCGAAGGACATTCCTGAAGCCTCAAGTGTCATTGTTTGGTTTGCACAAAGTACAAGAGTAGAAGATATAGCTGAAGGTACATTTGGTGTTCCTACGCATGGAGGATCCAAAGTTGTTGCTTGTCCTACTCCAACCCATGAACTTGTAGATCCTGATCCACAGTTTGCACGAACGTAATAGTCATATGTTGTTTGCGGGTTAAGTCCGGGAATCGTTAACAAAACATTTAATCCAGAAAGCGTTCCTGGGATGTTCGTTGACACTGTTCCAGTTCCTTGTACAAAACCAACTGGACCGTACTCAACATCAAAGTTAGATGCGGTTGCACATCCTGCAGGGAAAGATACATTTACTGTAAATGGTGTAGTTGATACGGTTGTTAATGGCCCGCTGATTGAAAGACACGAAGGCGCAGCTACAATTGTAACCAAGTAATCTTCTGTTTCACCATAACCATAACTAGCACATGGGTCTATATTGATTCCATTTGTTAACCATGCCATTCTTACGCGCATTCTATGAACTCCTGCAGGAGGTGAACAAGAAAGCGAAATATTAAATGATGAGGATGCATTAATAACACCTGGCGTATATCCTGAACCAATTGTTGTTGGCGTGTACCCTATTCGTTCTGAAAGAGTAAAGAATCCATCGTCATTATAGTCAATCCAAGCGGCAACTCCTTCGTCGCCCCACTCACCGGTAGAAACATTCACCACATAAGAACTAGATGGCAATAATGAAGCCGTGTAATTAGGTTGACCTGTATAGAAAACATAGGAAGGTGTTCCTGCTACAAAACCGGTATTGTTTGATAAAGTAGTCCCTGAAATAGAAACATTTGAAATTAAATCTCCATAAAGAGTTCCAGTACCATAAGTTGGGGTACAGTAACAGTTTGTTGGAGCATCCATAGCTACTTGAACTGGCGTAGACGCCGTTGTTTGACCTGAACAAGTTACCAAACACTGGTAATAGCTTGCTGCTGCTTGATTCGCTGTATACGTCGCGCTTGTTCCTCCTGTAGCAACGTTTGCCCAAGTAGAACCATTCGCAGATGATTGCCATTGGTATGTTACTCCGAGTCCAGCAGTTGTGTTTTGAAGAGATAAGGTAAAGTTCACACTAGGACATGTCAAAGAAACAGACGAAAGCGTATTTCCTGGCGCTGGAGTACCAACACATGGGTATTGGTTATCCAATGTATTAACACCAATGTAATAGGTGTTCGCTAATTGACTTTGAAGAATATTGATTCGTTGCACTCCCGGAGTGATGGTTCCGTTTTGGTGTGCGCCAGGAGCAGCAGCACCTGCAAGAAGGATTCGTGAGTTTCCATTCAACGGTGAATAAGCCGATGGAGCGAACAATACAAGTGTATGTCCAGAGACATGTGAATAGCCGCCTCCAAATGTTACCGTCCAATTTCCATCAAAACGATCTGTTACGTTGTAGGCTCCATCAAGGATTGACAAGCCGGTTGTCATCGTTGTCGCATCCGAGTATTTCACGGCAAGTTCTCCTGGTGAATTACCTGTAGTTGGTGTTGATCTTGATATATATGCTGCTCTATTTAGTGTTCCTGTTGTGTTCAAGAAAGGGTATCTACTTGTTGCATTTGTTGGGTCAACGCCAGCTGCGATTAGAGAACCTGTTGAAGTGGCGGACCACCAACGCGCAAATGTACCACCAGGCAAAATCCCTGTTCCTGCTGGAGCAGTTAAGGTGTTTCCAGCATTATAGTTACCGAAAATCAACTTGTTCGTTCCAAGTTGAACCCTAGCACCTGTAAGATTTAAATTATACACAATTCTAATGTTATCGAAAGACCAAGTGATGTTTGGTGTTGCGGTGCTTGTGTTTGAACAAGTCAAGTTGCGAATAACACCCACTGCATTCAAATTTGTCGTAGTTGCTACAGTACCTCCCCATATTCCAGAACCTGAAATGGTTTGAGGCGCGGATCCATTAAGATTCAACACACCGGCTGTTGTTGTGCCAATAGACACATCAATGCGACCATTATTGGTAATGTTTCCAGAAACAAATAAGGATTTACCTGTTGTAGCGTTGAACACATTCACTAAACCTCCTGCATTTACCTGTAAATTTCCATTCACGTTAAATTGCGTGGGTGTTGCACCGTATGCTAAGGTACCATCAACTGTTAAATTATTAATGCTTTGGCTTGCAGTTGTAACTGTAACAACATGCCCTAAAGAAACTGTTGCATTATCTGCCGCCGTTGGAACAGCTGTGGCATCCCAAGTATTTGGGTTTTCCCAGTTACCCGTATTAATGGAAATAAATATTCCTGGAACAGTAGACGTTAGTGATATATTGTCCACTGCCGGACCAGGAGTTGCTCCGAAACCATTGTCATTTTGAAAAGTGAAAATCAAACGAAAGGTTGTACCTGCTAAACTTGCTGGCAAGAAAATGTTCGCGTTTGTATAAGTAGTTTGGGTGAAAACCGTTTGTGCAAAGACAAGTGTAGCACCTGTTAAAATTGAAGAATTAGAGGCAGGTGTTCCCGCAACTGGTGTGACACTAATTGGCGCAGCATACACAAGCAACCTATCCCAATTAGTTCCTTCTCCATTACCTTTCCACTGATACTGAAGATTAATTTTTGTTTCTCCAGCAGGAACAGTGACATCACGGTAAAAATGAGATGTTGATGCTACATTGACATCATATCCGTAAGTTGTGCCATTCGTGTTAGAAATATAGGCTGCATTCAATCCAGCAAAAGATACTGGAGTTCCTCCAACAAACCAATTGTTGTTTGTTGCGCTGGCGTGATTAACAACAGTCCAACCATTCGAAGCAAAATCACTACCCAATTCAAAACCACCCCCAGCATTTGGGTCAATTAGTGTGGTTTGAGCTTGGATGTAACCTGTTAATCCCAAAAGGAAAACAAAAAGTAAATTGCTCATTCGTAATAAATTCTTCATAGCGATTTTTTTATTTTATAATGGACAAATATAAGCGAAAAATATAAAACTCAAAATAAAAATTAAAAAACCCTTGATTTTAGGATACTGATTTGATTCACATTGACCCGTTTAACCGATTCTCGGTTATTCTCTTTTTTCCGCTACAGAAGCTGAAAAACACACTTCGTTTATATTTACTGTCTACCGTAAAACACCCGCATTTTAATCGAACGAATATTTCCGGCATCGGTTTGTTTCCTTAAATTTGTACCATTCTTCATTTCTAGATTTAACGATTTAATATCCGTAACAATGATTGATTCTCATCAAAAGAAAGTTGCCCTCGTTTGTGGTTCAACACAAGGTATTGGTTTTGCCGTGGCAAAGCAATTAGCAAAAAATGGATTCGATTTGGTGCTGTTGGCCCGAAATGAAGAAAAATTAAAAGCGGCGCTGTCGCAATTAGATCGTTCTGCGGGACAAGAACACCAATACCTGGTGGCAGACTTTGCAAAACCCACTGAATTAAAAACAATCATCAACGCGTTTATAACTGATGGTCATCGCGTACATGTGTTGGTCAACAATACTGGTGGACCAAAAGGTGGGTTGATAAAAGATGCTGCACCAGAAGAGTTCATCAATACCTTTAACCAACACTTGATCTGTAACCATATTTTAATGCAAGCCGTCTATCCGGGAATGATCGAATATGGATACGGTCGCATCATCAATATCATTTCGACTTCCGTGAAACAACCCTTGCCGAATTTAGGGGTGTCAAACACCATTCGCGGCGCGGTTGCCAATTGGAGTAAAACACTGGCGGGCGAACTTGGTCAATATGGAATTACGGTGAACAATGTTCTACCTGGCGCAACCAATACCTCTCGCTTGACAGAAATTGCTGGAGTAAAAGCTGGGAAAACTGGGCAAACAGTTTCGGGTATTTTCGAAGAAATGGGACACGAAACACCGATGAATCGCATTGCAGAACCGGAAGAGGTTGCCGCAGCGGTTTGTTTTTTAGCGTCTCCAGAAGCATCGTACATCAATGGCATCAACTTGCCTGTAGACGGTGGACGAACGAAAAGTTTATAAGGGAATTTTTACTTGCTATATATTAAAGGTATAACTGGGGGGTTTTATCCTACTCTATTCGCAATATATGATCGATACGCCATGAGTGATGGAAATCCGATTAATAGACAAGCCGCTAGAAAATATCCTTTCGACACCAAATGAAATCCTTGGATGTCTTTGAGGTCCTCCGCGTTTATTCCTACTCCTATAAAATAGGACAAGCTCAGTTTGATCGGCAAAGCCATTTCACGCGTTCCTTGCATCACCACAATTTCTCCATCGAAAATACTGATGTTGAAGAAAAATAAGGGCACCGCGAAAAGAACGAATGTCAGTACGAAAACTGCCAGTGGATTTTTTAAAAGATTTTTTATCATTGGACAAAATTAATCGATTTATCTATATTCGTCCACGAAAATACGTTTTGATAAAAAAATTGCACCTTGCTTATTTATGTACTTCCCGCGGCTGGGGAGGACTGGAGATGAATCATCTTCGAAATGCGCTTTGGATGCAGGCGAGAGGACACGAAATTACGGTCATCTGCACAAAAAACTCACCGCTTGAAACAGCGGCATTAGACGCTCAACTTTCTGTCATCAGCATTCGAAAACCTGCTCGACATTATGCATTTTGGAGTGCATGGATGCTTTTGCTCAGTCTGAACAAACGAGCTGTGAAGCAGGTGATGATTCGCAATACATCGGACATCAGCTTAGGCGCAAGCATTGCTTTTTTTTCTTTTAAACGGATTCACGTCCATTTTTTTATGGAACTAATGTTCCAGGAGCAAAAACAACAGCTCTATCGAACCATCCGTTACTCATTTTTGAGTTCTTGGATCTGTTCACTTGAATACATGAAGGAAAAGGTGCTTTCGTCTACGCGCGTGGACACAAATAAGGTGTGTGTTATTCCATCTGCGTTCGATTTTAATCAAATTTCACCATTAAGTCAAATCGAAGCCAGAATCAAACTAAAACTTCCCCTTGACAAGGTGATTTTTGGAATGATTGGGCGGATTGACCGAAAAAAACGCATCGAATTGGCCATTTTAGCCCTTCATCAACTCCAAAGCACACAATTCCAATTAATTATTGTGGGTGAAGAGACCCCAGATTCGCCAGATTCCTATTTTTCCGAACTACAAAACCTCATCCAAGAAAAAAAATTGGAGGGGCAAGTCGCTTTTTGTGGTTTCCATTCAGAAACAAGTCCATTTTACCGTGCCATCGATGCGCTTATCATGGCTTCTGACTTTGAAACCTTTGGCATGAGTACCATTGAAGCTCTTGCTCACCAAACACCAGTAATTGCGACGAATTCTGGGGGCTCCAAAGAACTGTTGACGAAGTTTCCTTTTGGGATTTTAGTGGAGCCTGGAAATTCATCTTCCTTTGCACTGGCGATGGAGAAAATTGCTGAACGTGTTCCTGAAAACTTTGACGCCAAAGACTTTCGAGCCTATTTTGACCATCAACGTATTTGCGAAAACATCGAATCTCGCATACTAAGTTTCGAAAGCGTGCGTTAAACAAACGAAATCTCCTTAAATTCGTGTCCAATGGACTTATATTCTGCCAAACAACGCTGGAAAGTTATACTGATTTTCGTTTCACTCCTTATTATAGGAGCTTCTTTGTTTGTCTCCAATCAAATGATCCAAAAAATCGCTGAACGCGATCGATCAAAGGCCAAGGAATGGGCAAGTGCTCTCAAAAAGAAAGTGGAATTAGTGGAGTTGAATGCGCGAATCTTTAAATCACTGAGAGAAAAAGAACGCGAGAAGATTGAATTGGTTGTGGAAGCACAAAAAACCTTATTGAATCCCTCTGATTTATCACTAAACCAAGATTTAGCCTTTACCTTAAACATCATTGAATCCAACAAAGACATTCCTGTTGTCTTATTAAACGATGATGGAACGCTGGCACAATTTCGAAACCTAGACACCTTATTTAACGAAGAAAATCGCGAAGGCGAAATTTTAGCCCTTGCTAAAAAATGGAAGCATGAAGGCCATGAATTTAAAATAAATGTCTTTGGCGACATGCATATGTCCTTTTTATATGGCGAATCGGAAGCCTATTTAAACCTACAAAAGCAAAGTGACTCTTTGATTTCCTCTTTCAATCAAGATTTGGGGAATCAGTCCAACTTGATTCCCGTGTTATTCTATGACGTGAAGGAACAAAAGGTGATTTCCAGCAACTTGTCAAAGAAAGAATTAGACTCCGAACATCTGTTGAAAACCATCGCTGATTTAAAGGCGCAAAACGTCCCGATTCGCATCAATTTTGGTGAAGGGGAAAAAGTCCTTTATTTCAGTGACAGTCCCGAAGTGAAGCAGCTCATTTGGCTGCCATATATTCAATTTGGCGTAGTTGGATTGATTGTAATCATCGGCTACTTGTTATTTTCTACTTATCGAAAGGCCGAGCAGAATCAAGTTTGGGCTGGGCTCGCGAAAGAAACGGCACACCAACTCGGGACTCCCCTATCCTCTTTAATGGCTTGGGTAAGTTACCTGGAGAATGAAGATGTGGATCCAATGGTGCCTCGAGAGATGCAAAAAGACTTGCAGCGTTTAGAAAAAATCACCGATCGATTCTCGAAGATAGGATCAGGAGCGAAACTGGTGGAAGAAGACTTTGTCTTTACCATTGAAAACAACTTAAATTACTTAAAAGCAAGGCTTTCCGATAAAATTGACATCGAATTCACGGTAGAAGGACAACGTCCAATGATTGTTCTGCACAACCGTTCCCTAATGGAATGGGTAGTCGAAAACATTTGTAAAAACGCCGTTGATGCCATGGGAGGAGTTGGTAAATTACAGGTGCAGATCAAAGAAGTAGCAGAATGGGTGCATGTGGACATCACTGATACCGGAAAAGGTCTGACTGCGAAACAAATCAAATCCATTTTTCAACCTGGATATTCCACTAAAAAACGTGGATGGGGACTTGGGCTGACTTTGGTGAAACGCATTGTGGAAGAATACCACAAAGGACGCGTGTTTGTTGTTGCATCAGAACTAGATAAAGGAACAACTTTTAGAATCAGTATTCCGCACTAGAAACCGAACGAAAATTTCTCGCTATTTTAGCAAACAAATTCAATTTATGTATCAACTTATCCTCGCCGAAGTAAAAAACCACATTGGTTACATCACGATTAATCGCCCAAATCAGTTAAACGCCTTGAATAAAGACACCATTACTGAATTGCATACTGCTTTAGATTCATTTAATCGAGATTCATCTGTTGGAGCAATTATTTTAACCGGTTCAGGAGAAAAAGCATTTGTTGCGGGTGCTGACATCAAAGAATTCGCTGATTTTACGATTGCTCAAGGAGGAGAATTGGCCGTAACTGGTCAAACCACGCTTTTTGATTTCATTGAAAACCTGAGTACACCTGTCATCGCTGCGGTGAATGGCTTTGCACTTGGTGGTGGACTAGAACTAGCGATGGCAGCGCACATCCGCGTAGCATCAAGCAACGCGCGTATGGGATTGCCGGAAGTTTCATTGGGTGTCATTCCGGGATATGGCGGAACACAAAGACTTCCACAATTAATTGGAAAAGGAAAGGCCAATGAAATCATCTTCACAGCAGGAATGTTGAAAGCGGATGAAGCTTTACAGTGGGGATTAGTCAACCACGTAGTTGAACAAGCCGAATTAATGTCAAAATGCGAAGAAATAGCACAAAAAATATTGGCAAATTCTCCAATGGCAATAGCTGCGGCGATTCGCTCTGTCAATGCAGGATTTAAAGATGGAGTGAATGGCTATGAAACAGAAATTGAATCCTTTGCTCAATGCTTCGGAAGTCCAGAATTCATCGAAGGAACCACGGCATTTTTAGAAAAACGCAAAGCCAATTTTAGAGGCTAAGATGAGCAATCCCATTCGCAAATTAATTAGTCAAACAGCCGTCTATGGACTTTCTTCCATCGTCGGACGTTTGTTGAATTATTTGCTTGTTCCTTTATACACGAGTGTTTTTACAGATCCTGCTCACTACGGCGTTGTATCGGAATTGTACGCATGGGTCGCATTTTTGATTGTCATACTCACTTTTGGAATGGAGACCGCGTTCTTTCGCTTTATTCAAACCAGCGAAAACAAGCAACAAACCTATTTGAATTCACTGGCAACCGTCCTTGGACTCAACGTGTTCTTTTTTGCCATTTTATTGTTCTTCAATAATGACATTGCGTCGTTTATGCTCTATGAGGGACACAACGAATACATCATTTTACTCGGGATTATTGTCTGTATTGACGCGGTTTCAGCCATTCCACTTGCTAAATTGAGATCGGAAGAAAAATCGTTGCGTTTTGTGAGTATTCAAATCACGTCGATATTGGTCAATATTGGATTGAATCTATTCCTCATGCTGTATCTTTTCGATCCAGAGCGACCAGAGGAAGGAGTGTTATTTATTCTGCTTGCTAATCTATGCGCATCATTGGTCAAGCCGCTGATGTTGTATGATTCGTTCAATTTATCGGGATTAAAAATCAACTGGACAGAAATGAAGTTGATGGTGTTTTATTCCTTTCCACTAGTCATCGGTAGTTTTGCTGGGATCATCAACGAGACGATTGACCGGATTCTATTAAAACAAATCATCTACAATCCAGCAGACTTGAGTACGCTCCATACCGCTGAAGCAGAAGTGGGGATTTACAGCGCCTGTTACAAATTAGCGATGTTAGTGACCATTTTACTTCAAGCCTATCGCTATGCGGCAGAACCCTTCTTTTTCAATCAAATGAAAAACGAAGAGCGCAATGTGATTTACGTGAAGGTCATGAATCTCTTTGTCGCGACTGTCTGTTTGGTCTTTTTGTTTGTCAGTTTAAACATCGACTTATTTAAACATTTCATTCAAAATAAAAGCTATTGGGCCGGATTACCCGTTGTTCCTATTCTACTTTTGGCCAATGTCTTTCTTGGGATTTACTACAACCAAAGTATCTGGTACAAATTGAGTGGAAAGACCCAATATGGCGCATATATTGCTTTGATTGGCGCCTCCTTAACAATTGGCATCAACATTATTTTTATTCCCAAATACGGATATATGGCCAGTGCATGGGCAACGTTCATTGTATATGCTGTACAGATGGTCATTTCCTATTTTCTCGGACAAAAACACTACCCTATTCCTTATAACATCAAGAAGTTCGCGCTATACCTGGGATTGGCTTTACTCCTTTACTTCATCGGATCAAGGATTCATTTGGAGCGTTATTTCCTTCAGTTCATCCTCCAGAATACGCTTTTACTCCTGTATGTGCTTTTTGTTTTTAAAATGGAGCGCCCCTCTTTTTCGAAAAAACGAATTCTTTAAACTTTTTATTCGATTGATTGTTCATTAATCACCGAATCAGATTAATTTTGTTAAATGGCATCTCATAACTATCAAGCAGGACCGTTTTTGGAGCAAATTGTCACTCCTGAAGACTTGCGTGAAAAATTTTCCGAAGATCAACTTCCTCAAGTGGCAGACGAATTACGTCAGTACATCGTAGATGTTATCTCCGAAATTGGGAATAGTCATTTTGGTGCGAGCCTTGGTGTGGTTGAACTTTCCGTTGCTTTGCATTATGTATTTGATACGCCAAAAGATCAATTGGTTTGGGACGTTGGTCACCAGGCCTACGGACATAAAATACTCACCGGACGACGCGAGCGTTTTCATACAAATCGCTTGAAAGGCGGCATGTCTGGATTCCCAAAACGTTCGGAAAGCGAATACGATACGTTTGGCGTTGGACACTCATCCACTTCTATTTCAGCCGCTTTAGGAATGGCCGTTGCCAATCGTTACAAAGGTGAGACTTCACGTCAGCACGTTGCGATTATTGGTGATGGCGCCATGACAGCGGGCTTAGCCTTTGAAGGGATGAATCATGCGGGATTCGAAAAAGACGCGAATTTATTGGTGATTTTGAACGACAATTGCATGTCCATTGATCCAAATGTTGGTGCATTAAAAGAATACTTAACGGATATCACCACCTCTCACACCTACAACAAAGTTAAAGATGAAGTGTGGAAATTACTCGGTAAAGTTTCCAAATTTGGACCAGATGCACAAACCATTGCTTCCAAAGTATCACATGCTTTGAAAGGGACTTTGTTGAAACAAAGTAATTTATTTGAATCCTTAAACTTCCGGTATTTTGGCCCGGTAGATGGCCACGATGTGGTGGGGTTAGCGAAAGTTTTAGCGGATTTAAAAGACATTCCAGGCCCGAAGATTTTACATTGCATTACCAGAAAAGGTGCTGGATATAAGTTTTCTGAAGAAGGAAATCCAACGAAATGGCATGCTCCCGGTGTATTTAATAAAGAGACGGGTGAAATCGTTAAAATCACACCGAAATCTCCACAGCCGCCTAAATACCAAGATGTATTTGGACACACCATTGTAGAATTAGCGGAGAAAAACGATAAAATCATGGGTGTTACGCCGGCTATGCCGTCAGGTTGCTCCCTAAACATCATGATGGCAGCAATGCCCGATCGAAGTTTTGATGTTGGAATCGCAGAACAGCACGCGGTAACGTTTAGTGCTGGACTAGCAACCCAAGGAATGGTGCCTTTTTGTAACATTTATTCTTCCTTCATGCAACGCGCGTATGACCAAGTATTGCACGATGTGGCATTGCAAAATTTAAATGTCGTTTTTTGCTTGGATCGTGGTGGACTCGTTGGCGCAGATGGCGCAACACATCACGGGGCATATGATCTAGCGTACATGCGCTGCATTCCGAACATGGTGGTTTCTGCACCAATGAATGAAGAAGAATTGCGTAATTTGATGTATACTGCTCAATTAAAAGACCAAGGTCCTTTCTCTATTCGTTACCCAAGAGGAAACGGTGTCATGACCGATTGGAAGACCCCATTAAAAGAAATACGGATAGGAGAAGGTAGAAAAGTAACAAGTGGTGAGGACGTAGCCATTTTGACTATCGGACATCCAGGAAATTTTGCACATGAAGCGATTCAAGAGTTGAAGGGATTGGGTATTTCTGTCGCTCATTACGACATGCGCTTTGTTAAACCCATCGATGAAGTCATGCTTCATGAAGTCTTTTCTAAATTTAAGCATGTGATCACTGTAGAAGATGGCTGTTTAATGGGAGGATTTGGGTCCGCTGTGATTGAATTCATGGTTGATCAAAAATACCAAGCAGAACTTGTTCGACTCGGTATTCCTGATGAATACATCCACCATGGGACACAGGAAGAATTATGGGCAGACTGTGGATTTGATACACTTTCAATAGTCAAAGCAGTCAAAGACTTGACCAAATACCAAGACCAAACAACCACAAATCAACAAGTAAGCTAGTTTACTTTTTCGTTGTTCGGGATTCGATCTTTCATATATAATGTTTATTTTCGTTCGCAAAATAATTGAAAAAATCTGTGCGGTTTTTTTAATTATTGTAAATTGGACAATAATTTAAACCTTCTTTTGTGAAAAAAACGAATTTCGGTGCATTTGGCACATTAATCACTATTTTCTTTTTCTGGGGATTTGTTGCGGCGAGTAACGACATCCTTATTCCTGTCTTCAAGAAAGCGCTCCGCTTAAGTCAATTTGAATCTCAATTGATTTCCTTCGCATTCTATGTAGCTTATACGGTAGGTTCCATCCTATATTTTGCGATTTCTGCCGCCTTGAAAAAGGACGTTTTGAATAAAATCGGATACCGGAATGGGCTTGCTCTTGGTTTATTGATTTCTGCTGCCGGAACCTTGTTGTTTATTCCAGCTTCAAACAATGCATCCTTTACTTTACTCATTTCTGGCTTGTTCATCGTAGGGCTCGGATTTTCCCTGCAACAAATTGCTGCCAATCCCCTTGCCATACAAATGGGAGATCCATCAAAAGGGAACATTCGTCTGAGCATGGCTGGGGGGATCAATAACGTGGGAACCACGATTGGTCCAGTAATCGTCTCATTTGCCATCTTTGGTGGATTATCTAGCGGTGATTCACCATTGGATTTAAAAGCGGTCCAAACTCCTTATTTGTTCTTAGGATTAGCGTTTGTCATCGCCGCTATTTTCTTTAAGTTTTCTTCCGTTCCGGATCACATTGAAGGATCTTCATCTGAAGGAGCAGGAAAAATCATGGAAACTATCAAACACCCACAAGTATTATTGGGAATGGTGGCTATTTTCCTGTATGTAGGTGTTGAAGTAGCGACAGCTAGCAACTTGCCTGAGTTCATGAAACAAAAATTAGGAACGCCAGAAAATGCAGTGGCTCCATTTGTTTCCTTGTATTGGGCCAGCTTGATGATTGGACGTTGGACTTCGGCTGCCGGTGTATTTGATTTAAGTAAATCGATGAAGACCTTGCTGGGTGTCGTTTTGCCTTTCGTTGCTTTTGGTATTTTTGCCGGCGCAAACATCATTGGAGGACACGACATTCAAGAACTTTATCCGTATTTAGGGATTGTTGTCCTATTGATTTTAGCAGATTACGTGAGTGCAGGAAATCCCGTGAAACAAATCCTGATTTATTCCACTTTAGGCGCGATTGGATTGGTCATCGGAATATATAGCACGGGTATGACCAGCGTTTTTGCCTTTATTTCCGTTGGATTGTTTTGCAGTACTTTATGGCCATGTATCTTTACCCTGTCCATTGCAGGAATGGGTGAAAATACCAACACAGCATCAAGTCTGCTGATTATGATGATTATGGGCGGCGGATTTATTTCTGTCCTGCAAGGAGCCTTAGCTGATGATAACGTTTTAGGAATTCAACAATCTTATTGGTTGGGTGTCGCTTGCTTTAGCTACCTTGCCTACTTTGCTTGGAGTGTGAACAAAATTCTTCAGAAACGAGGGGTTGATATTTTCTCAAGCGAAAACGTTTCTGGACATTAACCCCCTTTATTTTGAGCATGTATCGCATTGATTTTAATGACTTTTTCACCTCGGCATTCTCCGTGGATTGCATCCTTTTTGGCTATTCCGAGGGAGAAATAAAAACCCTGCTGATAAAAAGGGCGATGGAGCCGTTTGAAAACCTATGGGCAATTCCGGGAGATTTGATCTATCCAGATGAAAATTTGGAACAAGCGGCAGAGCGCGTTTTATTTGAGTTAACCGGGCTCAACAACATTGTCATGCATCAATCGCAAACATTTGGCAAACCAGATAGACATCCACAGGGGCGTGTCATTACCATTTCCTACTTTGCGCTGCTGCGCATCGAAGATTTTGAAGTAAAGGCATCCTCATGGGCCGGCGATGTACAGTGGGTTTCCCTCAAAAACATGCCTGATTTAGCGTTTGATCACAACCATATCTTAAACAGCACCTATGAAATGCTGAAGTTAAAACTTCAGAATGAACCAATCTGTTTTGATATGCTACCAGAGCGTTTTACCTTGAATGAATTTCAACAGTTGTATGAATTTGCCATGGATCAAGCATTTGATAAAGCCAATTTTAGAAAAAAGATTAAAAACATCCCCCTTATAGCGCATGATGAAAAACAGCAAAATGTGAAACATCGTCCAGCTAAACTCTTCTCGTTTGACAAGGACGCCTACCATGAAATAATCCGACAAAATCGCTATACATTTAAGATGTAAAAATAAAATAAGCTTACTTATTGTATTTTGTACAATTATTTATATATTTACATCGGCTAGCGAACATTTCGCAAAGTCAATGGTTAAATACTTAGTAAAAGAGGCTTAGGCCTCTTTTTTATTGGACACTGTTTTAAAAAAATGTTATTGTGCTTTGTACAATAATTAATAATCTTCCTATATTTACGACACTAACTAAGCTAAAATGATTAAAAAACTATTCATTCAACTGCTTTTTATTGGAATGAGTGGCTTTGCATTTTCACAAGAAATGTCGGTCACAGGTTTCGTAAAAAGCGAACAAAACGTGGGCTTGCCTTTTGTCAAGGTTCAAGTCAAAGGTGTTACGACCGGTGTTACGACCGATGGAACTGGTTTTTACCGCTTAAAGGTAAGCGACGCAGCAAATTCTTCACTATTGTTTACGCTCACTGGCTATGAAAAACAAGAAGTTAAGTTAAACGGACGTAGTACACTGGATGTCGTTCTTGTAGAACTTGTAAACAACCAACAAGAGGTAATCGTTGGATACGGAACGGCTAAAAGCAAAGAAGTCACCGGAGCGACTTCGAAAGTGAACGGTGAAAACATCGAAAAAATGAGCGTTGCTCGTGTCGATCAAGCCTTACAAGGACAAGTTGCCGGAGTAAACATCGCAACGAACTCAGGTTCACCAGGTGGATCTTCTAACATCCGTATTCGTGGACTATCTACATTTGGCGACAATGATCCGTTAATCCTAGTAGATGGAGTGGTGTATGATTCCGAAGGATTGAATGCATTGAATCCATCAGACATCAAATCCATTAACGTGCTAAAAGACGCTACAGCAGGTATTTACGGTGTTCGTGCAGCAAATGGGGTGATCATCGTGGAAACGAAAAAAGGAAACATCAATAGCAAGCCGCAAGTAGAATACAATGCTTATTGGGGTCAACAGCAAACTTCCAGAAAACTTGATTTATTGAGTGCTCAGGAGTATGCGGTCATCAAAAACGAAATGTTTGCTATGGGTGGGCAAGACATACCATTCAATAACACCAATTTAGGAATTGGAACAGCTTGGCAAGATTCTATCTTCCAAACCGCACCCATTCAAAGCCACAACTTAAGCATCAGTGGAGGAACGATGAACACGCGTTATTCCATCGCACTTGGATACTTTAATCAAGACGGTATCGTTGGTGGACCAAAATCGAATTTCTCTCGTTACAACGCACGTTTGAACTTCAGTACAGATATGTCCTCAAAACTGAAATTGAACTCTGTATTGCTATACTCAAACGATGCGCGCAGTACTTTACCTGAAAACGGTATCGGATCTGTGTTATACAATACGATTAACGCATTCCCGAATGTTCCCATTCGCAAACCGAATGGACAATTCTCCTACATGGAAGAAGTGAGTGACATCATCAATCCAATTGCGCAAATGCAAAACCAATACAACTGGAACACCGCGAACAAAATTGTTGGAAAAGAAGAGTTTGTATACGAATTCAATGACCATTTATCCTTTACCAATCGTTTCAACTACAATGTGGCGTTTGTGGATGGAAAAGTATTCTCTCCGCTTGTTTGGTATGGAGACGGAAAATATGCAAACACCGCGCTGAACGATGACCTAGAATCACCAACAGTGGAGCTTGCTCCAGGTGTCGAAATCAACCGTGGTGCCGCTGTTTATGAAGAGCGCTCAACCTTCGTTGATTTAACCTATGAAAGCTTTTTAAACTACGAGAAAACATTCGCAGAAGTACACAAAATCAAAGGAACTGCCGGGATTTCCATCTTCCAAAGAGAAGGAAGTTCTATCAATGGAACAGCGTTCGGTATTCCAAACAATTCCGTTCTATACGCAGACATCTCAGCAAATACAGCACAAGGTGGATACTTAAATAACGTTGGATCTTGGGAATTTACAGAGCGTCTCGTTTCCTCCTTCTTACGTGCAGAATACAGCTTTAAAGAAAAATACATGTTCTCCGGAATCGTTAGACGTGACGGATCAAGCAAGTTTGGGGCAAATAGCCGTTATGGTGTCTTCCCAACAGCGTCGGCTGGTTGGTTGATGTCCGAGGAATCTTTCTTCAAAGTGAAATTCATCGACTACGCGAAACTTCGCATCAGCTACGGTGTTTCTGGAAATGACCAGATTCCTAACTTTGCTTACCGCGGACTCTTAAACGGAGAAGGTGTTTATGTTTTCGACGATTTAATCACACAAGGTGTAGCAATTGGGCGTCCATCAAATCCAGATTTGAAATGGGAAACAACACGTCAATTAAACATAGGTGCGGACTTCACTTTCTGGAAAAAACTAGACTTCACGACCAATTATTTCATCAAAAACACCAATGATTTATTGTTCCAACCAGACGTAACAGCCATCATTGGTTCTTATGGTCCGGGGGGATATCCACCGGTAATCAACGCAGGAAATGTTTCTAACAAAGGGCTTGAATTAGAATTTGCATACCATTTACGTAAGAAAAAAGATTTCTCTACGGACTTGAATTTTAACGTCACAACCATCACGAATAAGGTAACGAAAGTTCCGGATGGCGTGGATTACATTCCTGGTGCTGGATTTAGCGTTGGAGGAGATGTCGCTACACGTTTTCAAGAAGGATACGAAATCGGTTATTTCTTCGGTTACCAAACCGCTGGTATATACCAAACGCAAGAACAAATTGATGCTTCACCAGTTGTACAAGACGGCGCAAAACCAGGAGATTTGATCTTTGTTGACCAAAACGGTGACGGTGTCATTAACTTTAACAACGATTCCGACAAAACGTACTTGGGGTCAGCTATTCCAGACTTTACCTTCGGATTCTCTTTCAACGTTCGCTACAAAGCGTTTGACCTTTCAGGGATGCTTTATTCAGCAATTGGACAAGAAATCATCCGTAACTACGAGCGCCAACAACCCTATGCAAATCAATTGGGATATATGGTTGACCGTTGGACAGGAGAAGGCTCAACAAATGTAAATCCACGTGTGACAACAGAAGCTACACGCAATAATTTGTTCTCTTCTTATTACGTTGAAGACGGATCATTTGCTCGTTTGAAAAACGTTCAACTTGGATACAGCTTCTCCGCAGCGAAATTAAAGAAAATCAAAGTGGATTCCTTCAGAATCTATGTATCTGCAAATAACCTGTTTACACTGACACGTTACCAAGGATTCGACCCTGATCTTGGTTCTTCAGGTGCGCTTTCAGCAGGAGTTGACTACGGATTTTATCCGCAAGCAAAAACATTCATGGGTGGTGTACAATTAAAATTTTAAACGATGAGACTCATTCAAAAATCACTAATATTTACAGGGCTATTCATCCTTGCACTGACACAAACAGCTTGTGACAAGTTCCTTTCTGTAGATCCTCCTTACACACAAGATGTAGAGAACTTCTTTCAAACTCCGGAAGATTATGACCGCGCATTAACCGGTGCATACGATATGTTACAAGCATCCTTCTTAACCATGTGGATTGGAGAAATTGCTTCCGACAATGCTATCGCGGGTGGGGAAAGTGTCAATGATTCCCCAGGATTACACCAAATCGACAACATGACCCACGGCGGTGTGAATGTTGAACTTAGAAACGTTTTCCGATGGAATTATACGGGGTTAACACGTGCAAACTACATCCTTGAAAACAAAGACAACATCGATTTTCCAGGTAAAGCGCACATTATGGCAGAAGCTAAATTCCTGCGTGCTTACTACTATTTTGAGCTCGTGAAATACTTTGGAGATGTGCCATTAATTATTGATAAACGCATCGGTATTGAAGAAGCACTTCAAATCGCTCGATCTCCGAAAACGGAGGTTTATGCACAGATTGAAAAAGATTTAAAAGATGCGTCAGAAGTACTGAATCCTGTTGCTAGTCAAAAAGGAAGAGCAACAAAAGGGGCAGCCTTGTCCTTTCTTGGAAAAGTATACCTCTACCAAAATAAATTTACAGAAGCCGCAGCAACGTTTGACGAAGTCATTGCAACAGGAAGTTATAGCTTAATTCCAAATTACAACGACTTATTTTCTGTTGCCAATGAAAACAACAGCGAAACAGTATTTGATGTGGAATACACTGGTTTAGAAGGTGGAAGCTACGGTTGTTTGATTTGCCTAGAGGGAAATGCTGCTGTAGGATTCCAAGGAATTCGTCAGTACAATGGTCCGGTTTACGGAGATGGAAACAGTTACAACTTGCCTACACAAGACTTGTATGATGCCTTTAGTTCCATAGACCCACGTAGAAATGCAACAGTTCTTGACATCGATGCGTTTATTGCCGCACAGCCGAACGCAGCCTCTATTACCTATGCAATTGGTGCGGGAGGACATACTGGATACTACAATAATAAATACATCAAACGTCAGGGTGAAATTGGACTTCCGGACAACGACTTAACAAGTCCAGTGAATTACCGTGTCATGCGCTATGCTGATGTGCTTTTAATGGCTGCAGAAGCTCATTACCAGCTTGGAAACGCTTCGACAGCGCAAGCTCTTGTAAATCAAGTTAGGTCAAGGGCGGGAATCCAAGGAATTACGGTCAATTCGATCGATAAAATATACAGAGAACGTCGTTTTGAATTGTCTGGTGAAGGATTGCGCTTTTTCGACTTAGTTCGAACAGGACAAGCCGCAACGAACATTGATGGCTTTATCGCAGGTAAACATGAATTATTCCCGATTCCTCAAGTTGAAATTGATTTGACCGGTGGTAATTGGTCACAAAACCCAGGTTATTAACATTTAGAATTATGAAAATGAAACTACTATTTTCAGCAAGCATTTTAGCATTACTTTTTGCTTGTAAAAAAGACAATCCGCAATTAGGTCCTGCACCTACTGCTGCTGATGCCGCTTTCTCCTATACTCCTTCCGCGGGTAATGCCAACACCATTGAGTTTACAGCAAATAATCCATCTCTTCAATGCCTATGGGACTTTGGAAATGGGACCAAAGCGAAAGGTGCTTCCGTGAGTTCTCCATACCCGTATGCAGGAACTTACACCGTAAAATTAACCGTGTTTTCCTCAGGAGGAAGCAAGAGTTCTACGCAAGAAATTACCATTACTCAAGATGATTTAGGGCTTCTGAACAATCCCATTTACATCATGTTAACGGGTGGAATTAACGGTCCAGGTTATAAAACATGGGTAATTGACTCTACTGCTGATGGACACATGGGTGTTGGTCCGGATCCAATTAGTCCGCTAGGAAATACTCCGGAATATTGGTCCGCAGGCCCATTAGATAAAGCTGGTGCAGGATTATACGGTGATCAATACGTGTTCCATTTGAACGGATTCAAATTCGACATGATCAACCATGGAGACGTGTATGTGCACAATTCTCTTTCTGCTAACTTCCCTGGGTCATTTCAAAACCTTGGAGATTTTACGGCGCCTTATGCTGATCAAATGAACGAGTCATGGACCTTGCTCGAAAATGCAGATACCACAATAACGATTTCCAATAATGCCTTTATGGGCTTCTACTCTGGAGTTCATACATACAAAATATTGGAAATCACTGACTCCACCCTATCTTTACAATACAAACATCACGCAGGCGGATTAAATTGGTATTTACGCCTGAAAAGTGAATAACATCATGATTATGAGCATTCATCACCTAATTGTTTTCGTTTTTGCTGGACTCGCAGGCTGCGATAAAAACAAACCCCCAATCGTTACCTTGCCAACTAACTTGGTTACATCTATTACAACGACGGGAGGTTTAGTAGAGGTT
This sequence comes from uncultured Flavobacteriales bacterium, assembly GCA_903935095.1. GTDB lineage: Bacteria > Bacteroidota > Bacteroidia > Flavobacteriales_D > Crocinitomicaceae > UBA952. The sequence goes on along the minus strand of CAIZQH010000027.1, from coordinate 3,852 downwards.
CATGCGACTGCAGAACAAGCAAATTTCTACACCGTTACTTTTTATCACAACAATGATTCTACGGTAGTTGAAACAACAGATGGACATGCTACTCATACGTATTCAGCATCTGGAACTTATTCAATTAAAACATGTGCGCATACAACGTATACTGATTTTATTCAAAAGGTGGAAAACGTAATGGTTTCCGTCTCGGGAGGAGTGACATCAGGAGCACCGACAACAGGATACAGCACACCAAATTCATATGCCAACTATTCCTTGGTTTGGAGCGACGAATTTAATGGGACAAGCCTTTCCAGTGATTGGACCTTTGATATTGGTACCGGCAGTGGAGGATGGGGTAACAATGAGTTACAATACTATACCAACCAAAATTACACGCTCAACGGAGGATATTTAGAAATTACAGCTAAGAATCAACCATTTAATTCACAGTTGTATACCTCCACAAGAATGAAAACCCAAGGAATAAAATCTTGGAAATATGGACGCATTGATATTCGTGCTGCAATTCCTTACGGACAAGGAATCTGGCCTGCACTGTGGATGTTAGGAGACAATATTTCCACTGTTGGATGGCCTTCATGCGGAGAAATCGACGTCATGGAATTAATTGGTGGGCCAGGCGCAAACGATCGAACTGTACATGGAACAGCACACTGGAGCGACAATGGAACCCATGCTCAATATGGAAACAGTACTGCCCTTCCTTCCGGAAAATATGCGGATGAATTTCACGTTTTCTCCATCGTATGGAATCAAAACAGCATCACTTGGTTACGTGATAACATGGTGTACAATACCCTCGATATTACTCCAGCGAACCTCAGTGAATTCCAAGAAAAATTCTTCTTGATATTCAATGTAGCGGTTGGCGGTGACTGGCCAGGAAATCCAGATGCTACTACTGTTTTCCCTCAGACCATGTATGTTGACTACGTTCGCGTTTTTCAATAATCATTCTATAAACTAAAATACCTATGAAAAATTTACTTTACTACTTCGGTGGCATGCTTTTGCTATTGTTTTCATGCAAAAGCGCACAATCCATTACCTCCTCTAAATCATCATTCGAGGATAAATCTTTAAATGCACGCATTGCACAGATGTCCATTGAGGAAAAAGTGGGTCAAACGTGTCAAATTACCTTGGACGTCATCACGCAAACAGACGAAAAAGGAGCAACACGCATTCCTGCGACCATCGATACCGCGAAACTAAACGAAGCAATTCTTAAGTACCACGTCGGCTCTATTTTGAACGTTGGTTCTCACACACTCAGTTTGTCAGAATGGAAAGGCATCATTCCAGCTGTGCAAAATCCCTACACAACCGGAAAAACAAACGTACCTATCATCTATGGGATTGACGCAATCCATGGTGTTAATTATACCGTTGGCGCTACATTGTTTCCGCAAGAAATTGGCTTAGCAGCAACTTGGAATCCCGAATTGGCTAAAAATTTCGGTGAAATCACCGCTTACGAAACACGAGCATCCGGAATTCCTTGGAATTTTTCTCCAGTACTCGATTTAGGGAGGCAACCCCTTTGGTCACGCACCTTTGAAACGCTTGGAGAGGATCCATACCTCATTTCACAAATGGGAGCAGCGATTATTGATGGATATCAGGGCGGAACAACACCAGACGAATATCATGTAGCCGCTTGCATGAAACATTTTGTTGGTTATAGTGCAGCCAACAGTGGCCGTGACCGAACACCAGCTTGGATACCTGAAAAATACATGAAGGAACTTTATTTGCCCTCCTTTAAAGCAGCTGTCGAACATGGAGCGTTAACCGTTATGATCAATAGTGGTGCTGTAAACGGAATTCCCGGACACATCAACCATCACTTGATTACCGAAACACTAAAAGGAGAATGGGGATTTAAAGGATTTGCTGTTTCCGACTGGGAAGATTTTATCATGTTGCATACCGTACATTCCACTTCGCCTAGTCTAGCCGATGGGTATGTACAAGCATTCAATGCAGGTGTCGATATGAGCATGGTTCCATTAAGTCCACAATACCAAGAATACTGCAACATCATGGTGAATGCCGTGAAATCTGGTAAAATATCCATGGAGCGATTGGACGACGCCGTTCGCAGAATTTTATACGTTAAATCAAAATTGGGCTTGTTTGAAAGACCTGTGCCCACGTTTGAAAACTATCCTAAATTTGGTTCTGCAGAATTTCAACAGGCGTCCCTCAATTCAGCGTTAGAGTCCATTACCCTATTGAAAAACGAAAATGGGATTTTGCCTTTGTCTAAAAATCAAAAAGTGTTGATTGCTGGGCCAACATCGAATAACCTGATCTACTTGAATGGCGCTTGGACACATACCTGGCAGGGTGTCGATACCGCTTACAACACAAGTGGTTGTTTAACCGTTCGTGAAGCTTTTGAGAAGAAATTAGGGAAAGAGAATTGTTTGTTCTCGCAAGGAGCAGAATTGTATAGTGAAAATTCCTTTGAAAAAACGCGCTTTGTCAATTTAACAGATTACAAAGAAAAAGTGAAGCAAGCTGATGTAGTGGTGTTATGCCTAGGTGAACTGCCTGCTACAGAAAAGCCAGGTGATATCTTGTCTTTGAATCTAGATTCCGAACAACGTGAACTAGCAAAATTAGCTTATGACCAAAACAAAAAAGTAATCCTTGTACTACTCGAAGGAAGACCACGCATTATTCATAACATCGTTTCAGGAGCATCGGGTATCATTCAAGCATATTTACCCGGAAATTATGGTGCTGAGGCCTTAGTATCCTTAATGTACGGGGAAAACAATTTTAGCGGTAAACTTCCGTACACTTACCCTAAATTCGATGGAGTAATTGAATTTTACGACCATCCAAAGAGTGTTGACCGTTCAAAATCAGGAGATTTCAAAGCGTACAACCCAGAATGGGACTTTGGTTTTGGATTAAGCTATTCGAAGGTTGACTATAGCGCTTTGACGTTGAGTAAAGAAACTTTTTCGGAAAACGATAGTGTCGCAGTAACTGTTACCCTAAAAAATAGCAGCTCCATTGCTTGTAAAGAAGTCATTCAACTATATGTAAGTGACGATTACGCTAGTTTGATTCCAACGGGCAAATCTTTAAAGCGCTTTTGTAAAATCGACGTCCCGGCGAATTCCGGAGTCAGCAAGACGTTTTATTTGAACAAAGCCGATTTTCAATTTGTCGGAGCAAATGGCACTTTTATTTTGGAAGAAGGAAGCTTTACCATCCGCATAGCTGATTTATCCCAAAAACTAAGCTACCAAAAGAAATAAGATCCCGAAAACTTTTTTTAAGTTTTATTGTTTTAGTATAAAATACAATTTGTTTATTGTCCTTATTGTATTTTATACTATATTAGTTTCGGATTTCGCATGAAACCCAACCATTTTATGAATTATAAACCTATTTAATTAACTGATTATGAAAAAACTGTACTTATTTTTTCTTTTGCCATTTTTTGGCTTAAATGCTCAAATTGAGGGAATGTGGAGGTTAGCGCCTGCTGCAGGTTCTTTAGGTGTTGGAGGGGGACAAGGAGATATTTCCTGGTGGTCTAACGCAACTGGGGACGTCGTAACTAGAGACTGTTTATTTGATGACTCCATCAAATTTGAGGCGAATGGAACCATGACTCATTACATGGATAATTCCACTTGGCTAGAAGGATGGCAAGGTGCAACTGACGTTTGTAGCGCACCTGTAGCACCTCATGTTGGTGGAGTTTTTAGTTACACTTATGCTGGTGGAGCATTAACTGTGACTGGCGCTGGGGCTCATTTAGGGCTGCCGAAAGTAATTAATGGTGCTGAAATTAATAATCCAGCAAATGCAGCATCT
>CAIZQH010000026.1 GCA_903935095.1 uncultured Flavobacteriales bacterium | reverse complement strand
TAGCGTAATCCCATCGTCGTTCAAAATTCATTTTGATAAGCGTTTAAAAACAAAAATCTCGAAAATTGCGCAGCAATTTTGGGTTTTAGCTTGCTAGAAACAATTCTTTGGGAAAACGCTGTAGCGTAATCCCATCGTCGTTCAAAATTCATTTTGATAAGCGTTTAAAAACAAAAATCTCGAAAATTGCGCAGCAATTTTGGGTTTTAGCTTGCTAGAAACAATTCTTTGGGAAAACGCGGCAGCGTAATCCATTCCCGATTTCAACATTCATTTTTGCAAGTAAAAAAAAGAAGGCTTTAATGACGAACAACTCATAATTCATAATGAAAATAATTCGTATTCGAATGATTATTGTTTGTTAACCGCAGATTTTCATTTTAAGAAATTTGCTCCTAAGACAAACGATTACGCTAAGCGCATTTGATTAGTTTATCTTTTCAAATTTTATGGGGGCGATTTCATTAGAAAAACGTATAAAATAGTACCCGTTTTCAAGATGTTCTATGGATATAGAAAATTCACTCTCGAGACTTCTTCCATTACTAATTTTTCTCCCAAAAGAATCAAATAACTGGTAATTTACAGCATTTAATTCACCCATATCGACGTGTAAAACTCCTTGGCATGGGTTCGGATAAATACTGAGTTTATTCGACATAATTTGATTAGTTATTTCGGCATAGTTACCCACCATTTTCACTAAACCTTGGTTGTAAGTCCCTAACCATAAAGTAGTATTGTCCTCAACTGCTAAGCATAATAGATGAGATTCTGGTAACCCGGAATTTCCAACGTCATAATTGAACCAATCATTCTCATACTTGATGATCAATCCATTTTGTTCCGACCCTATAAATACCGTTTGATCTTGACTTATTGCCACAGAAGTCAGTCCGTTACTGGGTAACATTGAATTAGAGACATTAAAATTAGTCCATGGACCTCCGTAGGCATTGTCTAAAAAAAGTCCACCTGCTGGGGAAGCAAACCATGGATTCCCCAATGAATCAATTGCGATAGAACGGGAAGAATTATCAGGGAGTCCAGCATTAGCAATCGTAAACACGCTTAAATTATTCGATTGATCGAAATATGCGACTCCTCCATTTATGGTTCCGAAGTATTTTTTTCCTTCTTGTCCTATAGCAATTGACGTAATGTTATTAGTCATTATACTGCTATTCGACGTGTTCCATTGCTGCCAAGAAATCCAATTAAATAGGCTTATGCCTTCGGTTGTTGCTAACCACATATTATCTTCTGTGTCGAATTCAATCGCGCGAATATAATTATCTTGTAATCCACTATTAAAATTGGTGTAATTTACCCAATTTGATCCATCAAAAGAAAACAAGCCTCCATAAGTCGTCCCTACCCAAAGCTTACCCAATCCGTCTAATTGTAGCGAACGAATAGCATTATCCGTCATGGCAGAATTACTAGAATTGTAGACTGTCCAGGTTGTTCCGTCAAAACTTGCTAATCCGTTATCAGTCCCTGCCCAAATGAGCTGGTGGACAGTATCCATTTTCAAACAACGAACTGTATTAAATGGCAAAGCAGAATTTGATGTGTTGTACACTTGAAAGGACAATTGAGCATAACAAAAAACACTTACTATAGAAAGTACCAAAGAAAGAGCAAGCTTAACAGGAGAAACCATTATTCTATACTAATTCGCTTGGTGTACGTGTTATTATCAAAAGTTAGGTTCACAAAGTACAAACCTGTTTTCAAATTAGAAGCATCAACATCCACTAATGATTGACCGTTTATTTCATTAATGTCCTCGCTATAAAGTAATTTACCATTTATATCAGTGAGCGTAAATGACAAGCGACCTTTAACGAAAGGATTAATTTGAAGTTGAAAATGTCCATCGTTAGGATTTGGGAACACATAAAAGGACTTCAAGAAAATAAGTGGGTCAACGATTCCTGTACACGGATTAACGACAGCATTTACAGCCATAGTATCACTTGAGCAAGAACCTACAACAGCTTGGGCATAATAAACTTGGGAACTAGTCAAAATAGGGGTAATAAAACTATTGCCGGTGCCGACAAGTATCCCATTAGTATCATACCAATTAATCGTTCCTGAACCACTTGCGTTGAGTGTTAATGAGCCATTATCGCAAATAGTATCCCCAATAACGACAAGATCTATTGGGTCATTTACGATGATATCGATAGGAGAAGAAGCACTCTCACACGTTCCATTCTGTGTAAAAATCTCCCAATCGTAGAAATAACAATAGTAAGAAGCACCAGCAGAAGACCCTGTGATCGAAACTAATCCAGGAATTTCATAAGGATAGACCGCCGAATTATTGTTGCGGTATAATCCGCCAGAAGGCATGCTAGTTGCTTTTAATCTTAAATTACTATCCAAAGGAACAGCAAAATTTAGATTTACACGGCTCGCGCCGGAAGGAACGTTAACAGTTGCACTCTGCAAAATAGACCCGTTAGAAGCTTGCAATTCAATCGAAATATTACCAGCGTTGAGGGCATACACTTTTGCAGATTTCAAGGTAAACGTCTCATAACTATTAAAAATTTCGTATTGACTAACTGTAGAATAACCACCGCCACCAATACCATTTGTATGTGGCTCGACATTTACCGAATCTGAATAAGACTGTGTATTGGTGACATAATAAGTTTGTGACGTTGTTAATACAGGCGTAGTGTAAGTTCCCCCAACACCAACTTGGATTCCCTGAGCGTCGTACCATGTTAGCTGACCGGAACCACTTGCACTTAGGTTAGCTACATTTTCCGCACAAATAGTAAGTCCTTCGCCACTCGCAACGGAAGGAGAAACATCATTTACAACAAATGGTAATGACGTATTTGTTCCGCAATAATTAGTAACTGTACACGTATATGAACCAGATTGATTTACTAAAATTGATTGAGTTGTTGCACCAGTTGACCATAGAAAACTAGATCCACCGGTTGCGCTTAAGGTAATAGAACCACCTGCGCATAAATTACTCGAACCATTAGAAGAAATCGTTGGTAAGAGATTTGAATTCGCTGGACTTTGCATACTCAGTGTTACAGGAACGGCTGTGTAATTATTATTCTCATTTTCCTCTTGAAAATTATTGTTTTTATCCACCTCCATTACGATGTAGTAATTTCCATTACAGGTATTTGGTGGTACATTAATCCACATTCCGTCCAAATGTTTTCCGTAAACATCCGTCCAACCAGATGAAATACCTTGCTCAACAACAGAACAATCATAATTCCCTCCTCCTAAATTCCAATTCGGGAAGTTCACATTCAACATAGTATTTCCTCCTAGATAAACGGTATTATTATCACGACAATGACCGTCATACGTAGAGCCGGGTGTCCCACATTGACCATAATCCATTAAACAAAATCCAATTTTTGCTCCCTCTCCTACAATAGGCCAATTTAATGGGTTGGGGTCAGTCGTTTGGATACGAAGTGTCATGACCGCCCAATCATTTACATGATTATGACCATGGGTAGGATGATAGGTCATACTTCCAGTCCAAGTATCCACAAAACTCATTACCCCTAAATCCTTTTTGTATACACGTTGAATCAATAATTGATTAGGATTTTGAGCACCATTTGGACAGGTAAAAGTACCTGTGCTGGGAACGTTAAAGACCGTATCATTACCACATAAAAAAGCGCGTTTCCCATTGACATCTTGCCCACGAACCGTAAAACTACCGTGACCAATATTGGGTGTGGAACCAGTAACTCGTATGCGTCCATCATCAGGTCCTTGACCTGCATAATTGGTACCTGCACCACTTTGGGGGTATTCAATCCAGCCATTATTAATAATGCCCTTCCACGAAGCTGTTATATCGGGAAGTAACAAACAATTTTGAGAACCATCAGCGCAAACACATGAAGTAGCATTCGTAGTAGTGCATTGACCATGAATCAGAAATACAAAAAACAGAGGGGAAATTAATAGGTAAAATTTATTCATAAGTTTTGAGTTTAATTGACTAAATATAATTATTAAATTTCAAAACTTCAGATAAACCGTCATAAAATATCGAACTAGAATAATTTGACTATTATTTCGCTTATTATAACCTACCCATTTCTTATCAAAACCAAAAGCAGAAAAGTCAATTGAAGTATCTTGTTAGATATGAAGCTATTATCTTGGACTTAATAAAGAAACTGAGGAAAAGTAAAGTGCTATTCAATCCTTTTCACATCAATTAAAACCCACTCAATAAACTATCATATGCATCATTGAAGGAAAGTCCGTCCGTTGTGCGTTTCTTGGAAAGCTGTTTGAATTCAACTAAAGCCCATAGAACAAATTCCATTAAAAAAGGAGCGTCAATCGAAGCGACCTTCGGTTGGTATTTATGCAAGAGCATGTCTAATGGCTTAATGGACAAAAGAGCTGTTTCATACGTTTCTTCATTGGCATCATCGGATAATTCAAATGCATCCGCTTCAAAGAACCATTTCAGAACCTCGTCGTAAGGTGTTGCTTGGTCTTGTTTTTTTAGCTTTTCAACTTTGGGGAAATATTGAAGAAACAAGGTTTTCGTTGCTTCGCTGATTAAATGTTGAGCAACAAAGGAGGTTCCTTCTTGTTCTCCTTCATATACAAGTTCCATTTTTCCCGTAATGGATGGAATCATTCCAATGAGGTCACTGTAACGTACGGTTGTTTCTTTTTCGTTGTTCATCAACGCACGTCGTTCCGCCGTACTGATCAAATTCTCGTACGCGGTGATACTCATACGTGCACTCACGCCACTTTTGTGATCGATGTACTCACTTTCACGCGCTTCAAAGGCAATTTGTTCCAAGATGTCTTTCGCCAACTCAGGTACATGTACTTGACATGTGCGATTGTCCATCTTTTCTGATTCTTGCTGAGTGATTTTCTTCGCCGTCTGGATATCCGCTGAATAATGCGTGAGAATCTGAGATCCAATTCGGTCTTTTAGCGGTGTGACAATACTTCCACGATTGGTGTAATCTTCCGGATTAGCTGTAAAAACGAATTGCAAGTCCAAAGGTAGGCGCAATTTGAATCCACGGATTTGCACATCGCCTTCTTCGAGAATGTTGAATAAGGCTACTTGAATACGCGCTTGTAAATCTGGCAACTCATTGATGACAAATAAACAGCGATTCGCTCTTGGAATCATTCCGAAATGGATCACTCGTTCATCTGCGTAACTTAACTTCAGGTTCGCGGCTTTGATTGGATCGATGTCCCCAATTAAATCGGCAATCGTTACATCTGGAGTGGCAAGTTTCTCGAAAAATCGTTCCGATCGATGCAACCAAGAAATCGGTGTGTCATCTCCGTGTTCAGCAACCAAGTCTCTTGCAAAGCGACTGATCGGTTGAAAAGGATCATCGTTCATTTCACTTCCCGTCACATATGGGATGTATTCATCTAATAAATTCACCATCAATCGAGCAATCCGTGTTTTTCCTTGTCCACGCAGTCCCAATAAATTGATGTTGTGCTTGGATAAAATTGCTCTTTCCAACTGAGGAATCACGGTGTTTTCGTAACCATGCATACCTGGGAAGGTTTCTTTTCCTTCTTGAAGTGCTGCAATTAAGTTGTCTCTTAATTCTGTTTTAATGCTTTTTGATTGGTAACCAGCCGCTTTCAAGGCGCCAAATGTGGAGATGGAAGTGTTCATTTTTTCTTAGTTAATTCGTTTTTTTCTATTGGTCTCGTAATCGTGGAAAATCATTTCGCCAAGTCCTTTCAAACCTGTAAAAAACGCTTTTCCTTTATTGGATGCGGTAAATTGTTCGACAAAGGACTGCAAATAAGGGTCCTGAGCAATCATGAAGGTGGTAATCGGAATGTGCATCTTTCTGGCTTGAGCGGCCATCGTATAGCATTTCTCGACGATCATTTGATCTAATCCATTACTGTTTTTGTAGTATTGTCCGTCGGGCATACGCAAACAACTCGGTTTTCCATCGGTGATCATGAAAATTTGCTTGTTCGTATTTCGTTTCCGGCGAAGGATGTCCATCGCTAATTCGAGTCCAGCGACAGTATTCGTATGGTACGGACCCACATTCAAATAGGGGAGTTCCTTGATTTTAATCGGCCAAGCATCATTACCGAAAACAATCACATCCAAGGTGTCTTTCGGATAGGAGGTAGTAATCAATTCAGCTAAGGCCATCGCAACCTTTTTCGCTGGTGTGATGCGGTCCTCACCGTATAAAATCATGCTGTGACTGATATCAATCATCAATACCGTACTCATTTGCGATTTATGGTGGGTATCTTCAACGACAAGGTCTTGTTCTGTGAGTCTAAATTCTCCAACTCCGTTGTTGATTTGCGCATTTTTTAAACTTTCGGTAATCGAAATGTTTTCAAAGGAATCGCCGAATTGAAAATCGCGAAATTCTCCTGTGGACTCGTCTCCTTGTCCACTTTTTTTCGATTTGTGATTTCCAGCACCATTTTTACGAATCTTCCCAAAAATTTGGTCCATGGCATTTTTGCGAAGAACTCGTTCTGTTTTTGCTGTGATGGACAACTGACCTTGACCATCAGGCTGAATTTCCTCTCGCAGATATCCTTTTTTCTTCAGCTCCTCGATGAAATCCTCCATCGTGTAATCTTCAGTTGTCAGTTTATATTCTTTGTCCAGAACATCTAACCATTCCAAAGCTTCATCCACATCACCTGACGTATGCGTAATTAATTCACTAAAAACATCAAACAATTTCTCGAACGGAGATTGATTCGGTGCCTCGAATGGGGTAAATACATAACCTGATTTGCGCATGTCTCGGATGTTTGTTTAGTAACACTAGGGAACCAAAAAAGTTCGAAATTCAATCCGCTAAAGCAGAAGAAGAGCGAGCGTGATTTTCACTTTCTTTTTTTCAAATGGTGCAAATAGAGTTGCTCCACTTTTTCACGTGCCCAAGGAGTTCTGCGAAGAAAAACCAAACTAGATTTAACGGATGGATCGTTTTTGAAGCAGTTGATGTTCACTTTGAACGCTAAATGTTCCCATCCATAATTCTCCACTAATTCTTCAACAATGCTTGCTAGTTTAATTCCATGCAACGGATTGTTAGGCTGGGGGATAGGGGAGTTCTCGTTCATTAACAAATCTGTACAAAGATAAAGGTAATAATAAAGTGTTTAGCATCAATTCATACAAATAAATTCTACCTACCTTTGTTTCAATGACTATGATAGCAAGATTAACAGGTGTTGGAAAAGAGTATCAGGTGGGCGATCAAACCATTGTTGCTTTGAAACCTGTTGACTTAGAAATCAACGAAGGTGAATTAGTTCTCATCATTGGTCCATCGGGATCTGGAAAAACCACCTTGCTTTCCTTGTTGGGATGTGTCATCTATCCAAGCTATGGTGAATTGTTTGTCAATGAGCTATTGGTCAACGACATGTCTCAAAAACAATTAGCAGCACTTCGCTTGAATTCCATTGGATTTGTCTTTCAAAGTTTCAATTTAATTGCACCACTGAACGCTTTTGATAACGTGCTCATGCCTTTGCAATTAAAAGGAATTCCAAGTGCCCTTGCGAAGAAAAAAGCAGAAGCCGCTTTGGATTTAGTAGGAATGCTCGATCGAAAAAAAAGTTTACCGAAACAATTGTCTGGTGGACAACAACAGCGCGTGGCTATTGCACGTGCCTTGGTGACTGATCCAAAATTGATTTTGTGTGATGAACCAACCGCATCATTGGACGCTTCATCTATTTCAACCATCATGAACGAACTTGTTTCATTAGCGAGAAGTGGAAAAGGAGTTTGTGTGGTAACGCATGACCCGAGGTTAATTGCCTATGCTGACCGTGTCATCAAGGTCGATGGTGGTGAGGCAACAGAAATTTCAAAAGAAGGTTTAACGAATACATTTTCAGTACATTAATTATGAAAAATACAGCGCTATTTCTATTGCTAATCTCCGTTCTTCTTGCTTGTGGCGGAAAAACTGAAGAGACGAAAAAGAAGAAAACAGATTATAAATTGAGTAAGATTGATCAATTGGTTGGCATCGCGCGAATCGAACCAGAAAGTAAAATTTGTCCAATTGGTTCAGAAATTCCTGGACGTGTCGTTTCGATTTTGGTTACCGAAGGACAAGCAGTGAAGAAAGGTCAACTCCTTATGTTGTTGGATGAAAGTTCGGAGGCAGCGCAAGTTCAACAAAGCTCAACGAAAATAACTACGCGCCAACAACGTGTGAAAAGTTTGGAAGCTAAAATTGCTGCGTTGGGCATTAAATTGAAAGCTGCAGATGCTGACCGCAAGCGTGATCGTTCATTAGCGGATGCCAAAGCTGGGACAGAGAAAGCGGCGATGGATTCCGAGACAATCTTTAAAAACTTGGAAGCTGATTTGATCATTGCCAAAGCTGACTTGGACGAAGCCATTGCTAGCGTGAAGGAAGTGAATGCAGAGTCAAATTACTTGACTCAACTGAAAGATAAAAAACGTGTTTATGCGCCTGAGGATGGTATGATGTTAAACTGGGATGTGAAATTAGGACAAGCTATTGCAGCTGGAACAAAATTAGGAGACTTCGCACCAGCAGGAAATTTAATGGCCATTACTGAAATCGACGAATTGTATGCGTTGAAAGTTAAAACGGGACAAAAAGTATCGATCAACTTACAAGGAACGAATGATAAATTGTCAAGTGGTACTGTTATTTACTGCGCCCCTTATTTATCCAAAAAATCTATTTTTAGCGACAGAGCTGACAATCTAGAGGATCGACGTGTAAGAGAAGTTCATGTGCGCGTGGACAATCCAAACGCTGTATTGATTGGAAGTCGTGTTGAATGCATTATTTCTTTGTAGGATGCAATTGTTTTACACCGCCCTGAAATTCATGAAGTTTGATAAACCGAAAAGCGTCGGAGCACTCTTTGGTGTCATTATTTCCATCTTTTTAGTGGGACAACAAACCGGAATCTTTACTTTTTTAACGAATGCCATGTGTTATTACGTTCGAGTGAACAATGGCTATGTTTGGGTGACAGATAATAAAACGGAGAATGTGAATGCGTTAGCACCGATTGATGTGCGTCTTGGATTTGAAATTGAAAGTTTGCCCTATGTGGAGAAAGCACACCAATTGGTGATTTCTAACGGAGCTGCTCGTTTCACAGATGGTACGTCAGCGGGAATGAGTGTTGTAGGTGTAGAATTGCCTGAATTCAACGGAATTCAAGACGGAATCATCTTTGATGGAGAGCATGCGGACCTTATTCCAGATGGAGCAGTTTCCGTGGACTTTTTTGATGCAAAGGCACTTGGGAATCCAGAGAAAGGAAATTACTTCGAAATCAACGGGAAACAAGTGTACATTGCTGCGGTAACAAAAGGAGCGCGGTCATTCGGAGGTGGACTCATTTCGTATACGACGATAGATCGCGCAAGATTTCTCGGAAAAGTTCCCATTAGTAAAACGTCCGCATTTTTGGTGAAAGTGGACGACGACAAACACATGGAAGATGTGGTCAATTACATCAATACCAACATTCCTGGTGTGAAAGCATGGATGCCAACGGAATTTAAAAATCAAACCATACTAACAGTCTTGAAGTCCAGTGGAATTGCCTTTTCCTTTGGAACATTGATCATTTTCGCCTTGTTGTCTGGCTTCGTAATCATCGGTTTGACACTTTATTCCGCGGCCATTGATCGAATCAAAGACTACGGTACTTTAAAAGCGATTGGAGCAACGAATGGATACATCCGCAAGCTCATTCTTATGCAAGCGATCATCTATTCCATCATTGGATTTATCATCGGCTACGCGTTAATTGAAGGATTCAGAAATGGAATTGCCAATGCAGGAACCTTGTTTACCTTCTCACCAATGATTAAGGTTGGATTCTTTGTCATAACAGCAGTCATTTCTATTTCAGGAACCTTATTCGCGATACGTCGCATTACCAAATTGGAACCAGCTTCGGTTTTTAGGACGTAGTTAAATGAAAAGAGTAAGGGTTTGGTTTTCTAATTTTATAGAATCTAATTCGCAAGACAAAAAAAAATCCCTGACTAATCAAGGATTTTTTATCTTACATTTTAACGATGATGAATTCCGTACGTCGATTCTCTTGATGTTGTTTTTCTGAACACGTTGATTTTTTTGTTCCTTCACATCCACAATCGTTGATTAACTTCGTTTCTCCATATCCTTTACCAGAAATGCGTGAAGGATTACTAATTCGTTGTTTGATGTAGTTAGCGGAAGAACTCGCTCTATTTTGAGATAATGTTTCATTCGCTGCCAATGTCCCACGACAATCTGTGTGAGAGCCTAATTCAATGACCATGTTAGGATTTTCGTTCATCACTTTAATGATTTTATCTAATTCTATCGCGGCATCCTTACGGATGTTGAATTTATTTAAATCAAAATAGATTGGTTTGATGTTGAGCATTTTTGCTAAATCTTCTCCAACATTGATTGCTTGTAATTTCAAATCAATTCTTTCGTGCAATTGAATAATACCTTCCGTATCAAATTTTGCTGAATAGTTGACGCTTTTGGTAAGATAGCCAGGTGCAAGGATTTCAATAGAAATTGGAAAGATTTCACCAATTTTATAGAAGTTTAATGCTGTTTCCAATTTACCATCCGCACCTGTTTTTCCGTTTAGCAAAATTGATTTTCTATTCAGGTCTGTCACCTTAATTTGTGCCCCTTCAATCATTTTATTTGTGGATTTATCGGAAATCAATAGACCAATTCCGAATGAAGGTTTCTTTGTTAAAGTAATATCTGAATGGAGTAACTGTTCCATATCTCCTGAAGATTTGAAGGCAAGAACACTTTCTTTGTAATTGGTTTGAGTCGCAACAAGTACGTAAGAAGATTCTGGATCAACTTCGAAACTATATTCTCCATTATCACTTGAAGTTGTTGTCGCAATTACTTTACCTGTTTTGTCCTTTAATTCTACTTTACAATTGGCAAGGAAAGTATTGGATTGAGTGTCCATTAATTTACCTTTGACACGTACTTTAAATGTAAACGGTATGATTTGTTCGATAGAGAAGATGTCATCCGATCCTTTCCTATCCGAAGAAACATATCCAAATTTACTGTCTGGTTGGAATGTCAAAGCAAAGTCATCAGACATACTGTTTACAGGTTGTCCAACATTTTTTGCCGCAACGCTAGCATTGGTTGGAATCACAAAAATGTCCATTCCTCCAAGTCCTGGTCTACCATCTGATGAGAAATATAAATGATTGTCGTTTCCAATCCACGGAAATAATTCTTGTCCCGAAGTATTGACTTGACTTCCCATATTTTCGGGTTTTCCAAATTGACCATTCGCATCCAATGAACAGCGGTAAATATCTGCACCACCGAATCCACCAGGCATGTCGGAAACGAAATACAAGGTTTTCCCATCTAAGCTTAAAGTAGGATGGCCGCATGCGTAATTCGCTGAGTTGTGCTTGAATTCACGAATGTTGACCCATTCACTTCTAATTACATCCGCAATGTAAATTTTTAATTGTTGAATTCCTTTTCCGTCTTTATTAGATTTTTCTCTGTTGTTACTTGTAAAGTAGACCAAATTTCCATTGTTGCTAAAACAAATCGGTCCGTCATGAACCATGGAATTCATAGGTTTTTCTAAGCGGATTGGTTCTGTTAGCATACCGAAAGAACCGGTTTGTGTGAAAAATAATTCAAGGAAATTTTGGTCATCTCCAGCCCATACTTTCCCACCAAGTCCCGTTTTATTTCTACCAGAAACGATTACCGCACCATTTCCTCTCGGATAAGGGTAAACGCCAAAATCGTCGTATTTTGAATTTATATTCGTCTCAACTAGGTTGAAGCTTGTTTTTTCTGTGAGTAATTCTTCCAAGTAGGATGGATTCGTCGCAAATAATACAGCTCTACTATCGTTTGGGTTCAAACTTGAAAAAAGCTGTAAATTCTCTAAAGCCTCCTTAGACTTCCCTTGTTTCAATTGTGTAAATCCAAGGTGGTAATAGTAGTCCGCTTTAGGTGCAATGGAAATCAGTTTTTTATAAAACGATTCTGCTTTTCCCAAATCACTCGTAAATAAGTAGCAATAGGCTAATTTTTCGTTCAACTCTGTTGATTCCAATTCAGTTCCTTGAACTTTTTCGAAATAAGGAATTGCAGCAGCATAACCTAATTTATTGAAAAAATCATTCCCTTTCAATAAATTACTGTTTTGTGCAAAGAATTGCTGAACGCCAATTATTAAAATAAATAGTATACTTTTCATTGTATGTTTAGAAATAACGTGGTGACTTGATTCCGCTCTTTTTACGCGCGATATCATAACTTAACATGACCTCATATGTGCCATCGTTGTATTTTCTTAATGAGGTAAGACCTAACTCTGTCGCAATACCAATACGTAATGCGGGTGCGACTTGAAACTGAAGGAAAATTCCTGTTGCGGCATTTAGTCGATATATAGAACCAATGTATATTGACTCGTTGTAAATTCCTGTAAGTGAAATATCAAGACTTAATGGCGCGCCCTCTGTCATTTTTACTTGTGCAACTGGTCTAAGTTTCCATGTTGGATTCAAGGTGAAAACAGCTCCAGTATTCATGAAAAAGTGTCTTTTTTCTAGATTTAAACTCGTGCGGTCATAACTGTTTTGGAACAATTTAGGAGAACTTGCTCCAATAAACCAGTTCTTCGATTTATAATACATGCCAAAACCAATATTTGGATTTACTTGGTTGCGTATATCTTTAGAAAGATTTGGGTCATTTTCTTCAGTCGTGTTCAATGTTGAAGTATTCAAACTGATGACATTGATTCCCGCTTTGATACCAAACGATAACCTTGACTGATTGGAGAACTTCAACGAATAGGAAAAGTCGCTGTAAATCATGTTTTGAGTCAAGGGTCCAATTTGATCGCTAACAACAGTCATACCTAGTCCTACTGTTTCATAGTTCAATGGGGAGTGAAAGCTAAATGTTGACGTTTTTGGAGCACCTTTAAAGCCAACCCATTGTTCTCGATGAACGACTGTAGCATTAAGTAGTCCATTGCTGCCGGCATAAGCTGGATTCACGAATAATTGATTATCCGTGAATTGGGTAAAATGCGCTTCTTGTTGCCCAATACTTTTCCATGCCGTGAAAAGTGTAAGGATTATGAATAGATTAATTTTCATCGTTAGTTATGAATTAATTTTTAAGATAAATGTATCCTTTTATGACACCGTATTTGATTGTTTTAGTATCAAACAAGTAGAAGTATGTACCTGATGGTAATTCATCTCCTCCTATATTAAGTGAATTTTGAGATTTTCCATTCCAAGAATTATCGTACTTATTCATTTCGAATACTTCCGAACCCCATCGATTGAAAATGATGATGTCATTGTCTTGTAATCGCTCTATTCCCTCAATGACAAAATACTCATTAATCCCATCTCCATCAGGGGAGAATGCTTCAGGTATATTGAATTCGATGTTACATAAACTACTCTCTGTGAGTGGGTCACATGGGTCATTAGGATTATTTCCATTTTCTATTTCTTCACCGTTTGTTAGGCCATCGCCATCACAGTCAAGGCTTAACCATTCCGCGCCTGGTGCAACCGTTTGATTGTTGAAAATCAACTCACAAGGATTGATAGGATTTGTACCGTCATTGACTTCCATTCCATCTATTACACCATCTCCATCAGAATCAGTATTTGTAGGGTCTGTTCCAAGGATTACTTCATTTCCATTCGTTAATCCGTCATTATCACAGTCAAGATTGTTCCATGAGTTAATTGGTGTAACGGTTTGACTCGCAAAAACGAATGAGCAAGGGTCTGTGGGATTCGTGTTATTCGTTACTTCTGTTCCATCCAAAACACCATCACCGTCTGTATCAGGATTCGTTGGGTCACATCCGATCAACATTTCAACACCATTCGTTAATCCATCATTATCACAGTCTAAGTCTTCCCAGTCTGATGTTGGAACAACACTTTGGTTGGCAAAAATAAATGAACATGGTTCAGTAGGATTTGTATTGTTTACAACCTCTGTCCCATCAATAACTCCATCACCATCACTATCAGGATTAGTTGGGTTTGTACCAATAGTCAATTCAGCTCCATTTGTTAAACCGTCATTGTCACAGTCTAAGTTATTCCACTCGAGATTTGCAGTAACTGTTTGATTGGTAAAGATTAATGAACATGGATCTATAGGATTTGTATTGTCCGCAACCTCAGTGCCATCAAGTACTCCATCGCCATCACTGTCTGGATTAGTTGGGTCTGTTCCTATCGGAGTTTCAGCAGCGTTTAATAGTCCGTCATTGTCACAGTCTAAAGAATTCCATGCACTACTTGGAGTAACTGTTTGACTTTCAAACACAAATAAACAAGGATTTAATGGATTTGTACCATCGGTTGCTTCCGTTCCATCAACCACACCATCGCCGTCGGAATCTTGATTAAATGGATCCGTTCCTAAACTTTGTTCTTCTGCATTCGTTAATCCGTCAAAATCACAATCTTGATTTACGTCAGTAATCGAACACGGATTAATCGTAACAAAAATAGTGTCGAATACACACAATGCTGGTAAAGGACTTCCTTGATCACAAATTTGGACAACAATCACATCTACTCCAACAAAGTTGGTTGAAGGAGTATACGTGTAAGTTCCGTCTTGAAGAATGATAATTATTCCATTTGAAGGGCCAGAAATTACTGTCGAATTTGTCAATAATGAAGTTCCATCCACATCGTAATCACCTGAGTCGGTTAAATCGCCGGTAATAGTTCCGTTATATGAGCAACTTACGTTTTCGTCATCAACAACTGGTGCGTCGTTTAATGGACTAATAGTGATTTGAATAAATGCTATGTTGGAGGTTCCTCCGTCGTTATCATTCACGTTATAATTAATAATGGCCGTTCCATTAAAGTTAGAAGCAGGCGTGAAGGTCACAATTCCGTTGCTAACTGTCCAAGTTCCTTGCGCATTATTAAATGTTGATTGAATACCCGGAGTCGTTGGGTCTAAATCAACGGAGTTGACGTTGATTGTTCCATCC
>CAIZQH010000025.1 GCA_903935095.1 uncultured Flavobacteriales bacterium | reverse complement strand
TATTGGATTTAATTTTACAAGGAAAATTAGAAGGTCACGACATTCAACCTGGTGATTGCGTAATGATGGCATCTGTTGGAGCGGGAATGAATATCAATGCGATAGTGTATCGATTTTAAAGCGCCAACTTTCCTTTATTCAGCCAAATCATTTGAACTTCCGTAGTTTCTTGGAGTCGTTCCGCAAGTTTGAAATAGCGTTCGGACAAAGAGGATAAGAAATCCTGTGCTTTATTTCCTTCGTCACTGAGTCCTTTGAGTTTGTCAATTCCCCAGAATTTCACCAAGTGATCAATAATGTTCGCGTAATCATGACTCGTGTAAACACCAATCTTTTGAGTAATGGACGCGTAGTTTACGTATTGTTTTTTGTCCGTTCCAAAGTCCATAAGGGAAGCTGGCATGACGATTTTTCTTTTCATCATCTGAACAAATGCAGCTAGTCCACCATTTGGATCCGATTCAAACACTTTACTCATAAAAAACTTGTACGCTTTTTCGTGTAAAGCTTCTTCTCCCGCGATGGTGTTACAAATTTTAGCCAATAATTTATCTCCTGATTTAAAAGCGATTTTCCCCGTATTCATGTGGGATATTTTTGTTGCACGTTCTTGAAAGGACGTGTAAATCAATCCGTTGTATGGGTCCGCAGAAGTCTGTAGATCGATTCCGTTGTGAAGCAAACGTTGAATGGTCATTTCCACTTCGCGCATGTCCACGCGTCCACTGAGGTACAAATATTTATTCAACAAGTCACCGTGACGATTCTCTTCCGCTGTCCATAAACGTGACCAACGAGCCCAAGCACTTGTGCTAGCAACATTTCGTTCCACATTGACACCTTCCAATAAATTAAAAAACGTCTGATAACTCGGAAGCGCTTCTTCGGTAATCATATTTCCAATCAAGGAAACCATGACCGTATCCGGTACTTGAGCAATGCTTTCCTGAAGGGCTTTCACTTGATCCGCGAAGTCAACATCCGCAGCATTGGGAATGAAATCCGTAGGTTGCCAACATTCTTCTGGAAGATTCATTTTATCCTCAATAAAGGCATGAACATCAGATTCAATTGATTTGAGTACCTCTATTTTGTGTTCGAATGCCATGTGCAGTTGTGATTTGTGAATTTGGGTGCAAAAGTAGGTTTATTTCTAGAAATTTTAAGGGTTTTCTTTAACACAATGTCTTTTTAGATCATGAAGCAATTAGTTCAAGTGTTCGCACCTCATTAATTGAATGTTTACGTTCTAGTAAATAGTCATTAGTGAAACTATTAAAACCGTATAACATGAAAAAACTAAAACAATTATTCTTAACACTTTTTAGTGTCATTTCTGTACCTGTTTTTTCGCAGACACAAGTTTACACCACAAACACTTCCGGACCCAATATGTGTGATGGAACGGCAACCTTGGATTGCACAAATGTGGATACCTTGTCAATCATCTGGCAGCAAATAGCGCAATTACCAGACATTATACCTTCAGCTTTTCCTTTTGCATTGCTCTGTGCGGGAAACTATTCAGTCACTTATTATACAACAAGTGGTTATCAAGACACCTTATTTTTTACGATTTTGGAAGGAGTACCATCGCCATGTCAAGGATATGAATTAAACATGTCCACCACGAATTCACTTGATTCGATTACTTGTGATGGCATCGCAACCGTTACTGTAATCAATGGCTTGGCACCCTTTTCTTATAATTGGATAAATATTGGAACACTCACAACAAACACGGTTACAAACGTATGTCCGGGAGCCTATTACTGCGAAGTAACGGATGCAAACGGATGTATAGATGTTACGTATGGAGAAGTCTTAGACGCATCACAACTGACAGGTGACACTTTAGTTATTAATGGTGGTTCAGGTTGTTCGCCAAGTGTTGGCACATCAACAGCTACATTAGAGGATTGTTTCTTGGACTTCTATTCAGTTGATACAGCATTCATAAGTTTAATAAATTACCCATCAAATCCAATGGATAGCTTAATGGTTGTATGGTCAGTAGTTGATTCAACAGGAATGTCAATGTCGAATTACACAGTATACTATCCTGGATTAGGTATGGGTTGTAATGAATTACAATTTATCTTATATTGTTTTCAGAAGAGTTCAACTATCCACACAATCGTCATGACTTCTGCGGTGAGTGTATCGTACTCAGGAATCGAAGAACTTTCAGATAATAGTAAACAACTGATAGGAGTATCAGACCTTATGGGAAGGTCATGCAGTCTGGAGTCTGGCAAAATCCAAATTCTATATTACAATGATGGTTCGACAGAAAAGAGATTCGTTCATGAATAATACAAATAGTTAATTAAATAAATCCCTCTTCTTATGTATAGCTGAGGGATTTATTTCACGTCCAATAATTAAGCTGATATTCCTTTATTAGGTTAACAAAAGGGTTCTTTAAAATTCAAGATCAATCATTTAAAGACGCTCGCTCTACGATCTGTCTATGAAGGCCCAGGATTACGCTGGCGCGCATTCCTTGTGTGGAGTTCATTATGATCTAAAATCAATCACTTAAATTCGCTCGCTCTTTGCTCTCGCTCAACGCTCTGTAAAATGGGTTTCAGGATTACGCTGGCGCGTATTCCTTGTGGGGAGTTCATAACAAGCATAAACCCAAAATTGCTGCGCAATTTGCGGGTATTTTTGTTTTTATACGCTTATCAACATAAATGTTTTTGTGAATATTTCAGGATTACGCTGGCGCGTATTCCTTGTGGGGAGTTCATAACAAGCATAAACCCAAAATTGCTGCGCAATTTGCGGGTATTTTTGTTTTATTCGCTTATCAACATGAATGTTGAACGCTATAAAAACAAAAAACCCGGCACTGCGTGCTGGGTTTTTGCTTGTGACCTTGTCAGGATTCAAACCTGAAACCTTCTGAGCCGTAATCAGATGCGCTATTCAGTTGCGCCACAAGGCCTTTTATGATTGCAAAGATAAACAATTTTCAATAAATGTTTGGTTTTTTCCTAAAAAATGACGTGAAATCTAATAAATCTATTGCTGTCAATTCATTTTTATGTAATTTTCAGATTGTTCGTTTTGAACCAAACCAAAACATGTTTGGTTTGTTCTAAAAAGAAAACACATGAAAAAAATGATGTATATCCTTATTGGTATTTTTAGTATCCTTATTATTATCGTGATTGTTATGTCCTTCCGTTACTCGAACATTGAAATGCCGAAATACACGGTTTTAAAGTCCTACGAAAAGAACATCGAACTTCGACAGTATCCAAATATGGTGGTGGCAAAAACAAGTTTAAAGGATAATTCCTTTGATCAATCAGGAAGCGACGGGTTCCGTAGCATTGCTGGATACATCTTTGGAGGAAATGAAAAGGAACAAAAAATCGCCATGACTTCGCCGGTTGTGATGGAATTAAATGATTCAGCAACGATGTATTTCGTGATGCCTAGTCAATATAAAAAAGATGATCTCCCTAATCCATCGAACAAAAAAGTAACGATTCAAGAAGAGGTATCTAAAGTACTTTTAGTGGTTCGCTATGGTGGATACTCCAATGATGAACGTATCGAAAGCCATATTGCTGTCTTGAAAAATATCATTCAAAAACACCACTTGAAAGCTAACGGTGGATTCATGTACATGGGCTACAATGCTCCGTGGGACATCATCAACCGTAGAAATGAAGTAGCGGTGGAGATTATTCCTTAAATTTCCATGTGCGTTTTATGCTAACATCTAATCGAAAATCCCTACTTTTCCTTTTATAGAAAATGTACTTTCGTTGAGCAAAAGCAATACACATGTATCCTTATCAAATTAGTTCCTTAGCGGAATACCATAGCGCTTATCAAAAAAGCATTGATCAACCAGAGGGATTTTGGGCGGAAATCGCTGAAAACTTTCTTTGGAAAAAGAAGTGGGACAAGGTTCTTGATTGGAATTTCACCACGCCCGCTATTCAATGGTTCAAAGGTGGGACGTTGAATATTACCGAAAATTGCCTAGATCGTCATTTAGCAGATAAAGGTGATCAAGCTGCATTGATTTGGGAAGCCAATGATCCAAACGAATCTTCTATCACTTATACCTACACAGAATTACACGCGAAAGTGATGCAGTTTGCTCATGTCCTTCAAAATAATGGCGTTCAAAAAGGAGACCGCGTCTGTATTTACATGGGAATGATTCCAGAATTGACCATCGCCACACTTGCTTGCGCACGAATTGGGGCAATACACTCCATTATTTTTGGTGGATTCTCTGCTCAGGCAATTGCAGATCGTTTGGACGATGCACAAGCTCGTTTTATCCTTACCTGTGACGGTGCGTTTCGTGGAGCAAAGGACATTCCTTTGAAATCTGTGATTGATGATTCCTTGATTGGAAATCATTCGGTTGAACGCGTCATTGTATTTGAGCGAACACGCGTTCCAGTTTCCATGCTGAAAGGACGAGATGTTTGGTGGGTAGATGAAATTCAAAAAGTGGAGGAGGCTGGAAATCCATTTTTTCCTGCTGCTGAAATGGATGCAGAAGATATTCTCTTTATTCTTTATACATCCGGCTCGACAGGAAAACCGAAAGGTGTGGTTCATACAACGGCGGGATACATGATTTGGACGAACTACACGTTTGTTAACGTATTTCAATACAAACCCGGACAAATTCATTTCTGTACAGCAGATATCGGATGGATTACCGGACATAGCTACATTATCTACGGTCCTTTGAGTGCGGGCGCAACATCTTTAATGTTTGAAGGGATTCCAACGTATCCAGATGCCGGAAGATTTTGGGACATCGTCGACAAATTTAAAGTCGATATTCTGTACACAGCGCCAACTGCTATTCGTAGCTTAATGGGATTCGGATTAGAACACGTCGTTGACAAAGACTTAAGTTCGCTTAAAGTCCTTGGATCCGTTGGTGAGCCAATCAACGAAGAAGCTTGGAATTGGTACAATCAACACATTGGTAAAAACAATTGTCCAATTGTCGATACCTGGTGGCAAACAGAAACGGCTGGCGTACTCATCTCAAACCTTGCTGGAGTTACACCAAGTAAACCTTCCTACGCAACCTTGCCATTGCCAGGCGTTCAACCATGTTTGGTGGACGATACCGGAAAGGAAATAGAAGGCAATGGCGTCAATGGAAATCTGTGTATCAAATTTCCATGGCCAGGAATCATACGAACAACCTACAACGATCACGAGCGCTGTCGTCAAACGTATTTCTCCGTTTACGAGAATTACTACTTCACTGGAGATGGTTGTCTGCGCGACGAAAACGGAATGTACCGCATAACTGGACGAGTTGATGACGTATTGAACGTAAGTGGACACCGAATCGGCACTGCAGAGGTGGAAAATGCCATCAATATGCACACGGGTGTTATTGAAAGCGCTGTCGTTGGTTATCCACACGATATCAAGGGACAAGGGATATATGCCTATGTAATAATGGAAAATCAGCACGGTGATGCAAGTTTATCGAAGCAAGATATTCTTCAAACGGTAACCAGGGTCATTGGTGCCATCGCAAAACCAGATAAAATTCAATTCGTTTCTGGATTGCCAAAAACACGAAGTGGAAAAATCATGCGCCGAATTTTGCGAAAAATTGCGGAAGGAGACACCTCGAATCTAGGCGATACAAGCACCTTACTTGACCCATCTATTGTTGATGAAATCAAATCTGGAGCGTTTTAGTTATTCAGAATAATGAACTGATATGTAGCTAAACTAATCTTTCTTTTTAAGATATTACGGGCATTCGCAAGCACATTTGTTCAACGGCTAGATAAGAGACTCGGAACATCAAAGGATTTCATTGTATTTCTCGGTTTATAATAAATTACAACATTTTCATAACCAAACACTTCTTATGCAAATGAAGTTTACAGAAGTCAACTATTTTAAAATTACTCCTTTAATTTCCAAAACTTAAAACGATAAAAATCCAATAGTTCCTTTTAGATTTTTCATACTTCTTCATTTAGTTTGCATAATATGTTTTATAAAAACACGTTGTGTTATACTATGGTTTTTAAAAAAAAAATGTGATAACATTGTTAAATGTAAACTAAATAGTTAACTTTGGAGAAAATAGGAGAATTTAGATTTTATAAAGAGCGTTTTTTAAGCTTTTACTTTGATCAATCACCGAAGGTTCAAACAAAAATCGATTACATCTTAGATTACATCCGTTTCGAAAGAGAAGTACCCGTGAAATTCTTTAAGAAACTTGTTTCAACTAATTGAATCTATGAAGTTCGTGTGTTAACCAGCGAAAAGAGCATTCGCATCCTTTGTTTCAAAGAAAAAGACGAATTGATTATCCTCACGAATTGCTTTGTGAAGAAGTCGCAAAAAACGCCTAGTAAAGAAATTCGTTTAGCAGAAAAACTTAAAAAAGAATACAGCCATGGAAAAGATTAGCACATTTGAAGAATTATTGCAGGCCAAATATGGCTCAAGAGGCAGTGAAAAACGCGATCAATTCGATCGTGAGTCCATTGCATTTCGCCTAGGCGAACAACTCAAAGCTGCGCGAAAAGAAGCGAAACTATCTCAAGAACAATTAGCCGAAAGAACCGGCACGAAGAAAAGCTACATCTCGCGTATTGAACGCGGGATGAGCGATATTCAATTTTCTACTTTTTTCAAATTGGTAGAAATTGGTTTACAACGCCGTTTGTTAGTAGAAATTGTTTAATTCAAAAAGGCATCTAATGCCACAGAAGGTTTCCCGTTATTTTGCCAACAATTCAATTGATAGTTACTCCATGATTTCGCACCTTCCGGTTCCCAGTAAATCACTCCAAGTCCACGTTGACCGGGAATACCACGGACAATAGAAATGACTTGACTCAACATGTCCTGGGTGTTTTGAACCAAAGTGTAATCGCCGCCAACTTCCACCACCATCACATCTTTGTCGTAGCGCGTGACCATGTCATTCAAGTTTGTTTCCAAGTCATTAATGGTTGCCGTATAGTCTGATCCAAGCCAATATGGATAGTAGGATGCACCAATGACGTCGAATTTCATTCCATTCGCCACAGCTAAATCAAAGAACCAGCGAAAACGCGCGTTGTCATTTCCTTTATCGATGTGCACAATGACTTTTATGTTTGCATCAATGTCCTTCGTTGCATCGTATCCTTTGTTGACAAGTGCGGACAATTGTCCAAAATTTGTATAGGACCCTTCCGGCCAAAGCATTCCGCTTGGAATCTCATTTCCAATTTGCACCCATTCAGGAGTTACACCTGCGGATTTAAGTGCGTTCAATACATCGTATGTATGTTGGTAAACTGAATCCTTTAGTGCTGCAAACGTACAATTCGCCCAAGCAGCCGGTTTTGTTTGATTCGCTGGATCCGCCCAAGTATCTGAATAGTGAAAATCAATCATGACCTTCATTCCTAAATTCTTTGCACGAAGGGCCATGGCAACTGTTTCTTCTTTCGAACAGTGTCCACTTTGTAGGTTATTCGACGGATTCACAAAAACACGTAAACGAACGGTATTCATTCCTCTGTTTTTCAAGATTTCGAGACAATCCGTTTCGGTTCCGTCGGACTCAAAGAACGTAAATCCAGTTGCTTCCATTTGTGGTAACCAACTGACATCTCCACCTTTAGCCAAATAATCAGTTGCTACGGGTGGAGTAGGTGGTTTTGTTTTATTTTTATCGTTGCAAGAAGCGGAAATCCCGAGCAAAGAAATGAATAGAATGAAGAAGTACTGTTTACTCATTGTCTTGATTTACAAAGTGAAAGGTCGTATTATTTTCGTAGATTTCATCTTTCCGTAGGAAACTTGATGGAAAATGTTCATGATTTGGCGCGTCTGGAAAGTTTTGCATTTCAAAGCAAACTCCGCTAGTCGAATGATAGGAAACACCTTCTTTTCCTCTTAAGTTTTCCGGCAA
Organism: uncultured Flavobacteriales bacterium; assembly: GCA_903935095.1. Taxonomy (GTDB): domain Bacteria; phylum Bacteroidota; class Bacteroidia; order Flavobacteriales_D; family Crocinitomicaceae; genus UBA952. The sequence goes on along the minus strand of CAIZQH010000025.1, from coordinate 78,081 downwards.
GCCACAACCGATGAACAGATGCGCTGCAGGCTGATTGGACTTCACAAACATTTTCCATCCATTTGATGGATGCGTTAACGTTGCCTGAATTTCTGATGGATCTGAAATAACAAAGGTGTGATCCAATCCATCGCGTAATTCTTTATTCAATTCTTCGTGCATAGGCGTTGTGCTCCATTGTTCGAAATTTCCAGTTGGAATGTTTTCTGAGTTCTTTTCTAAAAAATGAGTGGCATTTATGCGTATTTTTTGATCATCGACAGAACTCGCGTGTCCACCTAAATTCCAATAATGATGTTGTGTCAAATTGATGATGGTATCCTCTGTGGAAACTGCTCGCATGGTGATTTTTAGTTCGTTTTGTTCGGTTAACGTATACCTTACTTGAACTTTTAACTCTCCTGGATAGTTTTCTGTTCCGTCAGGACAAACATAACTGAAGGTCAGTTGATTCGATTCTTGGTTTTCTTCAACATCCCAAAAAACGCGACTAAAGGAATTTTTTCCACCGTGTAAATGATGTGGTCCGTTATTCCTTGATAATTGAATTTCGTTGCCTCCTATATTAACTAGTCCGTTTTGAATGCGACCAGCGAAACGTCCAACAATGCAACCAAAATAAGGTGGATTCTCCATTTGCATGGAATTCAAGTAATCCTTTGTTTCATCAAATCCTAAGACCACATCTAGTCTTTCGTTTCCAGGCAGAATACAAGACCGCAAAACTGCACCAAAAGAAAGAAACTCCAGTTTCATTCCATGTTTATTGGAAATGAAATAAGACTTATTTATTTGAATAGACATGAAGACTTAATATTCTTTCGGAGATTATTTTTTAAATGTACTCAATTACACTTGTATAGAAAATACAAAAATCAAATCAGCATCTTTTTCATGGACTAATTTTGTATTATTTGTTGATCGAACAAAAGGAAGCAAACACAAAGTTTTGACTCGTCCCAAAGGGTGTTTGATGATCCTCTCGTTTGGTTTCGATGCGTTCAAATCCTTTCGCTTGAAATAATTCCCCTAAACTTGTTTCGTCGTACTGGGTAATTTCTAATCCGCTGCATTTCAGAGGTCCATCTGTAGAAAATGTGCCTACAATCATATTTTTCGCGTGATTTGCCACTAAACTTGCATAATGACTGATGTCCGACGTCGCTGTTAAAAAGTGAAATGCAGCACGATCATGCCATAAATCGTAAGTGATCTCAGGTTGAAATTCGTTGATATCAGAGACAATCCAATGAACCAAAGAAGCGCGTTCTCCTAAGCGATGCTTAGCTCGTTCAATGGCATGAACCGAAATGTCCAAGACACTGATGTTCGTATATCCAAGGTCGAGTAGGTGATCAACTAACAAACTGTCACCACCTCCGACATCGATAATGGATGCTGATTTTCCCAAAGGAAATGACGAAACAAAATCTAACGAAATTTGAGGGATTTCCTGTGTCCAAGATACCTCTTGTGGACTTTTGGTTTCATAAACCGTGTCCCAATGTGCTTTCAAATTCTTTTCCATGATACAAAGATGTACGTTTTGCTAGACAATAAACGTAACCCAGGTTTCACTTTAGAAAATTATTTACAAATCCAATTCCAAAAACGCTTATGAATTAGGGGCAAACAAATCCCCATGATTGGAACTAGAATTAATGTAAATACAAGTGTCTTGATCAGTTGGTGTTGTTCTTTTACGAGTGGAAAAACAATGGCAAACATCAGGTTTATCAATGGATAAACAAATAACCATGATACCAACATGATTTTCCATTTTTTGGGTTTTTGTTCTTTAGTCATTTTTTAATCTGTTAATGCTTGTTTAAAATCATTTATTAAATCATTTGGATCTTCGACACCAATACTTACTCGAATCATTTTCTCCGTGATGTTCATGAGTTTTTTTCCTTCTTCCGGAATGTCCACGTGAGTCATTGTGGCAGGATGTTCAGCCAAACTTTCGGTAGAACCTAAACTAACGGCTAATTTGATCAATTTCAATCTATTCAAAATTTTGAAAGCTTCTTTTTCACCGCCTTTAACGTCAAAACTGATCATCGCGCCAGGGCCTAAACATTGCTTCTTGTAAATTTCTCTTGTCCGAGGTGATAATTCATCTTCTAATCCTAAGTAATAAACCTTTTCAATTTTTGGATGATTCTTTAAGTAATCTGCAACGATTCGTGCATTTGACTGTTGACGATCCATGCGAATGTGCAAGGTCTCCAAGCTTCTCAATAACATCCATGCCGTATGCGGAGAAATCATATTTCCTAAAAAGGTACGTAAGGTTTTCACTCTTGTGATCACTTCCGCATTACCTAACACAGCACCCGCTATTAAGTCAGAATGTCCACCAAGGTATTTTGTTGCGGAATACATCACAATATCCGCTCCTAATTCTAAGGGTTTTTGCCAAATTGGACCTAAATATGTATTATCAACCGCCACATACACCTTGTTTGTTTCCGTCGAAAATTGTTTCGCTAAATCGATGGCTTCTGAAATATCAAATAAATCGTTGGTTGGATTTGCAGGCGTTTCAATGTATATCACTCCAATATCTTTTCCTTTCCCACTCGCCTGAATTTTTTCAAGGATTTCTTGTTTCGAATCTTTCACTCCAAATTCGATGCTATCAATTCCGAATTTTGTCAGTACATGATGAATGAAATGGTGCGTCCCGCCATAAACAGGCGCGCTATACAATAACAAAGAGCCGGGCTTTAAAAATTCTAATAAAACAGTTGAAATAGCACTCATTCCAGATTCAAATACCGCCGCACCATCGGCTTTGTCCCAAAGCGAGAGTCGGTCTTCTAAAATCTCAAGGTTCGGATTATTGATTCTACTGTAAATTAATCCAAGTTCTTCATTTGGTCTAGATTTTCGATGTCCATAAGCTAACTCAAAAAAATCTTTTCCTTCTTCCGCTGTTTGAAATACAAATGTGGATGTTAGAAATACGGGACATTTTACGGCGCCTTGGCTGAGTTCAGGTTTGTACCCGTGACTCATCATTAAACTTTCTGGTTTCATTTCGTTGTTGATTGGAGCATCAAAAGTAACATTCTCTATCAATTAATTGAACAATCTATAAATTACCTTCAGGTTATAAATAATTAGATTTTATTCATCATATTTTTCGTAACTTAATCGAATGCAAATATGTGTCTATTGCGCTTCGAGCGCTCAAATCCATCCGGAATATTTTACAGCAACGGAAACGCTTGCTCGTATTTTTGCGAAAAATGAAGTTCAAGTTGTTTTTGGTGGTGGTTCTTCCGGACTCATGGGGCAATTAGCAGATGGTGTTTTAGCCGCTGGCGGACAAATCAAAGGAATCATGCCGCAATTCATGAATGAAATAGAGTGGGGACATCGCGGTGTATCCGATTTCGTCTATACCGAATCCATGCATGAACGCAAAGCAAAGTTTTTGGAAGGAACGGATGCTTTGGTTGCTCTTCCAGGTGGTCCAGGAACCTTCGAGGAACTGTTTGAAGCGATCACTCTGAAAAAATTGGCGCAATTCACGAAACCCATCATCATTCTCAATACACGAAATTACTTTGATGCGTTTCAACTATTAATGCAACAGGCTGTTTCGGAGAAATTCATGTCCGATGATCTTGGAGAATTGTATCAAATCGTTCAAACCCCGGAGGAAGTATTACCGGCTATAGAAAAAACACAAGCTTGGACAAAGTCCATTCATGACAGTGGGACATTACGCTAATTACTTCTTAAATTTCAAGTTAGCGATGATTGGAAAGTGATCCGAAGGATAACTCACACCAAATGGCTCCACAATCGTTTCAAATGATTGAACAATCAGGTTCGCGTTGGTAAAAATGTAATCAATTCGTTTGGAAGCTGGAATCGTTAGATCAAAGTTATTAAAGGTTCGATTCATCTTCGTTTTTACTTGTTTAGCAAAGAGCAAGGCATCCTTTATTCGGGATTGTACAAAGGTTATGGTTGGATGATCGTCGTTTAAATTGAGGTCCCCACAAAAAATCACCGCTTGATTTGTTCCCTTTGTCACTTCATGTATTTGTTGAAGAATCAACTCGACACTTTTCATTCGTGCGGTTTCTCCAACGTGATCAAAATGTGTGTTAAACACCCAGAAAGTATCCTTGGATTGAAGATCTACAAATTGTGCATACGTACAGATGCGATTCAAGGCTGCATCCCAACCTTTCGAAGGAATCTCGGGAGTAGGAGAGAGCCAAAAGCTAGAAGAAATTAGGAGTTGAAATCGATTCACTTTGTAGAAAATCGGTGAGAACTCACCTGCATCAATCCCGTCATCGCGTCCAACTCCAATCGATGCAAAACCCGGTAGGTCGCTAAGTAATTGTTCACGTTGGTGGTGCAACACTTCTTGCATTCCGATGATATCGACATCGAAACGGTTGATTTGACTAGAAATAGCGGTGTGTCGTTCCGTCCATGGACTCGCGTTCGATGTAGTGATGTCATAGCGAATGTTGTAGGACATCAGATTCAAACTCGTCTGAGATTGAAGCTTGAAAATCCAACAAAGGAAATAGGTAAGGCAGCGTATTTGAAACTTCATTTATACGACTAGTCCATTTTCGGAACCTTACTCGAAGTCTTTTGGTAATAGCCATTCGCAGAAACACCATTGCCAAATCCACAATCGAATCCAGTTTGCGTCACTTTAACAGCTTTTGAATTAAACGTAAATATTATGTGGCAATCACCTGATTTGTAATTCGCTACGCCATTTTTTATTTTCAACTCCTTCTTGAATTCACCCATATTATGACTCGGTGGACCACCAATAACAAAGAGGCTCACCTTGATTTTATCCGGACTGATTTTCAGCACTTTCACCGTTCCGTCACCATCATCTCCGTTGTCGTATTCATAGGTTCCGGTTGGATTAAACTCAATTGATTTCATTTGAAAAGAACTACTTAAGAACAAAATATTTCCTAATAATAAGACACTGGATAAAAGGGATTTTAACATACTTTCAATTTAAAGTTGAAATTACATTTTTATTGAATGTGAAGTTCAAATGCCTTCTTGTTTTTTTCATATAAATTGAATGAAGCAAAAAAGAGTTTCCTTACTTTTAAGCCATGATTAAATTTGATGTGCAGCTCGTACAAAAAGCCGATTTACAGGCATTACAAGAAATCAGTCGTCAAACTTTTTTCGATACGTTTGGAGCGGTGAATTCCGATGAAGATATGAATCAGTACCTCGAAGTGAATTTGTCTCTGGATCAACTTACGGAAGAGCTTAACAATCCATCAACATCCTTCTTTTTCACGAAAAGCAACAACGAAATCTTGGCCTATTTGAAATTAAACGAGGCGGAAGCACAAACCGAAAAACGGGAAGTTCCTTCGATAGAAATCGAGCGCATTTATGTTCGTAAGGAATATCAAAACAGGGGAGTAGGGCAGTTTTTACTTGATTTTTCCTTTCAGCTAACAAAGGACAAAAAAATGAAATTGATTTGGTTAGGTGTATGGGAACACAATGTTTCTGCGATTCGTTTTTACGAGCGGAATCAATTTCAACTCTTCGGGAAACATTCATTTATACTGGGAAGTGACGAGCAAACAGATCTGCTCATGGAACTTCATTTAGATTAATAATCCTTTCCTTTTTCCATCAACAAGCGAAAGGCTTCTTCAGCCGTTGGAACTTGATCTGACTCGTAACCATACGTTCTTCCCGTTGCGATTTTGTGGAATTGTTTCATGGCTTGGAAGTGAGCACCACTTCGCATGAATTCCAACATCGATTCACGACTTTCCCAGGATGTTACTGTACATTGATACCCTTTGATGCGTTTGGCGCTTAAGGACAGATTTCCTTTCGCTGTCTGTGCTTGACGGAAAGATGGAACTGCATAACGCCAAAAGCGAAAGAAGGAAATGAAATTTTTTGGCTTAAGTCCTGTGAGTGAAATATACATTGCTCAAAGTTACTTTATTTCTGAGAAACTATAATTACAATCCATTCGCTTTCAACTCTTTCTTGCGTTTTTCAATTAATCATTCTTCAACAATCCTAAAAACTCAGCCGGTTTAAAATAAGGGTAGAGTGGAAGGGTTTCGATTAATGCTTGAACCGCTGTTTCGTCCAATTCGTTGAACATGATGACAGCGCCATTTCTACCTTGTCGCAAATACATATCGTAAATGATTCCCTCTGATGTCCACTGTGCCACCATCTCTTGCTCATGTTTCAAAATTGCTCCTAATTCAGAAACGTTTACACCTTCTTTTAAGGTTAAAATGACTGCTGTTATGTTCATGTTTTTTTTCTCAAATGTAGTAATATGATATGGTTCTGAAGATAAATCGTAGTTTTGTTTAGGTATGAAAAAAGATACCTGTTAAAATGGAAGTAAAGACCAAGCAACAAGGAATTAAAGTCGTGGCTGACGTATTGGACATCATCGGCGGAAAATGGCGTGGACCAATTCTATCTTACATCTGCGACAAACCACGTAGATTCAACGAATTGAAGTCCATATTGGGAAGAATCACTTCGGCCACCTTGAGTAAGGAATTGCGTTATTTAGAAGAACTTCGCATGATCGATCGGGTGGAAATTCGCACGGAAACGTCCTCCGCATGCGAGTACCGCATGAGTCAGCATGGAAAGTCGATTAAAACCTTGATTCAGCATGTCGTTGAGTGGGGTTTGCAACACCGAAAAGTGGTTTTGGGGGAGGGGGTATAGAGCGAGGGACAGTCCGCCGCGGCGGAGAGAAAGAGAAAGAGAAAGAGAGCGAGTTTGCCAGTGGGATGATTTGCGCCTTTTCAAGAGGAGTATTATCTTTACAATGTTCAATTAAATTCTAGACACATGTCATTCCAAGCGTACCTTGACAACATCGAAGCAAAAACCGGACTGAATCCAATCGCGTTTGTGCAAAAAGCCGAAGAAAAGGGGTTTTTAACGAACGGTGAGTTATCTACGGGAGTAAAAGCGACAGGAGGAAACCAATTGGCTAAAAGAAGAATATGAGTTAGGACATGGACACGCCATGGCGCTTTTTGCATATTTCAAAGGGAAACGAGATTGAGGTTTTCCGCTTTTGCGAAGAGAGCGAGAAACAGAAACAGTCCGCCGCGATTGATAGGCGGAATGGTTTAATCTTTCGTTAATTGAATTCCTAAGCGAATCGCCTCTTCGAGAACAGATAAATCCAAATCAGCAAGTTGTTTGAATTTGATGCAGTAGCCACTTACTTTCGCTTTCCCGAGTTTAGATCCGAATTGTTTCTCAAGGTCTAATTTATTCCGAATACCAATCAAGTAAATAGAAATTCCCCTTGTGTTCGCACTGATTCCAATTTGGAACATTTCGCGGGATTTTCCTTTTGCTAATAACATGCTTTGCTGTCCGTAGCCAATGGTTGGATTCGACACAACTTTTCCTTCTTCATTTTTTCCGTCCTCCATCCATAATTTTCCGGTGGGAAGGATGCTTCGCATGAGTTCGTGCAAGGACAATATGTCTTGTTGCTTGGTGCTTTCCTGTGAAACAATAAACTCCTGTATTTGACCTTCGGTTTCCATTGGACGAAATTAGGAGAAAAAACGAAGTTGGATTTACTTAAAATCCATGGAATGAAAAAAATCCCGCAACATTGCATCCTTTTTAGATTCCATTCATCTTAAAACTGAACTTTGTAAACAATATTAGGGAAAAATCCCAATTGATAGGTGCTGCGAATGGTTTTTGATTGACCATCATAGCTTTCCGAGAAAATGTTTTTATGATTGGTGACATTCTGTAAATCCAAGGAAAGGGTTTGTGCGATTTTTCGACTGGCACTATTCAGGGTGAATCCAGCTTTGACATCCAAACGATAATACGTGGCATAATTTCCTGAATTGACATCCGTTGATAATACTTCATGTCCAGTTGCGATGGAAGCTGTTAAATCAATCGGTGTGTACGCTCTACCGCCGGCATTGGTGAATTTCACATCCACTGAAAAACGATTGCGTTTGTCTTTGCCAATTTTCCATTCCTTTCCTCCAAGTACATTGACCACATATTTTCCGTTAAACGAAGTATTTCGTTCAACACCGTCACTCGCCACATATGTTGAGTTATAAAGGGAAGAGGTAAACAAACCATAATATCCCTTGCTGAAGAACTTCTCCACGGTCAGTTCAATTCCATAATTGGTTCCTGTCCCGGAATTCACCAAACTATCCGTTAAATCCGTTTTGAAGGTCGCACCGGTGTTCAACATGGAGTAAGCACTTGAATAGGCGTTAATCGGAACATTGAAGAGTGCTTGGTAATAAACTTCAGACTTCATTCTCCAATCGTTTGCTGGCTGTAAGTTGTAAGCCAAAACAAAGTGATGACTTTTGGTGAAATCTAAGTTTTTATTGTTGTTAGTTACATTCCCACTCATGTCTGTTTTCTGTAAGAAATACACGTTGATTGGTTGCATTTGCGCATGTAATCCGTAACCTAAATTGATGGAGCTTTTGGCATTTAAGGAATAAATCATTCCCAAGCGTGGCTCCAATGATTTGGATCCATTCAAAAAGAAATATTGTGAATGGATTCCGGTATTGATCGTTAATTTTTCCGTCACCTGGTATTTCAAATGCGCATACGCCTGTGCTAAATTCGTTCCACTGTTGTAATCCCAAATGATTTTCTCCGGTTCAAACACATTGTTTTTCGTTTGGTAGTAAAGATCCAAACCAATGATTTCATCCTGAACACCTAATTTAAAAAATAAGCGCGAATTGATTTTCAACTGATAACTACTGCTCAAGAAATATGTTTTCTTGGCAGAATGACTTACTTCTCGGATGAAACTACTATCGACCATGTGATCTAGTTCGTAAGACGTCTGTGTGCTTTCCGAATAATTGATACCCAAGGTTGATGTGATGTTTGATTTTGCATTGATCTGCTTAAAATGATTGATTCCACCTAGTCCAATTTTACTAGCAAAATCTACTTTGTTGCCATTTCCATATAATGTATTCGCAGAACCACCGCCAATATTTATTGTGCTTGTAGCAAGGATTCCAAAAGCAGAAAACTTCCCGAATTTCGTTGTTCCACTCGATAATTTAAAGGATAAATCTTGGTAGGAGGGAGTAGCTGTTGTACCGATATTGACTCCCATTGCTTGGGCAATTCCTGCAAGGGAATACCGGTATCCAACCAAATAGGATGCTGCACTTTTCTTACTGAATGGACCTTCTGTTGTAAGTTCTAGTCCGGTGATGACTCCTGCTTGCAGCGTTGTTTCTCGTTTTTTCGTATTTCCATTTCGGAGTCCAAGATCAAAGACACCTGCTGTTGCATTTCCATATTCTGCCGGAAAAGCTGATGTGAAAAAGTCGGAAGTCTTCAGCAAGTTCGTGTTTAAAGCACTCACAGATCCACCTGTTGTTCCCACAGATGCAAAGTGATTCGGATTCGTGACATTCATTCCGTCGATCCGCCAAAGAACTCCTACAGGGGAATTTCCACGGATAACAATGTCGTTTCGACTGTCGTCTGGCGCACTGACTCCGGCGAAATTCGCAGCCAAACGCGCTGGATCGTTTCGTCCACCAGCATAGCGATTGACCTCTTCCATGGAAAAAGTACGCACACTGACACTAGCCAATTTATTATTGGCGCCGCTTTTATTCACAACTTTCACGCTGACATCTTTTATTTGCTGAAATTTCTCTTCCAACGAAATATCGACTATGACTTCTTTTCCTGAAGTCACTATGACATTAGGTATCGATGTCGTTTTGTATGCTTCCACAGAGACTTTTAACTCATAGCGATCCGGTTTGATTCCTTCGAAAACATAATTTCCTAAGGAATCGGAATAAACGGTTAATTCCAACGATGGAATCTGAATCATCACTGATGAAATTGGGGATTGCGACCATTTATCGGTGACATTCCCACGAATGACTTGGGAGTTGTTTTGAGCAAATAGAAGAACGGGGAAAAGTAGTAAAAAAAAGAAAAAGCGGGTCATATCTGAAGATGAGTTTGATGAGCAAATTCGCTCTGTACCATCTTTGATAACAAAAAGTGAGTTTTCTTGCAGGTGGATCAAAAACCCCTACGATTTATTGCATAAAAAAAGCTGATTAACAATAATCGGCTTTTTTTTTAATTAGTTTAACCTTTATTTTAATGGCTTATCATTGAATCCAACACCCAATCCAAACATCGCCGCTACAATTGCTAAATGAACATATAAAACTATCTTTTGCCATGTTGGACGTTCATTCCAGCTTTGACTTGAATCAAAGGGATCGAATGCCAATCCAATCCCGAAGGAAGCTGCGGCTTGAATGTAATCTTTATTGAACAGCGCTTGATAGGTCCCCAGTAGGAGGAAACCAACGTACAGGTATTTGTTGAAGGGCGTTTTCATAACCAATAGTTTTGTAGAACGAATTTAATCTATAAGCTGAATGAATGCAAATTTTCAATAAAATTCAACAGAAGAATTTTTTCACGAATCTTTTGCATGAAGGAGAATCATCAAATCCATTCGTGAAAATTAGGTCGTCTTGTTTTTAATGGTCCATTTTAACGAAGGTGATTATTTTCATTCTTCAGGAACTTTCCTTTCTTTGAAATTATTGGTGCATGAAGTTAGCGTCGATTTTAATCCTAACTTTATAAGAATATTAAACTAAAAACAATGGACTGGTATATAAAAAACAGATGGTGGATTTGGTCCGTAACGGCTGTCTACATTGCTTATCGAATTTTTATGAGCATCTATTATTTTAATGATTGAAATGTCCGGGGAAGATGTTGTAGTTCAATCATTCACTGTCCAATTCTAATCGCCCCCCTTCAGTCTCTTGGCATTCCGAATTCTCGGAATGAACCTGAAACACTTTTTTCCGAACACAAAAAAAGCCACGACAGTATCGTCGAGGCTTTTAGCTCCCTTAAATTTAATTTTGTCGAACCAATTCATTACAGATCTGAAGCGTCTGAATGCTCTTTATGATTTCATTACCAATGATATAGCTGGTTAATAACTTCATGGTTCATGATTTAAATGCAGGTGCAACAGTCACGTTCACTAGAGCTTATTCCACAACTAAGCGCCTAACCATGTCATTGATTCTAACAAAGTATATACCAGAAGCCCAGGGAGATTCTATTTGTTGCTGAATCCCCGAAATGATTCCTTGGATTAGCAAATTCCCAAATTCATCAGTAATGGTGTATGGTTTTCCGACCATTTCCTCGCTGTTGACAATCCAAAAATTGGCTTCGCATGGATTAGGAAATAACAAGAATCCATTTGCCGGTACGTTGGATGAATTCACCCAATGAGCAATACTTTCTGACCATTCACATCCAGAAGAATCAATGGAACTTAATGATACCGTATAGTAACCATTTTGATTGAAGGTGTAGGGCAGGGTCCAATCACCAAGAATCGTATCATTTCCGACACTCCATACATAAGCAATGAGCATGGTGTCTTGCGCTAAACAAATTATCTCGTGATTCCCCTCAACAAGTTGAACATTAAAATTGACGTTGGGTTTTCGGGCCTCAATATGCACTGTTTGCCGAGAGAAACATCCCGAGGTATCGGTGGCCGTCAAGGTGTAAAAACCGGTTTCTGTGGGAGTCATTATCTGAGAATTCGACCCTGGGTCCCAATCGTAACTATAAGCATTGGACAACCCGTAATTTAATGTGACTCCAGCACAGATACTCGTATCGCTGAGGTTTGATAATTCTGGAAAAACCGTATTATATAGGTCCAAACTATCATCGATCCATGCCAAACGTTGGGTAATCCATATTTGAAGATTATTGACATTTTCTTGATAACTTGTTCCATTTTGATTTGGCCAAACAAATTCATTGCGGCCAACGGCAGAAGCTAATCGAAGTTGTAGACTGTCTATCGTTTGTTGAATCACGCTGTTCGATAATGCTCCTTGACGATAGCTTTTCCAACGGCACTCGGTTTCACGACGGTATTGCTCGTCCGACCAAAATTTGGACCACCAAAATGGAAAGGGCCAATAATAATTGGTAATTTCCCAAACCCAACCTTGAGTGCTTGGCCAGTAATAACCGAATCCTTGATCAAAATCCCATGGTGGACCTGCTTTGAGCTTTCCACCGTCATTTTGGTTTTCTTTTACCAAAAAAAAACTCCGACCATAGGTATCATAATTTGCAGCGAATTCGCTAATTAACATAAAGTCAATAAAGGAATAAACATCGATGTAAGCACGATAACCTAAATTTGAATCTTGGAATTGAGGCGATGAAAGTGCATTTTCAAATGAATCAGTGAATTCTTTTATGTAGTTAAGCTGCTCGATTGGAATGAAATCGCGGTCGGGATATACTACCCTAAATTCAACATTGTAATCTGTTGTAGCATCGTTGATGGGGTTATAATTTGAGGTCCAATCAAAGGCTGATCCGGTGTTATTAATTTCGTATAAATATCCGCCACTAAGATTAGGTAAACTGACTTCATTCGTTAGAAGTTTATCGATTTTAACTCGGTTTTTATCACGCTTTATTTTTTCTTGGAGGGTGTAAACACCTAGGTACTCCCCATCGAGAACAACTTCGCAAAAACGGGTACGGGGTGCGTAACGTCCCATTTTTTGAAAAAGTTCAAAGACGAGATGGTTTTTCATTAGGGTTCGATCTATGTATTCTGCTTTGAGTACCCAGTCATTCTCCGCTGGTAAGCCTAGCAAAGGAACATCGATTTTGTTCCCCTGCGTATCTGCTATGTCGAAATCGAAATTCTTCTTTGGAAATCCTGGAGCGCTCCAGCCTTGCCATTCAATATATGCAGAACCTGAGTAACTTGGAGAATCGTTTTGCCAATCGTTCAAGCCAAAGGGACTGTCGTAGCTTTTAAATCCAATTTTTTCTTTACTGTAGTTGTTAATCGCTTTATTTTGGGTTTGAAATTCGATGATTGGTAAGGTTGAGTTCGAAAAGTAAAAGGGCAGCGCAGGCTGGTTTCCGAACGATAACGATGCGTTTAAAAAAGTGCCCTCGGACCCCGCTTCAGGAATATCGTCGTAAATCCAGATGTTCCATGTACCATTGGGATTTTGTCCATTGTTAACTTGACCAAGTGGTAACGTTGACCGGAACGAACCTGTGTAAGGTGCGTTTCCATAATAAATTGGGGAACTAGTGTCGTCAAAGCACGTAGCGCTTAAGTTGTCATCTGCGTTCCCAATTTGGTGCATGAGTGTTACTTTGGTTCCATCCGGCGATACCAATTTCAAGGTAAGATTATTCAATTGAGGATGTTGTATATTTAGACAGACGGAAGTAACGCCAAAATTTGCCCCAATGCTATTGGGTAAACCGTTTACCAATATCGGTATAACTGTCGGTGTATGGTATTGTATAGACTCAGAAATTGCTTGCGGTATATTATTTGTAAATGTTTGAGAAAACAGGTTTCCTAAACAGAAAAAAAGTAAGAATAAAGCTTTGAATTTAATTATGTAAGAAAGTAACATTTGAAATCACGTAGATTTAGAAACCAGAATAAATATAGGAATTCAAAACAATTCCGCCAAATTAAGACATGTTAAAATAAGAGAATTCTACTGGTTTCCAATCGTTTGAACATGTATAAACAAAAAAAAAACAGGTCAATTTAGACCTGTTTTCTTGTGTGGCTCCCCCCTTCAGTCCGCCGCGGCGGATTGAACCTCAGACCCTCTTTTCTGGACACAAAAAAAAAGCCAATCGTTTCCGATCGGCTTTTGCTCCCCCTTCAGGACTTGAACCTGAGACCCTCTGATTAACAGTCAGATGCTCTAACCAACTGAGCTAAGGAGGAATGTTTTTCTCTTATTGAGGTTGCAAATATAATAAATTTTTATTTAATCAAAATGAGAGAGGGTAAAAAATGTGGAATTTTTTCGATCCTCATTCTAAGTACTTAAAAATCATCTTCATCCAAAGAAAAGTCATCTAATGATGTTTCGTACGAATCATCATCGTTATCGATTAAATCTTCAGAGATTCCATCTTCACGGGTTACTGGGCGTAATATATTTGTTTTGGATACATTCAATCGAATCTCTGAACGAATGGAGCCATCCTCATGTTGAAAGGCTTTGGAAAACGGTGTCCCGATGATTTCAACCATCGTACCGCGTTTTAAAAAATCCGCAATGCGCATGTTGGACCCTTCGCGTTTCCAAATGGTACAGTTGACCCAGGTAGTTTTGGTTTTCACCTCACCTGTGCGCTTGTCCTTCCAGTTTTTATTATGAGCAACCGGGAAATTGATGGCAATAATGCCACGATCCATTGTTTTTGTCAATGCATCCTTCCCGATGTTTCCTATTAACCTTGTTTCAAAAATTGTTGCCATAAATCTATGTTCTTTTCACTTTTGAGATGAGAAAAATAAGGAAAAAATCCGTAATACCACACTAAAATACTGGTTTTCTATCCGTTCCTAGTGCTGATGTCCGTTTGGACCATGCGCGTGACCATGTGCGATTTCGTCTACAGTTGCTTCACGTACTTCCAACACTTCACCTGCAAAATGCAAGTCTGTACCTGCAAGTGGATGATTGAAGTCCATTTTTACATTTTCTTCATCCACTTCAACGATTTTACCACGCAATTGATTTCCATCATTATCACTCATTGGAACCAAGGCACCAACGTGAAACATTTGTTCGTCGAATTTACCTTCTTCATCATGGAAAATGTTCGTAGGAATCATCGCCATGTGCTGTGGATCATGATCACCATACGCATTTACTGCAATGATGTGAAAATCAAAAGCATCACCTGTCGTTTTGTCCGCTAGATTCTGTTCGAATTCAGGAATTAAACTTCCAACACCGTATAAAAATACAAGTGGATTCGTTTCATTTGTTTCTTCAATCTGCTCACCAGTTGAATGATTCGATAGCGTGTATTTTAACGTAACTACCTTGTTAGCTGAAATTTGCATACTCAATTGTTTATTTAAGTTCTATTGTCGCTTCCGACTGATTATTTACGTAATAATGTTTTGACAAAATTTGGCGTTGCAAACGTTGCAAAGTGAATGTCCTCATTGTAATAACGCAATCCTTGATCAGCAACAAACTGACGGATTTCGTCTACATTTTGAACGTTTTTCGGATGGCAATTTCCTTTGATTCCATATTGGAAACTCCACATACCAGTAGGGTAGGTAGGAACAAAGAACAATCCAACAGGTGCATTGTTTTCCCCGAAAATTCCTTGTAAAGTATGATTCAATTCAGCGAATGCTTTCTCATTGAATTTTGGAGATTCTCCTTGTGCAACAAGAATTCCTTCCGCTTTCAATGCGTTGTAGCAATTTGTGTAGAAATCGACTGAGAACAATCCTTCAGCCGGTCCAACTGGATCAGATCCATCGACAATGATGATGTCGTATTCGCCTTGTTTTGCATTTTTCACAAACTCAATTCCGTCGTCCACAATCAATTCCAGACGTGGGTCACCAAATGATGCAGCGATTTGAGGTAAATGCACTTTACACGCCTCAATTACTTCACCGTCGATTTCTACCATCGTAACTTTCTCAATGTTTGAATGACGCAGTACCTCTCTCACAGTCCCACCATCTCCACCACCGATCACTAATACATTTTTCGCATTGCGTAAAGTGAATAGGGAAGGATGTGAAATCATTTCATGGTAATGGAATTCGTCTTTCTCTGTTGTCATGACCATATCGTCTAAGGCCAACATTTTACCGTACTTCAAGGATTCTAGAATACGAACACGTTGGAAAGGTGATTGAACATCTACCATGACATCACCTGTAAAACGCAAGGACAATGCTTGATCTTCGTCTTTATCCGTAAACCAAACGTTTCGTGTATAGAACTCTGGATTTCTCCATTCAGCTGCTTTCTCGCGAGCGGAGGAGATATCAAAATCGTTTCGTTGCAATAAATTCACAGATCCTCTTTTCAATTCAATCGCTGAGTAGGACTTCGAACCGAAACATTCTTTCAAGTGATCGAAAGAAATCCACGCATTCATTTCACCACATGTAAATAAATCTACAGCCGCGTAACCATATTCCGGCCACGTATGAATCGCCAAGTGACTTTCTTGAATCACCACGACACCAGAAACTCCGTATGGAGAGAAATGGTGAAACGTAGAGTTAATCACTGTTGCACCGGCTTTTTTTGCCGCTCCAACCATATCTCGTTCAATAGCTGCCACGTCATTCATCACGTGCGGATCACAGTTCATAAATTCAACTAAAATGTGATTTCCTAATGCTGTACTCATGCTAGTTCGTGTTATTTAAGTGAAAAAGTGGCGCAAATTTACGGATTTCCAATAGATTTCTATTGTATAATTGCGACAAATAATAGATTCAAAAGAATTTAGTTCAGAATAATCCTTCCGGGACTTAATTTTTTAGAAAACGAAGCTTATCTAAACTTAGCTTAATCCTTGCCTGTCCAAAGATTACCGAAAGCTGCTTTCCTTTTATTTCTTCCACCACACCAATGCGATTTGTTTGAATCAACTGGACTTGGGATCCAACTTTAATCAGCTCTTGCTGATACGTTTCTACCTTTTCTTGCTGTTTCTTCGTTGGCTTTTTCGGCTCAATCGTTTCCTGCTTTTTGATTTCCGTTTTGGATTTCTCCATGCGAAGGAATTGCGTCAACTCATGAAATAATTCAGAGTTGACCTCCTTTTTCCTTGATTTCGCATTGAATCGCTCAATGAATTGCAGCATTTTCTTTCCAGCTTGCAATTGCTTGCTGTTGACTTCTGTGACTTGATTTATTTGTGTCAAACGACTATCCAACTTGGATTCTTTGGATTCATATTCCGCTTTAGCACGAATGGCTTCCGACGAAACTCGGTCAAACTTTCGGGATTTCTCTAATAGTTGATTTCGATCCTTTTGAAGCGCGTTTAGCAAGGTGTCTAGTTTGACTTTCTTTTGATCCAAGCGACTTTTCGCATCCTCAATTAACTCTTTGGAAATACCATTCATTTGTGCTACTTCAAAGGTAAAGGAACTTCCAGGTTGACCAATCGAAAATTGATATAATGGCTGTAAGTTCTTCTCATTAAACAACATACATCCATTTTGCGCATGTGGCAACTCACTCGCTTTCAACTTGATGTTTCCGTAATGTGTGGTAATTACTCCGAAGGACTTCAAACGGTAAATTTGCTCGAAGAATACTTCACCAAGTGCTCCACCTAATTCTGGATCAGACCCTGTTCCAAATTCATCTAAAAGCAACAAGGACTGGTGGTTTGCAACCTCCAAAAAGTACTTCATTCGTTGCAATCGGTAAGAATATGTACTTAATTCATTTTCAATGGATTGATTATCACCAATATCTGATAAAATGGTGCTAAAAAAGCACATCGTACTGTTTTCATTCACCGGAACCAACAATCCAGCCTGCAACATCATTTGAAGCAAACCAACTGTTTTCAAGGTAATGCTTTTTCCACCAGCATTTGGTCCTGAAATCACCAACAGGCGTGAGTTTGGACTCATTGAAACCGATTGAGGAAAGGTTGGTTTACCAGAAGCCTGGTTGGATTTCCATAAAATAGGGTGGAAGGCATCCTTGATGTGAAAACCAGTTGTTTGTCCAATCGCCGGTAAATTCGCATTCAAATCCAAAGCTAGCTTACATTTCGCGTTGATGAAGTCCAACTGGACAAGTAACTTCTGATAGGCTTCAATCAAGGGTTTAAAATGCGCGATAGTTGTAGTTAACACTTGTAAAATGCGATGAATTTCCTTGCGTTCGTCGTCGAACAGGAATTCTAATTCATTATTTAAAGGAACGTTGATGACCGGTTCGACAAATGTCAAGCTACCTGTTTTACTGGAACCATGAATATTTCCCGGGACTTTTCGTTTAAACGTAGACTGAACAGTTAATACACGACGATCATTGATGAATCCTTCCAGTGTTTCACCGAGGACTTTATCCTTGTTGTATTTGCGTAGTTCACGGTCGAAATTTCGGTTGATTTGGGTACGAAGGGTTTTTATTCGCGCGCGGATCTCTTTTAATGCTGGAGAAGCATCATCCTTGACATTTCCTGCACGGTCAAAGACTTTATCGATTTCCGTTATGATTTCTTTCGTGAAAAACACCTCGTTGGTGAGTTCCTTCAACAAAGAATATTGAAACAAGGACTTATCAAAGAATTGAATGATGTGATTCACCAAATCGGATGCTTGATACAGGCGACGAAATCCTTCAATCGGAATAACGGCTTGTTGAATTCCTAACAAACGAATTTCCGCTTCGAGTTCTTCAAAATCCAAGGCTGGAAATTTCTCTCCATGCATGCGTACGGATTTGAATTCGTTGAGACGATTCAAATCGATGCGAATTTGTTTGAAGCGATTTCCAGGTGTTAGTTTTTGCGCATTTGATTTCGCACTTGGACCCACACAAAAAGATTCCAACCATTCACGAATGAGTTGAAATTCCAAATCGTTTAGTGTTTGTGAATCCGTTGTGTGCATAAAACAAAGTTACTATAAATGTCTTGGTGTAACGCTAATAGCCTTTAAACAAAGGAATATCAATTGAGTTCATTTTAAATCCATATTCAAATGAATGAGTTATAATTAATATTATGTTAAATAGTTATTTAAAGAGAAAGGGATTGCTCTAAACAATCCCTCTATTTAATTAGTCTTTCCAAGCGTCGTATCCTCCTTCTAAGTCATATACTTTTTTGAATCCCGCTTTCTTCAAATCTTTCGCTGCACTTGCTGATCTTCCACCTGCCGCACAATAAACGAGCACTGGTTTGTTCTTATCTAATTTCTTTTCAGCTATAGCGATAAACGAAGATGAAAAATAATCCATGTTCATCGAACCTGAAATTTTACCTTCGGCTACCTCTTTTGATGTTCTTACATCGACAATTTGTGCAGATGGATCCTTCATCAATTTTTTAAATTCTGTTTGTGATACACGATTCTGTGCACACGATACTGCTGATAATCCAACAAGTACAATTGACATTAAAAATTTCATAAGCTTTTATTTAGGATACAAAGATACGTATTGATGAATTCTCTTCAGTAACTTGTGTTACCAAAGTCTATTTAACATAATAAAAGGAGTTGTTTTCAACTTTTGTTTAATTTCGTCCAAAATCAAATTTATGGCCATATACTCTTTTAATGGATTCGTTCCGGTTGTTAAAGCATCCAGTTTCATTCATCCACAAGCTTGTGTGACTGGAAATGTCATCATCGGAGAAAATGTTTACATTGGGCCAGGAGCTGCGATTCGCGGTGACTGGGGACAAATCATCATAGAAGATGGCTGCAATGTGCAGGAAAACTGTACGATTCATATGTTTCCAGGAACGACTGTTCATTTGAAAAAAGGAGCGCATGTCGGACATGGAGCCATTATCCACGGAGGAATTCTAGAAGAAAACTGTTTAATTGGCATGAACAGTGTCATCATGGATGATGTGGTGATTGGAAAGGAATCGGTAGTTGGTGCTTTGTGTTTCGTTCCGGCAAATACCAATATCCCACCGCGAAGTGTTGTGGTTGGAAATCCAGCGAAAATTGTAAAGGAAGTCAGTGAGGAAATGATCGAGTGGAAAACGGAAGGAACGGCACTTTATCAACAGCTGCCATCAGATTGCCACGCTTCCCTCCTACCATGCGAACCACTAAGGGAAATAGAGGAAAATCGTCCCATGCAAACCCAAGATTACTTTGTTTGGCATAAAAAGAAATAAACATTCTCCTTTTTTGTTAACATTTGAATAGACAAGTGCAAAGGATGTATTATCTTTGACTCCCGTAGTTACAAATTTATTTATGTCCAATTCAACCAAGTATGTTTTTGTAACCGGGGGCGTTACTTCTTCTTTAGGCAAAGGCATCATTGCCGCATCTCTTGCGAAGCTATTACAGGCGCGCGGATACTCCACAACCATTCAAAAACTAGATCCATACATCAATATCGATCCGGGAACATTGAATCCATATGAACATGGCGAATGTTATGTGACGGACGATGGAGCGGAAACCGATTTGGACTTAGGTCACTATGAGCGTTTTTTGAATGTTCCAACATCGCAGGCCAATAATATCACGACAGGCAGAATTTATCAATCAGTCATTGAAAAAGAACGTCGCGGAGATTACCTCGGAAAAACCGTTCAAGTTATTCCTCACATTACCGATGAAATCAAGGAACGCATCCAATTGGTAGCTAAAAATGGCAAATACGATATTGTCATAACAGAAATCGGTGGAACCGTTGGTGACATTGAGTCTTTACCGTATGTTGAAGCTGTTCGACAAATGATGTGGGAATTTGAGAACGACTGCGTTGTAGTCCACTTAACGTTGGTACCCTATTTAGCTGCGGCTGGTGAATTAAAAACTAAACCGACGCAACATTCCGTTAAACAGTTATTGGAACTTGGGGTCCAGCCAGATGTCTTGTGTTGTCGCACAGAACATGAGTTAGATTTTGGTCTTCGTCAAAAAATCGCGAAATTCTGTAATGTTTCAGTAAATGCCGTGATTGAAGCGCGTGATGCTTCCTCCATTTATGATGTTCCATTATTGATGCATTCGGAGGAATTAGACAGCGTCGTGCTAGATAAACTTGGTCTATCCAAGAAGTCAAAACCAAATTTAGATAACTGGAAATCCTTTTTAGATCGTTTAAAAAACCCAAAACACGAGGTAAATATTGGACTAATCGGGAAATATGTTGAGTTGAAAGATTCGTATAAATCCATCAGTGAAGCATTTATTCACGCTGGCGTTTCCAACGAAACAAAAGTCAATGTAAAATGGATCCATTCCGAGGAATTGACCCCTGAAAATATCACCGCTGAACTTACTGGTTTGGATGGGATTCTTGTTGCTCCAGGATTCGGATCTCGTGGTATAGAAGGGAAAATCGAAGCCGTTCGACACGCACGTGAAAACAACATTCCATTCTTAGGAATCTGTTTAGGAATGCAATGTGCGGTAATTGAATTTGCTAGAAACGTGCTCAATTTAGGCGATGCCCATTCGACAGAGATGTCCGAAAAAACCAATGCACCGGTTATTTCCATGATGGAAGAGCAGAAAAAAATCTCAAACATGGGTGGAACCATGCGATTAGGAGCTTACAAATGTGAGTTAAAACCGAAGTCCAATGCGAGTTTATCCTACAACACAAATAAAATCTCCGAACGTCACCGTCACCGTTATGAATTCAACAACGACTATATAGCAGCATTTGAAGCAGCTGGAATGACAGCGACTGGGAAAAATCCAGAATCAGGATTGGTGGAAATCGTTGAAATCCCTTCACACCCTTGGTTTGTTGGTGTACAATTCCACCCTGAATATAAAAGTACAGTGGCTCAGCCCCACCCTATTTTCGTTGCTTTTGTAAAAGCAGCATTGACAAATAAAAAGTAAAAGAAAGAATATGGATCGTAATTCGGTAACCGGACTTGTATTGATTGGACTCATCCTCACGGTTTTCTCCATCATGAATCAACCTTCAGCGGATGATTATAAGAAAAAAGCAAAAGCAGCAACAACGAAAGTTATTGATAAACCTGCTAATAAGAAAAACAACACAGCGGTTTCAACCAATGCTGGACCTGAAATTACACCTAATGATCGCACGAAAGCAAAGAAAGTTGCTGAAGGAAAAATCATCAGTTTAGAAAATGAAGATTTACATGTGGACTTCAATACAAAAGGTGGAATCGTAGCTGCTGTATATTTGAAAAAATACAAGTCATACAAGGACTTTGCAGCAAAACGCGATGCAGAATTGTGTTTGTTTAAAAACGGAAATGCATACAATCAGTTGGTGATTCCTGTTGGAAATCAAAAGATTCATACACGTAATTACTTATTCAACGTCGTGAAGCAAGATGCGAAATCCATCGTATTCGAAGCCTCATTAGCGGGTGGGAAAGTTCGTCAAACGTATACATTGAATAAAAGCTATGATTTAGATTACAATGTTGAACTAATTGAATTAAAAGGTGTTGCAACCGATAATATTCAATTCAACTGGAAAGCAGATTACAATAAAACGGAGCGTTTGTTCAGTGAGCAACGTCGCGTTTCTACCGTTTGTTTTAATCAGAAGAACGAAGGATTGGATTACCTAAGTGAAACAAGCAACGACAATCAAGAAGCTGAAGACGACATAGAATGGGTCGCTTTCAAACAATCCTACTTCTCCTCTATTTTGAAACCAGCAAAAGCTTTCCCGAAGTCTGGAACGAAATTCCGCATCAATACCTTTAGCGGAAACCAACACAAAAGCTGGACTTTATTAAAAGGATACAGTGCAACAATGGCCTTAGATTTCACCAATAACAAAGCTTCTTTCAATTGGTTCTTTGGTCCAAACGACTACGAATTATTGAAAACCTACAATAGCAACTACGATGATATCCTAAACTTCGGTTGGGGCTTATTCCGTTGGATCAACTTGTATGCTGTTCAACCGATTTTCACCTTATTACTTGATTATGGAATGGGAATTGGAATCGCGATTTTAATCCTCACCTTGATTTTGAAATTGATTTTAATGCCAATTCAATGGAAGATGTTTGTTTCATCGGTTAAGATGCGTATCCTAAAACCAGAGGTTGACGAGTTGACGGCGAAGTATCCAAAACAAGAGGATGCGATGAAAAAGCAAATGGAAATGATGAGTCTGTACAAGGAATCTGGCGCGAGTCCATTAGCCGGATGTGTTCCAATGTTGATTCAAATGCCGATTCTACTTGCCGTATTCCGTTTCTTCCCAGCTGCTTTTGAATTACGTCAACAAGCATTTTTATGGGCCGAAGACTTAAGTTCGTATGACTCGATTTTAGATCTTGGATTCAACATTTGGCCTTATGGAGATCACGTGAGTTTGTTTACCTTGCTTATGTCCGGAACTACCCTAGCATATACCTTTATGAATAGTGGAAATGTCCAACAACCGCAACAGCCAGGAATGCCAAACATGAAAGTAATCATGTACCTCTTCCCTGTGATGATGATTTTCTTTTTCAATAACTATTCAGCTGGATTAAGTTACTACTACTTTATTTCAACCTTGATTTCGATTTTAATGATGGTAGCAATCAAGCATTTCTTTGTAGATGAAGATAAACTTCGTGTGAAAATGGCGGAACGCAAATCGAGTAAAGCGGGAAGTGATAAGACAAAGAAAAAATCGCGTTTCCAAGAAAAACTGGAAGAAATGCAACGCAAACAATTAGAAATGAATAAAAACAAAAAAAAAGACCTATGAAATTTTTCATCGATACAGCAAATCTAGCAGAAATTAAGGAAGCTTATGCGCTAGGAATCCTTGATGGAGTCACTACAAATCCATCTTTAATGGCGAAAGAAGGCATCACTGGAGCTGAAAATATTTTGAATCACTACGTAGCGATTTGCAACATCGTTGATGGTCCCGTTAGTGCGGAAGTGATTTCTACGGATTTCGAAGGAATGGTACGTGAAGGTGAGCAATTAGCAGCCTTACACAAGAACATTGTAGTGAAAATCCCGATGATTTTGGAAGGAATCAAAGCAATTAAGTATTTTGCTTCAAAAGGAATTCGTACGAATTGTACCTTGATTTTCTCTTCAGGACAAGCGTTATTGGCGGCAAAAGCTGGAGCAACGTACATTTCTCCATTCTTGGGACGTTTGGACGATGTTTCTACCGATGGAATTCAATTGATTCAGCAAATCCGTGTGATTTACGATAACTATGCATTTGATACGCAAATTCTTGCAGCATCTGTTCGTCACCCAATGCACATCATTCACTGTGCGGAGATTGGTGCGGACGTCATGACTGGTCCATTGAGCGCAATCAAAGCCTTAGCGAAACATCCATTAACGGATTTAGGCTTGCAACAATTCTTAGCGGATTACGCGAAAGGAAACAAATAAGCATGCTTCCAAAGGAAGAACGTAAGGTATACAACGAAGCGTTTTGGTCTGGATTCAAAGATCATATGCGTGGAAAGATGTCTAGTACAGGTCGACGCGTCAATTGGGTTAATTATCCTACTCAGGTGAAAAACACCTATTTACGCATGATTTGCACGGGGAATCAAACAGCCATTTGCTACGATGTACAGTTCCGCGATACGGGAATTCAAGCCATCTTTTGGGAACAATTGACTGAATTGAAAGTCGTTTTGGAAAATACGATGTCCATTCCAACATCTTGGGATCCCGTTTTTTACAATGCTGAAGGACTCACCATTGGACGTATTTCTTGGGAGATGGAAAATGTGAATTTTTACGAAAAAGCTGACTGGCCATCGATTTACGCGTTCTTTCAAAAACATTTAATGGAGTTTGATTCCTTTTACCAAGAATTTAGTGACATTCTGATCACCTTGGTCGACTAAGTAACAAAATGTGGATGGATTCGTGTTCTTGGAACTTGCTACATTAAACCTTAATTTTACAGTATGAAACAACTACTTACGCTTTCTTTTCTTTGGTCCATATTACCTGCGTTTGCACAAATAGTGATTTTGTCGACTGATTTCCAACAAGGAATTCCTACAAATTACACGCTTTTGGACAATGACGAAAATTCACCAGATCCTTTGGTTGCTGAATATACAAGCGCTTGGATTACGGTTGTGGATCCTGAAAATGCAATGGATACCATAGCTGCTTCTACTTCTTTTTTCACCGCTATGGATTCCGCTAGTCGTTGGATGATCACTCCTCCCCTAGCTCTAGGTGCTTTCGGTAATTACATTGAATGGAATGCAAAATCGCACGATCCATCTTATCCTGATGATTATTTAGTCTTGGTATCTACGACAGATAATCTGCTTGCTAGTTTTACAGACACCATTGGATACATCAAAGAAGAAAATTTTGAATGGACGAATCGCGAGGTGAATTTATTCACCGAAGGATACCATGATCAAACTATTTATGTGGCTTTTGTCAATAGGACGTTGGATGGATTCAAATTATATATCGATGATATTGAAGTGCGCAAAGATGATCCAGTTGGACTTCAAGAGCCGAGTCCCATCAGTTTTGTGGTGTACCCGAATCCAAGTTCCGATATGATTTATGTTTCCGGATCTCAAAACTTAGAAAAAATGGAATTATTGGATTTGAACGGAATGTTGCTTCAAACAACGAAGTCATCATACATGAACGTTCAAGAGATACCAACAGGCATGTACTTGATTCGTTGCACCATGAATGGAGAGACGTCCACAAAACGCTTTACAAAAAACTAATGACACATTTGATCGATCAAGTTGCTCAGCTCGTTGAAGCAAAATTCACAGGACTAGAGGGCAGCCATGATTGGTTTCACATCAAGCGTGTGTGGCAAACGGCCTTGCACTTACAAACGATGGAAGGAGGAAATGCAGATGAAATTTCTTTGGCAGCATTACTTCACGACTATTCGGACCATAAATACAATGGTGGTGATTTTGAAGCCGGTTCCCGTGAGGTTTTGAATTTACTCAATAAATTAAATTGCCCCTTCGAAATAGCTGACCGTGTCGCGAAAATCGTTCAAGTGGTTTCCTACAAAGGAGCGCTTGTTTCAGACGAAGCAACATCCATTGAAGGAAAGATTGTTCGTGATGCTGACCGTTTGGACGCAATTGGAGCCATTGGCATTGCACGTGCCTTCTCGTATGGAGGCAGCAAAGCACGTCCACTCTACGATCCGAGCATCCCTCCCCTTCTGCACGCCACCAAAGAGGATTACGCTGCGGCGAAAAGCCACACTATCAATCATTTTTACGAAAAACTCTTGTTACTCAAAGACCGCATGGAAACTTCAACTGCACGTCAATTAGCAGAGGAAAGACATCAATTTATGTTGGATTTCTTGAAGCAGTTTAACAAGGAATGGGGAACACGCTAAACAATTAGGTATTTACCTCACCTTTTCGATATCAACATGATCACTTATCGTATTAAACCTAAAAGAAAATCCTAAGGAAATGTAGTTTTTGTGTACACCTTCGGTTAATCCAAATCCACCAGAAATATCAACTATTACATCGTCGTTGATTAAATACGTGAAGCCACCATCAAATCGATGATCAGCTACATTTTGGTTTGAGAGAAATCCATATAGTTCCGTGTAACAACCGATTTTATCTGTCAAAGAAAAACCAGTTGTTAAGGTGTAGATGTAATTATATTGTTCATTTTCCCCATTCCATTCAGCTCCTAAATTGTAAGCAAGCATTATTTTATCGGATAAGGTATGTTGCATCGTAAATCGAAAAGCAGGAGCTATTAACTTTGTGTGAAATTCTTTACTACCCATTCTTGAGGTGGAAATGTGACCAATAAAAGATGTTTTTGGTATCAACCCTTTCTCTTCAAAGAGTGATGTTTTAAATCCAATTGTAATCGGTAATAAACCGGAATTCAAATTCACAGATGATTTTAAGGACACTAGTTCTGTAATTAATCTAAGTTCAAACTTCTCATTCACCCCATATTTCCAAAGCGTTGAAGGATAATTATAAATTCGTTGGTTGTTCTCTAGATTCTCAACGGTAAAACCGTTTTCAATTTGAATGTAATTGGTTGGTGTAATAAATGGGCACTCGGTTTGATCAGGTCTATCCAATTGAATGGGCGGTAAAATTTGTCCAAATAAAGTGTTGTTTAGACCGAAATAAATCAAGAAAGGAAATAAATAGATTTTCATTTAGTGTTTTACTTATAATTATTTCATTCCACAAAATAGTAATTGGTACCTTTGATTTAGTAGATTGATCAATACATTAGGAATTAATTATTCAAAAATAAATAAAGAAATTCACCTGCAGCCTCTAATGAGTAAATTACCTGATTATTCTATTTGTCTGAACTATTCCTTAAATCCAATTTTTGAACGGTTCGACTGACTCACCTTCTTTTGATCCTTTTGCATTAGATACGTCAATACCTGCTCGATGTCCACAAATTTTCGGTCGTAGCGCTTTTCCAAATCGCGCAATTGCAAAGCTAGTTCCTCGTGCGACAAAGCCCACTGACGTATGTGTACGAAGGCACGCATGATGGAAATGTTTATTTCAATTGCTACATCTGAGTGAAGTACACTTGACAACATGGCGATTCCATGTTCAGAGAACGCAAAAGGAAGGTATCTTTTACCTCCCCAACTTGAGGACGCAATTTGCGTCCTCAAGTTCTCCCATTCATTTGAAGTTAGTTCAAACATAAAATCTTCAGGGAAACGTCGAATGTTCCTACGAACTGCTTCCTTCAATCTTTTAGTTTCTATGGCATACAGTTGCGCCAAATCAAAATCCAACATGATTTTCATTCCTCGTACTTCATGAATACGGTCCTTAATGTGTACTAATTCCATTTCTTCGTTTTTAATAATCCTTAAAAAATATATGAATGGACAAGAATCCAATCACCAGATAAATATCGATGGAAGTCAAGAAATGAGTCGGTTATTAAATGATTATATCCGACAAAAAGAAATCAGTTGATTGCGAATTAAGGAAGGAAAAATGTGGGATGAGCGGCCAGAAATTGTGCCTTGCGCTTCATGGTTGTTTCCATGTGTTTTCGAGCAGCTTGGCTCTTTGGATATAAGATTTTATGCTGCTCGGCTTGACGAATTTGTTGCCAATTGACTAGTAATTCGATGGTTTCTTCGCGAAAGAAACTGGATTGAAAAAAGTCCCATAATTCGCTTACCGCCTCCTGTGATGGATGGGTTCCATCGGATTTATAGTATCGGTAATCACGAAGGTTGTCCAATACAAATTCGTACGCTGGAAAATAATAAACGTCCGACTCCGCTTGCAACTCCTCGACAGCCATCAATAAACGCGCTTTACTGCGATTGTTTTCGATGTAGCCATCCTTGATGTGACGAACTGGACTCACCGTAAAAAAAAAGTTCAACGTTGGATTCTCCTTTTTTAAAAGGGAAAGAACAGTCGTCCAACAAGCAACAATCTCAGCTACTTGACTATTTTCTTTTTGAAAAAGTTGGGTATTTTGTTTGTGACAGTTGGCAACGATTTCGCCATCTGAACGCAAGCGATACGCCCACGCACTGCCGAACGTAACGAATAAATGTGTGGCTTTACGAAGAAAGGGCTTGAGTTCCAGTCGGAGTTTCTCCATTTTCTTATTCAACTCATCCTCACTCATTCCAAATACCATTCCAGATAATTCCCAAGCAAAGTAGATGTCTTCCTGTTGCAAGATTCGGAAGGAAATGGATTCATCAAAACACCAATGAATGATTTTCGCAATGGCAAGTGGATGAAAAATGGTTCCACCGGGATTCACCAAAGACTCAAAGCCATTCGAACGAATAATCTGTCCAAGTTCGTCGGAGAAACAACTGCCTAAAAAAACAAAAGAATCTCCATGCGAAAAGGATGGATAGTTCTGTTCCTTCAACCATTGTTGATTGTTACCGGTGCTCATTTTTCGCTCAACAAGTTTAAGGCATTTTGAAGCGCAGCTTCGGTAATGACTTCTCCACTCATCAAACGTGCGATTTCTTCTGGACGTTCACTTGACTCTAACGTACGTACGGTTGTTTGCATGCGTTCGTTACGTAATTCTTTCGCCACAACCATGTGGTGTCCTGCTCTCGCTGCAACTTGGGGAAGATGTGAAATCGCCATGAGTTGAACGGTTCGACCCATTTTCTCTAATAGTTGTCCCATTTTCAATGCGACGTCTCCTGAAACACCTGTATCAATTTCATCAAAGAAAATAGTTGGCAAGGACTGTTTTTCAGAAATCAACTGCTGTAAAGCGAGCATCAAACGGGACAATTCTCCCCCACTGGCAGCTTTCTCGATAGGCACAGCCTCAATTCCGTAATTCGCTGAAAACAAGAATTCTACTCCCGTACATCCTGTTCGATTCAAATCTGATTGTAGACAAAGATCAAACCTAAGTGTGGTATGTGGTAGTTTTAATTCTTTTAATCGATCTTGAAGAACAGCTAAAATCGCAGGAATTCGCTGTTCACGTTGTTCATGCAACAATTGTGCATCCTTCCAAAGTTCATTTTTCAATTGCTCGTACTCCGCTCGTTTTTTGCTACAGGACTTCAAAAGCTCTTCAAGAGAATTCAATTTGCTGGTCAATTGATCATGCATCGCTTTCAAATCATCCGCTGAACTAAATCGGTGTTTATTCAAAATCTTATTAAACGCATTCCATTTTTCCAATAACAAGGCTTTATCCGACTCATTTACATCCAATTGATCTATTGCATCATCCGCCTCCAATGCAAGTTCCTTTAATTCAAGTAAAACCGAATCCAAGCGCTCTTTCATGGACATTAACTGTGGATCGTAGTTAGATTGTTTATCCACACTCGTCTTTATGCGATATAGTTGCTCATAGATTCCATTCTCTGCCGTTAAATGACTTATTTCCCCAAATACCTGAAGAATCTGAGAAGCATTTTCCATTCGGGTAATGTCGATTTCCAACTGCGTAAAATCCATCGTATCTAAAGATAATTCTTGCAGTTCATCTAGAATAAAACGGTCGTAATCCTCTGCTTGAACCGCGGCGTGGTAATGTTCGTCCAAGGATTTCAGTTCCTTAGAGAGGGATTCATACGAAGCGTATTTTTTGTCAAACGATTTGCGTTCGGGAATTAGCCCGGTTAGAACATCAATCAATTCCAATTGAAAGGATTTCGATCTCAGTTCCAGGGTATTGTATTGTGAGTGGATTTGAACCAATCGAGAGGTCAATAACTTCAAGGTTTGCAAGGAAACCGGAACGTCGTTAATAAATGCGCGGGACTTTCCTTCCTTCGCAATTTCTCGACGAATGATGGTATTTGCATCATAATCCAAGTCATGTTCCTCAAAAAACGAAAGGTAAGACTCATTCAAGCTGAAATTCGCCTCTACAATTGCTTTCGGTGATGTTGGACCGATGACCGAAAGTTCTGCGCGTTCGCCTAAAATCAACTGCAAAGCATGCAATAAAATGGATTTACCAGAGCCAGTTTCTCCAGTTAAAACTGTGTATCCAGATTGAAAGTTCAATTCAACTTCGTCGATCAAGGCAAAATTTGAAATGCGAAGCGCTGCTAACATTTAGTCTAAAATTTCCTGATAACGAGCTGAATTAGCGGAATCTAATCTCTTTAAAAGAGTTACCAAATCTTGTTTCTCCTTTAATTCCGAATCTGAAAATACATTTGTAAACTCAGGAATCTTACAAAAAAGGAAACTCAATAAGTTTACAGCATTTGGACGTGTTGCTGCAAGTGGCGTTAATTTATTTAAGGCATCGTAAATGGCCTTTTTACCCGCGGCTTTATCCTCGTATAATTTATCGATTCCTTTTCGATGATACATGTACAAACATTCGCGCATCGGATCAAAAACAGGTTGTAAGATGTTGTCTACTAAATAAAAACGGTTGCGTTTCCCAGATTCCGAGGATTTCCATCCAGGTGCACCACCTACTTGTGCATTTGTCACAATAGCCTGTGCTTCGATATAGTAAGGAGTACCTCCTTTTAAAGAAAATGAATCGTAATCCAAGCCAATCATGAAATATGCATAGAATGCCAAAATCGATGTCAAATTATCTCGGTATTGGTTTTGAGCGTATACCAGTACCGCATTTCGTGAAAAGCTCACCGCAAAATTCTCATCTTCGAAATTCAATAAAAGGGTGTTGTAACTTGAATTAAACGATGGACGAGTCGATTGAACTTGAATATAACCTTTATACGTTCCCGTGGATGGTATTTCGCGAATTTGAATTTGAATATTACACTTAATGCGTTCCTCCGTTTTGAATTTGTCTTTGGTCCATTGCGTATTATTCATCAAATCGAAAATACTTTGCTCCATTTGCTTGATGACTTCTTTTTCGGTGGATGAAATTTCCACTTTTGCGTCAACTATTACCGAAACTTGACAATTCAATTCTTGAGCATAGGAAAATGGAATCCCAAATAAAGTCAACAATAATATAATTAATCCCTTCATTTTTAATCTTTTAAAACGATGGATAAGATGTCCTTAGCCACTTCTTTTTTTGATTTTAGTGGAAATGCAAACTCCTTTTTATCCTTATCGAAAATAGTAATTTTATTTGTTTCCGCTTGAAAACCACTAACATCTTTTACGAATTCATTGAGGACGATGAAGTCTAGATTTTTACGCGTCAACTTATCTAACGCATTTTCTTTTACATTATTTGTTTCTAAGGCAAATCCAACCACTATTTGTTGCTCCTTGCGGTGTTTGGATGCCCACGTTAAGATATCGGGATTTTTCACCAAGCTCAATGAGATTTCGTTGGCTTGTTTCTTGATTTTTTGAGTCTCCGTATGTTCTGGACGATAATCCGCTACTGCAGCGCTAAAAATTCCGCATGAACACAGGTCCCAATGCTCTTGTACAGCTCCCAACATTTCTTCTGCGGTTTGAATCTTAATTACTTGAAGGTTTGGATGTGTCAATTCCAATGCAGTCGGACCACTAATTAAGGTTACTTGATAACCAATCGCTAAGCACGCTTGAGCCAGTTCATAACCCATTTTACCACTCGAATGATTCCCAATAAAGCGAACAGGATCAATTGCTTCAAACGTTGGACCAGCAGTGATTAAAATGCGCTTTGATGTTTTCGATTTATCCATGTAAAAGAAATCCTGCAAGTAAGCGGAAATGTTCTCAGGCTCTTCCATGCGTCCTTGTCCTTCGAGTCCACTAGCCAAAGCTCCTTCCGTCGCTGGAATGATCGAAACGCCATCGGAAATTAAGGTATCCATGTTTCGTTTCACCGTTGGATGTTGGTACATATCCAAGTCCATCGCTGGTGCAATAATGGTTTTTCCTTTCATGGAAAAATATGTGGCGAGTAAGAGATTATCGCAGATACCACTGGCCATTTTTGCTATGGAATTCGCCGTACAAGGCGCCACAAGGAGGACATCTGCCCAAAGTGCTAATTCGACGTGATTGGCCCATTCTCCTGATTTCTTATTCCAAAATTCGATGTGAACAGGATTTTCAGATAAGGTAGAGACAACGAGGGGACTAATAAAATCAGAAGAGGCAGGAGTCATGATTGCTCTGACTTCTGCCCCTTGTTTCTTTAATATTCGTATGAGGTAAGCAATTTTGTAAGCTGCAATACCTCCTGTTATTCCAAGAAGGATGCGCTTTCCTTGCATTACTCTTTTTCTTCTGGTTGACGCATGTAGATTTTGTCATCCAATAACTCTTGCGTCGCAATCGCTGTTGGTTTTGGCATTTTCTCGTAGTGCTTAGAAATTTCAATTTGCTCGCGGTTTTCAAAAATCTCCTCTAGGTTATCTGTAGTAGAAGCAAATTCTTGCAATTTTTGCGTCAATTCTTCTTTCACTTCAGAAGAAATTTGATTCGCTCTTTTCGAAATAGCCACTAACGATTGGTAGATATTTCCTGTTTTTTCTTCCATACGAATGGTATCACGCGTAATGGTTGACTTTTCTGCTGGTGTGTTTTTTAAACTCATAATTCACTTTTCAGTTGTTTTTTCGCTTAGCTTATCAATGTATTCGCTTAGTTCTTGCGTGTATTTTGACTGTGGATGGCGAAGCGCAAAGGTACGGAATCTTTCGATAGTTTGTTCGTTTCGCTCTGATTTTTTGCTTTCAATGCTATTCAATGTTAAAAAATACGAATTTTTAACCACGAAGTAGTTAATTTCTTCGGAAAAAACGGATTGACCATGAGCCTCTAAAAATAACTCCCCTGAAGTAACTGCCGCCTTGTAATTTTGCGTTTTATCGTACAATTTAACTTGATCATACTGTTTCGTATTCAATTTAAATTGCAACTGATCAATAATTTGATTACACGAATCAATCAAATATGACTGTGGATATCGATCAATAAACTGTTGAACATTATTGATGGCTAATTCTGTTTCTGTTTGATCTAGGGAATGTTCTGGAGAGTTTTTTACGCTGCAAAGTGCCACCATAAAAAGCACTTCCTCATTTTTTACGCTATAAGGAAAGCGTTGCATGTATGCACTGTAATAATATTGTGCCATGTAGTAATCTTCGATTTGAAAATAACTTTTAGCCAAACGATAATAGGATAATTCACCCTCAGCACTTTTAGGCGAGTGTTGGTAAATTTGTTCGTACAAAACGATGGCTTTCTCATATGATTTCCCATCATATAATTCATTAGCCAAGTTATACTTTGCTGCAAAATCATCTGCTTTCACAACAGCATTGTAATTGGAACAGGCCGTCAATAACAGCCAGCCAAAACTTACGATGAAGAAATAGTTTTTCATTTATTTTACTCTTAAACTTCTTCCTACTTGAAGAACGGTTGTTGGTTTAATGCCGTTTAATGAACATATTTTTGAAACAGTGGTTCGATTTCTATCGGCAATTTCCGTCAAGGTATCTCCCGAACGGACTTGGTAGTATTTTACTTGCGGTGCGCGCACCACTACTGGTGGAGGCGTTTCTGCGTTTGGTGTTTCCGCGGGATGTTCCTCGTAATAATCTGTTGGTTTGGCACCCGGACGAAACAGTCCTTTATGCACAAATAAGTTTTCATTCTTCAACAGTCGCTTATCAAAATCTATGATTTCCTCTGGATTCATTGGTGCATCATAAAAACGTATCTCAAAGTGCAAATGAGGACCAAACGAACGACCTGTATTTCCCCCTAATCCTATTGGATCTCCTGCCTTTACTTCTTGATCCGGGTAGACAAGAAACTTACTTAGGTGGGCGTGAAACGTTTCTAATCCATTACTGTGTCTTAGAATGACCAGGTTCCCAAATCCACCATCATTGTACTTTGCATACCGAACCTTTCCAGACCATGTAGCATACACCGTATCACCAACATTTAATCCGACATCAATTCCATTGTGATACCTTCCGCTTCTGTATCCATATCGAGAAGTAACAATTCCCTTCGTCGGCATGGAAAATCCATCGTTTATCTCGTCGTTCACACACAACCATATGGTATCTTTTAACTTAGATAAATCATTTCGACTTGTGAAACAAACTTCATTATTCCAAGTAAGCGTAAAGGGCACCTCCTGTTCCTCCGTCATGATTTTATGAATACGGGCATTCATAATTCCATCAAATTTAAATGGGTTAAACAGCGCCCATGTTTTATTGGAAAAAATAATCACCTTTCCAATCTCCGTATCTACGGTATCCAACGCACGTTGTGCAAACGCTTGAGAGCTCAAGCATGCGAGGAAAAAAACAGTATATAGGATATTACGGGTCAAGATCGAAAAATAAGGATTTCAAAGATAGTGAATTCCTTTTACAATGCCCGAATATCCATGATTTCTATGTTGTAAAACACTTGCTCATTTGGTTTCACTAAATCAGCATAACCACGAGTACCATATGCTTGAGGTGCATCAAGGATGATAAAATACCGCTCACCTTTTTTTGCATTCTTCATGATCTTCCTTAAACCTGGAACGATTGTTTTTTGTCCTGGCGAATATTTGAGTGGATAATTGCCCAAACGTGTATTCATTACAGACGCTTTCGATTCCGTAGACACCATGGCATGAAACGAAATCTCTTTGCTCGGATCCTTCGCTAAGGATAAACCTTCTCCGTCTTTAATCTTCCAGGAGGTTACTCCATCTTCAAATACACTAGGAATCACAAGTGCCACCACTTTCACATATAACCAATTGGCAGAATTTGAAGGAATGATACCTTTTAATTCTTTTGATCCAAGTGCCAGATTAGCTGGAATTTCAATTTTAACAAAATCACCCGGCGTAAGTTCTTGAAAAGCGAGATCCCACCCTGGGGTTTGCATGTTGTATCCAATCACAAATGGAATAAAAGGCATGTTGACGCGGTTGTTACCATCTACGATTTTACCATCTGGAAGTGCCAAACGATAATCGATCAAGGCCATCTCCCCTTTCTTCAGTTTTCTTCCTTTTCCTTTTAGAATCCACTTGATTACCAATCCATTGGAGAAGGATTTCACATCCGATACTTTTCCTTTTTCAAAGGATTTTAAATTGTCTTTGGTGGACTTGAATTCTTTTTCCACCTGTTCCTTATTTTGCAAAGGTTTTTGAATGTTTTTTTTAGCGGTCGTGGCTTTATCTGCAGTTGTCGTTTGACATGCTGCCAACGCACAGACTAAAAAACAGAGGATGATTTTCTTCATTAGTTTATATCAATTAATTGAATATCAATGTATAACACAGCTTGTGGTGGAATTTTCATACGATCCCCCAATAATCCATGTCCGAGGTAACTCGGTAAAATTACTTTTGCTTTATCTCCTTTTCTCATGAGCTGAAGCGCTTCATGAATTCCAGTTTCCTTCTCTTGTTTGGCAATGACCACGCGTTCAACTTCATCTTTTGCGGTTTCATAACAAACGCGTCCATCTAATAATTCAATTTTCAATCGAATAATCGCTTCTTGTCCTTCCGTTGCCAAATCTTCACCAATTCCCACACAATAACGCATAAAACGCAAGCCAGACTGGCTTTCTGTAGCACGCATGTTCAACTCTCGGTGATGGGCTAAAAATAGTTTGATTTTCAGTTCTTCTCGAGCATTTAATTCTTGATTAAAATCAACCGAATGCGCTGTTCCCCAGTTTTTACTTTTGGATTCTTTGTTTTTTTCCGCTCTACAAGAAAGCAAAGCAATAGAAAGAAGAAGGAAAATTAAACGGGTCATTTCACGTGTGTTAACTCACCTACTAACGAACGAAAGCGATCAATTGTTACAGGTAAAGAATCATTTGAAAATCCACCAGCAGCATATTGGTGTCCACCACCCATAAAGTGCTTGTTGGAGAAGTCATTCACAAAGAACTTTCCTTTGGATCGGAAGGATATTTTTATTCCGTCTTCGTGCTCCACGAAGAATGCTGCAATGGAAATACCTTCGATGGATAAAATCACATTGACCAATCCTTCAGTGTCTCCTTTTTGGTAGTGAAAACGATGCAATTCATCCAAGGTGAGGCTGATCATTCCAATGGGCAATCCGGGAAAAAGTTCTAATTTTTCAGCGATGGCGTAACCTCTTAATTGCAAACGAGAAACGGTATTCACATCGTAAATCGCTTCATGAATAGCTACATGGTTCACGCCTATCTTCAATAAATACGCGAGGACTTCATGCGTTTTGGCTTTCACGGATGGAAAACGAAACGAACCCGTATCGGTCAACATACCTAAATAGATTCCGTTTCCAATGGCCACATCGATGACATGCAACAATCCCATTTCTTCGATGCATTCAAAAATCAACTGAGCAGTGGAACAAACATCTGGACGTGAAATCGTGATTTGACAAAAATCCTGCGGATGTGGATGGTGGTCGATCATCACTTTCGTTGCTGGAAAATCCAATACAAAAGGCTCCATGTCCTTCCCTACTCGTCCTGCCCCATTATAGTCCAAACAATATAGCGTGTCAAACGACGAAACATCCTGTGTGAATCCTTGGTCGAAAATAGAATACGCAACATCTTCCAAGAAAGGCAACAAGAAATCAGCAGGACGATCCGGTATCAAAACATGTGCTTCCTTTCCCATGTTTTTCAGAAAGAAATACCAGGAAACAACACTCCCAATGGCATCACCATCGGGAGATTTATGTGTAGTGATTAAAACCTTTTGGCTTTGATCTATGTGTAAGCGAAGTGCATCTATCATGCAACAAAGTTAATTGTTCTGCTGCATGTGTTCAGCTTCTTCTTTATCTTCTTCAAATAATTTCGGTAAATCTTTCTTTCCTTGCAGGTTATCCATCAAATCTTCTAGTTGCGAAATGGATAAGTTTTTGGCAATGATTTTCTTGTCTTTATCCAAAACGAAAATTCTAGGTGTCGAATAAAGATCATACGTCGTTTGGAAATTCAAGGATTCCAAAGTTGTTGGTTTCCCTTTCTCCCCAGCATAAATTGGTACTAATTTCTCAGGCGTTGCCTTCGCGATTTCATAGATGCTATTTGTGACTGCGGCATTGATGAAGTTCAAGTTGTTTTCGCGGATATATTTCTTCCAAGACTCAAAATCTTTTCCAATCCCTTTCCCAACAGCGAATACTTCGATGTTTCGATTTTTAAATTTCTCGTTATACAATGTCACTAATTTTGGTGTCACTTTTTTACAATGTCCACATTCTGGATCCCAGAAATACAGGATGGTATATTCAGATTTCAATGAATAAAAATCCAACCATTTTGTATCAGATGTATCACGCAAAATAAGGTTGTACGGCTTTGCACCAACGACCAAGTTCATTTTCCATTTCAAGTCTTTGCAGAGTTCCTCAAATTTATCCTCTGCCACCCATGTCGCTGGGGATTTACCTGTTGAAGGATCTGTTGTACAGAAATAACGATTCAACATGTAAATGTACACCTTGTCCATTCCCATGATTTGACTTTTCCCAAAAGTGGAAGCGATCCATCCAACACTGTATTCGTACATCTTAGATTTTGGGTCTAATCCGTCACAAAACTTGAAGGCATATTTAATGATGGTGTCCCAATGTTGAATCATCATGTTTTTACCAAAATAGAACTCCAATTTATTATGGAAAATAGGATTATTGACCAAGGCATCCGTTTTTAAGTCTACATTATCCCAATAGTGCTCAAAATAGTATTTGTAACGGAAATTCGAATCAATGATGTCACCTTTTTCGTTTTTAGGTGGTTCTGGGACAAAAACATCAATGGACATTTGCACAATTTTCCCTACGAGCATAGTGGGATTAGACAGAACGATTGATTTTTGGTATTCATCCACTTCTTTATTCAAGGCGTCGATGGTCGTACTTAATGTTTTATATTCCGCATCTGTATCCTTTAATTTCGCTCTTTGTTCCGCTAATTTGTTTGCTTCTCCTTTTTTGGAACTGATGTATTTCACATAAGGAATGAAGATTTTATTCTCTTCAGATTTTTTAATTACTAAATTTCCCGTGAAATCAGGGCCCTTGGTTTCCAATTGAATTTCTTCGTTGTTGTACACGAACTCAAAATATTTTTGTCCTGGCAATAAAAGTCCAACAATCCCTGGTCTTTGTTTTTTACCATCAAAAATCACTTCGCCATTTTTCATTTGAGCCGTATCCGCATAATTCAATCGAGATCCGAAATACTTAATTAAGAATACCGTGGTATCTTTTTGTCCTTCCACTTTCAAACGGATTTTTTGCGCATAAGTCATTGATGCACAAACTAAAAATAAAAATGTTAGAATATTTTTCATAAGAAATAATAAATTTTACACTACGAATATGCTGTTAATTCAGTTCTCGTCGGTTTTTTTAACATTTCTTTAACCAAAGAAAAAACGACATCAAACCTGAGTAAAAGATAATGGCATTAATCAGAAACGTTAAAATGCGACAAAAGTTGCTCAAGGAGTGGTTTATCGGAATATGGGTCCAATTCAACAATATCCGAATAGCGTTTGATCCATGTGAGTTGACGTTTCGCGTAATTTCGAGTGTGTTGTTTAATTTTTTCTACTGCTTCATCGAAATCGTATTCATCTTCCCAATATCGAAAGAATTCTGAATACCCAACGGTGTTTAATGCTTTTAAGTTTCGAAGTGGAAATAAGGATTTTGCTTCTTGAAACAAGCCCGCTTCAATCATGAAATCTACGCGTTGATCAATGCGTTCATATAAATCCGAGCGATTCCAAGCAATGCCATAACGCACAATGTCATAATCGTATTTCACTTTTCCTTTCCGGGATTCAGAAAACGGTTTCTTTGTGAGTTCTATGACTTCCAATGCGCGAATGAGTCGAACTGGGTTATGAGTATCCACTTCCGCAAAATAAACGGGGTCCAAACGTGCTAATTCGTTTTGTAAAAATTCAAGTCCCTCAGTTTCATGCAGCGCAATCCATTTTTCCTGAACTTTTTTATCGTGTGGGATTTCGTCTAATCCAAGAGTCAAGGCATCGATGAACATTCCAGAGCCTCCGACAATCACTGCCGCTTGATTTCGAGCCAAAAGATCATCCAATATCGGTTTTGCTTCTTGTGTGAACTGACTAGCGGAAACTTCCTGATGAATGGAATGTGAATGGACAAAGTGGTGTTTGACCTGACTTAATTCATCTTCGGATGGTTTTGCTGTCCCGATGGACATTTCTCTATAAAATTGACGTGAATCCGCAGAGATGATTTCCGTTTTCAATGTTTTAGCGAGTTGAATCGCCAACGAAGTTTTTCCAGAAGCCGTAGGACCTTGAATAACCAAGACCTTCCCTTTCACATTAGCCATTTACTTCCAAGAGGTATAAATTGCAAATACTTTTTTCACGTAAGAAACGGCATGTCCACGATAGGCGCCGCAGCGCACATGTTCCGATCGATAATATTTCGGTTCATCGAGGTGTCGAACCATTTCTTCCACGTTTCCATCCCACATAAGTGGATTTAATCCCGTTGCACGCGCAAGGTTTTGCGCATCCTCAATGTGACAAGGTCCGGCATTATAGGAAGCCAAGGTAAATTTCAAACGTTGATCCGCATCCGGAACATCTTTCCATTTGTGGTAGGTGCGATTCAGCAAGCGCATTCCACCAGCGATTTGAACATCTGGAGTAGAACCGGGGAAAACGCCACAACTTGGACCTGTATTTGGCATGAATTGCATCATTCCATAAGCCCCACCGAAACCACGGGCATTCGGATTAAAGCGAGATTCTTTAAAGGCTACTGCAGCGATAATCTTCCAATCCCACGCATATTTTTTCGCAACTGCTTTAAAAATATCATCAAAGGGTGAAAGCTGTCCTTTTTTAGTAATGTAGAACTCAACAGGTTTAGTATCTAAATAATCAAAGTATCTTTTTTTCAAATCGGTGTAGGCTGTAGAAGCGCAATAAGACAAAATAAAGGCATCCAATTTCTTTTTCAACTCAGGACTATTCAGTCTCAATCCGAAAGCAATTTTTTGCTGAAAGGACATGCGCGTGTCAATGTTCAAATTTGGGTGCATCTCTTTACTAATGCGCGCAAGATTTTCATGAGCCACTGTAAAAGGAATCACGTTGTTTGCCACCATTTCAATTAAATCTTCTGTGATGGGGTTTTCCGATTTGTAACGAATGTTAATTCTTGCTCCGATTTCATCTTGTAAATCGGTTAACCGTCTGGAAAAAGGAGAATTCTTCCGAACGCAGACCGTTTGATTGGCCAGTTCAGCAGGTTCTTTGATCAGTGTATCATTGGATTGTTGCACCAACACTTGATGCGTATAGTAGTAAGGAGTTGAATAACACAATCGATTTTCATCCTCCAGAGAAACCACCAAATTGGAGGCAATCACATCGCCTTCGCCGTTATTTAACAGTTTTTGAAAGTCTTTGGATTCCGAAATAACCTTTACCTCCATTTCCAGTCCTTGAGATTTACAGAAAGAATCCATGATTTCGTATTCGAATCCCAGACGTTTCCCTCGGTATTCAAAAAAGGACAAGGAACTATTCTCGGTGAGGATGGTTAATTTGCCTTTTTTCTGAATTTCTTTGAAGTCAATTTTCACTGCAGGACCAATGTGTTTACCCCCACAAGAAACTAAAATCATGACAATCAATAAAGTAGTCCATGTTAAACGCATGTGCACTTTTTTAAGTCTTTCTCTACGAAAGATTTATGAGAAAGTTACAACCTTTTCCGAACATTTGGTTTATTTCAAAAATAAATGGATATTTGACATTCAAATGATTGTATATGAGCAATGAACAAAAGGAAATGTACTCAAAAGTCGTTCGAGCTGGAAAGCGCACGTATTTTTTTGACATTAAGGCGACCAAAGGAAATGATCTATACATCACACTGACAGAGAGCAAAAAATCGTTTGATGACGATGGTGATGGTAACTATCAGAAGCACAAGATTTTCCTTTACAAGGAGGACTTTGAGAAATTTCGCGAAGGGCTGGATGACGTATTAGCGAAAATTGAAGAAATCAAATCCAATCAATAATTTTTGAAAAAAGGCTTGCAAGATTAAAAAGTATGCATATCTTTGCACTCGTTAAATAACCTGGGAGTTTAGCTCAGTTGGTTTAGAGCATCTGCCTTACAAGCAGAGGGTCGGGGGTTCGAATCCCTCAACTCCCACTCTGATAAAAGCACGATCGTGAGATGGTGCTTTTTTCGTTTCAGGACGTTTTGAGTTTACTCAAAAAAGGACGGAAATGAAAAAAGGACCGCCTGAACGCAGTGAAGGAGTGCTTTTATCCACTGCACGTCGGGACAACGGGATCTGTACTCCCTCAACAGAAAACCAGTAAATCAATTCATTCATCCCGAATGGAAACCACATTAATGATGGTGATAACAAATTTATAATCATCACATTTTCAATTTTTTACGTTTACATTAGTTATTTTAACTACCTTACAAAAACGACAACTACAACTTCGAGAAAATTATACCAATTACGATAAAAACACATAGACATCAAATTCACACACCATTTTCAAAAATACACAAACATATGCTCAAGATCGAGATCTCCTCACAACGAAAAGTTGGTTCATTTTCGAATGAATTCAAACCTAAAACTAATGCGATGAAATTAATCATCAAGAATATGTTCAGCGCTAGATGTGTTAACCACGTTGCTTGCATACTGAAAGATACAGGTATCTCTTATCTTAAGATTGAACTTGGTCAAGTGGAATTAATCAATGAACTAAATTTGATTCAAAAATTAGATTTTAAGAATGAATTAAAAAAAGAGGGATTTGAATTAATTGAA
This sequence comes from uncultured Flavobacteriales bacterium, assembly GCA_903935095.1. Taxonomy (GTDB): domain Bacteria; phylum Bacteroidota; class Bacteroidia; order Flavobacteriales_D; family Crocinitomicaceae; genus UBA952. Next base: position 36,205 of record CAIZQH010000025.1, on the reverse strand, counting down.
AACAGTCAATCTATTTTAGCGGAACGTATCAAACTCATTATCATTCAAATGGTTCATTATTCAGAGGAAAACATCAAAACAAATTTCTCTGTTTATTTGAGTGAACAAATGAAACACAATTACACGTATTTATCCAATGTGTTTCGTGCAGAAAATGGAATGTCCATCCAACAGTTCATCATCATGAATAAAGTAGAACGAATTAAGACTTTGTTGTTATACGGTGAGTTGAATTTGTCTGAAATTTCATACAAACTAAATTACAGTAGCATTGCTCATTTGTCAAATCAATTTAAAAAGATTACTGGCTTTTCTCCAACCCATTACCGGCACTTGGAAGTTAACCAGCGTATTCCTATAGAGAAAATTGGAGCTTGATCGTTTCAATATGAATAGCAACTTTATTCTCATTCTATAAATTCAAGGAAATTTGTTTACTGACAAACCAAGGTATCGAACCAGGGTGAATAGCCAACCCAGATTCCTAAAGCGCCACCTTTGATGTTTGTTGGGACATTGGTTGGCGTGGCAAATGGATTCCCACCTGAATACATTTGATTGTACTTCTTTTCAAAGAAATTGTATTCTGACTTTCCAATTTTGGACAATTTAATGATGACCGTATCACCAAGTTTATAGTACCCTCTATAGGCAGGGTCACCATTTGGATCATCGAAACTCATGGGGTTTTCATAGGCAAAATCAAAGGTTTGACCATTGAAGAATTTATCGTTAAAAAAGGGATTAAATGTTCGTTTGAAATTTGGCATTCCAGCTAATTTCACCTGCCACGCATAGGAATCTCCGCTTTGGCTTGGATCGCTCAGTTTCACCCATGAGAATCCACGATCCGTATATGAGCCTTCCGGTTTCCAATAAAGAGAATCCAGTGGTGTTGGACTTGAAATATTTGTTGCAGCCGTATATTCAGAACCGTTATGAATAACCCTCAAGGTATAGGTCTTCCCTACTTCACCAATCATTCCAAAGGAAATGTAGGCACACAAATGCAAATTCACCAAAACATCAACTGGTAATCCGAAGAACGCAGCAGCAATTTCTTCCGTTCCTGGAGGCAGGTTATCTGAACAAATTTCTGTCAAAGTATCGGTTTGAACGCCATTCGAAATTGTCACCGTAGCGCCGGATACAAATCCATCGAGATACGCTTGGAAATTTGTTGGCGAATACACGTTATTCGATTTGCTAAGCAGGACAATCGCTGGTTGACCGGTTTCGATGCTGCCATCAATGACTAATTGATCCATGTAACCAGGAATATCAATTTGAACTTCTTTGGTACACGATGTAAAGCCCAATAGGAGCATACTACTGATGAACAGTTTGGTTAAAATTCGAAATTCCATGTTGCACTAGGTATAATTGGAAATAAGGACACTTGTTTTACGGTTAGTTTAAAATTTCCCGATAGGAAATCACCATCGTTATCCACATATAGGAAGAATGGATTCATGCGGTTGTAGACATTGTAAACCGAAAATGACCAATTGCTTCGGTATTTCTTTTTGACATCGATTTCTTTTCCGGTTGCTGGATCGGTTTTTGTTTTATATGCTTTGCTGTACAATGTTGCGGACAAATCCAATCGGTGATATGGCGCCATTCGCGTCGAATTACGAGGACCGTAGTTAAATAATAAGTTTTGTTCTTGCACATACCACGAACTTGGTAAAGTCAGTGTATTTCCTGTTGCATAAATGAAACTTGCGGAGAAAGTCCAACGGTCATTTAGTTTGTATGTTCCAACAAGACTTAAGTCATGACGGCGGTCATACTTCGCAGGATAGATATTTCCTTCATTGATGTCTGGAAATCTTCGTTCCGTTTTCGCCCAAGTGTATCCTATCCACCCAGTAAAACGTCCAACAGATTTTTTCAAAAAGAATTCAATTCCAAAGGCTCTGCCTTCACCGAACACCAAGATATTATCGGTATTATCATTCACATTATCACCTGGTAAGGCACCTTCTTTGAATTCGATCAAGTTTTTCATTTCTTTATAATACACTTCAACAGAACTCTCAAATTTATCGTTGAAAAAGTTTCTGAAATAACCTACTGAACCCTGCCATCCTTTTTCTGGTTTAGCAATATCTGTTGTTGGAAACCAAATATCTGTAGGAAGAGAAACTGCGCTCAAGGAAGTTAAATGCACATACTGGTAATTGTACGCATATCCCGCTTTAATCGAACTATTGTCCGGTAACAACCATCGCATGGAAACCCGTGGCTCTAATCCGTGGTAAAACTTAATTAAATCGCCTTTTTGGTACTGAATCGTCGTGTCCTGTGTACTGATTCCATCTCCTTTGATGTACCGTGTAAATGGTCCCACGTGAGCAAAGGCACTGTACCGCAATCCTACATTTAAGCGCAGTTGATCATTTAAGTCAAATTCATCTAAGATGTAAGCTGCAGCTTCATGTGAATACAATTTTTGTGCTGCACCCGTATCAAATACAGTGGTGTCATTTTGCGCTGTGACACTTGTGGGAGTAAACGTATGGTATTTGTAATCTGCTCCCCACTTAATTCGGTGAGTGGGATTCGGGAAATACGAAAAATCCACTTTTGCGCCTACATCTCGGATTCCTGATGCAAGCTCAAAACGGAATTCATCTTGTTGAGAACCAAATTTAAACATGTAGTCTGAATAGGTTGTGGTCAAATTCATAAACAATTTATCCGAAAACAAGTGATTCCATCTCAATGCAGCGATACCATTTCCCCAAGGCATGTTTGCACCAAACCCACCTTTTTTATCCGAGAAATTAAACACATCCTTTCCATAATATCCGCTTAAAAAGATTCGGTCTTTCGGAGATAATTTATAGTTCAGTTTCGCATTGAAATCATAAAAGAAATAAGAAGATCCTGCAAAAGGCGATGTGTCTGAAATGGCCGCTTTCATGATGATATCAATGTAGGTTCGACGAGCAGAAACGATAAAAGAACCTTTGTCTTTTTTAATGGGGCCTTCCAAGGTTAATCGTGAAGAAATAGCACCTATGCCACCGGTTACTTTTAAACGCTTCATGTTCCCTTCGTTCATATTTACTTCTAGTACGGAGGACATCCTACCTCCAAAATTGGCAGGCATTCCACCTTTAATCAAATTCACTGATTTTACAGCATCTGCATTAAAAACGGAGAAGAATCCAAACAAGTGAGCTGCATTGTAGACAACTCCTTCGTCCAATAAAACTAAATTTTGATCTGGACCACCACCACGGACGTAAAATCCTTGTCCACCCTCTGAAACCGAAGATACCCCCGGCAACAATTGAATGGCTTTGATGACATCCACCTCTCCCATAAACGCTGGAAGTGTTTTGATTTGGTCCATTTGCAATTCAATTTGACCCATTTTCGTGGATGTGACATTTTCCGTTTTTTTCACGTTGACAACCACTTCATTGACATTATTCACTTTAGAACCAAGTTCGATAGAAAACACTTGGCTTTTCGATAAATCAATTTCTTTCACTTCAGAACCATAGGCCATGGAGCGGAATTCAACGCTGTATTTTCCCGGAGCAACGGTAAGTGAATAAAATCCATAGGAATTCGACATTGCACCAACTTTGAGTGAAGGTATAAATACTTTCACATCGGTTAATGCTTCACCGTCGATGGCATCTGTGATATAGCCGCTCAGTGTGACTTTTGTTTGCGCAGCGGCAAAAAAACAGGAGAGTATTAAAATAAAGGAGAGTACTATTTTCATTTTCCCAAAGGATTTTATGCAAGTTTGGACGCTTTAGAAGCAAAATCGTTACTTAGTTCCATGCAAAAGTAACAACTTAATAACGAAAGTGTTTGAAGATTCTTGTGTTTAGATGACAATGAATCCAAATCCTTGTAATTTTGTCCTATGAAAAAATGGAAAAACATTTGTTTCTTAAATAGCAATGACGGAACTGGACTATTGTCCTTTGGTATCGAAAGTGAGTTTATGATGGATAATGGACAATCAATCGAACAATTGCAGCAATATATTCAAGACAATCAGGGACGCTATTTATTTGGATCCCTTTCTTATGAGTTGAAAAATGAATTCGAAAAGCTCCATTCACGCCATGAAGATCCTTTAAACTATCCATTAGCACATTTTTGGGTTCCGAAATATGTAATCCATCTAGAAAAAGAGAAATTTCAATACCTACAAGGTGAGCAAGATGAAGAGTCCTTTCAATTTTTAGATTACTTTATGGAAGAGGAAATTGACCACAATTTCCACACCTTTCCCTATCGATTCGAAGCCCGAACATCCAAGGAACACTATCTTTCTCAAGTGGAGAAATTAAAGGCACACATTCAGCGTGGAGATATTTACGAAGTGAATTATTGCCAAGAGTTTTATGCAGAAAATGTAGAGATTGAGTTTCCGCTGGATACCTATTTCAAATTGAATCGCATCACCAAAGCTCCATTTTCGACCTATCTTCAAACAGACCATCATGTCGTATTTTGCGGGAGTCCAGAGCGCTACATGAAAAAATCAGGTGAGCGTATGTTATCTCAGCCCATCAAAGGAACCGCGCCCAGAGGAATCAACGCAACAGAGGATGAAGCACTGAAACAACAATTACAAAACGATCCCAAGGAACGTGCGGAAAATATAATGATTGTTGACTTAGTTAGAAACGATTTATCTCGTATCGCGAAAAAAGGAACTGTACAAGTGAGTGAACTATGTGGCATTCATTCCTTCGAAACGGTTCATCAGCTGATTTCTACCGTGGAATGTAACGTGGACAAAGACATTCGCTTCTTGGATGTACTAAAAGCAAGTTTCCCCATGGGAAGCATGACCGGTGCTCCGAAAGTGGAAGCCATGAAAATCATTGACGAGACGGAGGATTTCAATCGAGGAATTTATTCTGGATCGATCGGATACATTAGTCCAAACGGGGATTTCGATTTCAACGTGGTCATTCGTAGCTTCATTTACAACCGTGAAAAAAAATACCTTTCTTGTGCTGTTGGAGGCGCCATCACCATTTTATCTGACCCCGAAAAAGAATACGAGGAATGTCAGACCAAGATTCAGAAAATCCTAAATGGCATGTATGCTGAATAAGTTCCTGACGTACTTCCAATCCTTCATTGAAAAACATCCTGCTCCACACTACTTTTTAGCAGTAAGCGGCGGACACGATTCGATGCTCTTATTGGAACTATGTCGTAGAAATTCACTTGCCGTTACTGTACTTCATGTCAACTATCAATTGCGCGGAGAAGAAAGTGATAAAGATCAGGCGTTTGTAGAAGACTACTGTCAAACATACGCGATTCCAAGTCACGTTCACCGCGTTGAACTAAAAGAAAAACTAATTCACGGAGGAAACCTACAAAATTTCGCTAGAACTGAACGCTACGACTTTTTTCAGACACACTTGAGTCGTGTACCTAATTCCTTTTTACTGGTGGCACAGCACCAAGATGATCAACTAGAAACATTTTGGTTACAGTTATATCGAGGTTCGGGTATGTCGGGATTACAAGGAATGCTGGAGAAAAATGGGCGAATTATTCGTCCACTCTTACCCTTTTCACGAAAGGAACTTACTGAACTATCAAATGAACTTCATCTGAAATGGCGAGATGACTCCAGTAACCTAAGCACGAAGTATTTACGGAACCTTTTTCGCTTGAAATTACTTCCAGCGTTGGAAGAGGAAATTCCCAATTTGCGGGACTCCGTTCAACGCATTCAAGGTTTTTTTCAATCCACATTGGAGGAAAACCAAGCAGAAATTGATACAGTTCTTAATGGAATTCGAAATAACGAAACTATTGCATTAACTGAGGTAATTAATATACCTGATTATAAATTAGTTGAGGTTTTAAAGATCTTAACTATCCCCCTTGTTTTTACAAAGAAAATTCCTGAACTTATCCAAAGTGAAGTAGGGAAACGATTGAGTTGGAAAGCCAATGAAGGACCTTTTCAATCCATCGTAAAGGAACGCGATTGCTTACGCTTCATCCCTGCCATTCCCGACTCCTTCTCTACGCCTACTTTTCAAGCTCAATTCATCACTGAACTTCCAAGTGAATTCGATAAAAACACCTTGTTTTTGGATCAATCCAAGCTTGTTGGAGAGTTGTATGTTCGTCCATGGACAAAAGGAGACCGCATGCAACCTGTCGGATTAAAGGGTTCTAAACTTATCTCTGACATCCTCAAAGATGACCATGTTCCAGCAAGTGAAAAACATGGACGATTTGTTCTCTGTGATGATGAAAAAATCATTTGTTGCATCTCACACCGCATTGATCGAAGAAGCATTGCAAACGATGAATCGAAGCTCATTGTTCGTATCGAATTTCAACAATAATCGGTACTTTTAGCTCATGATTCCACTGCCGAAAGATTTTGTCGCACGCATCGAAGCTGGTCCACTGGGACAAACACCACTGATTCAGTCCCTAGACACCGAGTCACCTATTTCGATACGCTTGAATCCCAGAAAGAAACCCACACAATTTGAGACGGAAGAGGTCGTTTCTTGGTGTCCAGATGGACGCTATTTGAAAGAACGTCCTTCCTTTACGCTGGACCCACTTTTTCACGCCGGAACCTATTATCCACAAGAAGCAGGATCGATGTACATTGATGCCATCGTTCGAAGCATTGAACTTCCGAAAAATCCAGTTTTATTAGACTTATGTGCTGCTCCAGGTGGGAAAAGCACCTTGTTAGCGAGTTACTTAGATAACCGTGGGATGCTGATTTCCAACGAAATCATTCGTTCCCGCGCCTACATTCTGGCGGAAACGTTGACGAAATGGGGATATTCGAATACGTTTGTGAGTAACAATGCTCCGGCGGATTTTGAAAAGCTTCACTCCTACTTCGATTTTATTTTGGTCGATGCACCTTGTTCCGGTGAGGGAATGTTTCGCAAGGATCCAAATGCGCGCTTGGAATGGAGTTTGGAAAGCGCTGCACATTGTGCTGTTCGTCAAGCAGATATCTTAAAATCCGTATGGCCAAGTTTGAAAGAACACGGCTACCTACTCTACTCGACCTGTACGTTTAATCCAGCGGAAAACGAAGCATGCATCGCTTCCTTCCTAGAAGAACACGATGCGGAAATTGTTTCTATTCCATTCTTCGATGGATTAACGCCAGATGTCAACGAATACGGATATCACTTTATCCCAGGAATTGCAAAAAGTGAAGGTTTTTACGCTGTTTTACTCCAAAAAAGGTCTTTTTCAGGTCAAAACAAGCGGAAATCGGGCAAATTGACATTTTTAGAAGAGCAGCTATTTCCGATAACTTTAAGCCCGACATTTTCCCATATTTACTTCAAAGAAGCAGAAGAAATTTACGCCACCACGGAATTTTGTGGCGCGCGTTACGATGAAATCAGTAATGTCCTAAAGTGGATGAAACGCGGAACACAACTAGCGACAGAGCAACGAAAAGGATGGCAGTTGGAAATTGAATTGGCCTTGAATTTCTCCTTAAATCCGAACATACCGAGCATTGAATTGAGCAGACAAGAAGCTTTACAGTACTTGCATGGGGATACCTTTCCACTCGAAGGAAAACAGGGCTATACCTTACTCACTCACGAAGGACATCAAATTGGAATCATCAAGCATTTAGGAAATCGATTTAACAATTCCCATCCAAAAGAGTGGCGAATCCGAATGAATATCCCAAGAAATTAGTCATGACCGAAGAAATTGCACACCACCAACTGATTGATTACATCAAGCAAAAAATCAGTATTACACCAGAACACGAGGCCCTAATTAAAAGTCGTTTTCATTTACAAAAGTTAAAAAGAAAAGAACTTTTCTTGCGGGAAGGCGACGAATGTTATTCGCAGGGATTCATTGTGGAAGGAACGTTTCGTGTGTTTTTCATCGATCAAAAAGCTTCCGAACACGTATTGTATTTTGGATTCAAAGACTGGTGGGTTGGAGACATTGCCTCTTTCCATAGTCAAGAAGCCACAAACATGAACATCCAAGCGATGGAAGATAGCCACATTCTTTCCTTCACCAAAGATGATTTGGAATGGCTTTTTACTGAAGTCCCACCACTTGAACGACTTTTCAGAATCATGGCTCAGCGCACTTTGGCAGTCCTTCAAAATCGTTTTTTACTCACCATTTCCGCAAACGCAGAAGAACGCTACAAGGAATTGATCCAACGTCACCCAGGCATTGAACAATTGGTTCCACAGCATCAAATCGCATCGTATTTGGGAATCTTACCGGAGTCATTGAGTCGGATGAAGAAGTTGTTGTATAAGAAGTGAACGAAGGAGCGGATAGCGCAACCCCCCGTATTTTTTAAAAAAAATGTTTAAATTTATGAAACTAAAGAATGAATCAATATTTGAGTTTAAATTTCACCATATGATGCTTTGCGAGGTTCAATTTTGGTTTCATAGCTAAAAGAAGCAATAGAAAACACTACATCATGACAAAAGAATTACAAAAAGACATCATTAAATGGGACATTAAATCTTGGTCAAAAGCCCTCTCCTATTGGGAAAGCCATTTAGAATGGGATAAAATTCAGAATGGACTTGAACTTGGTGGACACGAAGGGGGACTTTCGCTTTGGCTAGCCTTAAAAGGAAAAAATATCGTTTGCTCTGACTTAAAGGATGTGCAAAAAACAGCGGAAAAGCTTCACCTTAGATATGATATTACTTCACTTATTACTTACCAAGATATTGATGCAACGGATATTCCGTATGAAAATCATTTCGATGTTATCGTATTCAAATCAATTATTGGAGGTATAGGAAGAAATGATAATTATCAAATTCAACATAAGGTTTTCAATGAAATATATAAAGCCTTGAAACCAGGTGGAAAACTTTTATTTGCTGAAAATCTCATTGCCTCTCCTTTTCACCAATTCTTGAGAAAACGATTCGTTAAATGGGGGACTGATTGGAGATATGTTTCCGTTAAGGAAATAGAAGAATTCCTTATAGACTTTTCATCGTACAAAATTAAAACCACTGGTGTGCTTGCTACATTTGGTAGAAATGAAAATCAGCGAAATTTACTGTCATCAATGGACGAGTTCCTATTGAATAAAATCTGTCCAGACAAATGGAAATACATTAGCTACGGAATTGCGGTGAAATAATCCGTCGTATCGGAGAGCAGGGAGTGAGAGTGAGAGTGAGAGTGAGAGTGAGAGTGAGAGTGAAAATGGGAAAACAGAATTATCGGTGATCATTTAGGCCAAGGATATCATCAATACATTTTTGCTGAATCCGTATATCCTTCAACCGAAAAATAAGTGTAATGGCGTATGTTCATTTATTATGACAATTAAAATGTTGGCACGTTTTTCTCAACGAGTTCCGCCCTCCACTTTTTTCTTTTCCCAAAGGCTAAACTTCACACCCACATTTAATCCATAGCTGGGAAAAGTAATTTCCTAATAAAACAATAATATCTTCTGCATTTCGATTTATAGATGAGAACATTGAAAGAAAAAACTAAAAATAGTTTTATTCGAAGAATATTCTTGTTACAATGAAGTTGAATAGTTTCGTTATAAGGAAACTATTTGTATATTTGAATTGGAAAATCAGTGTATTCGATGCAAAAACATTTTGAAATACTTTTTCTAGAGGAGGCGTTTGCCTTTTTAAGCAGTTTGGAACGCAAACATTATGAAAAGATCCTTTACAACATTCGTAAATCTCAAGTTGAGATTGACTCGGAACTTTTTAAAAAACTCTCAAACGATATTTGGGAGTTTCGAACACTTTATCAAGGTCATCAATACCGGCTCCTTGCATTTTGGGACAAAACTTCAGGATTGGATACCTTGGTTGTCTCTACTCATGGATTTATTAAAAAAAGAAGTAAAGTACCCGAAAACGAAATTGAGAAAGCAATTCGCATTAGGACAAAATATTTAGAAGAAAAGAAAATTAAAAATAACAGGATATGAAAACATATACTTTAGACGAGGTACAGGATAAATTGATTGGCAAAAAAGGCTCAACGGAAAGAGATGTTTTTGAGTACGAACTTCAAATGGATCTTATAGGCAAAGCAATTAAGCAAACTCGACAAAACCGAAACATGACACAGGAAGAACTCGGGAAATTAATTGGTGTTCAAAAAGCACAAATTTCACGAATTGAGAACAATGCAAGTAACGTTACAATGGATACCTTGTTAAGGGTTTTTAGTGCACTTAAAGCAAAAATTAAGCTTCAAGTAGAACTTCCAAACCTTCATATTAGCGTTGGAGAATAGGAAAACTGTTTTTAGCATATCCATTTAATAAGTTCAAATATGACATTTATACCTTTCATTTTTCTACGGTATTTTCGAAATCCATTCGTCCTCTGCACTATTTTCATGTCTACCTTTTATTCAAATGCACAAGAATTCAACGCAGGTTTAAATCTCGGGTATTTGCCCTGTCAAGGCAGCAACTATTATTCCGTTGGTGTAAACTTCGAATTCCGTCCGAAGCACGCTTACTTTTCCATCAATACGGATCCATTTGTCTTGTTTGATAAAACGTATGCGACCTTCACGGAACCCATCTATTTGAAACTCATCATTGGCGAGAAACTAAGGATTTGTCCCGCTGCGGGTGGATTCGTTCGGACTTCTGGTAATTACGGTTGGTTGCTCGGACTTCATGTCGAATATCCAATCAACCAGCAATTTATCCTTTTTTCAAAAAATGAACTTTACGCTGATCATTGGAAGGATACCTATTATGGACATTTCGGCGAAAATTACGATTTCATTAATCAAGGGAGGTCACTAATATTCAGTGTTGGTCTAAAAATGAAACTGAAGTCAATCAAAAAGTAATTAATATCTACGTTTTTGAATCATTATTTACTGCTATTTAAGCATTTTTGATTATTCATGTTTCGCTCCAAAAATTGTGGAAAAGTCCTTTTTTTTCCTTGGTTTGAAATCCGTAAATTAGCCCTTCAAAAAACTATACAAATGAATACACGTTTAAAAAGTACTTTTTTAGCCATCGCTTTGTTCGTAGGCTTTTTCGTTCGTGCGGACGAAGGAATGTGGTTTTTGATGTTCATTGAACGTCTAAATCACAGAGATATGGAGAAGTTGGGATTGCAGTTGACGACGGAAGAAATCTACAGCATCAACCATTCTTCGATTAAAGATGCTGTTGTCCAATTCAACGGTGGATGTACCGCTGAAATCATTTCCAAAGATGGATTGATTTTGACAAATCACCATTGTGGATTCGATGCTATTGCAGAATTATCAACACCAGAGAAAGATTATTTGACCAATGGATACTGGGCAGCAACGCGCCAAGAGGAAATGAAACCTAAATCACTTTACGTGCGATTTTTCGTTCGCATGGACGATGTCAGCAAACGAATTCTAGGTAAAGTCAATGATCAAATGACGGAAGCAGAGCGTGAGAAAGTGATTAAAGAAGAAATCGCTGCGATTGAGAAAGAAAACAGCGAAGGTGGAAAATATACGGTAAGTGTTCGTTCGTTCTTCCAAGGAAATGAATTCTACTACTTCGTTTATCAAGATTTTAAAGATGTTCGTTTGGTAGGTACGCCTCCAAACAACATTGGTAAATTCGGTGGGGACACAGACAACTGGGAATGGCCACGTCATACGGGAGACTTCTCGATGTTCCGCGTTTACGCTGACGCTAGCGGGAATCCAGCTGACTATTCTACAGCAAATGTTCCATTGCATCCAAAACACCACTTACCGGTTAACATCAAAGGAATTCAAGACGGTGATTTTGCGATGATTTTAGGATACCCAGGAAGAACCAACCGTTGGTTACCTGCAGGTGGAATTGACCAAAACGTAAAATTCGCTTATCCAGCTTGGGTAGAAGCTTCTAAATCAAGTATGGATGCCATGAAAAAATACATGGACAAAAATGACGATGTTCGTTTGAACTACGCTTCTAAATATGCACGCATCGCTAATTACTGGAAAAACCGTCAAGGAATGATTGATGCTTTAACGAAATTCCAAACGGCTGCTGACAAAGCAAAAAACGAAGCGAAATTCAATACGTGGGCAAACAAGCCAGCAAACAAAGATAAATACGGAACAGTTGTGGAAACAATCAACAAGTTCTACGCGGCAACGAACGAAAAATCTCGTCACGACAATTACTTACAAATCGTTTTCCGTTTCTCAGATTACGCAGGAATTAGTCGTTCACTAGGTGGACAACTTCAAGCATACGCGAAAGCAGATGCAGTGAAACGTGCAGAGATGAAAGCTGGATTAACAGCTGCAATCAAGGAATTTTTCGAATTGACGTTCATTCCAGCAGAAATCGATATCTTGATTGACGGATTGAACTTGTACGCTCAAAAAGCAGGATACAAATTGGTTCCGGCAGTAGAAGAAATGTACAAAGACGGCTCCGTGGCAAACGAAATCAACGCAGCATTCGCGATGTCCATCCTAGCTTCGAAAGAGCGCATGTTGGCATTCTTGGAATTACCAAGCGAAGCAGCTTTGACGAACGATCCATTGATGAAATTGTCAGCGGACATTACATCACACTTAATGTTCCGTTCGGAAGAGTTAATCAAAATGACCGATGATTATTCGAAATCATTCCGTTTATTGGTGGCTGGACTTCGTGAGTCAGGAATGAGTCCTATTCAATACCCAGATGCAAACAGTACCTTGCGTTTGACTTACGGAAATGTAAGCGCATTGCCTGCGGACAAACGCAACGATGCGAAATACAACTACTACACAACCCTTCAAGGAGCGATTAACAAATACAAACCAAATGATGAAGAGTTTGACTTACCAAAACGTTTGATGGAATTGAACGACAAGAAAGATTTCGGCGAATATGCAGATAAAGCGGGATACATGCCTGTATGTTTCTTGACAGACAATGATATCACTGGTGGAAACTCTGGTTCTCCAGTACTAAATGGAAAAGGTGAATTGATTGGTTTGGCATTCGATGGAAACATCGAAGCAATGGCTGGAGATGTAATCTTCGATACGAAATTGCAAAAAACCATCAACGTGGATATCCGTTACGTATTGTTCATCATCGACAAATACGCAGGAGCGAAACACATCGTAGATGAAATGACGATTATTCGTTAATTCATTAGCATATAAAAAGAAAGAAGCCCCCTGACTGAATCGTCAGGGGGCTTCTTTTTAATTGGATTGTGAACTGTGAAGCAATGTCAAATGAAACAGGGACTCCCCTATTTCCTCCTCATTCAGCGACTGATCATAGACGCATTTTCCGACACCTTCCAATAAACAAGATCGAATTTCACCTGCGACATTCTTTTTATCTTGATACATCAAAGAAATAACAAGCGATACATCGTCTGCATTTAAAGTAATCATTGGAAATGAACGTATGATTGTTTCTTCAATGTCCTTGAACACTTCTTTGCTCAACATGCCCCGTTTCATGGATAGAAACGATTCAGCAATCATTCCCAAAGCGACCGCGTGTCCGTGTGAAACGGGTGTCGATGGCAAAAAATACGATTCCAAAGCGTGTCCAACAGTATGTCCAAAGTTTAACTTTTTACGTAAGCCACCTTCCAATGGATCTTGTTCGATGATGTTCGTTTTCACCCGAATCGCTTTCACAATCACCTCTTGTTGGATGAGTTCTTCTTCCGATTGAATGTGGCGAATTTCCTCCCATAAGTCTGCATCACCAATTAAAGCGTGCTTTAACATTTCCGCGTATCCGTTAAAAATCTCTTCCGCTGGTAGTGTTGACAAAAATCCCGTATCAATAAACACACGATTTGGTTGTGTAATCGTCCCTAGTTGATTTTTATATCCATTTAGATCAATGCCGTTTTTCCCACCGATTGCTGCATCTACCATTCCCAATAATGAAGTCGGTACATGAATGAAGGACAAGCCACGTTTGTAAATAGACGCTATGAATCCACCCATATCTGTTACTACTCCACCACCAAGATTGATCACAAGGTCCTGTCGTCCAACTCCGTATTCGGTGAAAGCCTGCCAAACTTGAAAACACACTTCCATCACTTTGTTTTCTTCCCCGCAAGGCAAGAGCATGATTTCGGCGCGTTCCAATTCCGGAAAACTGGTAATTAAGTATTCGAGGCAATAATCGTGCGTGTTTTCATCCACCAAGATGAGAATCTGCTGATTTTCAAACCCTTTCAAAAAATCTTGGAATCCACCGTTTCCGATCGACCCGATTTCCAACTGACAATATATCCCTTCGATTTTCATGCTTTTCATTCGTGGGTTAAAATTAAACTTTCGAGATGACTTCTATTCTAAAAAACGATGTAAATTTGGAATATGATATCATTTGACAACACAGAAGTTGCCTTCTCAAGCAAATCTAAGAGCGACTTAAAAAGAGCTTATTGGCTATTTCGTATCATCGCTTCCCCTGCCATCGTAAAATTTGGAAAAGGAGCAACGAACATCGCGTTAAAATTGCGCCTTCCTATTTCTGCACCAATCAAAGCAACCATTTTTCGTCAATTCTGTGGCGGAGAAACGATAGCAGAATGTGACCGAACGATTGCTAATCTAGGTAAATTCGGTATTGGAACCATTTTAGATTATTCCGTTGAAGGAAAAACGAGCGACGAGGATTTTGATCAAACGGTGGATATCATTATTCAAACCATTCATCGAGCAGCAAATGATCCACACATTCCATTTGCGGTGTTTAAAGTAACCGGAATTGGTCGACATGATTTAATCGAGAAAGCTTCCACTTCAGGATACACACCTACACCGGAGGAACAAGAAGAAATTGACGTGATCGTTTCACGCATTGACCTAATTTGTAAAGCTGCGCATGAAGCCGGAACATCCGTATTCATCGACGCAGAGGAATCGTGGATTCAAGATGCGATTGACCAATGGACTTTCGACATGATGTTGAAATACAACAAAGAACAATGCATCGTATTCAACACGCTTCAAATGTACCGACACAATCGCCTAGCGTTTTTGAATGAATGCATAACCTTAGCGAAAGAAAATAAAGTGAAATACGGAATCAAACTAGTTCGTGGTGCCTACATGGAAAAAGAACGCGCGCGTGCCATTGAGAAAGGATATCCTTCACCGATTCAAGCAACGAAAGCCGACACTGATAAAGATTTTAATGCTGCTCTGAAAGTGATATTAGACAATCGCTCGATTTTCTCTCTTTGCGCTGGCACGCACAATGAAGACAGTTCGATCCTTTTGATGAACTTAATGCAAGAAGCGCAGATTGATCCACAAAACGAGCAATTTTACTTTGCACAGTTGTTGGGGATGAGTGACCACATTTCGTACAACGTAGCACATGCAAAATACCATGTAGCGAAATACGTTCCATTTGGACCTGTGAAAGAAGTGTTGCCGTATTTGTTGCGACGTGCGGATGAAAACACCTCCGTTGCTGGTCAAACCGGACGCGAACTTTCACTCATCATGAAAGAATTAGATCGCAGAGCTGGTAAATAAACTACTGCTTGATAAACTTGAAGGAATGCTGTCCGATGTTCAGGAAGTAAATCCCCTGATTCCAAGCCGCAGTTTCAATCGTGAAATTAGATGCTAATTTTCCTATCAAGAGTCGTTTACCCATTAAATCGCTTACACTGTAATCACCACTAACCTGCTCACTCAGGCTAACATGTAGTTCGTTCGATGTTGGATTGGGATACATGGTCAATTCAACAAAGGATTGATTTATTTCAATGGTTTCCACCAATTGATTGAAGGTATTCACGGTATCCGTAACTAAAGAAGGTAAATGACTTGGATGGTATTTGAAAACATAAATATTTGATCCACCATTCAACGCATTTTCTCCCACCGAAATCATGGTATTAAATCCTACCGAAATGTATCCACCGTCATGCGTAGCTGTCATTTCATTGCATTGATCGACGCCTTGATTGACTATTCCTGTCCAAGGCAATCCTAACCAATATCCATTAAAGATATCATAAAACCCATTGCCTAAATCGTAGGCAAAAAGACTATTGGTAAGGTTTCGGTTCTTAAAGCAAATCGAAAGTAAATAGTTTGGACTCCCCATATATACAGCCTGTTCAAATTGAAGGTCTGAAATGGAAGAAGACGAATTATCCGTTTCGGTATATTCACTATTTAATATCCCGTTTTCATTGATAATACGGATATAATTATCGTGATTTTGATCAGTAACAATCCGGCTACCAACTATATAAAAATTATTAGGTCCAACCTCAATATCCGATATGTGATAAGTGCCGGATTTAGGACCAATGATTTCTTGAGAAAGGATGGTTCCTTGATCATTTATTTTCATGATGAATCCTTTCACCAACATGGAATCGGGCACATACATATCTCCAACTACTACATACAAAGAATCTTGCATGCGCTTTACAGATGTTGCCTGATCCTCCCCTATTGAACCGATGGTTTTTGTCCACAAGGTATCGCCATCTTTGTTTAAACGCATGAGTAGAATGTCTGAATTAGATCCCATTAATGCTTGACGATATCCCACCATCACGATTCCGGTGTCCTTTGTCATCACTGCATCGTTAATGCGCTCCCACGCAGGACTTTCATAGGTTTTTATCCATTCTTGACTTCCATTTTCATCCGTTTTAATCAGCATCGCATCAAAATTACCTTGACTAGAAGAATTCGACATTCCCGCGATATAAAATCCACTTCCCGGACGTTCCAGTACCGTCACTGCCTCTTCGGATTCCGAACCACCGTAAGCTTGACTCCACACATAATTACCAAGTGTGTCAATTTTCATCAAAAAAGCTTGAGAATTTCCTCCCCAACTCCCTGAACTTCCCGCAATCAGATACGAAGAATCAGCTGTCTCAATGATGTCCTCTCCTTTATCAAAGCTATTTCCTGAATACAACTTATAGAAATACTGTTGTGACCATGAAGTGGTCACAAACAAAAAACTGAAAATCGTGATTAAAATGCGCATTTTACCTGAAGAATTATGGATTCACCTGTTTTATTGAATAAATTCTCACTTGCCACACCAATGTTCCAACGTGAGAACTGGAAACTTGAATACATCCCCCATTTCAATTGAGAGAAGCCTCCGTATGAAGCACTAAGTCCTGTTGACCAGTTTTTGGTTACTCTTCCGTGCACACCTGCAAAGAAGTATGGAATGTAATTTTTTGAAAGGAACATGCGTGCCCCGTAAAAACTCTGAATGCGTTGAGTCGCTTGCATATCCACTAATTTGGAAAACTGAATGAATCCGGGCAACAATAAGGCTCTTTTCTCTGTGCCTTTTTCAATCCCAAGTGTATCTGCCAGTTGAATGGTGCTCAAGATATTTTGTTGAACGAGTTGATTCAGGTTAAATCCGGTATACTGAAACGAAGAATCAGCAGCATATCGTGTCATTTGTGTTGGAAGGATGAATCCAATGTTTTTCGCTAAGAACTGAAACGTCATCGCATGCTCATTTTCGTTGGTTTGAATTCGGTAATCGACATCAAACGAAATCCCAAATCCCTTCGCAAATCCTCCATATTTTGCAAACGAAAATCCACCGGTGTAGTCAAGGTTGATCGTGTCATTTTGACTATCCTGAATAATACTTGCCGTTTGCATGTTTCCAGAAGCAAATTGATTTAAAGAAATCACGTTTAACGTAAGTGCATTATTGGTGGAACGGTTAAAAATCCCAAATCCAATTTTCGAATATCCCATGGATTGAAAACGTGTCCCGGAGAAGTCAGCGGTATCACCTAAAAACAAACTATTTCCTTCAAATGCATAGCGAAAAACATCTCTGGAAAAAACAAGTGATGAAAACTGATGGTATCCTGCTTGAACGATGTAACCATGATTATGGAATGGACTACTTTCTTTTTTTGTTAAGTTACCTTTGGAACGAAAGGACAACTCCGCGTTCATATCCAAACCAAACTGATTGATGTTTTGCAATCGCTCAATGCTGCTGTTTTTCATGTCTTGATCGATGAATCCACCATAAAAAAACGACTGAACGATGTTTTTTCCAATCGAGTTGGAGGCATAATCACCGTTTGATGTGAAGGTAATTGATCCTTTGTAATTTCCTGTCGTATCTTGAACGAGCGGTAGCATGTGCTGTCCAAAAACTGTCAATCCACAGAATAAAAAGACTAAACTGATTAAATTTCTCATAGAATTACTTTGGTGTTCAATTTCATTCGAAGTTTGAAGGACAAGAAAGCTTTCGCTTGCACTTGCTTTGGCTCACTGAGTCCTGTAGACGCATTCGGTGAATCAAATCGAGCCTCTACAATTATTTTCTTTAAGATTGATAAATCCGCAAGCTGCTCTTTCCCGAGTAAAAACTCGATGTGCGAAGGTTGTTTTTTTAATCCATCGATTGGATCAATCGCCGCCATTTCGCAAGAAGAAATCTGACTACTTCCAATCAATGTATGTAAAATTTGACCATCCTCCGTCATTAAATACAAGACCGGATCACAGCTAAACGGAAAAGCATTCGTGACATCGATTAAGATCAATCCTGATTCAATATGAGTTTTAGCGTCATTTTGTTTCAAGTTGATATCAAAGGTATCGCGCAAGGTCAGTCCGTCTAAACCAAGTTTCAAAGGGAGTTGCGCACTTGCTTTTACCTTAATTCGACTGTTTGGAAAAGCTTCATCGTTTCCTGCGGAAGTATTTCCCCAAGGATTCAGTTGCACTTCATAGGACGCTTCATTCGTCGCACCAAGATTTTCTAGAAAGGATTCTAAATTAGAATTCGTTGGATTAAAGGAAAGTTCCTGTGAATTGGATTGAAGTGTGTTCCATGCTCCGACAGCAGGTGAAATGTAAAAACTTGGACCGATTTCCGGTGAAGTCAAGGATACCGTATTCCCTTGTTGATTGGTGTTTTTCAAATAATGCAATTGTCCGCGTACTGGAACTTTGATACCATTTTCGACAGTGATTTGAAGAGAAGTCCCCGGTACATCCAAGGAACCTTCTGTAATTTTACTCAAGAAATCAATGTTAAAGTCTGCGGTATCTGAAAACACCTTCGACCCAAAATAACCTTTAGCATAATCTACTTTGATGTCTGATAAACTCGCTTGAAATTTAAAATCGTAAGCAGAACTGATGGAAACTGGATCACCATTTGGATCGGTTGTTAACGTCAATTTTGTTTGCAGAATGTTGTATTCTAATCCGCTAACTCCACGCAAGTCGATTTGATAGTTATTCAATTCCAACCATTCTTCTTTTACGGTTGGGTTCGCTACAGAACCAGCATCCACGCTATAGTTTTGTTCGAACATCACACCGTTTTGCGTCACTCCGGGCATTTGAACTTTAAATAAGACTTTGGTTCCAAGTGGATTGAACACTTTTACTTTAACTCTTCCATCAAATATACGAATGGACTTTAATTGCACATCGTCTAGGTCGACAGTATGCTCTTCGATGGCATTTACGAATGTCGTTCCCGGGGGAATATTGCTCAAGGTAATAATTGGTGAAAACAACTGTGTAACAGAGGTGTCTGGAATTTTTATCAGTTCTGAAAGACCGATATCCAACAAGGTACGTGTTAAATCTACTTCGATTTCTCCATTCGTTTCCGTCAAAGTGGAATCATTCACCCAATTTTTCAAGGATAAGGTGTCGTGTAGCAAAGGTGCCTCCAAATCGAGATTCCAAGATGTTTCTTCTTTTTTACAAGAAACGAGTCCAATTAGGAAACAAAGGAAAAGTATTTTTTTCATCGTTACATTCGTTCAATTACCGCTGCATATCCTTGACCAACTCCTATACACATGGTCACCAACGCATAACGTTTGTTTGTGGTATTTAATTGTCTTGCTGCTGTTAAAAGCAAACGCGCTCCTGACATTCCAAGTGGATGTCCCAAAGAAATCGCACCTCCCATTGGATTGATGCGCGGGTCATTATCTGCTAATCCTAAATTTCGTGTACACGCTAATACTTGTGCAGCGAAAGCTTCGTTGATTTCAATCAAATCCATTTGATCGAGTGTTAATCCGGCGCGACTTAAGGCTTTTTGCGAAGCTAGCACAGGACCAATGCCCATGATTCTCGGTTCTACGCCAGCAACCGCTGCGGAAACCATGCGAACCATTGGTGTTAAACCATGAAGGTTCAAGCCATCTTCACTCGCCATCAATAAGGCTGCTGCTCCATCGTTTAGTCCAGAAGCATTTCCAGCAGTCACTGTTCCGTCTTTTTTAAACGCAGGACGCAATCCAGCTAAACTTTCCATGCTTGTCGTAGGACGAGAAAACTCATCTTTCGACACAATAATTGGATCTCCTTTACGTTGTGGGATCGAAACCGGAACGGTTTCTCCCTCAAAATATCCCTGCGCTGTTGCTTTTGCCGTTTTTTCTTGAGACCAACACGCGAATGCATCTTGATCCACACGGCTTATTTGAAATTTCTCTGCTAAGTTTTCAGCGGTCATACCCATGGAATCCACGCCGTAAATCGCTTCCATTTTCGGATTGATAAAACGCCATCCAAAAGAAGAATCGAACATTTGTGCATCTCTACCAAAGGCGCTGCTCGTTTTTGAAATCACCCAAGGTCCACGCGTCATGTGCTCCACTCCACCGGCAATGTACAAGTCTCCTGATCCATCTTTCATCGCGCGTCCAGCGTTTACCGCCGCCGCTAGTCCAGATGCACAAAGTCGGTTCACTGTTTCACCAGCGACATCTTGCGGGAGTCCAGCCAACAACGAAGCCATGCGCGCAACATTTCTGTTATCCTCACCAGCTTGATTTGCACAACCAAGGATGACATCTTCAATTTTCGTTAAATCCAAGTTAGGATGACGGTCCACCAATGCTTTTAAGGCATGTGCGGCTAAATCGTCTGCACGCACGGAGGACAAACTTCCTCCAAAACTTCCAATTGGGGTGCGGACACCATCCACCAAATACACTTCTTTTGACATAAATGTTAATCTTTTACCAAAGGTAATTGAAAAAGCAGAAAGTTGAACAAGTGAAAAGGAATTGTTTCAATGACCCTTGCATTGCGTTTTAAAGCGGAAAAAATCCATGTATTCAGTCACGGAAAAGCGAATTATTCCTAAGTTCGTAAGACCAATACAAACAACAATGAGCGCTTATCCTTTTCATGCTATTTCCAACACGGACATTCAATTTTTCTCGGAATTACTGGGCTCCAATGCCTTATTCAGTGAAGAACAACGCGTGAATTACGGACACGATGAAACGGAAGATTTATCCTTTCCACCTAGCGCAGTTTTACGTCCCGAAAACACTGAGGAAATCTCCAAAATCATGTCGTATTGCCACGAACATGGAATTCCAGTGACACCCGCAGGGGCGCGCACCGGATTGAGTGGCGGCGCACTTCCGATACATGGAGGGATTTTGCTTTCCATGGAGAAATTCAATCGCATTTTACACATTGATGAGAAAAATCATCAAGTCACGACGGAACCCGGAGTCATCACACAAGTATTGCAAAATGCCGTAAAGGAAAAAGGATTGTTTTATCCACCTGATCCAGCGAGTAAAGGATCTTGTTTTATTGGTGGAAACGTATCAGAAAATTCCGGTGGACCTAAAGCGGTGAAGTATGGCGTGACGAAGGATTACGTATTGAATTTAGAAATTGTTCTTCCAACCGGAGAAATCATCTGGACAGGCGCCAATGTATTGAAAAACGCGACTGGATATAATTTAACGCAACTCATCGTCGGATCAGAAGGAACCTTAAGCATCATCACCAAAATTGTCTTAAAGTTGATTCCACATCCCACGCACGACTTATTAATGTTGGTTCCATTTTTCGATGCGCAGAAAGCCTGTGAAGCGGTCGCGGCGATTTTCCAAGCAGGAATCACCCCAAGTGGATTAGAGTTCATGGAACGAGATGCATTGACTTGGACGCAAGCCTTTACGGGAGAAACATCGATTCCAGTTGCCGATAATCACCAAGCGCATTTAATCATCGAAGTGGATGGATTTGATCCAGATCAATTGATGCAGGAATGTGAAAAGATTTTAGGCGTACTTGAAGGATTCGAAACCGATGAAATTCTCTTTGCGGATTCGGACGCACAGAAAAATACGTTATGGAGTTTGCGCCGAAAAGCTGGAGAAGCCGTGAAAGCGCAGTCCATTTACAAGGAAGAAGACACGGTTGTTCCACGTTACGCCTTGCCTCAACTACTTTTCCACGTAAAAGAAATCGGTAAGAAATACGGGTTTCATTCCGTTTGCTACGGTCATGCAGGAGACGGAAATTTACACGTAAACATCATCAAAGGAGACTTGAGCGATGAACAATGGAACAACGAACTACCGATCGCCATTCGCGAATTATTCACCGAAGTCATTAAACTTGGCGGAACGATTTCAGGCGAACACGGCATCGGACTCGTACAGAAGTCCTACATGGACCTTGCCTTTCCAGAGGTGGCATTGGAACTGATGAGAAACATCAAAAAAGTCTTTGACCCGAAAGGGATTTTGAATCCTGGGAAGGTTTTTTAATGTGCTAATGTGCTAATTTGCTAATTATGTTGATCATTTTTGTGACAAACGAATGAGCTAATTACCTTCATCCACTTTAAATTTCTCGAATAAAGATACACCCAGATTCCACCGTAGAGGATATTTAAGACGATGACAAAGGTTGGTACATCGCTTGGTGCCGTAAAGAAATAACTTTGAATGACGTACAAAAAGCAGTAGCCGATGTAGAAATGGAAGCCAAGTTTTTTACCGGTGAACATGAGGTAAACGGCAACCAAGGCGAAGATAGCCACAAGTAGGATCAAGGAATTGTACATGGAAAAATTCGCATACATATTATCGGACATGATTTCCATTTTTGTCAAGATTTCTGACCAATAGGACATATCTACTTTTTCACTTTGTGCTAAAGCCTCTAATTTTTCTTGAGAATCGGCAAACTGTAGTTTCGCAGCTTCTAATTCGTCTGCACTTGGTTTTCCACCAAGAGCTCCAAAAAGGGATGTCAATATTGTTATTCCAATGTTCACAAAGGAAAGAATCGAAATCACTAACAAGAATTTTGGACGTTTTTCGATCACTTGTCCTTCATTCACTTCATTTAACTCTTCCATTCATTCCAGTTTTTAGTCACAAAATTTCGTGCTGCTTTCATGTCTATCGATAAGTAACGATCTTCTGATAAGAAAGGAACCTCCGCACGAAATTCACTGTGTATTTTTTCAATTTGATCTGCACTTTTTAATGGACGACGAAATTCGAGTCCTTGTGCGGCATGCATTAATTCAATTCCTAAAATTGTCTGGCAATTTTGAATCACACGGTACAATTTAGTTGCTGCGTTTGCGCCCATACTCACATGGTCTTCTTGTCCATTACTGGAATCGATGGTGTCAACGGATGCTGGTGTACACAATTGCTTGTTCTGACTCACAATGGATGCACAGGTATACTGCGAAATCATCATTCCTGAATTCAATCCTGGATTCGCGACTAAAAACGCGGGTAATCCACGTGTTCCGGAAATCAGTTTGTAAACTCGTCTTTCGGAAATACTACCCATCTCTGCCATGGCAATCGCTAGAAAGTCCATGATTAAGGCCAAAGGTTGTCCATGAAAATTCCCGGCAGAAACCACTTCATCCGTTTCTGGGAAAACCGTTGGATTATCCGTTACGGCATTCATTTCCCGTTCAACGATGTTTGCACAATGGTCAATCGTGTCCTTCGTCGCACCATGAACTTGCGGCATGCAACGGAATGAATATGGATCTTGTACATGTTTCTTTTCTTGGGTAATGATTTCACTGGTGGACATCAGCTCGCACATGGCTTCCGCCAGTTGAATTTGTCCGTGTTGGTTGCGAATCACATTCACATTCGCTTGAAAAGGATTCAAACGTCCATCGTATGCATCCAAGGACATTCCAGCCACAAGAATCCATTTGTTCCATAGTTCTTGAGATTCCTTTACTGCGTAACTTGCATATGCGGACATGAACTGTGTTCCGTTCAAGAGCGCTAATCCTTCTTTGGATTGCAAAACAATCGGATTCAAGCCAAATTTCGCATTGATCTCCGCACCAGAATAGCGTTTTCCTTGGTAATCGACTTCCCCCTCACCCAGTAAAGGCAAGCACAAATGAGCCAACGGCGCCAAATCACCTGAAGCTCCTAAACTTCCTTGTTGATAGACCACTGGATAAATTCCTTCGTTATAGAAAAACAACAAACGCTCGATTGTTTCCAATTGAACTCCCGAATTTCCTTTCGATAATCCAAGGACTTTCAAGAACAACATGCGCTTCACGATTTCCGAAGGCACCTCCTCCCCTGCTCCACAGGCATGAGAAAGTACCAAGTTTCGTTGCAACGCTTCCAAGTCATTCGAAGAAATGGCGGTATCACACAAGGAACCAAATCCCGTGTTGATTCCATAAATCAACTTGTCGGAGTCCTGCATTTTTTGATCCAAATACGCACGACAAGCAAGAACTGCATCCGTCGCTTCCTTGGATAAGCTTAACTTTAAGTTATCATTTATAATTTGCTCGAATTCAGCTAATTCGATGTAATTTAAATGAATTGTATATTCTGACATAAACTTGTTATTTTCGTAGCATTTGCGCAAAGTCCTTCGCGAAATACGTTAGGATTCCATCCGCTCCTGCTCGACGAATACTCAAAAGCATTTCATATACAGCAAGGTCATAATTCAACCAGCCATTCTGTGCTGCGGCGTGAACCATCGCACATTCACCACTGACATTGTATGCCGTAATCGGAATCGGAAATTGTTCTTTTAGTACGTGAATGATATCCAAGTAACACAAAGCCGGTTTCACCATCAACATGTCCGCACCTTCTTCGAAGTCCAATTGCGCTTCCAAAAGTGCTTCGCGACGATTCGCCGGATTCATTTGATACGTCTTTTTATCCCCAGATTTCGGAGCGGAGTTCAAAGCATCGCGGAAAGGACCATAGAACGCACTTGCGTACTTCGCGGTGTAAGACATGATGCTCACATCCGTAAATCCTGCGCCATCAAGCGCTTCACGTATGACACCAATGCGTCCATCCATCATATCCGAGGGACCAATGATATCCACGCCAGCTTGCGCTTGAGCAATGGACATTTTAGCTAAAATCGGTAAAGTTTCGTCGTTCACGATTTTTCCATCGATCACAAGTCCATCGTGTCCATCAGAAGAATATGGATCCATCGCGACATCGCTCATCACCACAGACTCTGGGAAACGTGCTTTGATTTGACGAATGGCTTCCAGGTAGAAATTATCGCTTGCGTAACTGTAACTGGCTACTTGATCCTTCAGGGATTCATCGACAGCTGGAAAGATATCAAAGGTGTGAATCCCAAGATTCATGCATTCTTCGATTTCCGGCAATAGTTTATCGATGGACCAACGAAAGTTATTAGGCAAGGAAGAAACTTCTTCTTTGATATTTTTTCCATCCTTCAAAAAGATGGGATAAATCAAGTTTTCGACTCCTAATTTCGTTTCTTCCACCATATGGCGGATTGCACTACTTTTTCGGTTGCGTCTTGGACGAATATTCATAAGATTACATTAACATTCCACCACAAACGTGTAGTGTTTGACCTGTGATGTACGCGGACATATCAGAAGCAAGGAAAACAGTCGCATTTGCTACGTCGATTGGCTGTCCACCGCGTTTCAATGGGATACTATTTCTCCAGCCTTGAACCACTTCTGGATTCAATGCATCCGTCATTTCTGTTTCGATGAATCCTGGAGCAATGGCGTTGCAACGGATGTTACGCGAACCAAGTTCCGCAGCAATGGATTTAGTGAAGCCAATCAATCCCGCTTTCGAAGCTGCGTAGTTCGATTGTCCTGCGTTACCTTTCACACCGACAACTGATGACATATTGATAATGGATCCGCTTCGTGCTTTCAACATCGGTTTTTGAACCGCTTTCGTTAAATTGAATGCTGATTTCAAGTTGGTATTGATGACTTCGTCCCATTGTTCTTCGGTCATACGCATCAACAAGGTATCACGTGTGATTCCTGCGTTGTTTACCAGCACGTCAACTGTTCCGAATTCACCCACGACGTCATCTACTAATTGTTGTGCTTGATCAAAATTAGAAGCATCCGAACGGAATCCTTTTGCTTTCCCTCCGTTTGCTGTCAATTCAGCTTCCAAAGCGCGCGCTTTTTCCTCTGACGACAAGTACGTAAAGGCAACTGTTGCACCTTGACGAACACATTCTTCTGCAATTGCTTTCCCGATTCCACGAGAAGCTCCTGTAATTAACACAATTTTATTAGCTAGTAATCCCATATTTTTTATTTTAATCAAAGATATAAATTCCTCACAAACTGAATTCGACTACTTCTGTTTGAATTCGATTGCTGTATAGATTTTCCATTTCGCCAAACGGTATTTGACAGATGTCCAAAGTACCCCTAGTCCGTAGGTCGTTGAACGCGCAAAATTAATAGACGAAGCTTCTTCAAAATATTTCGTCGGACAAGTCACTTCCCCTATTTCGAATCCTGCATAAAAGATTTGCGCCAACATTTGATTGTCAAAAATGAAATCATCTGAGTTTGCTTCAATATTGATTTTTTCGAATATCTCTTTAGAAAATGCACGGTAACCAGAGTGGTATTCTGATAGCTTCTGTGACATCAAAATGTTTTGAAACAAGGTTAAAAAGCGATTGGCAATGTATTTGTACATCGGCATTCCACCTTTCAAAGCACCTTTACCAAGGATGCGCGATCCCAGCACAACCGGATACACATCGAATGCGATGATACCAGAAATCGCATGAATCAGTTTTGGTGTGTATTGATAATCTGGGTGCAACATGATGATGATGTCTGCATCTAAACTTAAAGCTTTTTCGTAACAGGACTTTTGGTTCCCACCGTAACCGCGATTCTGCTCGTGACGAACAATGTGTTGAATGCCAAGTTTACGTCCAACATCGCTGGTATTATCCTTGCTCGCGTCATCAACTAAAACGACTTCGTCCACAATATCAAAAGGGATTTCAGCATACGTCATTTCCAATGTTTCAGCCGCATTATATGCTGGCAGAACGATACAGATTTTCTTTCCGTTTAACATGGAACAAAGTTAAGCGATTTGTTTCATAGTTCACTTGTCCAGATAGAGTTTCTTTGATGACAAAGCCTAGCATATTTGTGAAGAATACCTTAACTTTGAAAGATGATCAATGCGCCACTTGCGGAACGAATGCGACCTACAACACTCGATGAGTACATTGGACAGGCACATTTACTCGCTGAAGGCGCTGCACTCAGGCGTGCATTAGATGCCGGAGTTATTCCATCCATGATTTTCTGGGGTCCACCCGGAGTTGGAAAAACGACATTGGCACAATTAATCGCTAAACACTTAGATCGTCCCATTCATACACTTTCCGCAATTTCATCTGGCGTGAAGGATGTGCGCGAAGTTATTACACGTGTAGAAAACGGCGGGATGTTTCAAGCGAAGGGAACGATTTTGTTTATTGATGAGATTCATCGCTTTAGTAAAGCGCAACAGGACTCATTACTTGGAGCCGTTGAAAAAGGTACGATTACATTAATTGGCGCCACAACGGAAAACCCATCCTTTGAAGTTATTTCCGCCTTGCTTAGTCGTTGTCAGACTTATGTTCTAAAAGACCACACGAAAGAAGACTTATTACATCTCTTGGATCGTGCCATTCTTCAAGATTCCGTCTTGAAAACAAAAAAAATCACCTTAACAGAAACGAATAGTTTGTTAGCTATTTCAGGTGGAGACGCACGAAAACTCTTAAATGTTTTTGAGATCATCATCGGAACCTTTCAAGGACAGAAAGACATTGAAATCACCGACGAAATTGTCATGCAAAATGCACAGCAGAGTCTTTCGCGCTACGACAAGGACGGTGAACAACATTACGACATCATCTCTGCGTTTATAAAATCCATTCGAGGAAGCGATCCAAACGCAGCGATTTATTGGTTGGCACGCATGGTGGAAGGAGGAGAAGATCCAAAATTCATTGCGCGTAGATTATTGATTTCAGCAACGGAGGACATCGGACTTGCAAATCCAAACGCTTTGTTGTTAGCCAATGCCTGTTTTCAAGCAGTGGAAAGTGTGGGGTGGCCGGAATCGAGAATCATCTTGGCGGAATGCACCATCTATTTAGCCTCCTCCCCAAAAGGAAACGGAGCCTATATGTCGATAAACAAGGCGCAGCAATTGGTTCAGCAAACGGGGAATTTGGACATTCCTCTCCCCTTGCGCAATGCACCAACTGCTTTAATGAAACAACTTGGCTACGGCGAAAACTACTTGTACAGTCACGATTATCCCGGGAATTTCGCTGAACAAGAATTTCTACCAAATGAAATAAAGGGAACGAATTTCTTTCAAGCGGGAAGTAGTTCCAAAGAACAGGAAATTGCTCAGACGATTTCCACTTTATGGAAGGATAAATACCAAAAATGATGACGGCCATTCTTTATTATTGTGTGGTTTATCCATTGTCCCTCCTGCCCTTGTGGATACTTTATCGACTGAGCGATTTGGTGTTTCTCCTATTCATGAGCATCATCCCGTACCGCAAGAAAGTGGTTCAAGGGAATATTGAAAAGTCCTTCCCTGATTTGAGTCCGAAGGATCAAGTGGTTTTAGTACGCGGATTTTACCGTCATTTCTCCGATTTACTGATTGAAAGCATCAAGAACCTGAGCATTTCAAAAGAGGAATTACTACGCCGAATGGACGTAATCAATCCGGAAGTCCTACAAGAGCTCGAGAAAAAAGGCAAATCCGTTTTATTTGTTTCTGGACACTTCAATAATTGGGAATGGTTCATTACTTCTCAAGCCTTGTTGGTACCTTTTGAATCCTACGGAATTGGCATGCCATTGAGCAATGGCTTTTGGGATAAAAAACTCACTGAGCGACGCCAACGCTTTGGATTAAACGTTGTTCACGCAAAGAATTACAAAGCGATTTTTCAACAAGATAGACCGGTTTCTGTTCTTGTATTAAGTGACCAAGCTCCAGCGGACGGACGAAAAAGTTATTGGATGGAATTCTTACATCAATCCACTCCTATTCTATTTGGCGTAGAACAGATGGCGAATGAATTTGATTTGACCGTCGTGTATTTTACCATGAATAAAATCAAACGTGGACAGTATTCGATAGAATTCCAAGTGCTAACGGATGATCCAAAAAGTCTTCCATATGGTGTGTTGACAGAAAAACATGTGCAATTGTTGGAGGAAAGCATCATCGAACAACCATGCAATTGGCTTTGGTCCCATAAGAGATGGAAACGAGAGGTGCCCGCTGACTTGGACGCATTAAAAGCCTCGCAGAAGTCCAAGTTTGAAGAAAAATACCGCTAATTCGCTATGAAAATCCTTTTCACACTTTTCTTGGTGATTTGCTTTGCACATCCACCAAAATTTGAAGTCCTCACCTATTCCAATGAGAATGTCCACGCACGAAGCATTCAGAACTTTTCAAAAAATGAGCTTCTAATAGGTACTAATGTGGGGAAATACGTGCTTATTTCGAAAAATGCGAAAAAACCAGTCAGCATGTATCTTCCAACTACGTTCCATACCATAAAGGAAATTCGTGATGCAGACAAGAATGAACAGTACTTGTTTTTCATGCAGAGCAACGATGAATCGCATCTACTTCGTGAAAAATGGAACGGAAAAGAGGACAGTTTACTGAACTTTACACACCACGGGAAACCCGTTTTCTTGGATGGTATTGCCCTTCAAGACAGCCTTGGATTTCTATTAGGCGATCCCATAGATGGGGACTTTGCTTTATATCGAACGCAGAACTTCGGAGAATCCTGGGAAACTTGTCCCGGAAAGGTCTTTAGTCAAACAAACGAAGCTGCGTATGCCGCAAGTGGCTCAACGAATCACATCATTGAAGGAGATTTTGTGTTTATCAGTGGTGGCGAAACGACACGTTTTATTTGGAGTTCCAATTTAGGAAATTCTTGGCAGTCAACGAAAATCCCATTCGAGTCCTGCAAATCATGCGGAGCTTATTCCCTCGCATACAAAAACCGTCAAGAATTGGTGGCAGTTGGTGGCGATTACACTAGGCCAAACGAATCCATGAACACCTGCTTTTATTCATTGGACGGCGGTCAAAGTTGGCAAGCATCCAAGAATCCACCATCGGGGTATCGTTCGTCAGTTATTTATGCAAACGGTGTTTATTATGCTTGTGGAACAAATGGCATCGATTACTCAACTGATCACGGACAAAATTGGCGGAAGATTTCCACTGAAAATGGGTTATCCATGTGCACTGACAAAAAGTACTTGTACGTTTCTTGCGTAAAGGGAAAAGTGCTAAAACTGAAATTGATCAAATAAAAAAGGAGGACCAAAGCCCTCCTTACTATGTCTATCAAGTTTGTTTTATTTCGCTTGAAGTGTATCTTCCATTGCTTGAGATACCGCAGATTTTTCCAAACGTAATTTCGTGCCTTCAGATTGAACCAAAACGGTTGTATCAGCAACTTCTAAGATTTTTCCGTGGATACCACCAATCGAAACAATTTTATCTCCTGCTTTTAATCCTTCACGGAATTTTTTTAATTCCTTCTGTTTTTTCATTTGTGGTCTGATCATGAAAAAATAAAACACTAAGACCATCAGTCCTAGCATCAAAATACTTTGCATTCCTTGTCCGCCTCCCATAATTTTTGTTTTTAATTTATTAACGTATTTTTCCTTTTATCTCCAAAACGGTTACGGATGGTTCTGTATTCGCCATTACCGTAATCATTTTCTGGATTTTTTTCGAACTCAAGTTATCTGTTTTCACTTGAGCAATAATTTCACTTGATTCACCCGGTTGGATTGGGTCTTCTGGCTCTTCAGCCACCGTGCAAGAACATGACGGAGTCACATCTCCAATAACGAGTGGATATTCCCCAGTATTCGTCACCTTGAACTTAGCATTGATCACCTCACCTTTCACAACGGTACCAGCGTCAAATACCGTTTCCACTTCCATGGTCGTTTTTTGTCCCACTTGTAACGCTTGATCATCGCCACAAGACAACAAAAATCCAATCCCAAAAAATAAAACGATCTTTTTCATATTCATAGTATTAGGTCATTAATCCACGTCCAATTTTCACTATTTTTTTCTCCTTTGTCAATTTAGCAATGGCTTTATCCAATACACCGTTGATAAACAAGTTACTTTTCGGCGTGCTGTAAAACTTTGAAATCTCGATGTATTCGTTCAAACTCACCTTTGTTGGAATGCTACTGCATGTTTGTAATTCCGTTAATCCCATTTTCAAAAGAAGGATGTCCATTTTCGCGATACGATCCAATTCCCAGTTTTGTGTCAATTCCGTTATCAGCGCTTCATTTTCCTCGTTCATCTGAATGGTTTTACGCAGTAGATTCACGATAAACTCTTTCTCGTCGTCGTTTTCTTTATATAATGGCAGAACATCAAAAGCTTTTCCTGGCGACCAAGATTTGATGGTTTTCATCGCCATGGAACAACATAGGTCTAAATCATCGGCCCAATAAATACTTTTCTCGTCGAAAAAATATTGGATTAACTCTGAATTCGCAATTTCCGTTTTAAACAACTGAAGTGCAAACGACATATCCTCTTCTAATCCTTCTGAATCATTGTTCATGTGTTCAAAAAACACTTCTGATTCCAAAATAGTCAAATACAACTTTCTGAAGATTTCTTGACTTTCCACTCCTAGCCAGTTGACTTTGCGCGTTTCACTCAATTTTGTCAGTTGAGAAGATGACTTAATGGCTTCAATCAGTACATTATTCACGAACTTCATTTTTGGATTCAAATCTTCCTCCGTTGGCCGCAATTTCTTTTTGTGCTCATCCATGCTATTTAGCGCCGCACGCTTCAACTCTGGCAAAGTCATCAGCATGAACAGGTACATGTCGTACATCCGTTCAACTGCCGAAAGCAATTCTTTTTCCGCTTTCAAAATACTTTCCTCTTCGCTTTGAAAGAAAGCGTATAGAATTTGGAGTACTTTAATACGTAAGTGTCTTCTATTGAGCATTATTGGTTTTTACAGATTCAAACTTCCTTTGGACTGAACACGTTCTTCAGCCATTTTATTCGCAATCTGATACGTTGGAACACCTTCGTCTTGTGAACGTTTCACAATATTGTAGATTGTTCCATAAATTTCTTCTGCTTTTTGATGTGCCCAATCAAGGCTTAATCCTTCCACTTCTGAAAAACAATTAATCACACCACCAGCATTGATGGCAAAATCAGGAGCATAAACGATTCCACGCTTCATCACTTCTAATCCGTGGATTTTCTCGTCCATTAATTGATTATTCGCTGCTCCAGCAATGATCGAGCAGTTCAAACGTGTTAATGTTTCGTCGTTCACTGTCGCACCAAGTGCACATGGAGCATAAATATCCATATCCACATCATAAATTGCATTTGGCTCAACGATGGTCGCACCATATTTCTCCGAAACGCGTTTTAATGCTTCCTGATTGATATCCGTAATGAATACATTCGCCTTCTCTTTTGCTAGATATGAAACAAGGTATTCACCTACGTGACCAACACCTTGCACGGCGATGGTTTTCCCACTAAGGTCATCACTGCCATATTGCATTTTCGCAGCCGCTTTCATTCCCATGTAAACGCCAAAGGCAGTCACAGGAGATGGATCACCACTTTTTCCTGGTAAACCAACCACATACTTTGTTTCTTCACTCACCCACTTCATATCAGATGGAGAAATTCCCACATCTTCAGCGGTGATGTATTTTCCAGCCAATCCATTGACAAATTGTCCAAATCGACGGAAGAGTGCTTCTGATTTTTGGGTTTTAGAATCTCCGATAATCACTGCCTTTCCACCACCAAGGTTTAATCCTGAAATGGCATTTTTGTAGGTCATCCCACGGGACAAACGAAGCACATCATTTAAGGCTTCCATTTCGTTGTTGTACATCCACATGCGGGTTCCACCTAAGGCAGGACCTAAAACAGTATTATGCACAGCGATAATTGCTTTTAATCCGGTAGCGTGATCGTTACAAAAAAGGATTTGTTCATGTCCCAAGTTGGACATTTGTTGGATAACCGGATTTGAATTCAAATCTGTTAAGGAAGTAACTGTCAAATCAGACATGTTTTTGCTTGAGTTCGTTAACTAATCAGATGAATGGTTACTTTTGTAACGCTATTCAACGCTGGCAAAATTAGAAAATAAAACATGAAGTCCCTTCAATACTTAAATAAATATTTCCTAAAATATAAATGGCGTCTTCTTTTGGGAATTCTTTTCACCGTTGTGAGTAACTTTTACGGTGTTCAAATGCCCATTTACTTCAAGGATGCCATTGATCATTTCCAAGCAAACATTACCCATACCAAACCGAGTGATTTCCTGTGGCTCGCCTTTCAGTTAGGTGGATTTTACATGTTATTATCCGTAGCCAAAGGATTCTTCTTGTTTTTGATGCGTCAAACAATCATCGTGATGTCCAGAAACATTGAGTTTGACCTGAAGAATGAAATCTATTCCCATTACCAGTCGCTTGATCAAGGGTTCTTTAAACGAAATGCGACTGGAGATTTAATGAATCGAATATCAGAGGACGTTGGATTGGTACGCATGTACCTCGGGCCTGGAATCATGTACATCATCAATTTGATGGTTGCCTTTACCTTAATTGTCACGCAGATGATTCGAATCAGTCCCTCCTTAACTTTTTACGTTCTCATTCCCTTGCCGATTATGTCGGTATTAATCTACCGTGTCTCCTCTAGAATGAACGCCATGAGTACCCTGGTGCAAAAGGAACAATCACTCCTCTCCACCCTTGCGCAAGAAACCTTTTCGGGCATCCGAATCATTAAGGCTTATAACCGAGAAAAAGAAACGGAAGAGAAGTTAAGTGAAAGTGCCGAAAATTACAAAAAACAAAGCATGCGTTTGGTACTCGTGAATGCGTTTTTCATTCCAACCATCATGTTTTTAATCGGGATCAGTATTTTGATTGCAGTTTATTATGGAGGAATTTTATCCTTCACGGGACCAAAAACGGAGCGTATTTCCATCGGAAGCATTGTTGCCTTTATCATGTTCGTCAACAGCTTAACTTGGCCATTTGCCAGTTTGGGATGGGTTTCCAGTATCATTCAACGTGCATCGGCCTCACAGAAACGCATCAATGAGTTTTTATGGACGAAGCCAACGATTTTCAACTCCGTAAATAGTCCTTATGAGTTTGATGGAAGCATTGAATTTAAGCACGTTACTTTTCAGTATCCCATAACCAACATTACCGCTGTGTCGAATGTTTCCTTCAGAGTTGAAAAAGGTGAGACACTTGCTATTGTTGGACATACTGGCAGTGGGAAATCCACGATCAATGCTTTATTGATGCGGCAATACGATCCACAGAGTGGAGAAATACTGTTTGATGGGAAACCCTTAACTGACATCAATCTTCACGCACTTCGCGATCAAACTGGAATTGTCCCGCAGGATGTTTTCTTGTTTTCAGATACCATTCGAGAGAATTTACAATTCGGAGTAAATGACCGCACTTGTAGCGACGAAGAACTCATTGCTGCTTGCGAAATGACACATGTATATCACAACATTCAAGGATTCTCAGATGGATTTGAAACCTTGCTAGGAGAACGTGGGGTGAATTTAAGTGGGGGACAAAAACAACGCATCAGCATTGCACGTGCTTTGTTAAAAAAACCTAGGTTGTTAATTTTAGATGATTGTCTTTCCGCAGTAGATACCGAAACGGAGGAAATTATATTGAGGAATCTAGAAAAAGATATAGACAAGCGCACATCCATCATCATTAGCCACCGTATTTCCACCATCCGAAATGCAACGAAAATCATCGTTATCAGCGATGGTGCCATCACCGAGCAGGGCAGTCATGATGAATTAATTTCCTTGAAAGGAACCTATTTTGAACTCTACGAAAAGCAGCTGCAGCAAGACAAAGAATGAAAAAGTAGTCGCTTTTCAAACTTTTCAACATTCTATTGTTTATCTTTTATTGAAACAATCTATTGATTTTCAGCGTAAGTTCGTTTCAACTTTAAAACAATTACTATGAAAAAGTTTATGATTTTTGTTGGTGCTTTAACATTGTCAGGTACAATGTTCGCACAAAAAACTGCGAGTGATGATTCGCATTTTTCGTTAGAAGGATTAGCTAACTTGAATACCTCTAATGGTATGAGCTGGACAGCGCCTTCCCTTCGTTTACGTTACTTTGTGAATGACAACATTGCAGCGCGTATTCAATTTGGTTTTGGTGGTGATGGTACGTCTGTTGCTGGAGTCCCAAGTACTGAATCTTACACGTACTTTGAAAATGCAAATGGTACAGGTGCTTCTGGTACGCAAGATATCAAAAGAGGAGCGTACAATCTTCAATTAGGTGGAGAATATCACTTAGCTGGAACGGAAAAAATGTCACCATATTTTGCATTAGGTTTAAATTTAGGTGGAGGAAGCTATGAAGAAACATGGACTAACTCAGATGGCGCATCTTATGTAAATGGATTGAATGCAACAGTTACAGGAGGATATTCAACTTTCGGAGTGAGTCTTGGTGCTGGATTCGACTATTACATTGCAGAAAATTTATATTTAGGTTTGGAAATGAATCTTTCTAAATCAAATGTAAGTTATGATGCGGGAGTTGTAACCGTTGGAGGTACAGTTGCTGGGTATGAGCCTGCATACAAAGAATCTTACACAAATATAGGAGCTGCACATGGTTCAGTTCGTATTGGTTGGAGATTTTAATATCCAAAATTGAAATGTATTAAGGGGGCTTCGGCCCCCTTTTTTGTTTTACGTTATTTCGTACCTTTGCCCACATTATGAAAGAAAGAAATCGCATTGAAGTTTGCTTCACACCAGGAGAATACGACTACTTCAAAGGAGAATACGAAATTATAGTCGTGATCGACGTACTGCGTGCTACTTCAGCTATTTGCGCTGCATTTGAAAATGGAATCAAATCCATTATTCCTGTACCAACGGTAGAAGAAGCATGGGAGTACAAGAAAAAAGGATTCTTGGCTGG
>CAIZQH010000024.1 GCA_903935095.1 uncultured Flavobacteriales bacterium | reverse complement strand
GTCTTTGAATGGAATCTCAGGAAGTTGGAGTCCAGCATTGAATAACCAAGTAACGACGACCTACACTTTCACACCTAGTACTGGACAATGTGCCACAACGGCAACATTGAGCATCACGGTCAATCCCACGATTGTTCCCATCTTTGATCCGGTGAGTCCAGTTTGTCAAGGGGGAAGTTTAACAGCTTTGCCGACTTCGTCTTTGAATGGAATCAGCGGAACATGGTCTCCGGCTTTGAATAACCAAACGACCACAACCTACACCTTCACGCCATCCGCCGGACAATGTTCGACAACAGCAACTTTAACGATAACGGTCAATCCCACGATTGTTCCCACATTTACTCCGGTGAATCCAATTTGTCAGGGAGATATTTTATCAGCTTTGCCGACTTCCTCTTTGAATGGAATCTCAGGAACATGGACTCCAGCTTTGAATAACCAAGTAACGACGACCTACACTTTCACACCTAGTGCTGGACAATGTGCATCCACAGCGACTTTAACGATAACGGTCAATCCCACGATTGTTCCCAATTTTGATCCGGTGAGTCCAGTTTGTCAAGGAGAGAACTTGAGCGCACTGCCGACTTCGTCTTTGAATGGAATCTCAGGAAGTTGGAGTCCAGCATTGAATAACCAAGTAACGACGACCTACACTTTCACACCTAGTACTGGACAATGTGCATCCACAGCAACTTTATCGATAACGGTCAATCCCACGATTGTTCCCACTTTTGATCCGGTGAGTCCGATTTGTCAAGGAGAGAATTTAACAGCACTGCCAACTTCATCGTTGAATGGAATCTCAGGAACTTGGAGTCCAGCATTGAATAATCAAGTGACAACGATTTACACTTTCACACCCACCGCAGGACAATGCGGGACAATAGAAACATTGAATATCACCGTTCATGACCTTCCTCTTGCACAATTCAGTGTTTTACCCCCGGATAGCATTGAAATTGGAGCAACCTTGTATTTTCAAAACAATAGCCTATTTGCAAATGAATATAGTTGGTTCATCAATAATCAAGTCTTTTCGAATCTTTCCGACCCAAGTTTTCAAACCGACAATGAAAATGAGTTAATTTTCACATTAATAGCTCTGAATGAAGAATGCGCGGATACATTTGAATTAATTATTCCAATAAAGGAAAATACGTATGTATTTGCAGCCAATTGTTTTACTCCAGATGCGGATGAATTCAATCCAACATGGAAACCAATTATTAGTCCAGATTTTGATTTCTCAAGCTATCATTTGAAAGTCTACAATCGTTGGGGAGAAATCGTTTGGGAAAGTTTTGATTATTCAGAAGCTTGGGATGGAACCTACGGACAATTAGGACTAGATGTTCAGGACGGTGTTTATAATTGGGTATTGCAGATTAAAAAGAAGCAAAACGACCAATACATGGTTTTTCAGGGATCAATTATTCGCATGCGCTAGTTTTGATTTCGAAAAAAACAAAGCAACCTTTTGACGAGAATGACGTTTTTCAAACGATTTTACTATTAAATTTGTTAACAACCACTATTTGTTTTTTATGAAGAATATTTACCTCGTCATTCTCTTTATCTCTCTCTATATCGTTAACAACGGATACTTACAAGCGCAAACGGTAACTTTTAATTATACTGGTGCTGCACAGACTTGGACTGTTCCATCCGGTGTTTATTCAATTTCTGTAACACTAAAAGGTGCGAAAGGAGGAGGTCCAGGTGTACAAGGTGGCTTAGGTTCATCTGTTTCACATACCTCAATCCCAGTTACACCCTGCCAAGTTTTACAAATTAATGTCGGCGGATCTGGTTCTTGTCCTACTGGAGGATTTAACGGCGGTGGAAATGGACAAATTCCAAGCATTGCTGCTAGTGTTAGCTGTGGTGGTGGTGGTGCGTCAGATATTCGAACGACACCTTATGCGCTTTCCAATAGATTAATCGTAGCTGGCGGAGGGGGTGGAAAAGGAGGAGGTAATATTGTTCCAGGTCCATTTACAAATGATGCAGGTGCAAATGCAGGATGTACGGTTGGATTAACGGGCAGTTCTCCTTTTGGGGTCGGTGGTACTGGTGGTACGCAAATAGCTGGCGGAATTGGTGGAGGATCTTATATGAATTCAGGGAACAATGGCAGTAATGGAAACCTTGGGATTGGAGGCAATGGAGCAGTTGATCCCTGTTACAATATTGCACCAGGCGGCGGCGGCGGCGGCGGATACTACGGCGGTGGCGGTGGCGGAAGCGATTGCTTTCTCTCAGGCGCAGTTGGTGGTGGCGGTGGCGGTGGCGGTTCATGCTTTGTCCCAGCAGGTGGAACATGTAACCAAGGGGTAAATAATGGTAATGGCCAAGTAATCATTACGTATGCGAGTACTGTGATTACCATAAGCGCTTCAAATACTGGCCCATATTGCGAAGGACAGAACATCCAACTAATTGCAACAAATGGTGCCATCAGTTATAATTGGACAGGTCCAAATGGATTTAGTTCTAGCTTACAAAACCCATTAATTCCAAATTGTTTAGCTATTAATGCAGGAACCTATACCCTTACGTATAATTTAGGCGGTTGTATCAGTACATTGACAACAGATGTTGTAGTCGGTGTTCCTGTAAATCCAACATTTACTGCTGTTGGTATCCTATGTCAAAATAGCGTAGAACCCATTTTACCTATTAACTCATTAAACGTACCTGCTGTTCAAGGAACATGGAATCCATCCACTATTTCTACTGCAACGGTTGGTACGCAAACCTATACCTTTACGCCGAATGCAGGAGTTTGTGCGAACACTGTTACAATGTCCGTTCAAATATGGCCGAATGAACAAGCAACCTTTAATCAAATCGCACCTTATTGCATAAACGATGTGCCGGTAGCTTTACCTTCAACCGCAACAAATACGATTCCGTATACAGGAACCTGGAGTCCTAGTGTTATTTCCACGAATACGGTTGGTACTAGTTCCTACGTATTTACCCCGACTGCTGGACAATGTGCGCTTCCGATGACCATGGATATCATTACACATGCATTGTCAACGCCTCAATTCACACCTTATGGACAAATATGTCAATTTGAAACGAATTTAGTGCTTCCAACGAGTGCATTGAACACCTCCAATTTACTTGGCGGACCGGTCATTACAGGAACATGGAATAGTCCAACGATCAATACTACACTCCCTGGTACAATAAATTATACCTTCACACCTGGAGCTGGTCAATGTGCTACGAACTTGACCTTTCCAATTACGGTAGATGCTCAAATCATTCCACTATTTACGCAAATCCCTCTGACATGTCAGGATGAGCCAAATCCAACACTTGCCTTGATTTCAACAAATGGAGTAACTGGTGTTTGGACTCCGGCAACCATTGACGCCACAGTTCCTGGAATTATTATACACACATTCACACCGGACCCTGGTCAGTGTGGCGCGATAAGCACCATGACCATCACGATCGCACCAGCGGTCCCACCACAATTTGTAGCGGACACCTTAATTGGCTGTAATCCGATGATTGTAACCTTATCAACACTTCCTGTCCTAGGTGCTAATTACACTTGGTATTGGGAAGGAACACAAATCGGAACAGGAAGTACATTAAGTTACCAATTTAATCAAAGCGGTTACCACGATGTTACGCTAGAGTATAACTACAGTGGCTGTATAGAGACAACCACGTACAACGATTACATTTACATGGAAAGTTATCCGCAAGCATCCTTCTCATCGGTGCCGAATAGTTTAACAGAAACAAGTCAAGAGATTCAATTCAACAACGCGAGTGTTGGAGGAACGACCTATATTTGGGACTTCGATGATTCTTACACCTCAACTGAATCCGATCCTAATCACTTGTATGAGGGCGTTACAGAGAATCTTTCAGTTACATTATCCGCTTATTCACCTATTGGTTGTCTTGATGAATATACGATTTCAATACCCGTTATTGTTGATCCGATTTACTATTTACCTAATACGTTCACACCAGATGAGGATGAACACAATCAAACCTGGCAAGCAATCTTTACAACCGGATTCGATCCATTTGCCTTCAGTTTAACTGTTTATAACCGTTGGGGAGAAGTGATCTGGGAAACACGCGATGCATCACAAGCGTGGGATGGAACGTATGGCAACTTAGGCACGAAAGTACCTGCGGGAACATATACATGGCGCATGCAATATGAACCGAAAGAAAACGATGACCGCAAAGTGGTGACAGGAAGTTTGAACTTGCTTCGATAATTTCCAAACATACGATAACGAAAAAGGCGCTAGTGATAGCGCCTTTTTTTATATCAAATAAATCTTATTGATGTTTCTTATTTCTTTCTAAAGAAAATCTTCACTGGAACTCCTTCGAAGTCAAATTTCTCTCTTAAGCGATTTTCAAAGAAACGTTTATATGAATCTGGAACGTACTGAGGTAAATTACAGAATACCGCAAATGCAGGCGCATGTGTCGGTAACATTTGAATGAATTTAATCTTAATGTACTTGCCTTTCACTGCCGGAGGAGGAGTTTGAGCAATGACTTCGAGCATCACTTCATTCAACTCATGTGTTGCGATTTTACGGGTACGGTTTTCATGCACGCGCATCGCCGTTTCCAAGGCTTTATGAATACGCTGTTTTGTCAGGGTTGAAGTAAAAATGATTGGCACGTCATTAAATGGCGCCAATTGCTCGCGCAAATTCGCTTCATATTCCAACATGGTTTTGTGGTCTTTCTCCACTAGGTCCCATTTGTTGACCAAAACAACCACTCCTTTTGAGTTCTTCTCAATCATGTAGAAAATACTCAAATCTTGTTTTTGCAGTCCTTCTGAGGCATCCATCATGAACAAACAGACATCTGAGTTCTCAATGGTACGCACAGAGCGTAAAACCGAATAATACTCGATGTCCTCCGTGACTTTTGCTTTCTTGCGAATTCCTGCTGTATCGATCAGTAAAAAATCAAAGCCAAAAGCTTTGTAGCGCGTGTGAATGGAGTCTCTTGTGGTACCGGAAATGTCCGTGACAATGTTTCGTTCTTGTCCTGTAAAGGCGTTAATCATGGAAGACTTTCCAACGTTTGGACGACCAACAATGGCAATTCTAGGCAAGGCATCTTCTTCACGAATGGATTCGTCCTCCTTGTTGAAGTAGGTTACCAATTTATCCAGAATTTCTCCAGTTCCACCGCCATTTGCAGCGCTTAGATCGAATACTTCTCCTAAACCAAAGGAATAGAATTCAGAAGAAAGTCCAACGCGTTCGGTATTGTCCACTTTATTCGCGGCAATCATGCACGGTTTTTTACTTTTTCGAAGCAATTGCGCGACTGTTTCATCCATTTCAACGATTCCTGTCATGACATCCACCATAAAAATGATGACTGTCGCTTCTTGCACGGCTAATTCCACTTGTTTGCGGATTTCTCCCTCAAAAATATCTTCTTTGACCGTGGCGTATCCACCCGTATCAATCACCGAAAACTGGTATCCATTCCATTCTGATTTCCCGTAAATTCGGTCTCTTGTCACCCCACTTACTTCCTTCACAATGGCATCACGGGATTCCGTTAAGCGATTGAAAAGCGTTGATTTTCCAACATTTGGACGTCCAACGATTGCTACGATATTACTCATGTTTTTTTCTTAATTAAAGGATACTAATATCCGTACTTTTTTAGCTTGTCTGCCGATGTCCGCCAATCTTTGTCCACCTTCACGAAGTTCTCTAGGAATACTTTCTTATCGAGGAACTTTTCCATGTCCTGACGTGCTGCACGACCAATTCGCTGCAACATTTCACCACCTTTACCGATAATGATTCCTTTTTGCGAATCGCGTTCGACGATGATGTGCGCACGAATACGGGTGATTCCTGCCTCTTCTTTAAATTCTTCAATTTCAATTTGAGTACTGTACGGAATTTCCTTTTGACAATGCATAAATATTTTCTCACGGATGATTTCCGAAATGAAGAAACGC
This sequence comes from uncultured Flavobacteriales bacterium, assembly GCA_903935095.1. GTDB lineage: Bacteria > Bacteroidota > Bacteroidia > Flavobacteriales_D > Crocinitomicaceae > UBA952. The sequence goes on along the minus strand of CAIZQH010000024.1, from coordinate 22,550 downwards.
ATCGGACGATCAGAAATTTCATCTTTCTCGTAGTATGCTGGATTTTCAGGGATCAATTCGAGTATTTCCGCCCAAACATTGTCAATATTAAAATTATGCAAGGCAGAAATTGGAAATATTTTCGCATTTGGAAGTTGTTCCTTCCAGTAGCTCACGCGTTCTTCTAATTTCTCTTGGTACGATTTATCGATTTTATTGATCAAACACAAAACAGGCACCTCTAAACGTTTAATGCGTTCAAGGGTTTCTACGTGATTCATTTCATTTTCAACCGTATCAGTAATGAATAACAATACATCTGCATCGCGAATGGACGAGTTGACATAGTCCATCATGTTTTCGTGCAACTTATATGCCGCATTCACCACACCTGGCGTATCAGAGAAAACGATTTGGTAATCTTCATCGTTCACAATTCCTAAAATGCGGTGACGTGTCGTCTGCGCCTTTGAGGTAACGATGGATACCTTTTCTCCAACTAATTGATTCATCAAGGTTGATTTCCCAACATTTGGGCTCCCAACGATATTAACAAATCCTGATTTATGTGCCATTCTGCTTGAATTGAGTGCAAAGATACACGTTTTAAACGGGATACGGTAAAGGTTGGGGTTGGATGCCTGCGATAAAGAAGGTGCATCATTCGAAAAATAAATTAATTTCGTTGCATGAATACACAAGCAAATCCATTCGATCGAAAAATAATCTTTCTAATCATTGTTGCCGCGCTTGGTTATTTCGTTGATATCTATGACCTCGTATTGTTTGGCGTGGTGAAAGCGGAAAGCCTCGGCGATATCATGGTGAATGCCAGCGAACAGACCATTGCAGCTACGGGAAAATTTCTCTTCAACATGCAAATGCTTGGAATGTTATTGGGTGGGATTCTCTGGGGGATTTTAGGCGACAAACGCGGACGGCTGAAAGTTCTTTTTGGCTCCATCCTCCTCTACTCCGTTGCCAATTTACTCAATGCATTTGTGACGGATGTCACTACTTATGCTGTCATTCGTGTGATCGCAGGAATCGGACTCGCTGGTGAACTTGGTGCTGGAATCACCTTGGTTTCGGAGATGATGTCCAAGGAAAAACGTGGATACGGAACGATGATTATCGTGACATTTGGTGCCTTAGGAGCTGTTGTCGCATCGTTAGTTGGATCAGAGGGTGCGTGGATTGCTGCTGGAATAGAACGCGTATTCGGACTTGCACTTCACAATTGGCAGGTGGCGTATGTCGTAGGTGGATTGATGGGGATTTTACTTTTGTTTCTGCGCATTGGCACCTTGGAATCTACTTATTTTCAGTCCATGCAGGAGGATAAAGGGATTCAAAAAGGGAATTTAAAGTTGATTTTCTTTCAACGCGAAAACCTCATCAAATACCTTCATTGTGTCGTGATTGGTATTCCCATTTGGTATGTGATTGGACTGTTGATCATGAATTCGAAGGATAATTTCGGTCCATGGTTGGGTGTTTATGACATTTCGAATGGAAAAGCGGTGATGTACGCATACATTGGACTTTCCGTTGGTGATTTAATTTCTGGGATTTTGAGTCAGGTCTTAAAAAGCAGAAAGAAAGTGGTTCAGTTGTATTTGGGATTTTCGTTGGTGTGCGTCTTGATTTTCTTGTTGCTGCACGACTACAACATCACTGATAATACCTATTATTTCATGTGTTTCTTATTGGGTGCCGGAACAGGTTACTGGGCAATATTCGTTACAATTGCCGCAGAACAATTCGGGACAAACATTCGCTCAACCGCAGCCAATACGATACCTAACCTCGTTCGTGGATCCGTGAACATTGTCGTACTATTCTTCGGGATATTAGTAAGCACAGGCATAAACGATGGATGGTCCGCACTGATTGTGGGTCTTCTTTTTATCTCGCTTGCGTTTTACAGCATTTCGCGGTTAACAGAAACCTTCGGGAAAGACTTGAATTATTTCGACGAAACCTTGTAGATTTTCTGTGAGTAATTTTCGAAGTCTTCGGTCATGTCTTGATCCACTTGTTTGGTTACGGAAATCGGAATGAAGTCCACGTAAACATTTGTTTTATCCAAGCCGAAGTCCTCCGCTGGTTTTAATCCAGTAGATTTCACAAAGCGGTATGCTTTCACGCACAAACGTTGGAAAGGCGTTAAGTGGTTGTCTGTGGAAACACGCGAATTCAGTACGATGAATTTGAAGTCCACTTCTTCTATTTTTCCACGAATAGACTTGAAAATGCTTTCTCCGTCAAACTCGCCTTTTTCAATCATCTTGCAATAGATTTTGCGCATCATGTATTCGATACGGTGTTCTTCTTTGAAACCCAATTGCAAAGTCACATAATAACATCTCTTATCAATAATCTCATTCACCGAATAATGCACACCCCAAGGCTCATTCAAAATATCCACGTGTAAAAACCAGATAACACCTGCTTTACGTGGTTTTTTCTTAAATAGCGAGTGAAACACCGTTAGATCTAACTTATTCGGAGAATTACTGCGTGTAGGGAAAACAAGATTCGTTGCTTCGTATGGAATTTCCGCATCATCCCGCACATCATTAATCAATGGGATCACATTTCTCATCGGGATGTATTCTGTTATACTCGTGCGTAATTGTTTAGCCTTGTAGTACAAGAATAATATCCCAAAAAAGCTAAATGCCAGAATCAGGGTAAACCATCCACCGGATACAACTTTCCCCAAATTAGAAAGTAAGAATACCCCTTCTATGGATAAAAATACTCCAAAAATGAGAACGTATACATACTTGATTTTAGGATACTTTAACATCAACAAGAAACATAGGAGAATGGAAGTCATCACCATATCGATGGTAATGGCAAGCCCATACGTATGCTCCATGGCGCTTGATTTTCTAAAAATTGCAATCACCGTAAGACAACCAACCATTAAAAACCAGTTAATAAAAGGAATGTAGATTTGTCCTTGATGATCAGATGGGTATTTCACGCGAAGATTCGTCCATAATTTCAGTTTGATTGCCTCGTTCATGAGTGTAAATACACCCGTAATCAAGGCTTGCGAAGCAATAATGGTTGCTAAGGTCGCAATGGCTACAGCGAAAGGCATCAGATAATCAGGTACCATGGAATAGAATACCGTTTTCGAACCAGTTAATTGGAAACCGGGCTTCAGACACAATGCCGCTTGACCCAAGTAATTCAATACCAATAGACCAGAAACAAAGGACCAACTCAATCGAATGTTTCCTTTTCCACAGTGGCCTAGGTCCGAGTAAAGCGCTTCCGCTCCGGTTGTACACAAGAAAACAGAACCTAAGACAGTAAATCCGCCATCGACATTTGCGACAAGGTTGTAGGCCCAATAAGGATTAAATGCTTGAAGGACTTCCCAGTTTTGCGAAACGTTGATGAATCCGAGGTAACCTAAAAAGGCAAACCAAATCAACATCACTGGACCAAACATTTTACCGATAGCAGCGGTTCCAAATTGTTGGATGACGAATAACATTACAATGATTACAACGACAATCGGAATAACCGGCATATCTGGAAAAATGTTGTTGACCCCTTCTACTGCAGAAGAAATCGAGATGGCAGGCGTAATGAATCCATCAGCCATTAACGTCGCACAACCAATCAAAGCTGGAATAATAATCCATTTGTAGTTCTTTTCCTTTAATAGCGCAAATAATGCAAAAATTCCACCTTCACCCTTGTTGTCCGCGTTCAGAGCAAAAAAGATGTACTTCACTGTTGCTAACAAAATCAAGGTCCAAATCACACTGGACAAAGCCCCTAAAATAAATGGTTCTGAAATGTGTTTTCCACCACCAGTAATGGCTTGAAAAACATACAAAGGAGAAGTTCCGATATCACCAAATACGATTCCTGTGGTAATCAATAAACCGGCAAAACTAATTTTTTGAGTAGTAGTATGAGTCATTCGGACAAATTTTGCGTGAAGTTAAGTGAAAATTATTCACGTTAACATAACATTAGCAATGGAATTTTACTTTTTCCATGAATCTTTTAATTGTCGAGGTCTTTTTGATAAAAAATGTATCTTTGTGTCCGCTGTTTTAGGCAGTAAATGAATGCCCACGTGGTGAAATTGGTAGACATGCCATCTTGAGGGGGTGGTGCCATTAGGTGTGCTGGTTCGAATCCAGTCGTGGGCACTCTGATCAAAAGCACTTGTTCGTTAGAACAGGTGCTTTTTTATTTTTCCCCGAGTCCATCCGCTCGCGGATGAGCGAGATTAAAAATAAAAAAGCACCATCCGAGCGTAGCGAGGAAGTGCTTTTGATCCACTGCACGTCGCCCACGACTGGTTCACCGACCGGTAGGGAGGTAATCCTTTACTAGTGACTAGTTAATAGTGCCTAGTGCGTGAGCTAAGCGACAGCTCCATTATTCTACTAAAATACTCATGAGCTAAGCGAATGGAACTAGTGATCAGTGACTAGTGCCTAGTGCGTGAGCAAAGCGATCGCTCCATTATCCTACTTAAATACCCGTGAGCTAAGCGAACGACATTTCAGTGACTAGTGCTCAGTGCCTAGTGCGTGAGTAAAACGAATGCTTCACGATATTCTACCATCCTTCACCCCCTTGAATCCAAAATCTCGCTATTTTTGAGAAAAATACTTTACAATGAAACGTCTTACTATTTTTATTCTTCTACTTATTGTTATCTCCGCTTGTACAAATAAAGAGAAATCAACGAACACAGAAGAACCACAAAGCATAATTGCCACCGACGAATCCTTGCGTGAATTGCGTCAATCTTTGTCCGACGTCGAGAAAGAAGAGCAACGATTGGAACAAGAGGCCTTAGCGAACATGACAACGATGTCCTTCGACAAAATGAGCCATGATTACGGAAAAGTTCCAGCAGATAGCGACAACAAGACCATATTTCGGGTAACGAATACGGGAAAGAAGCCCTTGGTGATTGAAAAAGTATCCGCAAGTTGTGGTTGTACAACACCTTCCAAGCCAGACAAGCCTATTCCCCCGGGAAAAAGTGACGAAATTGTGGTGGTATTCCATCCGAAGGAAACGCAACTTGGACAACAAAATAAAACCGTTACTGTGATTGCCAATACAGATCCAAAAATGGAAGTGCTGAGCATTTCAGCGATAGTAGAGAAAAAGAAAAATTAACGAGCGGGAAAGGACACATGAAATTACACGTATTAAACACTGGATTTTTTAAACTCGATGGTGGCGCCATGTTTGGTGTCGTTCCGAAAACGCTTTGGCAAAAAACGAATCCAGCGGATGAGAATAACATGTGCTCTTGGGCCATGCGCTCGTTACTCATCGAAGATGGAAATCGTTTAATCTTAATCGATACCGGCATTGGGGACAAGCAAAGCGAAAAGTTCTTCTCCCACTACTACATGTATGGAAGCGATTCCCTTCACGGAAACTTAGCCAAACTGGGATTCCATGCAAATGACATTACGGATGTTTTCTTAACACACTTGCACTTCGACCATTGTGGTGGTGCGGTTGCGTGGAACGATTCCAAAACGGGATACCGTACCGTTTTCCCGAATGCCAAGTATTGGAGTACCGAGAATCATTGGAATTGGGCTGTAGAACCGAATGCCCGTGAAAAAGCATCCTTTTTAGCGGAGAACATATTTCCGATTCAAGAGAGCGGACAATTGCACTTCATTGATCGCGTGGGAGATTTCACGACGAATGTCCTTCCAGGAATGGATGTACTATTTGTTGATGGACATACCGAGAGCATGATGATTCCACACATTCAGTACAAAGGAAAAACGATTGTCTTTATGGCGGACTTACTCCCAAGTACGGGACACATTCCCCTACCCTTTGTCATGGGCTACGACACGCGTCCCTTGTTAACCATGGATGAAAAAGCGAAGTTCCTACAACATGCTGCAGCAAACGAATTCGTCTTGTTCTTAGAGCACGACTCCGTCAATGAATGTTGCACCCTGATTGAAACAGAAAAAGGCATTCGATTGGGTGAATCTTTCTCCTTCTCAGAACTATAAGATGAAGAGTCCAAAAGAAATTGTGGAAGGAATGCTCGCGCAGGATGCGTTCAGTCAGTTATTGGGCATGGAACTGATCTTCATCGAACAAGGAGCCTGTGTCCTTCGTTGCGAAGTGCGTTCATCCATGACCAACGGATTCGGGATTGCACACGGCGGCATTACGTATTCACTCGCCGATTCCGCCTTGGCATTTGCCTCGAATGCGCATGGCGTACATTGTTTCAGTGTGGACACCAACATTTCGCATTTGAAAAAAGTAAAATTAGGTGATATCCTTACGGCAAGGTGCACAGAGTCCCACCGCGGAAAGCGCACAGGTGTGTACATCGTAGACATTCAGAATCAAGACGGTATGCGCGTGGCCTATTTTCGAGGAACTGTTTTCATCAGTTCAGAAGCCTGGTAAATTGGAAATAAATTAACATTTTTCCACCCATCCTTTGTATTTCTATAAAAAAGGTCGTACTTTTGTATCCGCTTTAACGAAAGCATTACACAATTCTGAAGCAACTGTTGTTGCTCACGTAAGTGAAAGAAATTGGTTTGGTAGTTCAGTTGGTTAGAATACCTGCCTGTCACGCAGGGGGTCGCGGGTTCGAGTCCCGTCCAGACCGCAAAAGCTTCGTTAAAGACACGTCCTATATGGCTGTAGGAAATAGAGACCCTCGAGATGTATCAAATATCTTGAGGGTTTTGTTTTTTATGGACTTTTTCCTTCCCATTACTCAAGGGACAACAAAGGGGACAACATTGGTCAAACTGTAAAAGTTGAATCGCGTATGGTCCTTCACTTAGGTCAATCAATTTTCGTAACATGAATCCCCCTGACAACTCAGGTCAATAATTTCATAAGACCTCCAATAAAACTAAATTTCAAATCTTTTTTCGCACCTTTATTCTTTCAAAGAATATGAGCGACATAAATACATTAATGCAAGCATTGGTTAAATTTCGAGACGAACGCGATTGGAAACAATTTCACGACACTAAAAACCTCGCCATTGCTTTATCCATCGAAGTAGCAGAATTAAATGAATTGTTCTTGTGGAAAGATGCCAAAGAATCCGAACAAGTGGATATTCAACGCATCAAAGAAGAACTAGCGGATGTTTTTGCTTACGCACTATTGCTTGCGGAGAAACATCAATTGAATGTGAGCGAAATTATATTGGATAAAATCCAACGCAATGCTGAAAAATATCCAGTGGAAAAATCCAAAGGAAACGCTCAGAAGTATACGGAATTATGATTGTCTACCAGGAGAACAAGGACACCTTCATGTCGCAAGTGCGTGAAAGTAAAATTGAATACATCATTCATGATAATTTCATTAAAAACCTTGGACGCGACACTTCCAAAAGTGAGGTGAATTCTTGGAAAAACTCAATGATGTACATGCGAAATGTGCTGGATGATTCTGCCATTCCAGGCGACGCGAAAATCAGCATTGAATGTCAAGTTCCGAACACCAGTAAACGCATCGATTTTATCATTACTGGGCAAACAGAGGACAGACGTGATTGCGCAGTCATTATTGAACTCAAACAATGGGAAACAGCACTCTCAACTGACCTTGACGGTGTGGTCAAAACATATGTTGGCGGTGCGGTGCGCGATGTGAGTCATCCGAGTTATCAAGCGTGGAGTTACGCCGCTTTGCTGGAAGGATTCAATTCGGCTGTTGAAGATGAAAATATTCAATTGCAAGCCTGTGCATTTTTACACAATTGCGAGGACCCAAGTCCGATGACAGGAAGCTTTTATCAAAACTACCTCGACAAAGCACCTTTATTCGCGAAAAACGATGTGTTAAAACTTTCCGATTTCATCAAACAGCACGTGAAATTTGGAGATTATCGAAATGTCATGTATCAAATTGAGCATGGTAAAATTCGACCATCAAAAGGAATTGCGGATGCGATTGCTAAAATGATTGAAGGGAATGAGGAATTTGTCATGATTGATGACCAAAAAGTTGTTTTCGAGCGCATTTCAAAGTTAATTCAATCTGCAAGTCCGAGTTCAAAGCATGTGGTTATAGTAGAAGGTGGACCAGGAACAGGAAAATCGGTTGTCGCCATACAATTGACCGCAAATTTAACCAGTCAACAGAAATTGGTTCAATACGTCAGTAAGAACAGCGCTCCACGTGATGTCTATGCGAGTAAATTAACGGGGATTCGGACAAAATCGTGGGTCAACAACTTATTTAAAGGTTCCGGATCTTACATTCAGGCTGAAAAGAATCAATTCGATGCACTCATTGTCGATGAAGCACACCGACTGAATGAGAAAAGTGGCATGTTTTCCAACTTGGGTCAAAATCAAGTCATGGAAATCATTGAAGCAGCAAGATGCTCCGTGTTTTTTATCGATGAGGATCAACGTGTGACCATGAAAGATATCGGCACCAAAGCTGAAATCGAAAAGTGGGCAAACTATGCAGGCGCAACTTTTCACAAACTCCAACTTTCGAGTCAGTTTCGATGTAACGGAAGTGACGGTTACATGGCGTACTTAGATCACTTACTCGGTATCCGAGAAACCGCAAATACAGATTTCAAAGACCTTGGATACGAATTTAACGTTTGTGAAAGTCCAAATGAACTTCACGAGAAAATACTAACTCACAATAAGGAACGAAACCGTGCGCGCATGGTGGCTGGCTATTGTTGGCCGTGGAACTCTAAAAAGGATCCGAAGGCAATGGACATCGTTATGCCAGAACATAACTTTGCAAAGCAATGGAATTTAACACAGGATGGCATGCTCTGGATTGTCAGTCCAGCATCCGTTGATCAAATTGGTTGCATACACACTTGTCAAGGACTAGAAGTTGATTACATCGGCGTTTTCATGGGTCCAGATTTAGTCATTCGAAATGGAACTTGGGTTTGTCAACCCGAAAAACGAGCTTCCAGTGACAAAAGCATCCATGGAATTAAATCACTTCTAAAGGTGAATCCAGAAAAAGGAAAAGAAATGGCAAATGCCATCATCAAAAACACCTACCGAACACTCATGACACGCGGAATGAAAGGTTGTTTCCTTTGGAGCAGCGATGAGGAAACGCAGGATTGGTTGAGGGAGAAGGTGAGCTCGAGAAGTTAGTATCACTCTAAAATTTGAACAAAAACTCCTACAATTCTCATTTCTTTTGCATTTGATTGATCAACAACTATATTTTTAAACGTAGGATCAAATGAATTTGGACGGAGAATAATTGAAGTATGCATCCATTCATCTTCTAATATTTGCTTTTCGCTACTGTATGTTTTAACTGTAAATGACGAATGATAATCGTGATCGTTAAAATCCAAATTCTCAACTAATACAATTTTTCCATTTCTGCTTCCCCCAGCGTATTTTTCAAACAAACAAACAGAACCGTTTGGAATTATCCTATTCATAGATTCTCCAATAACCTTGCAAGCAAAAAAATCTTTTTTGGAGTGTAAATTTTTAGGACCTTCTATATATGTAAATTCATTATTTGACTGCATCTCGCTAAATGAACCTGCTGCAGCATAAAAATCATATAGTGGAATCGGATTGATTACTTTTTCTTCGAAGTTTACGATGTCGTTTTTTTCCTCCTGCTCTGACGACAACTCATCTGAATGAATATTCGTCAAATAATTAAAAATTGAATTTTCAACTGGTGTTAATAGTTCAAGAATTACCTTAACAACGGGAACATCTACATTTTGATCATTCTTTATTGTTGTCTCCTCAAATGAATTCTTAAGAGGTTTAACATCACCCATGAAATAAAAATCCGATCCTTCACCATTATGCTTTTTCATGAAAAATGGCAGTCTAATTTCATCGTTGTTTTTTATTTCTTGCAGCGTTGAATTTGATAATTTACGATTAGGTTTAGAATACCATAAGAATTGAGAAGAATTGAGGAATTTCTCAGGAAACTTTGTTGACGAAGCAATCTTTTCCTCCTTATGATAGTTAACAAAAATGGGGCAACTATTATGATTTAATTTATAACCATAAACCGTAGCTTCCTCATTTAACTTCCAATTTAAAATTCGACAAACATCTTTTCTTGAGTATTTCTCATATAAAATAAAACCACCTTGATATAGATTTTTGATATAACGTTTGTTATAGGAGTTAATTGAATAATTTAAACTGTCTTTTAAAAAAGTATTAAATACATCGTTCTGGAGATCACTTTCAAATGACTCTGAAAATTCAAAATGATTTCCTTTTTTCAGGATAACCTCTATTTCTTTTCTAACAAATTTAAAATTCAAATTGTCTAAACAAGATAAAAACGTATCCTCAGAAATTTCATATCCGTATTTAGCTGAGATCTCATCATTGAAAAATTCTAAATCAATTGATTTATTAGAAAAAAGAGATTTTAAGATAAGATTTTCTTCTATTCTTTTAGCATTATTTATCTCTTTGGAAAATAATTCAAGTAAAGTAATTTGATGTATGGATAATTCGAAAACAATTTCTTTCTCTACCTTGGAAACGAAATTAAAGTATGAATTTGAATAGTTAACAAATAGAAAAGGATCTCTTGAACCATGTTCCACGAAATCCATCATCATTGGCAAACGTCCCAGCTTATACTTTAGTAATTTGTAGTCCTTTTTTAAATCTGCATATAATTGCAAATTGGAAGAATCAATTGATTGAAAAATCATGTTTTTAGAAATTTCATCAAAATTGATTGTCGATGCACCAGGTATTGATCTACTTCCGTCCGTTATTAATTTTCTTAAAGAATCTTTGTTAAAAGAAGTGTCACCATACAATGCAATAGGAATTAGATAATTATTAGTGTAATTACCAATAAAATCAATAATCGTTAAATAATTTTTACTAGGTAATTTGCGCAAACCTCTTCCTAATTGCTGAATAAAAACAATTGATGAATCAGTAGGTCTCAGCATAATAATCTGATTTACCTTTGGTATGTCAATCCCCTCATTGAAAATATCTACAGTGAAAATATAATCCAGTTTTTCATTAATATTATCCGTTTCTAGAAGTTCTATGGCTTTTATTCGTTCTTCCTCTGAACTTTCACCAGTTAAAGCAACTGATTTAAAGCCTTGTTCATTAAATAATTTTGACAATTCATTTGCCTCAGAAGTACGTGAGCAAAAAATTAATCCTCGAGTAATTCCATTATCACAACCATAAAACCTGGCCTTTTCAATTATCCTATAAACTCTTTCATTTGAAATTAAACGATTGAAATATGCTTTATCTTCTTGTGCTTTATTTTCGATAAATAAATCAGTGACACCGTAATAATGAAAATCACAAAGCAATTGCTCCTCCATTGCTCTATGTAATCTGATTTCATACGCTATATTATGATCAAATAATTTAAAAATATCATTACCATCAGTTCTTTCTGGGGTAGCGGTCATACCCAAAAGGAATTTTGGTTGAAAATAATTCAATAACCTTAAATAAGAATCTGCTCCTGAACGATGTGTTTCATCAATTATGATGTAATCAAAATGATCCTTTTTGAAACTTCCTAAATGTTCTGCTTTTGAAATTGTTTGAATTGTTGAAAATATAAAATCGCAATCCAATTCTCTTTTTTCTCCGGAATAAAGACCCATTGTTCTTTCTGAACCAAAAACTCTTTGAAATGTTTTTAATGAATCTTTTGCAATAGTTAATCTGTGTACAACGAATAATAATTTTTTAGATCCAAATGCCTTTGCATCGAATGCAGATAAAAAGGTCTTACCTGTTCCCGTTGCTGAGATGATTAAAGCTTTGTTTATGTTTTGTTCGTTTCTTAATTTGGCTAAATTATCCAGTGCCTCTAATTGCATCGAATTTGGAGTGGTAATTTCATTTTGGGCGACATGATCAAATTGTTTTTCTGAATTCAGAAGAAATTGTTTGCTATAAATCTGCTCGTAAAAAGAAATGTAATGTGGAGTGACCTTTGTAGCATTTTTGAAATCATTATTAAATTCATTCAAAACTTTTTCAACTAGGATACTTTCTTCCATCGCTGAAACTTTTAAGTTCCATTCCTTATTAATTGACAAAGCTTGAGCGGTAAGATTACTACTTCCAATAATCAAATTATAAAAATTGTCCTTTTTAAAAATATAACCTTTAGCATGTGAATTGCCTTTTGTGGTAATTCTAAGATCAATATTTTCAAATTGCAACAACCTTTTCAGTGCCTCTGGCTCTGTAAAATTCAAGTATTGAGAAACTAAAATCTTTCCTTTAATCTTCTTATTTTCAAGTTCCTGCAACTTATTTATAATTGAAGCCACACCGCTCGTTGTTACAAAAGCTACTGAAATATAAAACTCATTACAATATTCTAATTCACGAAGAATATTAGTTAATATCTTTTTGTTCGGTTTTGTTTGATTTACAAGTAACTCAGGTTGAAATTCAAGATTGGATAATATCGATTTATTTATAAAACCAGTCTCCAAACTACTGGTAAATACTTTAATTAAACTCTCCATTCGATAAAATATTTTCGACAATCGGAATATCCGCAGCAGCCCAATCTAATGATCGTAATTCTTCTTTTGTAAGCCAAGAAAATGAAATGTGCTCTGTAAGTTCTAACATTCTAGATTCACACGAACAGCGAAAAACATGCATCGTCAAATGAAAATCCGGATAAGTATGTTCAACGGTAGGAAGTTGTTGAATTGGAACAATGTTCATGTTCAGTTCTTCTTGTATTTCTCGAATAATGGTCATTTCAAGGGTTTCCCCCTCTTCAATTTTACCTCCAGGAAATTCGAATTTCTCTGAAATGTATTCCAATTTATTCGAACCTCTTTGAACACAAAGAATTTCTCCATTATCCTCAATTACCGCTGCAACTACCTTTACTTTTTTCATTGGAGTGAAGATAAATATTAATTGAGAAAATAATGATATTTTTTATTTGATTTGATTATTAACTAAATCTATCCTCCCCACCGGCTCCAAACTATTCACTTCCATGCGTAATTCGTAGCGGTCTTTCTTAGCGTGGTATTTCACGTAAGGGATGATGAGTGGGTATTGGTTTTTCAGGAGTAAGTATTGCTTGAGGGTGAGATCGAGTGCGAGGGGATATTTGACACCGGCATAACTAAAGCCAAAGGCATCTGGAATCTGTTGTTCGTGTTGAGCTTCGAAAGCGAAGCTTAAGTTGGTGAATTCAACGGTGGTGATGCGGTCGAGGTGGTAGGTTTTGTTCTTGCCAGAGCTGGGTTCGAAGGCCATGACGGTGTGGTAATTGTCCGTGAATCCGAAGGGTTCCACCAAGCGGTCGGAGATACTTTCCGAGTTGATGGAATGGTAGCGCTTGAGAATCACCTGTTCTTTGTTGGCCATCGCTTGTGCGAGTCGTTCCACAATGAGTCCGTTTTTCGCATTCACCAAATGTGCAGCCGAAATCTGGAGGTCCGAAGCCAAGTATATTTTACCGAGCACGGCATCCTTCAGTTTGTTTTGTTTTCCTGCAGTGAGCACCAATTGCTTCAAAAATGCTGCTTCTTCGGAAGTAAAGCGCACGCCGGCATGTTGATCCGTTTGCAGGAAAAAGCGGTTGAACTTATCCTTTTGCAGGTCGAATCCACATTCCCGTATGAGGTCCAAATAACGGTACACCGTTCGGTCGGTCGTTTCCAAGAGTTCCGCCAAATGCTGCACAGCCTTCGGAGGTTTCTGCTCTAAATAGGAGATGAATTGCAATACGCGAAGGATCTTTCGTTGGTTAGACATGTAGCCGTTTTGAAGCAAATTACTTCATTTTCTATGTATTACACAACTTATTGACCTTAGTTGTCAGGGGAATTTGAGGTGGCGGGGGAAATTGACTTGGGTTGTCGGGGAAAAGGGGGAGGTTTGTGGGGAATTTAAAACTCATTTATGAAAACACTATTTTTTACCGTTGCCATTTGTTGCAGCCAATTAATCTACGCTCAAAAAGAAGTAAGATCTACTCTTAAAACCTCATCACTAGGATGGAAAATAGAACAGGTAATCCAGAATGATTCCGATACAATGGTCTATTTCTATATGGGATTTCAAAATATGAATTACCAATACATTACAGATATTTGGTCCTTGTATTTTGTTTCACAATCTGAGTTAAATGAATTTGCTACGAAACTAGCTCAGTTTTCACTTCTGGGAAAGGAAAATGTTTCGGAAACAATTGGTAACTACACACTTAAAACGTATGATTTCACAAATAGCATATACATTTCAGATGAGGAGGACAAGTACACCATCATCCCGAAAAAAAAGGCTGCTAAACTTGCTGAAGAAATGAAGAATAATTCTATCTATTTGAGAAAATAAATATTAAATAACATGAAATTAAAAATCAAAACACTAGTTGCCTTTTCACTTCTCATATTGGCAATCACAGGTTGCACCAAAGAATCAATGCAATCAAGTTACAAATACGAAGTCAGTGGATCCGCTGGCGATTACAGTATTACATGTGAAGGTGCGCCAAGCGGAACCGTTCAATATTCCAATGTGGGTAGCGGCTGGGCATACACATGGACACAAACTGGAACACGTTGGTTGTACATGTCTGCTCAAAATAACACGGGCAGTGGCTCCGTTACCGTGAAAATTATTCGCGATGGAAAAGTACTCGCTCAACAAACAAGCAGCGGTGCTTATGTAATTGCAACGGTTGATGGGGAATATTAGGTTTTCTTAGTTCAAACAGAATTAATACTGCCACTTCATTTTGATTCTTATTAGTCAGTATCGCCAGAATTATTTCTTTCGACGATTAACTATTACGTTTTTGATTGATTACCTTTACCCCAATGAACGAACTCGAAGAGCTAAGAACAAACCATCACTATTATGCCAGTCTGTATAGGCAGCATCGGGTGGTTGTTTTTCAGCATTTGAAGCAGTTTACGAAGGATGAGGCTTATTTAGCTGATTTGTACCAGGATGCCATTATTGTGCTTTTTGAAAAGGCGAAAGACCCTGAGTTTACCTTGACCTGTTCGATTCGTACCTACCTGATTGCGATTTGCAGAAATCAAATTTTCAAGAGGGCTGGAAGAACACCTGAAATTGTCAATATTGAAGGCGAGCGAACCAATTACAACGACTGGTTGACTGATCAACTCGAAATGGAACGCAAGAAAAGTCAGCTCGACAAACTGGATAGCGTTTTAAACCATTTTGAAAGCATGGCTCAAAAATGCTACGAATTGCTTTATCGGTTCTTTTATATGAGAGAGTCGTTTGACATCATAGCTAAAGTAATGGGCTACACGAATGCAGACAATGCCAAGAATCAGAAGGCTCGCTGTCAGAAGAAATTACGTGAACTTTATTTGGAAGAAAAATGAGTCAAGAAATTGAGCAAAATCAACTAGACCAATTTGAGCGACTCATGGAACTTAGTTTCCTTAGAGAAAAGCGCAAGCAAATGAAGCAACTTTTGCAACGGGAGGAGAATTCTGTTCAACGACTCATTAATGCTGATTCAGAACAAAAGATTAGGCATCAACGAAAAAGGCAATTGGTTGTTCTTGATGAATTCAAATTCAGAAGTTCATCTCAAATTTTAGAAGAACAACGAAAATCTAAACAACAAAAAACCAGAAAAATTATCATATACATAGCATTGATTATCATTGCGTTAGCTACTATTTGGTTTTATTTTTCAAAATAATTTCAATTTCAGGGTTACCTTTTTAAAGTTTGGGTATTAAGAGTTATAAGCATCTCTTAATTACTAACCTTTAAAACTTCGACCATGAAAAATCTCCTTTTTATTTTACTACTTACAACTGGAAGTGCAAAAGCGCAATGGGTTTTCCCAACATTCACAAACATTGGCGATACTTCTTTCTTTCGAATTGAACCAAATGAAGAAACTGCTCTTCTCGGTTTTAAAAACATGTTGGCCATCAATGGTTACGAGTTTGATAAGAAGGCCTTTACGCCAAAAGATCAAATTATGTATGTGATCTATGATGTTAGACCAAGCGATCCAAAACATGTGTATTTGTTTTACTTACTTCGAACACGAAATGGTTACGAGGCTTGGTATGATTACAGAACAAATCAAGATTGCGTAATCAACAAAGAAGAACTCATTATCACTTATGAAAGAGAAAATTGACAGCCATGAAAATGCGCATCGAGATACAACTCCTAACTTGCTCAGACGCGGAACAATTCATCGAATTTATAAGTGATACACCGGATACCGCCTTCCAAGTGATCATTGGCACTAGCGAAAGTACTATTTCTTGGGACTTGGAAGGTGAATTCTGCAAGCACTTTCTCTTGAAATGGCGTGGGAAAGAAATGAAGGCCTGGATTGTCCGCAAAACCTTATCCGGTTCTTCCCTTCTCTTCTTCTGGTGCGCAGAAGTACGGAACGCGGAATGGTGGGCTTCCTTCCCAGATGGTGTTTGTCCAAACGATGGACTCCGCTCGTACCGAATCCAAGAAGGAAAGCTCGATACCATCGCACATTTGAAGTCGAATGCACTACGCTTAACAGGAAGCGAAAAATATATTCGCTTAACGGAATTAACAATCAATCAATGAGTCAGTTACGTTTGATTTTGTAACCAATGAATGTGGCGTGCATTATCAAAAAGAAGCTTCTCCTTTACTTACAACCTAAAACAAACTGCCATGAAAAAACTAGTGTTTATTTGCTTGATCCTGAGCAATTATGCCCACGCACAGTGGAGCAGCATGCAGCGCTTCGAAGAGTTCGGAATCGGTAACTTTTACCTCTTCGCTTCTAGAGAAGTCGATGCCAGAAGATTGATTGCTGAAACCTTGAACGACAATGACATGAAAGGAACAATCGACTTCCACAAAGGCGCTAATTTGTTCGTGAATACCGCGATTCAGGATGCGCAAAACAGTGAATATGTGTACGTTATCCATTGCATCCGCGGACAAAAGAACGGAGTACCAGGTTACCACCTTTTCTGTTACTACCTAGAAAACCGGTACCGTTATTTCTACGACATCACCGAACCAGACGGGCGCATCTCCGTGATTTTCGACCCAACAATTTTGTCTGTTTCACCGAACGGTAGCAAGAAAAAGTAATATCCATCTTTAAAACGAAATAACATGAAAACAATAATCGTCCTAGTTGGCTTCCTTTGGATCATCGGGAGTCCGCTCAACGCACAATACCAGTTCCAATTCATGGAAGATGATTTCATTGAAATAGGAGCAGGAAATTACTTTATCCATCTGGACAAAGAACCGGAAGTCCGAAAAACGGTGTTGTCCGTGATTAAGTCCAACCGCTTTCCAACAGAGAACCTCGTTTTCAACAAAGGAAAGAACCTATATTTCGCGTCTTACTTCGTGAATCCGTCTGACGATCGCTATATGTATGTGGTCCATGCGAAACGCGCACGCGAAGGCTACGACCTCTATTTCTTGTACTGTGTGAATACGCTTACGCATCATTTTGAATACACCGAAGGAAAAGACTTGTATGAACTGGTTTACGACCCTCAGAAAAATTCAAGTACTGTATTCACAAGTTTTGGTTCAACTTTAGTAAGTAACCCATGACAGCGCTCATCTTCCACGACGAAGTCTTTATCGAAAGAAATCCATCCGAACAAAGTGCCTCTTGCGAATTTGAATTCAAGGGGCACCACTTTCAGCTAACTCATCGCCATGAGTTCAGTTTACACCACAATAAACATCACTTCAGCTGCAAATTTGACGATCAGCATTTTTCATTCGGTGTCGTGCGTTCCAGACTTGGATCTGGATCTTTTGGTAATAAACATTTAATACAAATCGAAGAAAAGAATTATCGATTCAGTGTGCACTGGCCTGATAGTAACGGGCGGTTTGGAGTACGGTTAGGAGTTGTTACTAATTAAAAATGAATTTATGAAAGCAAGTAATCATATGAATTATATTGCGCTAAAACAAAATATTCTTGGAAAACCTCTGCGTATTGGCTCAGGGCCCGACGAGGGAACGTAAAGGAAAATGCGATTAACATATTGTTTTTAAATGGCAATAACTAATTCTGTTGATGTGGGTTTTAACATTCTTATTGATATGCAATTTTAACAAGATGCTAGATTTCACCATTTTGACTTGAATTGTCACAAAATCTTTTGAAAATTTGAAATAAGTCAAATATATTAGGTGAAACCACACGAAACCTTTTTTTATTCCCAATAAGTCATAGTAACTTTACATAAGAATTACTAAAACACTTTTTTGAAGAATCTACTCTCCTTTTTTTTATTTCTTTTTTTAGCATCTAATGCATTTGGGCAATGTACTACTTCATCTGTAAATTTAGGTCTCGATCAATTTTATTGTGCCGGAACACCTGTTACCCTCACTGCTTCTGTTACAAATACCCCAACGGGTGCTGCAACTTACTCATGGACGTATCAGGGTAATCCTATTTTACCAAGTCCAACTGGAGGTACTTACACCATTCCGGCTAATCAATCTGGAACGTATGGGGTAACTGTTACTTACGGACCAAATTGTGTATTGAATGATGAAGTTGTTATTGGCTATCTATCAGCAGGTTCTGTAGGCAACAACCAGATAATTTGCAATAATGGAAATCCAACTATTATCAATAGCATCTCCAACGCTTCTATCCCCAGCCCTGCAATTATTCAATATCAATGGCAAAGCTCTTTGGATAATGTTACATGGACGAACATTTCCGGTACAAATTCATCTTCCTATGACCCACCGGTGATAAGTCAAGATACCTATTACCGCAGAGTAGCAAGTATTGAATTAATCAATGTCATCATTTGTTCTGGAAATAGTAATAGTGTGTTTGTCGATGTGCTCTCAAATTTCACAATTGACGCTGGTAACAACATCAACACCTGTGTAGGTCAGAATGTTACAACTGTACCAACGATCATTGGAATTACTGGATATGCACCCCAATATTCTTGGAGTGGGCCAAATAATTACTCATTCACAAATAGCACGCTTTCCATTAATGCCATTCAACAAAATGCCTCGGGCCAATATACATTAAATGCAACGATTGGTAATTGTACTCTACAAGACCAAGTTAATATCGATGTTCTAGGATTTACAATTTCAAGTAATTCATTTAATTCAAATGGCTCTCAGATTGTAAAATGTCTAACCTCTGCACAAACATCAGGAACAATAGCAATTAACTTTGTTACGTCTGGAGGAATAAATAATATTCAGAATTTCGCTATCACCTGGGGAGATGGAAATACTACCGCAGTAACTAATAATTACAGTGGAAACCAAATACACACATATCAACCAGGCTCATATACCCTTTCTGTTGTTTTAACCTCCACGAGCGGATGTACACAGACGATTTCTTACCCAGTTTTTGTCGGTAGTTCGCCATCACCAGCTGCACTTCAATTATTCATTAATCAAGCAAATGGCTGTGTACCCCATCCCACTGATTATACTTTTTCGGTTCCTTCGAGCAATGTGAATGGTACAACATATACCGTAAATTGGGGTGATGGCTCACCAACTGTGATTTATACACATCCCAATACTCCAGCTAATCTTTCACATATTTTTAATCAAACTTCTTGCGGAAATAGTGTGACAATATCTGGAACAACATATAATAATGTATTTCAACCTTCAGTAATTACTCAAAACCCATGTTCCGTGCAACCGCAACCATCTGCGGCAGGATTGATTTCTGTGGGATTGGGACCAGACGCATCTTTTACCGTTTCAAAAACAACGATTTGTCCAAATGGGACAATTCAGTTTAACAACACTTCGAATTTTGGTCTTACTATACCAACTGGAAGTGGAGCATCTTGTATAAATACCGCTCCGTACTACTGGGTGATTACACCAACAAATACGTCAACTACAAACTACTATAGTGTTACAACTGGAAGTTTAGGAACTGATAATGGGTTTCCAACTGACGAAACTTTATGGACATCCGGAACGATGACTCCTTCTGTTCAATTCCTAATTCCCGGTGTATATACAATTGAACTTCGAGTTAAAAACCCGTGTGGTTTAGATGTTGCAACCCATACCATTTGTGTGATCAATCCACCAACAAGTGTCATAAGTCCGTATTCCAATATTTTGTGTTCTCCTGCATCTGTTGCCCTTTCAAGCAATTCTATTTTACCAACCTGCGGCACAACTCCTGTTCCAGTTGCATATTCATGGACTGTCACAAATCCTTCAGGTTGTTCTAGTTGCAGTAACACCATAAGTAGTTCCACTTTAGCGAATTCTAACTTTACTTTTACAAACAATTCAAATTCAATTCAAACGTTTACAGTCAATCTTTCTGTAACGCCTTTAGACCCGATTACAAACCTCCCTCTAAGTAATCCGGGTTGTTCAAACTCAAGTTCCATTTCTATTCAAGTTTATCCAAGTGTTCAAATTACCCCATTGACAACTTGTAATGGAACATTAAATTGGAATTTAAATAGTCAAGTAAACGTTCCAAGTACTTTTACATGGCAAGCAACAGTCAATAATAACGTTAATGGTGAAACCACAACCCTACAAACTTCTTCAAGTATCAATGATGTTTTAATTAATACGTCTTCATCATCACAATCAGTTACATACACTGTCAATGCAGTATCAATTACTGGCGCATGTACAGCATCAAATACCTTTACCGTAAATCTTGTTACTCCTTTAGTTGTACAACCTCTTTCTAATCAAACCATATGTATAGGTGGCGGATTATCAGCTCCATTGGTTTTAACTCCTAGTGGAGGAAGTGGTACACCAACTTTTTCATGGACACTCAATTCATCAACAACGCCAGTTGCCACCACTGCTTCCTATTCACCACCTACATTTAATACTGCTGGAACTTACTTATATACAGGAACAGTTTCATCTGGACCTACCGGATGTGTTCAAACAGTTAGTCAATCCGCAACGATTACAGTTGTTGCAGACCCAACTATTACTACACAGCCTGTTGGTGCAAGTTACTGTCAAAATGCAAGCCCAGTTACACCATTATCTGTCATTGCAACAGGAGGTTCAGGAACATTTAATTATCAGTGGTACTCCAACACGAACAATGTCAACAGTGGTGGACAAGCCATTTCAGGTGCTACATTAAGTACATTCACACCACCAAACACATTAACTGGAATCGTATACTATTATTGTGTGATAACACAAACGGGACTAAACTGTAGTGTTGTTTCAGCAGTGGTTGCTATAACGGTTACCCCTGCTCCAATCATAACAAATCAACCTCAAAACCAAACCATTTGTATTGGAGGGACACTCAATCCATTAAATGTATTATTCTCAGGAGGAACGACGAATCCAACTTATCAATGGTATTCAAATACATCAAGTGCAAATACAGGCGGAACCATTCTTACAGGAGAAACCAACCCAACTTTAAACCTACCTTCGAGTTTAAATAACGCTTCGGGGACGACTTATTACTACTGTGTAGTCAACTTTGGCACAGGAAGTGGTTGCTCCGTCATTACTTCTACCGCTGCAACAATAACGGTATTAGCGGACCCAACTTTTAGTGTACAACCAATTATCTCTCAAACCATTTGTCAAGGTGGAACGTTAGCAAATCCATTGACCGTTACGGTGAATGGAGGTTCAGGAACTTCAACCTACCAGTGGTATACGGTGAATGGATCGAATTACACAAACATACCAAATTCGAATTCAGTAAATTACAATCCTTCAGCATACTCAACCATTGGAAACTTCACATATGCTGTGTCAGTTACCCAATCGGTAAGTGGATGTTCAACTACGTATTCAACAAATGCGGAAGTAATTGTTGTTGGGGACCCAACTGTTTCTATCTCTACTGGAGCAAATTACTGTCAAAATGCAAGTCCAGTTAACCCCCTAATTGTTACCGTTTCCGGTGGAGCATCGACGAATTATTCATATCAATGGTACTCGAACAGTACGAATGCAAATTCTGGAGGTACACTTATTTCTACCGGAACTAGTGCTTCGTTCACACCTCCTGTGACCGCAACTGGAACTCTCTATTATTATTGTGTGGTTACCAACGCACCCATAACCTCAGGTTGTGCTAGTTCTTCTGTTACTGCGACAATAACGGTCAACCCTGCACCCACTTTTTCAACACCAACGCTACCCACTCAAACCGTTTGTTTAGATGGTACTTTTAATGCCCTGTCCGTTGCCACCCAAAATGGAACGGGAACGCCAACATATCAATGGTATAGTAATACGGCGAACAGCACATCGAATGGAATCCCCGTTTCAGGTGCGACAACAAATACATATACTCCTCCTTCCAATACAGTCGGTACTACTTATTATTATGTCATCGCTACTTTTGCCTCAGGGGGTTGTTCATCCATCACATCAACAGTTGCTACAGCTATTGTTGTTGCTGATCCAACCATTAGCATTCAACCGATTCCTAATCAGTCCATTTGTGCAGGCGGATCCATTTCAACAGCCTTAACAGCATCTGCGACAGGTGGAACAGGCACTACATCTTATCAATGGAGT
>CAIZQH010000023.1 GCA_903935095.1 uncultured Flavobacteriales bacterium | reverse complement strand
CGGTTACTGTTGCCGTTGTGGAAACATTGGCACATCCACCAGTACCAGCTACCGTGTAAGTCATGATTGAAGTACCTGCTGCAACACCTGTCACTGCACCTGTAGAAGAACCAATTGTCGCTACTGCTGGAGTAGCAGAAGTCCAAGTTCCACCATTTATTGTTGAACTAAGTGTTGAAGATCCGTTGGAACAGATCGCTGTTGTTCCAGAAATTGTTCCAGCTGAAGGCGCTGGCGTTAGAGTTAATACAATGTTATCTGTCAATGTAGAAGATCCACTTACTGTAACAGTTAATGTTACGGTACCTGCTGCAATATCTGACGTACTTGGACTATATGTTGCTGTATTAGTTGTTCCATTAACGAACGTTCCAGTGCCAGAAGTTGTCCAGGCGATCGTCCCGTTCATAGAGTTACCTGAAGTAGTGTAAGAACTATTTGAGCAAAACGTCGCACTCGCAGGACCAGCATCTGCAATTGCACAATTTTGGACTATCAGAGGAAGGCTGGCATTAATAGGATTCGGGCAACCAGGAACGTTGTATGTGTAGACAAGATTTACCGAGTTGTTACCAGTACCAGTGAATGTTAGGTTATTTCCACTCAAGGTTGCTGCTCCGGTTAAACTATAAGTTCCGCCGGGAGGAGTTGCAGTAATGTCAATGGTTGTTCCATTACAATAATTTCCCGTGGTACTCAAGACAGGTGTGCCTGAAATGCTTACTTCAACATTCGTAGCACCACAAATATATACGACAGCAGTTGCAAAGGTGTAAGTTGCTTCATTTGTTGAATTGTTGGTGCCATCACCCATACTACCACGAATTCTGTGACCTACATATCCAAAAAAGTCTTCGCATTTTTTAGCGAGCATTGAGGTGTGTCCACCAGTTTCAACCGCTAATATGCGATCAGTAGCTGATATACCATTTGGCATTCCAGGATTGAAGTTTGTTGTTCCGCCACGACCAAGCATCTCACCATTGGCATCACCCCAATTGAAATTGGTAGAGTCGGAGGTAAGGACATTAACTGCGGCATATCTTGAATCATGCTCATTCGGAGAAACCCAATGTATATTCGTCATTAAAGGTCCTGATGCAGAAGTATATCTTGGTTGAACCCAACTCCGTCTTTCTGTTATGGACCAATCGCCAAGTTGTCTTTCATTATTACCTCCCAAGGCATAGAGATTTCCATTTGTATTCAGAACATAATAACTCGAAACTCCCGTGGTATTATCTCGAGTAGCACCAATCATTTTTATTGGATTAGCGCTCGGAAGTGTCATCAGAGTAGCGCGTGTTCTTTCTATTTCAGCAGTGTTATTTCCCAAGTAGGTTTCTAATCCCCATGTGTAAAGCTGCCCCGTTGAGGTAAGCGCAAACAAAGTATGTTTAGATCCTCTAACGGCAATTACACCTGTTAAAGAAGGATTTCCCGTATCAGAAGTGGTTACCTGATGCCACTGTTTGGCATTTGCTGCGGTAAGAACCCCCGTTAACCCTCTTCCGGAATTTGCGCCGTTAATTGTGAGTACATAGACATTACCTGAGCAAGTTGTTAAGGCAATTGTTTCGTTTGTAACAAATAACATTTTTACGTCAGTTGGGACTACTCCAGTAGGAAGACCTTGCGTGTTACCTGCAACAGTTATTTTTTGGAAGGCTGTCGATGAAGTTAAATCTGCATGAATTACTGTTCCTTCTGTTCCCCAAGCGAAGAGGCCAGTTGTCGTTAAAACAATTCCTTGTACTGCAGGTGTGAAATTAGAGGCAAGATGTGCCTTTAAAATTGTACCAGTTAGGCCGGGAAAGTTTGTTGGATTAATTTCAGTTGGAGACAATAGATTGTCGACACCATTAGCTGCAATGTACTCACCCCAAACCTTGTACGTACCCTGGGAGGTTCTTACTACGGTAGAGTGGAAGGAGGAAATAAAGTTATCGTACTCGATCGAAGCGGCATTTGTGTTCGATCCCATTCCGAAGTTTAAGTAGTTCGTATTCGGACAAGTTGCTTGGAAACCACACTGTGCCAATGCATTTGTTGATACGAAAACACTGAAAAACAGTACTGAAATTAAGTGGATTTTGGCGATGGTTAATTTGTGTAAATTAGTATAAATTGATTGACTCATGTTATAATGATTGAGGATGGTAATAGGTGGTAATTGTTCCATTTTGATCGATGAAATCGATCATGATGTAACTTTGTTTTGTTGAATTCCCTTTCAAGGTAAATTGAAGATTGTGAAGTCCCGCTTTAACAGGATTCTCTTGTCCAGATTTCGTCACTGTTATGGCGCAACCAACTCCTTGAACCATAACGTTCAATTCGTTTAAATCAAATGATTGCATGTAATCACTTTGGATTCCAATAGATACGGGAACATTTAAAGTTAACGAACTTTGTAAATTCTCTGTAGTGAGTGACTTAGAAAAACTTAAGTTTTGAAGGTCAAAAGTTACATCGAAAGGTGAAATACTTATGTGCCAGGAAATGGGAAGGCTTGAATGATTACATTCAGACGGTTGTTTTGCCGCAATGTTTGAAATATATAGTAAATAATCTCCAGGTAAAGCAAATACATAAGAAGAAATATTGCCAAAACTTTTGTTTGCTATCACTTCGTTGTTCTTGTTTCTGATTTCCCAGTCAAAGGAATCAGTTGAATGAAGACCAAGTTGATTCAACTCAATGTGGTGATTGAAAGGAATTTGTAGTTTGTTTTGCTCATTTCCTTGTGACAAAGGACTTTGAGCAAATACTTTTGATCCTAGAACGATGAAGAATAGGAAAAAGAAAGTCAGTTTACATTGACTGGCTGTTAATTTCTGCATAAGATTTTTCATTCAAATTGATAATTCAATATAAGTGTTGTTAGTATTCCTTTAAAATACCAATTACGACTCAATTAATTTGCAAAGATACCGCCTTCTATTGACAACTAAAAACTTAGTTTTACACACTGTTTTATCGTCTTGTTTTAGCTATTGTTCATAGATTTCAATGAAAATTGATGGGAATTCATTAAAACCTGACATTAATCATTTTTTAACATAATTAAATGATTAATTTTGCAGTAATGCGCATCTTGAGCACCATATTCCTCCTTGCGGTTTTACTGAGTAAAACCATTTACAGTGTCTTTTGGCAAGTGAATTTCCAATTGAATCAGAAGGAAATTGTACGCATGGAATGTGAAAACAGAAATCGACCAGAATTGCATTGTAATGGGAAATGTTACCTTGCGAAACAACTGCAAAAAGCTGATAATTTATTAGATGAAAGAAGGGAAGAATCTTCTAAATCTTTGGTGAATTTAAAATGGATGGAAACTTCCTTGTTTGCTTGTCCAGAAACAATCGTGATGAAGTTGGACCAATCAACCATTTCGCTTAAAGAAACGTCAAATTTCAATGTTGTGAATTTCTATCATTTTGAAAATGGTCTGAGCTGCTTTCATCCCCCCTGTGCTTAAACGAATCCCTTTTAAATTCGTTTAATTAACAAATAATCAATGAAATACATATTTTTATTGGGCATGCTAATGAGCTATGTCCAATTGTCGGCATGTGACCTTTGCGGCGGTGTCGGAAGCAATGCCTCTATAGGTATATTTGCCTCCAATCGCTTTCACTTGGTTGGTTGGCGTCAAACATATCGTTTGTTTGATTCATACATGTATGGCATCAAACATTCATCGGAAGCAATTTGGCAGTCGGACCTTAATTTTCGTACACAGTTTGGAAAAAGGATTCAAGTTTATGGAGCTATTCCAATTCAATTGGCTCTACAAAAAACCGATTTTACTACAAGTTTCGTGTCTGGTTTTTCAGATCCAAATGTACTGTTTACGTATTCTTTGATCGATAAAAAAGATTCCTTGAATGTGACGCGTGACTTTCTGAACATCGGATTAGGTGCGAAATTCCCATTTGGTAAATTTCTATCCTATCAAAATGATTTGAAAAACCTTGCTCCTGGTACGGGATCATTTGATGGATTGATTCTTGCAAATTATACCCATCGTTTCCAAAAAGGATGGTCGTTTCAAGGGGAAGCAAGTCATGCGCTCAAGGGAAAAGATCGCGAAGGATATCAATTTGGAAATTCATCACAACTTTCTAGTTCGATGATTTACAACCGAAAAATTCAAGGTTATCGATTGATTTCTTCCCTTGGATTGCAATTTGATGAGTATCAAGCTAGTCGATTAAAAGGTGTCCAAATTGTCGGTCAGACGAATCGTGGATACATTCTAGCAATGAAAGCAAGTGTCAATCTCCTGACGAATCGATTCCTCTTTTCAGCTCAGGTGCAAGCTCCAATCAAACAAGAATTGAATCAAGGTTCTATTCAACAAAAAATCGTCTTCGGACTTAGTTTAAATTATTTAATTCAAAAAAAACAACATGAAAAAAACAATGCTTAGTATGGCTGCTTTTGCCATTTTATTCTCTATTTCTTCTTGCCATAAAGGAGATGCAACTACGGCTACTATTGACATTATGGAACCAATATTGGGTGATACCATCGCATTTAATGAGGAATTACATTTAGAAGGTAGCATCACTGGAAACGGGAAGATGTACGGTTATAAGTTAATATTTGCGGATGCATTTTCAGGAAATGAATTTGAAAGCATGACCTCGGAAGAAAAATCAAAATCATATTCGTTTCATGAACATTGGATTAACCAAGTGACTGATACGACGATGGTGACGGTAAAAGTAGAGGCGACCTTAAACTATGATGGAATGAAAACAGTGAAGTACTTACAAGTACTTTGCTTGCCTCAATAGTTAAACATTAAAAAGAGGCGTCAATGGAATTCCATTGACGCTTTTTTTATCTTTGAACATTATATTTGATCAAATACTGATGATGTTTAACAATTGCCTCAAAATACTTTTCTGTTTCTTTATTATTTTCCCTACTCTTGTTTCAGCCCAAAACTGGGACATCGATTTATTGAAGGAAATCAATTTAGAACGAAATAAATCCTTGGATCCAAGTTTCAAGTTCATTACGAATAGTGTGAGTCCAATGAGTATTGGAGCGCCCATTGTTGTATTGGGTATTGGAATCATTCAAAAGGACAGTAGTTTGAAAAGCAAAGGGATCTTCATGGTGGAAGCCCTGTGCTTGAATGCGTTTACCACAACAGCGCTGAAAATGGCGTTTAAGCGCGATCGTCCGTTTGTGACTTATCCTTATTTAGATAAACAAGCAGATGCTGGGACATATTTCTTTCCTTCTGGACATACTTCCAGTGCATTTGCTTTTGCAACCTCTATAAGTTTGGCTTTTCCGAAATGGTATGTTATTGCGCCATCGTATGTGTATGCGTGCGCAGCGGGATATTCCCGCATGCACCTTGGTGTACATTTTCCAAGTGATATACTTGCAGGAGCGATAGTTGGAGCAGGTTCGGCAGTATTGTCAAATTATTTACAGCGAAAGATCTCTGTCCATTATTCAAGGAAAAAAGCGTTGAAACTGTAAAGTCGTTTATTTCGAAACGTCAATTTTCAATTTCTTCCCTTTGATTTTTTCTGGACGAATTTTCGCCAACAAATCACGAACGTTGTGACGTTTTACAGCAACATAGGAACTAAAATCTTGAACCGTAATGAGTCCGATTTCTTCTTTGGCTACACCGCCTTTTTGACCTAGGAATCCAACAATGTCGATTTTGTTGATTTTGTCTTTTTTTCCACCGCTAAAGTACAAAGTGATCCATGGACTCTCAACTGGAGCGTCCATTAGCTTGGGAAGTTTGAACTCCTCTCGTGGAGTGTTTACGTAGTCTGGAGTGCGTTCATCTGGATTCATAAACAAATAGGAGGAACCATTCGCTTTCATGCGTGCTGTTCGTCCATTGCGATGAATAAAAGCTTCTTCACTTTGCGGAAATTGAAAATGAACGACGTGTTGAATCTCCGGAATATCTAGTCCGCGGGAACCTAAGTCGGTGCAAATTAAGGTGTGAAAACTTCCGTTTCTGAATTTGATCAAGGCACGTTCACGTTCGTCCTGTTCCATGCCACCATGGTAAACAATGGCATCGTAGCCGTTTTCTGCTAAATACGTGCACACACTTTCGGTCGCTTCTCGGAAATTACAGAAAACGATGCTTAACTCTCCTCGAAAGGAACAGAGTAAATCAAACAATCGCTCAAACTTATTTTGATTGCGAACAGGAAACTTCCAAAAGGTAATGTCAGGATCCTCGGATAAATGCAACTGATTAATGACGGCTGGTTGATCAAAGGAAAGGTAATTGGGAAATTCCTTATGCTCTGTAGCGGAAACCAAGGTCAATTTCTCTAAGCAACGAAATTCTTCGTTGATATAACTCATTTGGTCATCAAATCCGAATTCTAAGCATTTGTCGTATTCATCCACAACAAATTGTTCTACCATGGATAAGTCAATGGTTCCTCTAGAAATGTGATCGCAAATTCTACCTGGTGTACCAATCAGTAGGGCTGGAGCCTCTGTTAAACTCTTCTTTTCTGTCGAAATGGAATGTCCTCCGTAGCAACTCAATACTTTGAAATTTGTTTTCATCGAACGCCAAACATCCTCAATCTGCAAGGCTAATTCTCGTGAAGGAGCCAATACCAAGGCTTGAATGTGCTTCGCTTCTGAATCTAAATTCAAAAATAAGGGCAAAAGAAAGGCGAAGGTTTTTCCAGATCCGGTTTGAGAAAGGATGAGCACATTTTTGGATGTGACGCTTTTTTCTAAGGTTTCTTCTTGTAAGGAATTTAATGAGTCAAATCCAATGGACGAAAGTACCTTGGAAATCTTTGCTTGATGTTCGTTCATGTAACAAAGATACGTTGAGTTCAGGTAATTTGGCTCATTCAACGCTTGATTTACCAATGAAGTAGATGAACACAGTAAAATGTAAGTTCTTACTACTCCTTGATAAACTTTGTTTGAAGAATTTCTCCATTGATGGTTTCCATCATACAAACGTACATTCCACTTTCTAATTGCGAAACGTCCATTTTTGAAGCTGTCATATCCGTTTGAACAAGTATGTTCTCACCTGTCAAAGAGTAAATTTGAATGGATGCTAAATCCGATGAATGCGCAATCGATAATACGTTTTGAACGGGATTCGGGTAAAGCTTCATCTCGTTCGCTTCAATCGCGTCGATACCTGTAACGATGTTATGAAATAAAACATTGTCTACGAAAACGACCCCGCTTCCACTTGGATTACCGGAAAAAATCAATTGAGCAATGTGGTCATTTGAAGCAAGGTTAATAAAGTTTGTTAATGGAATGTCTAATGTCATCCAGCTCTCCAATGTGGGCGTAAAGGTCAATTCATGTTCTGTATCGTCTCCACCTGCATAGGTTAAGTTATTTCCAAAGTCTACAAGTTTAACACGGAATTCCGTCATGTTGGCTGTCCAAATGTTCAGGTACAAATGCGTCATATTGGTCACATCCAAAAGATTACTCCCCGTTGTTTCCGCTCCAACAAAATTCAGCGAACTGTATTTTTTTGTATCGTTTCCTTGAATTTGGATGTCGTTCAACGTTCCTTGTGACCATGCAGTTTGCCACGTATTCACAGGAACATCTGTGTACACATTGCTAAACATCGAAATCACATCAACTGAAGCGAAATTTGGATCTGGTGCTGGCGTCATGGGTGTTGCCAATGGAGGACCAGGTATTCCAAAAGTTATGTTGTCAAAATAACAGATATTCGTAGATGTACGGGTCTGAAAGTCTGGAAAAATAATCAATTGATCAATTCCGCTGGAAGTTGGTAAACCAAGTATGGGTGTAAAATCGAAGGTTAATTCTTCCCACTTGTTGATCTGAGTATTTGGGACTAATAATTGACCAGTGGATCCACCAGATCCAGTAGAAAATTTAATTCCAACGTTACTGATGACCGGTTTATAAACCATTATTTTTACGATGCAATTTGTAGGAGTAAGGGTGAATGTTCCCACTTCTCCATGTGCACATTCCACTCCGGCATATGGCATTCCTCCTTGAAGTGCAGTGAACTTTGCGACGGTTGAAGATGTATTGAGTCCAGTTACATCTGGATTGGTCAAAATTTCTAATGGTGGATTTCCAATATTTTCAAAAACGGTCCAAGACCATGTTGAACCAAATTCTCCTGGTTCAAAACTGATGGGGATATTTTGAGCGATAGAGTAGAGTGAATTCAATATAAAGCAGGAAAATAGGAATTTACGCATGATGTATGTTTTGGTTAAAAGTACAATAATTATTTCGCTAAATGCACATTTAATTGAAAAACACAAGAATTCCTTTCTTTAAAACACTTTGCTTCGCTGCAGTTGCACTGCTGCGAAACCATCTTTATTTTTTCAGTAAAAAAATCATCTTACAGTTTTTAATCGTGGAGTCAAACATTGCACCTCATCCAACAAACCTTCACCGTACCAATAATTTGAAGCCGACGAGTATAACCACTCCTGTGGATTTTTCACATATTTTTCTTTAACCGGGTTATTGTGGATATAATTTATCTTTTCCCACACAAATTTTTCAGTGAATAGTTCTATTGCATGATTGCCACTTTTCCAAAATTTGTATGTTTTATTTCGGTCAGTTTTATCTGCTGCTGCTTCAAATTCTCTAAGCATCCATTCTCTTCGACTTTCGGGTTTATTGATTATCTGATCGATGATTGTCTTTACCGTATGTCTTTTAAAATCTCTAATCACATCTTTCAGTTGAAAAGGCTCATTACAGTTTACCACCATGTGTAAGTGGTTAGTCATCAGACAATATGCGTAAACATTTAGTCCTTTATTTTTTATACAATACCTTAGGGATTCGATAAGCGCATCTTTATGACTATTTCGCGTAAATACATCTACCCAACCAACGACAGTTAGTGTTAAGTAATAGCTGGTATTTTTCTTAATGTTGTGTTTGACACCTTGTTGCATTGATTTAAGATAAGAAAAAATCTTGTCTTAAATTGATTTTGTTTTGAAATTTGTTCCGCAATAATGCAACCTAAATTGTTCCGCAATAATGCAACTGCAAATGTTCCGCAGCAGTGCAACTGCAGCGGAGCGGGGTAATACAAGAATTCCTTTCTTTAAAACTCAAATTCACCAAGGTCAACCACGTCGTCTGTTACGTTTAATCTGCGGGTGATTTCACGTTTGTACTGCAAACTAGTTCCATACTGCTTAAACAATTGTACACTTAAGGTCGCTTTGCCATTTACAGTCGGACGATGATCACCGTAATAATGCGCTTGAATGCGGTATGTTCCATGCTGTGCTACGTGAATCATGTATTCTTCTGGACCATAACCTTGGGTAAAGTCATTAGAAATGCGTCCACCATTTGCGGTCAGCGGATATGAATACATGCATTTTTCGCCATCAGGTTCCGTGATCCATAGATCGACATCGGTATCATCGGTGTCCCAATTCAAGACGATGCGAATGTCCACTGGCATTTTGCGAATAAACGCTTTGTCGATGTAGTCATACTTCAAGTTTCTCGGATGACTAGCAATGATGTTGTTGATTTCGTTCAATGCAATGCAGTGAATTCCAGCAAAGCGTCCATCGTATGGTTCTTTGACTACTTTGAATAAGTAGCGAATAGCTTCGTTGTAATTACCGGTTTGTTCGAACGCGAGTCCAAGGTCACGGTAGGACTGTGGTTCTTCCGGACGAAGTTCGATCAAGTGTTTGAAAAGCGCTAAAGCCAATTTCTTTTCACCTAATTGCAGGAATCGTTGTGCAACAATGCGCAGTAAACTGTGATTTTCCATGTCCAATTCGGCAATGTTCGATAGGACACGAATTCCTTCGGCGTAATGTTTTTTGAAAATCAAGTAATCGCTCACGTCCAAATAAAACGATGGTTGACTCGCATACTTTTTACGTTCCTCTAAATAAACACGATAAGCTTTTGATAGCGGAACGTTTTTAATGCGTTTCATATATGGTGACTTCGGATCCCAAGCTTTCACGCGCAAAGAACCGCGAGCAGCAACGGTTGAACTTGTACTCCCGTTGAAATCCGTAACGGTTAAACTATAGGTTCCAGCTAAAACTGAAGCAGAACTGGCGAATCCATTGAAATCCCCACTAGCCCATGTGTAACTTACTGCGCCAACGGAATTACCTAAACCGTATCCGGATGATAATTGGATTTCTGCGCCTGCTTGAGTGCTTTCCATTTGCACGTTTGCTACTTCATCATCTTCTGCAACTGGAGGAATAAAAGCAGTACTTTGTTCCGTTGAATTAGCTGAAACACGCGCAGGTGGTGGTGGCGGAGAAGATTCAAAATTAGAACCTTCAACAGTCATACTTCGCGTTTCTACATCATCACCTGGCATGGGAGCACGTTGTGTGTTGTGTCGATTTCTTTTTTTCTTCGGTTCTTTTCGATGTGATTTCCACCAGGCTTGTTGCGTTTTCCATTCCTTTTTTATGTTCTTCATATGGTCATAACTGTTCTCTTTCTCCTCTTTATCCGCCGCCTTCAATTGTTTGAAGTATTCTTTTTGTAAACTTTTTGGAGGTAAAATACGGTGTTGAACATAGTCCTCCACTCGGTCGAGAATCAATAGGGAAGAGAAATCAGAAACCAAACGGTATGTTAAACCGGTCTCTAGAATTTGTTCTTCGTTTTGTTTGGAATTTTCTTGAAGTTCGTTGAGCTGGTGAATCGCCCACATTTTTTCTAGGTTGGCATGTGCTTTTTGCTTGTTAAGCTCTAGCGGGATAGTTGTTTTTAAAAGGACTTTCGTTCCGATTCCGAATTTAGCGGTGACGAAAGGACGCACTTTCGTTAACCTTCCAGAAACGGAAAGAATGCCATTGTTCCCCAATCCGGTACTTGGATAATAATTTTCCAATGCGGAATCCGGTTCAAATCCCATAAAGTGAAGCGATTTTGAATTCAAGCGCTCCAAAGCTTCCATTTCACTTAAAGAACAAAGGTCGATGAATTCACCGTGAGAAGTCCGTGATAGATTTTTTAGGAATCCATTATCGGATTTAATCGCGCTTTGAATGCAGTATATTTCTTTCGAGGTTAAGGGACTATTTGCGCTCCCTAGGTTTTGAAGTCCATCAGTAAACAACAAGATTTCTTCGCCTTTACAGGAATTCCACGGCAATTGATTTAGGGTTGTTCCACCATCGTACTCAAGTTTCTGAATGGCTTGAAGTAATTTGGTGCTTTGTCCATTTTTGATGTGAAAGGTTTGACTAGGAAGTGCTTTGAATCCAAAAGGAATGAATTCCACTTCTCCTTTTTTCATGGTGCTTAAATACTTCTTCAACAAGCTGATTTCCTTTGGAATTTGGGATAGGTATCGAGAACTAGACACGTCCCACATGACCGTGATTTTTTTAGGCTGCTTTTTGCGTGCATACTTTTGTGGAAGTTTCAGATTCGTATGGAAGAAGATTCCGTTTGACTTTTGTTCGCACGCAGCGACTGCTTCAGATTGACGATTCGGTAGGCGAATGACTATAGGTTTGTTCGCTAAAAATTGTTTTTTACGAACGGATGCTTGGTAAATTTTCGATACTTCAGAAAGCTTGAAATCATCGGAACAGAAACGAAGAATGTTTGGGTTTTCTGCTTCGCCAACGATGGAAAGGTGGTAGGAGAAAACAGGAATTTTTTCTTTAAAGAAAAGCGGGAGGTAGTAATAGGCGTGTTTAACATCCATCGCAAGTTCATGCATGTACTCGATGATGATGTGCTTTGTCCCTTTCGATGGAACAGGGAAGACGCGTAATTTGAAATTATTTCCTTGCGTTTTTTCGATTAATCCAGGATCGATTCCTTGTCGAACCGTTGCCTCGTATGCCATGCGTGCTTTTACTTTCTCAACGGCTACACCGGAACGCATCTCACCATTGACGTCCATTGCAAAATAGGAGATGGTTTGTCCGTCGGCGAGTGGAAATTGTAATTCTGCTTCCAAATCTCGGCTTTGCTCGTTGTAGAAATACATGTCGTAGCGCGTGCGAGCGACACCATTTTCAATTGTGGAGGAAATCGATAATTTGGAAAGCTGAACTGTTTTTTCTCGTTCGTTCGAGATTTTCAATACGGGAACAGCCTTGTTTGCAAGTAAGGTTTGTTCCTGAATCAAACCGTCTGTTTTACGATTGAAGAGCCCAGCATATGGATCTTTCTGTTTTGTCGGTGTTTCTGGTCGATTCAAGTAATTGAAAAGAATTCCAGCGAGAATGGCAATCAATAAGATAAGACCAAAACGGATGTGTTTTTTGGATGCGCTTGGGAAGGGTATGTTCATGCGTAGACGTTTAGTGAGCCTTTGTACAACTAAGTTAAAACTTGGTTCATCAGCTGACAAAATAAACGTGAAGAATGTAAAATTCTAACAGAAGAATTTCTTTCAGGTTTGATCCGCTAAAATGAACGGTTCAAGTAATTAAAAGCAAGAGACCTTTGAACCACTGTTACTTAATTAGAAGTACCAACCATCCACCAAGAACTCCTGCTAAACAAAGAACCAAAACAAGCGCTTGAATGGCTGTCATTTTGATTTTCTGTCCTTCTCCCTCTCGAGATAGCGAAAGCACCATTAAACGCAAGTAAAGGTATGCTCCGATCAATGAAGCGATGATTGCCAAGACTACGAACGGTAAGTAATTCGCAAAGGCACTAGATAACAATAAGTATTTACCGAAGAATCCAGTGAAAGGAGGAATTCCAGACATGGATAAAAGGGAAATCACCAAGGTAATTCCGATCAGTGGATTTGAATAGCCAATACCTTTCCAATTTGACAATTCGTCCGTGTCTTTTTCGACAATCATATTGATGGTTACCAATGCAATCGTTGAACATGCATAACCAATCATGAAAATCCACAAGGAAGCTTCACCAAATTGTTGGTTCAACACAGCGAACAATGCGAATCCAGTATTGGCAATACTCGAGTAGGCCATCATTCTTCGGAAAGATGTTTGTTTCAATGCAGATAAGTAGCCAAGGAACAAGGAAACAATAATGGCAAATAGCACCAATCCTGAAACAAATGGAGTTAATTGATTGAAGGTGAAATTGAACAAATGTACAAACGCAAATAATGCTGCTAATTTCACGACGGAAGCCATGTATGCCATGACTGCGTTTGAAGAACCTTGGTACACGTCTGGACCCCAGAAATGGAAAGGAACAGCTCCAACTTTGAACATGAACGCTGCCATCATCATCAATACGCCAATGTTTAACATCGGTGAATGTGACATTCCCATGTCAATTGCCATGAGGATTTCATTCAAATCGAAAGATCCTGTTGAACCATAGATCAACGCAATACCAAACAGCATGATGGCTGTAGCAAATGATCCCGTAAAGAAGTATTTTACGGAAGCTTCAGATGCTAATGAATTTCCCTTTTGAATTCCGACTAGTACGTAAATCGGAATAGACAAAATCTCTAAACCTAGGAAGAACATAAACATGTTACTGAATCCGATTAAACACAAAGCTCCCGTTAACGAGAAGAGAATCAATCCGTAGTAATCTGCTGTGTGTTCGTCCTCTTCCTTGTAATAAACATAACCCATTAACACCGCTAAAAAAGTCAGTCCAATTGCTAACAAAGCAAACATTTGCTGAGTACGCGAGAAGGTAAGTCCAGCATACGTACTGAAAATCGATTCGTAATCGTTAATCAAGAACATGGAAATAAATCCACCGATCAAGCCGATTGAAATGACTGCTAACGTCAATTCATTCTTTTTTAACATTCCTACAAACAGTCCAATAAGTCCTGTGATAAATATGATAATTACTGCGTCCATCTTATTTTTTTGTAAATGTTAAGTCTCCCGCCATCAATTCTTGCGTGAATTTGATGCTTGGTTTAATGAAATCGATGATAATTTGTGGATACAATCCAAATCCAACTGCTGCTACTGTTAAAATTCCGAACACCGCATATTCGTTCCATGTTAAATCTTTAAAGACAGTTACCTTCGAAGGACCGAACATAGAACCTTGGTAGGCACGTAGCATGTATACTGCTCCGAAAACTAACGTAGACGCTGCAGTAATTCCAATCACCCAATGCGCAGAGAACAATTCTTTGATCAAAACAAACTCTCCGATGAATCCAGCTGTAAATGGAACGGAAACGGAAATAAAGGTCATCACAGCAAACCAGAATCCAAAGTGAGGAGCTACTTTTGCAATTCCACCTAGGTCATCGATGTTTCGTGTGTTCAATCGGTCTTCAATGATTCCAGCACAAAGGAACAAGGCAACAGCAACAATACTGTGGTTGATGATTTGAACCATTGATGCTTCAATCGCTGAAACAGTGAACAACATGATTCCAGCTGCGATTAATCCAAGGTGGCTAATAGATGCGTAAGCAAACAAGGTTTTCAAATCTTTTTGTTTCATAGCGATAATTGCACCATAAACGATTCCAATACCACCAAGTGTGATTACAGGCCATTTCAAATAAACTAATCCTTCAAATCCAATTGGAATCATCCATTTGATCATTCCGAACAAAGCCATTTTCAACATCAATGCAGAAAGCAACATCGTTCCAGCCATCGGTGCATTCGTATACGTCGGCGCCTGCCACGTGTGGAAAGGAAATAATGGAATCTTCACAGCAAATGCAAAGAGAATTCCTCCCATGATCATTGCCGCTTCTACAGCTTTTCCGTCGAAGTTCGCTTGTACTAATTGGAAGTAAGAGAAGTTTGGCGAGAAGTAAGCCAATCCGATAAAGGACAATAACATCATCAATGATCCAAGTAAGGTATACAAGAAGAATTTGAACAATGCGCGGTTGTTGTCCTGTTTTCCAAACCAGTAAAGTATCAGGAAAATTGGAATCAAGGTTAACTCCCAGAAGGTATAAAACAAAATTCCATCAAGCGATGTGAACAAGCCCAATAAAGCACATTGCATCAAAAGAACCAATCCGGTAAAACGTGCATTGGAAGAAATTTCTCTGTTCCAATTCGCTAACAAGATGATACTGATGACCGCATTCGTTAACAAGACCATGACTAATGCCAATCCATCATAACCCATTTTAAAGGTTAATCCTAGTGGAAAAACTTCAGCCGGATTTAAAATAAGAACATAGTTCGCTGGTTCAAAGTTCATTAAATGAACAATGGAAAAGGCTAAAACACTAAGGCTTGCTAACAATCCAAATGGACGAACCCATTTAGTTGGAAGGAAGAACGCAATGATTCCAAGAATAAGAGGTAAAAAGATTAGTTCCAAAATGTTGATTTTATGATGTAATAACTAATGAATCCGATGATGCCCATAACCATCCAGAATAAATAACTTGCTAAAAATCCTGATTGCCATTTACGCGTGTAGTTTCCACTTGCTTCGATGGCGCTTGTCATTCGGAAAATCCCGTTGTTCAAAACGCGTTGCTCAAATTGACTTGCTAGGGTAGTGGATAACCAAAGGAGCGGTTGAACAAAAATCGTTTGGTAGATTTCGTCGATGTACAATTTGTTGCTCGATAATTTCTCCCAAGTATTCATGTCCGCATCTTTTTTGGCAAGAGCTTGTTTATTCACATACGTGATGTAGGCCCAAGTCATCACTGATAATGCGACAACACTAGCAATGCTCATCAGAATGATCGACTGATTTCCATCCATGTGTTCCGTTTCAATTTGATTCAATCCGTAGGTCGTGCTTTCCAAGAAGTGAGACATCCAATGTCCAACGTTGTGAAAAACAATACCCGGTAAATTCAAGATACCACCAAAAACAGATAATACGGCAAGAACCATCAATGGGATGGTCATTGATAAGCCACTTTCGTGAACATGTGATTTTAATTTCTCACCACCTCTAAAGCTTCCGTGGAATACCAAGAAATACAAGCGGAACATGTAGATGGCTGTCATGGTAACAGCAATCATCAAGATGCCATACACGATTGGACTTGACATCCATGCATGTGCTAAGATTTCGTCTTTGGAAAAGAATCCAGAAAGGAACGGGAATCCAGCAATGGCAAGTGTTCCAATTAAGAAGGTGATGTGTGTGATTGGCGTTAATTTCGATAATCCACCCATTTTACGAATGTCTTGCTCGTCGGACATCGCGTGAATCACACTACCAGATCCTAAGAACAATAAGGCTTTGAAGAAAGCATGTGTCGTTACGTGGAACAAAGCGACAGTATATGCACCCATTCCCAATGCAACGAACATGAGTCCAAGTTGTGAAACGGTGGAGTAAGCCAATACTTTTTTAATGTCGTTTTGACGCATCGCGATAAACGCCGCGACAACCGTCGTAGCGATTCCAATCACCAAAATAAGGTCCTTCGTTGTTGGTGCTAATTCAAACAAGAAATTCGAACGAACCGTTAAGTAGATTCCGGCAGTTACCATGGTTGCCGCGTGAATTAACGCCGAAACTGGAGTTGGTCCCGCCATCGCATCTGGTAACCAAGTGAACAATGGAATTTGTGCACTTTTTCCAGTCGCAGCCAAGAATAGACATAAGGTAATCGCACCAGCTATTCCAGTGTACAATTCCGGACTCGCAGTGACCATTTTTCCGATTTCAACGAATTCCAAAGTATGGAAGTGATTTAACATCATGAACAATGCAAATAACAATCCAGCGTCACCAATACGGTTCATGATAAACGCTTTACGAGCAGCTAAACTATTGGCAATTCCTTTTTCAGCATCGTTGTAGTGGAATCCGATCAATAAATATGAACAAATACCTACGCCTTCCCAACCGAAGAACAATACGAAGTAGTTACTTCCCAACACCAATAAAAGCATGGAGAAAATAAACAAGTTCAAATACGTGAAGAATTTGTGGTATCCTTCGTCATGACTCATGTATCCCATCGAGAATAAGTGAATCAAGGATCCAATTCCCGTGATGATTAAGGTCATCCAAATGGATAAAGAATCAATTTGAAAGTTCGCATCTAAAGTGAAATCATCAAATTTCGCTACTTGAAACAAATGAACGATGGTCGCTTTATCCAAACCTGTAAATAAGCACAGTCCGATTAGGAAAGAAACGAAAACCATCATTGTCGCTAACGAACCAACGATTAATTTCGGCATCTTCTTTCCAAGTATACCATTGATTGCCGCACCGATTAAAGGTAAAGAAATCAAGGTCAATAACAATAGATCTTTTCCCATTTTCTTAACCGTTTAATTTGTTGAACATTTCAATATCAATCGATTTACTGTTTCGGTATGCCATGATTAAAATGGATAATCCAATGGTTGCTTCTGCTGCTGCAACAACAATAATGAAGAAAACAAAGATTTGTGCCTCGCCATTGCCAAAGAAGGTGGAGAATGTCACCAATAATAAGTTCACGGCATTTAACATCAACTCGATGCACATCAACAGGACAATCATGTTTTTACGTGTCAACACGCCGATTGCTCCGATACTGAATAGCGCGATGGACACAAAAATGTAGAAGTCCAAGGAAGCGCCAATGTTATTTAATTGTTCCATAATAGTTGATTAGTCAATGACTTGTTTTTCACGTTTTGCTAATAATACTGCTCCAACCATTGCTGCAATAAACAGAATAGAAGAAATTTCAAATGGAACTAAGTATTTAGAAAATAGAAGTTTACCTAGGTTTTCTACAAGTCCAGCTTCAGGTACTTTTACCATAGTATAACCTTTTCCATATTGGAAGGTATCTCGTAGGGCTGTAATTAATACCAAAAACAAGGTACCACCTGCAACAAGGGCGGAAATAATTCCCATGCGATTCGTTTCTGGTTCCATTTCCTTATTTAAGTTTAGCAACATCAATACGAATAGGAATAATACCATGATGGCTCCTGCGTATACGATCATATTTACGATCGCAAGGAATTGTGCATTCATCAAAATGTACATGGCAGAGATAAAAAAGAAGGTAATCACTAAGTAAATTACACTTCGAATTGGGTGTTTACTCAAAACGACCATCAATGCTGATGCAATCGTTAAGCTACCCAATATCACGGAGATCATTTGTAAACTCATTTGTCAGTTCTTTTTCCGGTGAATTGTCTTTTAGTAATGTCGATGCGATCATCGATTGCTTCGACTAACTTGTCTTTCGCATAAATGAATTCGTCGCGTTCAAATTCAGTCGTAACGATGCGGTCTGTTAAGAAGATAGCCTCTTTGGGACACGCTTCCTCACAAAGTCCGCAGAAGATGCAGCGCAACATGTTGATTTCGTAGCTAGAAGCGTACTTCTCCTCACGGTACAGGTGTTCTTCACCCTTAACACGTTCAGCAGATGTCATGGTAATCGCTTCAGCCGGACAAGCAACGGCACAAAGTCCACATGCAGTACAGTTTTCACGTCCTTGCTCATCTCGTTTTAAAACGTGTTGTCCACGGTAAACAGGAGCAAATACACGTGTTTCCTCAGGATACTTAATCGTTTTGCGTGGACGAAGCATGTGCTTCATCGTAGTCATCATTCCACCAACAATCGCTGGAATATAGATTTTCTCCAAAAAAGTCATTGGTTTGTCCGAAACGACTTTC
Organism: uncultured Flavobacteriales bacterium; assembly: GCA_903935095.1. Taxonomy (GTDB): domain Bacteria; phylum Bacteroidota; class Bacteroidia; order Flavobacteriales_D; family Crocinitomicaceae; genus UBA952. Next base: position 48,026 of record CAIZQH010000023.1, on the reverse strand, counting down.
TTTCTATTTGTTAAACTTTCCATTTATACGTTCTTTTACATCCATCCTTCATTCCATGCAATTACAAGTCCTGTAACCAACATGTTGACAATAGCAGCTGGAATTAATACTTTCCATCCTAAGTGCATCAATTGATCAAAACGGAAACGAGGAATAGTCCAGCGAATCCACATAATCACAAAGATGAATAAGAAAATTTTCAAAGCAAATGCTGCAATACTTAAAATGGCTAAGACGTTTCCGGAGAAGGCATCCATTCCTGGGAAGTTATATCCTCCAAAGAATAAAATAGCCATAATTGCGGCAGAAACAAACATTGATGTGTATTCAGAGAACAAATACAATCCTAATTTCATGGAGCTATATTCTGTGTGGTATCCGCCAATCAACTCAGATTCACATTCCGGTAAATCGAACGGTGCACGGTTTAATTCTGCCAATGAAGTGATAAAGAAAATAAAGAAAGCGAGCGGCTGATAGAAAATGTTCCAGTTCATTCCGTGCTGACTTTTCACGATGTCGTTCAAACTTAAACTGCCAGATAACATCACGATGGTTATCGCTGATATTCCCATTGCTAATTCGTAGGAAATCATTTGCGACGATGCGCGAATCGCTCCATAGAGTGAGTACTTGTTATTCGAAGCCCATCCACCAATCATGATTCCATAAACACCGATGGAAACAACACCAAATACGAACAAGATTCCAATGTTGAAGTCTGCAACTTGCAAACTGATATCACGTCCAAATAAATTCAAATTTGTTCCCCAAGGAATCACAGAACTCGTGATAAGTGCAGTAAACATGGAGATTCCTGGTCCGATGATGAACAACCATTTATCCGCCTTCGCTGGAATAAAATCTTCTTTTAAGAACATTTTAACTCCATCTGCAATTGGTTGCAAGATTCCAAATGGTCCAGCACGATCTGGTCCTACGCGGTCTTGAATCCAAGCAGCCAGTTTTCGTTCAAAATACGTTTGATAAGCCGCTACTCCCAAAGAGATAAGGAATAACAAGATTACCAATACAGATTTTTCTATGAGCATTCCTGTATCCATTATCCTATTTTTTTAAGTCCTTTATCTATTTTCGTCGAATACTGACCTTGAGAAATCACCGAATGACGGTCTATTTTTCTTGGTCCAGAAATATTCCAAGAACTTGGGTCTTTTTTATCGAAACGACATTCGTTACAAATCCAAGCTGTTTTATCTTCAATATCTTCTACTTCACCGTATTTGTCCTTGCGGGCTGTCACACGGTAAATTTCATTTCCAAACATCCAAACAACTGCTTTTCCTGAACATTTTGTACAAGCACATTCTGCTTCCATAGGTTTCAAGAACCAAACACGGCTTTTGAAACGGAAGGTTTTGTCGGTTAACGCTCCTACCGGACAGACATCAATCATGTTACCAGAAAAATCATTGTCCACAGCATTTTCAATATATGTGCTGATTTCCGCATGTTCTCCTCGGTGCATGACACCATGAACGCGTGAATCTGTCAATTGATTCGCAACATGCACACAACGGTAACACAAAATGCAACGATTCATGTGCAACTTGATTTTGTTTCCGATGTCGATGGGGTCAAAGGTGCGACGTTCTTCTTTATAGCGCGTTTTTGCTGATCCATGCTCATACCCTAAATCTTGCAAGTGGCATTCCCCGGCTTGGTCACAAACTGGACAGTCGAGTGGGTGATTGATTAACAAAAACTCCACAACTCCGCCACGGTTATCGTGAACGCGTTGACTCGTTTTGTTTTTCACAATCATTCCATCCATGACAGATGTTGAACAAGATGCCATTAATTTAGGCATTGGACGAGGATCAGCAGTGGATCCTGCAGCAACCTCTACCAAACATGTTCTACATTTACCTCCTGTACCTGGAAGTTTGCTGTAATAACACATTGCAGGTGGAACAACTTCGCCACCAATTTGACGAGCGGCATTCAGAATCGATGTACCCGGTTCTACTTCTACTTCAATATCGTCAATAGTTACTTTAATCATAGCGCTTTTATCTCTTCAACACGAGGTTGGATTAAACCATAATTTCTTATTTGTGCTTCCGCAGGATGCGTCACGTGCCATTCAAATTCCTCACGGAAGTGACGAATCGCAGCAGCAACAGGCCATGCAGCAGCATCTCCTAGCGGACAAATGGTATTTCCTTCAATTTTCTTGTTGATTTCTTCCAACAAAGTGATGTCCTCCATTGTGCCATGTCCATTTTCTAGGCGATGTAATACTTTCTCCATCCATCCTGTTCCTTCACGACATGGTGAACATTGTCCACACGATTCATGCGCATAAAAACGAGCGAATGTATACGTATTGCGAACGATGCATTGATCTTCATCAAACACAATGAATCCACCTGAACCTAACATCGATCCAGAAGCAAATCCACCATCAGCCAAACTTTCGTAAGTCATTAGTCGGTTATCTCCGTTAGCTGTTTTGGTCACTAAATGTGCTGGTAAAATCGGAACAGATGATCCACCAGGAATACATGCTTTTAGAAGTTTTCCATTGGCAATTCCACGGCAATAATCATCGCCATAAATGAATTCCTCCACAGAAACGCCCATTTCAAGTTCGTAAACACCTGGACGAACCAAGTTTCCACTAGCTGAAATCAATTTAGTTCCTGTACTGCGTTCGATACCAATTTTTGCGTATTCTTCGCCACCGTTATTCACAATGGGAACAACCGCAGCAATTGTTTCTACGTTATTGACAACCGTTGGACATCCCCAAAGTCCTTTCACCGCTGGGAAAGGTGGTTTCATGCGTGGATTTCCACGTTTTCCTTCCAAAGATTCTAAAAGTGCTGTTTCTTCACCACAGATATAGGCACCACCACCTGGAGCCACAACAAGTTCCAAGTCGTAACCTGAACCCATGATGTTTTTTCCAAGCATTCCATTTGCACGGGCTTCGGCGATTGCTTTCTCCAAAATGTGAAGGATGTACATGAACTCTCCTCTAATATAGATGTAGGAAACATTTGCACCCAATGCATAACTCGAAGTAATCATTCCCTCAATTAATAAATGAGGAATTTTCTCCATAAGGTAACGATCCTTGAATGTTCCGGGCTCTGACTCATCCGCATTACATACTAAATATCTTGGAACTCCTTCTGGTTTTGCCAAAAACGACCATTTCATCCCTGTTGGGAATCCAGCGCCACCTCTACCGCGAAGTCCAGATTTCTTCACTTCTTCGACCACCTCTTCAGGAGTCATTTTTTTCAAAGCCTTCTCTACAGATGCGTATCCACCATTTTTGCGGTATACATCATACGTTTCGATGCCTGGAATATGTACGTTTTCGATAAGTAACTTTCTACCTGCCATAATTCCTTAATTTACTAATGAAGCTGTACGATACGCTTCAATGATTTCGTCCACTTTTTCTTTTGTCAAATGTTCGTGAAATTTATACTTACATTGTAAAACGGGTGCATAACCACACGCCCCAAGACATTCAGCAGTTTTTAGGGTAAACATTCCGTCAGCGGTAGTTCCGCCGACTTTCACGTTCAATTTTTCCTCGATGTAGGCAATGATGTCATCACTTCCAACAATCATACATGGTCCAGTTCGACAAACTTCAAATACATAATTTCCAACTGGATTCAAGTGAAACATCGTGTAGAACGATGCAACTTCGTAAACTTCTATGGGTTGAATGTTTAAAATGTCTGCAACAGCATTCATTGCTGGAACACTTGTCCAACCATAATGAGTCTGAACAATGTGTAAAATACGGATGATTGCACTTTTTTCTCTTCCTTCAGGAAACATAGCGATGACCGATTTAATTTCAGTAATCATTTCTGCACTGAAAACAATTGGCGTAGAGTCTTGGGTATTCGGACTTTCTATTTTCATATTAGGCATCTAATTCACCGGCAATAACGTTCATGCTACTTAGCGTCAGAACGGCATCACTAATCGACATACCAGAAATCATTTCCGGGTATGCTTGGTAATAAATAAAACAAGGTCTTCTAAATTGTAAACGGTATGGCGTTCTTCCACCATCGGAAATCAGGTAAAATCCTAATTCACCATTTCCGCCTTCAACAGAGTGATACACTTCACCCGGTGGAATTTCTGTTTCTCCCATCACAATCTTGAAATGGTAGATTAAGGCTTCCATATTGTTATATACATCCGCTTTTTCTGGAAGGTAAAAGTCTGGTAGATCTGCTTTGTACGATCCTTCAGGAAGGTTTTTGTATGCTTGTTCGATAATGCGAACACTCTGACGAATTTCTTCTTGACGTACCATGAAACGATCATATGTATCGCCATTTACTCCAACTGGAATAATGAAGTCGAAATCTTCGTAAGAGGAGTACGGGTGCATGGCACGAACGTCGTAATCAACACCAGTTGCTCTTAAGTTTGGACCAGAGAACGAGTACGCAAGTGCACGTTCTGCAGAAATTGGTCCAGCTCCTTTTGTACGATCCATGAAGATTCGGTTACGAGCCAACATCGAGTCGAATTCTTCAAAAGCTTTTGGGAAAGTTTTCAAAAAGGACTGCAATTTCGTGTGGAAAGCAGGTGTGAAATCACGTTCGAAACCACCAATGCGTCCAATGTTTGTTGTCAAACGAGCACCACAAATTTCTTCGTATAACTCGTAGATTTTCTCACGTTCCGTGAATGGATAAAAGAAACTCGTTAAAGCTCCAGCATCGACACCAATAACGGAGTTACAGATTAAGTGATCCGCAATACGCGCTAATTCCATGATAATCACACGCATGTATTGCACACGTTTTGGAATTTCCGCACCAATTAATTTCTCAACGGTCATTTCCCAACCCATGTTGTTAATAGGGGAGGAGCAATAGTTTAATCGATCCGTAATCGGTGTAATTTGATTGTATGGACGACGTTCCGACAATTTTTCGAATGCGCGATGGATGTATCCAACCGTTTGTTCGGATGAGATAATTTTCTCCCCATCAACTTTTAGTACATTTTGAAAGATACCGTGAGTTGAAGGGTGAGTAGGACCAAAGTTAATGGTTGCAATATTTCCATCAATCGTCTCTGTCGATTGTGCGAAAGCTTCTTTTGTTTTTAGTTCACTCATCATTATTGGTTATTACGTCCAAAATAGCGATCATCTTTATCTTCTCTGGTATCATCCTCCAACGCATATTCTTTGCGCATCGGGAAGTAGTCCATGCTGTCCTCGTTCAAAATACGACGTAAGTCTGGGTGTCCAATAAACTCAACACCAAAAAAGTCGTAGGATTCTCTCTCCATCCAATTCGCACCAGGAAAAATGTCCACCAAAGAGGCGATGGATACATTTTCTTTCGGCAAGTAGCATTTGATTCGAAGTCTAAATAGATTCTTCCAACTGTGAAGTTGATATACCACAGTAAACTCACGTCCAGCTTCTTCTGGATAATGAACGGCTGCGATATTTGTTAAGTAGTTCACACTTAATGTCTCATGGTTTTTTAACCATTCGATGATTTCATGTCCCTTCGCTGCAGTTACCTCCATGGTCAATAAACCATAAGGTTCTTCGTGAAACAACACATCGTTCGGGAAAGCTCCTTGAATCAAGTTCAAGATGGCTTCATTATTCAGCTTTTCCATCTTCGATTTCTATGTTATAGTTTTGCATCAAGTGTTTGTATTCGTCACTGTAGCGTCGACGATTCGATTCGTTTTTCACTAATTCGTGAATGTTCATGACACCATCAATGATTTGTTCTGGTCTTGGCGGACATCCAGGTACGTATACATCCACAGGAATGATGCGATCAATTCCTTGAAGAACACTGTAAGTATCAAAGATTCCTCCTGAGCAAGCACACGCACCAACAGAAAGAACCCATTTAGGCTCGGACATTTGTTCGTATACTTTTTTCAAAACGGGACCCAGTTTCTTCGAAATGGTTCCTGCGACAATCAATAAATCTGCTTGACGCGGAGAGAAGGACATTCGTTCCATTCCGAAACGAGATAAATCATAAGCACTACCCATCGTTGCCATGAATTCAATTCCACAACAAGATGTTGCAAATGGAAGGGGCCAAACTGAATTCGCTCGCGCAAGTCCGATGGCTTTGTCTAATGTCGTCAACTGATAACCTTCACCGTTGATGACTTCTACGTCGTCTATTTTTCCCATTCTAAAGCACCTTTAAGTCTAATGTATAAGAATCCAACTAGGAAGAACCCAACAAACATGATCAATGCGAGTAAGCCCTCCATTTTTAATTCGTAAAAATTTACCGCGTATGGATAAAAGAAAATGACTTCCACATCGAATAACACGAAGAGGATTGCCGTCATAAAATACCTTACGGAAACGGGGAAACGTGCGTTTCCTTCTGCTTCAATACCACATTCGAAGTTTTCATCCTTTTGATCAGAATTGATACGGGGTGTTAATTTGTGTGTCACCACTAACGTGAATATCACAAATGCGGCCGCAACCACTATTTGTAATAAAAGCGGAATGTAATTGGCGCTTGTAGAAATTTCTTGCATAGGAACAGTTTTTGTCCGGTTCTTTGTACTTCAACAATCGTTTAAATATCCTGTTTGTTAAAGCGTCACAAATTTACCTTTTCATTTCAATTCCCCAATGAAAATGTGGATAAAAAGGCAAAAAAAAAGCCCTCTCAATTTGAGAAGGCTCTAATTTAGAATCATTATAACTTAATCCGCTTATAATTTTACGCGTAATCCAGCTGCGGAACTCATTCCTGGACTAAAAGAAGTGCCAATTCCATTGATGGAATTGATGTTCAAACTTGGTCTTGTTTCAATGTATAGGTGGAAAGGCATCCAGAACTCACGTTTTTTGCCAATTCCAAAATCTATACCGAATGGAATGTAAAGTGAAGCACCAATGGAATTTTTGTTTTTGTACGATTCTCTCTGTCCGTTTTCTTGTCCATAATAATAACTTGAGTATGAGTACATGCTAGAAGATTCCCAAAAGCTGATTTCGGTATTGGATTGGTAACTCATACCAATGGAAGCTCCTAGTCCAGTATGTAATGACCATCTTTTATCTGGGAACATGCGGAAAATCATTGCCCCGTCTAAACGAATTTGTTGGTTTGAATGATTCATTTGATAGTACTTTGAATTACTTGAATCAATGAAAATCTGTTCGCCGGTTTGAGAAGAAGTCAGGGTGTCATAAGGGAAGGATTGAGAATAACTTCCGAAAGCTGATAATACACCTGCATTCGATACATGAGTAATTCCAACACGGTAAGTCACTTTGGGCATTTTAGCACACTGGAGTCCTAACTGTAAACTATAACTTGAGGACATGTTCATTCCAGGTGTCTGGTAGGTTGGAAAACCTTGAGGGCTGTATTGACTAAAATCCATCGCCAAAATACTTGAGTTTGGTGCAAGGATTTTAAAATCATCAATGGAACCATTGATTTGACCACCATAACCTGTGCCATTCGAAATATGTAATTCAGTGATCTTCATTTTTTGTGAAAAGGCAGCGGTGCTCAATAATAATGCAGCAAATAGGGTAACTTTTTTCATTTTGTTGTTGTTTAAATTTATGACTACAAACGTATTTACTATTTTTTTATTTGAATCATGGAAGTTTTTCTTTGTCCATCGGAAAGCACCACACTAAAAATGTAGGTTCCGTCAGACAAAAAATTCAGACGAACAAGTCCATCTTTTGTTGCTTTTGTCGCCGAAATAAATCTTCCTGAGCTATCAAAAAGCTCAAAAGTACTTGCGTTTAAAGGTAGATTTTGAACCGTAAATTCTCCATTGCTTGGATTAGGGAAAATAGTCATATTCGTGTTTTGTGGTGAAGACATCAATCCGACTTGCAAGTTCGGATCTTGCGTTATCGCCCCATTTTTATTGATGATCCAGTTTATGGGATCGATGCCAATGGAACCGGTTAATGTCCCGATGTTATAAATGCTGAATTGCTCGCTGTTGGAGTTGATGTTAAAACGAATAATCGTATCCCCTTGTCCTTGACGAATAAAACGTAAATCGATGTCGTTTGTAAAGGTCGGTGTCACTTGCGGCATGGAAGACGTGTGCGAAATTTCAATCACTGCGTCATTTCCGGACTGATTCCATTTAACGGAATACGTGGGATATCCTTCACCAAAATACCATTCGTTGAAAAAAGGATTCAAGTTTACGCCTGTAAAATTCTCCATGAAGGTTTTAAACGCAATTCCCGTTGCAGTGCTGTCTTTGAATTCCACTTGAAATGCACGTAAACCATTAAAGAAAAGGGAGTCGTTATTGATTTTATATCGCATCGTGTGAATAATGGCTGAGCCTTTATCGTAGGTTAATCGTCCACTGAAAATGCGGCTTTCATTCAAACTATCCAATACCCAAACACTTCCGCCGGCTTGATTCATTACGTTGTTGTGAACTTGCTGCATGCTTGGACCTTGTTCGCCTGGATAGAGGTTTTCTAACATTAAATATTCGCTGTAGGATGCAAAACCTTCATTAATCCAAATGTCAGACCATGACGCACACGTGACGTTATTTCCCCACCATTGATGTGCTAACTCATGGGAGGTGAGTGTTTTTTCGAAAAATCCTTGTGTGGTCATCGTTTGATGTTCCATACCTCCTGAAATCGGCGCCATACAATGACCATATTTCTCGTCTTCAAATGGATATGGTCCATACAAAACATAGTACAATTCGATAAAATCTGCCGTCTCGTTAATGTCAGCTTGAAAATTCGGCAGGGTTGCGGGATTATCGTAAATGTAATTTTGAATCAAAATTGGATTCGGAGCGCCAACTGGATTTGCATAAACGTTGTATTCCACATACTTTGCCACGGAAACAGAAATTAAGTAATAATCGATGGGATGTCTATGTTTCCAGTCGTAGCGTGTTTGACCATTTCCGAGCGGAGTAACATACTCCAAAATTCCGTTGGATCCTGCTTTACAGGTGTCCGGAACGGTAATGGATACTGCACATGAATCTGCTTTATCCGTTAAACTTTGCTTACATGGAAACCATTCAAAGGCAGAAAATGGTTCGGACAAGGACCATACCACCTTATTTCCCCATGATGGTGAAGCTGCTGCCGTCATTCCACTACCACCTAAAGGATTCGTTTGTGCTGTCGGGGGATTTCCGTTGTAATCTACTTCGATGATAAAGGACTCGTTCGTTAGGGCATACACCGGGACTTTTACCGCGCTCGCCACTCGGGAATAGTCCACTGGCTGTCCGTTAAGACGAATTTGGGTAATGTTTAGTGTGGAGAATAATTCAAATAAGGCGCTGTCCAAAGGTTGTTTGGCCTTCGCATGAATACTTCCTGTCCCACTTAAACTCGTGGAGATATTCGTCATGCTAAGGTTTAATTGGTAAAAATGGACATCGTATTTTTCCGTTTCAGCAATTTGACCAACATTCAATGTGGCACTCTTCACCTGTTGAGTTCGATGGTCTCTTTTTGCGCAATGAATGGCGGACTCTTGTCCAAAGGATACACTGCTAAGGAGAATTAAGATTGGCAGTAACAAAGTGCTTCGTTTCATTTTCAAAATTTTCACTAAAATTAATTGAAATTCGCTAAGTCAAACTCGCTAATCCGAAATTTTCCACTTCTTTTAATGAATGCTTCTTCTGTTATATACTTGTTAAATCCAAGCGTGAAAGAATGAATCCCACTAAATTGATGTACATTTGATAAGTGCCGTTTCAACCGAAAGCCATTGTAAACATTAACGCAAAATAAAGAAGAGTAAACATGAAAAAATTAAATGGGTTTCTTGGAATGGTATTTTTAGGCTCTGTTTTTACGTTAGGCATGAATTCCTGTAAGGGTACGAAAGCTTGTAAAGATGATAATATCAGTGCAGCAGGTTCTGATGACAGTCATAACAAAGGAATGAACTGTATGCAATGTCATCAGGCGAATGGAGATGGTGCAGGGTGTTTTATAGCAGCCGGAACCGTATATGATATGACCATGTCGAATACGGTTTCCAGTGGTAAAGTGGATTTTTATACCGGTCCAAATGAAACGGGTACTTTGAAACAGACCATTATGATCGATAGTAAAGGTAATTTTTATACGACTGCAGACTTTAGTCCGGTTGGACTATATCCAGTTGTAACTGGTCCTTCAGGAAATAAGAAAGAAATGGGTTCGGCACTTAATTCTGGGGCATGTAACTCCTGCCATGGTATTTCGACAGATAAATTATGGATTGATTAACGCTTTTCTGCGTTCAACTTCAGCGATAAAGAGCTCCTCGTTTTCAGGTGAAATGAGGAGCTCTTCGTATTTATGGTAATGTATAATCAAACAGTCCCAAGAAGTGCTCATCTTCCAACCAGCATAGAATCCATTTGTTTTTTCGAATCTACGAATCGATGATACTGGAATGGTCTTCTTGAAAAAGTACATGGTTTGACAAACCAATGTTTCATCGTCCACAAACGTGTAATAGGTGCTTTTGACAATGAAGTAAAAGAGTAGTCCAAGGAGCAGCCACACGGCACCAAGCACATAAATAGGTGACAAATCGTTTTCCTGCCAATAAATCAATGCGCAGATTCCACCGTAGGGAACGAGAATAGCTAGCCAAACATAAAGAATAAATCGATCTCGCTTTCCTGCGAAGCGCATGTTTACCAAGCGAAAAGTGGACGATTGGACATCAATTCATTCACTTCTTTCCGAACCCGTGCGATGGCATCTGCATCTGTACGGTTCATTAAAGCGCGGTCAATAAGCGATACAATGAATTTTATTTCATCTTCTTTGACACCACGCGTGGTAATCGCCGGAGTACCAATGCGGATTCCAGAAGTAACAAATGGAGATTCTGTATCATAAGGAACCATATTTTTGTTCACGGTAATATCAGCAATCACCAATGCATTTTCGGCATCTTTTCCGTTAATTCCTTTAGAACGCAGGTCAATAAGCATGCTGTGATTATCCGTACCTCCTGAGATGATCGAATACCCCAAGTTCATCATTTCTTGAGCGAAAACAGCTGCATTTGATTGAACTTGTTTCATGTAAGTTGTGTATGAGGGATGAAGTGCTTCGCCAAAGGCAACAGCCTTCGCGGCGATGACATGTTCCAATGGACCACCTTGAATCCCTGGGAATACAGCAGCATCTAATAGCGCTCCCATGGAACGAAGATTCCCGTTATTCCATTTAATGCCGAATGGATTCTCGAAATTGTGACGCATCATGATGATTCCGCCACGAGGTCCACGAAGCGTTTTATGTGTGGTGGAAGTAATGATGTGACAATGGTCTAATGGATCGTTCAATAGTTTTGCTGCAATCAATCCAGCTGGATGAGAAATATCCGCTAATACCAATGCGCCAATTTCATCTGCTACTTTGCGGATGCGTTCATAGTCCCAATCGCGCGAATAGGCTGAAGCACCACAAATAATCATTTTTGGTTTCTCCCGTAAAGCCGTTTCCTCCATTAAATCGTAATCAATCATACCTGTTTCTTTCGAAACGCCGTAAAAGAAAGGGTTGTATAGTTTTCCAGAGAAATTAACGGGTGAGCCATGCGTTAAATGTCCGCCATGCGATAAATCAAAGCCAAGGATTTTATCTCCGGGATTTAAACATGCAAGAAATACAGCTGCGTTGGCTTGTGCTCCAGAGTGTGGTTGGACATTTGCCCATGTTGCCCCGAAAAGTTGACACAAACGATCGATCGCTAATTGCTCGACTTTATCAACGACTTCACAACCTCCATAATAACGTTTTCCGGGAAGTCCTTCTGCGTATTTGTTCGTTAGAACACTTCCCATGGATAACATCACTTCATCGCTCACGAAATTCTCGGAAGCAATCAGTTCAATTCCATGTAATTGGCGGTTTTTTTCTTCGTTAATTAAATCGAAAATAACTTGATCTTTCATTTTTCTGTTTTATGAGTGCAAATATCGTAATTAAAGTCTTTTTATGTGCGCTAAGGTGTGGCTGAATTTTTCGTATTCTTCGCTCCAGATTCCTTGCTCTTTCAATTCATCGATGCGAATTCTTCCGGAAGCATGGATGATTTGACCTTGTTCACCAATGATTCCAACATGAATGATTTTCCCTTGACTATTTCTGAAATACGCCAAATCGTTTACCTGAACATCTTCGAATTCAATAACTGTCCCGATTTCTGCTTGCTCATGTGCATCCCTTGGTAAATTGAATCCATGCAGTCGGAAAATTGCTTGAACAAAGCCAGAACAGTCAATACCCCAAATGGATTTTCCGCCCCACGAATATGGCGCATTCAAATAATCAAGCGCATCTTCCCATATCGTCTTGGTTTTTTTACTTGAAAAGCTCCTGTTTTCAAAGGAAACACCTCCAATTTGAAAAGATGCTTCTGGTCCAATAAAACTACCCTTTGAAGTGAAAAATGATCCAAAAGGAGAATTAAGTTGTCCAAAAGTATCATGCTGATAAGTCAATGAATCCATCCAACGTCGAAACTCTTTATCTGTAAGTGGCAAAACTTGTTTAATGTCCATGTATCCTTCGTAACCATCTAGGACTGTACGGATTTTTATCCATGGTTGTCCGTGGTCTACGACTTCAATCGGTTCGCCAAATAATAGTTGAGAAACCATTTCTGAGGCGTCACTAGCTTCTTTCCGAATGGGAGCGTTAGAAACAAAACAGAAAGCCTTATTTTGACTCGGACTTATTAATTTTAAATTGTTCATATTGTCTATCAAAAGTAAAAAATTAAAACTGAATAATACCTATTTTTACAGCAAGTAATCCATGGAAAACGAGAGACTCATATTAGTAACCAACGACGATAGTGTGAACGCGAAAGGCATTCATGCACTTGTTGAAATGGCAAAACAATTTGGACGTGTCGTTGTCGTTGCGCCAGATAAACCACAGTCGGGCATGGGACATGCGATTACCATCAATCACCCGCTAAGATTAACACCTACAAACATTTTCGGTGATACCGATGCCTTTGCTTGCTCCGGAACACCTGTCGATTGCGTTAAACTGGCAATTTCAGAAGTACTTCATCGCAAACCGGATTTTATTTTTTCTGGGATTAATCATGGTGAAAATTCATCTACGAACGTATTATACTCTGGAACGATGTCTGCCGCGATAGAAGGTGCCATGGAGGGAATTTCTTCGATTGGATTCTCATTAGCGGATTTCGCTGAAAATGCAGATTTCGAAGCAACACAGTTTTTTGGAGCGAAGATTGTCCAACAGTTGATTGAACAACCTATTTCAACGAGTGTCTGTTTAAATGTGAATGTGCCTAAATTAAAGATCGCTGAAATTCAAGGAATTCAAGTGTGCAAGCAAGCACATGCTTATTGGGCGGATCGCTTTGAGCGGAGAAAGGATCAGTTTGAACGAGAATACTTTTGGTTGTCTGGTGAATTCGCCGATGTGGACCAACGTCCAGATACAGATTTGCAAGCGCTTAAAAATGGGTATGTTAGCGTTGTTCCTACGCATTTTGACTTGACATCCTATGAAACTTTAGAACGAATGAATAATTGGAAAATATGAAAAAGTTAACGAAAGAACATGTACTGGGATTTTTAATTGGCGTTTTAACCCCTATTTTATTTTTGCCCATTATTGTTTTTGTTTTATCGCAATCACGTCATTCAGAATTTCCCTATTTGTGGAGTCAAGTGAATGATTCAGTGGAATACCTTAGTCGCTATTTGTCCCTCGGATTGATTCCAAATTTACTTTGGTTTTACCTATTTTTGAACAGAGAGAAATACGCCTACACGCGAGGAATTATTTTTGGAATGCTCATTTATGCTCCCTTCATGGTGTATGTGAATTTGATCAAATAATCATGTCAAAGCAGCGCGTATTCATCATCACCGGCGAAGCCTCTGGAGATTTGCATGCCGCGAATTTGGTCCATGCGTGGAAGAAAAATAGCACACAATTTGAATTTCAGGCTTGGGGAGGAGATCGACTAATCTCCGAAGGAGTAGAAGTGAAAAAACACATCCGTGAATTAGCTTTCATGGGCTTCGCTGAGGTCATTCAAAACTTACCTGCGATTTTACGAAATTTCAAAACATGCAAACAACAAATCACCGATTTTCATGCAGATGTGCTACTCCTCGTCGATTATCCAGGATTTAATTTACGCATGGCGAAATGGGCGAAGTCTAAAGGGATGAAAGTAATCTACTACATTTCTCCAACCATTTGGGCATGGAAAGAAAACCGCATCCATCAAATCAAAAGGGATGTCGATCGCATGTATACCATTCTTCCGTTTGAACCTGCATTTTACCGGAAATTCGATATGGAAGTTGCTTATTTTGGACATCCACTATTAGACGAGATCGAACGTTTTCATGAAACGGAGCCGTCCACGTTAATAGTGGATTCAGAAAAACCAATTTTAGCCTTACTTCCAGGTAGTCGCAAGCAAGAGTTGAGGAAAAAACTCCCAGAGATGTTGAAAGCAGCAGCAGCTTTTCATGATTCCCATCAGGTGGTCATTGCAGGTGCTCCAAATATTCCTGCTTCCTTCTATCAGGAATTTCATTTAGCGGAAAATGTTTCGCTGATTCAAAATCAAACCTATCAATTGCTGAGTAAGTCAAACGTGGCATTAGTTACTTCTGGTACAGCAACCTTAGAAACAGCTTTATTTCGGGTGCCGCAAGTGGTTTGTTATAAAAGTTCTAACATTTCATACCGCATAGCGAAAGCGCTCGTTAATATTAAATTTATTTCCTTGGTGAATTTAATCATGGACAGAGAAGTGGTACGCGAATTGATACAACAAAATTGTCAAAGTGATTTGATGATCATTGAATTGAAAAAAATAATGGCTGGTCAAGCTGCAAGAATGGACATGATCGAGGCATATGATGAGTTAATTACCTTACTTGGACAAAATGGCTGTAGTGAGAAAATGTCCTTGGATCTAATTCAATATTTGAAGTAAATGCAACGTTGGAGTCTCCTCATATGCTTATTCTTGTTCACGCAAATTTGTGCCCAAAACATCCGTGTGGGAATTTTTTCGGATAAAACGATCAAAGAGTGTGAAGGAATTGTAGGGAAAGGAACCTATTTCGTTTTCAAGGATTCCATTCAACTAGCAAAATTAGGTCCTGCGGATATTTTCAAAGCAACATATGCGGCTGGGGTCATTAGAGTAATGGTGAATGGTGTCGAAAAGGGGAAAGGAAAATCTATTCGTTTGATTCAGGACAAACAAGAAGATTATTTACAAGTACGTTTGATTTTACCAGCAGCAAAGCAGAGATCTTATGAAGGTGATTTCGATATTGAAATCAGAAAG
This sequence comes from uncultured Flavobacteriales bacterium, assembly GCA_903935095.1. GTDB lineage: Bacteria > Bacteroidota > Bacteroidia > Flavobacteriales_D > Crocinitomicaceae > UBA952. The sequence continues at coordinate 32,658 of CAIZQH010000023.1, read as the reverse complement.
GAAGCATTGAATTTAATCAATAATCTAGATATGGAAACGTATCTGGAAGGAGTAGTCGAATCTGAAGGAGGTCCAGGTCAAAGATTGAATTACTACAAAGCTCAAGCAGTAATTAGTCGGACTTATGCGATGAAATACTGGAATAAGCATAAAGAAAATGGATATAACCTGTGTGACCGTGTTCATTGTCAAGCGTATTTACATCACCGCAGTGCAACAGTGATTATTGATTCTTCTGTACATCAAACACGTGGAATCATCATGCTGGATCAAAATAACGAGTTGTATCCTACGTATTTTCACGCTAATTGCGGAGGACAAACATCCGAACCACACTATGTTTGGAATGAGGAAATCCCCAATTTATGTTCGTTCAAGGATACCTTCTGCATTCATACGCAACAGTCTAAATGGGAGAAAAAAATCCCGAAAGAACAATGGACGAATTTCTTAGTGGATAAATACAATTTCCCTATATCGGATTCGGTTAGTAATCAATTACTTCATCATTTTGTGCAAGAACAACGGTCTGCATTTTATTTGCACCCAATTTATGGGATTCCCTTGAGGGATATCCGTGAGCAGTTTAAATTAAAATCTACTTTCTTTGATGTAGAGATTGTTGGTGAAGAAGTATTATTACATGGCCGCGGTTTCGGTCACGGTGTAGGATTATGTCAGGAAGGAGCAATGAATATGGCTAAGAAGGGGTATACCTATGATCAGATTTTAGGATTTTATTACCCAAAAATGAAGTTAGTAGACCGATCGGAATTTATTGATAAGTAATCACAAAAATTTCCTCATCGTCGCGCTTGAAGAACTTCTCTGAACGTGCATAAGCCTCTAAATAATCCGGGTTTTTTAATCTGCGCAAGGTTTGTTTTGTTTCTTTTAATTGCTTAGACATGACCATGTTTTGCTCGGAAAGCTGATTCATTTTGTGTTGTTGGGATATCAATGTAAACACATCCCAATCATCTAAAAAAAGAAAGTAAACAACAAAAACAATTCCTGTAAGGATGTATTTGTTCTTTAAATATGCTGGTACTTGAATTTTCATAGCTCAAATATACGGGCATAAAAAAAAGGAAGTGCTACCTTCCTTTTTAGTTTTTAAGAATGAAATGTTCATTTATTCCGTTTCGAAGCTGTTGTATTTTTTTTCGTAGTATGCGATAAAGTCTTTATCATATTCAAACCATTTAGAAACATGCTTCAATATTGCCCTTGCATTCGCTGTATTGCCATCACGCTTGATTAAGATTTGTGAACTTAAAATCAACCCGGTACGTAGTGCATCTTTATCTGCATCTGTAAAATTCTCTAAATCTGTCAATTTCATCAAATTAGGAATTTCTGTTTTCCAAATAAGGTTGGCAGTTTTCGCGTCTTTGTTTTGAAAACGAATGGCCGCTTCCACGAATTTAATACCAATTGGATTCTTTGTAATGGTCGAATATTGTTCTGTGGCATCCAGCATTTCGGAAACCACTTCTGCTAGTTTCTCTTTATTTGTATTTGTGTAAAGAATAGGGTACCCATCTTCGTCTTCCAAACGATAAATTATTCCATTGTCAAGTAGTTCACTTTGGAAATTATTCAGCCACATTTCGTGAATAGGCATTCTGAAAATTCCATTTTCATCTTTCTCTATAGCTGTTGCGGTAGCTGTAACGGCTTCATCGAAAGGGTCGGGAATCAACGGGTCCTTTAAGTCTTTACGGTACATTCCGTAAAATCCTTTTGCAAGGAAAATATATGGTGTTGGGTCGCTTGCATACTTAGGCTTAACGACATAATCTGAAGCGCGTTTTACCAACTTGATAAAATTACTATCCGCATGAATTTGTGTTAATTCATCCAAGTTATTGGTAACGGTAATTAAATTGTCTCGATCTTCTGAAACGTCGAATTCTTCTTCCTCTACCTCGCCATTTTTTAATTTTTTTGACTTTGAATAAGTGACTGTCAACGAAACGCTATAATTTCCAACGCGTTTAAACTCTACTTCAACAATGTCCGCTTTTTCATCTCCTTTCGTAAATGCCCAATCTTTATCTTTTGTACCGGAAATGGTCCATTCTGTTCCTACTTTTTTCGTTCCTGCAGGAGTAAAGATGGATTTCATCTCTACGCGATTCGTTTTGCTCCCTTCATCATCAAGGGTAATTACACGTTTTGATTCTTTTAATTGCAAGCTTGGTTGTTGCGCGGATAGTTGACTACTCATCCAAAGCAGGCTAAATAAACCGGTTAAAAGTATTTTTCTAGAAAACATAAGCGTTGTTTTTTTTTAATGGGTGTGTTTTCAATTATTGTGCCGAATTTACAAAAAATTATTCATGACTTTTAATCAATAGGTTTAATATCTCTTGAGCAGCCTTAGCGATTTTTGTTCCTGGACCGTAAATCCCGAAAACGCCTGCTTGGTATAAATAGTCATAATCTTGTTGAGGAATGACACCGCCAGCAACGACCATGATGTCTGATCTGTTTAGTTTTTTCAACTCTGCGATGACTTCTGGAACCAATGTTTTGTGTCCAGCAGCAAGCGAAGAGACGCCCAATATATGAACATCGTTTTCAATGGCTTGTTTCGCTGCTTCCGCGGGAGTTTGGAATAATGGTCCAATATCCACATCGAAACCGATATCAGCGAAGGAAGTAGCAATGACTTTAGCTCCTCGGTCATGCCCGTCTTGTCCCATTTTAGCAATCATGATTCGTGGTCGTCTTCCTTCTAATTGACTAAAAACTTCCACCAATTCTGTTGCTTTAACAAAATCTTGATCTTTCATAATTTCTTTTGAATAAACTCCACTAATGGAGCGAATAACGGCTTGATACCGGCCATAAACGCGTTCTAACGCATCAGAAATTTCTCCTAGGGTACAGCGAGCTTGTGCCGCTCGGATGGCAATTTCCAATAAATTTCCATTTTCTTCTTTTGCCGCAGATTCTAGTTCATGGAGAAGTATGTCAACTTTCTTTTGATCTCTATTGGATTTCAGTTGATTCAACCCTTCAATTTGAGCATCGCGCACTTTGGAATTGTCTATTTCAAGAATCTCAAAATCTGCTTTTTCGTCGGTTTGGTATCGGTTGACACCAACAATGATCTCTTGGGTAGAATCAATGCGCGCTTGTTTTTTTGCTGCCGCTTCTTCAATGCGCATTTTCGGAATTCCTGTTTCAATGGCTTTAGCCATCCCACCTAATTCCTCCACTTCTTGTATCAATGCCCAAGCTTGGTTAACTAATTCATTTGTCAGTGATTCAATGTAATAACTGCCCGCAGTTGGATCAATAAACGAAGTGATTCCTGTTTCTTGTTGCAAAAAGATTTGTGTATTCCGAGCGATTCGCGCTGAAAAATCGGTTGGTAAGGCAATCGCTTCGTCTAATGCATTGGTGTGCAAGGATTGTGTCCCACCCAAAACAGCAGATAGTGCTTCAATACACGTTCGAGCGACATTGTTAAATGGATCTTGTTCGGTCAAGGACCATCCAGATGTTTGACAATGTGTTCGTAAGGCCAAGGACTTCGCGGAGGATGGATTGAATTCTTTGATCAATTTCGCCCACAATAAGCGTCCAGCCCTTAGCTTGGCAATTTCAACATGGTGATTCATTCCAATTGCCCAAAAGAAGCTTAATCTTGGTGCAAATTCATCAATTTTTAGTCCGGTATTTAATCCTGTTCGAACATATTCAATACCATCTGCTAAGGTGTAGGCTAACTCCAATGCGGCTGTCGCTCCTGCTTCGTGCATGTGGTAGCCAGAAATACTGATGGAATTAAATTTCGGCATGTGTTGCGACGTGTACGAAAAGATATCCGCGATGATGCGCATCGATGGCCTAGGTGGATAGATGTATGTGTTTCGCACCATGAACTCCTTTAGGATGTCATTTTGTATGGTCCCACTTAATTCGGCTAAACTCACGCCCTGTTCCAATGCACTAGCAATGTAAAATGCCAAAATGGGTAAAACCGCGCCATTCATGGTCATGGAAACGGACATTTCTCCCAAAGGAATTTGGTCGAACAAGCGTTTCATGTCCTCGATGGAATCGATAGCTACGCCTGCTTTTCCAACGTCTCCTTTTACGCGTTCATGATCAGAATCGTAGCCACGGTGTGTCGCTAAATCAAAGGCAACGGATAATCCTTTTTGTCCAGAAGCTAAATTTCTACGGTAAAATGCGTTGGATTCTTCGGCTGTTGAAAATCCTGCGTATTGTCGTATCGTCCAAGGTTTGGATACATACATCGAAGCATATGGCCCTCCCAGAAATGGCGCAAATCCAGAGCGATATCTGGTGTGATCAATGTTTGCGATATCCGAAGCTGAATAAATTGATTTGACGGTAAAGCCCTCATTTGTCAAGACTTCATCTGCGTCCATTACCTCCGTTGACTGTCCTGCCTCAAATGCTGGAATTGATTTTAAATCGATTTTATTCATCTCAATTTAATTTTTCAACGGTTAAATATTCTTTACCCAAATAATGTGGTAATTCCCCCCAAGATTTGGCTTTACTTTTGTCACTGTTCAAAAAGTAATGGACTCCAATCAATTTATCTTGTCCAGAATCCCATTGCGCTCTTCGTTGTTTTCGCGTTTTTTCTATGGAACGCATGACTGTTGAAATCATCGATGATTCATCCATATCCGTCAAATTTTGAATGCGTTTCCATGTTTTAACAATGAATTGATTCGTTAATCCCTCAACGATGCGACTTCCTTTCATGGGGTCTTGTACCCAACTGAAATGCGCTTCATCGCTTAGTAAATTCAAAATATTTAAGGACATGCGTACGGTGAAATCTTCTTTTCCTTCTTGCGCATATTCATCCCATGGATGAATCACTAATCCGTGAACTCCGCCAGCATATGCGGACATCGCCTCACTCGTTTGACGCAGTAAATTTGTGTATGGATCCTTCAAGGATTTATTCACCCACCCAACATGTGCTTGAATGCGGTAGCTTGGATGTTGGATTCCGTGAATCGAACTGATTTTATTGATTAAATAATGCAGGGCCCTAATTTTGGCCATTTGAACAAAATAATTAGCACCGATTCCAACGCTGAACACGACAGCCGATCGAATCCCGTTCGACAAATGATGGTGATACGAACTTAAAATTAAGCTTAATTCATCGATGGAATTGGATCCGATTTGTTGCAATTCAAATCCATTAAAATACGCTTGACATCCTTCCTGTTGATCTTGAACAAGCACATCATTCAGAATGACAAGGTGTTCGAGTTGTTCGCTGTTCAATTGATTTTTTAAAGAATCTAATTGAGCAGATTGCTGAATGATAATTTCGGTTCGAATATAAGCCAATTCAATATTGTCAAAAACGATGTTCCAGTCAACTTCTGCTTTTTCTATTTGAATAAATAAAGCGTTCGCTCCCTGCATGAGCGCCAATAACATGCAACGATTGCTTTCCTTTTCTGTTTGAATTCGCTCAAAGTGAACATTATTGACTGAATCACGAAAAGACGAAAAGTCAATGGGAGTGATTATTGAAACGGGTTCAATGACATCTAATTCCAATCCTTCGATGGAATCCTTAAATAGCATGCGTTCTGTTTGGTCACGTAATTCCTTTTGTATTTGAAGTACCCAATCTTCATGAGCTACGGGTGCAAAAGGGTAGTTTAAATTGGACATGTAGGACTGAAATTTCTTTTTTCAAATATACACAGAAGTTTGAATGGGAAGGGGCTTAAACGATTAGAATCGACAAGTTTGACGCTATTTCATTCGAAAAATGTATTTTAGAACCTTCAATGCAATTTCTGTGAAACAATTTTTAAGCTTCTTTATACTCTGCTCTTCCTTTCATGGATGGAGTCAAGGTATGTCCAACAGTGCTCGAGCATTATCTATGTCCAACGCAAGTGTTTCACTCAATGATGTATGGGCACATGTAAATAATCCGGCTGCTTTGGTTGGTTTGAAAAAGCAAAACATTGGCATAAGTTATCAAAATCGATTCAGTGTCAAAGAGATGCAAACGCAAGGACTGGTTTACGCGATTCCTTTGAAACGGATGGTTTTTTCTGCGGGAAGTCAATGGTATGGCTATCAACAATACCGTTCACTGAAAAATGGACTAGGATTGGCTATGGCTTTATCCGAAAAAGTATCACTTGGTGTTCAATTGAATCATCACTCCATTCGCTTGAACGAAAATTATGGAAAATCTTCCAATGTGACTGGCGAAATGGGATTGTTAGTTCAGTTTACAGAACAAATTCGGCTGGGTTGTAGCGTGTTAAATATTGGACGGACGAAAATAGCGTCGAATTCAAATGAACGCTTAACCACACTCATGCGATTGGGTATGCAATACGTGATATCTGATCAGATTTTCATCGTCTCGGAATTAGAGAAAAATGTACTTTATCCACTTTCAGTTAAGATAGGGGCTGAATACAAACCATCGGCTAAAATTTGTTTTAGAGGTGGATTGTCCACGGCGCCCATTTCTTTTTCTTTTGGTGTGGGAACGCAATTCAAAAGTCGTTTTCAATTGGATCTTGGAACAGCGTATCATCAATTATTGGGATGGAGTCCACATATCAGTTTTCAAGCCGATTTAAATTAACATGAAATACCTCGTTCTTTTAATGCTTTTGTCCGCAGGACTTGCTGCTCACGCTCAGGATCGGGGAGAAATCATTCAGCAACGCATCGAGTTTATCTCCGAACAAGTACAGTCCGAGAACATGGACTTAACCAATGTCATTGAACAATTGAATTATTACTTCGATCATCCGATCAACCTGAATGTAACGAGTGGCGAGGAATTGGAGGAATTGTACTTACTGACGGGAGTACAAATCAATGATGTCTTGCTTCATCGAAAAGCGTTTGGGAAATTTATTTCCATTTACGAATTGCAAAGTTTGACTTTTTGGGACCTACAAACCATTCAGATGTTGCTTCCTTTTATTCGGGTGGATGATCGCCTAGATCAGTTGCACATCACTTGGAAAGAAGCGATTAAGCAAGGGAAATTCGAGGAGTATATCCGCTACCAACCAACGGTTGAATCCAAAACAGGGTATGCCGATGTGAGTGATTCCGTTCGGCAAGCTTCCAATAAATACTATTACGGTAACAGCGACCGGTATTATTCTCGTTTTCGTTATTCGTACAAAACAAATATTTCGATTGGATTTACAGCGGAGAAAGACGCTGGAGAACAGTTTTTTCGCGGAACCCAGAAACAAGGTTTCGATTTTTATTCCGCTCATGCGTTTTTTAAAGGCGGAAAATATTTGAAGTCGGCGGTCATTGGCGATTACCAGATTCAGGTTGGACAAGGACTCAACCTTTGGTCCAGTTATGCCTTTGGTAAAACAGCTGATCTGACCACCATGAAGCGAACAGCGATTCCAATACGTGCCTATACTTCTGTGGATGAATCTCGTTTCTTACGTGGTGCCGCCGCAGATTTTGGATACCGAAATTGGTCCTTGCTTGTGTTTGCTTCGCAAAAGAAAATGGATGGTGTCACCCTGTCTGATTCGACTTACGATGATTTGGAATTCGTTTCGACAATTGATTTAACAGGCTTGCACCGAACGACGAATGAAATCGCAAAAAAGAATGGACTCAATGAACGAATTTTGGGGGCGAATGTCCGATATGTCAATGGTGCTTTTCGCTGGGGTGGAGCACTGGTTCACCAAGGATACGATAAGCCATACACCAAGAACATGCAGTACTACAATCAATTTGATTTTAGAGGAACCTCTTTTTCTTCACTGAGCTCAGATTACAGTTATGTCTTCCGAAATATCAATGTCTTTGGGGAAGTTTCCAAAGTCCTTCGTCCGGATGTTTCCGCCCAAAACGGATGGGCAATGGTGCATGCCGCGATGATGTCCCTAGACCCAAGATTTAGCTTTGGTGTTTTATACCGCAACTACCAAAAGGATTATCAAACCTTGTACAATGCAGGATTCTCTGAAGGAAGCAACACACAAAACGAGGAAGGAACGTATGCTGGGTTCAAGTGGAAAATCGCATCGGCATGGTCGATCAATGCCTACGCTGATTTATTTAAATTTCCATGGATGAAATATGGCGTCGATTCACCATCCTACGGACATGAAATTTTGCTACAACCGGTTTACAGGCCATCCAAAACCTTTGAGATCTACGGACGTTTTCGTCAACAAATGCGTCAGAAAAACAGCCGAGATAGCGATGGAACCGTCACGGAAATCGAAGATGTCATGCAGCGCAATTACCGTTTGAACATGTCCTGTGTCTTAAACGAATTCATCTCGCTCAAAACGCGTTTGGAATATGTAACGATTCACCGAGCGAGCAATACTCCGGAGCAAGGGATGATGTTTTCGCAGGATTTAATTTTTAAACCGAAAAGTAGTCCTTTTGATCTGTCGCTGCGTTTTGCTCTGTTTGATACCGATAGTTACGATACGCGCATTTACACCTTCGAAAGCAATGCCTTGTACGTATTTGCTGTTCCAGCGTATTATTACCAAGGAAGTCGTGCGTACGTGTTGTTGCGTTACAGTTTTTGGCGTTCGTGTGATTTATGGATCAAATATGGCGTCTTTTTATACGAAAATCGCAGCTCAATTAGCTCTGGAGCAGAGCAAATCATAGGAAATCGAAAGTCTGATTTGCTTATTCAGCTTAGGATTTCAATTTAATTGAAATTTTTTTTCAAAAAAACTGATACGTTTTTAAAATTTAAGCGTTATCCCTATAAGTGAGGACTGCAAGCCTCGCGATCTCCAAAAAATCAAACTAGAACTAAAACCAGAACTTATGGCTGTCAACATGACTTACCATCTGAGTGCATTTCGTCTGGATGAGGAAATGAAACTCGTTGAACGTGCGAAAGAACATCCGCGTTATTTTGCTCCTTTGTACGAACGTTACCACGAAGCGATTTTTCGCTATGTGTTCAAACGTGTGGATGAAACCGAAAGTGCTTATGACATCACATCTTGTGTGTTCATCAAGGCAATGGGAAGTATCCAAAAATATGAGAATAGGGGAGTGCCTTTTTCTTCTTGGTTATTTCGCATCGCGAAGAGTGAGTTGTATCAATCTTTCCGCGATAAAAAGGCACGTCGTACCGTGAGCATCGATTCCATAACCTTAAAACAAGTGATGGATGATTTTACAGATGACAGTAGCGAGGAAAACCGCGCAAAATTATTGGTGGCTTTAGGAAAACTAAAAGAAGTACAATTACAGTTAATCGAAATGCGTTTTTTTGAAAAACGTTCTTTCAGAGAAATTGGTGAAATTGTCGGACTTTCTGAAAATAACGCAAAAGTAAAAACGTTTCGTGCGCTTTTGAAATTGAAAGAATTGTTTAATAAAAAAGAATGAACATGATAAAATTTCTACTGGACAGGGAAGAGCCTAGCTCCGAACAAATTCGACAACGAATGGATTTTGATTCCATTTATGGTGGAGTAAAATATCAAAAATGGATCATGAATCCTTGGATTTATGTTTTAGGTGTTGTTTTTACTGCATTGATTTGGTTCTAAACTTTGGTATTTCCCTGCGATGTAGAAATTAGTTTTTACATTTGTATATGTACCAATTCGTTCGTTCCATTTTGTTCCGTTTTGACGCGGAAAAAGTCCATTATTTTGTTGTTGGACTTTTACAGTCCATCGTGAAATTCCCACCAACAAAGTGGATTTTTCGTTCCATGTATCACGTAGAACATCCCGCTTTGGAACGTGAATTCATCGGTTTGAAATTCCCTAATCCAGTTGGACTTGCTGCGGGATTTGATAAAAACGCCAAGTATTTTAACGAAATGGAAAGCTGTGGTTTCGGATTCATTGAAATCGGAACCGTAACTCCCTTGGCTCAACCAGGAAATGAACTACCACGATTGTTTCGTTTGAAAAAAGACGAAGCGATTTTGAATCGCATGGGATTCAATAACGACGGTGTTCAAGAAGCCTTGAAACACTTGAAGTCCAGAAAAAATCACCAGCTCATCATTGGTGGAAACATTGGGAAGAATAAATGGACTCCCAACGAAGAGGCTCTGAATGATTATGTGATTTGTTTTGATGCCCTGTTCGATGAGGTTGATTATTTTGCCGTAAATGTTTCTTCACCGAATACTCCTAATTTACGTGCCTTGCAAGATAAAGCTCCTTTGATGGAATTATTGTCCACCTTGCAGCAAAAAAACGAAGCGAACGCGAATCCCAAACCTATTTTATTGAAAATTGCGCCAGATTTGACGAACGAACAATTAGATGAAATCATCGAGATTGTTCAGGAAACAAAAATCGCTGGACTCATTGCAACAAACACGACGATTAGTCGAGAAGGATTAATCACTCCGAGTGCGGAAGTGGAAGCTTTAGGCGCTGGAGGAGTTTCAGGCAAACCCTTAACGCTACGTTCCACGGAAGTGATTCGCTACATTTATACGAAATCAAATGGAAGTATTCCCATGATGGCGGTTGGTGGAATTCACACCGCAAAAGACGCATTAGATAAAATAGATGCAGGAGCGACCTTGGTTCAATTGTATTCTGGATTCATCTACGAAGGACCAGGATTAATCAAGGAAATCAATCAAGCATTGATCAAAAAAGCACAGCATGCCTAGTTTGAAAATCGTCGAGTGTCCGAGAGATGCGATGCAAGGATTGCATGAATTTATTCCTACGGAGTTAAAAACGCAGTACATCAATCAACTGTTGAACTGTGGATTCGATACCATCGACTTTGGAAGTTTTGTTTCTCCAAAAGCCATTCCGCAGATGCGCGATACAGCCGACGTGTTGGAGGGATTAAACCTGAATACTTCTTCCAAATTATTGGCGATTGTTGCCAATGAGCGCGGAGCAAACGATGCGGCATCCTTTGATGAAATTCAATACCTAGGCTACCCATTTTCCATTTCTGAACAATTTCAACAACGAAATACGAACACGTCCATCGAAGATTCCTTGTTTCAAGTGGAAAAATTACAATCCATTGCGCAACATGCGAATAAGGAATTGGTGGTTTACTTGTCCATGGGATTCGGGAATCCTTACGGGGAGGAATGGAATCCCGAATTGGTTTTGAGTTGGTCAGAACGGTTACACAATGACTTTGGCGTTTCCATTTTAGCACTGTCGGACACGATTGGTTGCGCTGATCCAAGGGATGTGCGAAATCTGTTTCCCATCCTTCAATCAGCTTTGCCAAATGTGGAATTTGGTGCACATTTTCACACGGTTCGCGAAAAAGCAGCGGCGGTGATTGAATCCGCTTACGAAGGTGGATGTCGTCGTTTTGATACAGCAATCAATGGATTTGGCGGTTGTCCGATGGCGAAAGATGAGCTCACAGGAAATCTTGCCACAGAGCAGTTGACAGCGTGGATGACGGAACGAGACATCGAAACCGGTTTGGACATGGATGCTTTTCAAAAAGCGTTTCTTGCCTCAAGCACTATTTTTAATTCGTAATTTAGAAGCATGAATCGATTAAAAACGAAAAAAGGCCTACTCATCATATTTGTGACACTTGTTGTTGTGGTGATCATGGTAACAATGAACCAGAAATCTGATCAGCCAACGGTGACAGAAACTCCGAAAAAGGAAACGTCCCGCATCGAATACATTTCCACAGACTTCAATCAAAACACCTTTACGGATGGAAATGAGTTGAAATTATTGAAAGAATTAAAAATATGTGATACAACGATTCTCGACGGTCAACTCGGATCTTGCTCACCAAAGTTTTTCCGTTTTTTCAAATTGAATGATGCCGTTTCACTGAAAAATGCCTTTTTGCTATTGGTCAATGGTGCTGCCTACCCGAATGATCCTGAAAACTTTAAATCCAGACGTATTCTCATATTTGAGCGTGAAAAAGGTCAACTTGTATTGACGAATACCATCAAAGGAAATGTGATTGAGCGCAGAAAAAATGGACCGTCGACTTACGATGATTTGGTGATTCGTTTTCGTTTAGATGAGTACGATGAGGCCTACCATTGTGTCTTCAAGTGGAAAGATGGCAAATACGAATTCAGCAGTTGTGAGGAACTTTATTCCTACAATTGCAAAGGAAAAGTGAAGCCGGAACTCATTGATTCCGTTTCGATTGAAGTGAACAAAATCCTCCATGACGAAAAGTTACTTTTTTAGTTTTTTCCTGCTTGTTTCCTTGTTGAGCGCATGTTCAGGGAGCATCCGCACGGACTATGTCGATTTCACACAAGGTTTTACGGATGGAAACAGCAAGGTTTGGATGGTGAAAAAAACCATATCGCCAGATGGAGCAGTAATCTTGAAGCATTCCTTGCAACAGGAAGTCATCATTTTTTACCAATCCGGAAACTGCCTACTCACGAATCTTCAAAAATTAGCAGCTGGAAAAGGAGTTCATGGAAAGATGGAGTTTGATCACGAAAAACACTACGTCACGATGATTTTTCCCGATGAAAAACGTGAATTTGAATTTGAATTCACCAACGAAAATCTCTTGATACTTTATCCACTCGAAGGCTCTGATTACACGAATGCCATGGAATTGATTCCGTTTCCAGAGTTGAATTAAAAACCCTCATACGCTCCTAGTCCAAACAAGGCGAAATCGTATTTCGCTGGATCGTTTGCGTCAAAGGAACGGAAGGTATCGATGAGTTCTTCGTTTGTTTTCCAATCGTTCTGTGTACGGGTGAGGAGTCCGAGTTTGCGTGCGACATTCCCCGTGTGTACATCGAGGGGAATCATTAATTCGGAGGTGGAAATGCTTTTCCAGATTCCGAAGTCTACGCCTTTGTCGGCTGAACGAACCATCCATCGGAGGAACATGACCAAGCGTTTCGCCGCGGAACCGGAAGCGGGATTGGAAATGTGTTTGTGCGTTCTGGACAAATGTTCACCCTTGAAAAATTCTTCACGAAAGTGCGTGATGCGCATTTTTAAGTCGTCTGTTGCTTGTTGTTTGGAAAAAGCAGCTTCGAGTCCTTGGTCTTGGTAAAGTCTGTGCAAACACGCAAAGAATCCGCTAAGGTCTTCGTTGTTGAAGGTGCGGTGGACAAACGATGTTGGAATCTCGCCCGTGTAGGACATGATGTAATCATAGGGTGAATTTCCCATGATGTCGATGATGCGTTCTCCACTTTTGACAATGCTTTTTCGGTTTCCCCACGCAATCATGGATACAAGAAAGGCAATAATTTCAATGTCCTCTTTCTGGCTAAATCGATGGGGGAGTTGAATGGGATCTTCTTCCAAAAAATGTCCTTGCTCGTAGAAGGATGCTTTGAAATCGAGGAATTCTTTTAATTCACTTGGACTCAAAACGCTTAGATGAAATTTCCATCACGCATGACCAAAGAACGGTCAGCCATTTGAGCGAAGGATTCGTTGTGTGTGACAATCACGAAGGTTTGCTTGAATTCTTCGCGCAATTGAAAAAACAATTCATGTAATTCCTGTGCGTTTTTGGTGTCCAAGTTTCCGGATGGTTCATCCGCGAAGATCACGGCAGGTTGATTCATCAAGGAACGACAAACCGCGACGCGTTGTTGCTCACCACCTGATAATTCCGACGGTTTGTGTGTCGTACGGTGTCCGATGTTCAATTTTTGAAACAAGTGCTGTGCGCGTTCTTCGGCTTCTTTTTTACTTTTTCCACCAATTAACGCGGGTAACATCGCGTTTTCAAGTGCGGTGAATTCTGGAAGTAATTGATGAAATTGAAAAATGAATCCAATGGATGTATTACGGAAATCAGCCAGTCCTTTGGAGGAAAGCGTAAATGGATTGATGCCATCAATGAGTAATTCACCTTGATCTGGACGATCCAAGGTTCCTAATATTTGTAGTAACGTTGTTTTTCCAGCGCCGGAAGATCCAACGATGGAAATCACTTCTCCAGAAGCAACAGTTAAGTCAACGCCTTTTAAGATCGAAAGATCGCCGTACGCTTTTTGTATTCCTGTTGCCTTTAACATTTAGTCTAGTTTTAGGTTGTGACCCATTTTGTCACGCTTCGTTTCCAAGTAATGCTGATTGTGTACGTTACTTGCGATTTCCAAGCCAACATTTTCAACGATTTCTAATCCGTAGCCAATTAAACCGGTACGTTTCTTTGGGTTGTTGGACATCAAACGCATTTTAGAAATTCCGATGGAACGGATGATTTGTGCACCAATTCCGTAATCTCTTTCGTCTGCTTTGAATCCTAATTTCTCATTTGCTTCGTAGGTGTCTAATCCTTCTTCTTGCAATTTGTACGCTTTCAATTTATTTAAAAGTCCGATTCCTCTTCCTTCTTGATTCATGTAAACAATCGCGCCTTTTCCTTCTTTTTCAATGACTTCCATCGCTTTGTGCAATTGAGGTCCACAGTCGCATCGACATGAACCAAAAATATCACCGGTTAAACAAGACGAGTGCACACGAACCAACACTGGTTCATCTTTTGTCCAAGTTCCTTTTGTCAATACCAAATGATCTTGGTCGTTGCTCGTGTCTTTGAACGCGCGTAATTGAAAATCACCGAATTCTGTCGGCATGTGAACGGAAACTTGTTCTTCAATCAAGGACTCATGTTCCACACGGTATTTGATTAAATCCTCGATGGAAACTATTTTTAAGTCGAATTTCTGTGCGATTTCAATCAAACTTGGGACACGTGCCATCGTTCCATCTTCATTCAAGATTTCAACGATTACACCTGCTTCTTCGAATCCAGCTAAACGGGATAAATCCACCGCTGCTTCTGTGTGTCCTGCACGACGCAAAACGCCGCCCTTGCGTGCACGCAAGGGGAAAATGTGTCCAGGTTTCCCTAATTCTTCTGGTCGTATCGTTGGGTCAATTAAGGCCAAGATTGTTTTGGAGCGATCACTGGCAGAAATTCCGGTTGTACATCCGTGTCCAATTAAATCAATGCTCACCGTAAAGGGTGTTTCGTATGCAGCAGAATTACTTTGCACCATCATCTCTAATCCTAATGCATTACAACGTTCTTCACTGATTGGAGCGCAGATCAAACCGCGTCCGTGTGTCGCCATGAAATTGATGACTTCGGGTGTCGCGTTTCTTGCTGCTGTTAAGAAGTCGCCTTCGTTTTCACGTCCTTCGTCATCCACTACAATGACTACGCGTCCTTGTTGGATTTCTGAAATGGCTTCTTCTATCGTATTTAATTGAAAATTCATGTGCTAAAAATAAGGATTTTGAGTGTCTTGATGGTGAGAGATTAAGCGATTCTTTTTAAAGTTTCTAAATAATAGTTCCAGAATTTCTGAACAGAAGAAATTTGTACTTTTTCATCCGGTGAATGTGCTGCACGGATATTTGGTCCAAAGGAAATCATGTCCACTCCTGGAAGGTGCTTTCCTAAAATCCCACATTCCAATCCGGCGTGACATGCTTTTACTTTAGCTTTCTCGTTGAAAAGTTCGAAGTACAAGTTTTCCATGACATTCAAAATACCCGAATTTGGATTTGGTTTCCATCCGGGATAATCGCCTGTTTGTTCAACGTGACATCCTGCATTTTCGAAGGCTCCACGCATCACCATGCACACTTCGCGTTTGGTAGATTCAACGCTGCTTCGTTGCAAGGATTGTGAAACAAAACTTCCGTCCTTGATAATGATTCTCGCTAAACTGGAAGACGTTTCTACCAATCCAGCGATGTCTGGACTCATGCGGTAAACGCCATTGTGAACGGAACAAAGCAAGGAAATGATTTTTGTGAAATCGTTCTGTATCATGGCTTGTTCTGAAGTCGTTGTCGCTTGAAGCTCGAATTGACAATTCGGTTCAATGCTTACGTATTCTTCTTTTAAGGTTGCTGAAATCTCAGCGAACACTGATTTTACAGCAGAAATATCGCTGCTTGCAATCACTGCAGTCGCTTCACGTGGAATGGCATTGCGCAAACTTCCACCATCGAAGGAAATCAATTGGATGTTTGTCACTTGTTTCATTTCCCAAAGGATTCTTGCCATCCATTTGTTTGCATTTCCACGTCCTTTGTCGATGTCCATTCCGGAATGTCCGCCCAACAATCCACGAACGGAAAGGGTGAACGTTTCTCCTTCGACTGGAACTTGTCCGTACGTGTAAGTCGTATTTGTATCGATTCCTCCGGCGCATCCGATGGATAATTCGTCGTCGTCTTCGGTGTCAATGTTCAATAGGATGGATCCACTCAAAAAGCTTGGGTCCATTTTGATGGCTCCCGTCATTCCTGTTTCTTCGTCCACCGTGAAAAATGCTTCAACCGCTGGATGTGGAATATCTGTCGACGACAAAATCGCCATGATCGCTGCGACACCAATTCCGTTGTCGGCACCAAGTGTTGTTCCGTTTGCACGTACCCAATCACCATCGACAATCATTTCGATTCCTTGTTGATCGAAGTCGAAAGTTGTGTCGGAATTCTTTTGATGAACCATGTCCAAGTGCGCTTGAAGAATCACCGTTGGACGATTTTCCATTCCCGCAGTTGCTGCTTTGTAGATGTACACGTTTCCGATGGCATCTTCCACCGTTTTCAAGTTCAATGAGTTTCCAAAATCGATCATGAATTGACGCACGCGTTCTTCTTTTTTCGAAGGACGAGGAACGGCATTCAAATCAGCAAAATGGTTCCATAATGCGTTTGGTTGTAGGTCTCTTACTGACATATCAAGGGAATTTTGGGTATTGTAAAAAATCAGGATCTCTTTTTTCCAAGAAGGCGTGTTTTCCTTCTTGCGCTTCTTCGGTTAAATAATAGAGTAGGGTAGCATCGCCAGCCAATTCCATTAATCCGTGTTGTCCGTCTAGTTCAGCATTCATTGCACGTTTGATCATGCGGATTGCCAATGGACTTCTTTTCATGATCGTTTTTGACCATTCAACAACGGTATCTTCTAATTGGTCAAATGGAACAACTTTGTTGACCATGCCCATTTTTTCTGCTTCTTCAGCGGTGTATTGATTACAAAGGAACCAAATTTCACGTGCTTTTTTCTGTCCGACGTGGCGCGCCAAGTACGAAGAACCGAATCCTCCGTCAAAACTTCCTACTTTCGGTCCAGTTTGACCAAAAATCGCATTTTCTGAAGCAATCGTTAAATCGCACACAACGTGCAGTACGTGTCCACCACCAATCGCATACCCATTCACCATCGCAATAACTGGTTTAGGCAGGGAACGAATGGCTTTGTGTAAATCCAAGACATTTAAGCGAGGAACCCCATTTTCAGAAATGTATCCACCAACACCCTTTACGTTTTGATCTCCACCTGAACAGAATGCTTTGTCGCCTTCTCCGGTGAAAACAACCACGTTGATGTCCGGACGTTCGCGACAGATGTTCATCGCGTCCAACATTTCGAAATTCGTCTCTGGACGAAACGCGTTGTATACGCGTGGACGATTAATCGTGATTTTACCAATTCCTTCGAAGAACTCGAATTTAATGTCTTCGTATTTTTTAATTGTTTGCCAATTACGCGTAGCCATAAAAAAAGTTTTTGCAAAGGTACAACATCCGACGTCAATGGAATGTTTCTTTTTGAAGAAAATAGCTATCCAATTCGGACAGAATTCATGCTTAAATTTTCTAATAAATGGATCATTTCAATTCTCCTAACTGTAGATGTGGATGTGAGGATCAATTAATTTGAATTTCATCGATGAAGATCCAAGGTATACTTCCTTCTCCGGGAAGTCCATTGGGGATTTTTGGTGAACCAGTTATCGTTATGCGAATCGTTTGAGTTTTTCCTTTATAAGGGAGGTTCCAGATTTCCGAGTTTGATGCATATGAATCCAAGCTTGGACCTTCTGCCATTCCGATTCCATCGGTGCGTTTCGGCAAAATGGATTCGATTTCCACTTGATGAGGCGCATGAATCCAACTGTTTTCGTCTTGGAGGAAACTTACTTTCACTTCTCGGATTTTCGTTATTTTTCCTAGGTCAATTTCCAACACAATGACATTCGTGTCAAAGCCAATCCATTCGTGTCCTTTCCACGGACGCGCACCGAATTGACCATCGACTAAAACGATGTCTCCACCGTTGTATTTTGGACTCGGTTCTGTCACAAAGCGAACATTCGCTCCGAGCGCCAAGTGATTCGTGATTTGGATCGTTTGACGAATGCTTTCGTCCTCCGGATGAATCATAACCGTTTCCGTTTTTGTCTTTTTCTTGCTGCGCGTGAAGGGAAAGGAGATGGAAGTTTTCTTTATTTTTCCGTTTTCGATGCTTTGTCCGGTGGATTTTAATTCGATTCCTGTATTCGTTCGCAAGGTTTTCACAGAAGCCTTTAGAGCACTCTTTGAATAATTGACTTTCCATCGATCCAATTGCGGAAAGTGATCTTGAACGAGCACAGATAAAAAGACATCGTACGTGGGTTTTGTGGTACACCAAAGTGCTTCGCTCAAGGCAATGGCGCGTGGATAGGCCATGTATTCCACTTTGGAAAAAGTGGGAATGTATTCTGTCCAAATGTTCGCTTGTCCACCCAAAATGTACGACGAAACTTCCGGACCTAAATCAGGTGGAATCGGATTAAACGTAAAGACTTTCTCCAAGGAAGTGTAGCCGCCAATCGCCAAAGGTTCATCTTTCCCTTTTCCTTGGTAATGATCGAAATAGCAGTGAGAGCCTGGAGTCATCACAACGTAATGTCCTTGCTTCGCTGCTTCCAATCCGCCATCGAATCCACGCCAAGACATCACAGCCGCATTGGGCGAAAGTCCACCTTCGAGGATTTCATCCCAACCAATGATTTTTTTTCCTTTCGCTGTCACGTATGCATCCATTTGGCGAATGAAGTAACTCTGCAATTCGTGTTCGTCCTTTAGGTGATTTTCTTTCATGATGTCTTGACACTTCGGACAACTATGCCAGCGTGTTTTCGGTGCTTCATCGCCACCAATGTGGATGTATTGTCCTGGAAACAACGGAATCACTTCATCCAAAATGTCTTTTAAGAATTGAATAGATGCCGGTTTGGAACAGAAAATATCATCGAAAATTCCCCAAAGTCCTTCAACGCCTTGTGCTTTGCCCGTACAAGAATATTCAGGATAAGCAGCCAATGCAGCGCGTGCGTGACCTGGCATTTCAATTTCTGGGACAATCGTCACGTATTTTGCTTCCGCGTAGGCAACAACATCCTTGATTTGTTCTTGTGTGTAAAATCCACCGTAGCGCGCTTTCGTGTAGGTTCTTGGAACGGTGGTGTAGTGATTGTCCACGGTGCTATCTCGCCACGCACCAATTTCCGTCAGTTTTGGATACTTCTTGATTTCGATGCGCCATCCTTGGTCGTCGGTTAAATGCCAGTGAAAGGTATTGAACTTGTAATAGGACATCAAATCAATGAAGCGTTTGATTTCTTCCACCGTGAAAAAATGACGGGAAACATCCAAATGTAGTCCGCGCCATTGAAAGTTCGGATAATCCTTCACAAAACACATTGGCAGGGAAAGTCCATTTTCGTTGCGCTTCATCAATTGCATGAGGGAAGTCATGGCATAATAACAAGAAGCATCGCTCGAATAAGAAATCGTAATGCCACCTGCAACGTTTATGCTGTAGGAATCTTGTTTGACATTCTCCAACTTTTTGAATTGAAGCATCGCATTTTGGACATTCGGTTCGATGCGTAATTGGTGATAAATCGTTCCTAGTTCTTTCAATTGTGCGAAAAGCGATGGATTGATTTCAGACGGATTTACCGTCAGAGCTTGGTTTATTTGAAAGGATCCTTCACGTTGAACATACGTCACCGGACTTGGAAGGATGCTAGAAACTTGGGCGTGGCTTGTATACATCAAGCAACATAAAAGGAAAGAAAGGCAATTTTTCATGAACTAAAATTAGGTGTTTTTTTTCTGCTTTTCCCTGCGTCAAGGAAAAATCCGTGACTGCCTAAAATCATTTACTTAACTTTGTCCAAAATCACCGCATGAAAGTATACAATAACATCCTCGAAACCATTGGAAATACACCATTGGTGCGCATCAACAAATTAACAGCTGAAGTTTCCGCGCAAGTATTCGCGAAAGTCGAAACAACGAATCCAGGAAATTCTGTGAAGGACCGCATGGCTGTAAAAATGATTGAAGATGCGGAGAAAGCAGGATTGTTACATCCGGGAGGAACGATTATCGAAGGAACTTCCGGAAATACGGGAATGGGATTGGCCTTGGCAGCAATCATCAAAGGATACAAATTGGTGTGCGTACTAAACGATAAACAATCCAAAGAGAAAATGGATATTTTGCGTGCGGTAGGAGCAGAGGTAGTGGTTTGTCCAACAGCAGTTGAGCCAACGGATCCACGTTCTTACTATTCCGTTTCACGTCGATTGGCAGAAGAAATTCCGAATTCGTGGTACGTGAATCAGTACGATAATTTGTCGAACCGTCAAGCGCATTACGAATCCACTGGTCCAGAAATCTGGGAACAGACTGAAGGAAAAATCACACACTTTGTTGTGGGAGTTGGAACCGGAGGAACCATTTCAGGCGTTGGGAAGTACTTAAAAGAGAAAAATCCAAACATCAAGATTTGGGGAATTGATACGTATGGTTCCGTATTCAAAAAGTACAAGGAAACAGGAATTTTCGATGAAAACGAAATCTATCCATACATCACCGAAGGAATTGGGGAAGATATTTTACCAGCAAACGTTGATTTTGACGTGATCGATTTATTCGAAAAAGTGACCGATAAAGATGCAGCGGTTTACACGCGAAGAATTGCACGTGAAGAAGGAATTTTCGTTGGGAACTCCGCAGGTTCAGCAATCAAAGGATTGTTGCAATTGAAAGACCAGTTGACAGCCGACGACATCGTAGTGGTTTTATTCCATGACCATGGAAGTCGTTACGTTGGAAAAATCTTCAACGACGAGTGGATGAAAGAACGCGGATTCTTGGACGAAAACATTGTTACAGCTGCGGATTTAGTGGCGAAACACGCCGATAAACCATTGGTTTCCTTGTATGCAGAAGAGTTGGTTTCACATGCTATTGCTAAAATGCGCAACTTCGGAATCTCACAAATTCCAGTCATGAAAGACGGCGTATTTGTTGGTTCCATCGATGACAGTCATGTGTATCAATTGTTGGTGGAAGATCCAGCTTTGCGCGATGCTCCGATTTCCTCCATCATGAACGCACCTTTTCCAGTGGTAAATCACGCGACGCACATCGAAGATATTTGCAAGTTGATTAACAAGCAAACGCCGGCGGTATTGGTTCACTTGGAGAACGGTAAGTACCACATTGTTTCTCGTTACGACGTTATTTCAGCGATCTCTTGATGATTGGAAGAAATTTCGTGGATCAAATGGGACGCAAAGTACATGTTCCCCTTGAACCAAAACGAATCATTTCCTTGGTCCCCTCACAAACGGAATTGCTCTACGCTCTTGGATTAGAATCCGAAGTCATTGGTATCACGAAGTTTTGTATCCATCCATCTTCTTGGTTTCGTGTCAAGCAACGCATTGGCGGGACAAAACAACTGAATTTGGAGTTGATACGTTCCTTGAATCCCGATTTAATCATTGGCAACAAAGAAGAAAACACCAAAGAGGACATCGAAGCCTTGGAAAAAGAATTTCCCGTTTGGATGAGTCACATTGAAACGATTGAAGATGCTTTTGCGATGATCCATTCCATCGGTGTCATGACCGAAAAAGAGGACGAAGCCGAGTTATTGGTCGAAGAAAGCATCGAGGCATTTGCGTCCCTTCAAAACCTCGGACAAGGAAAAACCTTCCTCTATTTCATTTGGGACGAGCCCGCGTTTGTCACAGGAAAAAACACCTTTATCGATTCCATGTTAACGAAAATCGGTTTTCAGAATGCCTGTGAACAGAGCCGATATCCCTCTTTGTCCGATATTGTACCTGCAACAGTTGACCACATCT
This sequence comes from uncultured Flavobacteriales bacterium, assembly GCA_903935095.1. Lineage (GTDB taxonomy): Bacteria > Bacteroidota > Bacteroidia > Flavobacteriales_D > Crocinitomicaceae > UBA952. The sequence goes on along the minus strand of CAIZQH010000023.1, from coordinate 10,694 downwards.
TTTTAAGTTCGGAACCCTTTCCTTTTAAGTCAGAACACGTCAATAAGTACCAAGCCATCTTTCCAAACGCACAGATTCACCTCATTGATGGCGAAATGTGTTCTTGGTATGGATCCAGAATGAAGTTGGCAGCGAGTTATTTCGAGGAGTTTTTTGGTTAACGTAAAGCGAAGCTTCACACCGTTGCGCTTTTCCGCTGCAGTTGTAATGCTGAGGCATCCGCTTTGCACCGCTGCAGTTGCACTGCTGCGGCACCATATAACCTTAAATTAACAATCCAGCGATGCGGTATTCCGCAGGATAGACATCTTGCGTTACGAGATTTTCCTTATTTTTAATAAAAAATACTGCATGCGCCTATTGTTACTGTTCACGTTGATCGCTTCTTTTCAATTGAGCGCACAGAAATTTCAACTGCTTGATCAACAAACCAAGGACCCAGTTTCGTTTGGGAAGGTCATGCCGGAAAAAGAAACACCGCGCCTAACGGATATCGATGGTTATTTTATGGTCTTGGACTCCAATCATTGGGTGAAGATACGTGCGACGGGATTCTACGACACAAGCATTGTGCTGAATCAAGTAGTAGACGGCAAAATCTACCTCAAAAGCAAAGCGCAAAATGTGCAAGAAGTCGTGGTGAAACCTGGAGTTAATCCCGCGGAACGCATCATGGCGCAGGTAATTGCCAATCGCATGAAAAACCACCCCTTCGAAAACGATGGATTTATTTCATCTCAATACAGCAAATTTGTTTTTGATTTGGATGATGCATCGCGGAAAATCCTTGAGGACACTGTTGTGGATCCAACGGATACCAATCTCTACAGCATGAAGCAATTCTTCGGTCGCCAGCATTTGTTTTTGATCGAAACAGCTTCCAAACATTATTTTGAACCTCCTTACAAGGAAAAAGAAATCGTTGAGGCATACAAAGTTTCAGGGTTTACGGACCCGATGTTCTCTACGTTCGCACAGTCCATGCAGTCTTTTCACTTTTACGACAATCAAGTAGAATTACTGGGCGTTCAATATGTGAATCCAATTGCCTTCGGTGGAATCAACCGCTATTTGTTCGTGCTGGAGGATACGACTATTAATGGACGCGATACGACCTTTACGATTTTCTTTCGTCCACGAAAGGGAAAGGACTTTGATGGTATGACAGGTTACTTGTATATCAACACCAATGGTTACGCCGTTGAAAAAGTAACTGCAGCGCCATACAAAGTGGATAGATCTTCAACGACTGTTCGAATTATTCAGGAATACGCCTTCATCGATCAAAAAAAATGGTTTCCTATGAAATTATCGACCGAGGTTCAAATGGTTTTCGCTGCCATAACCGTTTCTAAAGGAAAGACAGCATTTGTGACAGGTAAAGGCGCTACCTACATGGAATCTGTTCAGTTTAATCCTCCGGAATTGGAAAAAGTGAAGTTTAACAACATTGCCGTGCAAACAAACGTTGGATCTGAACGCGTCAAAGACCAAGAATGGGATAGTTTGCGTCCATATGCATTGACGGATAAAGAAAAACACACGTACGTTTCAAATGACAGTCTTTCCAAAGAAGAGCATTTAGATCGGTACTTGCGCTTATTGAAAGTGCTTTCTACGGGTAAAATCCCACTTGGATACCTGAATATGGACGCAACAAAATTATTCGCTGTGAATGCTTTTGAGAAAACTCGCATTGGATTAGGAATCGAAAATTCAGACCGCTTTCTTCCATGGATGACCGCCAATGCCTCTATTGCGTATGGATTCGGAGATAAAAAAGTCAAATACGGTGGATTCTTGGAATTTCATTTGGATCCATCGACGAAAACCAATTTGAAGCTGTTCTATGCAAATGACGTGGTGGAAGTAGGAGGGAACGTATCCTACAAAACAAATATGTTCTACTCTCAAGACGCAGGAAGGATGATTTTTGTTAATAACATGGACTACCAAAAGAAGGCGGGAATTCAACTTTCGACAATTATTCACGCCAATAAACACCTGACACTCGAATTGAATTACCAGCAAAATCAATTCACAAAGGGATACCAGTTTATGCAACAAGCATCGAGTTCAGCCTTTATGAGTTCACTTTTATTTTCATGGGCTATCCGTGAAAAAGGGATCATTCTCGGCGATGTATTTCTACCTAAAGCAGCGAAGTTCCCAAAACTGCAAATCAAAATAGAAAAGACTTGGAACATACCTTCTTTGGATTTAACTTCCATGGATTTTCTGCGTGTCCAATTCAATATGTTCCATGTGACCACCATTCTAGGAAATGGACGCTTCACGTGGAATGTCCGCGCAGGTTGGACCAATGTACCAACGCCTTTGTTGTACCAACAGGCTGTTCATGCTTCCTATGTTAATCGTTCCATTTCGATTGCAAACACCTTTGAAACGGCAGGCGTGACGGAATTCTACCATCAACAGCAAGTAAACGTATTTCTTCGGTACATATGTAATGCGCAACGCACGAAAGCCAAATGGAATGAACCGCAATTCGGCGTGCATTACGCTTTTGGTTACGGAACGATGTCCAATCAAACTGCACATAATCTATCGTTTAATACCATGGACAAAGGCTTTCATGAAGCAGGACTTCTCTTCAATGGATTGTTTGTGAGTGGAAAATCAAGTATGGGAATTGGTGTATTTACCCGTTTTGGGGCGTATGCAAATAAAGGAGATTGGAAAACGAATATCTATCCAAAATTATCGGTTGGATACGTGTTCTAGTCGAACAACGATGGCATGTCCGTAGACGTATCCGATTTAGGAGCAGCTGGTTTTTTCGCAACAGGAGGAATAATTTTCGATGCTGGTGAAGCGATAACAGGAGCCACTTTTACTTGATCAGTTTCCGTTGGAAGAGTTGTTTTCAAGTGAATCAATCTGCGTTTAATTTGTTCCAAGCGCAGAATGACCGCGTCGTGATTGTCGCTACTCTCTAATCTGCTTTCGCTAACTACTTTGGATCTAAGTGCTTTCTTCGCTCCATCCAAAGTATAGCCTTCGATTTTGACAAAATGATAAATGCGGTTGATTTTATCAATTTCTTTTACCGAAAATAAACGATTGCCTTTTGCGTTTTTCTTGGAGATTTCAAATTTAAATTCCTTCTCCCAAAATCTTAGTAATGAAGCGTTTACATCGAGTAATTCCGCTACTTCCCCAATGGAATAGTAGAGCTTGCTAAGTTGTTGAATATCAATTAAAGGCACCTTGTTACTTGAATTAGTTTCCGAAAATAGTTATAATTTTGCAATCGAAAGATGAAAAATAGATTTCTACATACATTTTCCGTTCTTTTTGTGTTGTTGATTACTCGTTCGGGATTTTCTCAAACAGTGACGAAAGATACCTTGACTTTATCAGGCATCGATACGGCCATCAAAGTTCGACCAGCGAATCCAAAAGCGGATGCGATCATTTCGTACGCGAAATCTTTCTTGGGCGTACCATACCGCTACGGTGGAACAACGCCATCCGGATTCGATTGTTCCGGATTTATCAATTACATTTTTGGGAACTTTGGATTTTCACTTGTTCGCACCAGTTACGGACTCGCAGAATTAGGAGAGACGATCAAACTTTCTGAAATTCAACCGGGTGATTTGATGTTTTTCAAAGGAAGCAATTTGAATTCCACTGCTGTAGGACATGTAGCGATGGTGGTTGAAGTGACACCTTCAGTAATTAAGTTTATTCACTCTGCCAATGGAGGTGTGCGTATCGATAATTTTAAAACATCGGAATACTACATTCGTCGCTACGTCAAAACAAAACGCTTAGATTACGGCGGATGATTCCTGAACAATGCGTCGCAATAATCGTTATTTTTGAATAAAACAAACAGCGTGAACCTAGAAAAATTGAGCGAAAGAAGAAATTGGTTGTTCATCATCCTTGCTGGACTCTTTATCACAAATGCAGTGACGGCGGAGTTGATTAGCAATAAACTGATTCAGGTTCCAATTGAATTTAATCTCTTTGGCAATCATTTTGGTCCATTCGCAACGATTATCGGAATCCTTCCATGGCCCGTCGTTTTCTTACTGACGGATTTAATGAATGAATTTTACGGTCAAAAAGCGGTTCGCAGACTCTCGTGGATCACCGCCGGACTCATCGCTTATTGTTTCATTATTGTCGGCCTTTCCTTGGCGATTCCAGCGTATGAAATTCCAGGATCAGATTTAGCGGACAATGCGTCTTACCTCAAAGTATTTGGACAATCGCAAATGATTATAGTGGGAAGTATTTGTGCCTTTCTCGTGTCGCAATTGTTGGATGCTTTCCTGTTTGATAAAATCAAGCACAAAACAGGGAATCGGTTCATTTGGCTGCGCAGTACGGGGAGTACAGTTGTGTCACAAGTCATCGATTCGTACATCGTTTTGTACATTGGATTCGTTCTTCCAGGAAAAATGTCGTTTGGAACATATATGACGGTCGCACCAACAAACTATATCTTGAAATTATTGATTGCCATCAGTTTAACGCCCATGATCTACTTGGGACATTACTTGATGCGCATGTATCTGAATAAAGCGGAAGGGAATTCGAGTGCACTTAGCGAATAGCGCGACTTTTTCTAACTTGAAAAATCAACACCACAACTGCTAAAACAGCTGCTCCAGCACCAATGAGGAATGCACGGTAAATTCCTGTTGGACTATTGTCGTAAACGAAAAGCGTGATCACTGATCCAGAAATAATTCCAAACTCTAAAGCGAGAAAAAGGGTTCCAGCCCCAACTCCTCGACGATCCTTGTGTGATAAATCGGCTGTCCAAGCAAATAGGGTCGGACTAGATATTCCGGTAGCGAATCCAAATACGATGGCGGCGAAGATGTAAGTATTCGTTGTATGAACCGTTGCAATCAAAACCATGCTCACAATTAAAATAATTACACCGATAATTAAGGTTTGTGGTCGGCCAATTCGATCGGAAACCGAACTTGTTAACAGACGAATGACAATAGTTGAAATGACGTAAAACGCGAAAAAGAAACCTTTGTTTTCGATGTGGAGCATGCCGGATATGTCCGGTGTCAAAACAAAAATAATTCCAGAACAGATCGCAGTCAAGTACATAACAAAAGCTGCAGGAAGGACATTCGGTTCGAAGACATCTTTCCAGGTAATACGTAAATGCTTGGCGTTTATTTTCTCCCGTTTCTCCAATGTTTCTGTCGCAATCGTAATCATGATGAACGCAATGCAGGTAATAAATGCCGCGGACATAAATAAGGTGTCAAATCCAAAAGCTTGATAAATCCATGAACCGAGTGATTGTCCAACGCCAATTCCTAAAGAGATAAAAGTCCCCCAAATTCCCATCGCGTTTCCACGTGAATCGTCCGGAATGACGTCGGTTAATAATGCTGTTGCTCCCGTTGGGGCGAATCCAGCACTGAAACCATGAAGAAAACGAAGGAATAAGAAAAAAGCGATGGATTCCACGAACGAATAACTGAGGCAGATGACAAAGGAGCAAATTACTCCTGCGTACATGACCCATTTTCGTCCGACGATGTCTGCGATTTTTCCAGAAAATGGACGGGAAATTGCCGCTGAAACAGAAAACAACAGAATGATTAATCCTTTTTTATTTTCTCCGCCAAGGTTGGTGATGAAATTATTTAGTTCCGGCATGATTAGATTAAAACCGGTCATGAAAAAGAACATCGCAAAACACACGATCCAAAAATTGCGACTATACCTTGATTTCATGGCGCAAAAGTACGCTTTTATCTAGCTTCGAACTTTTTTCGAAGCACTTTGTTTTAATAGAATGAGAATAACAATGCTTTTCGTTTTGAGTTTTTTGATGAATGCCTGTGCACAGACACCTGGCAAAAAAGATTCACCTTCTACCAAGAGTTCATTTGCCAACTGGAACGGTAAAGCTCTTCCGGAAAATGTATGTGCGGTTATTCGAGATGGTGCAACAGAAGCACCTTTCACAGGCGAATTCTGGGATCACCATGAGAAAGGAACGTACACCTGTGTTGGATGCGGAACGGCTTTGTTCTCCAGCTCAACGAAGTACGAGTCGGGTAGTGGATGGCCAAGTTTTTACGATGTCCTGACGAAAGGAAAAGTAAAACAAGTGCGTGATTTGAGCGATGGAATGGATCGCATAGAGATTCGTTGTGCCAAATGCGATGCGCACCTCGGACACTTATTTGATGATGGTCCAAATCCAACTGGAAAGCGTTATTGCCTGAATTCACTTGCAATGGACTTCGAGCCGATTGCTTATATTTACACAAACAAAAAAGGAATGAAAAAAGCAACGTTTGGTGCTGGATGCTTTTGGTGCATCGAGGCATGTTTCAAAGATGTGAAAGGAATTATTTCTGTTGTCCCAGGATATGCGGGAGGAAAAACCTTGAATCCAACATACGAGCAAATATGTACTGGAAGCACAGGTCATGCAGAAGTAGCTCAAGTCGAATACGATCCAACGGTGATTTCTTTTGAAGAGCTGCTCGAGATTTTCTGGTTTGTTCACGATCCAACCCAATTAAACCGTCAAGGAAACGATACAGGAACGCAATACCGTTCGGTGATTTTCTACCACGATTTGGAGCAAAAAGAATTGGCAACTGCCTATAAGGAGAAATTGACCAAAGAAAAAGTGTGGGATAATCCGATTGTCACAGAAATTGTAGCCATTAACAACTATTCTGAAGCAGAGAACTATCATCACAACTACTTCGAGAATAATCCGCAAAACATGTATTGTCAAGCAGTTGTTCGTCCCAAAGTAGAGAAGTTCAGAAAAGTATTCAAGGAGAAACTAAACCATTAAGGTCTTACGCTTCAGGAGCCAAACGAAGAACGATTCCATCGATGTCGTCGTTCAATTGAATTTGACATCCGAGACGACTATTGTTTTTAACGAAGAAAGCTTGATCTAACATGTCCAATTCTGCATCACTTTGTTCTGGAAGTGCTGTTTCTGACTCCAAATAACACTGACACGTGGCACACATCGCCATTCCGCCGCATTCGCCAAGTACAGGCAATTCGTAGGCTTTGCATAATTCCATGATGTTCATATTCATGTCTGTTGGTCCAACCAACTCATGTGCTTCACCTTCGCGATCGATGATGGTTACGTTAATCTCATTCATATCTTTAATTGTATATTCTAACTAAATTACTTCCGTTGAATTGAACGGCATATTGTCGAAGTCCAAAGGCGCTATTTGAAACGGGTGAACCGTCATACAAAGAAAATGTGGCATTGTTGCACGTATCTTTTAAAAGCAAGAAGTTGTCCATATCCGGAAAAAGGGGAAGAAAACAAGTGCCATATGGATCCACAGGTGAATGTCGATCGAAGGCTACAAATTCGTCAATTCCACGGCGGTAAACGATGATCCCACGGGAACCGCCAACGACGTAATTCCATCCCCCCACGCCTTGCAATTGATTGTAACTCGGAAGTTGGATGTCAATCGTGATGTCAAACGGGACATATGGGATTGGATTCTGATTGCCTTTGTCACATTTACTAGAGGATAAAAGAATCAAACAAGAAAGAAAAAGTAGCGCTCTCATAAAACAAATATACTGAAAATCTCAGCTTACAATTCACTCATTTTGAGTTCCCAGTCAGCCATTAATGCAGCTAATTTTTGTTTCGTGGCATCATATTCACCAAGTACTTCTGTGTGCGTATTGTTTTCATCAAAAACCAACGTAGCAATAAGCGCTTCCATTTCAGCGATGCGTTTTTCTGATTCATCAATTTTGCGTTCAATTTGCTGAACTTCTTTTTCTACTTTGACATTCGTAGGTTTCTTTTCTTGAACGGGTTTGTCTGCCTTCACAACTTTTTCCTTAACAAGTTCTGTTACTTTTCCAGTTGGAAGGTCCTTCTTAGCCATCTTGTACTGTAAGTATTCATTCAAGGTAAAGTGATGTATCTTTAAGTTACGGTTTTCAATATCCCAAATACGGTTGCAAAGTCCGTCTAAAAATTCTCGGTCATGCGAAACGACAACGAAAGTACCCTCATAGGATTGTAACGCTCTTTTCAGTACATCCTTGCTTTGAAGATCCAAGTGATTGGTTGGCTCATCCAGAATTAAGAAGTTCGATGGACTCAATAATAACACACAAAGAGCGAGACGCGTTCGTTCTCCACCGGATAAAACACTCACTTTTTTCTCCACAACTTCTCCTGTAAAGAGGAAGGTTCCAAGTATCGAGCGTAAATCTTTTCGGATGTCCCCCACAGCAATGTCATCAACCGTTTCGTAAATCGTTTTGGTTGGATCTAATTTTTCCGCTTGATCTTGTGCGAAGTAAGCCACATTGACATTGTGTCCGTATAAAACTTCACCTTCGAAGTCAATATCCTTGGTGATTGATTTTAGCAATGTTGATTTACCTACGCCATTTGGACCTAACAAAGCGATTTTTTCTCCGCGTCCCACCGTTATGTTGACCGATTCAAATAAGGTACGATCGCCGTATGTTTTACTTAGGTCATTCATTTCTAGCACCCACTTTCCAGGATGAACACTCAATGGGAATGTCAACTTGATTTTCGAAACCACATCTTTTTCCACTTCGATGCGTTCTGTTTTTTCTAATTTCTTCATTAAGGATTGTGCGAACGATGCTTTGCTGCTTTTGGCACGAAACTTCTCAATCAGTTGTTCTGTCTGTTTGATCTGTTTATCCTGTTGTTTTTTGGATTGCTCCATGCGTTCCATTTCTTCGGCGCGCATGAGTTTGTATTTGGAATAGGCAAAAGGAAAATCCAATACACGTCCTTGACTAATTTCTAAGGTACGTTTGGTAACGTTATCCAGGAACAAACGGTCGTGAGAGATCAAGATGACAGCTCCGTCAAATCGTTGTAGGTATGTTTCCAACCAACTAATGGAAATGATATCTAAGTGATTGGTCGGCTCATCTAGTAACAAAATATCCGGATTATTCACAAGTATTCTTGCCAACTCCGCACGCATCTTCCATCCACCAGAGCATGCTTGTATGAGTTTTTGCTGGTCCAAGTCTGAGAATCCAAGTCCATCTAATGTCGCTTTGATTTTTTCTTCCCATTGAAATCCTTCTAATACTTGAAACTCATGATTTAATTCACTTAGCTCGTCTAAGATTCCTGAGTAGTAATCGGATTCATAGTCCGTACGATTGACTAACTCGTGATTAATAAAGTCTAGTCGTTCACGAATTCGATTTAATTCAAGGTTAGAAAGGAAGAGGTAATTGTAAACTGTTTCTTTTGATTTAATGACAATATCCTGAGTCAAATAACCATAGTTTAATCCCTTTGGCTGGTGAATTGCCCCTTCGCTTGGCGTGATTTGTCCGGATAACAATTTAAGCATAGTGGACTTACCAGCGCCATTTTTACCGACAAGTCCAATTTTGTCTCCGCGGTTCACTTGTACGCTTACTTGTTCAAATAAATAGCCTTGTGGCAGGAAATATCCTAGTTTTTCGAGTTGAATCATGCCGCAAAGTTACTCTAAAGCTTTTGTTTGAGTATGAATAAGGCATGGTTTTTGACAGAAATTTAAACGAAACACAACATTATTCCAAAAATGTTGTTATATTTATATAAGAATTAATACGAAGAGATAATGGGAAGACCGCCAACAAAACCAGCGCGATTGAGAAATGGATTTTATATAGAAGTTAAATCTCAGGGTTCAAGTGCAATTTTAATCCGTAGAGATACAAAAGAACAAATGCTGATTGCCGCTGAAGATTATAAGAGGACAAAAGACGTCAATATTAAAGGTGAGATGTTGAATGACAAATGGATTGTTGAAAAATAGTTTTTGGTCATTACGCTCATGAATCAAAATAAAAATCGTGTGAATTACCGTTTTCCTTTTTGGTTAACGGTAATTTTTTTGCTGTTAATTTTGATTCCATTTGCCATATTGTCCGATCAATTGATCCTTGCAAAAATTTCAGGATTACTTTGTTTATTACTGGTTATTATTGCGATGCGTTTTTGGTTTCATGCGGCGAAATTAAATTCAGGAGTTAAAGATCGGGTAATCATTAACAAGAATGATTGGTTTGATTTAGTGCGTTTATATCCTTCTATCTACACATGGAATAAAAACGATATATTGGCCTTAAAGGATCGTATCGGTATTTTATTAGCGAATGTGGAGTTTCGTAAAAGTGAATCCGAACTTTGTAACCGCATAGAAGCGGTTGAAGCGGCCTTTCAATTGAGTGTTTATTATTGGGAAGAAGAGTACTTCACCAAAGATGATACCTACGTATATATGGTTACAGACTCTATTATTCGCTTGATTGACATAAACACAAATCAAGAGTTAGCAGTCTTTTCGCTTGGGTTTTCTCAACCTAATGATTCTATCTCGGCCTTAAAAACGTATTATCGATCATCAAATCAAGCGTCCTTATAAGAAACGTTTGTTTTCTATTCAGGTAAATAACCAATTATCAAGCGGTTATATTTTGCTGTGAAAAAAAATCAAAAAAAAACTTTCAAAAGTGTTGCACTTCCAAAAAGAGTACATATCTTTGCACCCCACATCGTAGTAAACAACGGTTTATTCATTGGGAAAAAAGTGATAATAGTTAACTATAACGGGAGTTTTAGCTAACGTCAAAAGAAGTTCTTTGAAGTATTGAGAAATAAGGAAACAGCG
>CAIZQH010000022.1 GCA_903935095.1 uncultured Flavobacteriales bacterium | reverse complement strand
TGGATTCACCGGAGTAAATGTTGGTGTGATTAATGGATTGACCGTGATACTCAATGTTGCTGTTGTGGCACATTGTCCAGTACTAGATGTGAAGGTGTAGGTCGTTGTCGCTTGGTTATTCAAAGCTGGCGACCATGTTCCCGTAATTCCGTTTAGTGAACTTGTTGGCAAAGCTGTTAAACTTCCACCTTGACAAATCGCATTCACCGGTGTAAATGTTGGTGTGACTTGGGGATTAACGGAAACAATCGTTGTACTCACTATGGTACAAGGTCCTTTGGTGGCGGTAATGGTGTAGGTAATTGTCTGAACTTGATTCGAACTATTGGTTAAAGTTTGATTGATGGATGCACCACTTCCATTTGACGCCCCACTGATAAATGGATTCGAGCTAACGGTCCATTGCACGGTCGTTCCAGTGGGAATGGAATTCATCAAGGAAATACTTGTATTATTGTTACTGCAAATGGTTTTTGCAACGGGATTGATCAAAACGGGAGGTGCTGTTACTTGAACATTGACGAATTCAGTTGCTTGACAGCCAAACGGATCATAGCCCGTAAGAATTCCGATATAGTTACCTGTATTCATATAGGTCATCGTAAATGGACCATTACCGCTGAACGTAGTTGGATTCGTTGTATTGGAGAAAGTCCAATTCAATCCACCTGAAACATTGGTGGAACCCGTTGCATCGAATGTCACTGAGCTACCTTGACAAATATTGGTGTTCGTATGATTGAGCATAGGATGTGGGCCTAAAAATGTCCCAGGATTGTTGGTGTTTCCTGTATTGAAACTCAAGGTGAATCCTGTACTCGTACTAAAGTTATTAATGAGTAGCGCGTATGAAACTCCAGCAACCATGTTGATGTACTGGCAATAAGCATTTTCCCCAAAATCACAGTTTGGCCATTCATCAATATCTAAGTCGATGAGATTTAATCCCGTTGAACCCACGCTATTTAGACAAGAAGAGGAATTGCAACGAATGGGAGTCCTCGAGCCACATGCATTTGTTCCTGAAAGCTGGTACAAGATAAAATCGATATCGTCGTTTGAATTGATGGGTGTGATGTCAAAAGTTAAGGTCCCGCTTGTTTGACAAGTCCATTTAAACCAAGAAGAATTCCCTTCATCTGGATCTCCCCAAACATCTAAACATGTCCCAGGTTCTGGCTCGTCGTTATTGAGTCCACCACCACTTAAGGTTGCGACACTCACGGAGTTTTGATTGCATAAAAATGCTGCGCCACCACAATCCGCACCAGGATTCAAGTTTGGCGTATAGCAATTCGCACAAAGTATGAAGGAACCCTGATAACTCGGGAGTGAACTTACCCGAATAAAATACGTAGTTCCAGGTGCTAATGCACCTTCATACAGTTGGGTAGACCCATTTCCGATGACTCCGGCTGTACAACCCAATTCAAAAAGTAAACTACAAGTACCATTGTATAAAGCAAGGTTTGGAGCAGTCATACTTCCGCCGCTACCATTTCCATTTACTGATAATAGAATATCTGTACCTGTTGCAATGAATTGAAACCAAACGTCTTGGGTGGCTGATGCCGTCCAACAGGTGGGGAGTGAAGTTAAGCCAGTGGTCGCACCTACGTTGGTAAAATTGGCATTCGTCGAGCAAAAATTACTCACATTTGGAAGGTAAGTCGCAGAAAAACAGTCGTCACCTTGTCCATAAGCCTTACTCATGAAAAGAAGAAAAAGGACTAAAAATCGCACTGTATACAAGCTGAAGTCAATTAGTAGTTGAAGTTAATGAATATCAAACGTTTAAAAAAATTAAAGTTGCTTTTCTCATTCAATTCATTTAGCTTTAACTTTATAATTGAACATATGCAAGTTTACACAGGACCTTGGACAAAAGCGGAAGCGGCTCATTTATTGAGAAGAACAACTTTTGGCGCGACGAATCAGCAGATATTGTCAGCAGTTTCGAATGGTATGAATGCGACCGTGAGTTCCATTTTACAAATTCCGATCTCGGGTGAACCTTTGGCCTACGATGCAGGGGAGACTATTGTCCCACAAGGCAGTTCTTGGGTAAATGCCGTTTATCCTGCCAATCAAATTCAGAATCAACAAACAGAGAATGCACGTTTTAAGTCCTTGGGTGCATGGATTACTAAAAACATGAACCAAGAGCAATTGTGCATCGCGGAAAAAATGGCATTCTTTTGGCAGAATCATTTTGGGGTAACGGCAACAGCAGAAGCTCGAGCAATGTACCATTTTATCGATCTATTGCGTCAAAATTCCTTGGGTAATTTCAAACAACTAATCAAAGATGTAACCGTTCATCCGGCCATGTTGCTTTTCTTAAACGGTGCGACAAACAATGTCTTCTCACCAAACGAAAATTATTCTCGTGAACTATTAGAGTTATTTTCTATTGGAAAAGGAAATCAAATTGCTGCGGGTGATTATTCTACCTACACGGAGACCGATGTTGCAGCCGGAGCAAAAATCCTTACGGGATATACCGTAACTGGAATCAGAAGCAGCACGGAAACGCAAGCAACGGCGATTTTTAATCCCATTTTACATGATAATACCAGTAAAACGCTTTCCTATCATTTTAATAGTCAAGTTTTACCTGCTGCAGGAGCAACGGAATATGCGAATTACATCGATGTGATTTTCGCACAACCTCAAGTGGCGAAATACATTTGCGCGAAGCTTTACCGTTATTTTGTAAATTACGATATAACATCCACGATTCAAACGGATGTAATTGATGTCCTTGCGCAGACCTTCATCAATAGTAACTTCGAAATATTACCTGTCATGCAGCAATTGCTGACAAGTGATCATTTCTATGATATGAGTATCAGGGGTGCCATTATTCGTAATCCCTTAGAAATGATGATGGGTGTTTTAAATCCAACCCAAACCATTCCGAATTTTGGATTGGTGGGAGATTATCAAACGTACATTTCCATGTATTATGTAGCAGATACGATGGGTCAATCTTACATTGTTCCTCCAAGTGTTGCTGGCTGGACCGCTTACTATCAAGCACCGGCTTATTCAAAGCTCTGGATCAATTCTACGTATATAAAAAAACGCTTTGACATCGTTTCAGCGCTTGTATATACAGGTGTGCCAATTGGAACAAATGTGTTAAAAATAAATCATTTGGGCTTTTTAAATGGATTATCGGATCCGTCAAATGCCCCTCAAGTCATCGATGATATTTGTGACGTATTCTTTCCGAAAGCCATTGATGCGATGGATAAGATGACCCTGAAATTGATTCTAACGGGTGGACTTCCAGATTTCGAATGGACGATTCAGTATACTGATTATTCGAATGACCCTACGAACACAGTAGTTTCCAATCCGGTGATGCAACGCATGCAAGCATTGATGAACGTGATTTTAAAAATGCCACAATTCCAAACAATCTAACGATGAAAAGAAGAGACTTCCTTAAAAATGCTTCCTTAGCATCGCTGTCCCTACCGTTTGTTTCCAATGGATTTTCCATGCAAGCAATTTCAAAAGAATTGTTTGAGTATTCAAAAAATGCGGAGGATCGTGTCCTTGTGCTCATTCGCATGAATGGAGGAAATGACGGATTGAACATGATCTTTCCTATTGATCAATATGCCAATTTGATGGTGCAACGTCCAAACATTCTCATTCCTCAAAATCAGTTATTAAACTTGACTTCCGATGTTGCGCTTCATCCAAAGATGACGGGAATGCAGGACATGTTCAACAACGGTAAATTGTCCATTATACAAAATGTGGGCTATCCCGAAGCAAACCGATCTCATTTTCGATCCATGGATATTTGGACAACCGGAGCATTAGACATTAATCAAACGAGCGGATGGTTGGGACGTTATTTCGATAGTACCTATCCAAATTTTCCAGCGGATTATCCAAATGCCAATTTCCCCGATCCATTCGCTATATCAATGGGTTCTGAAGTATCTACGACTTGTCAAGGATTAATGGGAAATTTCTCTCATGCGGTGAATGACCCGTTTAACACCTCGAATTTACTTTTGACGAATGTAACGAATGATGGAACGTATTACGGTTCCCACATTGAATACATTTCCACCTTAATCAATCAAACCAACGAATACGGAACGTCAATAAGTGCCTCCGCAAATGCCGGGAATTCTTTATCCAACTTATATGATCCATTGAATCCTCTGGCCGTTCAGCTTAAGTACATTGCGCAAATGATTTCTGGAGGACTCCAAACAAAAGTATACATCATCAACATAAGTGGCTTTGATACCCACGATTCGCAAGTAGACCAAAATAGTCTGGCAGATGGTAGTCATGCATTGTTATTAGAAATGATCTCAGATGCCGTTGCTGCTTTTCAAAATGACTTACAACTCTTAGGATTGGAACAGCGCGTAGCCGGAATGACCTTCTCTGAATTTGGACGTCAAATAGCGAGCAATGGTTCCTTTGGAACGGATCACGGAGATGCAGCGCCAATTATGTTGTTTGGAAACTGCGTGAATACGGGAATTATTGGATCAAATCCAACGATTGACAGTCAAATCAATGAACAAGCAGGTGTACCGATGCAGATTGATTTTCGTAATATCTATGCGTCCATTTTACGGGATTGGTTTGAAGCTCCTGAAGCAAGTATTCAAGCCTTGTTTGAGCAAAACATCACGTATCTTGATGTATTATCTGGATGTAGTGTGGGTATTTCAGAGCAAGAGGCCCAAAAGCAAAAACCCTTGGCCTATCCAAATCCGACTCCGTCAAACACGACCTTGCGTTTTCAAGCGAAAGGTGAACAATACCAAATTTTCATCGTCGATCAACAAGGAAAAGCCATTGCACAGGCCTTTGATGGACAATTGGCAACAGGAAAACAAGAATTGGCCATGGAAACGTCGAAACTTCCAGCTGGACATTATTATTTCTTGATTACATCGACGAACATGCGTGAATTAGTCGCGTTTCAAAAGATTTAATTTTTCTTCTGAAGTTCCTCCACTCGTATCTGACGCTGCATTGGATTTTCTTTTCTCGTTTGTTCTTGTTTGTACAATTGGTAACGAGTCGCTTGCATTTCACGAGGCCACGTATTGTTGTTCAAATCTGTGTCTGCCGTTTCTAAGAATGGGTCCAAACGGAACGATTTCACTTCTTTGTCGAAGATGAATACTTTGCTTACTTTCTCCTCGTAAACCCTCCAAATTTCTGCTGGAATGCGACGAACTTCGGTTGTTCCGTCCGCGAAGGTAAATTCCATAATCAATGGCATCACAAGTCCACCAACATTTTTAAAACTGATTTCGTAGAATTGTTTATTGGAATTTAAATACGCCAAATCCTTCGCATCTAATTTTGCACAAAATTCTTCGTATTCCTTTTTGTCCAAAGCATCTACAAAATAGATGTTTCTGTTCCCGTAAAAATCATCGATGTTTGGATCTTTTTCATTTACCGTTTCTGCAATGCTTGTCTTATTACGTGTGTCACCAATGAATGGATCTTTTTGCGCATTTTGTTCTTCTTTTATTCCTTTTTCAATGCTTGGATTCATCGTATTCAATTGAAACCACTTCACATCATCGATTGTGATGTCTACATTGTCCGTTCCGTAAAACCAACCTCTCCAAAACCAATCTAAATCCACAGCGGAGGCATCTTCCATTGTTCGGAAGAAATCAGCTGGAGTTGGATGTTTGAATTTCCAACGTTCACAATAGGTTTTAAAGGCATAATCGAATAATTCTCGTCCCATGATGGTTTCACGAAGAATGTTCAACGCCGTTGCTGGTTTTCCATAGGCATTGTTTCCAAATTGCATGATGGACTCTGAATTTGTCATAATGGGTGAAATTGTACTTTTATCGCCACGCATGTAATCCGCCATCATATATGCAGGCCCACGTCGTGAAGGATATCCACGTTCCCATTCTTGTTCTGTTAAATATTGGACGAAGGTGTTTAATCCTTCATCCATCCATGTCCATTGACGTTCATCTGAATTGATAATCATCGGGAAGAAATTGTGTCCAACTTCGTGAATGATCACTCCCCACATGCCGTATTTCTCTCCTTCAGTATACGTTCCATCCGCTTCTGGACGTCCACCATTGAAACAAATCATCGGGTATTCCATTCCAATCCATTTACTGTGAACAGAGATGGCCACTGGATAGGGATAATCAACCGTAAATTTCGAATAAGTTTTGATGGTATGTGCCACTAGTTTTGTTGAGTATCTTTCCCAAAGTGGATTTCCTTCTTTCGGATAATAGGACATACACAAGACATTTTTACCATCCACCGGCATGTTTTGCGCATCCCAAATAAACTTACGTGAAGTCGCAAAGGCAAAGTCACGCACATTCGTTGCTTTGTAGGTCCATGTCTTTGTTTTTTTGGATTTATCTAATTCCGCTTTTTCCGCTTCCGCTTGTGTGACAATAATGACTGGGACATCTGATTTTCGGGCTTGTTCCAATCGTTTCTTTTGGTCGGCAGTTAGAATACTCGCATAATTTTGACATTCACCTGTCGCTGCAACAACGTGATCCGCAGGAACAGTAATGTTTACTTCATAGTCTCCGAAAGGCAAGGTGAATTCACCTCGTCCTAAAAACTGTTTGTTCTGCCAACCAGTAACGTCGTTGTAGACACACATTCTTGGAAAAAACTGTGCCACCGTATACAAGTAATTTTGGTCCTTTTCGAAATACTCATATCCTGAGCGTCCTCCCACTTGCATGCGGTCGTTAATGTTGTACCACCATTTCACTTGGAAGGTAATGCTCGTATGTGGCATCAATGGTTTTTCTAAGTCAATGCGCAACATCGTTTTGTTGATGAAATACGAAAGTTTCTGTCCAGATGTATTGGTAATTTGCTCGATTTTGAATCCGCCGTCGTATTTGAAATCACGTTTACGAATGTCCCCCATGGACTTGAAATCCTCCATTTTTTCCACTTCGATTAATTTCGTATCCGAGTTTTCATCGTAGATGTTTTGGTCCAATTGCAGCCATAAATAATCCAATCTATCAGGTGAGTTATTGGTGTAGGTAATCGTTTCAAAACCACTTAATTTTTGTGAGGCATCATCAATCACCAAGTTCATTTTGTAATCAGCTTTTTGTTGGTAATAGTTGTGTCCTGGCGCTCCAGATGCGGCATGAAATTCATTTGGTGTCGGTAATTCCTGGTCCAATTGTGCAAATTTTTTCTGTGCAGAAATTTGGAAGCTTAAAAGCAACAGAAGGGAAGAGATGAGTGTAGTTTTCATGGTTTTAGCGCAAAATAGTGTTGGGATTGTGTTTTTGTAAAACTTTGTGTTTTACGGACTTCACGATAGATAAAAGTTAGCTTATTTTGTTGATCTGGAAAAGACTCCATCAAAAAACGAAAGTCCACTTGAACAAGCGTATAAATGGTTTTTGCTGGTGCCGAAAAGTAGAGTTCAATGGTGCCGTTCTTCAAGATTTGAAAGGACTCAATACTCCAATCAGCGGTACAATATGCATCAATAGCGTTCGAATCTAATGCGCAGCCATAGCGAAGCGTTAAAAATTGATTCAAATAGCGTTCAATGATTTTTACTTCGGAAGATTTTGGAGTTACTTTCTCTAATTTTGTTTGTAGTCCGTAGGAGTTCATAAGAGTAAGCTCTAAATCATGAGCTGTTGCGACTACTGAACCTTCAAATGATTGAGCCATCTCGTTATATTCAATTTCCGCGAGTGCGAAATAAAACTGATGTGACCAACTTGTAGAAGGGACTAGCATACAGATGAATACAAAAAGAAAGAGAGCCGGTTTAAACATCTACTGCGAAAATACAAAAATTAATGAAGTTTAAGTAAGTCCATTTCACTTTGCTTTTGTAACTTCATGGCATGAAAAAACATCTTTTTATCTGTTTGACAGTCCTATCGCTTTTTGCCTGTTCAAAAGCACCAACAGCTTGTGATTGCGGGAATAATCTCATGAAAAATATGAAGGATCAAGATGCTGATTTAGCAGCAGCGTGTGAAAAGCATGTGGAATCTTTGGCGGATTCAGAACAGATAAATTGGTACAATGAAAGCATGGAGTGCATGAATGAACAATAAAGATCCTTGGCTTGTTTTTTATAATTCCAATAATTTCCAATAAAAATTTATAACAGCAACAGATGATTCACAATAATTCAACTCAATCTTCCATTTTCAATCGCTTTATGAGCGAAATCAGAGATGTGGAAATTCAAAAAGATCCAGTGCGTTTTCGCTTGAATATGGAGCGAATAGCTGAGATTTTGGGCTATGAGCTTTCTAAAAAACTGGCTGCAAAAACATTGGAAACACAAACGCCTCTTGGAATTTCACATGCAGAAGTTCCAGCAGAAACACCTGTTCTAGCCACCATTCTACGAGCTGGACTCTCCATGCATAGTGGTTTGTTGCGAATTTTTGATCGCGCGGACAGTGCATTTATTTCAGCCTACAGAAAACACACAACGGCAGAGGAATTTGACATTCATGTTGAATACTTAGCTGCACCAGATTTGGACAAGCGTATTTGGATTATTAGTGATCCGATGCTGGCAACTGGAAGCTCGATGTTGGCTGTATACAAAGCATTGCGAAAAATGGGGAATCCCACCCAAATTCACATTGTTGCAGCCATTGCAGCACCGGAAGCTTTGGAACTCATCAAGTCCACATTGCCCGCCAATACAGAAATTTGGGTAGGTGCAATAGACCGAGAATTAACGGCTCAATCGTACATCGTTCCGGGATTAGGTGATGCAGGTGATCTTGCTTATGGCGTTAAACTTTAAATATGAATTGGACAGGTTTTTGGTCGATATTTTTTCTTGCAACGATTAAGTTTTCCGTTTCTACCGTTCCAGGACCACATTTAGGAATGACTTATTTTGAAACTGTTTTGGCAGCATTCGCTGGCGGGGCAGTATGTGCTTTGGGAAGTTATTTTGCGAGTGACATCATTCTGCTTTTTCTGAAAAAAAGAACGGCACGAAAACATCAGGAAATGATGGCTAACAACATTATGCCACCGAAAAAGAGAAAATTCACACGCATGAATCGCTTTATAGTGCGTATAAAAATGAAATTTGGTCAGGTGGGAATATGTTTTTATGCGCCTTTTTTCCTTTCTATACCCGTAGGTTGTATCGTAGTGGCAAAATTCTATGGAAAACGATGGGAGACTTTTCCGTTGATTCTACTGGGATTGGCGGTGAACGCAAGCCTCACTTCAATTTTGGTTTATTTTGTATTCTAACAAACACATTTTTTTTGATTTAGATCGAACGCTTTGGGATTTTGATCGAAATTCTGAGGCGGCTCTTCGTCATATTATCGATGAAGAATGCCTGATTCCACAGGTAGAATCCTTCGAACGCTTCCACAAAGCATACGAGCGTCAAAATGCCCATTTATGGAAATTATATGGCCGAGGTAAAATAAAAAAGGAAGACCTGCGTTATGAACGATTTCGTTCGACATTTCAAAAATTTAAGATTCATGACGAGTCCTTGGTGCGGCGTGTAGGCGATGCATACGTGGAAATATCACCACGTCAAACTGGACTTTTCCCAAATGCCATTGAAACCTTGAAGGAACTGAAATCGATGGGATTCTCACTTCACATTATTACGAATGGGTTCCAGGAAGTTCAGTTCATTAAATTGGAAAACTGTGGAATGTATGCGTTCTTCGACGTCATTGTATGCTCGGAGTTTATCGGTAAAAACAAGCCTGATCCAGCTATATTTCACTATGCGATGAAGGAAGCGGGCGCGAAAGTTACGGATTCTTTAATGATTGGTGATGATTACCGCATTGATGTCGCGGGCGCACTACAAGTTGGTATGCATGCCATTCACTTCGATCCTGTCGGAAAGAACAAATACAATTATGATTGGATGATAAGCGACCTTGCTGATTTACCTGAAATGATCATTCGCTTAATGCGTTAGTTAACCTCGGATTTCTTGCCTGGTACGTTCATAGAATACCATTCCAGCAGCAACACCAACATTCAAAGAAGCAATTTCACCTTTCATTGGAATACGCGCTTTAATATCAGCCATATTCAATAAATCAGAGGTGATTCCACTTTCTTCAGAACCCATGATGACAGCAACAGAACCGCGAAGATTCGTTTCGTAAAGCGGGACATTTCCTTTTTCCGTACACGCGATGATGCGTAATCCGGATTGCTGCAAATAAAACAAGGTATTTTTCAAATCATTCGTTTTGCAGATCGGAATGCGGTTTAATGCTCCAGCAGATGCTTTCATGGCATCGGATGTTGCCAACGCTGATCCTTTTGATGGTATCAAAATGGCATGTGCACCTTGACATTCAGCTGTTCGTGCAATCGCTCCAAAATTTCGAACATCTGTAATTCTGTCTAACACAACGATGAATGGTTTTTCGTCCTTTTCCAATAAAGCATCAACCAAAGGTTCGATTTCTTGATAAGAAATCGGTGGAATCATAGCGATCACACCTTGGTGATTTCCTTCGGTTAAGGTATCCAACTTTTGAACAGGTACAAATTGAAGAAAGTAATTCTTTCCTTGAAGCGCAGATTTTAATTCTTCAAACAGTTCTTTATGTAATCCTTTTTGAATCAGTATTTTATTCAATTCTTTATCCGCATTAACAGCTTCTATCACTGCGCGAATACCAAAAATAATATCCTCGCGTTCTTTGCGGTATTTTCTTTCTGTACGTTGTTCCATTAGATAAAATTAAACTCGAGTTCAACATTTCCTTCGAGCGTGATAGCAACCGGACAAGCTCGTCCAGCCATGATGACTTTTTTTCGCGTAAGTTCATCCCAATCATTGCCTGTCAAATCCATATTCAAAACGATTTTCTCAATTCGTCGTGGCCCTGAACCCATGTGTTTTTCGATGGTCGCTTCGCACGATTCGAACGTGACTTCATGTGCCTGACAATAAATCCCCATGATGGTCATCATACATGAGGCTAGGGAAGTGGCAACTAAATCTGTGGGGGAAAAAGCTTCCCCTTTTCCGTGATTATCCACAGGTGCATCGGTCAATATTTTTGTTCCAGAAGCGAGGTGTTCACAAGAAGTGCGAAGATTTCCTAAGTAAGAAATGCGTGCTGTTGCCATGAAGCAAAGGTACGGATATTATTAGAAATGCATCCACTCAAGCAGCATCCACATATTTCCGGAAAAGCGAGATTGGAACTTAATGTTTTACTTCGATAAATCCGTGTTTAACGATGGGCTCAGCACCTTCAAATTTCGCATCTATTCGATAGAAATAGGTTCCTTCAGAAACAACATCTCCTCCTTTTGTTTTTCCATTCCATCCTCCCGCGGGATCGTCATATTCGTAAATCACATTTCCCCAACGATTCAAAATGGTACAATAGAAGGTTTCTAAACCTGAGTATTGTACATAAAAAATATCGTTACCAACCGTGGAAGAAAGAGAAATGACATTCGGTGCTATGATGTCACAAGGTTTAAGTCCGATGGTTGCGGTATCTGAAACGGTGTAACATTCATTCGATAAGGTATAAATGTAATTACCGGGTTGCGAAATGATCAATGGTGTTGTGGCATTTGCAACATTCCATAATCCTAATTGAATAGGGCTGTAATTTGCTTGTAAGGTCCAGACATTATTCATCGTACTGTCTTTTGCCGAATTCACCTGAAAAGGCGTTAAAGGAAAGCTCGTTCCTTTACAGATGTTTGTATCAAGCACCTGTGTGTATAAATATGGGGGGAATTCAATTTGCGCAGTTAAGGATTGATTACAAGCTACATCCGTATAAGTCAAGGTGTACATTCCGGCATAATTTGTTGTTAAATGTGGATTATTAGCTGTTGGATCAGAAATATGCAAGCAGGTATCTGATACGGTCCAAACACCTCCTAGGGAAGAACTTGTCCCTGTGATATAATAATTATATAAACATGCCAACGTATCTATATCGATACTCGGTAAATTGTAAAGTTGAATAGTCGTACTCGCCGTATGGCTACACACATTATCAGTATAGGTTAATTGATAAGTACCTGGAGTTGATGCAGTGATACTAGGATTTGCATTTGTGGTCGAAGGGGAAAAATTCAATGTCCCACCACTTGGAGTCGTGTAAGTCCATGTCCCACCACCAGCATCCGTGACCGTTCCACCGACGTTATACGTTAAATTACATTGATTGATATTCGAAAAAATCGATGGGTTTATAGGCAAGGTCAGCTCCGCTGAATAAATTTGGTTACACGTGTTATCCGTAAAAGTTATCGTATAGATACCAGGTGCATTAAGTGTCACCAATGGATTCAAATTCGTCGCATTATCGAAAGTAACTTGATTGGAACTAGCCGTCCATACGCCTCCTTGTGACTGTGTATTGGCAACCTGCAAGGTCGGAGAACAAAGAAGTGTATCACTTAGAATGGAAGCAGCAGTGGAACCGAAAATAGTAAAGGTAGTATCCGTAGTACAGAATCCTGCGGAATCCAAAAGCGTAACCGTGTACGTGCCTAAAGGCAATTCAACATTAAACAAACTGTCCACTGATGGATTCGCTAATCCCCAAGTTATCGAAGAGTAATAAGATTCATTTGGAATGCTTATGGAAGTTGTCGTGTCGGGGGGACAATACGTCAGAATACCTTGTAAATTAACCGGTACAGGATTTAATACAGTAAACGTATCACTGATTTGTTTGTAGCAACCGTTTTTACTCACCGTTACACCATAGACTTGTGATGTTGTCAGTGCGTTTGTTTGTGCCGTAGTGAAATCATCCCATAGGTACGTGTCGTAAGGGCCATTGGTGACACTTAAAGCGACATTTCCACAGGATCCAATTCCAATTAATGTGGCAGAATCTAGCGTATTCGCAATGGTGTCTACAACAATAACAAAGGTCAAGGCCGTTACACCAGGTGTAGGAATGGCATCATCCGTTGCTGTTACGGTAATGGAATAAGTCCCAATCGTAGCCAAAGAGCCAATCGCTTCTAAGATAATTGAACCGGTATTTCCAGAAATGTTAGCTACTTCCGTAAGCGTGGAGAGTCCACCATTCGAAAAGGTGATGGATGTCGTTTGGTTGACTTCTGGTGATAAGAAATTAATGGCAAATTGTGCCGTATCTCCCGCTGCACAGATTTTGAAAGTGTCACAAGAGGCAATTCCTTCCGGAATTGGTGGGACATTACCACCATTCGAAGCATCAAAGGCAAAACTTTTATTGTCTAACCAACTTATTCCATCTGGGTTTCCTAATGCGCCATCAAAATCAACCCCTGGGTGATCAAATCGCGAAATTAAAAAGTACGAAACCCCATCACCTTTGTTTGCACCGCACGTAGCAGGAATCCCGAAGAATCCATTCACTCCCGATGATGCTGAACCTGTTGTCCATTGCATGTCTTGGTAGCAGAATGCGACATTACCCTCTTCAATCACTGGGTCAGAACCGTTGGTGATAATTAATTGAAAGGTATTTAATTTATCGCTTTGTTGATTGAAATAACCAACTCCTTCCCAGTTAACATAAAGTGCTGTTGGTGTAACTTTATAAAGAACTTGACCTGCACCTCTTGTATCGACATCCGCCCAAAATGGAGCGACAATGGCATTACCAGTTGAAGGAAAGGCTGTTGCACTATAGGTAGAAAGAGCGCCAATGAATGTAATATTTCCGTTATTATTGATGAACATAGAAGTATAAGTCTGCCCATATAAGTTGAACGCAAATGGCAAATTAATCAGTGCCGAAGACCCATCATCATTCGGTAACATCGCTAAAGTATAACTTGCATCTGGTTCAATGTAACAATCACAGGCATTTGATTTTGTCGTTGTATGAGGTTTTATTGTTGGTTTCCCTTTCACCTGTCCAATCGCTGGATTTGCTTGAATATTTACCGTGCCAAGCTGTCCAGATGCTTTCAGTTGCTGATACAAAGGTGAATCTGTGATGACTTGAGCGAGTATAGATTGAGTGATAAATAGACTGAAAATAAATAATAAATTCTTCATAGTTTTTTTTTACGCTGTTAAGACTGAATTTTCACCTGTAAGTTGCATGGATAAATTCAGTTTTTTCAAGATGCTAATTTACAAAATTTAAGTTGGTATGCCTAAAATCCAATTCAATCGGAGTTTTTCAGCTGTTGATTTATTGGAATTGTCGTATTTTTAGCGTTCAAAAAAGTTTTTTTATCATGAAAAAGTTTCTCTTTCTGTTCACAATTATTTCTTCTGTAACCGTTTATGGACAGAAAAAAACGAGTACAACAGAGGTCGTAAAACCTCCTTATGACGCTGGTACAGTAGCTGCATTATCCTTCCGTATGGTTGGACCTGCTTTGACATCTGGGCGCGTCATTGATATTGCGGTGAATCCAACGAATAAAGACCAATGGTACATCGCCGCGGCATGTGGTGGCGTTTGGACCACCAACAATCATGGGATTACTTTTTCCCCGATTTTTGATGGATACGGTTCATACTCGATTGCGTGTGTGGAGTTAGCCCCTTCGAATCCAAATACGGTTTGGGTAGGGACAGGTGAAAATAATAATCAACGTTCTGTTGCTTATGGTGACGGAGTGTATAAGTCCTTGGATGGTGGTAAATCATTCACTAATATGGGATTAAAGACATCAGAACATATTGGAAACATCATTATTCATCCCATCGATGAAAACATTGTTTGGGTTGCGGTTTATGGGCCGCTTTGGAGCGGTGGTGGTGAACGTGGTGTATACAAAACGACAGATGGCGGTAAAACGTGGTCAAGAACCTTGTTTGTTTCAGATAATACGGGAATTTCAGAAATAGCCATTGATCCTTCGAATCCGAACATACTTTATGCTGCTGCGCATCAACGCAGAAGACACGAGTGGACGTACATTGGTGGTGGACCAGAATCAAGTGTATATAAATCTACCGACGGCGGTATGACCTGGCGGACCATCAACGCAGGATTGCCGAAAGGTGATATGGGACGCGTTGGACTAGCTGTTTCACCTATTGATGCAAACTATGTATACGCTATTGTAGAGGCGCGTTATGGAAAAGCGGGAGTTTACCGTTCAACAAATAAAGGAGAAAATTGGAGCAAACAAAGTGATTTTAATACGAGTGGGAATTATTACCAAGAAATCATGTGCGATCCATCCAATAAAAACAAGGTTTTTGCAATGGACACGTATATGCATCATACAGAAGATGGTGGAAAAACGTTTAAACCAACGGGAGAAACCAATAAACATGTGGATAATCATGCCATTTGGATCGATCCTAGCAATACAGACCATTGGCTTGTTGGGTGTGACGGTGGATTATACGAGACGTATACACATGCAAAGGAATGGAAATATTATGCGAATTTGCCGATTATTCAATTCTACAAAGTCGTAACAGATAATGCTGCGCCATTCTACAACATTTACGGTGGGACTCAAGATAATAATTCCATGGGGGGTCCGGCAGCGACGAATAATGCGGCTGGAATTTTGAATTCTGATTGGTTCATTACCAACGGTGGTGATGGATTCGAATCCGCAACGGATTGGTCCAATCCAAACATTACCTATGCACAAGCACAGTATGGGTGGGTTGTTCGCTACGACCGTGCATCAGGTGAAAAAGT
The DNA here is from genome assembly GCA_903935095.1 of uncultured Flavobacteriales bacterium. Classification (GTDB taxonomy): domain Bacteria; phylum Bacteroidota; class Bacteroidia; order Flavobacteriales_D; family Crocinitomicaceae; genus UBA952. The sequence goes on along the minus strand of CAIZQH010000022.1, from coordinate 83,291 downwards.
TCCGATTCAACCAATGTCCGGAAAAGGTGAAGCAGCCTATCGTTGGAATTGGGATGCACCATTGATTGTTTCCTCACACGATGCTTCTACCCTATATTTCGCTGCGAATAAATTGTTTAAGTCCAATAATCGCGGGGACGACTGGCAAACAATCTCCCCTGATTTAACACAGCAAATTGACCGCAATGAAATCGAGGTGATGGATCAAGTTTGGACGATTGATGCGGTGATGAAAAATGCATCCACGACCATTTATGGAAATATTGTTGCTTTGGATGAGTCACCGAAGAAAAAAGGATTGTTGTACGTCGGTACCGATGATGGATTGATTCAAGTATCCGAAAATGACGGTCAAACTTGGAATAAATACGCGACATTCCCAGGAGTCCCAGTAAATTCACGGGTAAACATGTTGACCGCTTCATTGCACGAAGAAAATACGGTGTTTGCTGTTTTTAATCCACAGCGATCTGGAGATTTTAAACCGTATGTTTTACGTTCAACGGACAAAGGAAAAACGTGGGTGAATATTACATCCAATCTACCAGTACGAGGAAATTCATACTGTTTGAAACAAGATCATGTAGATCCAAATTTATTGTTCGTTGGAACAGAGTTCGGGGCTTTTTTCACCTCGGATGGAGGATTAAACTGGACGAAATTAGCTGGATTACCAACTGTTGCAGTGTATGACTTGGATATTCAAAAACGAGAGAACGATTTAGTTGCAGCAACCTTTGGACGCGGCTTCTATGTTTTGGATAACTACACACCGCTGCGTTCTTTATCCAAAACAAATTTGGATAAGAAAGCTCATTTGTTCCCTGTGAAAGAGGCACTTTCGTATGTACCTGCTGATCCACTTGGATTAGATGGAACAGGATTCCAAGGGCATAACATGTGGGCTTCTGAGAATCCATCGTTTGGAGCCGTATTTACCATTTATTTGAAAGATGAATACAAAACCTTAAAAGATACACGCCAAGAAAAGGAACAAGCGCTAGAAAAAGACAAAAAGGATGTTGCATATCCGTCTTTTGATGAATTACGTAAAGAACAATTGGAAGATGCCGCTAAAATTATTTGGATTATTTCGGATGCTTCAGGTAAAGAAGTTCGTCGTATGTCTGGAAGTCCATCAAAAGGAATATCAAGAACTGTATGGAACCTTCGCGCGAATACAACGAATCCAATAGGTTCAGGTGGTAATGGATTCTTGGTTGCTCCGGGAACCTATTTCGTAAGCGTATCATTGGTGAAAAATGGAACTGTGGAAGAATTAATCGCTAAGACAGCCTTCGAAGTAAAAGCCTTGAATAATCAAACATTGGTGGCGAAAAATCCACAGGAATTGGCAGCGTTCAGATTAGAAGTAGCGGAGTTAAATCGCAAAGTTTCTGGTGCGGGAAAATTAATGGACGAAACGAATGAAGAAATTGGGTTGTTAGAAAAAGCCTTAATCAATTATCCAAATACGGACATGAGTTTATTGAAAGAAATCAAAGACCTTAAAACAATGATGTATGATTGCAACATATTAATGAATGGGGACGGTGTTCGCACTGCTCATGAATTTGAAGTCGCACCAAGTATCCAGTCTCGTTTAGGAATGGTGGAATACCAATTATATGAAAATACTGCCGGCGAAAGTAATACACACAAAGCGAACAAAGCAATCGTTGAAGCAGAATATGTGGAACTTCGAACCAAACTCGATGAGGTCATCAAACGAGTTCAAGTACTGCAGGCAAAATTGGATTCAATATCGATTCCGTATACGAAATCAAAAGAAAACTGGAAAGAGGATTAATTCTCTGAAAGTTTAGCCCATAAAAAATGCCCTGACAGAATCGTTAGGGCATTTTTTTATGTTCTTTATTTGATTATTCACCAAATTTTTCGATTACTTGTTGAGTAACTCCCGTATTTGAGAATCCACCATCGTGGAATAAATTCTGCATGGTCACGTATCGTGTTAAGTCTGAGAACATGGTGACGCAATAGTCAGCACAAGCTACAGCGGATGCATTTCCTAGTGGTGACATTTGTTCAGAGAAATTAATGAATTCTTTGAATCCTTTGATTCCTTGTCCGGCTGTGGTAACGGTTGGTGATTGAGAAATCGTATTAACACGCACTTTTTTCGCGATTCCGTAGTGGTATCCAAATGAACGAGCGATAGATTCCAACAATGATTTCGCATCAGCCATATCGTTATAGTCTGGGAAAATACGCTGTGCAGCGATGTAAGAAAGTGCAATGACAGATCCCCATTCATTCATGGCGTCTTGTTTGTACAATGTTGCTAATGTTTTGTGCAAAGATATAGCAGATACATCCATGGATTGATTGTAGTAATTATAATCATTTTCTGTATAATGTTTTCCTTTACGCACATTTGGAGACATACCAATCGAGTGAAGAACGAAATCAATTTTACCGCCAAGAATTTCTTGTGCTTGAGTGACAAGATTGGTTAAATCTTCTATACTCGTCGCGTCTGCAGGAATCACTTGGCTTCCAGTTTCAGCTGCTAAAGCGTTGATTTCACCCATTCGCATAGCGATTGGAGCGTTAGTCAATACGAATGTTGCTCCTTCTTCGTGTGCTCTTTGAGCGACTTTCCATGCGATGGATTGGTCGTTCAATGCACCAAAAATAATCCCTCTTTTTCCTTTTAGTAAGTTGTTTGCCATGTATCTTTAATTTTAAACAAAAGTAATCAATCTTATTTTTCTAGCACGGATTTTAATTTTTTGAGTCCACCGTCTAAGTCTTTCCCGATCATTTCATCGAATTTGAATAGGTAGGAAAGTGCGTTCCAAGGATAAGGTGAATTGCCATCAAATCCCCAGATGACACGCGTTTTATTAGCATTAATACTACTCGTTTCAAAGTAAGCATTATCTTCATTTTCAAACGGAACTTTAAATCTTAAGTGCATATCCACACGTTCTCCTGGCGTTAACTTCACTAGTTCCATTGATCCCGTTCCGACCTTTTCATCTTTACTTTCCCAAGCAGAGACAAATCCTACAATTCCATCCGTTCCTGTATAGGTCTTTTTCATTTTCGGGTCCTGTCTAGCCCAAACACTGAATTGATCTTGGTTTTTCAAGTACTTTAAGTACTGGTAAACACTGTCCTTAGGCAATGAAACTTCGATGCTTCGTTCGATGTGGAATTTTTTCGGCGCAAAAACACCAACAGTTAAAATAATGGCAATTAAGGCCAAAATGAATAAAAAAAAGCGTTTAATCCATTTCATAAGTCATTCTTTTTGAAGTGCTTTACGCAAATGTTAGAAAAAAGGTTACCCCTGGTTCCTTAGGTATTTTTTCTCTGCCCAAAATGTACCAAAGGGCACGAAAGAAGCAATAAAGAGAATCAATGACTTGCCAAATGAAAAATGTTTGGAAAAGAAAAAAATCGCCAGATACACGCAGTAGGCGATAAATAATATCCCATGAATCCAACCAACAATTTTATTTGGCCAAATCATCTCGAATTGGTATTTTAAAACCATGGTGATGAGGAGACCTATCCATGAGAATCCTTCGGCAATCGCAATTTTTTGAAACTGTGCTAATCGTGTCATACTTATTTTTTAAGTTGTTTTTCTAATTCTTTTAACTGGTCGCGGAATCTCGCTGCTTCAATGAAATCAAGTTCTTTTGCTGCCTTTTCCATGGCTTTTTTCGTTGCTTTCAATCTCGCCTCCAATTCCTTTGGATTCAAATACGTCTGTACCGGTTCCGCAGCCAATTGTGCTTGAGCTGCTTGCGTATACTTTAACTGTCGACTGGCAGTGTCCCCATCCGCAACTTTCGTCGATTCCATGATTTTTTCTTTGGATTTATTCAAGGCAGTTGGAACTAAACCATGTTCTAGGTTATAGGCGATTTGCATCGATCTTCTTCGTTCTGTTTCAGAAATCGTTCGACGCATGGACTCCGTCATTTTATCAGCGTACATCAGTACTTTTCCATTGACATTTCTCGCGGCGCGTCCAACGGTTTGTACCAATGAACGTTCATTTCGAAGGAATCCTTCTTTATCGGCATCCAAAATCACCACCAAGGAAACCTCGGGAAGGTCAAGTCCTTCACGAAGCAAGTTCACACCAATCAGGACATCGAAATCACCAAGTCTTAACTGACGTAGAATTTCAACGCGTTCAATCGTATCGATTTCACTATGAATATAGCGACAAAGGATTCCAAGTTTGTCTAAGTATTTTTGTAATTCCTCTGCCATCCTTTTGGTCAAGGTTGTCACGAGAATACGTTCTTTAACAGCAATGCGCTCTTGAATCGCCCCCATTAAATGGTCAATTTGATGTTTGGACGGATGAACTTCGATGACAGGGTCTAAAAGTCCGGTTGGACGAATTAACTGCTGCACCATGATTCCTTCGGAGCGTTGCATTTCATAATCTGCCGGAGTTGCCGAAACATAAATCGTATTGTTCAAGAATCCCTCGAATTCTTCAAACTTCAACGGACGATTGTCGATAGCTGCTTGAAGGCGGAAACCGTAGTCAATCAAATTGGTTTTCCGTGCACGATCACCAGCGTACATTCCGCGTACTTGAGGTAAGGTCACGTGACTTTCATCAATTACAAGGAGAAAATCATCTGGAAAATAATCGAGTAAGCAGAAAGGACGTTCTCCAGGTTGACGTCGATCGAAATACCTGGAGTAATTTTCGATTCCAGAACAATAACCCAGCTCTCGAATCATTTCTAGGTCATAGTTCACGCGTTCATCGAGTCGCTTTGACTCCTCTAATTTCCCATCCTCTTTGAAGTTTTGAACTTGAACGACCAAATCGTCCTGTATTTGTTCAATCGCTTGACGTGTATTATCTGGACTAGAAACGAAAAGATTAGCGGGGAAAATATCAATTTCCTTGAATGTTTCGATGCGTTCGCTAGTTTCAGGATCAATGGAGGAAATGGTTTCAATTTCATCTCCCCAAAAACCGATTCGAATCGCATAATCAGCATAGGCGAGGTAGATGTCTACCGTTTCTCCGATGGCGCGAAACATGCCGCGTTCAAATTTATCTCCAGCGCGCTGATACAAGTTCTCAACCAGTCTGAATAGAAATTTATTTCTTGCGACGGATTGTCCGACGGTCAAGTGCAAAATACTCTCTCGGAATTCCTGTGGATTTCCGATACCATAAATACACGAAACAGAGGCGACGACCAATACATCTTTGCGTCCAGATAGCAGGGCAGAGGTTGCAGATAAGCGAAGTTTTTCAATTTCATCGTTGATTTGCAAGTCCTTTTCAATGTAAACCCCCGTTGTCGGCAAATACGCCTCCGGTTGGTAATAATCGTAGTAGGAAACAAAATATTCGATGGAATTCTCCGGAAAGAATTGCTTGAATTCACCGTATAATTGGGCAGCTAAGGTTTTGTTGTGGGAGAGAACGAGGGTCGGACGCTGTAATTGCTGAATGACATTCGCTATCGTAAATGTTTTACCGCTTCCCGTCACTCCGAGTAAGGTTTGATCCGTAACGCCCGCATTTAATCCTGCGACTAATTGTCGAATGGCCTCTGGTTGATCACCTGTTGGCTTGAAATCAGAAACGAGTTGGAATTCCATGTCCTACAAATGTAATGAATATCACGAAGCCTTGCCTGAATTCACACTTTTCCTATCTTTGTTTTATGGAACAAGAATGGATTGAAGTAGAAGCAATGATTGAGGCCCCAATCCAAGAAGTTTGGGAGAAATGGACCACAAGTGAGCATGTGACAAAATGGAATTTTGCACATAAGTCCTGGTGTTGTCCGTCCGCACGTATCGATCTACAAAAAGGTAATGCCTTTTCTTTTCGAATGGAAGCAGTGGATGGTTCAGAAGGATTCGATTTTCAAGGGAAATATGATCAGATTGAAGATCAGGAGTTTTTAGCAATTACACTTGGTGATGGACGCAAATGGGAGGTTGAATTTTCCGACTTGGGTTTATCCACTCATGTTACAGAACGATTTCATCCAGAGTCCGAAAACACCCTAGAATTGCAACAAGCGGGATGGCAAGCGATATTGAATCAATTTAAATCCTACTGCGAAGAGTAGAAAAACATGCATCCAGAAGTAGCAGCACATATCAAGTCCTTTCCGAAAGAGACTCAGGAAAAACTGTTAGCACTTCGTTCCTTTATAATGAAATCCGTTGAGGGACTAGAAGAAACGAAGAATTACGGGATTCCAACTTTTAAACGGAATGGAAAAAATTTCATGCATTATGCGGGGTATGCGAAGCACATTGGATTCTATCCAGGAGCAGGTCCAATCAAAGAATTGAGTGAAGAATTGAAGGGCTATAAATTTTCTAAAGGATCCATTCAATTACCGTTGAAGGAAGAATTACCCTTGGAATTAATTCAGAAATTCATCGATATAAAATTGAACGCATAAAAAAAAGCGCCTAAGCGCTTTTTTTAGTTTTTGCAAATGAAGACTTTGTGGTTTTTAAGTTTTTTTACTTCTAAGGACTTGCTATAACTCAGGATAAAGTGTAGAACAGCATTTGAAGGTTGGAACTTCGCTTCATTTTTCACTAATGTTTCGGAGTAATTTTTTTGAACCATAGGCTTGTTAAATGTTTCCTCAATAACGTTCAGATTCTTTGTTTATTGTATTTCACATTTATTTTTTTGTTCATGCATAGAGGTGACCACCTCAGTTACAATCTTTTGCACTCGGCATCCCATAAAACTTAAAGGCATTTCCCCTAATTTTACTACTTTTGCCCCATCAATCAACAACAACATGACTAATTTAATTAAATCAGGAGTAGCGTCAGGAGATGAGGTTCAAGCAATCTTTAGACTGGCTAAGGAAAAAGGATTTGCCCTTCCAGCTGTAAATGTTACTAGTTCCAGTACGGTGAATGGAGTCATGGAGGCAGCGGCGAAGTTAAATGCGCCGGCAATCATTCAGTTTTCAAATGGCGGATGCATGTATTTTGCTGGAAAAGCGCTTTCCAATGAAAACGAAAAAGCAGCGATTTTAGGTGGGGTGGCCGGAGCAAAACATGTGCACGCCTTGGCAGAAGCTTATGGTGCAACGATCATTTTGCATACCGACCATTGCGCAAAGAACTTGCTTCCGTGGATTGATGGATTATTAACTGCTGGCGAACAGTTTTTTAAAGAAACGGGAAAACCACTTTATAGCTCACACATGATTGATTTAAGTGAAGAATCATTGGTTGAGAATTTAGATATCTGTAAAATGTACTTAGAGCGCATGTCCAAAATGGGAATGACGCTCGAAATTGAATTAGGAATAACGGGTGGAGAGGAGGATGGAGTAGACAATTCAGATGTGGATAATGCCAAATTGTATACGCAACCTGAAGAAGTTGCATACGCATACGAAGAGTTGATGAAAATTAGTCCACGATTTACGATTGCGGCAGCTTTTGGGAATGTTCACGGTGTGTATAAACCAGGAAATGTTCAATTGACACCGATTATCTTGAAAAATTCACAAGAATTTATTCAAGAAAAATTCCAAACAGGACCAAATCCAATTGATTTTGTTTTTCATGGTGGCTCTGGTTCAACTGTGGAGGAAATTCGTGAAGCAATTGGTTATGGTGTGGTGAAAATGAACATCGATACGGACTTGCAATTTGCCTTCACAGAAGGTGTGCGTGATTACGTTGCAGAAAAAATGAATTATCTTCGTACGCAAATTGGGAATCCCGATGGGGATGATATCCCGAATAAAAAATACTACGATCCAAGAAAATGGATGCGAGAAGGTGAATTGACATTTATCAAACGCCTTACTAAATCATTTGAGGATTTAAACAATATAAACACACTTTAAATTGAAAGAAATGTCTTGGTTTAAACGAAGTAAGGAAGGAATTACCACAGCAACGATCGATAAGAAAGAAGTTCCGGAAGGACTTTGGGTCCGCTGTTCTAATTGTAAAACACTGTTTACCAGTGATGACTTGGAAAAAAACAATTACGTGTGTGATCGTTGTTCGCATCACGAACGCATCGGCTCTGAAGAGTATTTTCAATTGATTTTTGATGATGGGAAATACAAAGAAATTGCAGCCGATTTAATATCCGGTGACCCGCTTAAATTTACGGATACCAAAAAGTATGTGGATCGTGTTTCTGCGACACAAAAAGCAACGGGATTGAAAGATGCTGTTCGAACGGCCAAAGGCACCATTAATGGACAAAAATTAGTTATTTCTGCTATGGATTTTCAATTTATTGGAGGGTCTATGGGTTCCGTTATGGGAGAAAAAATTGTCCGTGGAATTGATGAAGCCATTAAAACGAATGCGGCATTCATGATCATCTCTAAATCTGGAGGTGCTCGTATGATGGAGGCTGGTTATTCCTTGATGCAAATGGCAAAAGTTTCCGGAAAACTTGGACAATTATCCGAGGCGAAGTTGCCGTACATTTCCTATCTGACTGATCCAACAACAGGCGGTGTAACCGCTTCTTTTGCGATGCTTGGTGACATCAACATCGCCGAACCGGGAGCCCTGATTGCTTTTGCTGGACCACGTGTGGTGAAAGAAACAATTGGACGCGATTTACCAGATGGATTCCAGACTTCTGAGTTTTTATTGGAGCATGGATTCCTTGATTTTATTGTTGACCGCACAGAAATCAAGGAAAAATTAAGCCTTTCGATTAAGATGTTCATGAGCTAGACCTCATGAAAATCACCAAGTTGAATGCGGATAGTTCTTGGCTCTGGGAAATAAATGGGCTGAAGATTCTGGTCGATCCATGGTTTTCTGAAAGTCAAGTAGATTTTCATCCCCGTTTTTCTACCCAATACCATTTGGATAAACAGCCTGAAGTTTTCGAATTACCCCGTCCTGATTTTATTTTTATTTCTCATCCTTTCACAGATCATTGTGACAAGGAAACATTAATGAAATTATCTTCTGAAATCCCGGTAATATGTTTGTCTGTTATCCAACGAAAAATTCAAAAATGGGGACATTTCAAACAGTTCATCTCGCCTTCAGATGCTCCATTTCAGATACAAAAGATCTCAAAAACTGGTTTTTTTGATTTAGTCCATCATGCATATTTAATTTCAGACGGTATTTCTAGCATGTGTTACGCGCCTCACGGGACAAGAAAAATTGTTCAAGATAAGGAAGCAAGCGTTTTACTCACAACGGTTACAACCTACGAACTACCGTTTTACTTGGGTGGAACCGTAAATTTAGGTTTGAATAAAGCACTTCAATTAGCTGAACAATTGAATGTTAAAACGGTTATTTCGACACATGACGAAGCGAAAATCCAAAAAGGAATTGTTGCTGCTTTGTCTAAACGCACATTTTCAAACACCCAAGAAATCCTCGTTTTAAATCCAAATGAGTCTTTAGAAATCTGAGATTTTTTTACGTGTCGACTTATGCGTATTTTAGGACTCTCAAATCAAAACATATGCGTAAATTATTCCTATTTCTTTCGCTTTTAACTCTGGGATTTCAGTCTTTTTCCCAAGATACAACATGGGTTCAGACATTCACCTTCGACTCGATTACTGCTCGTCGATCTTGGTTTCAGTTCCCTCAAGAGTTGGATACCATGCGTTTCGAAAAGGTTATGATGTACTACAAATTGAAATGTAGTCCACTCACTTCTTGGGATCAATACGATTGTGGAGAATGGGATTACTTGACATATACACGGGTATTTGATCACACGGGAGTTTTTGATTCGATTGCGAACAATTCGAGTCGTTATTTATCAAACTGGACCTCTCCGAACACCATTAATTATTCCCCCGTACCTTATACACAAACAAATACACATTTGAGAGATGAATGGACTAGAACCATAAGTGGATTAAGTTATTCGACACCTAATGCCATGTTCGGCATGCAAAATTGGCCATTTAAAACGGATGAAAAAGGTGGGCGCTTTCAGTTATTACTCACCCAAGCACAGTTGTTACAGGCAGGAGTTCAAGCGGGTGATTTACAGTCTTTGCGCTTATTTTTAAATGACATTGCCATTGACGGGAAATTATTTTACCCAAGTATTCGCGTGAAAGCTACAAATGACATCGAATTGTTGAACTTACATTCAACAGGTTTTACAGAAGTGTATAATGCATCAACAGGATTACCAGGCGGACTTAGTCCATTGGTTGTTGGAGCGAACGAATTAGCATTTTATCAAGCATTTACTTGGGATGGAGTATCGAGTATAGTCATAGATTTTTACTTTGAAAACGATGTTCCATCAGCGAATGCTTTGAGCTTTGAAACAAGTTCGATTTCAACAAATCAGGCCTTATCGTATCAGGGAAAAAATGGGTACCTCTCCTTGAATGGAAATAATTACACCATGCTCGAATATTCCGATGAAAACATGGGAAATGAAGTAACCATCGAATGTTGGGTAAAAGGAAATGGAGTTGCGGGAACAAATACCACTTTCCTTGAAGCGTATGATACACTTGGTAATCGCATTTTGAACATTCACATGCCATGGAGCAATAACAACTTATATTGGGATGCAGGGAATCAAACTGGCTACGATCGAATCAATAAAGCCATGACGACAAATGAAATTGATAATGAATGGAACCATTGGGCATTTGTGAAAAAACAAAGTACCGGTGAGATGTTCATTTATAAAAATGGACAATTGTGGCATTCCGGAACTAATTTGAATCGTTCCATTGGCTATATTCATCGTTTCATTCTTGGAGCAAGTAAAGATCAGTCCATCAAATGGAAAGGCAGTATTGATGAATTCAGAGTCTACAATGTGGCGCTCTCACAAGCAACGATTTTAGCTAACTATCAGAAAAAAATTGACACAAGTCATCCGAATTGGGCGAATTTAAAAGTGTATTATGATTTTGATAATCTGAGTTATGCTATAGATAAATCACCGAATCAATTTAAGTTAATGCCGTCTGAATTTGGTATGATTCATTTTGATGAATTACCATTAGCAGGGATCAAACAAGAGTCTTTTATGCCATTACTTTCGTTTGGGCAAGGGGCAAGTAGCGCTGTTTTTCAAACATCTGTGGTGAATCAAAAGAAAATCATCGAACCAATCGTCGTTTTCTCCCAAATGCCTTTGTTTAGACACTTTGATATTGTCTCAAGTTATGTCGGAGTTCAACAAGGAAATTCCTATGTGTTTGATCAAAACAACAATGTGCTTAGTCAGGCACCTTTCACGACTACAACGCAACTATCAAATGCACCAATCGTTTGTTACAATCCTCCTTTTGAGTTAATCAAAGATGTGGAGATCGCACGCTACATTACACCTTATGGAATTCAATTCGATTTAGGTCCAAACGGGTTTACTTGGAAATACGACGTCACAGATTACCAAATGTATTTGAAAGGATTAGTTGATCTTGCTGCGCACAATACACAAGAATTAATCGATTTGAAATTTGCCTTCATTGAAGGAATCCCACCGCGTGATGTGCATGCGCGTCAGCCAATTTGGAGTGACTTTAGATCGTATAATTTTGCACAGATGGCGAATGATGTGGTTCTTCAAGAAAAACCAGTTATTCTAGCGGATTCCTCCGAAACATTCAAAATTAAAACAAGAATGTCTGGACATGGTCAGGTAGGAGATTTCGCTTGTTGTGAATGGGTAGCCAATGATCACCAAATCAAAGTGGATGGCGTTCCACGATTTAATTGGAACATTTGGCAATCTACAGAGTGTGGAGATAATCCAAATATCGGACAAGGAGGAACGTGGCCCTATGCTCGTGAGGGCTGGTGTCCGGGAGACCGCGTAAAGGAACACGAATTTGAATTAACACCATACGTGACTCCAGGCGACACAGTGAAACTAGATTATGCCATCAATGCAGTTCCAGGAAATGATCCTGGACAAGCAGGAGGGAATTACATCGCGGCTTATGATTTGATTTCGTATTCAGCCCCAAATTTTCAAAACGACGCATCCATTTCCGATGTCTTGAACCCAAATAACTGGGAATACTACAGCAAATGGAATCCGACTTGTCAAAATCCACGCATAGTATTGAAGAATACAGGTGCGCAACCGCTGACATCTTGTCGAATTTATGCTTGGATTACTTATGGAGTTAACATCGTGTATGATTGGACGGGAAACTTAGGGTTTTTAGAAGAGGCAGTGATCGAATTGCCAGTAGATCATGTGGATTGGTGGATCGATTTTAACAATAATCAAACCTTTACAGCATGGGTTGCGGATGTAAATGGCATTGCTGGTGAAGATGAATACAATCAAAATAGTACGAAGACTACTAAGTTTGACTCACCGGAACGCATTGATGGTGCTTTCTTTATTTGGCTTACGACGAACAATAAAGCGAGTGAGAACAAATACCGCTTGGTTGATCATGCTGGAAATATCTTGTTCCAACGGGATGTTTTGACGAATCAAACTCAGTACAAGGACACGTTTAACTTGGCTCAAGGGTGCTATTCCATTATCATCGAAGATTCTGATGACGACGGACTTGGATTCTGGTATTCCAATCAAGTGGAAGGAGAAACAACAGGTCAATTGCGCTTGCGTAAAGTAGGTGGATCATACATTGAGTTTTTCCCTAGTGATTTCGGTAGTTATCACCGATATGATTTCTCTGTTGGATTCACACTTGATGTGAAAGAAGAGGAGTTGGCTCATGAAATCGCGATTTATCCGAATCCTACAAACGGTGTCACAACGGTTGAAGTTAGTGGCTCTGTATACAACGATGCCTCGATCGAACTCTACGATTTATCAGGCAGAAAATTGATGCAGGAAAAAATGAATGCGACGCAGTTTTTTGCTGAATCGTTTTTGGATCTTTCATCCATGAGCGCCGGTACTTACTTGGTCAGAATTATGACCAATCAACGGGTATATACTAAGGAATTAATCAAGCACTAGTTATCCTTTATTCGCTAAAAAGATGCTGTGAATACTTGGTTTACCTCTCGACATTTATCCTTATTTTTACTCTATGAATTGGAAAGAAGCTATCGTAAAGTATTTCCCAGATGTATGGCAATACTTAATCATCATCGTCATGTTTATTTTTGCCGCAATTTTTATCCTCTAAGTCCGTACTTATGTTCAAGTTTACTTGCTTTTTGAAATTCTCATTGATGTGTTTCTTTTTCCTTTTTATTGGAAATCAATCCTTGTCGGCTCAATTAAACATAGATTCCCTCTCGCACATCGATTACCAGCAATTACACGGTGCAAATTTGAACGATGTTTGGGGATATGTTGACGAACTTGGGAACGAATACGCCATTGTTGGAACTTCCAAAGGGACTTCCATTGTGAATATTTCAGATGGAGCGAATCCGCAAGAAGTTTTTTGGTTAGCTGGAACCGAGTCGATTTGGCGTGATCCCTGCGTTTACGGGAATTATGCATACGTAACAACGGAAGCAGAAGATGGATTATTGATCATCGATTTAAGCCCACTTCCGCAATCAACAAACTTGACGTCAACATTCTATACTGGACCGGCATCGAATCCTTGGCAGTCGGCGCATACTTGTTTTACTTCATCGAATGGCTATGCGTATATTTTTGGGTCTAATCGAGGAAATGGTGGAGTCATCATGTTGGATATTCACACCAATCCGATGAGTCCAATCGAAGTTGGAACGTACGATGCATATTACGTACATGATGGATATGAACGAAACGACACACTTTATGTTGGGCATATTTACGATGGATTCTTTAGTGTTTTGGATGTGTCTGATAAGTCCAATCCACTTTTGTTAGGCACAAAGACTACACCGAATTCCTTTACTCACAACGTTTGGCCCTCAGCAACTGGACAATTTGTGTATACGACGGATGAGATTTCAGGTGCTTACGTCACTGCTTATGACATCACGAATGGGTCCAATATTCAAGAAGTAGACCGTGTTCAAAGCGCTCAAAATTCGATGGTCATTCCGCATAATGTACATGTGAGGGGCGAGTACTTAGTCACAAGCTATTACAGTGATGGGGTGATCGTTCACGATGCTACGTATCCGTACAACTTGGTTCAGGTTGGAAATTACGATACGTACATTGGACAAACGCCAGGTTTTGATGGCTGTTGGGGGGTGTATCCATTTTTTCCTTCTGGAAAAGCAGTTGCTGCCGATATCACAAAGGGATTATTTATTGTCAACATGCACTATCAAAAAGCCTGTTATTTGGAAGGTGTCGTAACGGATGCAGTCAGTGGATTAACTTTGTCTGATGTGGCCGTTCAACTCTCAAGCGCAGTGATGCAGGAGAAAACAAATCAGCTTGGATTTTATGCTACAGGAACGGCTTTGTCGGGCGTGTATACGGTGAGTTTTTCAAAGGCAGGTTATTATCCGATGACCATCACCTTATCCTTGATAAATGATGAACTGATTACCTTGAATGTTCCGCTCATACCCATTGATCCATTCAGTGTGAACATAACCGTGCTGGAATATGGAACAAATAACCCTATCCCAGACGCGCAAATTCGATTCTTCCATCCCATGATTGAGCACAATGGAATAACAAACGGTTTGGGTTTAGAGGATTTCATTATGTATTATCAAGAAACGTACCGTCTAACCGTTGGAAAATGGGGGTATCAAACGTTTTGCACCGATACAAGTGTAACAGTTAACGCGAATGTCTTAACGGTTTATTTAATTCCAGGGTATTATGATGACTTTGAGTTTGACTTTGGATGGAGTGTTTCTGGTGATGCAACAGCAGGTATGTGGGAAAGAGGTGTGCCAAATCCTACAACAAATGCCGTACAGGCTATTGATGCCGATTGGGATTGCGGAAAAATGGCTTTTGTGACAGGAAATGATTTTGGCTTGAGTCCCGATCTTGACGATTTAGATAGTGGATATACGCAATTACTTTCTCCACAAATGGATTTCAGTAGTTTACCGACACCTTACATCAATTTTGCTCGATCTTTCTTCTGTTACCATGGTCCAGGATTGTTTGACGATACGCTGAAAGTATACTTGTCGAACGGAACAACAAGTGTGTTGATCTACCAAGTAGGAGCGCCTGTTTATGCTCCAACGACCTTCGAATATGTGAGCATTCCAATTTCTGGTCTTCTGCCATTTACTAATACTATGCAGTTGAAATTGATTATTTCGGATTATGCACCGAATAACAACATTACAGAAGCAGGATTTGATCATTTTACAGTGACCAATATGCCAACAGCCACTGTGCCTATTCAGGAACTGTCAAGTTGGGAGCTTTATCCGAATCCATGCCATGATAAACTTCAAATCAAGGGAGCTCTTCCAATTGCTCATTGGTCCATTTTTGATATGAGGGGTGCTGTTCTCTTGGAAGGATTTACGGAAGAATCTTCCTCGGAAATCCCTGTAGAAAATCTAATAAATGGTGTATATTTTCTTCGCTTTCAAGAAGAAGTGCGTCAATGGGTGAAACAATAAATGAATTTTTACATGTATCTTTGATAGACCTATGACAACAGATATTCAAGTTTCCATCGTGATACCACTCTTCAATGAGTCTGAGTCCTTACCTGAATTGCACCGGTGGATTCAAGATGTTATGCAGGCTAATTCCCTTCGTTATGAGGTGATTTTTGTGGATGACGGAAGCAAAGATGGTTCATGGGAAATCATTGAAGGCTTGAGACAAATTGACACACATGTAAAAGGCATCAAGTTTCAACGCAATTATGGCAAATCAGCTGCATTGCATGTTGGATTTGAAAAGGTAGTTGGGGAAGTGGTCATAACCATGGATGCAGATTTACAGGATTCTCCGGAAGAAATCCCTGCGCTGTTTGAAATGATTACGGTTCAGGATTACGATGTGGTTTCCGGATGGAAAAAGAAACGTCATGACCCAATGACAAAAACACTTCCAACAAAATTATACAATTGGGCTGCGCGAAGAATCACAGGGATTTACTTGCATGACTTCAATTGTGGATTAAAAGCGTACAAAAATTCAGTGGTGAAAAGCATTGAGTTATACGGAGATATGCACCGTTATATTCCTGCTTTAGCCAAATATGCTGGATTCATTAAGATAGGAGAGAAAGTGGTTCAGCATCAAGCGAGAAAATATGGCGTGACGAAATTCGGATTAAATCGATTTTTAAATGGTCCTTTAGACTTAATGACCGTGGCATTTATGGGGAAATTTGGTAAGAAACCAATGCATTTTTTCGGGGCTTGGGGAATTCTCATGTTTATCCTCGGATTTGGGTTGTTCCTATATATGGGTATTGATAAATTGTTTTTCAATACCACATCATTGAGATTATCAGAACGATCTGAATTTTTTGTGGCATTAGTGGCTATGATCATTGGAATTCAATTTTTCTTAACAGGATTCATCGCTGAACTGATTGGTAGGAATTCTTCTACCCGAAATCACTACCTTGTTGAAAATGAATTGTTCTAATGGATAAATTCGCTCAAGTTGATGCCGACTGGACACTCTTCCTCGATAGAGATGGAGTTATCAACGAGCGGATTTTCGGAGGATATGTGTTAGCTTACAAAGACTTTCGATTTCTAGATGGCGTATTGGAAAATGCCCCCTCCATTTTTAGTTGCTTTTGTAGGGTGATCGTTGTAACGAATCAACAATGTGTAGCAAAAGGATTGCTGTCAAAAGAAGGATTGGATCGCTTGCATAACGAAATGATGCTTGATTTTCAAAAAGCAGGGGCAAAGATTGACCGAGTGTATGCAGCACTTGAAAAAAAAGGTGACCCTCCATTTATGAGAAAACCAAATGGACGAATGGCTGAATTTGCCCAGCGCGATTTCCCGGAAATTGATTTTTCTAAATCCATCATGGTAGGAGACACGGACGGAGATCTTCAGTTTGGCAAGAACCTTGGTATGAAAACCGTCTTGATTGAAAGCGCGGAAAAAACGACAATTGTACCTGATTTAATACTAAATCGTTTCGGTGATTTAATAGATTTTATATGAAATACATCAGCATATTTTTTATTTTGTTTTTGGGGATATCATATGCTCAGGTAAATCAATTGGATGCAAAGGGACTGAAACAAGGACTTTGGTACAAGAATTTCCCTGGCACGAAAATCCACATGTATGAAGGGACTTTCAAGGATGATAAGCCAGTTGGAATCTTTAAATATCACTATGAATCTGGCAGCGTTAAGGCCATTGTCGATAACAAACCAAATTCCAAACTTTCAATTGTCAAAATGTACTTCGAAAACGAAGCTCTGATGTCCGAAGGATGTTACTGGGATCAAAAGAAAGATTCCGTTTGGATCAACTACAATGAACGTGGAGAGTTGGTGAGTGCCGAGAGTTATATCGACGATAAACTAAATGGTAAAAAAATCATTTATTACCTCAATGATCAAATAGAAGCGGGAAAAATGAATGTTCTTTCCATGACCAATTATGTCAATGATTTAAAAGATGGTGCTTTCAAAGAATTTTATCCAACGGGAAAAGTCAAAATGACGGGAAATTACATCTCGGGAGAACGTTTCGGAGAATGGGTAGAATATTACAACACGGGACAAGTGATGACGCGTGTGAGGTATAAACGGGACTTACTACATGGTTGGGCGCATTACTACGATAAGAATGGCACGCAATTATCCAAAACAATGTGGCGCGATGGTTTCAAATTGGAAGGAAAGGATTTAGACGCATTTTTGAAGCGATGTGAGGATAAAAACTTGGACCCAAATCAATAAGGAAAGTGAGCGAACAAAGGAAAATTACTTTTTTTTCTGCATTACCGCCTTTTAGAGGTGGAATTGCTCAATTTAGCGAGCAACTTCGTCTATCGTTAGTTAAAAAATGCACGGTACAGGCGTTTACCTTCCGTCATCAATATCCAAGGTTTCTTTTTCCCGGTCAATCTCAGTTCGAAGAACAAGAGTTGAATTTTCGTTTTCCAAGAATTGTTTCCACGTTTCGTCCGTGGACGTATTACCGCGCCTTACAGGCATTGAAAAAATCGAATGGAAATCTTTTTATCACCAGTTACTGGATGAGCTTTTTTGGACCCATGATGGGGTATTGGGCACGATTTCTCCCAAGAAAAATGGTGAAAATAGCGATCATACACAATTTAGTCCCCCATGAAAAACGATTTTTTGACCGCTCTTTTAATCGCTTTTTTCTAAAACATTACGATGGTTTCGTACTCCTTTCGGAAGCAGTTCAACAAACAGTTTTGGAAGCTAAACCGACGGCTGAAACCATTGTTTTAAAACATCCGAGTTATCAGCAGTTTGGAGAACGGGTAGATAAGGAACGCGCAAGGCAAACACTTTGTGTTGATTTGACAAAGAAAACTTTGTTGTTTTTTGGCTTAATTAGAGAGTATAAAGGCCTAGATTTATTATTGGAGGCATTTTCTGAATTAGATGATTCCTTCCAGTTGATCATTGCTGGAGAAGTATATGGTGAAAGAAGTTTGTATGATGCTTTGATTCAGCAATCTAAAAATAAGCATATATTTTTTGCTGATCACTTTATATCAAATGACGAGGTAGCGTCTTATTTTAGCGCGGCAGACTTGTGTTTATTGCCTTATCGATCTGCCACTCAATCTGGAATAAAAGCCATGTGTGATGCTTTTCATGTTCCGGTTTTAGTTAGTCCCGTTGGTGGATTATCAGAAGAAATGATGGAAAACGAAAATGGATTCATTATTCACGAAATGAATCCAAGCTCACTTGCCTTACAAATAAACGAGTTATTTCAAGGTGATCGCTTGCAAAATGTAGCGAATAACATCCGTCAGCAACTTGAAAAGAAAGAAAACGAATGGGATGAATTTTCAGAATCAGTGCTCAAATTTGCGGCCTTGATTCAACAAACGAAAAAATCCCATTGATTATCTCGTCAATTCTTCAGGAAAGGCGAATTTTTATTTGACTTTCAGGATACTAAATTCTATATTTGCAACCTTAATTAAATTTCAAATACGAATAACATGCGTTTAAAAGGATTTTTTTGGTTTCTGACAATATTATTGACTGCTGTATGTGTCTATCAGCTGTCGTTTACAAGTGTAGCAAATAGCGTAGAACGCAAAGCAGAGAAAGAAGCTGTAGTCAAAGTTGAGCAACTGAAAAGAGAAGCGAAAGAAACGGGTGATTCAGTTCTTTTGCCAAATAACACAAAGGTTGACATCTTCTCTCCAGAAGGCGCTGAATTGGCGAAATCAGCATACATTAATGAAATTCTTCGTTCCAAATCGGAGAAACCTGTTTATCCTGTTTTAGGAGCAACATTCTCTGAGGTAAAGAAATTATCATTGGCCTTTGGATTAGACCTTGTCGGAGGAATGAGTGTGACCATGGAAATTTCTTATCCTGATTTAATCCGTTCGCATGTTAAAAACCCAAAGGACTTAAAATTCACCAAACCGTTTGACGCTGCAGTAGCATCTTACAGAAATGGCGGTGATTTCTTGGATATTTTCATCGCTTCTTACCAGAAAATCAACAAAGGATTGCCTTTGAACTATATCATTAAAGCGGATGGACTAGGAATTAAATCATCGGATAGTGATATCGAATCATACTTCCGTAAATTGATTGCTTCTTCCATGGATGGTGTGGAGCAAATCATTAGCCGTCGTATCAATCAATTTGGTGTGGCACAACCGAATATTCAACGTGACTTATCAACGAACAGATTGTACATCGAACTTCCAGGAGTACAGGACGAGAATACAGTGGCAAAGAAAATTCAATCCACTGCGAACTTAGAGTTTTTTGAAACGTACATGCCCGATCAACTTCAAATTCAATGGCAGGACGCTAGCCGTTTGTCTACGCAAAAAGAAGTCGAAGAGCTTGCTGAAATAGTTGCAGATACAACAGGAAAGGATACATCGAAAATTACTGAAGTGAAACCAGCTGCTGGACTTTCATTGAAAAACATGAATAACAAAACAAAATCCTTAGCAGAATTAGTAAAACCTGTTGGTGGATTTGCAATGGGTTATGCGGAATTAGCTGACAAAGTAACCGTAGATCAACTGTTACGCCGACGTGATATTCAACGTGCATTCCCAGAGGATGTTAAATTCATGTGGTCAGCAGAGCCAGAGAAAGTGGACGATAAATCGAAAAAAACGGCTTACTTTTTATACGCTTGTCGCATTCCTGAAGGTGGAAAAGCACGTGTAAATGGATCTCACATTTCTAAAGCATCGACTGGTTACGATTCGCAAGATGGAAAAATCACGGTGGATTTGGAAATGACAGCAGAAGGATCAGATGAGTGGGGAAGAATGACAACAGAAAACAAAGACCGCATCATTGCGATTTCTATGGATAGTGTTGTATATAGTGCGCCACGTGTTATCAATCCAATTACAACAGGTAGAACACAGATTTCTGGAAGCTTTACCTTCCAAGAAGCAGAAGATTTAGCTGGATTATTAAATGGTGGAGCTTTGCCTGCACCTTGTGTGATTAAAGAATTGCAAAAAGTTGGTCCAACCATCGGAGCTGAAAACTCACAAGCGGGATTAATTTCCTTCGCAGTGGCATTCTTAGCCGTATTAATCTACATGTTCTTCTACTACGGTAAAGCAGGATTAGCCGCAAACATCGCTTTGACGATTAATGTCGTGTTGATTTTTGGCTGTTTAGCTTCATTTGGTGCAGTATTAACCTTAGCGGGAATTGCAGGTATCGTTTTAACGATTGGTACTGCTGTCGATGCGAATATCCTCATCTTTGAGCGTGTGCGTGAGGAGCAGGCAGCTGGAATGGATTTAACATCAGCTATCGCTGTTGGATTTAGAAAAGCCTTGCCATCCATCATCGATGCAAACGTGACTCACTTCTTAGTGGCCTTAATCTTGAAAATTTTCGGAACTGGTGAAATCGAGTCATTTGCTACGACATTAATCATTGGTATCTTTACCTCTTTGTTCTCCGCAATTATTATTGGAGAGTTGGTAATCAATACATGGTTAGCAAAAGGAAAATCAGTTTCCTTCAATACTAAATATTCTAAAGGCTTATTCCAAAACTTTAATTTTAACTGGGTTGGTAACCGCAAATATTTCTACATTTTCTCAATCACCGTGACAATTTTAGGAATGGTTGGATTATTTACGCGTGGATTGAAACAAAGCGTAGAATTTACCGGCGGATATACCTTCTCTGTGAAGTTTGAGAAAAAAGCGGATATCGAGTTCATTCGCACCAACTTGGAAAAAGTATTTATTGAAAACAACGAGATTGCTTCAATTGACCTGAAAACAAAGTCAAATGATTACAATGTGGACATCGTTACCAACTACTTATTGAAGAAAGAAGGAGCGATGGATGAAGTAAAAACGAAATTGATAGAAGGATTAAACGCCTGTGACTCAAAATTAGGAGATCACAAAATTACCGGTCAACGATTTATCTCTGCATCCGTTTCCAGTGAATTATGGTCTTCATCTGCTATTGCCTTGTCGTTAGCTATGTTGGCAATTTTTGCATACATCTTATTGCGATTTGGACACTGGCAATACTCGATTGGTGCGATTGTGGGATTGGCGCATGATGCATTCTTCGTTATTTCGATTTTCTCTTTACTTCACGGTTACTTGCCATTCAGTTTAGATGTGAATCAGGCCTTCATAGCCGCGATCTTAACGGTTATCGGTTACTCGATGAACGATACCGTGATTGTATTTGACCGAATTCGTGAGAACTTGCGAAAAAGTTCGGCTTCGGACAATCACCATGACATTATCAATCAATCATTGAATAAAACCTTGAGTCGTACTTTCAATACATCCATGATCTTATTTGTGGTTGTTTTAATTATGTTCATCTTCGGTGGACCAGCGATTAAAGGATTCTTATTCGCAATGCTTGTAGGAGTAGTGATTGGAACGTACTCTTCACTATGTGTAGCAACACCAATTTTGATTGATTTCTCAAAGAAATTGAAAGCTTAAGGGTTTAAACCTTTATTAAAAAGCCGGCTTTGTAGCCGGCTTTTTTTTGTATTATAATTTTCTTAACCTTGGGTTTTAGCGCCTTATATTATCTTCTTTTACGCTAGGAATAATACATTTCGCGCAACATACTTCTGTGAGCTCCTGTCCATTCAGAATGGGTATTATGAATAGATCCATCGAATTCAATCGAAGGAAATCAACAATTCTCAGATAAAGCTATGGAATTTACCAGATGTGTTTTTCAGGAAAGTAGACATAAAAAAAGCCAAGTGTTAACTTGGCTTAAATAATCAAATGTTCTATGTTTATTCTTTCACAAATTGTTTCACAACTGCTTTATTACCCTGGTATAATCCAAGGTAATAGGTTCCAGCTGCTAATTTCTTACTCATTTCAATGGTTTCTTTAACCTTACCGTCTTGAACTTTTAACTCGAAAGAACTAACAAGTTGTCCGGCAACATTGAATAATTTCCCATCAACTTTAGACCCTGTTATTCCATCAATTTCAAGCTCAAAAACCCCTTTGTTTGGATTCGGATATAGTCGAACAAAAGAGAAGCCTAACTCCTCTATACCATTCGAGTTGATGTTCACTTCCATGCTGGTAATACAGCCATTTGCATCTTTGATGTATACGGTGTAAACACTGATCCCTAGTCCTGAAAATAGAGATGCAGAATAGTAATTGACTCCATCCAAACTGTAACTGTAAGGCAGATTTCCTCCGGCACCAGTTACGGTTATTGTCCCATTGGAACCATTTGATACGGTAGGGACACATGTTAACGTTAATGGCGCTGGTTCGGTAATGGTTGTAGAGAAGGATTGTTGACAACCATTCACATCTTTTACAGTAACCGTGTATGTTCCTGCAGAGAGTCCATTAAAGGTATTACTAGACACAAAGGTCGTTCCGTTAATACTATAAGTCAAAGGAGCTGATCCACCTGAGGCGCTTATGAAAATTTGTCCGTTGTTTGATCCTGTACAAGAAATCATTGTTGGGACAGCGTTAACACCTATCGCTGCAGGTTGAGTTATGGTAATATTTGAAGTCCCAATACACCCATTCGCGTCTTGTGCATAAAGTGTGTACGTGCCCGCTGCCAAATTATTGAAGCTATTGGAAGTTTGATAATTCATTCCATTCATAGAATAACTATAGGATGCTTGTCCACCAGTGGCATTAATAGAAATCGATCCATTCGTATTTCCGTTGCACACAATAGAATTGGTTTGTGTCAACACAACATTGATGATGGCGGAAGGGGGAAGAACAAAAGTTCCAAAATCAGAGCAACCACCGTTTTCTGAAATAGTGTAGGTATACGTTCCTGGGGCCAAGTTGCCGAAAACAGGGGTGTTTTGTAGAAGTCCATTATTTAATTGATACACATATGGAGCATCACCACCGGTTACGGATAGTGAGATTTGACCATTATTTGCTGTACACGATGGAATGAAGTCAATGTTGAAATCTGTTGTAATCGGTGAACCTCCAATTACATCAATCGATATGTTTTTTGCGTTATTACAAATATTATCATCTTGTGAAATGCCGTTCACTGTTGTCGTTGAAAAGTTAATTGTATTCGCACCAATGACCAATCCGTTTACCGTAACAAATACCGTATCGGTAGTGCCAATACCTGTCAACTGAGCAGATGAGTAATTTACAGAAGTTACAGCTCCGCTGCCAACTTGCCATGTCAAACTACCTGACGTAATACTTGTACTTCCAGTTTGTTCTATAATCACACCAATTTGAGAAGATGTCCCACATGCTATTCCATTACCTGGAACAAATGCATTGACAATGGAAGCGTCCAAAACATCTGGATTCATTCGAATGGCGCTGACATTCGTTTTTGTTTGAGAATTGTGGTAAACACCAGTAAAATAAAAGGTTTTCCCATCGAAGTCATCAATAGACATATGATGATAGTCTCCCCATCGTGTATCTCCTGTTTTGGAGGATGTACCTGCAATAATAGTTGTTTCAGGCATAGTCATTTGTCCAAGTGGATCGCATGGTTTTCTTCCGGTCATTTTGATGGATGGAAAATCTGCAGTCGTATTACTAGATGTGGAATAAGCCATGATGATGTTACCGAATTTATCGATGTTAATCGCTGGCATCCATCTACTTGTTGCGGTTCCAGGCGCATAGGTACCTTCTTGGTAATTCACCCATGTTGGAGTAAGAACATTTGATGCGCGTCTCAATTCTACCCAGCGAACACCTGCGCGATCAGCACCATCGACATCTGTTGATAAAGCTGCTAATATTGTTTGATGATCGTCGAAAACACGCATTGGTGCTTTGTACATGACCGTTTCTCTCAACGGGTCAAGGGTATTGGTCGTTCCCGGTTGTTTAATACAGGCAAAGCTTGTTAATCCACACAATTTTGAGTCGATTTCAGCGATGACGATGTCCTGAATTTTTGTAACCGTAGCAGTATTTGCCGTCCAATTAATACTCATTTCCCACAATTCAATCCAATCATTTGTTCCGCTGTCCGGAGATCCATTGGTATGGGATTCGTCGTCGCGGTGTCGAATAAACAAGGGTTTCATTCCTGTCGGAGCTGCGTTATCGCCTTCTAAGTCAACAGGAGTAATGGACTGAAAACCGAATCCATTAAGTGAGTATCCAATAGCTGTTTTAATGAATGGAGAGGTTGCCCCTGTTAACATTGCGCTTATTTTCATAGCATAAATCGTTGGAGGTCCCCCTTGATTGGTGCTAGCTATGAATGCATCCGATGTTTCACAAAAACCATATTTCGGATAATCAGGGAAGGCTGTACAAGTAAAAGCATACGTATAGTAAGCTCCTTGTGGATTGCTTGTTTGAGAAACGTGAATCAACAATTTATTTCCAGTGCTTGAAAATTCTGTTAAAAACCAACGTCTTGCTGGTTTGTAGTATAAAACGATTGGGTCACCTAATCCGTTTACACCACCTAAACTTTGCATAGTTAAGGAACTAACAATTGTTGCTCCAGTATTTTTATTGAAAATACGATAAACTGCACCACCACCTGAATTCGTCGCTTCAATCACCACATTACTATCTGCATCTACTGTTGGATCTGGCGGTGATAGATTTGTCCCAAGTCCTTGAAATGCCCAAAGAACACTCGCAGAGGGAGTCTTCTCCGTAACCGCGTGCTGTTGCCAAACCCAATCTGGATTATGCGTATTGCTTTGGTCAACCTCAATTAATTCACGGCCTTTAAAGTTCGGTTTAATGATTGCTTCGTGAGGTGTTACTTGACTTGGATTAGCTGGCACCAAATGGGAAATAGTAGGAGTGAAATAGCCCAAAAATTCGGATCCTTGAGCATAACTCAAGAAATTCAAAAGGGAAAATAATCCAACTTTGAGTAGTTTTTTTTGCATAGTTATAGTTTTGAGCACTAAAAGTAAGACATTCTTTTCAATTAACTATCTTCGTAAAACAAAAAGTAATTCCCATGAAAATCATCTTGTCACCAGCAAAAAACTTAAATGAACAAGTGCGTGAAAATCATGATTCTTCCATCCCGCTTTTTGAAAAAGAGGCCAATCAATTAATAAAAGACCTTAAAAAGTTAAAAAAGGTTGGGTTGCAAGAGTTAATGGGAATTTCCATGGATTTAGCGGAGCAAAATTTACTTCGTTATAAAAATTGGAAAAAGGCCTCCGTTCAAGCAGATCAAGCACTTTCGGCAGTTTATGTGTTTAATGGCGAGGTTTATCGTGCGCTAGACGTACAGACCCTCCCAGCAGGGCTCCTTCATAAATTAAATGAGGATCTTCGTATTTTGTCTGGACTTTACGGCATCTTAAAACCGTTGGATTTAATTTACCCATACCGATTAGAGATGGGAACTAAATTTTCCTTTAAAGAAGATCAAAAAAATCTGTATGAATTTTGGGGTGATAAGGTGACGAAAGCATTGGAAAAGGAGCTCCAAAAGGATGAAGTCATTGTCAACTTGGCTTCTACTGAATATTTTAAAGTTATCAAAGCTAATCTTCTGAAAAACAAAATTATTACACCCATTTTCAAAGAATTTAAAAATGGTCAATATTCCGTTGTGATGATGTATGCGAAGCATGCGCGGGGAGCAATGGCACGTTACCTGATTGAACAGAATATCACGGATATTGAAGAACTCAAACTTTACGATGTGGATGGCTACCAATATGACGATTTGTTGTCAACTGATAGCGAATGGGTTTTTACTCGTTAAAACTAAAATCTGGATTTCTATCAAGAATATCCCACGTGTGATCGGCAAGTAATTTAACGGTTGCGATAAATGTCAATTCCTGTCCTGATTTTCCCCATTGCGTGGGGCCAACTAGCGATAATGCATATTTTCCCGTGCTACGCTGGTATAAATGGTAGGTATGATTGATGAATGGTTCGAAACGCATTTCTGCTTGATAAATAAAATGGGAAATTTCTTTTCGTTCATTTAATTTTTTCGCTTGTGATGCCAATAATTGCATTTGCTCATATAATTGAGAAAGTTGCATGTCGGTTTGATGCTCCATGGCACTCACCGCACGACCTTTGATTTTTCCTTGGTCCTCCGGTTTGATAATGGCTGATCCAGCGTGATGTGCGTATTCTAGCGAATGCGGATTCTCCGTGATCTTATCTGGATCAATGGGATTCATAAATGCTTTTTTTCCTTCAGGTTGACTCACGAAAATAAATTTGACAGTTTTTTACCAACAGATGCACCAATGGCAACACCCATCCCTCCCATACGAACACCGAAAGCTACGTTTTTGTTCGTTTTTTGAATGATTGGTTTTTTTTCAGATCCAATCGCCATGATTCCAGACCAACTGTAATCAATTTCAACGGGTGAATGGGGAAGTATTAGTTCATGGAGGTAATGCCTTAATTTTTCTTGGATTATTGTCGTGGTGTCAAATTCAGTAGTTGTTTCCCCTGAAAAATCTTCATTTCTTCCACCACCAAATAAAATTCGATTACCTACATTGCGGAAATAATAATATCCGGATTCCATGTGAAAGGTTCCGTTTACGGAAAGATTAGAAATGGGTTTCGTGATAAGAACCTGTGCTCGAGCAGGTTGAATATCGCTTAGGTATTCTCTGGCAAATGCATTTGTGCAAACTAAAAGTTTTGCTGTTTCCAGCAGACCCATGGAGGTTTGAATATCGACTCCTGAATCATGTGATTCAAAAGAAAGTACATTTACTCCAAACAGAAAGTGAATTCCTTCGTTCGTGCAGGATCGATGCAGTTCTTCAATCAATTTCCCCGTATGAATTGCTCCTTCCAAGCGATTAAAGTATGTTGTTTTTACACCGCTAAATCCGGATTCAATCACTTTTGCATGATCCTCCGTAAACACCAATTTTTCACTGGTTATTTCCAGTAGTTTTTCATTTAAATAATCAAGAAAATCTGGAGATAAAGTCTCTTCATCTTCACGGATGATGTCCCACGAACCGCATGCTTCGTATTGAACCTTGGCAGCATTAACCAATGAAAACAATTCCCTTAATCCGTGCAAGCGCATCGCTACCGTTTCCCATACCGAGTGCTCGTCCATCTTTGCCAAATCATCTTTTAGTTCCGTAGGACTACCGAAACAGGCAAATCCCGCATTTTTGGTGCTTGCACCAGTGGGTAAATACCCACGTTCTACGAGGATGATTTTCGCTTTGGGATGTGCTTTCCGAAGGTGTAATGCTGTGCTCATGCCAACAATCCCGGCGCCAATGATGGTGAAATCAATTCCGTCGGTGTAAATGGAACGTTCCCAGAAACTTAACTTTGAAAAAGGAAGCATTTTTTTAGCTCATTAATTTTTAGCAAATTTGTCTTTGAAACAAATGTAGGATTTTACGTTGACTCTATGATTTGTTTTCTAAGTTACAGCTATGGGTAGACTCTTTATTTTTCTTTTGTTTTTAGGTTTTCAATCGATGGTGGTTGGACAAACGCCAGTGCTTGTTGCATTAGAAGGAACCGTTCAAGATTTTGTTACTGGAAATAAATTATTTGGAGCAACGGTTAATGTCATTCAAAATGGCGTTTCTGTTTCTCGTGTTGTTTCTGATAACAAAGGATATTATTATGTATCAGCAAAGGTAAACCCAAGCCAAATAATGGCGCTTGTTGTTGCTAATCCAGGCTATATGACAAAAAAAATGTCCTTTGACTTAAAAACGATTGCACCAAAAACAAATGGGTCAAACGGCGTTAAGTTAATCGATCAACTTCCACTGCAATTGTATGTGATTCGTCCCAATGTTGATTTAAATTTCACAAAGGAAACTTATGCAGAAAAGTTTGTGTGGGACCAAGCAATTTACAAAGCGATTCCAGATGCTCAAGTAAAGGCGGACATGGACAAAAGAGTCAAAGATTTATATAAAATTGCCCGTGACAAAGAAAAAACAATTGCGTACGTTGCCTCTGCTGACCTAGCCGTAAGTACAAAAGAATACGATAGTGCCATTCTTTATTACGATTCTGCTTTGGTTGTTTCCCCATTGGATGAGAACATCACTCAAAAAAGAAAATCCGTTCAAACGATTATTGAAATCAACGAAAACGAAGCAAAACGCAAAAAAGAATTCAATAAACTGAAATCTGAAGGCGATGTTGCTTTTACAGCGAACAATTGGAAGTTGGCGGAGCAGAAATATAAATTGGCAGATCAACAAATCCCAAAAGATGCATACATCACTGCGAAGTTGGCAAAGATCTCTGAAATCATCTCGAATGAAGCAAAAAATGCGGCGAACAAAACACAATATGATAAGGTGATGCAAACAGCAAATACCTTATTTGCTGCGAAAAAATACGATGATGCGCTCGTGAAGTACACGGAAGCATTGAAGCTTCAACCTAATGAAAAGGAAAAAATAGAAACGGAAATCAATAAAATTAAAACCATCCAAGGAGATGTGAAAACGGAGCTCGAAGTAAAGCAGCAATTAAAATCTGCGAACGATTTGTACAGTCAAAAAAAATATGATCTTTCCATTGATATGTACAAAAAGGCAGATGGAAGTATTGCGAAGTTTAAAAAACAAAGCTTAATTGACCAATACTCCAAAGAACTTCAAAATGGAATGAAGAAAGTAACAGATTGGAAAAATTCCCAAGAGCAAATTTACAAAGACCAACTTGCAAAGGCCAATGAAAACTTTTTGAAAGGACTCCAATTTTATCCAGTAGCGAAGAATATTTTGAATTCAGACCCGATGAAAAGTCGTCAAAATGAACCTTCTGTAATTGAGTTAAAAGAAAAAATCATCAAGATGGAAGCGTACTATGCGCAACGCAAGGCGGCGTATCTGACTGTAAAGGCAAAAAACAATGCGCAAGCATTGAAAGAATTGAAAGCGGTGCAGATTTTGGCATCTACCAATGCACGTTCGTTACCTGCAACGGAATTGAGTCAACTTCAAAAAAGCATCGATTCTTTGACTACTCTTACCACTCCAATGGTGGTGAAAACGAGTCCAAGCGTGATAGAAGATGTGATTGTTGGTACGCAATTAAAGGCGCCAGGGGAACGTACCAATGGAACGCCAGAACAAGCGTTTAATGATTTGAATAAAACGACTCAGCAAAAAGCTGAACGACCACAAGAACAAATCCAGGAAATTAAAAATGTGTTTGATTATCAAAATCATTTTAATGAAACGATGAGCGCTGTTCAACAAGAATCTACGGATCAAAACATGGAGACTTTTAAATCTGAACAGACCATGATTGAGCGCAAAAATCAGGAAGCTGCTGATCAACGCCAAGTGGATCTGCAAAAGGAACTGCAAAAAAACGAAGTCGCGGTAACAACACGCAATCAAACACAGGAAGAAAAACAAAATCAAAATGCCGAGAACATCAGTGTGTGGAAGGATGCAAAAGATGCCTCCAACGCCAATGTGCAAAAAGCAGCGGATAATTTACAGGAATCGGAACTGTCTCGTTCCCTTCGCTTGTCGAATGAAGAGACCATGCGTGCTAACAAATTGAAAGCACAAGAAGAAAAGGATTTGACAGCACAAGAGAAAATGAAAACGAATTACGAGCTTTCGGTGACCAAACGTGATGTGGAGAATGCGTCGAACCAAGATCAACAATATGAGCAAATTGAAAAAATCGCTTCATCAAAATTGGAATTAACAAATGCCCCAAATAATTTGAAGGACGAAGATGGTATCTTATTTCCAAAAAACGCGATGACGGAACGGACCTATACTGTTAAAAACGGACAAGGATTCGTGACTACGGTGATTGTACGTCGGGTCGTAGTTGACAAAAACGGTTATGGTGTTGTTTTCGAGCAAACAACGAAGGAAGATGGAGTGAATACGTTTACGCGCAATGAACAAGTAATTACGGATTACATTTGGTTCAATGAGTCCACCGGGGCAAATGTGATTGAAAAGTAAATTCATATTCCGTTGTCAGTAACTATTCTATCCTTCAACTAAAATAATTCTCCTTTCTTGTACTTTCGTTAAAAGTCAAGTAATGAACGTACATTTTATCGCTATTGGTGGAAGTGCCATGCACAATTTAGCCATCGCCCTCAATCGTAAAGGAATTCATGTAAGTGGTTCTGATGATGAAATTTTTGAGCCTTCCAGAACGCGTTTGGATAATGAAGGAATTTTACCAGCAAAAATCGGCTGGGATGTTGCGAATATTCACGCTGAATTAGATGCGGTTATCCTTGGAATGCATGCACGAGAGGACAATCCTGAATTGTTGAAAGCAAAGGAGCTTCAAATCCCCATTTTCTCCTATCCAGAGTACTTGTATGAGCAAAGCAAAGATAAAATGCGCATCGTTATCGGTGGGAGTCATGGGAAAACGACGATTACTTCCATGTTGTTACATGCCATCAATAAACTAGATATGAATGTCGACTACATGGTTGGGGCACAATTAGAAGGATACGATTGCATGGTGAAATTGACTAACGACGCAAAATTCATGATCTTGGAAGGGGATGAATACTTGAGCTCACCCATTGATCGACGTCCAAAATTTCATTTGTATCATCCAAACGTTGCGCTCATTAGCGGCATTGCGTGGGACCATATCAACGTGTTTCCAACTTTCGAAAATTACACCAATCAATTCGAAATCTTTTGTGATTTAATCGAGCCGAACGGAACGTTGATTTACAACTCGGAGGACCCAGAAGTCCGCAAGCTTGGCGAACAAGCGCGTGAAGGAATCACTTCCATCGCATATCAAACACCAACATTCGACCCAACAGAAACAGGAACCCTTTTGCATTTCGAAGGAGAATCCTTTCCATTATTGGTTTTTGGTCCACATAACCTTCAAAATTTAATGGGCGCGATGAATTTAGCAAAGTCCATTGGGATTCAATATACCGACTTCCTAAAATCGATGTCTGATTTTACGGGTGCTGGGAAACGCTTGCAAAAAGTAATTGAGCGTCCTGATTTCGTCATGTTTAAGGACTTTGCCCATTCTCCATCTAAATTAAAAGCAACAACGGCCGCGGTGAAACACCAATATCCGAATCGAAAAGTAGTAGCTTGTATGGAATTGCATACCTTTTCTTCTTTGAAAAGGGAATTCTTACCCCATTACGATGGAGCGATGAATACGGCGGATGAAGCCTTGGTGTATTTCAATCCTGAGGTTGTTCATCACAAGAAATTAGAACCGATTTCCATTCAACAGGTGTCCGATGGATTTGGTGGCTCGGTTAGTGTAAAGGATAAAACGGCAGATGTTTTAGCGTTTATCCGTTCACAGAGTTGGAACAATGCTGTGCTTCTAATGATGTCTTCAGGAAACTTTGATGGCATCGATTACGATCAATTAGGAGAAGAATTATGCGCCACATTGTAAGTATTCTAGTTTTATGGCTTGCATTGGCAAGTTGTGGCTTGCCAAAATTCCAAGTTGAAAAAGCGGTTTCTTTAGACTTGAAAAAGGAAGAAAGTAATTTTTATTCCTTTTCGGTGGTCATTTACGATTTGAAAACCAAGCAGTATTTTTACTACAATGATTCCTTGGCGCATGTTCCATTTTCTCCAGCTTCGACGTTTAAAATTCCGAATACACTTATTGGATTGGAATGCAACATTTTAAAAGATTCAACGACGAAATTGAATTTGGGAGCTTTAGATGATCCAACATTGAAATTTGCTTTTCAGAACTCCATTGTTCCATATTACCAAGAACTCGCTAAACGAATAGGGGATAAGAACATGCACGCATATTTGAAACGATTTCACTTTGGAAATACATTTTCTACACCTGAGTTGACGACGTTTTGGTTGACCGGAGACTTACGAATTAGTGCTATGGAACAAATCGAATTTTTGAATAAAATCGAAAAGCGTCAATTGGGACTGCGTTCAGAATCCTATGAAACGTTGATGGGTATTTTTCAAGAGCGTCGCGAAGGTTCTCTTAAGATTTATGGAAAAACTGGCTGGGGAGTCCAAGACGGACAAGACATCGGTTGGTTTGTAGGATTCGCAAAACATTATTCGGATCGCTATTTATTCGCAACAGTGATGACTTCTCCGGAAGAGGCGTATGGCAAATTTGATTTTGGAACGAAACGTATTTCACTAACGAATGCTGCTTTTGAGCAACTCATTTATCGCTAATTACGAAAAACGATTCTTCTAAAAACGAGTGAAACCAATAAGGAATTCATGGTCGTATAGAAAAGTAATGCAAGTAGAGAGATCATCATGGTAAATTGGGGGTCCAATTTATTTTTCCAATCGTTAATCGCAAGTTTTCTAATTTCTTGATCACTTTTATTTTCTAATTCCGGTTGATTTTTGCGAATGGCATCAAGCTCTTTCTTTGTGTCAATGCGTACGTAAACTTCTGACATTTTTTTTTCTCGGAATTCCGGAAAAATTTGTCCGTAATAGAAGAACAAGAACACACTCACTATTACTGTGTATGGAACACCTGCGAGCATTCCATTTTTAATGTCCACCAACAAATTACTTTCACTTTCCGTTCGCTTTTGCTTGTAAATGCTCCAGGTAATCACAAACGTGAGAAGGAACATATTCAGAAGTCCAAAGTATTTAATGTCGTACAAAGAAACACTGAAGGCCAAAGCACCCATTTTCACACAAATCCAAATGAGACTCGCAATGAGTCCGTATTTTATTGCTTTGTTCATTAGCTATTCATTGAGATCAAAAACTCTTCGTTTGACATCGTATTTTCCATGTGAGATTTCAAGAATTCCATAGCCTCCACTGGATTCATATCAGCAATGAACTTGCGAATTAACCAAATCCGTTGCAACACATCTTTTTTAACGAGTAAGTCCTCGCGACGTGTACCAGAGGCAGTGATGTCAATCGCTGGATAGATGCGTCGATTGGAGATTTTACGATCTAACTGTAACTCCATGTTTCCAGTTCCTTTGAACTCCTCGAAAATGACTTCGTCCATTTTGGAACCTGTTTCAGTCAAGGCAGTTGCGAGGATGGATAAAGACCCACCGTTTTCAATTTTACGTGCTGAACCGAAGAAGCGTTTTGGTTTGTGTAGCGCATTTGCGTCCACACCACCAGAAAGCACTTTTCCTGATGCTGGAGAAACCGTATTGTATGCTCTGGCCAAACGTGTAATGGAGTCCAAAAGAATACATACATCGTGTCCACATTCCACCAATCGCTTTGCTTTTTCAAGCACCATATTCGCCACTTTTACGTGTCGTTCCGCTGGCTCATCGAAAGTAGAGGCAATTACTTCGGCTTTGACACTTCTCGCCATGTCCGTTACCTCCTCAGGACGCTCATCGATTAATAGAACAATTAAATAGGTTTCTGGATGATTGGCTGCAATTGCATTTGCTACATCCTTTAATAACATCGTTTTACCGGTTTTAGGCTGCGCAACAATCATTCCGCGTTGTCCTTTACCAATTGGCGCAAAAAGATCCATGACACGCGTCGACAAAGTCTCTTGCGCATGCCCAGTTAATTTAAATTTCTCTGAAGGGAATAATGGCGTTAAATATTGGAAAGGTACTCTGTCGCGAATATAAGATGGGTGACGTCCGTTAATGGATTCAACTTTCACCAATGGGAAGAATTTCTCTCCTTCTTTTGGTGGACGTATGCTTCCTTTAACGGTATCTCCTGTTTTTAATCCAAACAATTTGATTTGATTCTGAGACACATAAATATCATCTGGAGATGGTAGATAATTGTAGTCAGAAGAACGCAAGAATCCAAATCCTTCTTGAATCACTTCCAAGACACCTTCTGCTGAGACAATTCCAACTAAATCGTAGTTAGACTCATCTGCTTTTTCCGTAGATTCAACCGGGGTATTTCGCTGATGCTGTGGTCGTTGTTGATTAGGGTTCTGATTTTGATTAGGGTTCTGATTTGTATTTTGTTGACGGTTATTATCACGTCTATTTTGTTGATTATTCGGTGTTTCTCCTTGTGGAGTATTGCGTTCCGCACGTTCGTGACGGTGAACTGGTTTTTTAGCCTCAGTTATAGGCTCTTCTGTAGCTGCTTCAATCGCTTGATTTTCTGTAGATACTTCAGCAATAGGAGCCTCTACGATTTGACGGATTCTTGGTTTGCGATCGATTCGCGCAGGTCGATCGGTTTTTTCTTCCTTTACCTCCATGGATTCAGCGGAATTTTTAGGTGCTGCCGCACTTACTTCTTTGCCCGCAATTTGCTCAACGAGTTCCGTTTTTTTCAATGATTCAGTATTTTCTATTCCGAGGGATTGTGCCATAGCACGAAGGTCTGAGATTTTTTTTGTCTCTAATGTTTTACGATCCATTAATGATTGTGTATGTAAATAACGTGTGATTTTGGAGATGCTTGAACCGAAGGTTCGCAAGAATATACTGCAAGTTTACTAAAAATTGTTTATTCAAGCACCATTTTCTGAGAAAACTATGTTTTTCTTTTCTTCTTTTTCGCAGCGGGAAATAGTATGTTGTTTAAAATCAAGCGATAACCTGGTGAGTTTGGGTGTAAACTTAAATCGGTGTATGGATCCCCAACGTAATGCTGGTAATCTTCTGGGTCGTGTCCACCGTAAAAAGTCCATGTTCCTTGACCCATTTCACCGTGAATATAGCGTGCGGTATTCGCTACTTTGTTTTCGCCAAGGATTAAGACATTCGATTTTATTAGTTCTTTTCTGAAATCCGTTGTTTGCCCCATGAATCCGTTTACGACGTCAACATGACATTGCGTTAACATCGTTGGAACAACGTCCCACTTTGCAGAGAAATCGAACAAGGTAAATTGATCCATTTTTTGAGTAATCTGACCTTTAATGCGCAGGTCACTTGCATCGATGTCACTGTATTCATATACCATTGGATCTTGAATGAGGTGAAAATCTTGAAAGGCAAATGTTTGATTAAAGTTAAGTTTGTCTTGAGCCCGCGAATCTGCTGGATCTCCATCAAAAACGGCAGCACATAGATCCACTCCTTGAGCCGCCAATGCAATATCGAAACTATCTGTCCCGCTGCACATCGTGAACAAGAATCCACCCCCGATGACAAAATTCTTTAAGTTTTGAGCCACAGCTAATTTCAGTTCAGAAACTTTATTGAATCCAAGCATTTTTGCATTTTTCTCTGCTACAGCAACCTGTTCTTGATACCATGCTTGGTAACGCGCATTCGCATAAAATTTACCGTATTGTCCTGTGAAATCTTCGTGGTGTAAATGCAACCAATCGTATTTAGGTAAAAGTCCCATCACGATGGCGGAATCATAAATTTTATCATACGGAATCTCGGCATATTCTAAAACCAAAGTAACGGCATCATCCCAAGGTTGTTTATTTGGCGGTGTATACACGGCGATTTTCGGCGCTTTTTCCAATTGAACAATCTCCATGTTCACTTCAGGATTGGAAATTTCTGTCCGAATTTGATTCACTTGTCCTTCTGCCAATACCTGGTAACGCACATTTCGAATGATCAATTCTTCTTCCAATGATTTTAAATGTGGAACAAGAAAGGACCCGCCACGGTAATTCAATAACCATTCAACGGTTACATTGTGTTCAAGACAATAAAAGGCAATGCCGTACGCTTTTAAATGGTCTGTTTGCGCTTCATCCATAGGGATAAGTAACTGAGTACTTCTTCCAAGGAGGGAAATGAACAAAAGAAAGGAGAGGATAATTAAACGCATGACTTAGAAAGGATTTTCGTCTGCACCGCTGTTGTCAAATATGTCTGAGTCCGCACCTTCATCCATTTTACTCTTAATGGTATAGGTGTTCGAGTCCTGGTTAAATGAGTTTAAACCGGCGTTATTGTTACTCCCAGCGATATCCAATTCTGGAACTTCATGTAAGTTTTCAAAACGCGCGTATTCTGGAACGAAACGTAATTGAACAGAATCCAAAGCCCCATTTCTATGTTTGGCAATGATGATTTCACCAATACCATGTAACGAATTCCCATCGTCGTCTTGGGTGATGTTGTAGTATTCGGGACGGTAAATGAACGATACAATATCTGCATCTTGCTCAATTGCCCCTGATTCACGTAAGTCGGATAACATCGGTTTTTTATCGCCTCCACGTGTTTCTACGGATCGACTCAACTGTGATAAAGCAATAATTGGAACATTCAATTCTTTCGCGATTTCCTTTATGGATCTAGAAATAGTGGATATTTCTTGCTCCCTGTTGCCCCCGCCTTTTCCATCTTTTGCGGACATCAATTGAAGGTAATCGATGATGATCATTTCGATATTGTGCTGTGCCTTTAAACGACGACATTTTGCGCGAAAATCGAAAATACTGATACCAGGCGTGTCATCGATAAAAATAGGCGCTGTTGCCAATTTGGTGATGCGCGAGTGCAATTGTTGGAATTCGTGTTCCTTCAAATCTCCTTTACGTAATTTCTCGGCAGAAAGTCGCGATTCGCTGGCAATTAAACGTTTTACTAATTGAACCGAGGACATCTCCAAGGAAAAAATGGCAACCCCCATGTTGTAATCAACTGCTGAATTTCTGGCCATGGAAAGGACAAATGCCGTTTTTCCCATGCCTGGACGTGCTGCCAATACAATCATGTCCGAACGCTGCCATCCGGAAGTAATTTTATCTAAGCCATGGAATCCAGTAGGAACTCCAGAGACACCATCTGAATTTTGCGATGCTTTTTCAATTTCTTGAATGGCTTCTCGAACTACCGTTTGCATGGAGCTTACTTGTTTGCTCATATTGTTCTCGGCAATGAGAAATAAATCTGATTCTGCAGCGTTCAATAAATCGAAAACATCACGTGTTTCATCGTAGGCATCGCGGATGATTTCACTGCTGACACGAATTAATTCGCGTTTGATGAATTTCTCTGATATGATGCGTGCGTGATGTTGAATGTGCGCGGAGGAAGCAACCCGATTGGTTAATCCCGCAATATAAGCTGCACCACCAGCCGCTTCCAATTCTCCATTTTTCTGAAGACGAGAAGTAACCGTGACTAGATCAATTGGATTTGTCGTTGCAAATAATTCATGGATAGCCTTGTAAATAAATTGATGCTTGGGATCATAAAAACTATTCTGATTCAAGATATCAATGGTGTCATTCACCGCATTCTTTTCCAACATCATCGCTCCGAGCACAACTTGTTCAATATCAACTGCTTGAGGAGGTATTCTTCCAAGTTCGTTGATCAGTTGGCCTTGTGTTTTTAAGCGCGTAATTGGTTTGCGAATGTTATCTGGGTTCTCCATGAAACAAATATACGGAATCGAAAATCATCCTTCTATTGTCAGATTCAATTTCTTATGAAAAAGATGTGAAAGGTACTTATGAACAATTGTTAATATCACTTCAGCTCCAACAAAGCCTTTTTCGTTCCAATATGGCATGTGATGTAGTCGATTTCTTTTTTTGGACTTCTTGCAGGTGAATGAGATCGACCGTAAAAGATGATTTGTAGGTGGAGTTTGTTCCAAGATTCTTTAGGAAAAATTGCCTTTGCATCCTTTTCTGTTTGAACGACGTTTTTCCCTGATGTCAAACCCCATCGCGTCAGTAAACGGTGAATGTGCGTATCTACTGGAAAAGCAGGATGTCCAAATGCCTGCGACATCACAACAGATGCGGTTTTATGTCCGACACCTGGCATGGCTTCCAACGCTTCAAAAGAATTGGGTACTTGACCCTTATGTTCGTTTAAAATCATGTGGGACAAGGTCCAAATGGCATATGCTTTTTTGGGTGATAGTCCACACGGACGAATGATTGCCTGAATTTCTTCCATACTTAGGGTAATCATATCGGTTGGATTCGAAGCTTTGGCAAAAAGTAATGGGGTGATTTTATTCACGCGCTCATCGGTGCATTGTGCGGAAAGCAAAACAGCAATTAATAAGGTGTATGCATCGCCGTGATCTAATGGTATAGGTGTTTCCGGATATATTTTACTTAATTCGGACATCACATAATGTGCTTTTTCTTTTTTCGTCATTTCAATAAAATCCAAGGGTGAATAAATGATACCAGCGTTCTTCCGTCGCTAAAAAATAAAGCATCAGGATCCCACTCACATAACGAGAAAAATAAGACCCCATGATGAAAAACGCATCCTTTTTTTTGTAAATAATAAAAATACAAGGAACGAGTAAGAAGGGAAATAATACAAATTGTGCCCAGTAAAAACTAAAATGAATGGGTATTTTTTGCAAAAATTCTTGGCTTTGCGCATAGACTACGGTGGATTGATGTAAGATTGCCGTTTTTTCTATGTTGATAAACGGATTGATGTCGAAGAAACGATTGGAAAAGGCATTTAAAAAAAAGCGATCGCCATTCTTCGTTACCGCTAAACTTACTAAATTCCCGTTCATGCTTTGATAGACATCTGTTGAGTAGGAGGTGATGACTCCGGGAACTTGGTGTTTTGGCAATAGGAGGTCCAGGCATAAAACGATGACAATAGCTATTCCGGCATAAGCTATGATGCGGTGCACTAAAAATACGGGACCTGTTTGTATTCGAACATACAATTTTGCTAAGTCTTCTTCTTCTTTTTTCTTTCGAGCTTGAAATTGTTGTCGCGCATGAGCTTGATATTCGGCATACCGCGTTTGAAATTGTTGAGCGGCTTGATCGGTGTATTCAATCTCTTCGCTTGTTCCAGCCATTAAAATTTCATACGCTTCTTGAATTTCAACGAATGTTTTTTCCGCATCCGCATCCTTGTTCACATCGGGATGGTATTTCTTCACTAATTTCCGATAACGCTTGCGGATTTCTTCCTCACTCGCTCCTGGTTTTAGGCCAAAAATATTATAAGCTGAGCCACGCATCTGATGCCGTTTGTTGGAATGTGAGTGTTCGTTGTATTTTTCCACTTGCTGTTAAAATCATCGGAACAGTTTGACTGAACTTTGGTATTTCATGGGAAGAAAAGTACGGGATAAGGTCCATTTTTTTGAGTGAGCAAGCTTCTTCTGTCACCAAAACGAGTGCCTCTCCCCACAGTGGATGCGGGATTGAATGGAGGAAAAATCGACCTGAAATAAAGGTGGATAGTCGCTGTTCTAATGCTTCGGGATGTATCTTTTTTCCACCAGAATTAATCACAAAGTCTGTTCTGCCCTTCCATAAAAATGCGTGTTCACTTAATAATTCCACGGCATCAGTTGTTTGAATAGCATGTGCATGTAATTCAGGATAATGGATCGTTAAGCAATTGTCCGTTGTCGTGGTAAAATGAATTCCAGGTAAGGCTTGATAAGCTATTTCTTTGCCGATTTCTCGAAGTGCAACATGCGATACCGTTTCCGTCATCCCGTAACTTTGATAGGCCTTAATTCCGTGAAAAAGAAGTTGCTCACTTAATTCCATCGAAAGATCAGCACCTCCAATCAAAATGTTTCGAATGGATTTAAGTTTGGATAAAGAAGATGGATTCTTGAGGATATGCGCCAATTGAGCGGGGACTAATGCCACAAAATCAATCGGTTCCGTTAGCTGTTGAAGCGGATCTAAGGATGGTTCAGTAATGTACAGCGTATAGTTTCCAACGAGGGCTCTCACGAGCATCATTTTACCGCCAATGGAATCTGGAGACAAGCAAAGCAAAGCTTTCGTGCTTTGTTGCAAATGGAAAAATGCATGTGTTTTTTGAGCGGAAACGATCAATTGTGCTTTCGTAAAATGAAGTACTTTGGGTTTTCCTGTCGAACCGGATGTTTGTATGCTGATCGGAGCTTCCTCATCCCATTGCCTACAGAATAACTCGACTTTCGACGTACTATCCTCTTTCAGTTGAATCGATTGAAATAGCGGATGCATGATCAGTATTCGATGTCCAAATTGAACAAGTTTTTCAAGGTGTGCAGATTCGGATTCTTCCGAGCAAGCGCATTGAA
Organism: uncultured Flavobacteriales bacterium; assembly: GCA_903935095.1. GTDB lineage: Bacteria > Bacteroidota > Bacteroidia > Flavobacteriales_D > Crocinitomicaceae > UBA952. Next base: position 42,872 of record CAIZQH010000022.1, on the reverse strand, counting down.
CTTATCTTTCCCTGTCAAAAACTTCGTTTCTTTTTCTGGTTCATTGCTCATAGACAATTGAATGTCCACGTGAAAGTTTTGTAAGCTTTTTCGCATGAATTCAATAAAACCCGCCAACTCCGCATGGATATAATCCATCTGAACTTGATTGTCCACAACGATTCCCAAAATTTCTTCACTGATGAACACTGGATCACGTTTGATTAAGGCATTATAGAAGGTCTCTAATCCATTTTCTTTTACGACGTAAGCATACTGTTTCCAATACATTTTAACATGTTCAATGCTAAATCCCTCCCTTGGTTGATCCTCTAAATTTCCTTGTTGCTGGGACTCTTTAATTTTCTCAATGGAATCTTTGATGGAAATATGTTTTGTGGAGATAACACCTTGTGGACTGGAGAGGATTTTGTTTTCTATATTGTCCACGACAGGTGAGCTTGCAACGGCAGCTGTCTTATTGACAGGAGCTGAAGCGTTTGATTTTCGTAATGTTTGTGTTGGAAAAGGTAGAATAACAACGCTATCCGTCAGTCCTTTTTTTTTTCAGACTCTTGTTTCAGTGAACAGAGTTGCATAAGTGCTACTTCAATCAACAAACGTTGATTTTTGGAGGATTTATAGTCGACATCTGTTTTACTCAGAATCGTTAAGGCTCTCATGATGCGCGTCGCTTCAATTTCCTTCGACTGTTCGACAAATCGTTGACGGATTGTTTCCGGCACTTCCAATAAATTGGATGTTCGCGCATCCTTGCACACCAATAAATTGCGCAGGTGTTCAGCTAGACCAACAACAAAGTGATGTCCATCGAATCCTTTTTCAAATACGTCATTCAAAATCAATAAGGACGTTGAAATGTCTTCTTTTTCTGCCGCATCCATTACTTTGAAGTAATATTCGTAATCGAGGATGTTTAGGTTGTCTAATACGTCCTTGTACGTTAGTGTTGTTCCAGCAAAGGTGACAATTTGATCAAAAATGGATAAAGCGTCTCTTAACGCACCATCGGCTTTCATCGCAATTTGATGCAAGGCTTCCGGGTCTGCAGAAACACCTTCCTTCGTCGCTATTTGAGCCAAATGATCAGCGATGTCCTTCACACGAATCCTGCTAAAATCAAAAATTTGACAGCGTGAAAGGATGGTAGGAATGATTTTATGTTTTTCTGTTGTTGCCAAAATGAAAATGGCATGCTTCGGCGGTTCCTCTAAAGTCTTCAAAAATGCGTTAAATGCACTATTTGACAACATGTGCACCTCATCGATGATGTATATTTTGTGGGTACCTATTTGTGGGGCAATGCGGACTTGATCAATTAAATTTCGAATGTCGTCAACGGAGTTATTCGATGCGGCATCTAATTCATAGATGTTTAATGAATTTCCCGTGTGAAAGGACAGACATGAATCACATTGATCGCAAGCCTCAATTTGCTCCGTAGGATGGAAACAATTAATGGTCTTCGCTAATATTCGGGCAGTGGTTGTTTTTCCGACACCGCGTGAACCACAGAATAAAAAAGCTTGAGCTAGGTGTTCACTTTTGATGGCATTCTTGAGTGTGTTTGTAATCGTATGCTGTCCAACAACCGTATCAAAGGTTTGCGGACGATATTTGCGGGCAGAAACGACAAAATCACTCATGGAACAAATATACCGTTTAAATTCTAAATGTCAATGCTTCACGACTTGATATTGATAACGTTTTTCCGGGGAAATAATCAACAAATGGTAGCTTCCTTTTGGAAGATCGGTCAGTGATAGTTTTTCAAGCTTGACTTTCCCTTGTTGAACAGTTTTGCCTTCATGTGATAGCACGTAATAATCAAATCCAAGGTATTCATCGGGTAATGCGAGATCTTCCAAAAAAGGATTCGGGAATACACGTAGGTTTGATCCGGGTAATTCACTCGTGTGATTGGTCGAATCATAAATTCCTCGTTTGGTAAAATAAATCTTCAAACTTCCAGATCGGACATCTCCCCAAATCACGTTTAAGGTGTCACTCTCCAAAATGACATTCATAAAGTCATTTCCAGAATCCTCTAAAATGGACTGGTGATTCACCGCTTGATCACTCACACTGAAATCGTTCATCCACACACCTGTTGAATGATTTCTCACAGTACAGTAGATTTCACTTTGGACGGAATAGCCGCTAGCGCTGGCATTTCTTCGATCGCGCCAACAAACAGCCAAATCTCCATTTGAAGCGTAATCTGCCCAAATGAGGTCTTGTATTTTACCATTTCCTGCGGGATCTTGATTGATGCGTGCTGGAGTACTCCAGGAAAGACCATCATTGGTTGTTTCGATGAATACAACATCTGTTTCTCCAAAATCTTCACTGAGAAAAAAATAACTCATTTGATTGGCATTATTTGGATGAGCTTTCAACAAGGGTCCAGCTTTCACCAATGTATCGCTTGTCCCATATCCGAGTCCTTGATAGGCAACATTGTACGTGTACGTTTGACCTTGATTGTTCGATTGTGCTCGTATGAGTCGAGGAAAGATACTTTGACTCGGAAGGTAGCTTGGATAAAGTGCTGTGAATCGGCCATCTGCTGTAACAACGGGTGACGGCATTGGCTGTGGAATGACCGAACCGGAGAGAAATCCGGTCGCATCTAATTGTTCAGATTGAAAGGATTGTCCGCCGTCGGTGCTAATGGAAATATATGGATGATAGGGCGGAATAATCATTGTCGGTTGGTTGGCGTTCATGTTCGTCACATAAATCGTTCCTGCATTTGGACCTGTTGTTTGGTCGATGACCATCCACGGACGATCGATGCACAATTGATTTGGGCACATACTAATATCTATAACGATACTTGGATTCCCCCAGGAAATTCCTCCGTCGATAGACTTACGTACAAGGACTTTTCCCGCGCTAAAGTTGATGTTGTCGTAATCGATGTAACACATGAACACGTTTCCCAAGTGATCATAGGCTAAGGACACATCCGCACTTGAAAAATTCGGAGAGAGGTGTGTTTGCCAGACGGGCGTCGACCATGTATTTCCCCCATTGTTCGAAACGGAAGTTTTAATGACGACTTTATTATTGAACTGAAATCCCATCCACGCGGCAACGAGGTGTTGTGGATCGCTGGGCCCCATGCATAAGTATGGTTCACCTTCGAAATAATTACCTTCAGAAACCAATTCGTTTTGCGCGAACAGAACAAGGCATACAAAGGAAAGGAAATAGGTAAGGATCCATGTTTTCATGGAGTTAAAGGTAAAAAGAAAAGCCATCCGAAACGGATGGCTTTTCAAAAAAAAAAACACGATTGAATTTTATTCAAAGACTTTCATATCAATTTTTCCATTAACAATCATGGAGGTTACAGTTCCTGAAAGAACCATCGGCCCAACAGATTGGGTAATGGAATGTGCAAATTTCATTCCGTTTACTTCTTTGAAATCACCAAATGTTATGGTAGATTCCATCGTTTCTCCATCGCGTGTCATCACGTTGATGGTCTTTTCTTTCATGAATGTCGTTTTATTGAAGTAATCGTACGATTCATTTTTTCCATCAACGGTTTTCAATACGTAGTATTCAATATCATTCATGTTCTCAATGCCCACTAATTCGTGAGTCAAACCGTTTTTCACATAGTTCATTTCTGGAATGATTCCGTTGGACTTCGCTTTAGAAGCTAATTCCTCTGCAGTCAATTCAGTTTTTCCTGTCTGCATGTTGAAAGAAAATCCTGTTTTTCCATTATAAAACGATTTTTGGAAAACCATTCCTTGTCCTTCTAGTTTTTGTCCCTCTGTTGCCGGTGCAACAAAAATCTCTGTTGATTTCAAGGCAAATGGAATTTGATCTCCTTTTAATTCATACACACGTTCGAAATTTTTAATCGCTTTTAACTTTTTCGTCGCTGCTTTTTGAGAAGTTGTTCCTGTCAAGGCAAAAACATAATTATCGATTAACTGCTCAGAAGAAATATCGGCAGGTTTTGTATCTTTCATCACATTACCAAATGGATCTAACACTTCAATTTTACCATCTGCATCGAAACGTTTTAATTTCTCAAATACATCTTCGTTTCCAACTACAATAATGTTACAGTTTTTAGCGGTGAAGTATTGTTGTGCCATTTGAAGGACATCCTCCTTAGAAACACTTTCTAAACGTTGTAAGTACGTTTGGTAATAATCCTTTTGCAGGTTGTTTTTGATGATGTTTAAGGCAAAACGAGCGATGGTTTGTGGGCGCTCCAATGAACGGGCAAATCCACCTGCCATATTTGTTTTGGTTAGGTTTAATTCCTCATCTTTTACGTATTCATTCGTGATTTTTTGAAATTCCAACAAAATTTGCTCAATCGCAGAATCCGTTACGGCATTTTGGAAATTCCCCCCTGCAGACATCCAAGAACCATCTTCAGTAATGTTCAAGCTTGAGTAACATCCATAAGTGTAAGCTTTGTCCTCACGTAGGTTTTGCATTAGACGTGTTCCAAATCCACCACCACCAAGAATTCCGTTCAGAACAGTTAATGGCAATTGATTTTTGTCACCTGTTTTCATGTCAATTGGAAAGGTCACGTAAACTACTGACTGGACAGCGCCTGGTTTTTTCACAAATACAACGCGATTACCTTTGGTATAACTTCCCGCATTCGGCTGCTCTGTAAATACAGGTCCACCTTTCCATTTTCCAAAATAAGCGTTCACCATTGCTTCGGTTTGTTGACGTGTAATGTCACCAACCACAACTAAGTAACTTCCTGTCGGTGTGAAGTTTGCAGAATAAAAAGAAACCACATCTTCTCTGGTGATGTTGTTTAACGTTTCCTCTGACATCACATCGCTAAATGGATGATTTGGGAAGTTGATTTTTACCGTAGCGTTTTGAGCCATGGTACCTGCATCAGATTTCGCAGACAATAAACTCGAAACATTTTGTTTTTTAATTCGCTCGAATTCCGATTGAGGGAAATTTGCGTTGAGTAAAACATCAGACATTAAACTTAATCCTTTGTCCATGTGCTTTGTTAAACAAGACATCGAAATGGATGATTTGTCCGCACCCAGTGAAGCACCGATAAAATCAATTTCTTGATCTAATTGATCCTTTGTTCTGTTTATTGTTCCGGACATAATTAAAGAACCTGCCATGTCGGCAAGTCCAGCCTTCGTTCCTTCCAAACGTGGATCAGAACCCATGTTTAAGTCAAATGAAACTCTCGGCAATTTATGGTTTTCAGATAGAATGACCGTAATGCCATTTGCTGTCGTGAAAACTTCGGAATCGTTAATGTTGATTTTTTTTGCTTGCGTTGGAGCAGGCATAATCGAGCGGTCTACTTGAGCCATTGTGCAAGTACCTAACGCTAGAAAGCAAAGTGTGAATATCTTTTTCATATTTCAGTCGATTATTTTTCTTTTGGTAAGTAATGTAAGATGACACGTGCATCTTGCGTTAAGTATTTCAAAGCAACACGTTGAATATCTTCGCGGCTTACTTTTAGGTAATTGTCTAGGAGTGTATTCACACGATTTGCATCACCGTAATACACAAAATTATCAGCTAGGTTTTCTGCAATTCCAGCAATTGACGAATTCGCAGAAACTAAATCGTTTTCGAATTTATTTCGTGCTTTTTGGAATTCTTCTTCGGAGATTAATTCGGTTTGCATTAAACGAATTTGCTCATCGAATTCTTTTTGAATATCGTCTAGATTGACATCTTTTGCCGCGATGGCAGCCATGATACCAATTCCAGCATCTTCTAATCCGTAGTTGAAAGAAAACGCAAATTGTGCCATTTCTTTTTTCTCTACGATGATTTTATTAATGCGTGAGGAACTTCCTCCAGATAAAACTTCGTTCATCATTTCTAAGGCATATGAATCTGGATTGGTTTGCTCTGGGAATTTATAGCCCATAAAAATCGCGGGAAGTTGAATGTTGTCGTAAATGACTTCTTTCGTCACTCCCGTCAAAAAAGTTTTGTCTTTACTTGTTCGATTAATGACAATTGGTTTTGCCAAGTAACTCGCAATCAATTTTTTCGCTTCTGGACTAGTCGAAGTCATAAAGTTTTTTGCATCGAATTTAGTTTTAGAAACACCGTATCGTTTTTCAAAATCTGCATCATTTTGGTTGATGAAGTCACGGTAAAGATTGATGGCTTGTCCTTTCGGAATGGATGCGAAGTATTTGTCGATCCATATTTTCGTTTGAGCGACATCTAAATCACCTGCAATGGACAAAGTCGCGTTTGAAGGGACATAGTAATTTTTATAAAAATTCACATAATCTTCTTCCTGTGCAGCATCCAGGTGTTCCATGCTCCCAATTGGCGCCCAGTTATATGGATGCGTTGTAAAAACACGTTTAAACATCTCCGTAAAGAAAGATCCGTAAGGCTGATTGTCCACACGTTGTCTTTTCTCTTCCTTCACAACACTTCGCTGCGTTTCAATTCCTTTGATGTCCACTTTTGCATGAAGCATGCGCTCACTTTCCAACCATAATCCAAGTTCTAATTGGTTCGATGGGAGGATTTCGTAATAGTAAGTTCGGTCTTGAGAAGTGTTGGCGTTTAATGTTCCACCATTTTTCTCCACCAATTCACTGTACTCACCTCTACCAATATTGGCAGAACCTTCAAACAATAAATGTTCAAAGAAATGGGCAAATCCTGTTCGCTCAGCGATTTCGTTTTTCGATCCAACGTGGTATAAAACGGATACGGCAATAATTGGCGTCGCGTTTTCTTCATGAATGATTACATGTAATCCATTCGGTAAATCATAGGAGATGTAGTCAATTTTCTTTTGCCCAAAACTTAACATGTTGAGCACAGAAAAACATCCCAGTAATACTATCTTTTTCATTTTCAAAATTTGGAATACGAATGTACTTCAGAATTTTGAGCTAAACTAAAATTCGGCATGATTTTTTACCTTTTCAAAAAAGTCGGCATAATGGCCCGAAAATTGGTTAAATTTGACTCATGACATTTTTTAAGCAGCTATTATTTGTACAGGTATTCACGCTATTTTCGATAGGTGGATTCGCTCAAAATATTGCCCCCACAATGGATTTTAACAACTATTTCGTGAATTTTCAAGAAGGATTTTTTCGTCCAATTGAAATTCAGCCAATCATAAGCTATAAAGCGGGTGACGAGGTGGTAGCGTATATCGATACACGGGGAAACATGCGCATTTACGATGGAATTGAACGCAAAGATGTGACCGCATTAAACGTCGAATATCAAGTTTCAGATCACCTTGTTGGCTATAAAATTGCAAATGGATTGCGTATGTGGGACGCTGGAAAATACACGGTGCTAACGAATTTTGGTAGGGGCTTTGTCGTGAAAGATAGCCTTATTGTTTTTGAAGATACCCGTTATCAATCATTGAATGTTTATTGGAATAAACAAATACTCCCCATGGTTACCATGACAAATGGACTCTTCATGCCAGCTTCCGTGGGAGAGAATATTGCAGTTTACAAGGATAACAGCAATACTTATTTTTGTTTTTGGCAGGGAAAAACTTTTGAAATTGCAACCTATAATGAGGAAGTTGTTGACTTTAATGTGGGTACGGATGTATTTTGTTTTAAAGATCCATACACGCAATCATTCATGATGTTTGATAAAGGTGAATTTTTCGAAGTGGAATCATCGCCCATAAAAAAATACAAGGCTGGTAGAGGATTCATCGTATATGAGGATTTAAATGGAAATTTGTGGATGTTTAAAAATGGGGAGAAAATAGCACTTTCTAATTTTTCAACCTCTTTTTGGGATGTGAAGGATGATATGACTGTTTGGAGTGAGAATAGTTACCTTTTTGCATATGCCAACGACGAAAAAATACAAGTGGCAACCTATTTCCCTAACGAATACCTACTAAAGAATAACACCTTTGTTTTCCGAAATATTGTCGGAGGTGTAAGTGCACTGGTCAATGGGAAAATTCAAGAAATCACCAACATACGCGATGCGGAATTTGAGATTTATGGAAATAAGGTACTCGTAAAACTGTTTAATAAAACTGCTGTAGTTTTATCGGAGGGGAAAATATATACGAACTAGAAATGAATCGGATTTTTAGTTTCTTTTTACTCTTTATTAGTTTTCATGGTTTAGCACAGAATCCAGCGATTGATCACCTCGAAATGCTCTACGATCAAGGATACTACAAACTTGTTTATCGAAAATCAATGCGCTTATTGGATAAGCCAGATTATGATTTCTCAAAGCTTCCAGCATATTATCAGGCCATTTCAGCATTGCAATTAGCTCAGGATGAGCATTGGTACAGGCGACATCAAACAAGAATCGAGGAGGCCAAATCTTTTTTGTTGGAATTGAAGGGAACATTCAAGGGTCAGAAAATCATCAAAGCACACATTTCAGAAGTAAGTTTCTTAAAAAAGGACTTAGATTCTTGGTTAGCAATCAGGAAACAAAGTAAATCCTTTGATCATGCTAATTGGCAGAGGTTTGTTCAACAGTTTTTCACGGATTTACCACTCATTGAGGTTGATGGAAATAAGGGAAATGTCTTGGTGTCCAATCGTCCCGAGTTAAAGGAACGAAATGAGTTGATTGACATCGCCAAAAAACAATTAGGTGTTCCGTATGTACCTGCCGGCATAGATCCGAGTGGATTCGATTGTAGTGGATTCACGAGTTTCGTTTTGCAACAATATGGGAAGAACATTCCAAGAAGAGCAGCGGATCAATTTGATTCGAGCATTCAATTAAGTGAGGATGAAGCTCAAATTGGTGATTTCGTATTCTTTTCAAATGGGGGAGAAGTCAATCACGTAGGAATTTTGATCAACGAAAAAGGTCAACCAAAAACAATGATCCATGCCAGTAGTTCAAAAGGAATTTCCATCGTGGAAATCGAATCATCTAGCTATTGGAAACCACGCATCGTGGGATACGGTACCTTTATTTCGCCGAAGAAATAGGTTTGCTAAATAGGATAAGTCCAATAAAGAGTACAAACAATAATTCCATTCCACCCGCGCTCCAAACACTTGGAGAAATGAAGAATATTAAGGTACTTGGAATCAATAAGTAAAATACAATCTTAGCTCTTTTTTGAATGTGTGCAGCTCTCCTCCAGATCAATTGGAATAAAGCGAAATAAATAAAATAGACCAGTGGAATGAACATTAACTGTGCATAGTCTAGCAATACATTCGGTTGATTGAATAGGATCAAACAAATGAGCCATTCAAATCCCACAAATACCCATGTGGATATCAAAAAAGAAGTGGATGATTTATCCTGGTGAAAATAGTTGATGAGTGCAATCAATAGGCTGAGTAAACTCAAAATTGCCAATTGCAAATAAGGAAAAAATTGCCATTCCATCAGTTGAATGCTACAGTACATTCCACTAAAAATGACTATGCCAATGAAGGAGATGATTCCGTATTGTTTGAATTGATCCATTATCCTAAGTGATTTCGACGTGATTTTTCACAAGCGCATACCAATTGCCAAAGAGCTCTTGCTCCGACATTCGCATCCCAATCCCCTTCTGGACCTGGAGCTACTTCATTTAAATCAAACCCAATAATTTTACGTCCAGATTCAACCAAGGCGAACAACAAATAACTCACTTCTTGTAGCTCGAATCCACCTGCAACGGGTGTTCCAGTATGTGGACATAACTCGGGTTTTAATCCGTCAATGTCGAAGGATACGTATACATTCATGGGTAGGTGTTGAATCAGTTCGCTCACTTGATCCGACCATGTTCTTCCTGTGTATTGTTCATTTTTAATGTTCCAATCGTAATAGGTTTGAACACGACTGGAATTACGGCTTAAAAACACTTCTCGTTCTGAAACATCGCGAATGCCAACTTGTACTAGTTTGGACATGTTTTGAGCATGATGAAGGACATTAAACATAATGCTAGCATGTGATTGTGAAAATCCTTCATACGCATCGCGAAGGTCCGCATGCGCGTCAATTTGCAAGACGCCAAAGTCCTCGTAGGTTTCGTTCAAGGCCTCCATAAGTCCTAGTGGGGTAGAGTGTTCTCCACCCAAGACCGCTGGGATTTTCCCTTGCTTCAATAATTCTAAGCAACGTTCTTTTAAATTCGCTCTCAAGGCTTCATGAGCGGTGTTGATTTCATCCAGTACCGTTTGGTATTTCAATCGTGCTTTTTCCTCACCGTTGGATTCTAAAAACTGAATGTATTCTATTCCTTGTTCACAGCAATGTGCATTGATGTCTTTCCATTCTTTTGAAATGGGTGACATGTATACTTTCGTATCGTAAGCTCGATCTAAATCTGGGTGAAAAAAGTCGAGTTGCGTGGATGCCTCTAAAATAGCTTCGGGCCCATCACTCGTCCCTTTTCCGTAGGAAGCTGTTGCGTCCCATGGAATGGGAACAATGACAATGTCCGCTTCCGTTTCTGTATAAGGAAATCCAAAAATATTTCCGTTGGCGATTCCGACGCCATTTGGATCAAATTCACTCATTATAATTGCTTAAAATAATCAACTGCTTTGCGCACGGAGCCATGTTCCAATAAAAGCGCTTGTGCTTCAGGCATGGAAACTCCTGTTTCATCCGCGACCATTCGCGCACCGCGGTCGACTAATTTGTGGTTACTTAATTGCATATCCACCATTTTATTTCCTTTTACTCTTCCTAGTTTGATCATCAAACTGGTCGAAATCATATTCAAAACCAATTTTTGCGCTGTTCCAGATTTCATACGGGTACTTCCTGTAACGAATTCAGGTCCAACAACGGGTGCAATGGGAAAATCTACCGCAGCAGCTAAGGGAGAATCTGGATTGCAGGAAATCCCTGCAGTTAAGATTCCATGTTCCTTTGCTTTTTCGATTCCACCGAGAACATATGGTGTACTTCCGCTCGCAGCAATTCCGACAAGGGTATCCAATGAAGTCAAGGAAAAATCCGCTAAGTCTATCCACGCTTGATTTCGGTCATCTTCGGCAAATTCTACTGCTCTGCGAATCGCTGCGTCACCTCCAGCAATGATTCCGACAACGATGCCATGATCAATGCCGAATGTTGGTGGACATTCACTCGCATCTACGATACCTAGTCGACCGCTCGTTCCTGCGCCAATGTAAAACAACCTTCCACCTCGAGCCATGCGTTCACTGCAGGCATTCACAAACGCTTCGATGGCAGGGATTTCTTTTTGTATAGAAAGTGCCACAGTTTGATCTTCTCTGTTGATGTTGGTGAGCAAGTCCATGGTGGACATCTGTTCTAAGTCCTGGTAATGTGAGCTTGATTCGGTTACTTTTTTCATGTCAATGCAAATAAGCTTTCGAATCGGTGTCGTTCAAATCAACTTCCACGTGATTTTTCAATGTGGTAGATAAACCAAGTCCAGCGAAATCTGTTTTAATCGGATAACGTCGGTGCTGACGATCAATCAATGCAACGGTTTTAATCGCTTTCGTTGCTTGTTCTAAGAACTTCATTAATGCGTATTGCATGGTCTTTCCTGAATTGATGACATCATCAACTAGAATAATAAAACCTTTTTTTAAATCCTGTTCGTCTATGGATAACTGAATCGCCTCGCTCCATGGTTCATCTTTGTTGACCTTGATTTCAAAACAAACGACCTCAAGCGAACTATTTGCCCGGATGATTTCTGTCAGTTTTTGAGCAATGATGCTTCCATTTCCCGCAATCCCACCAATGAAGATGCGTTCTTCTTCGAAACAGTTCTCCAAAATTTGGTGACCAATTCGGATGATTTTTTGTTCGATTTGCTGGTGATTCAGGATGATTTGCATAGTGAAATTGAATTATAAATCAAAGTTAATAAACAAACGACTTGTTCGAAGTTTCAGGCAAAAAAAAATCCCGACAATGCCGGGATTTAAATGGTACGAAATGAATGTTAAAGTTTGATCACTTTTTGACAAGTTCCGTTGATGCTTACATAGTAAATCCCTGCGGGAAGTTCTGAAATATTTAAGCTTGTATCGGTACTTGAAAGAACAGTTGTTCCATTTAGGTCTAGTAGGGAAACCAATTCATTTGCTGATTTGCCTTGGATCGTTAGGATGTCATTCGTAGGATTCGGAGAAACACTAAAGTTGGCACTTGTTTCATTTATTCCGGCTGATGATCGAATATCAAAAACGATGGTTCCAGGGGAAACACCGGCAGCGAATTGATGGACTTCGGTATTCATGACATCGTATATGAAAACGGTTCCTGTCGAGAAGAAATCCGTCGTTGAAGCATAAAATTCACCACTGATTGGTTCTTGTGCAAGTTCGTAGAAATTTACGTTGATGCCGTTTACTGGACCAATGTTATTCATTCCATTGATATCAAAGTTGTTTAAACTCGTCTCCATGGAAATTTGATAAGTAATTTTGTCATCTCTTAAAGCGGAAGTGCCGCATCCAGCGATGGTATTAGCAATATTTACAGTTGACGGCGTGTTTGTTGCTAATTCGAATTTCGAAATCGACGTTCCATTCCAGTCTTTGTTGTTTACCGTGTAAAGCGCAGATCCAAATTTGATAAGGTTATCTGGATTTTTCCCTTCCGGACCTAAATCCACTTCGTTTCCATAAGATAGGTTCGAGAGGTTTAATTGGCCAATGATTCCTTTCTCATTTCCCCAATCGTAAGCGTTGTTTACCACTAGGTAGGCTGTTGTTCCGTCAATCACGATGTTTTGAGTTGCCCATTTTGGACCGGTCACTGTATCAAACGCTTGAATTAATTGCAAGTCCGCGATGTTGTATACATGCAAATAGGAATCGAAAGTTGTCAAGTACTCTCCACGAGTCGCGACCAATTTATTTTGGTAAACCGCAAGGTTACGAACACCTGGACAAGCAACGCTCGCGATTTCTTGATGTGTATTTAATTCCATTTTAAAGATTTTCGAATCTGCCGCTACGAAATAGAAATTCCCGTCAATCACTAAATCGGATGCGAAACGCATATTTTCCAAGGTATCAACCACCTGGTATAGTTGCGTTGTTGGATTGTAACTCCCAATGGTCACAGGTTCTAAGATGGCACCTGTTTGGTAATCAAAATAACCCTCATTTACGACCAAAACTTGGTGTAATTGATTTTGTGCAAAGCTCCATGTGCTTGCAAATAAACTTAATGTAATCAATGCCTTTTTCATTCGTTCTGTTTTTTTGAATGTGAAACAATAAAAAACTAGAAGAAGAAAAAAGTAGGAAAAGCTAGGATGCAAAACACCCTTGGCGAGTCCGACCTTTATCTGAAGTCTTCTCTCTGTTCATGGGCAAGTCTTCTGGCTCATGTCCCTTTCAATTCGTCTTCCCAATCGCTCAGTGACTTAATGAATTGCATTTTAGACATTTACAGCTGCAGATACAGCTCCGGATTCAAACCGGATTCCTTATTAATCTCAAAAATGAGAACCAATGTACGTGGCAAAGATAATTGAAAATTCCTGCAAACGCTTTTTTCTTGTTATTTCAGGTACTTATCAACACGAAAACAACATAAGTGTTGATAAATCAATAAGTTAAATGATAAATGATCATTATTATTCCTAACTTTCAAGAACTAACCTACTAAATTTTACTACTATGGAATTATTAAAATTACCAGAGCAAGCGATGTCTATGCTTTTTGGACCCCAATCAATGTTTGCAAATTGGGTGACCTTTTTTATTGCAAATTGGCTTGTAATTTCCTTGGGAGGGTTTATTCTCTCCAATTGGATGAGTAAAAAACCCGATGGTATAATCGACCGGAATAGTTTGGCGGCTAAAATCTCAGAAAAATCAAATTGGTTTATGCCATTTGCCATTCTAGGAATCGCTTTATCCTTTTTATACAATGTATTTATCTATTCCGTTTTCTTTGTGTTAGAAGTGACACGTTTTATTTCCGATTTCTTATTTAAATGGATCAAGTTTTTATTCTTTTGGATTTGGGAAAATGTTGTTTCACCTTCCGTTTGGATGTTGTTAAAACTAGCCTATCATTATCTGATAAAAATGCCATTTCACGCCCTTTTAGGAGTCATTAGAAGCGTGCCATCTGTTTTAAATAGAGCGTTTTATCACCGTGTTTTATGGCCATCATTGATTGGGTCTGTGCTTGCAGCAATTTTAATGTTTATTGCATTTATGGCAAATAACAATGCAATTAGTGAATATGGAACATTGGTTATAGCTGCGTTAACATTAACATGGATTGTATCGGAGCATATTTATGGAACAAGGGCAGCAGCGATGAAATCCGTCCTGTTTACCTTAGCATTGTGTGGCTTTGCTATTGCTATAGTCGGTATCTTATACTTCTTAAACAAAGGAGATGCTTCTATTAAATTGGGAGGTACATTTGCGGGAATATTACATGTTCCAACAATCGTAGGATTCTTGATTACAGGGTTGATAGCTTTATCCCTTTTATTCTCTAGTTCCATTGGTGTTATTTATTCCAATACAACAAATGAGAAAAATTGGGTGGAAAAAATTCGAGTTTTCTTTGTCGAATCATTCAAGCGCTCTTTATCATTCTGTTATCAATATTTATTTGTGGCAATTATTGGCACAATCATTACTTTGTTGCCAATTGCTGTACTTAAAATGGTCTCAGATCAAGCAGGAAAATCGATTGTGCAAGTTCATTTAGATGATAAACTCGATCAATTGAATAAAGACCTAAAAGTGTATACGACTTCTGATGAAAAAGACCTTTTGATGAATGCTGATTCAACGAAAGAAAATGCCTTTTCTAATGAACTAGATTCACTAAAACAAGAATGTGAATTGTACTATAAAGTAGGTGAAAACAAGTTGTTTACCTCATTTATTTCCGAAGCTGGTTCATTTGGAACGGATTTGAAACCCGTGAATACGCGCAAGGAATTTGATGGCCGAGTTGAAGCTTCAGAAAAATTCTCAAAGGAATTAGAAGATTCAAAAAAGGAAGAGATCAAAAACCTAGATGAATCGATAAAAACGTATAACGTTCAAATAGACGAAGCAAAAAGAGCTTTAACTGAAATCCTTGTGAATCCGCTGGCTTCCAATTATTACACGGAATTAATCACTTCAATGACAATTGAGTTGGATAAAATTCAAGTGGTAAGAGAGCGAACGATTAAGTATGACGATGCACTCATTGCTGCAGCAAAGGCGAATACGGAAAGCTTGAAAGGGAATTGGTCTAGTTATGCGACTTCTTACCTGTTCTACCTAATTTCAAAATATGCCTTGTTCTCTCTAATCGTTGCGTTCTTTTTTGCATTATTTGCTTTAACCGTTCAATCTACCTACGATTCTTATAATGGATCTGGCTTAGTTGCAGCATTTGAGGATGAAAAATCTAAAAATTCCAATCAACCATGGTTGGCTTTTATCCTTTTAGGTGCTTTAGCAGTAGGAGCAATGAATCCAAATAAAGTAATGGATGAGCCATTGAAATGGGTCGATTCTTTTGTCGATGAAATGACAACGGCCAACCCGAAGGATAATAAAGAGGAGTCTATTCAAGGCAATACGGAGGAAAACGAAAATGTAGCAGATGAGGTTCAGAACGATGTGGTAATTGATGATAACCTGGCTCAGGATGCTTCCATTTCTGAGGCCCCTGAAGAATATTATTATTGCAACGATGGCGAATCGATTCCATTAGCCTTTTACAATGATGGTGGCTGCGATTGCAGTTCTTGCGAAGACGAAAACTAACACAAAAAACCTCCCTCGGGAGGTTTTTTTTTGTCCAAAAATTAAATTTGGCACTTTTGAAAACTTGAGCTATCTTTGCACCCGTATTGACCAAGGGCGTCAGTCTACATAATAATCATTTACATAAATATTAGCATGTATTTAAATTCAGAAAAGAAAAAAGAGATCTTCGCTCAACACGGTGGATCTGAGGTAAACACTGGTTCTACAGAAGGACAAGTGGCATTATTTACTTACCGAATCAGTCACTTAACAGAGCATTTGAAAAAGAACCGCAAGGACTTCGGAACACAGCGTTCACTTCAACTTTTAGTTGGAAAGCGTCGTAGTCTTTTGGATTATTTGAAAAGAAAAGATATCGAGAAATACAGAGCGTTGGTTAAGGAATTAGGACTTCGTCGTTAATCCGATCATCGATCACATTTTATTGGAAGAGGGGACTTCGGCTTTACGCTGCAAGTCCCTTTTTTGTACATTAATTAGTAAATAAATAAAGATGAATATAGGTTTAAAAAGGTCAATTGTTACCGGCGGCAAGGAGATAAGCGTCGAGACAGGTAAGTTGGCAAAGCAAGCGGATGGTTCCGTTGTGGTGCGCATGGGCGACACCATGTTATTGGCTACGATTGTAGCTAATCAAGAAGCAAAAGAAGGCGTAGATTTTCTTCCTCTAACGGTAGATTACCGCGAGAAGTATTCTGCTGCTGGACGTTTTCCAGGTGGATTCTTCCGTCGTGAAGCGCGTCCGTCTGAGACTGAAATCTTAGTCATGCGTTTGGTGGATCGTGCACTTCGTCCACTTTTCCCAGACGATTACCACGCAGAAGTTCAGTTGATGATTCAATTGATTTCTTACGATGGTGTAAACAATCCAGATGCATTGTGTGGATTTGCGGCATCAGCGGCAATCGCTGTTTCAAACATTCCATTTAATGGTCCAATGTCTGAAGTACGTGTTGGACGCATCGATGGTGAATATGTATTGAATCCAACAATGGCTCAAATGGAGTTGTCGGATATCGATATCGTGATCGCTGGAACAATGAAAGACATCAACATGTTGGAAGGTGAAATGCAAGAGATTTCTGAAGCTGAATTAGTGGAAGTTTTCAAAATTGCTCACGTTGCGATTAAAGAACAATGTCAATTCCAATTGGACCTTGCAGCAGAAATTCCTACGGCAAATCCAAAAAGAGAATATAGCCACGAATCACACAACGAAGAAGTTCGTGCAAGAGTGTACGAAGTGGCAATGGAAAAATGTAAAGATGTTGCTCGTATGGGCTTGGCGAATAAGTCAAAACGTACAGAGTTGTTCGATGCCATCAAAGACGAAGTGAAAACTTCTTTCTCGGAAGAAGAAATTGCAGAAGCAGCGAAATTTATTTCTCCTTACTTCTCTGAAGTGAAGAAAAAAGCAGTTCGTTGGGTGATGTTAAACGAGCGCAAACGTTTGGATGGTCGTAATTTCGACGAAATTCGTCCAATCTGGGCAGAAGTTGATTACTTACCAATGGTTCACGGTTCAGCAGTATTTACACGTGGAGAAACACAATCATTGACAACAGTTACCCTTGGTGGTAAAATGGATGAGCAGTTAATCGACGGTGCTACATTCAAAGGAACAGAGAAATTCTTATTACACTATAATTTCCCTCCATTCTCAACAGGTGAAGCGAAACCATTACGTGGAACTTCTCGTCGTGAAATCGGACACGGTAACTTGGCGCTTCGTGCCTTGAAACCAGTTTTACCAGAAGATAATCCATACACCATTCGAATTGTTTCTGATATCCTTGAGTCAAACGGTTCGTCTTCTATGGCAACTGTTTGTGCTGGAACATTAGCGTTGATGGATAGTGGTGTGCAAATTAAAGCGCCAGTATCTGGAATCGCAATGGGACTTGTTGCAGACGAAGGTAAATTCGCTGTATTGTCTGATATCTTAGGTGACGAAGATCACTTGGGTGACATGGACTTTAAAATTACAGGTACATCAAAAGGAATCACTGCTTGTCAAATGGACATCAAAGTAGACGGACTTCCTTACGAAGTGTTGATCGAAGCGTTAGAACAAGCGAAAGCTGGACGTATGCACATCTTAGGGAAAATCACGGAGACAATGTCAGCGCCTCGTACTACATTGAAACCACAAACTCCACGTATCGAAGCATTCAATGTGCCGAATGATATGATTGGAGCAATCATCGGACCTGGAGGGAAAATCATCCAAGGTTTACAGAAAGAAACGAAAACAACCATCACTATTGAAGAATTAGCAACGGGTGAAGGTCGTGTTCAAATCCTTTCGACAAACGGTGATGACATGAATGAAGCAATTCGCCTGATTCGTTTAATCGCTTTCCCTCCACAAGTGGAAGACGGAGCGACGTATGAAGGTAAAGTGAAATCAGTGAAGGACTTCGGTTGTTTCGTTGAAATCCTTACAGGTACGGACGGATTGATTCACATCTCTGAATTTAGCTGGGAAAAAGTAGCGAAAATGGAAGATGTTGTGAAAGAAGGAGATGTATTGACATTTAAAGTAATGGGTCGCGATCCAAAAACGAAAAAATGGAAATTGTCTCGTAAAGTTCTTTTACCAAAACCAGAACGTCCATCGGACACAGTGGATGCGCCTCAAGCGTAATCAACACGAATAAAAAGTTATAAACAAAGGCGGCCTCGGTCGCCTTTTTTAATGTTCTGGTAATTCAGATTTCATTTGGTTTCCTTAGTTTTACTGAAAATATATTTTATGAAAAGAATTTTACTTGTTTTGATTTCATTTACAATTACTTATGCTAACGCACAATTAATTTTTCACGAACCATTTAATTATCTTCCTAGCCCAACAAACGGACTTGCATCACAAAGCTCTGGAGCCTGGATAAAGATTAATACACAAGATTCTATTTTGATTTCATCAGGTAGTTTAGATTATGCTGGTTTAGCAGTATCAAGTGGAAATAAAGTTATTTTTGATGGAGCAGGATCTGATAATTATAAATCGTTTTCTACCCAGACTTCGGGAACAACATATGCATCATTTATTATAAACGTTTCTTCCTTAGGTGGTCTTGATGCTACAGGAAGTTATTGTGCAAATTTAATTGAATCGAATTCCATCTCAGCTTTTGCTGCATGTGTTTGGTTGAAAGCTAGTGCTACACCGGGTAAATTTTTAATAGGTATTTCTAATCGTAGCTCAGGTTCGACACCAGTCTATTTCACTTCTGACATGAACACAAATGAATCCTATTTTATAGTCATTTCTTATTCAATTGTAACGGGCACAGGAAATGATTTTTCAAAAATGTGGGTTAACACTACTCAGCTGGGTGGAACGGAACCTACGTCAACACTGACAAGTAATGGAGGTACCGATATATCCGCTGCAGGTTTAGGGCGATTTCTTTTAAGACAAGCAGCAGCAGCAACAACTCCATTTGTACAATTAGACGAGTTGAGAGTTGGAACAACTTGGGCATCTGTAACGCCTTGTGCTAGTCCAACAGTTTATTACCCAGATCTTGATGGTGATACCTATGGTGATGCCAATACTCAAACGTTACTCTGTCAAACTATCCCGGGATATGTTACCAATAACCTTGATTGCAATGATAACAATGCGGGTGTCAATCCGAATACGCTTTGGTACATAGACGCGGATGCTGATGGATTCGGAAATAGTTCACTTACCCAGACAGGATGTACTCAACCGCTTGGATATGTGGCCAATAATACCGATTGTAACGATAACGATCCTTTGGTAAATCAGTTGTCAACATGGTATCAAGATGCGGATCTAGATGGATTTGGAAATCCCGCAGTGACCTTGTCTAATTGTGGTCAACCAGCAGGTTATGTTGCCAATAATACCGATTGTAACGATAATAATCCTTTAGCGAATCAGGTAAGCACATGGTATGCAGATGCCGATGGAGATGGTTTCGGTAATATAGCAGTCAGTCAAATAAACTGCGGTCAACCGACAGGATATGTTGCCAATAGTACAGATTGCAACGATAATTTAGCTTCTATGAATCCTTCGTTCATCGAAATATTCGATGGTTTAGATAACAATTGCAACGGAATTACGGATGAAGGGTTTGCACCACTAACATTTTACTTAGATGCGGATGGAGATGGATTTGGAGGTTCAAGCTTTGTTGTGGACATTGTTTCCCCTGGATCAAATTATGTACTAGTAACCGGCGATTGTAACGATGCGAATGCAAATATGTATCCAGGTAACACAGAAATTTGTGACAACCTTGATAATAACTGTTCTGGAGCAATTGACGAAAACCTAATTTTCTTAAATTATTACCAAGATTTAGATGGGGATAATTTTGGGAATTTGAATCAAGTGATCAATGCGTGTTCATTACCAGTTGGTTATGTTTTGGATAGCACCGATTGCAACGATGCAAACAATTTGATCTATCCTGGTGCAGTGGAAATAGAAGGAAATGGAATCGATGAGGATTGTAATGGTGCGGATGCTCCATTAACTCCGGTGATGTTGGGGATTTATGAATTTACACAAGCAAATACTTGTCCTGTAACAGCTGATATGGTTACCTTACAACCTTCAAATGCAACTTTTTCTAACTATACCAATCAAGGTGGTTCATGCGTAGGTGCCGCTAATGTATTTAACAACAATACTTGGAATACAACCGCAATAATTAATCTAAATAATTACAATCAATTTTCTATACAATCCGATTCGTGTTTCAATCTTCATTTAACGAAATTGACTTTTACGAATAAAGTGAGTAATGTAAATACTACTCCTTTATGGTATTTGCGTTCAAGTTTAGATAATTTCACGAGTAATATTGCCTCAGATTCGATATTAAGTAACGCTTTACTAAATGATACAGTTATTCTTGGACCCGAATTTAGTGGGATAAATCAAGTTACTTTTCGATTTTATATCACCGGAATTTCTGCCTCAGAGGCCACTTGGAGAAATGATAATGTAAGTCTTTGGGGAAATATTAATTCAATACAACCTCAGAACTTCTTTTCAGATGCAGATTTAGATGGATTTGGTGATGCTACCAACGCTATATTTTCTTGTAATGCACCGCAAGGATATGTTTCAAACAGTTTAGATTGCAACGATGCAGATGCAACAATCAATCCAAATACCATTTGGTACATGGACATGGATGGAGATTTACTCGGGAATGCAACAATGACTTTCACAGGATGTACACCACCTGTGGGATACGTTTTGAATGCGACGGATTGTAATGATTCCGATGCAAACATAACAGGACCTACAACTTATTATGCCGATGTTGACCTTGATGGATTTGGTGATGATGTAAGTGCTGCGGATTTTTGCACGCCTCAGGTAAACATGGTGACTGTAGGTGGAGATTGTAATGATGCAGACAACACGATTTACCCCGGAATTACCTACTATGCCGATCTTGATCAAGATGGATTTGGAGATTTCTTGAATGATTCTATTTCATGTGCAATGCCAATGGGATTTGTTTCAAACAGTCAAGATTGTAATGATGTAGATTCAACAATCAATCCAACAACGGTTTGGTATATAGACTTGGATGGCGATTTGCAAGGTGATGCAACGAATACCTTTACAGGATGTACACCACCAACGGGATATGTATTGAATGATACTGATTGTGATGATTCCAATGCAAACATTACTGCCCCAACAATGTACTATGTTGATGTAGACAATGATGGATTCGGTGATGATGCTACAGGAACTTTGTCATGTACGCAACCAGTAAACACAGTGATAATCGGTGGTGACTGTAACGATAATGACACTACGATTTATCCAGGAGCTGCAGAAATCTGTGATGGATTCGATAACAACTGTAATGGAACAAATGATGAAGGACTGGTATTCAATACTTACTATTTAGATTCGGATAATGATCAATTTGGTGCGGGTATTGGATTGGTTTCTTGTCAACAAATTCCAATTCCAGGATATGTATTAGTCGATGGTGACTGTGATGACATGAATCCAAATGTATACCCAGGAGCAACGGATATTTCATCGAATGATATCGATGAAAACTGTGATGGCGTAGATGGATACCTTGGGTTAACGGATGTAACAAGCGTTCATGTTGGACTTGTTCCGAATCCATCAAACGGTGCATTTGCTATACGGTTCAATGCGGAAGTTGCCAATGCAAACATCCAAGTGACAGACATGAATGGAAAAGTTTTATTCCAACAGTGGATCAATGGAACAAGCCTCGAGGTAAGTAATTTAAGACTTTCTACGGGTGCATACTTGGTGCATGTGACACTTGAAAATCAAAAAGAAATCCTCCGATTGATCATTCAATAAGAAGGAAGAATTTAAACCAAATAAAGAAAAGGCCGAAAGGCCTTTTTTTGTAACTTGTGGTTTCATTTTTCGTCTAACTTTACAGAAAAATTTACAACGTTTATTTATGTTTAGATCCCTATTAACAGCGCTGTTATTCGCAATTTCTAGCAGTGTGTTCGCTCAAGATTACTGGCAACAAGAAGTAAATTATACCATTCAAGTAAAATTGAATGATAACAACCATACATTAAGTGGTTTTGAAGTGTTTGAATATGTCAATAATTCACCGAACACCCTGGACCGCATTTATATGCATATTTGGCCGAATGCCTACAAGGATGGAAGTTCAGCCTTGGCAAAACAATTGTACCGTCAAGGTGATGGTAAATTGACCTTTGCTAAAGAAGAGGACAAAGGATTCATCGATTCGTTGAACTTTAAGTCCGAGGGAACTCCGCTAAAATGGGAATACGATGCTGAGAATCCAGATATCTGTGTGATTTACCTAAACACCCCGCTGAAAAACGGAGATCGTGTGCGCATTACCACACCATTTAAAGTGAAAATTCCTTCCGGAGAGATTTCGCGCATGGGACACATCGGACAATCCTACCAAATTACGCAGTGGTATCCTAAACCGGCTGTTTATGATAAAAATGGCTGGAATGCCATTCCGTATTTGAATCAAGGTGAATTCTACTCAGAATACGGTTCTTACGACGTCAGTATCACCTTACCGAAGAATTACATCGTTGGTGCAACAGGTGACCTGCAAACAACAAGTGAAGTGGCCTTCATGGAGGACCAAGTAAAATTAACGGGTGAGAAAATCGAATCATGGATATCTAATAAGGAAAAAGAAAAAAAAGCGTCTTTCCCAGAATCTTCATCCGAAATGAAAACCATCCGTTTTACCCAAAGTCAAGTGCATGATTTCGCTTGGTTTGCAGATAAACGATACGGTGTTTTAAAAGGCGAAGTGGAATTACCTCATTCGAAACATAAAGTGACATCATGGGCATTATTTACGCCTCAAAATGCCAAATATTGGAAAAATGCTATTGAATACCTCAACGATGGAACATACTACTATTCCTTGTGGAATGGCGATTACCCATACAACCAAGTAACAGCAGTAGATGGAACCATCAGTGCGGGTGGTGGAATGGAATATCCCAACGTCACAGTAATTGGAAATGCAAGTTCAAACGAGGAATTGGAAGTCGTGATTGTCCACGAAGTTGGACACAACTGGTTCTACGGAATTTTAGGTTCCAACGAGCGCGTTCACGGATGGATGGATGAAGGAATGAATACCTTGAACGAGATGCGTTACGTTCAAACGAAGTATCCAGACAATACACGTTTCTCTGACATGATCCTCAATGGACGTTTTCACTTAGAGGATTTGGATCACCATGATTCTGGAGACATCACCTATTCAACCCTTGCATCCCTTGGATTGGATCAACCGATTGAAACACATTCTGATCAATTTACGAGCATCAACTACGGTGGAATCATGTACCAGAAAACGGGACTCGTGTTTTTCTACCTGAAGGATTACTTGGGTGAAGAAAAATTCAACGCTGCAATGTCCGCGTATTTCGAAGCGTGGAAATTTAAGCATCCGCAACCGGAGGAGATGCGTAAAGTGATGGAAGCATCCAGCGGAAAAGACCTTTCTTGGTTGTTCGAAGATTTAATCCAAACGACGAATCACGTAGATTATAAGTTGAAACATGTTGGGATTGGTAAACAGGGAGCAGTGGTCCGCGTGAAAAACGTTGGACAAGTTAATGGTCCAATTGAAATCAATGTGTATGCAACGGATAAATTAGTGGAAACACATTGGTTGGAGCCAGGACAAAATTCCGCTACCTTGAAAACGCCGTTTAAAGAAATTCAAAAAGTAATCATCGACGAGTCCAAGGACATTCCTGAATTGAACCGCAATAACAATACGTGGAGAGCGAATACACCTCTTCATAAAATCGAACCAATCAAACAAGAGTTTTTATTCAGCGACAACGAAGCGGATCACAATAGCGTACGTTGGACGCCCATGCTCGGTGGAAATGTGTACGATGGATTCATGTTAGGAGCAACGTTCCACAACTTGGGACTTCCGTTTCAGAAGTTCTCCTATGTCTTAACTCCCATGTTTGGTTTCTATTCCAAAAAACCAGTTGGAATGGCAGAGTTTTCCTATACGATTCTTCCAAAAAAGGGATTGAAAATTGAACGCCTTGGACTTTCCGTTAAATCCTTCTCGAGAAATAGTTTTTCAGGTGAGAATTTCGTGGCATTGACCCCGTATTGGTCAGCATCGATTGGGAACCGAAAAAACCGTAGTAACATCAGTCAAGATGTACTTGTGAAAGGACTTGTTGGATTGAAAACAGCTGAATTTGGTTCAGATGAAAAAGGAGCAATGGCGCAGTATGCCTTTCAGTACGCAAATCCTGACCATCAACTTGCAGTAAAGTTGAGAGCAGAATATGTGAATGGAAAACAAGTGCAAGTTGGAAGAATCTCCGTTACTGCTAAATACGACTGGCGCTATATGAAAAACAAATTGCAACGCAAGTTAGAATTGCGTGCGTTTTTCGGAAACAATGTTTTGTACAAACAATCGTTATCGCCCATTCAAATTTATTCCGATCGCTATTCGTTGAGCATGAGTGGTGGACGCGGAAACCAAGATTTATTCTACGAAGAATACAATTTTGCCCGCAACGACGTGTCTGGATTCTGGTCTCAACAGCGCATGGAGAACTACGGAAACTTTAAAAGCACCAGCAATTTCGGTGTGACCTCGAAATGGTTAGGAAGTGTGAACCTTTATTTCCAATTACCAATCAAACCGAATCTTTTTGGCGTATTTGCTGATTACGGAGCGTTTTCAAATGGGACAACTGTCCAAACAGCTTACAATGCGGGATTAGGTGTTCGTTTAACCAATGTACTGAGTGTGTATTTTCCGCTCGTTCGAAGTACGAACATGGGCTCACTATGGACAAACTACTCCAACGAGATTCGTTTTAGTTTAAAACTTAATTTAGTCAATTCAACAAACCTTTTCGCACGATTTAAATAATAGTTTATGTCAGATCAAAAAGTATCATTCGGTAAATTATTTTGGCCGAGTTTTGTCGCGGTAATGATTGCCGGACTCGTTTCCTTGATTCTTTTCTTCCTCGTGTTAGGTGGAGTGATTGGTTCCTTTGGAGATTTTGGTCCGGAGCCATTAGCGATAAAGAATTCGACCATCCTTCAATTGAAATTGACAGGCGAACTAAAGGACAAAAGCGATGAGTCCTTAGATATTGCAAATTTTCAAGTCAATCGTTCTGTTGGACTTCCGGATTTACTTTACGGCATCGAAAAAGCGAAAACGGATTCTAAAATCAAAGGGATTTACTTGGAACTTGGTGGCTTGACATGCGGTATGGGCAGTGCGAAAGAATTGCACGATGCTATCAAAGAATTTCAGACAAGCGGGAAATTTGCCGTAGCTTATTTGTCCGGTGAGTATGTTTCTCAAACAGCTTACTACATCAGTTCAGCGGCAAAAGAAGTGTATGGATTTCCATCTACAAGCATGGAATTTACAGGAGTCGGTGTTCAAATGATGTTCTTTAAGAATTTATTGGATAATTTGAACATTGAGGTGGACATTGTACGTGGAAGTAACAACGACTTCAAAAGTGCCGTAGAACCGTTCTTTCGCAGCAATATGAGCGATTCAAGCCGATTACAAACACAAGCTCTGTTGCGTACGATGTGGCGCACCATGCGAAACGATATTTCCCTGAACAAAGGAATCGATACCGTGACATTGGACAACCATGTAGATTCCTTACACATCTTGGATTGTGAGTCCGCGTACAACGCGAAATTAATCACTGGTTTGCGTTACCGCGACGAATTCATGGGACTCTTGAAGAAAAAGATGAACATGGAGCAGGATGCAGAATTGGAAATTCAATCCATGGAAAAATATGCATTGAAAGCTTTTTCAGACCGACAATTGTTGGTGAAACGTCAAAAACCAAATATCGCTGTCATTTTAGCTGAAGGAGATGTGGCAACAAGTGGCGATGGTGTTTCATCCGCAAGTATTTGTCGCTTGTTTCAAAAAGTACGAAACGATAAAAACATAACAACGGTTGTTTTCCGAATCAATAGTCCGGGTGGAAGTGCCTTAGCAAGTGAAGAAATTTGGCGCGAAGTTTCCATGACACAAAAGAAGAAAAAAGTCATAGTATCCATGGGAGATGTCGCTGCGTCAGGGGGATATTACGTTGCAACACCTGCAGAACGTATTTTCGCGGAACCAACTACGATCACTGGATCCATCGGCGTATTCGGGATGATTCCATACACAGGTAAATTCATGGAGAACAAATTGGGAATCACTTTCGACCGTGTACGTACCAATCAGCATTCATTGACTTCCTTGAATGCGAAGTTGACGCCAGAAGAATTGTCCGTAATTCAAGGACAAGTCGATAAAATCTACACGCTATTTTTAACTCGTGTTTCGGAAGGCCGTAAAATGAAGTTGGAAAAAGTAGCAGTTTTAGCGCGTGGACGAGTGTGGAGTGGGGAAGATGCCCTGCGCATCGGACTCGTCGATGAACTTGGCGGCTTGTCTAAAGCCATCGCTTATGCATGTAAAACGCAGTCAGCTCCGAAAGTTATTTACTACCCAATCGTAAAGAAAAATACACTTTCTGAAATTGCTGAAATGATCGAGCAACAACAAGAAGAGGAGGAGGAAACCTCTGTCAAAATGGATGTCGCTATTCCAGCGGAATTAAAAGCCATCTATGCACGCATCAAGAAAATTGAAAACATGGCTGGAATCCAGATGCGCATGCCGTTTGAGTACATAATGGAATAGGAGAGCGGAGAAGAGAGAAGAGCGGGAAACAGAGCGAGAGCGAGAGAACAGAGCGAAGGTTCGAAGTAAACTGAGCACTGTTCACTAGTCACTGAGCACTAGTCACTAGTTAATACAAACTCGGATACCTCGCCGGCTCCGCCTCATGCATCATCGCATAGACTTTTTCAATGATGTCGTCGATGCTTGGTTTGGAGAAGTAATCACCGTCGGAACCGTAGGCTGGACGATGGTCTTTCGAACTCAAGGTTTCTGGGGCAGAGTCGAGGTGGTAGTAACCTTTTTGCTCCACTAAGATTTTATCCAACATGAATCCAGTTGCTCCACTGCTGACATCTTCGTCCACAATGAGTAAACGATTCGTTTTCGCAAGGGAATCACTGATCATGTGTTTGATGTCGAATGGCAACAAGGTTTGAACGTCAATCAGTTCGACGGATATTCCCAAATGTTCTAATTGTTGGGCTGCTACCTCGCAAAGATTGAAGGTTGATCCGTAAGAAACCAATGTTAAGTCTTTTCCTTCTTTCACAATTTCCGGCACTCCCAATGCTTCGGTGAACGTTCCGAAGTTAATCGGCATGCGCTCTTTCGTGCGGTATCCGTTCAATGGTTCAATCACCAATGCTGGTTCGTCTGCTTGTAACAAAGTGTTGTAGAATCCTGCGGCTTTTGTCATGTTTCTTGGAACACAAACGTGAATACCACGAATCGAATTGACAATCATTCCCATCGGAGAACCACTGTGCCAGATTCCTTCAAGACGGTGTCCACGTGTGGATACAATCAACGGTGCTTTTTGTCCACCTTTTGTGCGGTACTGAACCGTTGCTAAATCGTCGGACATGATTTGAATCGCGTACAACAGGTAATCCAAATACTGAATCTCTGCAATCGGACGTAGTCCACGCATCGCCATTCCAATTCCTTGTCCAATAATCGTACACTCGCGGATTCCAGTATCTGAAACACGTATTTCGCCAAATTGCTCTTGTAATCCTTCCAATGATTGATTTACGCCACCAATTTTTCCAGCATCTTCTCCAAAGACAAGAACTTCTGGACGATTTTCTAAAATCGTACGGTAGTTTTCACGTAAAATGATGCGACCGTCTTCCATTTGAACGTCATCCGCATATTTTGGCGCCACTGCAGGAACATTCATCGCTGAATGAGCAGATTGTGAATGCAAATGGGAGCTGTAGCGATCGAAATTCCCGGAAATCATGCTTTGAATCCAGTTACCTAAAGTTTTTTTCGAGGAAATTTGTTCCTCACGAACTTGACGCAATACTTTGCGAGCTAACGTCAATAAATCACGACGAATCGGTTCTTTTTCTTTTTCAAGCGTTTCAATGTCTTTTTGAATGAACACGGACTGCGAACTTTCCGCTGCCACTGTTTTCAATACAGAAACTAAATCCGCTTGATCTTGTTTCATGCTATCTGTGAAACGCGACCATGCTGTATTTTTTGCGCTGCGAATCATTTCCTTCGCCGCTGCTTGTATCGTATTTAATTCTTCTTCCGATGCAATCGCCATTCCTTTTGCTTCGAATGAAAGAATCCATTCCTTGAATTTATGGATGCAATCAAAAGTCGTTTCCCATTCCAAACGCTCCGCTGATTTGTAACGCTCATGCGATCCTGAAGTGGAGTGTCCTTGTGGTTGATTTACTTCTTTCACGTGAACTAAAACTGGAATGTGTTCTTCGCGTGCCAGTTTTACCGCTTTTTCATAGGTTTCACACAAATGTGCGTAATCCCATCCTTTGGTGATGAAAATCTCATATCCAGGTTTGTCCGCTGTGCGTTGCATTCCTGATAACGCATCGGAAATGCTTCCTTTCGTTGTTTGTAATTCTCTTGGCACTGAAATTCCGTAGCCATCGTCCCAAACGGACATCACCATCGGTACTTGCAATACACCTGCAGCGTTGATCGATTCCCAGAAAGGACCCTCACTCGTTGATGCGTCACCAATGGTTCCAAATGCGACTTCGTTTCCGCCGTTTGTGAATTTCTCAAAGGCAGGATTTGATTTTAAAGCTTCTTGTTGACGGTACACTTTCGATGCTTGTGCTAATCCAACCAAACGTGGCATTTGTCCAGCTGTTGGAGAAATATCCGCAGAGCTGTTTTTTTGTAACATCAAATTTTTCCATTCTCCGTTGGCATCTAGGTTACGTGTGGAATAATGCCCACCCATTTGACGTCCAGCAGATTGCGGTTCAACTTCCACGTCTGTATGTGCGTACAATCCAGCAAAATATTGTTCAATCGTTAATTCACCAATAGCCATCATGATGGTTTGATCGCGGTAATACCCAGAACGAAAATCGCCATTCTGAAACTGTTTTGCTAAAGCAATTTGTGCGAGCTCTTTTCCATCTCCGAAAATTCCAAATTTCGCTTTACCAGTCAACACCTCTTTCCTTCCCAGAAGGGATGCTTCGCGAGATTCGCATGCTAATTGATAGTCAGCAAGTACTTGTTTTTTGAATGCATCAAAATCCATTTGATCTTGCGTATTGGGTGCTTTTTCTTTTGCCATTGTTGATTGTAATCGTATGCAAATATAAGGAAAAGCCGTGGCGTTTTTATATGGAATTTTTTAGCAATTTTGTCTAGCTATTTTGGACCTATGAAATTAGAATTGTGTGCTGCTTCTATCGAGGCAATTATCTTGGCGAAATCACTTCATTTTGACCGCATTGAATTGTGTCAAAATTTAGAGCAGGGTGGACTCACTCCTTCTGCAGGGATGATTACACTGGCACTGGAGAACGGACCTGATACCCATGTCTTGATTCGTCCAAGAGCCGGTGGATTTTGTTATAGCGCAGAAGAAATCGCGGTCATAGAAAGCGACTTGGCGTTTTGTCAGCGTGCAGGCGTACAAGGTGTGGTCATTGGCTTATTGAAATCCAATTTTGATTTAGACACCGAAGCATTAGCGAACTTGAGGCAGCAATTTCCTGATTTCGTATGGACTTTCCATCGTGCATTCGATGAAAGCATCGATTGGAAGCGCTCCATGGATCAATTAATCAAATTGGGTTTTCATCGTATTTTAACTTCCGGATTTGCGAGTCATGTGGACATCGGCTTACCGAATTTAAAAGAAATGATGCAGTATGCAAATGGACGCATCGAAATCATGGCGGGTGGTGGTGTAAACGCTGGTAACATTGCAAAAATTGCTCGAGAGGTTCAGCCAGACGCCATTCACTTTTCAGGGACAATCAAGGTTTTGTTGGATGAAGATTCAGCCTTCTCAGAAACGATTTTAAAAGTGGATGAACACCGTGTGTCTCGCATCTTAGAATCCCTGGGATAGTAAAGGAATAGATTATCCGGTTTATTTGAAGTACCTTTGTGCAAATCCTGGGTCAATCATTAATGTATTTGTTCAACCTTAGGATTGAATATCTATATGAAATTTAATGAATTAAATCTTTTAGAGCCGATTTTAAACGCTCTTACCAAACAAGGTTATACCGAACCGACCCCAATCCAACAACAAGCAATACCATATGTACTCGAAGGAAGAGACGTTATGGGCTGTGCACAAACTGGAACAGGGAAAACAGCGGCATTTGCTATTCCAATTATTCAACGCATTCATGCATCCAAACAGACGGATAACTCGAATAAAATCAGGTCTTTAATTGTTACGCCAACGAGAGAGTTAGCGATTCAAATCGAAGAAAGTTTCAAGAATTACGGCAGCGAATTAAAATTGCGTTACACCGTTATTTTTGGCGGGGTGAACCAGTCACAACAGGTCAACCGTTTAAAAAATGGGGTAGATGTGTTAATTGCTACACCTGGACGTTTATTGGACTTGCAACAACAAGGATTTATCAAGTTAGGAAGCCTAGAGATTTTTGTGTTGGATGAAGCCGATCGTATGTTAGACATGGGATTCATTCACGACGTGAAGAAAATCATTAAACTGATTCCAGCGAAACGTCAAACCTTATTTTTCTCCGCAACAATGCCGAAAGAGATTACTTCTTTAGCAAATTCGATTTTAACGGATCCAGTGAAAGTGGAAGTGAATCCCGTTTCCTCAACTGCGGAAATGATTGATCAAGCTTTGTACTATGTGGATGCTCCGGCGAAAAAAGATTTGTTGGTGCACGTATTAAAAGAAACGAAAGCGCCAAGCGTATTGGTTTTCTCTCGAACGAAACACGGCGCAGATAAAATCGTCAAGTTATTATTGAAAAACAAAGTATCTGCGGAAGCGATTCACGGGAATAAATCTCAGAATGCACGTCAGCGCGCTTTGTCGAACTTTAAGGATAAAACTTCACGCGTATTAGTCGCTACGGATATTGCTGCACGTGGAATTGACATCGATGAGTTATCATTTGTGATCAACTACGACATTCCAAACATTCCAGAAACGTATGTACACCGTATTGGTCGTACAGGACGCGCTGGAGCATCAGGAATTGCCGTTTCATTCTGTGACAAAGAAGAACGCAAGTACATTCGCGACATTCAAAAATTGATTTCCTTGGAGATTCCAGTGGTGAACAATCATCCATTCGCAAGCCGTTAATTAGAACTTAATAGAAAATAAAAAAGGAGCTTTTTTGAAGCTCCTTTTTTTATGTGATCAAATTCGGTTTGAATTAAACCGCTGCAATTTTATCTGAAACGTATTCACCTGCCTTTAATTTACTAACGATTTTAGAGAAACACTCAATCGTGTATCTTACATCTTCTAAGGTATGTGTTGCGGTTGGAATCAAACGTAAAATGATCATTCCTTTTGGGACAACTGGGTATACAACCATGGAGCAGAATACATTGTAGTTCTCACGTAAGTCGTAAATCAAGTTGGTTGATTCTGGAATGGATCCATTTAAGTAAACGGGTGTTACACATGAGTTGGTTGGACCAATCTCGAATCCAGCTTCTGTTAATCCTGTTTGCAAAGCTTCTGTGATTTCCCACAATTTCGCTTTGTATTCTGGGTGATTTCTCATTAACTCCAAACGCTTCAACGCACCAATAACCAATGGCAATGGCATCGCTTTAGCAAAAATTTGAGAACGCATGTTGTAACGTAAGTATTCGACTACTTGCTCGTCGGATGAAATGAATCCACCAATCAAGGCAAACGATTTCGCGAAGGTACCGAAGTAAATGTCGATCCCATCTTGACAACCTTGCTCTTCACCTGTTCCTCCACCATTTGCACCAAGTGTACCGATGCCATGTGCATCATCTGCGAACAAACGGAAATTATATTTTTCTTTCAGCGCAACGATTTCTTTCAGAATACCTTGATCTCCACGCATTCCGAAAACACCTTCGGTGATGACTAAAATTGCTCCACCTGTTTCTGCTGCTAATTTAGTTGCGCGTTGCAATTGTTTTTCGCAATCTTCTAAATCATTGTGTTTGAAAACAAAACGTTTTCCCATGTGTAAACGCACACCGTCAAGGATACATGCGTGAGATTCTGCGTCGTAAACGATGACATCGTGACGGTCCACTAAACAGTCAATCGCCGAAACAACAGCCTGATAACCGAAGTTGCATAGGATGGTACTTTCTTTATTGACAAATGCCGACAACTCGCGCTCCAATTGCTCATGGTGATCAGAATTTCCACTCATCATGCGTGCACCCATCGGAGATCCAAATCCATAATCAGCTGCTGCCTCACCATCGATTTTTCTTACTTCCGGATGATCAGCCAATCCCAAATAATTGTTCAATGACCAGTTCAAACGAGTTTTTCCACGGAAAATCATGTGTGGTCCGATCGGGCCTTCTAACTTAGGAAAGGTAAAATATCCATGAGATTCTTTCGCGTGTTGTCCAATAGGTCCGCGATTCGCCTGAATTTTTTCGAAAATATCTGCTGACATGTGATGTATTTTTATGCAAAGTTAAAGGATTCTTGCTTTGTGTATTCTGGACACTGTGTATTTTATCAACAGATAAATGCACAATTCTCCGATGGTTAACGCCTTGGATGTAGTTTTTGTTCTAAGAACTGCGCTGTTTCCGTGTTTTTTGCCTCTACCATTTCTTCTGGCGCACCTTCGAAAAGCAAGTGTCCACCTTGCTCACCTCCTGTTGGACCCAATTCAATGATGTGGTCCGCACATTTAATCACTTCCATGTTATGCTCAATGACGAAAATGGAATGTCCTCGGTCAATTAATGCGTTAAATGCAATAACTAATTTCTCAATGTCGTAAAAATGCAAGCCTGTAGTAGGTTCGTCGAAGATAAATAGGGTGGGAGGCGCCTGTGTTCCTTTGGCTAAGAAGGATCCAAGTTTGATGCGTTGCGCTTCTCCTCCACTCATCGTACTGGAGGATTGACCAACCTTTAAATAACCTAAACCGACATCAACTAATGGTTGAATCTTCTCAACGATTTTTGCGTCAAGCCTGTCTTGTCCCTCTTTAAAGAATGCCAACGATTCGTCAAGTGTCATCTCGAGAATGTCATAAATGGACTTTCCTCGGTATTCGATTTCTAAGGTTTCGGATTTGTAACGCGTTCCTTTGCAGGTTTCACAATTCAAATGGACATCTGCCATAAATTGCATTGCTACCGTGATGCTTCCTTCTCCTTCACACATCTCGCAGCGCCCACCCTCCACATTAAAACTGAAGAAGCCTGGCTTGTATCCACGCATTTTCGCAAGTTGCTGTCTAGCAAATAGTTCACGTATGTCATCGAAAGCTTTAACATAAGTAATTGGATTGCTTCGGGAGGACTTTCCGATTGGATTTTGGTCGACAAATTCCACGTGTTTGATGGATTTGATATCGCCGGAAATACCATCGCATTTCCCGATTAAATCGCCGCTTAATCCCAACTCTTTTCGAATGGATGGATAGAGTAAGGACTTGATTAAGGTCGATTTCCCTGATCCAGAAACCCCAGTGATGCACACAAGTTTATTCAATGGAAAATCGAGCGTCAAGTTTTTTAAGTTGTTTTGTCTTGCGCCAAGAAGCGTGAGGCGGTTTTTTCCACTCCGTCTCTTTTGAGGAACAGGAATTTCTTTTATCCCCAGTAAATACTTGGCCGTTAAACTGTCCTTTGCGCTAATGAGTGCATTGTAATCTCCTTGAAAAACGACTTCTCCACCGTGCGATCCCGCTAATGGACCGATATCTAAAATCTCATCGGCCGCCATCATGATTTCTTCTTCGTGCTCTACGACAATCACCGTGTTTCCAAGCGCTTTGAGGTTGAGTAGGACTTTGATTAATCGGGCAGTGTCTTTTGGATGTAATCCAATCGAAGGTTCGTCCAAAATGTATATGGATCCAACGAGGCTACTCCCCAAGGATGTGGCTAAGTGAATGCGCTGCGATTCTCCACCGGACAAGGTGTTAGCTCCACGGTTTAAACTTAAGTAACCGAGTCCAACGTCTTGCAGGAATCCGAGCCGCTGTTGAATTTCCGGAAGAATGTGTTTGGAAACCTGGCGGTCGTAATCGTTCAATGAAAGTTCTTGAAAAAAAGCAGCAGCATTGTCAATGGATTTTAGGACAAGATCTTGTATCGAACAGCCATTGATTTTCACGTAAGCAGCGTCTCCACGTAAACGCGTCCCCTTGCACTCCGGACAATTTGTCTTTCCACGGTAACGAGAAAGCATGACACGATATTGAATCTTATATGTTTGACTTTCAATGAATTTAAAGAATTTACTTAAACCTTCAAAATAAGTATTTCCTTTCCAAAGTAAGTCGTATTGTTCTTGACTAAGTTCCTTCACTGGGCGGTGAATTGGGAAGTCGAATTTCTTTGCGTTATAGGTTAGTTGGTTTAAGTATTCGCCCATGGAGTCTCCTTTCCACGGCGCGATCGCTCCTTCGTATACGCTGAGGTTTCGATTCGGAAAAACCAATTCTTCATCGATTCCGAGTACCATTCCGTATCCTTCACACGTTTTGCATGCTCCATAAGGATTGTTGAAAGCGAAAAGATTTACGCTCGGCTCCTGGAAACTCATGTCGTCCAATTCAAAACGATTGCTAAACCATTGAAGTTTCTGCTCCTTGTGGTGGAGAATCGCGCAAATTCCTTTTCCTTCGGTGAAGGCAAGTCCGAGTGAATCAGTGCAGCGGTTTAAATTGCTTTCGTCCGAGAAATCATTATTGAAACGATCAATGGCTAACAGGAATTCCTCATCAAAATCAGCACTTAATAAGTCCTCAATTAATTTAAATGAATCATTTAAATATACTCTTGTAAAACCTTGTTTATAAAGTGATTCTAATTTTTGTAAATATGTTTCTGTTTCAAAAAGAGAAACCGGACAAAGAATGGCAATTGCTTCGCTTTTCCAATTTGTACTGAGGAAATCGATGACATCCTTGATCTGATGTTTTTGGACTTCTTTCCCTGAAACGGGTGAATACGTTTTTCCTACTCGGGCATAAAACAACTTGAGGTAATCGTAAATTTCGGTAGTTGTTCCAACGGTGGATCTTGGATTGCTCGAAATGACTTTTTGCTGGATGGCAATAGATGGAGCGATTCCTTTGATGTATTCCGTTTCAGGTTTGTTTAGTTTTCCTAAAAATTGTCTTGCATAAGAAGACATACTTTCTATGAAACGCCGTTGTCCCTCCGCGAAAATGGTATCGAATGCCAAGCTTGATTTCCCCGAACCTGATACACCAGTGATGACCGTCAATTTCCCGTGGGGAATTTTCACGTCAATGGATTTCAAGTTATGAACCCGTGCTCCTTTTATTTCTATGCATTTTTCCACCATACAAAAGTAACAGATGAAAAGGAATGCTGTTCGCATTCGGCCGAAATCTTAAATAATTTCCTACTTTTAGTTCCGTTAAACAATGAATATATGACCTGGAATTCCCTCTTTCGTAAAAAATCAGTGCACGACATTTTAGAGCAAGTCCGAGTGGCTGATCAAAACAGTGATGCACATGCCTTAGGAAAGCACTTGAAAGTAAGAGATTTAGCTGCTTTTGGAATTGCGGCGATTATTGGAGCAGGAATTTTCAGTACGATTGGAGAAGCGAGTTCTCAGGGTGGTCCAGCCGTAGTATTCTTGTTCTTATTTACCGCAATTGCCTGTGGATTCGCGGCTTTTGCCTACGCTGAGTTCGCATCTATGGTGCCCGTCTCCGGATCTGCTTACACGTATTCGTATGTAGCCTTTGGAGAAATCGTAGCCTGGATCATCGGTTGGGCGCTGATAATGGAGTACGCCATCGGGAACATAACCGTCGCTATTTCTTGGAGTGATTATTTCACTAACATGCTAGAAGGAATTCATATCAAAGCACTTGGTATTCCAAATGGTATTCATCTTCCCAGTTGGATTCAGATGGATTATTTGTCCGCATCAAATGGATTCCACGAAGCGAGTACCTTATTAGCCGCAGGGAAAGATTTAGTGGATTTGGATGGTTCTTTGATACTTGCGAGGGAAGCATGGATGAGTGCGCCGCAAATTTTTGGCTTTCACCTCATTTTTGATTTACCTGCATTATTTATCATTGTATTGATTACGTGGCTCGTATATCGTGGAATGAAGGAAAGTCGCAATGCGTCGAATATCATGGTACTAATCAAACTGGCTGTCATTCTTTTGGTGATCGGCGTGGGAATGTTCTACGTGGACACGAATAATTGGAGTCCATTCGCACCGAAAGGTGTAACAGGAATTTTGAAAGGAGTTTCTGCGGTATTCTTTGCTTACATAGGATTCGATGCGATTTCAACAACAGCGGAGGAATGTGAAAATCCACAACGTGACTTGCCACGCGGAATGATGTGGGCGATTATCATCTGTACCATATTGTACATCATTATCGCACTTATTTTAACGGGAATCGTTTCGTACGAAAAATTAGCGGTGGGTGATCCATTGGCGTTTGTCTTTGATGAAATTCACCTACCGAAAATGGCTGGAATCATTTCCATTAGTGCGGTTGTTGCGATGGCTTCGGTCTTGTTGGTGTTCCAAATGGGACAACCGCGCATATGGATGAGCATGAGTCGCGATGGTTTGTTGCCGAAACGATTCTCGAAAGTTCATCCGAAGTACAAAACACCTTCCTTTGCGACGATTGTTGTTGGATTTGTTGTCGCTATTCCAGCCTTATTCATGAACTTGACTATGGTTACCGATTTGTGTTCCATTGGAACCTTGTTTGCTTTCGTGCTCGTTTGCGGTGGAGTATTGGTGCTTCAAAACAAAACGGACATTCCACGTGGGAAGTTCAAAACGCCGTTTATCAATGGTGGACTCGTGATGCCGATTCTGTTAGCAGGAACACTTGTGCTTTTGTTTACGACGTATCGCACAGAGACAATGGCTTTTGTTCAAAACGAACCGACGTATAAAACGAGTGAAGAAATGTTGCTTCAACTGACTGAGCCTCAAATCCAAACTTTGAAAAAAGATGCTTTGGCGGTAAATCAGGCTTTGGACGCGAAAAAGAATGTGACTGAATTGGATGAGTTGTATGCAGACGAAGCAGGTGCATTGAAATTATCCGAAGTGATTGAGCAAAAAGATTGGAAGAATGTTCACTTGAAAAATGAAGGCTGGTCGCACTTTGCGAATAAAATCCCCAGTTGGATTTTCATTCTATTTACCATTTTCATTACGATTATGGCGGTTCGACACAAACTTTCTCTGATTCCAATTTTAGGTTTGTTGAGCTGCTTGTATATGATGAGTCAGCTGGCTTTGGCCAATTGGATCTACTTCACGATTTGGTTGTTACTTGGATTGGTGATTTACTTCTTGTATGGACGTAAGCACTCGAAATTGGCTGAAATCTAATGTGCTAATTTGCTAATTTGCCAATGTGCTAATGTGACTCGACTCTTGGGATGCTAATTAATTAAAGTCCAAGTGACTGTTCGATTCCTAAAATCAAGGAATGAATGACTTTGATGTGAATTTCTTGTGCGCGATCGGCGAAGTTGGAATGTGGCGCACGAATTTCAATGTCTGCAAGTCCAGCGAGTTTACCACCGTCTTTTCCAGTCAGTACAATCGTCTTCATTCCTTTTGCTTTCGCAGCTTCAACCGCCAGAATGACATTTTTTGAATTTCCAGAAGTCGAAATACCTAATAACACATCGTTTTCTTGTCCGAGTCCTTCGATGAAGCGCGAAAAAACGAAGTCGTAGCCGTAATCGTTGCTCACGCAAGACAAATGCGATGGATCAGAAATACTGATGGCAGCAAGTGCACGACGGTTTTCGCGAAAACGTCCACTAAGTTCTTCAGCGAAATGCATGGCATCACACATGGACCCGCCATTTCCGCAGCTAATGATTTTTCCACCATTTTGAATGGCTTGACTCATTAGTTCAACTGCTTGTAAAATCAGTGAAAAGTTCGCCTCCGTTTGGAAATTCACCAATGTTTGCTGAGCTTCTTCGAATTGCTGTTGAATCAAGTTGCGTAGTTCCATGTCTGTTATTTGTCCTCAAATTTAAACTAAATTCTGTTAGAGCGCGACAAGAAGCGGGAGTTTCGTATCTTTGAGACATCATGAATTCAAGCTATTTTCATCAAAAAGTCGTGTGGATTACCGGAGCATCTTCGGGAATCGGCGAGGAGTTGGCCCGACAATTAGACCGCGCCGGAGCAAAGTTGATTTTGTCAGCCCGTAACGTGGAAAAACTCCATGAACTAAAGGAAGGTCTGGCGCACAAGGAACAACATTTGGTCGTTCAAGTGGATCTCGCGGAAGCGTCCAACGTTGGACTTTTGTCGCAGCAAATCGTGTCGCACTATGGACGAATCGACATATTGATCAACAATGGCGGCATCAGTCAACGTGCAACGGCGTATGATACGACCATGGATGTCAACCGTCAAATCATGGAAGTCAATTACTTTGGAAACATTGCCATGACGAAAGCAGTATTGCCGATTTTTCGTCAGCAAAAATCAGGACAAATTCTGGTAATTAGCAGCATTGCAGGAAAATTCGGATTCCATTTACGTTCAGCGTATAGTGCGTCGAAGCATGCACTTTTCGGCTATTACGAAAGTTTGGTGATGGAAGAAAGTGAGTATAACTTAAAAGTAACGGTGGCTTGTCCTGGTAAAATCAATACGCCCATTTCAACAAATGCGGTAACAGCGGATGGGCAAGCGCATGGACAAATGGATCACAATCAAGCGACTGGTATGCCGGTAGTTGTGTGCGTTGATCAATTGTTAAAAGCCTTGGTGAAAAACAAACACGAAGTTTTGATTGGAAATAAAGAACTCCTTGCGGTGCAATTGAAGCGTTTTCTTCCTCGTTTATTTTGGAAAATCATTCCAAAACAATCACCGACTTAGTATGGATTAAGTCCGACAATCGGACATATAGTTGAGGTATAGAAGATTGTTTTTTTTACTCTTACTTTTTGGCATTGCCACAAAAAGTCACAAAAAAGACTAGCGCTTAAAAGATATAACTACCCTCATCTTCCTCCCTGCTAAAATTTCTGAAACTCGCTCTCGTACCTCGGCTCAAACAGCCAGAAATTTTGACGCAACTTCGTCGTGAGGGTTCGCGTTACATCTTTTCATGCGCGCGGAAGCAATCTTGAAAATCAATGTTGTTTTACTTCAAAGAAAGAAATTCGTAATAGAATCTTGACCGACCTAGAATTCGACGTTTTTCAAGGAGCATTATCACACGCCAATGCAAAGCATAGCTGTAAGCTCATGCGCCAAGCATCGGGTGATAAAATCCGAAGAAAACCCTTTGCTTGAAGTGGGGGATATCCATTCGGAGTAATATCTGCAAAGGGAATCGAATTCGAAGTCTTGATCTTTTTGCGAACTTTTTGGATCAAGCCAAAAAGTGGGGGTAAAGAAGAATTTTCTAGTGAGCAGTTCCATATCAAAAAAGGTTGCTAAAAAGTGAAAACAAAAAAATAGGCTTCCAATTGGAAGCCTATTTAGTTAAGTAGAAATATCTTCTTAGTTAACGCTTGAAGAAAGTTCAGAACCTGCTTTGAAACGAATTGTGTTTTTCGCTGCAATTTGGATAACTGCTCCAGTCTTAGGGTTACGTCCGTTACGAGCATTTCTTTTAGAAATGTCGAAAGATCCAAAACCTACTAAAGAAATTCTTTCTCCTTTTTTCAATGCACTTGTAGTAGCTCCTACAAATCCGTCTAATGCTTTTTTAGCATCTGCTTTTGACAATCCTGCTGCTGCAGCCATTGCGTCAATTAATTCCGCCTTGTTCATAATAAATTGGTTTTAATAATTAGTAATAAATTTTATCGTAACAAATATATCTGAATATCAATGCGAGTAACGGATTGAGGTGAAAAAAATGCATAAAATGTTGAAAAATCAGTCATTTTGTTAATAAAGCCCCTGTTTTTCGTTGATTTTACTAGGGATTTGACCGAATAGGAACGGAGATTTTTTTTCAAATATCACAGGCGAACTAACAATTTAGCCTCATCTTTGTTGGTATTATGATGAAGGTTGCAGTAATTGGATCGGGTATCGGTGGATTGTCAAGTGCCATTCGCTTAGCTAAATTAGGACTAGATGTTTCCGTCTTCGAAGCGAATGAGTTCGTGGGTGGTAAGGTCAACGAGCAATGGTTGGGTGAATATCGTTTCGATATGGGTCCCTCTGTTTTTACCGAACCAGCCCTAATCGAGGAATTGCTGTCCTTGTGCGGAAAAGATCCTTCCTTATTTCATTATAGACAATTAGCCGAATCTTGTCGTTATTTCTTTACGGATGGACAACAAGTAATCGTGCCAGCCGGAATGAAACAAACGGCACAGACCTTTGAAACGGAGTTTGGCGAAAACCGTTTGCGCACAGAACGCTTTTTAAAACGCTTATCGAAGAATTATCAGGCACTGTCACCTGTTTTCATACAGGCTTCTTTACATCGGCTAAATCAGTGGTTTAATAATGGTATTTTCCGTGCCATTGTGCGCATTCCTTATTATGGTATGATTCGAAGTATGTATGCCGTGAATCAAGCTAGGTTTAAAAATCCGAAGTCAGCACAATTGTTGAACCGCATGGCTACGTATAATGGCAGTAGTCCGTATCGTACTCCGGGACTTTTAAACATCATCAGTCACTTGGAATTCAATGAGGGTCCAGCGATGCCTATTGGTGGTATGGTTCAAATCTCCAAAACATTGCATCAACTGTGTCTTGGTCTTGGGGTCACATTTCATTTGTCCGAAAGGGTGGAAGAAATTCTTCACACACAAAATAAAGTAACAGGGATTCGCACCAACCTCAAAACCGTCGACTGTAACATCGTGGTATCAAACATGGATGTTCATTTTACCTACGAGCGATTGCTGAAAGGATTACATGAACCGAAAAAGATTTTACGCCAAGAGAAATCCAGCAGTGCGATTGTTTTCTATTGGGGTATCAAAGAAACGGTTAAAGAACTTGGCGTACACAACATCTTTTTCGCTGAGGATTATCAAGCGGAGTTTGAAGCGATTTTTCAAACGAAAACGCGTTATGAGGATCCAACCATATACGTGCACATCACTTCCAAGGTAGAAAAAGGCGATGCACCGGATGGATCAGAAAATTGGTTTGTGATGGTCAATGCACCAATTAATGTAGGACAGGATTGGGATGAATTCGTTTTGGAAACGCGAAAAACTTGTGTTGCGAAATTATCGAAAGCCTTAGGTCAGGACATAGAATCCTTGATCGAAGTAGAGTCTCACAACGAGCCGAGAAAAATAGAATCTGTCTATTTTGGCAAACAAGGCTCCATTTATGGAAATTCATCTAACAGCGCCTTTTCGGCGTTTTACCGTCATCCCAATTTCTCCAAAACATTGAAGGGATTATACTTCGCTGGAGTGACCGTTCATCCAGGTGGAGGAATACCATTGGCCTTGAACAGTGCGAAGATTGTCGAGCGTTGTGTGAGGGAAGATTACGCCTTACATTCTTGAAAGGCGCTCCTCAATCTCGTTTCATGAATAATTAATCCAAATCGTTGTACTGATTTGGGTAAAAAATCACCTCGCCAGTTGTAATGTCATGCATTCCACCCATAATTCCGATTTGACCATTTTCCACTAACTCTTTGATGATAGGACTGCGTTCCATGATGGATTGAACCGAGTGATTCACATTAAGCGCTGCGACATTTTCAACAAAATCCGCGTTGCTTGAATTTCGATTTTCTTTGGTGTCTACTTCTTCATCTACTGCAGGAGTTATTTTGGACAGTAAACCCGTCAAGTGTCCTAATTCAACATGGTCACAGGCACCCTTTACAGCGCCACATTTTGAATGACCAAGTACCACAATGATTTTCGAACCAGCGACCTTGCATCCAAACTCCATGCTGCCTAAAATATCTTCGTTGACGATATTTCCGGCTATTCGAACACTAAAAATGTCACCTAGGCCTTGATCAAAAATCAATTCTGCGGAAGTTCTACTATCAATACAACTTAGAATAACAGCGAAAGGGTGTTGTCCATCGGATGTTTCACTCGCTTGTTGTAGAAGGTTTCTGTTGATCTTCAGATTTTTAACGAAGCGATCATTTCCTTTTTTTAAAAGTTCCAAAGCTAATGTTGGAGTAATTGCCTCCTGTGTTTCTTTTGTCAATGTTTTCATAGTGGATATAGTTAGATTATGTAAAATCCATCTGCTTGATGAGCATTTGGAATGTCTTTGTGTTTTATAAGTTGTTTAATATTTATTTCTATTGTTCTAGCTATCGCAGTTACGGGCGTATCCGTCGGCCTATTTTCGAATGGATCCTGCATATGTGTTGCCGATTTTTCCAATAAAAAGAACGCCGATGAAATCGCAACTAGTAGAGGGGTTTCAAAAAGGCCATCAACGCGAAGTGAGATGGCTAGTGTGATGACGAAAAGATAAATA
>CAIZQH010000021.1 GCA_903935095.1 uncultured Flavobacteriales bacterium | reverse complement strand
CCTAATTCGGATGCTGCCTTTGCTTTTTGATATTGACCTTGAACTAAATAATGATCGATGATGTTCTCAATGCGATCACTATCCAT
This sequence comes from uncultured Flavobacteriales bacterium, assembly GCA_903935095.1. GTDB lineage: Bacteria > Bacteroidota > Bacteroidia > Flavobacteriales_D > Crocinitomicaceae > UBA952. The sequence continues at coordinate 539,678 of CAIZQH010000021.1, read as the reverse complement.
GAATGGCAAGGTATTTCCCTGTAAATGTGCTTCAAAGCGTTCGATATCTTCGATCAAACTGCCGTCTGCAAATTCTTCTTCGTCGTCATCAAACATCCACGCTAATTTTAAATAAAATTACACCCTTTAGCCCGAACTAAAAAAAGAAATAAGTTGCAGTTTTCAACAAAAAGCTATTTTGTTAAAAACTCTCTTTAAGAAAGAAATGTATTTTAATTGAGGGAAAAACTAGGACAGCTGAATTCAATTTAAAAAACACAGAAACGTTGCGGTTTAAACTGGAAAAACAGCTGCTTTATTGGGCTGTATTTAAAGTAATTCCTCTATGATGCGATCCATGGAATATCCTTCTGCTTCGGCGCGGTAGTTACGCACCAATCGGTGACGTAGTATTGCTTTCGCTACTGCTTTCACATCCTCGATATCTGGAGAGTATTTTCCTTTTAAGGCAGCATGGCATTTTGCTCCAACGATTAGGTACTGAGAAGCCCTTGGTCCAGCACCCCAAGTAATGTAATCTTTAGTTAATTGATTTGCCTCCGGTGCGTTTACACGTGTTTTAGCAACCAATTTCACCGCATATTCCAAAACATTGTCAGCTACTGGTATGCGTCTTACTAATTCTTGGTATTCCATGATTTGCTGGGCATTTAACAACTTTTGCAGATTCACTTTGTGGTCCGATGTCGTGGCCTTCACAATAGCTAATTCTTCCAAATAAGATGGATAGTCTACCCAAATATGGAACATGAATCGGTCCAACTGTGCCTCTGGAAGTGGATATGTTCCTTCTTGTTCAATGGGATTCTGTGTTGCTAAAACAAAGAATGGAGCCGGTAAGTCATATGTTTTTCCCGCAGCTGTTACACGTCTTTCTTGCATCGCTTCAAGCAACGCGGACTGCGTTTTTGGAGGTGTACGGTTGATCTCATCCGCAAGGATTATGTTGGAGAACAATGGTCCCGGGATAAATTTAAACTGTTTGCTTTCATCCAAAATTTCTGAACCAACAATATCCGAAGGCATTAAATCTGGGGTAAATTGCACGCGATTAAACGACAAGCCTAAAGTTTCAGCGATGGTGTTTACCAATAAGGTTTTCGCTAAACCAGGAACTCCGACCAATAAACAATGTGCTCTTGAAAAAATGGCGATTAATACTTGATCAACCACATCATCCTGTCCAATGATTACTTTGTGAATTTCATTTTTTAGGGCGTGATAATCTAGAACAAGTTGATCTATTTTCTCTTTATCCGTCATGTTACTTTTCGTTTGTTTGTGTCCAATTATTTCTAAATCCACACGATTCATATGATTTATCGATGCGAACATATGCATTACCAATTTTACTTTCGACCCATTTATCGATTGTTTTTTGTTTTTTGTCGTTTTCCGCCGCTAATTTAATCAAGGCGTAATCATCATTTAAATTTGCCTGATGCGCCGGGAAACGTTCTGCTAAGCGTACGATTCGAACTCCTTGTTTGCGCTCATAGATGTCGATGTACATACTCGGCTGTGTCACATCTCCTTTGTTCAAGGCATCTGTTAAAAGGTATATTTGTTGATCGACTTCATTTAAATCTTCCATGTCCCAAAGTTGATCACCAGAAATGGGATTGGTAATGATTCCCCTATTTTGCTTCGTTAAATCATCGTTGGAGAATCGCAATACCGCTTCATCCCACGTAATGCGGTTTTCCTTCAACATCGCATAGCACGAATCAATCTTCGTTGTTGCAATACTGCTACTCTCTGCATTAAACTCCGGCATAATTAAAATGTGCGATACGGTGTAGTCATTTCCTTTCCGGGAAATCAGTTTAATGATGTGATAACCATACATCGTTTCAACGACCTCAGATACCTCACCTACTTTAAGTTTAAATAATGATTCTTCGAATTGTGGAACCATCATACCTTTGGTTGCTGATATTTTACCTCCTTGAGCTGCACTTCCAGGATCTTGAGAGTGAATTCTAGCCATCGTCTCAAAGTTTTTGCCTTTTGTTAGAATCAAGTCTCGAATTTCCATTAATTGATCAAATGCTCTTTTTTTGTCTGCTTTCGTGATGACTGGATACTGAACAATTTGCTGAAAACTCAATTTCATGTTGATGTATGGAATACTATCCTTGGGCAAGGACTGAAAGTATACAGAAACCTCTTTTGGTGTAACGCTTATCTCTGAAACGATTTTCGACTCCATTTCTTGAGCGAGTAATCGTTGTTTTATTTTTTCGCGAAATTCTTGTTTAATTTGAGTAACTGATTTGCCGTAATATGCTTCCAATTTATCCCTTCCTCCCATTTTCGACTCCAGAATGCGCAGGCGATTTTCCATCTCATAATCGACGGTTTCATCTTTAATAACCAAACTATCTAACAATGCTTGATTAATCAACAGTTCCTGAACCATTAATTGCTCTAGAATACTACACTCCATCGCAGGAGTCGTGTTGACCTGTCCCTGCTCTGCCTGTAATAATTGAGATTCTATATCGGAAAGAAGAATGATATTATCTCCTACTTGAGCGACAATTTTGTTCACCACTTTTGATGGTTGGGCAAAACTAGACGAACAACTTATTAATCCTATAATCAGTATGTATCCTTTCATTGGTTAGTTTCCGATTTGATAAAGCACATCTTGGTTTACCTTCACGGTATGCGTATTCTTCAAAGACTCCAACCACGAAGCTTCGAGGTAATTTTGGTAATCTGACGTTGCCATTCCCTTCGCCTCACTAAATTCCTTCATTCCAGGCTCAAGAACTGCTGCCACTTTAACGACATAATACTTGCCTTCAAATTCGAATGCTGCATTCACTCCTTTTGAGAAATTTTGATTAGCCAAGTATGGTGTTTGCGCAATATCAAATTTATTCATCTTCACCTTCAAATTCAATTCGGAGTCCTTGTTAATGACTTCTAGTACATGTTTTGAATTGATGGTATCGTTTTTCAACATTCCACTCACCGATTTCGCGATGTCCTTATTTAAACATTCGTAAACCGTTGCATCTAATCTCTTTTGCCAGGTATATTTTGACTGATTAGCGGTGAAATATGCGCGTAATCCTGCAGTGTCCTTCACTGCTTTATTCCAAACGCGATCCTGCATGATTTCGTACAAGATAATGCCATCGTGGTATTCCTTTAATAAAGCTCTGTATTCAGGATATTTTGTAGGTAAAATCGACTCCTCGTATTGCAAGATGGCTGCTTTTTCCCAGCTTTTGTATTGTTTCGTAACCACTTCCTTATTATCCTCGCGTTTAATGCCTCGGTAATTTTTTTCTAAATATCGAGCAAACTCTTTTTGCGTGAAATCAGCGGTTACACCATTTAACTCAAACATCACTTTATTAGATTTCAATTGACCATCAGCGCTCCATTTTCCCTGGTAATAGGTTGAGTCTAAATGCTCATTAAACCATTTCAAGTTTTTATCTCCTTTGTATGAATAATGATAATTCGCTTTCAATTTGGAAACAAATGCATCTTGTGTTTTTTTCGAACGCTCGTCCTTATTCACTTTCGTTTGCAATTCCTTTTTCATGCTTTGGAAAGAAGAAACCTCTTTCCATTCAAGCAATTTGATGATATGGTAACCAAAATCTGTTTTTACAGGCTTGCTTATTTGTCCTACTTCTTTCAAATCAAACGCTGCATCTTCAAAAGCCGGCACCATACGTTGAGTCGTTCCAGAACCAAAAGCAGGTAATTCACCATTTTTTTTCACGGAATTCGCATCATCGGAATGAAGTGAAACCAAGGTTTCCCACTTTTCACCTGCATTAAGTTTGTCGTAAATTTCATTGATTTTTTTCTCGGCATTCACCTTTGCTTCATTGGTTGCATCCTTACCTGTTGATACCATGATGTGTGCAACTTTAATGGTGCCTCGGGATGGACGTTTATCGGTGACCTTCACGATGTGGTAACCATAACGCGTGCGAAATGGATCAGAAACCTGTCCGATTTGCGTGGTGAATGCCTTTTCTTCAAATGGATAAACCATTTGAAAAGCGGTAAAGAATCCTAAGTCCCCGCCATTTGAAGCTGCAGATGGATCTTCAGAGCCATTTTTCATTTTCGCTACCGCAGCAAAATCCTCTCCTTTTTCAATCCGCGCTTTCAAAGACATTATTCTGTTGTAGGCTATTAAGGTATCTTTGGGACTTGCATTTGCATCCACGCGAATGAGGATGTGCGAGGCACGCACTTCATTTTGAATTCGATCATACGCTTGAGCAACCATTGCTTGGTTCTCCATAGAATCAATTAAATACGGCAATGCCAATTGTTTGCGGTATCCATCCAGTTCTTTTTTCAACTTTGGAATGGTGTCATACCCCAATTTTTCTGCTTCTGCTACTTTCAATTTAAACTTAGTGAACATCTCCACGTACTCATCTAAGGATGCTTTGTCAAACTTTGGATTAGGGTTGTTTTTCAAGTAAATCTGTAGAAACTCACTTTTGGTAACAGGTTTTCCATCGATTTCCATAATCACAGCGTCTTTTTGAGCGAAGGTGCTTTGAACTCCCGTGATGATCAACAATAAAACGATAATTTTTTTCATCATTACTTATTTATTTTTTTTAATTCAATTACTTTTTGCGAACGTAAAAATCGCATTTTTATTTGATACTATAATTAGGCGCTTCTCGTGTGATGGTTACATCATGCGGGTGAGATTCACGCACCCCTGCGGATGTAATACGAACGAACCGTGCTCCTTGTAACTTTGAAATGGTTGGAGCACCACAATATCCCATTCCAGCACGCAAGCCACCAATAATCTGAAACATCACTTCGATTAATTTTCCACGGTATGGAACGCGTCCGGAAATACCTTCAGGAACTAATTTTTTTATGTCGTCCTCAGCATCTTGGAAGTATCGATCTTTTGATCCTTTTTGCATCGCTTCGATGGAACCCATTCCGCGATAAGATTTGAATTTCCTTCCTTCGAAGATGATTGTTTCGCCTGGTGACTCCTCTACTCCGGCAAACATCGAACCTAACATCACGATATCTGCTCCAGCTGCAATGGCTTTGACAATGTCTCCCGTATAACGAATTCCACCATCCGCGATAACGGGAACACCCGAACCTGCAATCGCTTTTGCTACCTCATTGACAGCTGTTAACTGCGGAACTCCGACACCTGCAATTACGCGAGTTGTACAGATAGAACCAGGACCGATTCCTACTTTCACAGCATCTGCTCCTGCTTCTACTAAGTATTTTGCTGCTTCCGCTGTGGCAATATTACCCACAACGACTTCTAACTGTGGAAATTTTGCTTTCACACTTTTCAATTGTTCCACTACACCTTTTGTGTGTCCATGTGCCGTATCAATCACAATTGCATCAACACCTGCCTCAACCAATGCCGTTACTCTTTCCATCGTATCATTTGTCACACCAACTGCTGCTGCAACACGTAATCTACCCAGCGAATCTTTACACGAATAGGGATGTTCCTTTACTTTGATAATATCTCGGTAGGTAATTAAACCGATTAAGCGATTATGCTCATCAACAACGGGTAACTTTTCAATTCTATTTTGTTGTAAAATGACTTCTGCCGTGGTTAAATCTGTCGTCTCACCTGTTGTTATAATGTTTTCCGAAGTCATGATTTCTGTTACGGGACGTAACATGTTTTTTTCAAAACGCAAATCGCGGTTTGTTAAGATTCCTTTTAACACTTTGTCTTTATTCACAACAGGGATTCCACCAATGCTATTTTCCTTCATCAATTGAAGCGCGTCTTGCACCAAAGCATTTTCCAATAAGGTAATTGGATCGATAATCATTCCACTTTCCGAACGTTTTACTTTGCGCACTTGCATGGCTTGCTGTTCGATGGTCATGTTCTTATGAACAACACCTATTCCACCTTGTTGAGCGATCGCAATTGCCAATTCGGACTCCGTAACGGTGTCCATAGCCGCTGAAACAATGGGTGTATTCACCGTAATGTTACGAGAGAATTTACTTTTTAGGGAAACTTCACGAGGTAAAACTTCTGAATAAGCAGGTGCTAACAGAACGTCATCGTAGGTTAAACCTTCAGAAATTTGTTGTAGATTATCAAGAGACATGTGAACTTATTTTTGTAATAAATTCTTGCAAATTTAGTAATAAATTGGCAGGTTATTCGTTTTAGGAGCTGTCAAATGTTAAATAATTCCTAATAAATGGGCATTTGACGCATTTTACTTAACCTTGTATACAAAATACGCCAATGAAGACTTTATTTTATCTGTTTATTCTCGCACTAAGCTTTCCTTCATATGGACAAAAAAATAAGCAATTAATACAATTGTCTGGGGTGATTGTTACCGAGGAAGCGATTCCACTTCCTTATTCTACAGCCTATAATCGCTCCTTAAAAAAAGGCGTTGTTTCTGATTTCTATGGTTTTTTCACCTTGGTCACACAACCTGGTGATACGGTTTTCTTCTCTAGAGAAGGATTCCAAACCTCTCCATACATTGTCCCTGATTCCTTAAATGATAATCGTTACAGCATTATTCACATGTTGGTGCGTGATACATTGGTTCTTCCGACTATCGTTGTACATCCTTGGCCAACTCGTTCGCAATTTGCGGATTACTTTGTGAACATGACTCCTTACGAAGATGATGTTCGTCGTGCTCAAAAGGAATTATCTGGTGAATCACTCGCTTTTGTTGCAGCAAGATTAGAATCTGATGCGTCTTTAGCGTCTGGGAACTCCTACAACATGAGAAATACGCGTCTTTACACGAACGGACAACTTCCAGTGAACAATTTATTGAATCCATATTCTTGGGCGAAATTAATCCAAGATTGGAAAGAAGGAAAGTTAACCAGGCAATAAGTCCGGAGGACTATTTCAAGTTAAATTGTTTTTCTGCTTCATCGGCAATGTATTGTCCGATCGCAAGCGAAGCCGTTGCTGCAGGTGAAGGTGCATTTAATACGTGGATAGATTTCCCATGGTATTCAATTTTGAAATCGTCACGCGTATCCCCATCCTCTGCCAATAATAAAGCACGAACTCCTGATCTTCCAGGATGAATATCATCCATGGTTAAATCTGGAATCATGCGCTGCAAGGTTTTCAAAAATAATTTCTTAGAAAATGCACGGCGGTATTCATTGATACCAAAACTCATGTTATTGAAGAACAATTTCCATGTCCCACCATAGGTCAAGGCATCCACTGTATCTCTTAAGGAGAAATCCGTTTTACCATATCCCTCGCGCTTAAATGTAAAAACAGCATTCGGACCACATTCAACTTCACCATTGGTCATTCGTGTAAAATGAACTCCCAAGAAGGGAAAATCTGGATTTGGAACCGGATAAATTAAGTTTTTTACTTTGTGTTTGGCTTCTGGCGTTAATTCATAATAATCTCCACGGAAACCCACAACTTTTTCTTTTAGCTTCACGCCATCTTTTTTCGCTAGACGGTCTGCTTGAAGTCCAGCACAGAATACCAAGTACTCTGCTTCGAATGTTCCTTTTGAGGTATGTAAGCTTGAACTTTCTTCTCCTTTGTCAATGGAAATCACTTCTGTCCCCAAGAATAATTTGCTTTCACCTTGTTTTGCCAATGCAATTTCAACCATTTTCTCTGTCGCACCGCGAAAATCTATAATCCCAGTAACAGGAACCCATATTCCACCAATGGATTTCACATGCGGTTCAATATCTCTCACTTGATCCGCGTTAATCATTTCGATCCCTTCTATTTTATTCTCTAGTCCTGTTTTGAAAATGCGTTCCATGTTTGGAATTTCACTAGCATCTGTCGCCACTACCACTTTTCCGCACACATCGTGATCGATTCCGTATTCTTTTGCAAAGGCAACCAATTCGTGTCGACCTTGAATGCAATTTCGTGCTTTCAAAGACCCCGGCTTATAGTAAAGTCCAGAATGAATGACTCCTGAATTATGTCCAGTTTGATGATCTGCTAACAGTGCTTCTTTTTCAAAAAGTGCAATTTTTAAATCTGGGTACTTCATTTGCAACTTATAAAACGTTGCCGCGCCCACAATACCGCCACCAATCACTGCTATATCGAATTTCATTCTCTTTATTTTCAACAAAATTAGCAATTAAACAAACGTGTCCTTGCATAGAAATAACAAATCGAGGATGGAATGCGTGTTTAGAAGGTTTCCTTTCACAAAATAAGTCCTTAACTTTGTGTTCGCCATGAATCAATTCAAAAAAGTCGCTTTTTACACACTTGGATGCAAATTAAATTTCTCCGAGACCTCAACGATTTCCAGATTGTTTGAGGATGCTGGTTTTGCGAAGGTTGGATTCGAAGAACATCCCGATGTTTACGTCATCAATACGTGCTCTGTTACTGAAAATGCAGACAAGAAATGTAAGCAGTTAGTCAAACGCGCAAAAAAAATTAATCCAGATTCTTTTGTGGTCATTGTTGGATGTTACGCACAATTGAAACCGACTGAAATCGCACAAATCAATGGTGTGAACATGGTTTTGGGTGCGAATGAAAAATTTAACATCCTAGAACACCTAGATAAAATCGATCAAAACACAGAAGAAACAATCGTTTCCTTCGATAACATCAAAGAAACCAAAGAGTTTGTTCCATCCTATTCCTTTGGCGATCGCACACGTTCCTTTTTAAAAGTTCAAGATGGCTGCGACTATTTTTGCACCTTCTGTACGATTCCACTTGCTCGTGGCAAAAGTCGAAATGCCACCATTGCTGAAACGGTTTTGGAAGCAGAAAAAATTGCCGCGACGAAAATCAAAGAAGTGGTGCTAACGGGCGTAAATATTGGTGATTTTGGACAAGGAGAAGGTGAAAACTTTTTTCAATTAATCCAATCTTTGGATGAAGTACAAGGAATCGATCGTTTCCGAATTTCCTCCATAGAACCCAATTTATTAAGTAACGAAATCATTGATTTTTGTTTATCCGATTCAAAACGCTTTGTTCCTCATTTTCATGTTCCACTGCAATCTGGTAGCGATAGAATCCTTCGCGTCATGCGTCGAAAATACGAACGCTCGTTGTACGCTGAACGTGTGCAGCAAATCAAATCACTTCGTCCAGATGCATGTATCGGCGTCGATGTGATTGTCGGATTCCCAGGTGAAACAGACGATGATTTCATGGAAACCATCGATTTCTTGAAGGACCTAAACATCTCTTACTTGCATGTTTTTACCTACTCCGAACGGGCAAATACGGGTGCTCCTAAGTTGGGTGAAGCTATTCCAATGGAAATAAGAAGAGAACGAAGCAAACAATTACATATGTTATCTGACCGTAAAAAACGTCAGTTTTATTTGGAAAATATAGATTCAGAACGAACGGTGCTTTTTGAACAAGAAGAAGATGAAGGAATCATGTATGGATTCACGGAAAATTACATTAAAGTGAAGCACGCGTATGAGCCAGATTTAGTAAATACCTTTCAATCCATTAAACTATTGGAAGTGGATCGAGATGGCATCATGAAATGTGAACTAGTGTCACTAACAATCAATGTATAAGCTATGAAAACAGTTTACATTACCCGAAGAGAAACGTTTAATGCGGCGCACAAACTTTGGAGACCGGAATGGAGTGATGAGAAAAACCAAGAAGTGTTTGGGAAATGTTCGAACCATAATTGGCATGGACACAACTTTCAATTGTTTATTACAGTGAAAGGAGTTCCTCATCCAGAAACAGGATTTGTGATTAACCTTAAATTACTTAGTGTATTGATCCGCGAGCACATCATCGAAGCACTAGACCACAAAAATCTGAATTTAGATGTTCCTTTTTTGGAAGGAATGATGGCCTCAACTGAAAATATGGCAATTGCCATTTGGAATATCCTATCCCCTCTTGTTCAGGAACATGGAGGTGAGATGGCTAAAATCAAACTTATTGAAACGGAAAATAACTTCGTAGAATATTATGGTGGGAAAGAACCTTTTTAAGGTTGCTTCGTTTCACTTAAAACAACAATGATGAATCACGAAGGAATGGAAGCGCAATACCGCTCAATAATCGAACAAATCGGAGAAGATCCAACTAGAGAAGGACTTCAAAAAACACCAGAAAGAGTAGCGAAAGCCATGAAGTTTTTAACGCATGGTTACGACTTAAAACCAGATGAAATCGTTCAACAAGCTATTTTTCATGAGGAGTATTCTGAAATGGTGATCGTCAAGGACATTGAAGTATATTCGATGTGTGAACACCACATGCTCCCCTTCTTCGGAAAAGCGCACATTGCCTATATACCAGATGGAAAGATTGTCGGACTAAGTAAACTCCCTCGTGTTGTAGATGCCTATGCGCGACGACTTCAAGTGCAAGAACGTTTAACGATCGAAATTCGAGATTGTGTTCAACGTACATTAGAGCCGAAAGGTGTCGCAGTCGTGATTGAATGTTGCCACATGTGTATGCAAATGCGGGGTGTCCAAAAACAAAACTCCGTTACAACAACAAGTGCCTTTACTGGAATATTTTTAAAGAACGATGCTACACGCAAAGAATTTATTAATTTAGTACAAGCAAAACTACATTAAGATGAATGATTACTTAAACAAGGAACAGTCTGTATCTTCAGACATCGCCAGAGATTTTATCCGCAGCGTCTACACCTACATGTTTGCTGCCTTAAGCATCTCAGGTATTATTGCGTATACCGTCGGAACGAATCCAGCGTATATTGGCACTTTATTTTTAACCGAAACAGGTGTTTCACCCTTGTATTATGTGGTGATGTTCTCCCCAATTATTGTGGTATTCGCCATGAGTATGGGATTAGAACGCATGTCGATGAGAACCATTTTGTTGCTTTTTATCGTCTATTCTGTTTTAATGGGACTCAGTTTATCCTTTATTTTCATGATTTACTCCATGGGGTCCATCGCCTTAACTTTCTTTGCTGCTTCTGGGGCCTTTGGCATCATGGCAGTATTAGGATACACAACAAAAACAGATTTAACAAAGTTCGGGAGTTTATTGTACATGGCTTTAGGAGGAATCATCATTGCGAGTATCATCAACATGTTCATGCATAGTTCAGGGATGGACAAAATGATTACTTATATTGGAGTATTCGTCTTTACGGGATTGGTCGCTTACAAAATGCAAATGCTCAAAGAAATGGCTCACAATGCAGAGTTGGATGGCGAACAACGCAATAAAATGGCCTTGTTTGGTGGACTTACTTTGTATATCACGTTCATCAATTTATTTTTAACCTTACTTCGTCTTTTCGGTAGTAGAGATTAAGTTATTATTAAATCGCTCACAAGCCCTTTTTTAGGGCTTTTTTTTTGTTCACACAGAACAATATAAGCAAAACAATTCCTACTTTTGAAGTCTAAAACAAACATTATGTCAGATAATTTCTTTGAAGGGTCGACTGCAGCAGTAGGAACAATTTATACCATTATTGTTTTATCTATCTTGATTTCTGTCCTTATTTGGGGATAAAATCTACTTCGTTTTCCATTCATCAATATCGTTGAATTATGCCTTTCAACTCTGTATTTTCTTGGTTGATTGGAAGACGTATGGCGCGTATCAATGATTACCGCCAAAATCCCATTCCGAATCAACTGAATACGTTTGAGTTCCTTTTGAAAAATGGGAGTCAAACATACTATGGTAAAAAAGTAGGGATTCAGGCCGATTTATCGATTCAAGGTTTTCAAGAAAAAATTCCACTTAGCGATTACGGTACACTTAAACCTTACATCGATGATTCCATTCACGGTGGCGAATCTCAATTGTGGCCAGGAAAAACATGCTGGTTTGCCAAATCTTCAGGTACCACAGCTGATCGGATTAAGATTTTACCCATCACGGAAGATTCTCTTTTACACAATCATTATGCAAACGGCAAGGATTTACTTGCTCAATATTACGCCAACCATTCAAAGCGCAAGTTATACAACGCGAAACACCTCATTATTGGTGGAAGTGGGAAAATTGAACAATCCGAAGAAGGGATTTTCATTGGAGACTTGTCCGCAATTATCATCAATCATCTACCCACTTGGACCGAATTACGTCGAACACCAAAGAAAGACATCGCATTACTGGAGAACTGGGAGGAAAAATTAGAGCGAATGGCGGAATCCGTTCTAAATGAAAACATTTGTATCATTGCCGGAATTCCAAGCTGGACGCTATTATTATTAAAAAAAGTTCTGGAGAAATCCGGAAAGAATTCCATCTCAGAAGTTTGGCCAAATTTGGAACTTTACATACATGGAGGAATGTCCTTCATGCCCTATCAAGAGGCTTATCAGGATATTATTCAAATCCCAACGATGAATTATGTGGAATCCTACAATTCATCCGAAGGTTATTTTGGATTGCAAGATCAAATCGATTCAAAGGAACTTTTATTGTTGACCAATTCTCAGGTTTTTTACGAGTTTATTCCCATGAATGAATTTGATGGACTAGATTCGAAAACAGTTGTCCCACTAGAAAACGTCGAAATAGATAAAGAATATGCATTGGTCATCACAACATCCTCGGGACTTTGGCGCTATATTATTGGAGATACCATTCGATTTAGTCAACTTTATCCATTTCGATTCGTTGTCAGTGGAAGAACCAGTCATTACATCAATGCGTTTGGAGAAAAATTAATCATTGAGCATGCCGACAAAGCGATTAGTACTGCCGCACTTCTGACGCATGCGCAAATAAGTGACTATACCGCAGCACCGTATTTTGATGAAGAAAAGGTGATTGGCGGACATCATTGGCTGATCGAATTCAGAGAACAACCGAGCGATGAAGCCTTATTTTTAAAAGAGTTAGATCAGTTATTAAAAGACGGAAATGCGGACTATGATGCAAAACGTAAAGACAACATCAACATTGGCTATCCAAAAATGACTAAAGTTCCAAGTGGAACTTTTCATCAATGGTTGAAGTCCAAAGGAAAATTAGGTGGGCAACACAAAGTGCCGAGATTGATGAATGACGATTCTTTGTTAAACGAAATCTTAGACCAAACACGATGAAATTCATTTTGCTCATATTAAGTTGGACACTTTGTTTCCTCGTTTATTCACAAGAATTAACGCTTGTCGAAACATACCTTTCCCCCACTCCAATCGACACTTGGACCATTGACGGGCAACAAAACCTATTAGTAGTATCAGAAAACAACATTCAAAAGAAAGTGATCAAGGGGGAACGCCGGTTTAATCAAACATTTAAATCGTTGGGAAACATTCAATCCATTGCGCCAATAAACGCGATGAAAACGTTGTTGTTCTCGGATGTGCAACAGTCCATAGCCATTGTAGACAACACCTTAACACAGCAAGGAGAATTGGTGGACTTAGGCGAACTAGGGTTTTCAACCGTCGTTTCGATTTGCGCGTCGAATCGCCCGAATTTAATCTGGGTTTTTGACCAATTTCGTTCCTCACTAAATTTGGTGGATTTTCAAAAATCCCAAATCCTTCAGTCCATTCAGAATGTGGAAACCAAGGGGAATTCTTTTGTTGAATTAAAGGAATACCAAGATCATTTGTACGTACTTTTCTCCAATGGAATGATGAATCGATATGACTTTTTATTGAACCTCAGTGGATCATACGACCTGGAAAACTGTCGTGCCTTCGGTTTTTGGAACCAGCAAATTGTGTGTTTGGATGCAAACGCATCATCCCTTCGATTCGTTCTCTTGGAAATGAAAACAAACCAAAGAATTCCAGATTGGCACACACTCGAAATACTGAATAAAACACCAATTACGTCATTTATCATTCAAGGTAATCTACTCGGAATACAAAAAGGGGATGAAATTTCCATTTTTTCCATCAAATACTAAGCTTTCCCCTTTTTTAATTCCTTTAAAATATTGTAATTTAGCCTTTCTAAATTATGGAATATGCACGTTGCCATCGCAGGAAACATCGGATCGGGTAAAACCACATTAACAAACTTGTTGTCAAAACATTATGGTTGGGAAACTCATTACGAGGATGTGGACCATAATCCGTATTTAAATGATTTCTACGATGACATGCAACGCTGGTCTTTCAACCTTCAAATTTATTACTTGAATGGTCGATTTACTCAAATACAAGAAATTAAGGAAACCGCTCATACTGTGATTCAAGACCGCACGATTTATGAGGATGCATTCATTTTTGCACCGAATTTACATTCAATGGGTTTAATGACAACCAGAGATTTCGAAAATTACTTTTCGCTTTTTAATTTAATGGATGGATTTATTTCTGCTCCTGATTTATTGATCTACCTCCGCGCAAGCGTTCCAACATTGGTAAGCCAAATTCAACAACGTGGACGCGATTACGAAGAAAGTATCCGTTTAGATTACTTAAAGCGTTTGAATGAACGTTACGAGGCATGGATTTCCACTTACGATAAAGGAAAAGTATTGATTATCGACATTGATAACAATCGTTTCCCAGACAACCAAGAGGATTTGGGTAAAATCATTAATTCAATTGATGCTGAAATAAACGGTTTATTCTAAAAACATCCAATGATAGTTGTTACTGGTTCCGCCGGATTTATTGCGAGCTATTTGGTGGATCACCTCAACACGCTCGGACACACAAACCTCATTCTAGTTGATGATTTTACGAAACTTGACAAAGAAGACAATTGGAAACATACACAGTTTAGTTTAAAAATAGAGCGTTCAGAATTTGTTTCATGGTTTAAAGCGCATGCTAACGAAGTGGAGTTTGTTTTCCATTTGGGCGCACGAACAGATACTACAGAAAAGGACATTGACATTCTAGATCAATTAAACCTGAATTACACAAAGTCCATTTGGAACATATGTACAGCTCATCGCATTCCGTTGGTCTACGCAAGTAGTGCTGCAACTTATGGTTTGGGAGAATTTGGCTACGAAGACAATAATGAAGTGATTCCAAAGTTGAAACCCTTAAATCCGTATGGGATTTCCAAAAACGAATTTGACAAATGGGCGATTCAACAAACGGAAACTCCTCCTTTTTGGGCAGGACTTAAATTCTTCAACGTTTATGGTCCGAAAGAATCTCACAAAGGAAGAATGGCGAGTGTGGTGTTTCATACACATCGTCAAATCAAAGAAAAAGGACACATGCAATTGTTCCGTTCACACAATCCGGAATACAAGGATGGAGAGCAACTGCGAGACTTCGTTTACGTGAAAGATGTGGCGAAAGTATGTGCGTTTTTTATGCAACATCAGAATCACTCAGGGATTTACAATCTTGGGTCTGGGAAAGCACGGACATTCTTAGACTTAGCAAGTTTAACGTTCCGTGCCTTGGGACTTGAGCCATCTATTTCCTTCATCGATACTCCGAGTGATATTCGCGATAAATACCAATACTTCACAGAAGCAAACATGTCTAAATTGATGTCCATTGGCTATCCACATGCTTTTTATTCCCTGGAAGAAGGAATTGCTGATTACGTCAAAAATTACTTGGAAGCACGTTAGAAAATCATTCTTGTCTTTACAGTTCCATTCCACGCTTCATCGATGATCATATAACGAACCTGAGTAAATCGTATGTTCCTCAAGTTGTACAAATAGATTTTCTGAGGTGAAATGACGGCAAAAAAAAACTCCTTCCAAATGGAAAGAGTTTTTTAGTTTCTTTTCGTAAAGCTTATTCGCTAACAACTTCAAATTTGAATGATTGTTTCACGCCTTTGTAAATATTTGCTTCTACTTCATACGTTCCAATTTCGCGAATTGGCTCGTCTTTAATTTTCAATGATTTACGATCAATATCATGTCCAAGTGCACGAAGTGCATCAGCCAATTGAACCGTATTAACAGAACCAAAGATTTTACCATTTTCACCAGCTTTCGTAGAGATAGTGATGGTTAAATCAGCAATTTTAGCAGCTAATTCTTGTGCTTCAGCTAAATTCTTAGATTCTTTGTGAGATTTTTGACGCATAATCTCAGCGTGTGCTTTTTTCGCGCTAGGCGTAGCAAGCGCCGCATATCCTTGAGGAATCAAGAAGTTACGACCGTATCCAGGTTTTACGTTCACGATTTCGTTTGCGTAACCTAATTTATCAACGTTTTTCTTTAAAATAATTTCCATGACTTTCAGTTTTTCTGTTCAACAAATGATTATTTCAACATATCACCAACGTATGGAAGGATCGCAAGGTGACGAGCACGTTTGATCGCTTTGTTGACTCTCTTTTGGTATTTCGCAGAAGTACCAGTGATCCGACGTGGAAGAATTTTACCTTGTTCATTGATCAATTTCAACAAGAAGCTTGCATCTTTGTAATCAATAAATTTAATACCGCTCTTCTTAAAACGGCAGTACTTGTCCTTCTTAATATCAATATTAATCGGGGTTAGATAGCGAATATCGTTTGACATCTCTTTTAATTTTTTAGGGTTAACAATTAGTTAGGCAGTAGCTCCAGCTTTTGCGCGTCTTTTCACTGAATATGTCACATGATCAACGTCCATTTTTACCGTTAAAAAACGTAAAACTCGTTCATCGCGCTTCATCATCAATTCGAAGTTTGCAACAACATTACCTTCCGCTTGGAATTCTACTAGAAAGTAGAAACCAGTGGATTTTTTCTGGATTGGGTACGCCAACTTGCGCAAACCCCAGTTCTCCGAATGAGTGATCGAACCACCAAGTGATTTAATCTCACCTTCGAATTTCTGTACTGCTTCCTTTGCCTGATCATCAGACAAAACGGGAGTTAAAATGAAAACAGTTTCGTAAGAATTCATAAGATTATTTTTAAATATTAATTAATCGGGTGCAAAGATACACATTCTAGTTTAATCGTGCAATAGCTTTTTGTTAGCTTTTTCTAGTATCCATCTTCGGATTTTCCATATCTTCGTCCTATGTCATTTTTTACGGAGGATTATCTAAATTTCTTTATCGAGCTTGCTGGAAATAACCACAAATCTTGGTTCGATGAAAACCGCAAGCGCTACGAAAATTCGATCAAGAAACCTTTCTATGCCTTTACGCAGCACCTTATCCAAAAGCTTGCTGAAACTGATCCGCAGTTCGCTGAATTACAAGCAAAAGATTGTGTGTTTCGAATCAACCGAGACATCCGTTTCTCTAAAGACAAAACTCCTTACAAACTCATGTGCTCCGCCGTAGTTGCTCCAAATGGAAAAAAAAGCAAGGCGGTAAACGGCATTTACTTTGAACTGAGTCCGGAACATGTTCGTGCTTATGGTGGAATTTACGAAATCGATAAAGAAGACCTGGAATTAGTCCGTGAGGGAATCGCTGCGAATATGAACGAATTCCAAAGAATCTATGAATCCAAGTCCTTTAAAAAGACCTTTGGTGAAATCCTCGGAGAGAAAAATAAAATTCTTCCCGCTCACCTCAAAGAAGCAGCACAAGAAGAAAATCTGATTTTCAATAAACAGTGGTATTTTTATGCCGAATTTCCCGCTGAAACGTTACTAGCTGATGATTTAGATCAACAATTACTGCACTGCTTCGAAGCAGGAAAACCACTAGAACAATTTTTTAATCAATTTATACAACGCGCATGAAACGCATCATCTTACCTTTCCTTTTACTGATTACTCCTTTTGCTTTCGCTCAGAAAAAAGAAATGAGCGTCAAAGAATCTGTTCTTTTACAAAGAAGTGTTTCACCCGAACGCGTGAATAATTTCCTGTGGATGAATGACAGTGAATACACGACTTGCAGCAAGGACTACAAAACGATGTACAAATCTTCTGTTGCAAATGAAAAGTCTGTAGACCTCATCACCATTGACGAAGTTAACAAACTTCTAGGTTCCTCCTTCGGCAACTTCTTTGGCGCGGAATGGTCCAACGAAACAACCTTGCTATTAAATGATGGTCAATCCGTGGCAACCTTCGATGTCAAAACGAAATCCGGAAAGATCCTCAAAAAACCAGTGGAAAATGCTGCGAATCAATCGTACCATTCCGCGTCGAATCAATTAGCCTATACCATCGATAACAATGTATACATCGATGGACGTGCGGTCACAAAAAACGCCGATAAAAACATCGTTTCAGGTCAATCTATTGCGCGCAATGAATTTGGAATATCTGGAGGCATTTTCTGGTCAAACAGTGGGTCCATTCTTGCTTTTTATCAAAAGGACGAAACGGATGTGCACAATTATCCATTATTGGATGTCAATGCGACACCAGGAACCTTGATGTCCATTAAATACCCAATGGCTGGACAAAAATCCGAAAAACCACGCGTGGGAATTTACAACGTGAAATCGAAAAAAACGCTGTACATCAATCCACGAGGGGCTGCGGACGATTACTTCACCAACTTGGCCATTACTCCAGATGATCAATTCATCATCGTAGCAGAAGTCAACCGCGACCAAAATCACATGTGGTTAAATGTTTATTCAGCGAAAACAGGGAAATTTGTCAAAACCTTATTTGAAGAGAAAAACGACAAATGGATCGAGCCAGAGCATCCCGTATTTTTCCCTAGCAACAAGTCCAATCAATTTGTGTGGATTTCGGAGCGCGATGGGTTTAACAACTTGTACCTCTATGACTTCGACGGCAAGATGCTACAAAAATTAACGAACCACACTTTTGTCGTAAAGGATATCCTTTGCGCAACGAAAGATGCTTCGAAAATCTATTACACAGCGACAGGACAAAATCCTACGAATACGATGGTTTATCGATGTGACTTAGCGGGAAACACCGAATTAATCACGAAGGAAGAAGGAACGCACAGTTTTAGTCTTTCTGCAAACGGAACATATTTCATGGATGCCTTTTCGAGTTTATCCGTTCCATTTAAAGCAATGCTTTGGACCAACAACGGAAAAATGGCAAAGTTACTGATGGAATCCAAGGAAAAATTGGATGATTACAACGTTGGAACTACAGAAGTTGGATCCATCAAAGGAAAAGATGGTTCAGATTTGTACTACCGAATGATCAAACCAAGCAATTTCGATCCATCAAAAAAATACCCGGTTCTTGTGTATGTATACGGTGGTCCACACGCGCAAATGGTGACGAACTCTTGGATGGCTGGAGCGAATCTTTGGATGCATTGGATGGCAAATCAAGGTTACATTGTCTTTACCTTGGATAACCGTGGATCAGGAGAACGCGGATTTGCTTTTGAATCTCAAATCCACCGTCAACTTGGAACCGTTGAAATGGAAGATCAATTGACAGGTGTGGAGTACTTGAAATCCTTGAATTATGTCGACGGAAATCGCCTTGCGGTACATGGATGGTCCTTTGGTGGATTCATGACGACATCGTTAATGTTGCGTCAAGCAGGAGTGTTCCAAGTTGGCGTTGCTGGTGGACCAGTAACCGATTGGAAGTACTACGAAATAATGTACGGTGAACGTTACATGGATCGTCCGGAGCAAAACAAAGCGGGATACGATGCCAATTCCTTGTTGAATTACACGAAAAATTTAAAAGGAGATTTATTGTTAATTCACGG
Organism: uncultured Flavobacteriales bacterium; assembly: GCA_903935095.1. Taxonomy (GTDB): domain Bacteria; phylum Bacteroidota; class Bacteroidia; order Flavobacteriales_D; family Crocinitomicaceae; genus UBA952. The sequence goes on along the minus strand of CAIZQH010000021.1, from coordinate 520,166 downwards.
TTCCATCGACGATGTAGTGGTGATGCAGCACAATGAAGCGCTGTTAAAATCCTTCATTGAAAATGGTGTTCAAGTAGACGATTTCATTTATCCAATGCACAAACACAACGTTAGCGGAAAAGACCGTGCGCATTTAATGGAGAAAGTCTTGTTATACATTATTGAGAACAACAAGTAAGCATGAATAACTTAATGATCGGTTGATTCCGTTCCTTGTACTCTTAAGCTTCGTTTAGATCTTACTTTTCAAGCTCATCCAACCACCTCCGTTGTGAACATCTGCATATCCCGCTGATTTCAAAATGCTTTTGGCACTTGCACTGCGCATTCCAGAAGCACAACACGTAATGACTGTTTTGTTTTTCGGGATTTTACCCAATGAACTTTGGATACTTTGCAAGGGAACATTGATGGATCCTTTGATGTGTCCACCTTGAAATTCTCCTGGAGAACGCACATCGACGATGACCGCACCTTCCTTAACGAGTTGTTGATAATTTACGGATTTCATTCCGAATAATTTTCCTAATAATGACATAATATGTTGTGTTAATGAGCTTAAAATATTTGTTAAGAATTACATGCGTGCGTTCACTTCCAACCATCCGCCACCGTTTTCACAGTCCACGCCCAAGGATTTAAAGTACTGCGTTGCCTGTTCAGAACGCATTCCAGCAGCACAGCAAAACAAAATGGGCTGAGCAAAGGCTTTCACTTCTTCTACTCGGCTAGCAATTTCTTGCAAAGGAATGTTTACAGATCCAGCTACATGGCCTCCACTGAACTCTGCGTGCGTACGCACATCGATAATTGTTGGGAAATTTGACATGGTTATTTTTGTTTAGCGATAAAAAATTCGTGAATAAACTGAAAAAGAAAACCTCCGATGAAAAATCCAAAAATGACATTGTATACCGGACTCGTCTTCATATAGCATCCGGTTTCACATTTGACATTTAGAAAGTAAATGTATCCACCCACAGCTCCTAATGCATATCCGAGGATGGTCCAAAATGTACGTGTTTTGAGAAAAGTCATCAGTTGTTTTTTTTGACAAAGGTAATGGCTCTTTTAGATTTCATCTGTAGCACAAGTTACATAATTTAGTTTCGACATTATTTCTTCTTATTTTTGTCTAAAAAAAAGACAGTCATGAAACAAGTAAGTCTAGCATCCATAGAGAAATCCATTGAAATTGTTGACAATTTAACGGACGATCAACTAGAAAACGTATCTGAAAAGTATGCCTTGGCGCAACAAGAATTGTTAGATTATGTCATGACAGCTCCCTCTGAATACGAAAACGAAGATTTAGAAGGATTATTAATTTATTATTTCTGTGTTATTTCAGAATGTTTTGCGCAGGAAGGAATCAAGCTTCGTCAAGTTACCGAAGCGGACATCGACGAAATCGAAGAGCCATACTTTGATATGTTGGAACAATACTTCGACGAAGAAGATGAAGAAATCATTGAATCGTTCTGTGACCAACCCTTTTTAGCTCAATTTATGGCCATGGAAGTCTCTACAGAAGATGAAGATGGTTCAAGTTTAGATGAAGAAACTGCCACTCAATTGTTTATCGTGACATTGGCAATGGTTTCTTTGATGAACCGCGCGATTGAAGCATAGGAATTCCAGGATATTTTCGTTCGAATAAAAAGAAATCCCTACATTTGCACGGGGTAAGTCTTTTACGACCAGCTCCCTCTTAATCCTCCAGGACAGGAATGTAGCAAAGGTATGAGGTTGAGCGGTGCGATAAGAGTAGCTTACCCCTCTTTTTTTTAGGTAAGTTTCCTGCCAAATTCCCCAAGCTACTTTTTCAATCACCTTTTCCATCAGGATAAATTCAGTATCTTTGTTACATGAAGATTTCCGCATCTATTTACAGCGATAAAAGTCGCTCTTTAAAAGAAGTGATTCTTGATTTAGTTGCGCATCAAGTGGACCTATTGCATGTCGACTGTAACGATGACTTGAGTGTTTTTGAGGACATCGCTAACATTCGAACATGGTGCGACTTACCCATTGACTTGCACATCATCACGGAGAATCCATCAAAATATTACGATTTACTAGAAAGAAATCCAGTGGAATACGTGACTTTTCAGGTGGAAGACTTGAAAGAACCATTAGAAATCCCCTCTACCGTTACCGGAAAAAAAGGATTGGCCATTATCACCCCTACTCCAATTACAGCATTTGAACCATATTCGGACTTTGATTTCATATTAATCATGGCAACGATCCCAGGTCAAAGTGGAGGGAAATTTGACCGTTTGAATTTCTCGAAAATTCGTCAGTTCCGAACAAAATATCCGAGTAAATCGATTCATGTCGACGGTGGAGTAAACGGAGAAGTATCCTTTATCCTCCGCAACATGGGCGTTAGTTCGGCTGTTTCTGGTTCCTATTTGTTTCATGGACCTAGTATTGGAAATGCATTGATGAATTTAACCAAACGTGAAATTGAATCTACATTTGAAATTGGTGATTTCATGATTCCCTTAAACGAGGCGCCAAGCTTCGAAGTCGGGGATTGCTCGACAAGAAAAATCCTCGAAGCGGTAGAAGTCGGTCAAATGGGATTTGCCTTGGCTTTGGAAGACGAACAGCAACTTTTCGGACTCGTTTCCAGTGCAGATATTCGCAAAACGTTTCTCAAGCATTTAGAAAACACAGCCGATATTGATCCAAAAGAATTTATCAATCGTCAGCCCATGTGCGTTCAAGCAAGTGCGACTGTCATTGAATTATTACATACCTTAAAAAAATCGAACTTCCCAGTGATGTATTTACCTGTCGTGAACGACAAAGGACAAGCAGTGGGAATTATTAATTTTGTCAACCTCATCAAGGGAGAACTATGATCATTGAATTAAAATCAACCGTTAGCGCGAACGACTGCGCAACATTCGCTGAAAAACACAAAGCTTTTCACATTACCTACGAAGGAAAAAACTACCTCATCACCGGTTCTGGCGTGAAGGAAGTGCCTGCTGAACTCGAGTCAATCACAACAGAACATTGGGTTTTTGCTAACGATATTCAATTGGCTTCCAAACGATTTCGTTCGGAAAAACGCGAAGTGAAAATTGGAAATGTGAGTATTGGTGGAAATACCAAGAATACCATTCTAATTGGTGGACCATGTTCGGTGGAATCCGAAGAACAAATTCGTTCCTCTGCTGAATTACTTGTTGGAATGGGATTAAGCACTTTGAGAGGTGGTTGCTACAAACCAAGAACGAGTCCATATTCGTTCCAAGGATTAGGATTAGAAGGACTGCAATTATTAGCAAAAATGAGAACCGAATACGGTTTAAATGTGATTACGGAAGCTCGTGACGCTACGCACATTGATGAAATCATTGAACACACGGACATCATTCAAGTTGGTGCAAAAGCCATGTACGATCAAGGAATTTTACGTGCATGTGCTAAAATCAAAAAGCCAGTATTGATCAAACGTGGATTCGGAACAACACTTCAAGAATTCGTTCAAGCTGCAGAATTTGTTTTGGCCGGTGGAAACGAAAATGTGATTCTTTGTGAACGAGGTATTCGTACCTTCGAAACTGGAACGCGTTTTACCTTGGATTTATGTGGCGTTGCTTGGTTACAAGAACACACAAATCTCCCGATTGTATTGGATCCATCCCATGCGATGGGATATGCGTATGGCGTCAATCCGCTAGCTCGTGCATGTGTTGCTATGGGAATCGATGGACTTTTAATCGAAGCGCATCCTAATCCGAAAGTAGCGAAATCAGATGCATCTCAGCAGTTGAATTACGAAGAATTCAAACAATTACAAAAAGACCTTCAAGCTGTTGCAGCAAGTGTAGGTTACAAAATGATATAAGATGTTATTAGAACAAAACATAAAAGGACTTTGTCAAAAAAACGGAATCGAGTTCGATGATTTCTTGTCCGATTTGGATGTGGAACACGTGAATGAACTTTCCGTGTATGATTTGGAAGCAGTCTGTGAAGAATACGAAGTGGATTTGACTGCCCTTCTTTTCAAACCGTTGTTTCGCAATAACCATTTCAAAAAACAACTTGATAAACTGAAATTACTCATTCTGGATGTCGATGGCGTTTTAACCGACGGTGGAATGTTCATGAGTGAAAAAGGAGATCAGTTAAAACGATACCATACGCAAGACGGACTTGCCATCATGCACATCGTGAAAAATGGACCGGTACAATTGGGAATCATCTCCTCTGGATTCACGGAACACATGGTACAAGATCGTGCAAAGGTACTTGGAATCGAACGTGTGTACGTCGGACGTGAGCCGAAGTTAGACATCCTAAATAGCTGGTGCAGTGAATTAGGAATCGGCTTAAACGAAGTTGGAATCATCGGAGACGATGTCAATGATTTAGCAGTAATGAAAGCCGTTGGACTAGCGATTTGTCCATCCTCTGCGGTAAATTCTGTTAAAACGGAATGTCACATCATTCTATCTCGTAAAGGTGGTGATGCCTGTGTGCGTGAATTCATCGACCAATACTTACTACCTCAAGGAATTTAACTTTATGAAATCCATCAAATTAGGTGTCATCCGTGAAGGAAAAGTACCACCAGATTTTCGTGTTCCATTAACACCTAAACAATGCAAAGCGATTGAAGTACTTTATCCAAAAGTAAAAGTTGTCGTTCAGCGGAGTCCCATTCGGACCTATCCAGATTCCGCTTATGCGGAACAAGGAATTGAATTGGTGGATTCGTTAACGGATTGCGATTATATTTTTGGTGTGAAAGAGGTTCAAATCGCGGATTTAATTCCGAACAAAACCTTTTTCTTCTTTTCTCATACCTTCAAAAAACAACCCTACAACCGTGAACTTCTAAATGCCGTGTTGGACAAAAAAATCCGCTTGGTGGATTACGAAGTTTTGAAGGATAAATACAACAAACGAATCATTGGTTTTGGACGCTACGCAGGAATTGTTGGGTGCTACAATGCCTTTCTGACATATGGTTTAAAATCTGGACGTTATTCCATGAAACCCGCAAATGAATGTGAGGATCGCAAGGAAGTTGAACAAGAATTAAAAAAAGTGGACTTACCTGCTGATTTCCGTGTGGTTTTAACTGGATTTGGTCGCGTAGGACACGGTGCAAGAGAAATCATTGATCTTTTACCAATTACGGAAGTTAGTCCGGAGGAATACTTGAAAAATTCGTTTGAAGGTCCTGTTTACACACATTTGGAAGCAGAGGATTATTTTGCTCCGAAAGATGGATCGTCGTTCTTGAAAAAGGATTTTTATTCCGCTCCTGAAAATTACCGTTCTACATTTTCTCGCTATTCCAAAAAATCGGACATGTACGTTCCGTGTCATTTCTGGAGTGCAAAATCACCCTTCATTTTAACCAATGATGATTTTTTGCATGCGGACAATAGAATAAAGGTGGTCGGTGACATATCATGTGACATCGCTGGTCCAATTGCTTGCACCATTCGTCCAAGTAAAATTGGCAATGGGATTTATGGGTATGACCCTATCACAGAAACAGAAGTAGATTTCATGCAAGAAGGTGCGATTGCTGTCATGGCAATTGACAACCTACCGTGTGAGTTGCCAAAAGACGCATCCGAAGATTTCGGGAACGAGTTGTTAAAACAGGTCCTTCCATGTTTATTTGGTGAAGACCCAGATCAAGTGATTAATAGAGGTTCTCAAACAACAAAAACAGGTGAATTAACGGATGGATTTAGCTATTTAAGCAAATACATCGCTGGATTAGAATAATTTTCTACATTCGTATATGATTGAAAAAGGAGATAAAAAAGTCATTCGTGGATGGGTGATGTACGATTGGGCAAATTCTGTCTATCCACTGATTATCAGTTCGGCTATATTCCCGATTTTGTACGAAACACAAACAAGCGTAAAGGATCCGATCACAAAAGCGACCATATTTGACACCGTTTCTATCTTTGGAATGGAATTTAAGAATACGGAGTTCTATGCGTATTTGATTTGCTTGTCCTACATCGTTGTGGCATTGTTATCTCCCGTTTTATCTGGAATCGCAGACGCTGGAGGAAAACGAAAACTCTTCATGCAGTTCTTTTGTTACCTCGGCGCCATATCTAGCGGATTACTGTATTTTTTCCATGCGGACCGCTGTTCGGTTGAAGGTGGTCCCTTTTACATCGATTGGAGTATTCTAGCTTTGTTTTTTGGATCTGTTGGATTCTGGGCAAGCTTGGTTTACTACAATTCTTATTTACCGGAAATTGCTGAACCGAAAGACCACGATAAAATCAGTGCACGTGGATTCTCCATGGGTTATTTGGGCAGTTCCATTTTGTTGATTATCGTTTTGATTCTGACGGTTTTCACGAAAGCAATTCCCATTCGTTTTGCTTTTCCACTCGTTAGTCTTTGGTGGATTAGTTTTGCTGCGTACTCATTTATTCGTCTTCCAAAATCGACAGCCACAAGTAAAGTTGAGGGTAATATGATTGTCAAAGGATACCGCGAAGTCTACAAGGTTTGGAAGGAAATCAAATTGAATATTTCGTTGAAGCGCTATCTATTTTCCTTCTTCATGTTCAATATGGCCGTCCAAACGATCATGGTGATGGCTGTGGCTTTTGCCAATAAAGAAGTCCGTGGAATCAAACAACAGGACCTCATCATTTCGATTTTAATCATTCAATTTATTGGAATTCTCGGTGCCTATCTTTTATCCAAAGTATCCCGTAAAATTGGAAACTTGAAATCCATAGGAATTGCCATTATTATTTGGATTGGATTGTGCCTGGGTGTATACTACTTGGTTTACGAACCATGGCAGTTTTTCATTGCTGCAGGGATTGTTGGACTCGTCATGGGAGGAATTCAATCCATAGCAAGATCAACGTATTCTAAATTACTTCCAGAAACAAAAGACTTAACGTCCTATTTTAGCTTCTACGATTTAGCTGAAAAGATTGGATTAGCTATTGGAACTTTGACGTTCGGACTCATAGAAGGATATTTAAATATCCGAACATCGATTTTAGCCTTAGTCATTTTCTTCGTTATCGGTTTAATCATCCTACTTTTCATTCCAAAAACATCAAACTTACAACATGAGACAACAAATTGAAGCAGCATGGGATAACCGTGAATTATTGAAGGACAAAGAAACCATTCAAGCGATTGAAACAGTTATTGAAGATCTAGACAAAGGTTTATTACGTGTTGCAGAACCAGGAGAAAATGGTGAATGGATTGTCAACGAATGGATAAAAAAAGCGGTTGTCATGTACTTCCCGATTCGTCAAATGGAAACCATTGAAGTGGGTCCATTCGAGTTTCACGATAAAATGGCCTTGAAACGCAATTACAAAGAATTAGGCGTGCGTGTTGTTCCTCATGCAATTGCTCGTTATGGAGCTTTTGTTGCTCCTGGCGTAATCATGATGCCATCTTACATCAACATTGGTGCATATGTAGATTCAGGCACTATGGTAGACACATGGGCAACCGTTGGAAGTTGTGCGCAGATTGGAAAAAATGTCCACTTAAGTGGTGGCGTTGGAATTGGTGGTGTGTTAGAACCTTTGCAAGCCGCACCAGTAATCATAGAAGATGATGCCTTTATCGGATCACGCTGCATCGTAGTGGAAGGCGTTCGCGTTGGAAAGCAAGCCGTTCTTGGAGCGAATGTCGTTTTGACAAAATCAACTAAAATCATTGACGTCACAGGTCCAGAACCGATTGAACACCGCGGATACGTACCTGAAAGAAGCGTAGTAATTCCCGGGACATACACGAAAGAATTCCCAGCTGGATCCTACCAAGTTCCATGTGCCTTAATTATCGGTCAACGAAAAGCATCCACGGATTTAAAAACATCCTTGAACGATGCCTTACGCGAACACAATGTGGCAGTGTAAAGCATGAACATCCTCTTTCGTTTCAGTTTGTTATTTGGATTGATGGTCGTGCTGACTTCTTCCATCAAACAGCCCGTCCCAACAATTTCAGGACTTTGGTCGGAGCATTGGATTGATAGTGATATAGATTACGTCGACACCTTGCGATTGACTCAAAAAAACGATTCTCTCTTTATTTCACTAAACAATTCGCAAGTGGATTGGGAACCGAATTTTTACAAAGTAAAATTTGATGGTTCCCTCCTCAGTTTTCAAATGGATGCGAATAACATCACTAATTTCTTTATCCTCAAAATATCAGAAAACGGAACGCGATTCGATGGAAAGGTTCACACGTGGAAAGGCGAGATTCGCAAAATATACTTGGTAAAGGAACTAGATTAATCCAGATACTTGGTTTTCCAACTTAAAATTTGTGATTCAGTATTTCATGTTTGCGTAATTCACAGATGAACTAGGATTCACCTGCGTTATTCCGTTTTGAGTATGTACTTTTCGTAACTAGGTTTACTAGAAAAAAACGAATCGACATGGAATTCACTACGCTCACCGATCACGTTCACGTACAGGATGTTTCTAAAAAGGACTTTAAGGAATCCTGGATAAAAACGAACAAACCTGTCCTAATTAAAGGCCTACTCGATCAAACGCCAGCGAGTAAATGGGACCTCAATTTTTTAGAAAAAGAAATTGGGCATTTCAAGGTAAAGGTATTCGACAGTCAGCACAAAAATAGAACGGCGTATTTGCGAGGTGACCATTACGTTTCGATGAATCACATGCTTCATTTGATTCGTGAAAACAAACCCTCAGACCTGAGGATGTTCGTTAACCCAATACTCAGTAAAAATAAAAAGTTAGCCAAAGAAATTCCTTGTCCAGATTTTTTTACTTGTCGATTTCAGTTGCCTAACATGATGTTTCTTGGCGGCAAAGGAACCGTTGTTCCGCTTCATTATGATTTCATGTATGACGATGGACTGCTGCTGCAGCTTTTTGGGCGTAAGGAAATTATTTTGGTCGAACCTAAGCAAGCACACTTGCTTTACCGCATTCCTTTCAACTCAACTTCCATGGTGAACCTTTTCCAATTGGATGTATCTGATTATCCAGCCTTGAAAAAGTTAAAAGCCTATCGAGTGACCTTGGATCATGGCGACACCATTTTTATTCCATCCGGCTATTGGCACCAAATGATTTACACGGATGCGAGTTTGTCTATTGGGTTTAGAAAATGGCACCGAAATCCCTTCGTTACGTTTAAAACCGGAGTGATCCGCTTGACGCAGATTCCCTTTGATAAAAGCCTAAGTTTGATTTTTGGGAAATATTGGTTCAACTGGAAAGTAAATCAAAGCAAACGTTTCGAAAAATCACATTAGACGCTTCCTATTTCTTCATTTAATGACTTACGTCATTTTTTTCAGCCATCTCATTTCCTTATCTTTGCCGTATTAATTATTTAATTCAACATAGCATGCAACTGTGGAACACATTAAATAAGGAGGAACTAGAAGCGCATTTACGCGAAGTGGGACATGATTTTATTACCATTTCCTTTTATCAATACGCGCAAATTGAAAATCCTCACTTATTCAGAGATCACCTATTCTTAATGTGGTCGAAATTAGAAGTCGTGGGACGAACATACGTCGCACATGAAGGAATTAACGCACAAATTGCGGTTCCAACACACATTCTCAGTCAGTTTCGCGAAGAATTATACGGTATTGATTTTTTAAACGGTGTCCGTTTTAACTTCGCCGTAGACGATTCCGAAGCTGAATTTCCTTTTTTGAAGTTAAAAATCAAAGTACGTGATAAAATTCTTGCGGACGGACTAGAAGACAAAACCTTCGATGTGACCAACAAAGGAAAGCACTTGAATGCGCAAGAATTCAACGAATTAACGGAGAAAGAAGATACGATACTCATTGACTTCCGAAATCACTACGAATCCGAAGTGGGACATTTCAAAGGCGCCATCCTTCCAGATGTCGATACGTTTAGAGAATCACTTCCATACATAGAAGAAACCTATTTAAAAGGAAACGAGGACAAAAACATCGTTATGTACTGCACCGGTGGTGTACGCTGTGAAAAAGCATCCGCGTGGTTCAAACACCGTGGATTCCAAAACGTACATCAATTAGAAGGTGGCATCATTAAATATGCAAACGACGCGAAGGAACAGGGAATTGAGAATAAATTCATTGGAAAAAACTTCGTGTTCGATGAACGTCGCGGCGAACGTATTTCAGACGACATCATCGCTGTTTGCCATCAATGTGGCGATCCTGCTGATACGCACACGAATTGTGTGAACGACGCGTGTCACTTGCTCTTCATTCAATGTGACGCTTGCAAGGAGAAAATGGAGAACTGCTGCTCCTCTGATTGCCTAGAAACCATTCACTTACCTGAAGAAGTTCAGAAGGAAATGCGCAAGGGAATGGAGAACAGTAATCGAATTTTCAAAAAAGGTCGATCAAATAAACTTCCCTTTAAACACAATACTGAAAAACCCTTATCTTTGATTGAACTTTCAATCAGAGAAAACAAGTGATTTTAGCTATAAACTGGACCGTTGATTCGGAAATTATTGATGGTTGGCGAACGCCTAACCTCTATGGATTATTATTTGTAACTGGACTAATTCTCGGTTATTTCGTGGTTAAACGCATGTTCAAACAAGAACAAATCAGCGACGAACTACTGGATAAACTTGTTTGGTTCATGATTCCAGCAACCGTTATTGGGGCACGTCTTGGACACGTTTTTTTCTATGGGCCTTTGTTTGACACCGTTCAAAACGGTGTTGTTGTCGATCGCGGTTATTTGTCTCATCCAGCGGATATTTTTAAAATTTGGGAAGGTGGATTAGCAAGTCATGGAGCAGCGATTGTGATTCTCCTATCCTTGTGGTACTATTCCCAAAAAGTATTGAAACGTCCATATTTGTGGATGCTCGACCGAATTTCCGCACCAGTTGCCATTGGCGCGACGTTTATCCGCCTAGGGAATTTAGTCAATCATGAAATGGTTGGAGACCCAACAAATGTTCCATGGGCATTCAAATTTCAAAATTATTGGAATGACCAATTGCACATGTACGATCCGACACCCAGACATCCAGCTCAACTTTACGAAGCCATTTGTTACCTCGTTGCTTTTTTCATCCTCCTATTCCTTTATTGGAAAAAAGAAAAGTTCAAGCAACAAGGATTTATTTTCGGTTCCTTCTTAATCATGATTTTTGGAGCCAGATTCTTCATTGAATTCGTCAAAATTGGTCAGACCTCAAGGGACTTTGAATGGACCATAAATACTGGACAACTTTTAAGTATTCCATTTGTTTTAATGGGAATATTTTTAATATATCGATCAACAAAATCAAGTAATATAGAACAATAAAAACAGCATCATTTTCGGACTAGATTGCTGAAAACACGATTTATTTATCAGAAAAACAATTCACTTAGTGTAAACATGACAATTTGTAATTATATTCAAATTCATTCTTATATTTGTGACCGAAAATAACGGACGTATTATGCCAGTAAAAGCTACAACGAGCACAAAAAAAGCAAGCCCTGCTGCAAAATCTGCAGGAAAGCCAAAGTTTTCTAAAGAAACGTACATTAAATGGTACAAAGACATGTTATTAATTCGTCGTTTCGAAGAGAAAACCGGTCAATTGTACATTCAACAAAAATTTGGTGGATTCTGTCACTTATATATTGGTCAAGAAGCCATCGTTGCTGGAACAGCAAGCGCTTGTCAACCAGGAGACAAACACATGACAGCTTACCGCGATCACGCGCACCCAATTGCACTTGGAACAGATCCACGTGTCTTGATGGCCGAGCTTTACGGACGATCAACAGGTTGTTCCAAAGGAAAAGGTGGATCCATGCACTTTTTTGACAAAGAGAAAAACTTTATGGGTGGACACGGTATCGTTGGTGCACAAATTGCCATGGGAGCTGGTGTTGCCTTCGCTGAACAATACAACGGAACCGATAACGTAGCATTTGTTTCCATGGGTGATGGAGCAGTTCGACAAGGAGCGCTTCACGAAACCTTCAATATGGCGATGAACTGGAAACTTCCAGTGATTTTCATCATTGAGAACAATAACTACGCGATGGGAACATCGGTAGAGCGTACTACAAACGTAACCGATCTTTCAAAAATTGGACTTTCTTATGAAATGCCGTCGAAAGTGGTGAACGGAATGCGTCCAGAAAGCGTTCACGAAGCGATTGAAGAAGCATGTGTTCGTGCGCGTCGTGGTGATGGACCAACATTGTTGGACATTCGTACCTATCGTTACAAAGGACACTCCATGTCCGATCCGCAAAAATACCGTACGAAAGATGAAGTAGCTGAGTGGATGCAACAAGATCCAATTGAGCATTGTTTGCTTACTATTCAGGACAACAAGTGGTTAAATGAAAAAGAAATTGAAGAAATTTCTTCTTGGGTGAAGAAAGAAGTGGAAGAATCAGTGGAATTTGCTGAAAACTCACCTTATCCAGAAGCACATGAGTTGTACGAAGACGTATACACGCAAACTGATTATCCTTACATCAAAGAATATTAAAAACTTAAAATAAAAGAATCCATGGCTGAAATCGTTTACATGCCGAAATTGAGTGATACAATGACCGAAGGTGTTGTTGCAACTTGGAATAAAAATGTGGGTGACGCTGTTAAAGCTGGCGAAGTTCTAGCGGAAATTGAGACGGACAAAGCAACCATGGAATTCGAGTCCTTTTACGACGGTGTGTTATTGCACATCGGAGTAGAAACTGGTCAAGCAGCTCCAGTAAATAGCATCTTAGCAATTATCGGTCAAGCAGGAGAAGATATTTCTGCCGCATTAGCTAGCGCTATTACACCTGCGCAAGTTGCTGAAACACCAAAAACGGAAACAGCTCCTGCTCCAGTTGCGAGTCCGGAAGTAAGTACTCCTGCTCCTACTCCAGCACCAGCAGCAACAAGTACTCCTATCGCGAACAATTCAAATGGACGCGTATTTGCATCTCCATTAGCGAAAAAAATGGCAAGCGAAAAAGGAATTGACATTCATTCCGTTGCTGGCACAGGTGAAAGTGGACGCATCGTAAAACGAGACGTGGATCATTACACGCCATACACGCCGGCTGAAAGAACTTTTGCAGCTGCACCAAGTGGCGTTGAATCGTTCACAGATGAGCCTGTAAGCCAAATGCGGAAAACCATCGCTCGTCGCTTAGCGGAAAGTAAATTTACAGCTCCGCATTTCTACTTGACGATGGACATCAACATGGATCAAGCTATTGCGTCTAGAAAAGCATTAAATAACCTTGACGGTGTCAAAGTTTCGTTCAACGATTTAGTTGTGAAAGCCGTGGCAATGGCATTGAAACAAAATCCAGGTGTAAACAGCTCATGGATGGGTGACTTCATTCGTCGCAACCAACACGTACACATCGGTGTTGCTGTTGCTGTAGAAGATGGATTATTGGTTCCTGTTATTCGTCACGCAGATACCAAAGGATTGGTTCAAATTTCTGCTGAAGTGCGCGAATTCGCTCAAAAAGCAAAAGATAAAAAATTGCAGCCAAGCGACTGGGAAGGAAATACCTTTACGATTTCCAACCTTGGAATGTTTGGAATTGAATCATTCACAGCGATTGTGAATCCACCGGACAGCTGTATTTTAGCAATCGGTGGAATCAAAGAAGTTCCCGTGGTTAAAAACGGACAAGTTGTTCCAGGAAATGTGATGAAAGTTACCCTATCTTGTGATCACCGCGTTGTGGACGGCGCAACAGGTTCTGGCTTCCTTCAAACGTTTAAAACGTACATGGAGAATCCAGCTACCATGTTGTTATAAACTGATTTAAACGTCTTTTCCGATCGAGTGCATATCATTGTGGTTTTCCTCAATCTCATCTTTCACGCGTTGAATACTCTTGGTTAGAATACGTACTTCTTGCGATGCGTATTTCGCTAACCAAAACCAACTATTATCTTCGTGATCAATCGCTAGGGACATGTGATACAAGGTTTCAAAGTTGTTTTTCAATAGCCATTCTTGAGCTTTCAGGTTTCCTTCAGCTGCGTTAATCATGGCCATTAAATGAGCATACCCATTTTCGATTAACCAATTACGCGCCTCGTCCTTTAACAAAATGGCAAAAGTCGCCATATACAATTCTGGGTAACCATTATCTCGCAACCACAATTGAAGGTCCTCATTTCCTTCTATTGCTTTTGCCCAGGCAATGAAGACAAGCGATGAATAATTCACGTCATGCAGTGGAGCCGCAGAAATTTCTTTCTTCGCAGTTTCCGACTCCTTCTTCGAGGAACTAAAGAATCTTCTTAACATCTGTTGATGGATTTGTCAGTTATTAAAAAAACCAAAGTGCTACGAAAATAGCGGTGATGACACAGATTAAATCAACCAATAACATCGTACCTAAAGCATAACGTGTATTGCGCACATTAATCGAACCGAAGTAAACGGCAATCACATAAAAAGTTGTTTCAGCGCTGCATTGAAAGATACTACTCAATCTTCCTGCTAAAGAATCTGGACCGAAATTATTCATTGCATCCAACATGAATCCACGTGAGCCACTCGAGCTAAATGGTCTTAACAAAGCAACAGGCAAGGAATCTGTGATTTCTTTGGAGACGCCAATGAAATGAAATCCTGTGGCAATCCAATTACTGATAATTTCAAATAAACCGCTGTTTCGGAATAAGGAAATAGCTGCTAACATTCCAAGTACGTAAGGAAAAATGGCCACTCCTGTGTTGACGCCGCTTTTCGCTCCCACCACGAATGAATCAAAAACGGTCGTTTCCTTTTCTTTGAATTTCTTTTCGTGAACAAAAGCAAAGATCAAGGTTGCCACGATGATTCCCAGTAACAGTACACTAGAAAAATTACTCGAAAAGAAGTTCTTACCTATTAAATCCAAGCTATTGACATACATTAGAAGTCCGATAATTGCCGCAATGATGGATGTCAAAGCCAATAAAAGCGTCGCACTGCGGAATTGAATGCGCTGTTTAATTCCGACAATGAAAAATGCCGCCAAGGTGCCAATAAGCGAAGTCACAATACAAGGCAACATGACATCCGCCGGATTCGCTGCATTTGCTGCAGCGCGATAACCAATAATGGATGTTGGTATAAGCGTGAGTCCGGCAGCATGCAAACACAAGAACATGATCTGTGCATCTGATGCACGGTCTTTGTCCGGATTGATTTCCTGTAAACTTTGCATGGCTTTCAATCCAAATGGCGTTGCAGCGGAATCGAGTCCTAAAAAGTTTGCGGAAAAATTCAAGGTCATGTAAGAAATGGACTCATGATTTTTCGGGACCGAAGGAAAAACCTTCACAAAGAATGGACTCAAGCGTCTTGCCAATCGTTCCGTTGCTCCAGAATCAATCAACAACTGCATGATGCCGCAGAAGAACGCCAAATAGGCCATCAGCGGCAAAATCAAGTCAAACAAACTCGCTTTACAAGTTTCTAAAAGTCCATCTGCCTTTTGCGTTCCTTTGAACACTTGTACGGTTTGATTCTTCAATACGTATGTCGTGTCGCTGTCATCTAGATTGATATTGTAAACCAAGGTTCCTTCAGGCGCTGACTTAATTTTTTCTTGGAATCCATTGGAGCAATCCTTCAGGTAGCGTTCACCCGTTAAAATCGGACTATCTTTTTTTCCATTTAAGACATATTCAATCGAATAAGAATTGGACAAAAAGAGTCCAGCAAAGACAAATAATACGGAGCTAATGAATATGATTAGCCAAAATCTACTTAATACCATGAAACGAATATCCACATTTTTCTGGCTTCTCGTTGCAATCGCATTAAAAAAGAATTAACACAGGTTATTGAATTACGTGAAAATAAACAAAATCAAGCGCAGCAAATGGATAGTGTGTACCTTTGTCTAAACCATCCCTTACGAATGAAAAAAGTCCTACATACCTCCCAAACTCGTGGTCACGCCAATCATGGTTGGCTGAACGCTAAACACTCCTTTAGTTTCGCGCAATGGTACCATCCAGAACGCATCAACTTTGGCGCATTGCGCGTACTAAACGACGACATTGTTGACGCAGCAATGGGATTTGGAAAACATCCACATGATAATATGGAAATCATTACGATTCCTTTGCGTGGTTCATTGCGACACCAAGACAGCATGGGATTCAGTGAAGTGGTTAAAGCGGGAGAAGTTCAGGTGATGTCGGCAGGAACCGGTATTTTTCACAGTGAAATGAATGCAAGTACGCAAGATGACCTTAATTTATTTCAAATTTGGATTTTCCCAAATAAACAAGGTGTAACTCCCAGATACGAGCAAAAGTCCTATGATTTAAGGGATTCTGAACAACGATTTTTGCAATTGGTTTCCCCTCATTCGGATCAGGAAGGAGTTTGGATTCATCAAAACGCATGGATTCACCTCGTAAGCATGGAAGAAAATACGACCCTTGCTTACACGATTAAAGGCGAAGGAAATGGGGCATACTTCATGAACATCGATGGAGCATTTGAAATCGAACAAGAGCTTTTGAATGAACGCGACGCAATAGGGATATGGGATACAAAAGAAATTGTCCTAAAGAACAAACAAAATGGACGAATGCTAGTTATAGAAGTACCAATGATATTTTGACATGAAACAGATAATAGCCGATTTAAACTGGAGATACGCAACCAAGCAATACGACGCAACAAAAAAATTAACAAATGAGCAATTAGAAATTGTTAAGGATTCCTTGCGCCTTACCCCATCTGCATATGGAATTCAACCACTCAAATTTATTTTCGTTGCAAGTCCTGCATTGCGGGAACAGATCAAAGAAATCGCTTTCAACCAAGGACAAGTTGTTGACGCGTCGCACCTACTGATTATTTGTTCGTATACATCTATTGATGAAGATTACCTGGACAATCATGTCAGTTTAGTCACGGAAACACGAAATACTCCTGCTGAAAGAGCTGCTGGATTCAGTGAATTTTTAAAGAAAAATATCTTGAACATGGCGGATAGCGACGTTGAACCATGGAATGTTCACCAAGCATACATTGCGTTAGGTCAACTTCTCCATACCTGTGCCAGCATGCGTGTGGACGCTACGCCGATGGAGGGATTCAATGCGAAAAAACTAGACGAATTGTTAGGACTATCTGATCAAAAGGTAAAAAGTGTATTATTGTGCCCAATTGGATTTCGTTCAACAGAAGACAACTACCAACACCTAGCTAAAGTCCGAAAACCGAAAGAACAACTATTTCAAACAATCTAGCTTATTCACATTGTCACGTGGATAAAAAGCTTTGTTTTATTGGGTTTTTTAGTCCTTTACGTCCCTTATTTTACATATATTTGGGAATGATGAACTTCTCCAAGCACCATATCTTGTTGTTATGCACCTTTCTCCTCAGTGGATTTCTGTTGCATGGACAGGTCAAAATGAGTGCAAGTAACCGAGTGGACTTAGCAACGATTCACCATCAATTAATGGTGGGAAAAGGCGTTGTTCATTCAGATCTTTTGGCACGTTATCCCATTTACCAGATTAACGGAAGTTACTATTTATCCTTTCTTGGAAAGGTTTCAGAAGGATTTAATCGTTCTGAATTAATAAAAAGGGGATTTATTGTAGGTACCCCTATCTCAAATTTGGTGAGCATTAAAGTTCCATTGAATAAAACCAATCAACTAGTGAATATCCAAGGCTTGAGTTACTTAGAAATCGCCTCTAAAATTCACAATTCGTTAGATAAAGCCATCGTTGATATGCATGCTGATAGTGTCCATCAAGGAATTGGACTTCCTCAAGGCTACTCAGGTAAGGATGTGTACATAGGCGTAACGGACTGGGGATTTGACTATACATCACCCGTATTTTACGACACAGCCATGTTACAAACGCGTATCGTTGCTGCTTGGGATCAATACAAAACAAGTGGACCACACCCGCAAGGATTTGCTTATGGCACAGAATATACAACACAAGGTGAATTGCTTGCCGCGGGAAGTGATACATCTAATATTTACTCCTTTGCGACGCATGGAACACACGTTTCTTGTATCGCAGGCGGCGGTGGAGCAGGAACTCCGTACAAAGGCGTAGCATACGACGCAAATTTTTTATTCGTAACATTTCTGGTAGATGAAGCTGCTGTGCTAGACGCATGGGAATGGATGTATCAAAAAGCGCAGACAGACGGAAAACGTTTGGTCATTAACATGTCCTGGGGACTTTACCATTTCGGAACACTGGATGGAACGTCCATTTTAAGTCAAGCTATTACTGCATATACAGATTTAGGAGTTGTCTTCGCTAATTCCGGAGGGAACAACGGGAATGTCAATTTTCACATCAAAAAATCCTTTAATCAAGATCAATTCAAATCGCGCATTGAGTTTTATTCCTACTCTTCGAATGCAAACATGTGGGGACAAAGTGTTCATGCATGGGGAGAAGCAGGGAATTCTTTTGAGAATGGTTTAATCATAACCAATAATGCTGGAACTACCCTGGTTGAAAGTCCATTTTATAGCACAGCAACGGTTAGCAATTACATTGATTCGTTTTTAGTCACTGGCGTTGACACCATATGGTTTAACATTACCGCGGATGCGGCTCATCCTTTGAATGGACGACCACAGATGCGTTTACGTGTCAAGAACACCAACACAGCTCTACGTGTATTACTAAAATCGAAAGCAGAAACGGGAACCGTTCATTATTGGAACGTGACGGAACTTTCCAATGACGTTGGAAATTGGGGAATGCCCTTTTCTTTGTCAAACGGTGGATCGATTTCCGGGGACAACCAAAATGGAATTAGCGAACCATCGTGTTCTGATGATGTGATCAGTGTCGCTGCTTACTCTTCTCAGTATTTAAGTGGAAGTGGGAATCCAATCGGTGGTGGAATAGCTTCTTTCTCTTCTGTTGGTCCACGTTATGACGGACAAATGAAACCAGATATTGCTGCACCAGGTGTAGCTGTTATTTCAGCGATGTCTTCTTTTACCGATGCCACATTTACCTCCGTGGGAAATGTAACTTTCAACAACAAAACGTACCACTTTGCAAAATTGTCCGGAACTTCGATGGCTTCACCTATGGTTGCAGGTGTTTCTGCGTTAATCTTAGAAGCGAATCCGTATTTATCTGCAAGACAAGTGAAAGAAATCATTATGTTGACAGCTCGACAAGACAATTTAACGGGTGTCATTCCAGCTGAAGGAAGTCCAAAATGGGGAGCAGGTAAAATCAATGCTTACGCAGCAGTTAAACTCGCATTACAAACCTTAGGATTTGAAAAAGTACCGCACGAAATAGATTGGAATGTGTATCCAAATCCTGTGATGAACGAATTGCATTTCACGATTGTTGAACTTCCCAAAACGGCAGATATCATCGATATGGAAGGAAGTATCTACGAAAAGAACATCTACGATGGAAAAGTCTATGTTTCAGACCTTCCAGCAGGAACCTACTTCATTCGATTGATCATCGCAGGAAAAGTACAGCAAGAACGTTTTATCAAGCAATAAATGGACATTCGTCTCGCTACGGAAATCGAATTACCCATTCTAGAATCTTTGGCGCGTGAGATTTGGCCTCACACCTACTCCGACATCATCACCAAAGAACAAATGGACTTCATGTTGAATTGGATGTATTCCAAAGAAACACTCAGTAAACAACTAAAAGCCGGACATGAATTTTACATTCTGAAAAAGGATTCCACGGACATTGGTTTTCTTGCGATTGAACAAGCAGGCGACGAATTAAAGGTCAACAAAGTGTATGTTCTCCAAACTTCCCAAGGACTTGGTGCTGGTAAAAAATTGATGGACAAAGCCATTGAACGCGCTAAAGCAAAACGTTGTTCCTACATTTTCCTTCAAGTGAATCGCGACAATACAGCGAAGTTCTTTTATGACAAATTGGGATTCACCATTCGAAGAGAAGAGAAATTTGATATTGGCCATGGCTTTTTCATGGATGATTACATCATGGAATTGAAAGTTGAAGAGCCACTTTAGTCCTAATTACATTTTCCTTATCTTCGTTACCAAAATCTGACCTATGCTGAAAATCGACATGCACTCTCATATTATTCCGAAGAATTTACCGAATTGGACAGAGAAATTTGGCTACGGGAAATTCATTTACTTGAATCACAATGAGGACCGAAGTGCAGACATGATGCAGGGTGGACAGTTTTTTAGACGCATCAAAGAAAATTGCTGGGACGAAGACTTACGTTTGGGAGAATACGAAAAATTTCAGACTCAAACACAAGTGGTTTGTACGATTCCGGTGCTTTTCTCTTATTGGGCAGAACCGAAACACGGATTAGAATTGTCCGAGTATTTGAATGACCACATCGCTGAATTGGTTTCGAAATACCCGAAGAACTACGTTGGACTGGCAACGATTCCGATGCAGGACACCGAATTGGCCATCAAAGAATTGGAACGTGCCAAAGCAATCGGACATGTCGGTATTCAAATTGGATCGAACATCAACGACGAAAATTTAAGTGAAGAACGCTTCTTTCCGATTTTCGAAGCCTGCGAACGCCTTGGAATGGCGGTGATGATTCACCCTTGGCAAATGATGGGATTTGACAGCATGAAAAAGTACTGGCTACCTTGGTTAGTGGGAATGCCTGCAGAAACGTCTCGCGCTGCTTGCTCGATGATTTTTGGTGGTGTTTTGGAACGTTTACCAAACCTACGCGTGTGTTTTTCTCATGCCGGTGGATCTTTTCTTCCAACGCTAGGTCGCATCGAACATGGTTTCAATTGTCGTCCCGATTTAGTGGCGATTGACAATGAAGTGAATCCGCGTGATTACGTCGGTAAATTCTGGGTAGATTGCATCACACACGACATCGATGCTTTGAAGTACATCTTGAAGATGCAAGGGTCGAAACGTGTTTGTTTAGGATCTGATTATCCGTTCCCTCTAGGTGATTTGGAAATCGGGAAATTCATCGAAGAAAGTGATTTGTCCGATCAGGACAAAGAAAACATCTTTTCCAATTCTACCTTGGAATGGTTGAATTTAGATAAATCGCTGTTTCTTTAGTCGATTTTATATTCCAAACGCATCGTGATGTTCGCGGTTTTGCGGCGAGAGGATGTATTAAAACTTCCACCCCACGAATAATCCTCAGAAGAATTTTCTGCCGTAATTTGGAACACACCCATATCTGCTGTTTTCAGGCCACCAAGTGTACCACCTGCGTTTTCAGCGATTTTTTGCGCTCGGTTGTAGGCATCCTTCGTTGCTTCTTCGATCATTTTGATTTTCAACTCAGCTAACTTCGTGTAGTAATATTCGGGAGCATTGGAATTCAACTCAATACCTGCATCGATTAACTGCGATACTTCACGGGAAGTTTTCTCCACCGTATCCACTTTTTTGGAACGGACTTTTAAACTCTGTGTCAAGTTGTATCCTGTGAAATACGATCCAATTTCATTTCCATCGCCGTCGTATTCCGTGTGGAACATCTTTTGGATATCCGCTGCTTCGAAAACGATTTCATCTTCCGAGATTCCTTTGGACATCAAATAAGACTTCACGCGTTTCACGTCATTATTCAAATCCGCATACGCTTGCTTCAATTCCATGTTGTTACGGGAAAAATTCGCCCGCCAAACAATTAAATCCGAGTCAAAGGACTGCTCCCCTAATCCAGTCACACTAATCACAGGATCTGGTTTTCCTTTGGATAGGTAAGAATGTCCTAAAATATATCCTGTTACGATCACCGCAAAAGAGATCATGATGGTTGCTGCGTGTGTTTTTAAGAAGTTCATGCGTAAAAAGTTTAGATAAATGTATGCATTCAAAATTAATCCGCAAATAGAAGAACCATTTCTTTTGAAACTTGTTACACTTCCATGGAAACAAAAAACTATTTCATCGTTGGGGCATCGTCTGGAATCGGACTGGAACTAGCGCTTACATTGCACGCCGAAGGACATCAAGTATTTGGAACATATTTCACGAAAGAACAGGCAGATCTTCCGGCCGTAATCCATTACCAGCAGTTGGATGTCCGTTCTGAGTCCCTGGACTTTGCCTTTCTTCCCGAACGTTTAGACGGAATCGTTTATTGTCCGGGGGCCATTTCATTGAAGCCCTTCGCACGCATTTCCCCTACACAATTCAAAGACGACTTTGACTTTCAAGTTTTGGGTGCCATTAAATGCATTCAAGGAAACATTTCAAGACTAAAAGCGGGATCCACTCCATCTATTTTACTTTTTAGTTCCATTGCCGCGAGTCAAGGATTGAATTTCCACACACAGGTTTCCGTTTCGAAAGCCGCGTTGGAAGGACTCACAAAATCCCTAGCAGCAGAATTAGCGCCGAGCATTCGCGTGAATTGCATTGCTCCATCGCTTACCGATACTCCATTGGCACATAACCTCTTGAATTCCGATCAGAAGAAAGAAGCAAATGGATTGCGTCATCCGATGAAACGTGTGGGAACAGTAGCGGACATGGCATCATACGCTGCATTTTTACTCTCCGAAAAAGCTTCTTGGGTGACTGGTCAAATCATTGGCATCGACGGCGGATTATCGACCTTACGGGTTTAAGCGCACTTCCAGAAAACAACAATAAAGGCTACTAAAGACATGCACATTGAGTACGAAGATGCCCAATTGACCGTTGGAAAGTAAGCGGAAATTTACTTCGGAAAACGTAGTAAACGTGCTGAAACCACCACAGAATCAGGTAAGTAATAAGGGATGAAGCCAATCTGTCTTGGCGATTTTCGAATTGAAGTACAGCGTCATGGCAAAAATGAAAATATTGACTTGATGGAATTAATTTCTATACTAATATTATTGATTTAGCATTCATCAAAAATTAGTGCTTCATTTTAAAAGAGTATCGAAATATTAAAATTACAGATTCTTTTCCCTCAAGTTCATAATTGGTTTCTCGAAATACGTATAAATCAAATGAGAAATTATAATCGTAAAAAACCAAAAACCAAGATACCAAAGTGCATTTTGAAGTTTGTTTTCAGGTGGAAAATTCTTCATAATTACTTGAGAAACGAGTGCTAAATTCACCAAATACATCGAATAAGAAATCAATGATATTTTCGTAACCAACTTCCCAATGAATGGACGTTGATAATTTTTAATACTATCCATTTTTGATAAAAGTAGAGCTACACCAATTGAAGTCAAGGTAAAAGAGAATGTCTTGGAATAAAAACCATTGGATTGTTTCGGTAGATAGATGTTAAAGTAAATAAAAACGAACCCTAATACAAACATAACGTTTCGATATTTGACAAAAAAAGCAGTGTGGTAAAACTTAAAATACGCTGCAAGTACACCATAAATCAATGTGTCCATTCGCGAGAGCACAACTTTTCTAAAGTTTACATCAAACCAGAAGTCATCCACAATCATATCCGAAATTAAAATTCGGTAAACAATTGGAGCGAGAATCATTGTTATGATAGTAAACAAAATCGCATTCCTTTTTGTGAAAAAAAAACTAAAAACAAGTATTATAATGGGCAAGAAAACATAAAACCATTCTTCAACCGACAAGGACCAACTTTCCCAAAAGAAATCGACAAAACCAAAGCTAAAATTTTGCATGAATACTAAAAACTTCC
Source organism: uncultured Flavobacteriales bacterium (assembly GCA_903935095.1). Classification (GTDB taxonomy): domain Bacteria; phylum Bacteroidota; class Bacteroidia; order Flavobacteriales_D; family Crocinitomicaceae; genus UBA952. The sequence goes on along the minus strand of CAIZQH010000021.1, from coordinate 496,535 downwards.
ATGAAAATTCTTCAATATTACCTTGAATAATCTTGAAATAAACGAGCAGGATATTCACGCTTAAAAAAAGATAATAATTCGGTAATGTTCGGTACCATCTTCTTTTTAAAAAAGTAAAAATTAACTTAAGATTTATTCTATCACTCTCCTCGATTTTAGCAATTAAAATCCCTCCAATTAAGAATCCACTTAACACGAAAAACAAATCAACACCATCTATGAACGGGATACTTGGAATGGCATGGAATAAATCTCCAGCTATGGACGAACCATGACCAATGACTACAAGAAGAATCGCTATCGCCCGCATCAAATCCAAACCATAAATTCTGTTAGTGGAATTCAAAATAAAAAAGCGTGAAAAAAAACAGGATTAAGATAGTCTGGACTTGAAGTGTGTGGATTGTTACATAAAGGAAATATAACATTTACAGATGATAATGGATTATCAATTTGACCAATTATATCTATTGTACAAATCGCAAAACTTGGATTTGGAACTAGGTTATATTGTCCAAAAGCCATATTGGACAAAAGGACAACAACTAAAAGTACATTTCGAATCTTTCCTAACATCGCAATCATAGAGGTTTCCACTGTTTATCGTAACGAAAATACGAATTATTCCATTGAAAGTAAATTGGATGAGGTAAATGGTGAAGGTAAAAGAAGTGGACGAGTGTATTTTCTTGAAACAAAATTTTCAACTTTTAGTCTGAACGAGCTTATTCCTAAGTTACGAATTTAAACGCAACACCAACGCGAAAACAGCGATGCCAGCTAATATAGACACAAGCACATTCAGTGCGAAGATGCTGTATTGTCCGTTGGAAAGTAAGAGAAAATTCTCATAGGAAAAAGTACTAAACGTACTGAATCCACCACAGAATCCGGCAAGTAATAAGGGATGAAGCCAATCTGTTTTGGCGATTTTCGCGCTGAAGTACAGTACCAAGGCAAAAATCACGCATGCTAGCAAATTACTCCAGAACGTAGCCCATGGAAATCCCTGTTTGTATGGCAGTGCTTTGCCCATACCAAAACGCGCTAAGGACCCGAGTCCACCGCCAATAAAAACCAATATCCAATTCATCCTTCCTTGATTTTAACAAAACGTGACAAAACAAAGCGACGCATTCCGTATGCAATACTCATTCCGAGGAACGCACCGACAAACACATCCGTGAAGTAATGTACGCCCAAATACATGCGGCTGTAGATGACCAACCAAACGATGGCAAGGATCATTGCTTTCATCCATGATTTAACAAAGAAAGGCCAAAAGAAAACGGCGAATCCAGCAAAATTTGCGGCATGGGAAGAAACGAATCCGTACTTTCCACCTAGATAGGGAGATCCATCAGAAAACAAATGATAATGAAGTTGCTCCGCGATTCGAACATTGTGTGAAGGACGAAAACGATGAAAAACTTCTTTGAAAAGTTGCGTTGAAATCACATCACACAAAATGATCATAAAGGTTCCGAAAAGCAGGAACATGCCAATTTCCTTCCATGATTTTTGCTGTGAAAGCAAAAGAAAGATGAGTCCCATCAAAATGGGTAAAATCAACCATTTGGAAGAAAGTCCCCACATGAGTTGATCGAGCATTGCATTGTGGTGTGCATTCACCCACAACACCACTTGTTCATCCCACGAATTAAGCTGGGAGATCATTTGTTAAGTGCTTCCAAATCAAATCCTTGAGTTCAACGATTCCTTTTTGAGCGACAGATGAAATGAATACGTATGGAATATTCGGAATGTCCTTTTTCATTTGTCCAATTAATTCGTCATCTAGCATGTCACTTTTCGTAATCGCCAACAATCGTTCTTTGTGTAATAACTCTGGATTGTATTGTTTTAATTCGTTCAAGAGGACATTATACTCTTTTTTAATGTCATCACTATCCACCGGAATCATGAAAAGCAATAACGAATTTCGCTCAATGTGACGTAGGAAACGAAGTCCGAGGCCTTTTCCTGTATGTGCTCCTTCGATGATCCCAGGAATATCAGCCATAACAAACGAACGATGATCACGGTAGGAAACAATTCCTAAGTTTGGACGCAAGGTGGTAAATGCATAATCACCGATTTCAGGTTTAGCTTCTGTTACCACAGAAAGCAAGGTACTTTTTCCAGCATTTGGGAATCCAACCAAACCAACATCCGCCAAAAGTTTCATTTCGAGAATCTTCCAACCTTCTAATCCGGATTCACCTGGCTGCGCATAACGCGGCGTTTGATTGGTAGGGGATTTAAAATTATTATTCCCCATTCCACCTTTTCCACCTGGTTGAATGATTACTTGTTCTCCGTCCTGTGTAATTTCGAAAAGTACTTCACCGGTTTCACCATCCTTCGCAAGCGTACCGAGTGGAACATCGATGTATTTATCCTCCCCTTGGGAACCTGTTTTCAAGTTTCCAGCACCATGAGCACCGTGTCCGGCCTTCACGTGTTTATGGAATTTCAAGTGAAGTAAAGTCCACAGTTGCTTATTTCCACGCAAATAGATGTGTCCACCACGTCCACCATCTCCTCCATCAGGACCACCTTTTGGTATGTATTTCTCACGGCGAAAGTGTGTTGAACCTCCACCTCCGTTACCAGAGGTTAAGTGGATTTTTACGTAATCAACGAAATTGTCAGATGCCATTGTCAGGCTTTAAATTGAATCAATTTCTTGAAACAAACGGTTAGTAATTTCATCAATACTTCCAATACCATTGATGGATATAAACTTATTTTGAGCGTGATAAAACGATTTTACTGGTGCCGTTTCTTGCTTATAAACGTTGATTCTTTTTTCAATCACTTCAGGATTCGCATCATCAGCACGTCCACTCACTTCTGCACGTTTCAATAAACGCGTTTTCAACTCATTTTCTTCTACTTCAAGGGCCAACATCAGACTGATTCCAGTCCCTAATTCGTTCAAGAAAGCATCCAGTGCTTCCGCTTGTGCATTTGTACGAGGGAATCCATCAAAAATAAATCCTCTCGGCGACTCATGTTTTACCACTTCTGAACGCAACATTTCTATTGTTACAGAATCTGGGACCAATTGTCCTTGATCCATGTAACTTTTCGCTAAGGTTCCCAGTGCTGTTTCCCCTTTAATGTTCGCACGGAAAATATCTCCAGTTGAAAGGTGAACCAATCCATATTTTTCAATCAAACGTTCCGATTGCGTTCCTTTTCCTGCTCCTGGAGGTCCAAATAGTACAATGTTTAACATAAGTCAGTCTATTAATTGATAAATCTCTTTAAAATTTCTACCTAATTCGTTGTAATCTAGACCATAGCCTACAACAAATTTGTTTGGGATTTCCATCCCAATGTACTTCGGTTTTTCGCGACCTAGAAATGCATCTGGTTTGAACAACAGGGTACATATTTCAATCGACTCCACATCCTGTGTTTTCAATAAAGTCAAAACCTTGTCGATCGTAATTCCCGTATCGACGATGTCTTCCAATATGATCACCGAACGATGTTTCAAATCTGTATTCAATCCGATTAATTCATCCACTCGTCCAGAAGTTGTTGTTCCTTGATAAGAACTCACTTTCACGAAGGAAACCTCCACAAGGGATGATATACACTTCATTAAATCCGCTGTAAACATGAAGGAACCATTCAAAATGGACAAGAAAATCACCTTCTTTCCTTCATAGTCCTTTTCCAAGTCCTGTGCTAATCTTTCGACTGCGGATTGAATTTCCGCTGCACTGATGTAGGATTGAAATTGTTTGTCATGAATGGTGCGCACATCTTTCATATGAATGCAAAGGTACGATTTTGCGGGCTTAATTGAAAATTTTCTTTGAATTCCATTGGTTTAATTTCCTTGCTGTATCTTTGTTGCATGGAAGGTATTTGGTATGGTAATAAAATGAAAGTAGGAGTTATTGGTGGCGGACAACTCGGACGCATGCTCATTCAAGAAGCGACGAACTTAAATATTCACCTACACATGATGGACGGCGAGGCCACTGCTCCTTGTGCGCACCTTGCTTATTCCTTTACCTGTGGTTCAATTACGGATTATGATGCCGTTTATGCATTTGGGAAGGACAAAGACTTGCTTACTGTGGAAATTGAAAACGTTTCCATCGAAGCATTAGAAGATCTTGAAAAAGAAGGCGTGAAAGTCTTTCCGCAACCTCGTGTCTTGCGCATCATCCGCGACAAAGGTTTGCAAAAACAATTTTATACCGATCAAAACATCCCAACAGCACCCTTTGCCTTTATTGAAAACCGAGTTGATTTAATTACAAAAGCAAGTTTTCCCATTGTACATAAAGTGCGCACTGGTGGATACGATGGAAAAGGAGTGAATATGCTGAATTCAGAAGCGGATGCACTGACTTCTTTCGATGAACCAAGTATCATTGAGAACAAAATTCCTTTTCAAAAGGAGTTATCTGTAATCGTTGCCCGAAATGAAAATGGCGAGATGAGGACCTTTCCCTGTGTGGAATGTGAATTCAATAAAGAAGCGAATTTAGTGGAATTCTTGTTCTCACCAGCGGACATAAACGCGGACGTTGAAAAACTAGCGGACGAAATAGCGAAAGACATCATCCAGAAACTCGACATGGTTGGATTACTAGCGGTCGAATTCTTTTTAACGAACGACGGAAGTTTATTGGTCAACGAAATCGCTCCGCGTCCACACAACAGTGGACACCACACGATTGAAATTTGTCACACCTCTCAATTTGCACAGCACCTACGTGCCATACTCAATTTACCATTGGGAGACACTTCATTAATCCAATGCGGATCGATGATTAACCTTGTTGGAGAAAAAGGATTTGAAGGTCCAGCAATCTACGAAGGATTAAAAGACATCTTGTCCATCCCTGGTGTTTACCCACACATCTACGGAAAAGAAATCACGAAGTCCTTCCGCAAAATGGGACACGTCACCATCACCGGTTCAAACATGGATGAAGTCCGCGAAAAGACGAAGAAAGTTCAAGCAGCTATTCGCGTCATCGCATAAAAAAAAGGACCACTTTTCAGCAGTCCTTTTCCATATTTACGTTTACTTGATCTTATTCGATGATCAATTTTTTCGAAGTTTTTTGTCCGTCCGCTGTTAATTCAACGAAGTAAACACCTGCTTTAAGGTTGCTTGTATTTACGTTAACTTCAAAATTACCTTGAACCGAACCGTATTCTTTTTCGCTCACAATCTTTCCAGCGAAGTCTACTAATTTCATGGTAACGTTTGACGCTTTACCGATATATAAGCTTACTGTCGCAGCGCTAGAAGCTGGATTCGGGTAAACACTCATTCCACCCCAATAACAAACGGTTGGTACATCAGAAATACCAGCAACGTATCCATTTGTCACTGCTTCAGCGATGGTTGCGCGTCCTGCATTGTCAATTTTCCCTGTTGGATCAATAATCATTCCAATGATCTTGATTTTCGTCTCGTCCCAAGAAGCAGGAAGAGTAAAACTCATATTCGTTGTGTAGGAATCTCCAGCAGTTACTGTTGCAGGGAAACTATTTGGCATTCCCGTGAAACTTGGTGCAATTGCACGTGCCACATGATCGTAAACCATTGTTGATGCTGGAACAGGGTTAGAAAGTGTTTCAAATCCACCCATCGCTCCATTGTTTCCGCCTGCATATGCATTGGACTGACTCCAACCATTTCCTGTTCCTGTTACTTCATCTTCTGTCAAGACACATGCCGCTTTATAATTGCCATTTGCTGCTAAAACGAAGTTTGAAGTCACAGATACATTTAAGACACGTGTTGCTGCATCCCAAGTTGCTCCGTTCACGATTGTTGCCACTGGAGCAGTTTGCAAACGTGCAAAGAAATCTTGACTCATTCCAGATGGATCTACATCTGGTAAACGGTCAACAACTGCACTTGGATACCCACTGATGAGTCCACCAATTCCTGCATCGTAATCTGCAACTGTCATTGGATCTGCATTGTGAACAGCAATTCCAGCCCAATATTGATCATATTTTGTTTGGAATAAATCCATAAACACGGCACCACGTGGACACCACTGACACCATGTACCTGTTCCTTCTTCACCAACCACCATTTTACCAGCTGCAGGAACAACTGGATTTATTTGTCCTGATAAAGTATTGTCACCGGCTATATCATCGTTTCCACCATTGATATTCGAAATAGTTGCCGTGTACGTTTGATTTCCTGGAACCAAAATATTCGCGGGCATATTTACTGTATACGTTCCTATGCTTGCAATATTCACTCCTGTTACAGAGAACGGGTAGTTTTGACCATTGTAAGAAAGATTGGCATTAAAAGAAGTAATTGGCGTTGCACCTGCGTTTAACACATTCACTTTTGGCGTCACGTTTTGTCCAGCAATTTCACCACCCATGTCAACACTTGCTACCATGGCGTTCAAATTCGGTAGCGTATACGTTTGGTGATCAAAACTTACGTTATCTACATAATATTGACTGTTTTGAACCGGGAAGAAATCTACCGACGCCATCGTATTAATGGCATTTGTCCAAGAACCAATAAGCGCACCGTTGATGTATGCTTTCCAAATATGTAAGGTTAAATTCGCTTCAATTTTTAAAGTAAACCATGTTGCGTCCGTGTATGTTCCAACTGCTAGGTTCGGCGTAACACCATCATCAATCATGACTTGTCCAGCATCCATATTGACATTCAATGCCCAAACTTGGCCTATAGCCAATGCTCCTTGAATATTGAAATAGGCATTTTTACCAGCGTTCACATAAAAGTCGGATTGAAGAGTGAAAATTCCACTATTATACAATTGTCCAAATTTCAACACAACATCTTGTGGTCCACCAGAGGCAGCTGTTGAAGCAAAATAAATTGAATTCGGTGCAGAGTTCGCATTGTTATTGGTGATTGCGACATCTTCTGCCCCACCTTCTGCTCCGCTCCATGTCGACCAAGTAGTTGATTGTGGTCCTAAAAACGCACCCGCGGGATACGAATCGAAGTTATCTGAAAACAATTGTGCAAACGAAGTACCGCACAAGATTACAGATGCAATTAATAGTGTAGTTTTTTTCATGTTGATGAATAAATTTATGATTTAGCGAAGGAAAAGTACGTAAATTCAATGAGAATCAAGCGTTTTCCTCTGTATTATTTGCGAGAAACTTAATCACTTCAGCTGCTCCAACGAGTCCAAATAAAGCAGGCATATACGAAATTGTCCCATAGAAGGACTTCTTATAATTGGCGCCATTAGTCATTTTCAAGGAATCCTTTTGTTGAATTTCTGTGGAATAAACCGCTTTGATTCCACGGTAAGAAATGTTCTTGCGTTTCAAGCGTTTTTTCATATGTGCGCCAAGTTTACATCCCGCGACATGTTGAATGTTGGTAACTTTGATTTTACTTGGGTCGGTTTTTCCGCCTGCCCCCATGTGACTGATGATTTTCACTTTTTTACGTTTGCAGGCAATCAGCCATTCCAATTTTGGTGTCACAGAATCGATGCAATCCATGACATAGTCCGGTTGATGTTCGTCGAGCAATTCCCACACACGTTCTGGCATGACAAACTCCTCTACGATGTTTAACTGTATTTCTGGATTGATGTCTTTTATTCTTTGTGCAAGCACAACGGCTTTATTGATGCCAATGGTACTATCAAGCGCTGTTAATTGACGGTTTTTATTTGTGGGATCAAAGACATCACCATCAATGATGGTCATCTTTCCAATTCCTGCTCGTGCGATAAATTCACCAGCAAAGGAACCGATTCCACCGAGTCCAACAATCAATACATGTGCTTGTTTCAAGCGATCCATCTGCTCTTTAGAAAGCAACAACTCTGTACGTTCCAACCAATTCACCATTGTATTTTTTTTCGCAAATATATTTGATTCTTTTTCAATCAGATGTGAAAAATTCAGTAATTGAAATATCCGAATGGAATCTAACCCATGTTTTTTTACTATATTCGGCAGGTAAACTAAATGATATTTATGGAAAATAATGGACAAAAAGGACATCCAATAGGACTTTGGTACTTGTTCGGAACGGAAATGTGGGAGCGCTTTGGCTACTATCTGATGCTTGGGATTTTCTCCCTTTATATGATTGATGGATGGAACAATGGCGGAATGGGCTTTGATCCACAAAAAAAATCTGACATCTATGGAACGTATTTAGGATTAGTGTATCTGACGCCTTTTATTGGCGGACTTTTAGCCGATCGTATTTTAGGGTATCGTCGTTCGATCATTATGGGTGGAATCATGATGTCTGCTGGATATTTCTGTCTTTCCATTCACAACGAAACCGCGTTTTACGTTGCCTTGATGCTGATCATTCTTGGAAATGGATTCTTTAAACCAAACATTTCTACCCTTGTTGGGAATCTGTATAGCGCAGATGACATGAAGGATAAAAAAGATGCGGGATACAACATTTTCTATATGGGAATTAACATCGGAGCATTCATTTGTAACTTCGTTGCCGCATACATGCGCATCAATTACGGTTGGGGACATGCATTTGCAGCGGCAGGAATTGGAATGTTAGTCGGTGTGGCTATATTCATTTTAGGAACGAAGCACATCAAGCATGTCGATGTCGTAAAGCCCGTACAAGAAGGAGATATGTCCACCGTGCGTATTTTCTCCATGACGGTTCTTCCAATGTTCGTTTTTGGTATTCTTGGATACATGATCCCTGGAAATTTCTTAGGATCAGATACAAATGATGCTTTCATTATTGGATGTTTACCTGTGATTGCATTCTTTATTTATTTAGCCTTCAAATCAGAAGCGAAAGAAAGCCGTGCGATTAAAGCATTGCTTGCGGTGTTTGCGTGTGTGATTTTATTCTTTGCGATTTTCCACCAAAATGGAGATGCATTAACGGTTTGGGCGGAAGACCATACGAATCGTGAAATGTCTGAAGGCGTAGCAAACGTAGCTGGAAGTGTTGGAATGGCGCAGGTTGTAGTGAACAACGAAATCGTTGCTTCTTCTGATAGCGAATTTAAAGCAACCATTGATTCCATGAGAAAAGTGGAAGAGGGAATGCCGAAAGTTACAAAAGCAGAATTGAAAGCGAAAGCAGATTTCTCTGGTGAAATTTCTCAATTGGAAAGCTCTCGTAAGTACTTTGCAACCTTACCGAAGGATGAAGTTCCTGCGAAAGGTAAAGACATGAAATTATATTCAACGGAGTTGTATCAATCCATTAACCCATTCTGGGTGGTTACCTTAACTCCTATTATTGTTGGATTCTTCGGATGGATGCGTCGTCGCAAAAGAGAGCCTAGCACGCCGACGAAAATCGCAATCGGATTGGTCATTACTGCGTTATCCGCTTTGGTGATGGTTGGAGCTGTATTTGCTACCAATGATATGTCAGCTAAAGCAGGTTCACTTTGGTTAATTGCTTCATATGGTGTCATTACCATAGGTGAACTTTGTTTATCACCGATGGGACTTTCCCTGGTTTCTAAGCTATCTCCTCCACGTATTACTGCGTTAATGATGGGTGGATTCTTCCTAGCGATTTCCGTTGGAAATAAATTATCCGGAATGTTGTCCAGCTTATGGGAAACCATTCCTGAAAAACAAAATTTCTTCTATTTGAACTTTGGATTGGTAATGGCAGCAGCTATTATTCTCTTCTTGATGCTTCGCTGGTTAAACGGCGTCATGCGTGAAAATAACGTTCAATAAAATTATTTTAAAGCCTCTGAAATCAGAGGCTTTTTATTTACCAAATAACTTAAAAAATGCAAACACTCGAGCAAATACAGAGCTTTGAAGGAAAATACCCAAAACAGATTTGGAGTCTATTTTTCACAGAAATGTGGGAACGTTTCTGTTTCTATGGGAATCGGGGAATGTTGGTCGTATTTATGACGAACATTCTTTTCTTTTCGGATCAAGAAGCCAATTTAAAATATGGTGCGATACAGGCATTCGTCTATGCATTCACCTTCATTGGCGGACTCTTCGCGGATAAAATCCTTGGGTTTCAAAAATCGCTGCTTTGGGGTGGAATTCTGATGATCCTCGGTAGTTTGATCCTTGGATTAGACGCAAAAGCAAATTTCTTTTATGGAATTTGTTTGATCATCATTGGTACCGGATTTTTTAAGCCAAACATTTCCACCATGGTTGGAGAATTGTACCGCGCTGGCGATTCGCGTCGCGATGCAGGATTTAGTTTATTCTACGCAGGAATCAACCTTGGTGCGTTGTTTGGCGGTGGACTTTGCGTGTATGTCGGGAAAACCTATTCATGGAACATGGCATTTGCTTTATCCGGGATCTTCATGTTGGTAGGGTTACTTAATTTTTTGTTGACTCGCAAAAACCTAGGTCCAATTGGACAATCACCTGTGAAAGTAGATGAGAAAAAAGCCAAAAGAAATCAGTATTTGGTATATGGAGGATCGATATTATCCATTCCGTTTATTTACACAATGATTACCAATACTGCTTACACAGACATCTTCATGTACATTATTGGTCCAGCAACCCTACTCTATTTAATCTATGAAATGAGTAAACTGAACTGGGAACAAAATAGAAAATTAGTGGGGGCGATGATTTTCATTTTCCTATCGATTATCTTTTGGTCCTTCTTTGAGCAAAGTGGTGGGTCTTTAAGTTTATATGCTGAAAAATTAATTTCAAATGACATGCTCGGACTTAAATTTGATCCGAATGTGGTCAATAACTCCGCTAATTCACTTTTCGTGATTATCCTGAGTGTCTTTATCGGCTTGATGTGGATTTGGTTGGCTAAAAGAAAATTAGAGCCGAATTACTTCATGAAATTTGGATTGGCCTTCATTTTCTTAAGTGTTTCCTTCTACTTGTTTTATTACACGCGATTTTTGTTGGATAACGCTGGACTTGCTTCCCTTGGATTATTCACATTTGCTTACTTGGTGATTTCGATTGGTGAGCTGTTTTTATCACCCATTGGCTTATCTTTGATGACTAAATTATCTCCGAAACACTTATGGGGAGTCATGATGGGAATGTGGTTCTTGGCATCTGCATACGGACAATATGCTGCTGGAATCTTAGGTGCAGGAATGGCCAGTCCGAAAAAAGACGCGAGTCCAATGGAGCGCATGATTGCCTATACAGATGGGTATCAACAATTAGCACTATACGCGTTGATTACCGGAGCAGTCGTAATTATTGCTTCTTTCTTCTTAAATAAATTGATTGCTGATCGCGCTGAATAAGCGCTACAGCTAAATAGAATAATTACCCGAGGCGCTTTGTCACAAGCGCCTCTACTTTTTCATAGAAATGCTGAGGTTTATAGGTACGCCATTCGATGTCCTCCAACTCTCCACCCATGACGAAGTAATGATCAATGTTGATGCGTTCAAATTCGCGCACAACGTGCTCGTGAAAGTTCACCATCGCAATCCAACCTTCTTCGACATCATCGAACCATTCTTCATAGTAACAATCATCCGAATAATGGAAATTGAGCACGTTTTCTCCAATAAGGATAAATTGATTGATTCCTTGTTGAATAAGGACATCGATGACATCGCGCTTCAAGATCATGATGTCGTTTTCAATCGCATCGTTCCATTCGCCGATTAACTCAATGATGGCATACGCCGCATCGTAATCGACCATGAGGATTTTGATAAACAAAGTCGGCGAACCAATGGAATCCCATTGCGGATGAATGTAGAAGTCGTAAATGCTATTTGTGAACTCAAATTCACTGTACTCGCGTTCGAAAAACGGAGAAAGTGGATCCTCCGCTGCGACGTAATCTCCACGCCAGTTGAAATAAGGTTCGACAAAATGCATGGACAAATTTATACAGTGAAAGTGAGACTACGCTGCTTTAGTCTAAAATAAGTTATAATTTCGCGTTTTTCTTTTGAAGAATTACACCTATCCAAACAAACACTCCGTGGGAAAAGATAAACTTTTACGATTTGAAGCCCTTAAGTCATTCTCCAATGTTTATGAACCTGTATTTCGTGAACCTTTTCCGATTCAAGGCAATTGGCGTTCGGAGGTGTTTCAGAACGAAAATCCGATCATCTTAGAACTTGGATGTGGAAAAGGAGAATATTCCGTTGGACTTGGACGCAAATATCCGGAGAAGAACTTTATCGGCGTTGATTTAAAAGGAAATCGCATCTATATTGGCGCAAAAGATGCATTGGAAACCAATTTGAAGAATGTGGCCTTTTTGCGCACGCGCATCGACTTTATTCTCGATTACTTTGGGGAACACGAAGTGGATGAAATTTGGTTAACCTTCTCGGATCCGCAGCCGAATAAAGCGCGAAAACGCTTGTCCTCTCCCCTCTTTATCGATCGTTACAAGAAAATATTAAAACCCGGCGGCATCATTCATATGAAAACGGACAGCGATATTTTATTTGAATACACCTTGGAGCAAATTGAAGAGAACAAATATGACTGTTTAGAATCAACCTGGGACTTATATGCGAATCTGCCGGAGGATTTGGATCAAGATACACGAGAGATTTTCCACATACAAACGTATTACGAGAAATTATTTTCCTCACGAGGATACAAAATCAAATACTGTAAATTCAAGATTTCTTAATCAGCGAATTTGGATGTAATTGCGATAATTGGTATCGATTCCGATGAATTTCAAAAAGTCCTTCAAGGTGTTTTTGAGGGATTTTTTATTTCTACTCGGATCTACTTTGAAGGTCCAATTCAAACGATTGATGCGGGCTTGCATGATCTGTGGATGCGTTCCTTTGAATCGCGCCAACCCATTGATGTGTTCTTCGTAAGGGAAAAACTCCACATCCTCAATGTTCTTCTCTAACCATTCGTCATCGTGCCACAGCTTGTGAAAGGATGTTTGCTTTGCTTGCATCGCTCTTGGATCCTTTACCCAACCGTAATGAAAAACATCCGCAGAGAGTTTTGCGACGTTTAATTTCTGATTATCATCCTTACGGAATCCTTGTGCATCTCGGTAGGAGTAAATATTGGAGGAATTGCGAATGATGCGGATTTCATTTTTGTACCAGTTATTTGACGCGCCTATGAAGTCGTACGAACCATAAAAGTGTTGATAGGAAAACAAAAGACCATCGACTTCTTGATCGTTGACATATAACTCCATTTTTGCACGGATTTCTGAATAATCTTTCTCGTGAATGACCTCATCTCCTTGAATGTAAAACGCCCAATCGCTGTCCGTTGAAATGGCCTGAAACGCTTTATTTGTTTCGTCTGCAAGCACTGCGCCATTTTCACGCAGGGAATCGTCCCAGATGGTTTCAATGATTTTTATTTTCGTTGGATCGATGGATTGAATCAATCCCAACGTATCGTCCTCTGAATTTCCAACAGCCACAATGACTTCGTCACAAAGGGGTAAAATGGATTGGATTGCCTCCAAAATGGGATAATCCAACTTAATGGCGTTTCGAATAAACGTAAACCCAGATACTTTCACGTTTATTTATCCAATACTTTTGGAATACGGAAATAGTCAGAATCTTTTTTGGGCGCATTTCGCAAGGCCTCCTCATGTGTCACTGTAACTTTCGGCTCATCTTCGCGCAGACAATTGATTTCTTCAGACATAAAAATCAAGGGTTCCACGTTTGTCGTATCGACTTCTGATAATTTATCCACAAACTCAATCATGCGTTCCATGTCCTTCTTAATGGAAATTTTATCTTCTCCTTGAAACTCCAAACGTGCAAGGTGTGCAATATGATCAATTAATTCTTCCGTGATTTTCATGTGTCAAAATTATTTATTTTCCTTGAATAAGTGTGGGTATTCGTTAATAATTGGTGCATTTATTCGATCAAAGCAGGCCTGACGTATTTCACTTATTTCCATACCGCTCAATTCATCCACTGTAAAATATGGATGTATATACACTCTGGAAATTCCCGGTTGAGCAGGACCCAGAATATCTGTTGGATCGGAAAAAAGTTTGTAATTGTTCGTAAACGTTAACGGCAACAAGGGAACCCCCATGGTCTTTGCTATTTTAAATGCCCCGTCCTTAAATGGATACATTTTGGGACAATCATGTTCCGGAATTGTCCCTTCTGGAAAAATCACTAAGGACCAACCATCCGCAACGGCTTTGTGTGCCATGGAATAGGCTTGTCCTGCTTTACTCTTATTCTTTCGATAAACCGGAATGTTTAAATTTTTAAAATAGGTCCCTAAAATGGGGTACTTTAAAATCTCACTTTTGCCTAGGAATACGAACGGTGACTTCGGTAAAATCGAATGCATGAGAAAAATATCTAGGTAAGAAGTGTGATTGGCTACGATGATGTAGGGTCCTTCAGGTAAGGTTGATTTTTCCATGACTCTTACGCCATAAAAGCAACAAAAACGCATGATCCAACTCCAAATAACGAATAGTTTAAAGCTAAACTTCTTCCAGTTTTGATTCATAATGAGCACGAGAAATAAAGGGTAAAAAAGGAGTGCGAAAACACTAAAAACGAATGCAATGTAGAGCTTCCAAATCAATCCAAATACACCTAAAAAATTGCGCATAGTCAAATATACGTTTTTCAGTACACTTTGGAATCCTTCGATTCCGTAGAAATGAGTAATTTTGAAAAAAGAATTAGCTAATGGCGCGCATTTTAACAGGAATTCAAAGTACAGGAACACCACACTTAGGAAATATTTTAGGTGCAATTCTTCCTGCAATTGAATTAGCTTCTAATCCAGCGAATGAAAGTTTCCTGTTCATTGCCGATATGCATTCCTTGACGCAAATCAAAGAAGGTGAAACCTTACGTCAAAATACCTACGCTACTGCAGCCACTTGGATGGCATTTGGTTTAGATAGTTCAAAAACCGTTTTCTACCGTCAAAGCGATGTCCCCCAAGTCACTGAGTTGATGTGGTACTTGCTGTGTATGTACCCATACCAGCGTTTGACCCTAGCACATAGTTTTAAAGACAAAGCAGATCGTTTAGACGATGTCAATGGTGGACTTTTCTCCTACCCGATTTTGATGGCAGCAGATATTTTGTTGTTTGATGCGGAGATTGTACCTGTCGGAAAAGACCAAAAGCAACACATTGAGATGACGCGGGATGTAGCCAATCGTTTCAATCTAGCTTATGGTGATACATTGGTCCTTCCGGAAGAACAAATCCGCGAGGACTCGATGTTGATTCCCGGAACGGATGGTGAAAAAATGAGTAAATCAAGAGGGAATTACATCGATATCTTCTTGCCGGAAAAGCAACTGAGAAAACAAATCATGTCCATCGTTTCCGACAGCACACCACTCGAAGACCCAAAGAATCCAAATACCTGTCACACGTTTGCCTTGTATCAACTACTAGCTAGCGAAACCGAAGTACAGACGATGCGTGAAAACTATCTTGGTGGCAACTATGGATTTGGACATGCGAAACAAGCATTGTTTGAATTGATCATACGCAAATTTGAAAAACAACGTATGCGTTTCGATGAATTAATGGCGAATTCATCTGAAATTGATGCAGCCCTTCAAATCGGTGCGCAAAAAGCACAATCCGTTGCTAATGCTGTCTTAAAACGCGTTCGAACGAAGGTTGGTTATTGATTCATTTCTCAAGCAATCTTTCTCTTTTCTTTCTGCAGAAATTTCTTCAACTCATTCTGACTTGGCAATGCCGTTAGATAGGTTGTGACAAATAAATTTTTGTCCATACCTCCCAAAGCATACTCAACCAATTCATCGTTTTTATTCGTGCACAGCAATATACCAATAGGTGGATTATCATTTTTTTCCTGAACATGGCACTTAAAATATTGAACATAGGTGTTTAATTGCCCAACATTAGCGTGACTAAATCCATCCACTTTTAGTTCAATAAGGATGTGACATTTCAGAATTCGGTGATAAAAAACCAAATCAATAAAAAAATACTCACCGCCAATAACAATTCTCTTTTGTTGCCCTTCAAAACAAAAGCCATGTCCCAATTCCAACATAAAATTCCTTAAATCACTTATCAGCGCTTTTTCAAAGTCTGATTCAACTGCTAAAATTGAATCAGGCAAATCCAGGAAATCAAAAACAAAGGGAGTTTTTATCAGGGAATGTAAGGATTGTACTTTATTCGATTTAATGGAATCTACCACCTTTCGTTTATCTTTAGACAATGTCGTTCTTTCAAAGCTTAAGCTATTGATTTGCCGCCTTATATCCCGTACTGACCACGCTCCTTTTACCGCTTGAAGTTCATAGAATTGCCTTTTATCTTTATCTGTAATTTTCATCAATTCCGTGAGGTGGGAAAAAGAGAGATTATCGATTAACTTCGAGACATTGTCATCTGAACCGATGGACAAAGGAGATAATGCAGAAGTTGTTCGTACTATCTTTTCTGGAAGACTAAATAGTGCAGACACTGTCTGCATAATTTGGGGATACACTACATAAAACTGTTTAAATAGTTTTAAATTCCGTTCAGACAATCCTTTTCTATCAAGCGTTTCCGCTATCGTTTGCTCTAATTTGGAACCATAATTCGCTCTATCCGATCCATTTTGTTCATATTCAAAAAGGTATCCTCCAATCAACCAGTTTCGTATGGTTAACAAACGGTCAATCGACTTTGCTGCCTGAGTTGTTAATTGAATATCTAACTGACTGATTTGCGAAAGAAGTGCACGAAGATCATTGTTCATTTAATCGTTTTAGTTGATTGATTTTTTGACTGAACGCTATTTCCGTGAACGGTTCCACGATGAAAAGCAAACAGTGAGCGAAGGATATTAAACTCAACCTTGCAATCAACGTAATAAATCAACTAAATATTGTTTACTAGATATACTTGTACTATTCTTTCAGAGTAAGCTGTTTCTTAATTCGCTTTCGTAAAGGCATAATTCAAACCCACTTTAAACCATCTACCCGGCATTTGGACAAAACCTGCTTCGACATACTGTGTATTCAGTAAATTATTCACTTCTCCAAACAGAGAAAAGCCTTTAAGCGATTCTGAAGCAACTTTCAGATCTAGTAATTGATATGCTGGATTAGAAACGCGTTGAAGGAAACGATAATTCACTTGCAAACTTCCATATTTACTGATTTGGAAATTCAATTTCGCAATCAACTGATGCCTCAAGTTCGAATACGCATAACGAGACTCTACATTTGAATCAAACACATGCGTCGCTTGAATATAAGTGTAAGAAAAATCTATGAAATTGGGCTTAAATGCTGCAGAATAAACGAAGGTTTTGCGTAGCGTTGCCTCCACACCATAAAATCGAACTTCAGCAATATTCACAGGTTTCCATTTATTAGGATTTGGGCTCACACTGGAAGAATCTCTTATCCAGTCGATCATGTTATAGGTTTGACGATAAAACACATTTCCTTCTAAGTACAATTTTCCATTTTTAAACCACCCTAACTCTGCTGAATTAGCATATTCCGGTTTTAAATCTGCGTTCCCCATATTCGACGGATCGGAATAATACAATTCTGTATACGTAGGAATTCGGTTGCTTTTTGCTAGGTTCGCGTACAATCGATTTTGTTCATTGATCTGAAATGCACATTGTATACTTGGCAACACTTTCAAGGGAATATTTGAATACTGAAATACGAGAAGGCTCGAAGTCACTGTCAACTTTCCAACATTGTATAGCATATCACCAAATCCACTGGAATACTGTCGATTACGCAATCCCAAATTGGAACTATTTAGCACTTCTATGCGATGTTCTACACCTAAATGATACTGCCAATTGGCTAAGAATTTTCCGCTTAATATACTCTCCAAACTGTACGTTTCAGAAAAATGACGATTTGTATAAAATCCAGGATCATTGCGTTTAAGTCGGAATTCATCGCGGTTTGTTCGCGTACTTAAGCGATTGACCCAGGTTGTTTTTCTGAAATTAACATTGTAACGCAGACCGGCAAACGCGTTCTGGGTACTTTCCCACTGGTCTGGGAATTTATTTGAATAAAACCCATTCGCACCGAATTTACGGTCTGAATATGCCAACATCACTAAAAAATACTGTTTTTTAAAGGATTTTCCTCCTTCGTAAGAAATCTGTTTATTGTCAAAATCGGAATTCGACCAGTGTCCGTTTGATCGATCATAGCCCAAGGATATTTTTTGATTCCACCCTTTGATAGGTGCACTTAGCGTTACATTGATTCCTGTAGTTCCAAATGATCCAGTATAGGATTGCGCTTTGACAAAGGTTTTACTCGAAAGGTTAGAAACAAAATTGACCGCACCTGCAAGCGCACTTTGTCCAAACATATGTGTTGCTGGACCTTTGGTAACTTCAATTTGATCGATGGCATTCACAGTGAATGGAATATTCATTGCATGATGTCCAGTTTGTGGATCCACCAACTTGAATCCATTTACTAAAATCAAGGTCTGTTCGAAACTTCCACCACGAATTCCAATATCCGCTTGCATTCCGTTTAGTCCACGTTGACGAACATCCACACCAGAAGTATAACTCAATGCTTCACTTAAACTTCGGGAAGGCAACATCGCCAATTTATCGGCTTTGAGCAGCGTCATTGATTGGTTGCGCTTAAAATAATCTATTGGATTTCCTCTTCCAGTAATAACAATATCATTTAAAGTCAAGATTTTAGTCGGAGGGATAATAATGTCACGCTGACCAAATGAGTGAATCGCTACAAAGAAGAGAAAAAGAAGTATCGCATTTTTATTCATTTCGTTTTTTATTTTTTTGCAAAGGTACGGAACGTAAATAAGGCACCAATCCCTTGGATTGAAAATTTCCTTTTAATGATAGAGAAATGAAAAATCGGCAAGCTGGGGAACATCTCCTTTGAATTGGATGCGAATAAGGTGCTCACTAGGCAGTAAATGAAGGAAATTACGATCGAAGGTAAATCCTGATTTTTGCGAAAAAAGCCAGAAATCAGCACAAAAAGCACTGTTTTTGACCCAAATCTCTGCTGTTTTATTCAATTTATCCACATTTTTGATACTTAGTTCAATTTGAACCTCCCGTTTTTTTGGTGCTGGTCCAACGACAAAATCTCGAGTAACGCCGTTGGATAATTCTACCCGAATCAGTTGTTCGTTCTTTGGAAATCCACTCCAAATCAATTTACTCTCTTGATAAGCTAAACTTGCTTTGCCATCAACTTGTAATGGAGACAATCCTCGTTCACCCGAATTCAACGTATAAATCAGTATTTTACATCCTAACACTTGATTCTCCATGACATCGGACTTCACAAAAAGTTCCAGTTCGCCTTTTTCCGTTGTTTTCTGCAAAATAGCCACAGGTTGATAGTCCTCACGTATGGCATAATGTAAGGCCTTCCAATTCCCTAAGTAATCTATACTCGACCAAGTCGGTGCTGGCCAGCAGTCGTTTAATTGCCAATAGATTGTTCCCATACAGCGAGGCGCATCCAATCGATGTCCAGAAACGGCCGAGGAGACTGCATAGCGTTGGGTCAATTGAGAAAAATAAACGAATTGTTCAAAATCCTTACTCTTTCCATATAATAAATTCGCGTGTTTTTGTATCATCCCATTTCCAACATAGCTTTTCTGGTGATGCTTCATGACTTGACTAGATAAACTCCAATCGGATCGTTCGGAAAACGACTGCAATGTGGCAAATTCCGGAAAGCTTTGGAAGCCATATTCCGCGTTGAAGCGACCGATTTTCGTAGCGAAATTGGACATTGGATCTTTTCCATGCCAAACTCCCCAATAATGTTGCGAGCCATGATTGTAAAAATCGTCATCCCCCCAATTGCTGAGAGGAGAAGTGTGAATGTAACTCGTGTTGGTCCAGTTGGACACTAGTTTCGGTGCCAATCCTTTGAATAGGTCGTTGTAAGCTTTTAAAATAATTTCTTGATCTCCATTGGATAATTTATATTGAGCTTGGAATCCCCAATTTTTCCAAGCGACATCTACTTCGTTGTTCCCATTAAATAATACAACGGACGGATGCGCGGAAATCCGCGGAATTTGGTAATTAAATTCAGCTTCCACCGTTTTTAAAAATGCTTCGTCTCCGGGATACATCGCACAGGCAAACATAAAATCCTGCCAAACCATGATGCCTTTTTCATCGCATGCTCGGAAAAAAGCTTCATCTGGATAGAATCCGCCTCCCCAAATACGCACCATGTTGAAGTTCGCCTTGGACATCTGATCCACCTGATTGATCCAATCTTCCTCAGTAATGGAAGCTGGAAAAACAGATGGCGGTATAAAATCAGCTCCTTTACAGAAAATGGGAAGACCGTTTACATGAAATTCGTAGGATGTCCCCCATTGATCTATCTTTTGAACTAATTCGCTTGTTCGAATGCCAAATAGAAGTGGTTTTTCATCCACGAGTTTTCCATTCACAAATAGCCGAAGTGTATCTTGGTAAAGATTTGGTTCACTGATTCCAGCTGGCCACCATAATTGTGGATTGTACTGTATGACTTCTGCCTCAAAATGTCCAGTAGTTAGATTTTTTATCAACGAAAGTTCGCCGTACAGTTCAGATATGACTTGAAAAGATGCTGTATGATCAGTGACATCCAAAACGTATTTCAAACGAGCGAAAAGTTCTTCCTTTGGAATGGACAAGGTTTGGACGGTAAGACCGAGAATTTCATTTTCTTTTCCTATGCGTACTTCCACGGGCTTTGCAAATCCAATGGTATTCATTCGCAGTGCCCAGTCCCAACCGAATTGATATTGTGGTTTACGCGTCAGTGGGGCGACTTTCCAGTTGGATGGGTCATTTGGTGCTGGATAGTGAAAAGCTTCTGCTTCATAGCGTTCTTTGTGATAAAGGGTTGGAGGCGTGAAAACCACACGTATTTCATTGTAACCACATTGTATATTCGACTTTATTTCGAATGTAAACGGATGAAAGAAATTATCCGTTTTTCCAGCGAGTTGTCCATTGACATAAACAGCTGCATACGTATCAACATTGGGGAAATGAAGTTCCAACGATTTAGCAAGAAATTGTTGTTCTGTTAAATAGAATTGGGATTTAAGTTCCCATTCATGTTCTTCAATCCATTGGTAAAGCCCTTCGTTTTTACCGTAAAAAGGGTCTGGCAATTCACCTGAATGATAAAGTGCTTCTTGAATACTTCCCTTTTCACCGAATGATTTCCATTCGTTTGTTTTTGGGTTTTTAAAGTCCCATTTCAGCACAGTTTGACCATGAACAAGTCCGAACATACTACAAAGTATACATGTGAACCATTTTACCATTACCAGTTACGATCAAAAGTTGCATCCACCATTTTCTCTTCTTCCGTGGTTCTCAACGCAAAATTGAATCCTGCGTAAATAGAATATGCACCGTAGTTTCCGTCTTTATCTAAGGCAATAAATCCACATTGTAAACCTGTTAGGTCATCGTGCTTATTAATGATGCGCATACATGCTTCTTTGCAGGCATCCATCGGTGAATAACCGTGACGCATCAACTCTACAACGGTATGACTTCCAGCGACACGAATAATCGCTTCGCCGAGTCCTGTGGAGGTTGCAGCACCCACTTCTTGATCGATAAATAATCCAGCGCCAATAATGGGCGAGTCACCTACGCGTCCATGCATTTTGTATGCCCAACCACTTGTCGTACAAGCTCCACTCAAATTTCCTTTGGCATCCATCGCAATCATTCCAATGGTGTCGTGGTTTTCGTGGTTAATTTCTGGCTTTTTAAAGAGGTCTTTATTTTCTTTTTTCCACTTTTCGTAGTCTTTTTTCACCTCTGGAATCGGCGTTTTGATGGTATCGAAGCCATAATCCAAGGCAAATTGACGTGCGCCATCTCCAACCAACATCACGTGTTGTGTTTTTTCCATCACTGCTCTTGCAACGGAAATCGGATGTGCGATTCCTTCCAAGCATGCAACAGAACCACAGCGCGAACGCTCGTCCATAATACACGCATCTAAGGTTACGTGTCCGTCCCGATCTGGACGCCCACCAATTCCAACGCTGCGATTCGTAATATCTGATTCGGTCACCCTAACGCCTTTTTCCACTGCATCCAATGCTGACCCACCGTTTTTCAGGACCTCCCAAGCGGCTTTATTGGCATCGAGTCCATGAATCCAAGTCGAAAGTACGATTGGACCCTTTACTTTTCCACTCATTGAATTCGCTACGACCTTTGCTGCTTTTACGGGCTGAATCAAACTGAGAATTCCTGTTGCTGCTCCAAGTTTTAGAAAGTTTCTTCTTTTCATAGCTTATTTCTTTTTTCTAAGTTCCGCAGCTAACCAGGATTGAAAGGCATCTGCATTGCGCATGTGCTCCGCTCCGGAAACAGCAAAATTGTGACGTCCCGAATAATCTGGTTTCGCACACATGTAGATGTAATCTATGTCCGCTCGATTCAACACCGCATCGACTACTTTCGGAGATGGCAAGCAAATGGGTCCTGGAGGAAGTCCATTGATTTTGTAAGTATTGTATGGACAATCGATGTTTCGGTGGACTTCTAATAATCGTTGCACACCTTTCAGTTGATCTCCCCAACAAAACTTAAAGGTTGGATCCGATTGCAAGCGAATTCCTTGATTCACACGATTTAAATACAAACCAGCAATCGTAGGCCATTCATCCGAGTTAACCGATTGCTCAGCATAAACAATACTTGCTAGCGTCACCGCTTGACTAGGTGATGTTAAACCTATTTTTTTTAAACTATTTTTTCGAGCTGGAGTCCAAAAGTTTTTAAATTCTGATGCCATTCGATCGACGAACATTTCTTCGTTCGAGTCCCAGTACATTTGATAACTATCCGGAATAAATAGCGCAGGTAATTGCTCAATTGTAAATCCAAGAGTAGAAAGTGTCGAGCCAGACTGCAAATAAGAAATCAGTTTTGCACTATCGACATCCATGCATTTGGATACTTTCCCTGCCATTTGATAAATGTCTCGACAATTGTTAAACGTCACTTCTACTTCCACTTCTGCATTCCCATTACCATTCGAATTTTTAGTGAAGCCATTTAATAAAGTTCGGTAATTTGTCCCTGGTTCAATGTTGTATTTTCCCGATGCAATTGTTTTATCCGTCAAGCCCTTATAATCACCTACTGAAATAAAAGATTTAACGTCATCAATGATTTTTTCGTGAACCAATTGATCTGCTAGTTGATTCAAATCCATGGAGCCACTGATGTAAAAAGCCTGAGATTCTGTATTGACGCTTTTGTGACTTCCCGCGAGATAAAGCAGCGCTTTTGGCCCAATTGCAATCATTCCAACGATGGCCAAAACACCACCAAAGATCATTAATTTTCCTTTAGACATAATTGATATGTTATTTCATCTATTACATTTCCTTTAAATCTTAGCCATCCTTTCCGAATGCCAACTTTGTGAAAGTTCATCCGTTCAAAAAATGCAATACTGGCAAAGTTATCTCCATGAATAGAACACTGTAAGTTGCGAAGTTCTAAATAATCGCGGGTATAGTGAATAAGCAACTGCAGTGCTTCCGCAGCAAATCCTTTTCCGCGATCTGCATCCATCGCAATTAAAATCCCCACAGAAGCATAGCCGTGTTTGAAGTTTACTTCGTACAAATCAATCACTCCTAAGGGTCGTTCGGTAACATTTTCGAGAATAACAAAACGAAGTTGTCCAGATTTTCGCAAGTCGGTCTGGTGTTCAATAAGTGCCATGATATCAAACATCGAAAAAGGAACTTCGGTATTGGAGACCTTCCAGTTTTCTGGATTATTTTCCCACATGTAAATGGTAGTTGCATCCGACTTTTCCACTGCTCTTAAATATACTTTCGCTCCAACTAACATCGTTTAACTCTTCCTTTAAATACAAAAGTGGCTGGACCCACTAAAAAGATATCCTGAAATCCTGTTTCCGTTTTTTTCCAGAACACTTCCAATTGTCCACCTTTCGTATGAACGTTCACGTGATTATTTGAAGTCTTAGAAATAAGGGCATAAACCAAGGCACATGCTGTCACACCTGTCCCACAAGAAAGTGTTTCATTTTCCACACCTCGCTCATAGGTTGCTACGGAGATGCCGTTTTCTTGCAACGAAAGCAGATTGACATTTATTCCGTCGTGCTGGTAAACAGCATTGTATCGAATATTTTTGCCGGTTTTAATAACGTTTTCTGAAGAGTGGTCTTCGGAAATTTTGACATAATGTGGAGAACCTGTGTGGAGTACAAAGTCTTCTCCATCGCGTTTCACGGATACTACTTCTTGCATGTTTATACGCACCTCATCTCCACATTGTGAGGCCTGATGCAATCCGTCAATCGCTTTAAATATGACCTGTCGCGTGTCAATCCCTAATGTAGATGCAAAATGTACCGCGCATCTAGCGCCATTCCCACAAAATGATTGAGATCCATCGGAATTATAATACACCATATCAAATGAAGCGTCCGTGCACAATTGAATAAGTATCAATCCGTCAGCCCCAATGCCAAAGCGTCTGTCACAATAAAACTGGATGTCAGACTGAGACAAATTGTCACATTGACCTTGACGATTATCGATTAAAATAAAATCGTTACCTGTTCCTTGATATTTAGAAAATTCAATCTCCATAAAGCTTGAACAAAAGTATCGATTTATTCCGATTGATTTCTTAACAAAATTTAACATTTTTTAGACAATTTTTGGAATACTATTTGCGTTGGAAGAGTAGAAATTTTAAAACTGTTTTATCATGAATTTTTTAGCTTACTTTAAAATGTTAGGATTAGGCATATTGGGCGGAACCTTACCCTTAGCTACTTACGTCATAATCGAACATTCTTCCACGAAACTTTCGGAGCAAGTTTTGGATGGAAATCGTTTTGCTCATCAAGTTTCGATGAGCGGAGTCCCAGTGGGTGCCGACTTTACGGATGCCGCTGCAAACACCATTAATTCGGTCGTTCACATCACGACAAAAGTAGTTCAGACTACTTTTCAACGAGATCCTTTTCAGGAATTGTTTTATGGTCCAGGTGCTGGAGGGAAAGAATTTAAACAATACGGAGCAAGTTCTGGCTCCGGCGTCATCGTTTCTTCTGAAGGTTACATTGTCACGAACAACCATGTTATAGAAAACGCAAGCGAAATCGAGGTAATATTGAATGACAACTCTAAATATACAGCAAAAATAATTGGGTCAGATCCCGCTACAGATATTGCTGTATTGAAAATCGAAGGATCCGGTTTCACACCGATTCCACTTGGAAACAGCGATGATTTAAAAATCGGTGAATGGGTATTGGCCGTTGGGAATCCATTTAATTTAACATCAACCGTAACAGCTGGTATTGTCTCTGCTAAAGCGAGAAATATTAATTTATTGAGTGAGCGCAATGGGCAGGACATCGTTCCAATTGAATCCTTTATTCAAACAGACGCAGCGGTAAATCCAGGAAATAGTGGTGGCGCGTTGGTCAACACGCAAGGTCAACTCATCGGAATCAACACGGCTATTGCTTCTCAAACTGGAAGTTATAGTGGTTATTCCTTTGCCATTCCAGTGAACCTAGTTCAAAAGGTAATGAGCGACCTGATCGATTACGGACTCGTGCAGCGTGGATACTTAGGTGTTCAAATATCAGATATTTCACAAGAAATCAAAGAGAAAAATAACCTTCCGAATCTAAAAGGTGTGTATCTAGCGAAAGTCATTGAGGATGGAAGCGCAGATAAGGCTGGACTGAAAGATGGAGATATCATCTTGAAAATTGGAAATAAGGAAGTCAACTCCGTTTCTGCCCTACAAGAAGAAATTGGAAAAAGACGTCCAGGTGACAAAGTTTCGATAACTGTTCGCAAAAAAGATGGCGAGGAAGTTATTCGAGAATTAGTTTTGCGTAACAAAGAAGGTGAGACAGCGTTGATGTCCAAGGAAGAAATAAATAAAAGTCAAGCTTTGGGTGCGACCTTCATCGAGATGAGTGCAAAGGAGAAAAAAGAATTAAATATTGCTTATGGCGTCAAAATCAAATCCATCACTGCTGGAAAATTAAAAGCTGTTGGATTAAACGTTGGTGATGTTATCTTAAAAGTGAACAATGAACCCATCGAAAGCATCGAACAATTAAGCGGAAAATTAAGTGGTGTCAATCGGGGTGTCCTACTTGAAATCATGACTGAGAGCGGAAAAAGAGAATACAAAGGCTTGGGACTTTAGGGTTTTTTAATTCCAAAAACAAGGGTTGAGAACTCGTTGATAAAAGTTAATAAATTGTGGAAACTAAATTTTTTCAATCACAATTTTTGGCGTTACTTTGCTTCCAACTACGAGATAATAGATAGAAAATTAACAAATAATTAGAGATATCCAGCAGCATGAGACAGCTCAAAATCACCAAATCGATAACAAACAGAGAGAGTCAGTCTTTAGATAAATATCTACAGGATATTGGTCGTGAAGAACTGATCACAGCAGAGGAAGAAGTAGAATTAGCCAGAAAGATAAAAGCCGGTGATCAAAAAGCTTTGGAAAAACTGACACGAGCGAACTTACGTTTTGTCGTTTCCGTTGCAAAGCAATACCAAAATCAAGGTTTAACTCTTCCAGATTTAATCAACGAAGGAAACCTTGGATTAATCAAAGCAGCACAGAAATTTGATGAAACACGTGGATTCAAATTTATTTCTTATGCTGTTTGGTGGATTCGTCAATCCATCTTGCAAGCCCTAGCAGAGCAAGCACGTATTGTACGTTTGCCTTTGAACCAAGTTGGATCCTTGAACAAAATCAATAAGGCATTTTCTCGACTTGAGCAAGAATTCGAACGTCCACCTTCCGCTGAAGAATTGGCAGAAGCGTTGGAAGTTCCAGAAGAAAAAATCAAAGAAAGTTTAAATGTATCCGGTCGTCACGTATCAATGGATGCTCCACTTTCATCGAATGAAGATGGAGGAACATTGATGGATGTGATGTCCAATGCAGATGCTCCTCGAACAGATCAAGCCTTAATGGCTGAGTCTTTGCAGAAAGAAATTGAGCGTTCGTTAAGTACGCTAACGGATAAAGAACGTGAAATCATTCGGTTGTTCTTCGGAATCGGAATGAATCACGGTTTAACCTTAGAAGAAATCGGAGCGAAATTCAACTTGACACGCGAGCGTGTTCGTCAAATTAAAGAAAAAGCGATTCGACGACTGCGTCATACATCGCGAAACAAATTACTGAAGTCCTACTTAGGATAATATCATTGAAAGGCTGTCTGCGAAAGTGGACAGCCTTTTTTTCTTCCCTATTTTTTAGCATCAACAATCAATCAACACATAAACAAGTAAAAAATGGAATCGAAAGATGGCTATGAAAAAGAGCTTCACTCGCACATTGAGCAGGAGCGCGCAGCGGTAACGTTGCAAAGTAAAGTCGGCGAATTATTGTACGACAAAGGAATTGAATTGGTCTTATTCCGGAATCATTTGACGGATGTTACCATTTCTGAAATCCTTAATCTTCATGAGTACGCGAAGAAAGTAGTGAACAAACCCATAGATGTTTTTACCACTTCTGAATTAGCCGTTGCTTTGATGACCTTGGATGTGAAAGCAGCTAAATTGGACATCGGAAAACTAGCAAGTGAATGGTTGGCAGAACATGCTAAGTATTCGACCAAAGCAGATTTTTTAAAAGACAAACTAGGTAAACTTCCAGCGCAACAAGCAATCGAGCCGCGTGATGTCGTGTTATACGGATTTGGGCGCATTGGGCGTTTGGCTGCGAGAGAATTGATTAAACAAGCTGGAAAAGGTCAACAATTGCGATTGAGAGCAATCGTAACACGCGGAGCCAGTGATGCAGACATCATTAAACGTGCTTCGTTGTTGCGAAATGACTCTGTTCACGGCGCATTTAAAGGGACTGTCACTGAGGATTTAGCAAACAAAAGCCTTGTCATCAATGGACAAATCGTCCACATGATCGATGCTTCCAATCCAGAGGACATTGATTACACGCAGTTTGGCATTAACAACGCGTTGATTATTGACAACACTGGTGTATTCACCAACCGTGAACAATTATCCCGCCACCTACAAGCGAAAGGTGTATCCAAAGTATTATTGACGGCACCAGGAAAAGAAGTTCCAAATATCGTTTATGGAATCAATCAAGGTATGTTGGACATTGAAAATGAAAACATTTTCTCCGCAGCTTCTTGTACAACGAATGCCATTTCCCCTATTTTGAAAGTTGTCAATGATACCTTCGGTGTTATAAAAGGACACATCGAAACGGTACATGCGTATACGAACGACCAAAACTTATTGGACAACATGCATAAGAAAGTTAGACGTGGACGTTCGGCAGCGATTAATATGGTCATTACTTCAACTGGTGCTGGTAGTGCTGTAACAAAAGTAATTCCAGACTTAAAAGACAAATTAACAGCGAATGCCGTACGTGTCCCAACTCCCAATGGATCTTTAGCCATCTTGAGCCTGGAATTAGGTAAAGGAACCAGTATCGAAGAAGTCAATGCTGCCATTAAAGATGCAGCCTTGAATGGAGAGTTGGTCAATCAAATCCACTATTCCTTTGATCCAGAATTAGTATCTAGTGACATCATCGGTAATACGTGTTGTTCAGTGTTCGATTCCAATGCAACAATTGCCTCTATAGATGGGAAAAATGTTGTGCTCTATGCATGGTACGACAACGAATTCGGCTACACCAAACAAGTCATTCGACTCGCGAAATACATTTCGAAAGTTCGAAGAGCAATGTACTATTAAGTAAAAGCCTCCTGCGGGAGGCTTTTTTTTGACTTTTTATCAAAGTTTAGAAAGAAGAAGGACTCAATCAAGTCAAAACAATTATTTTTAGGTCATGAATCATAAAAGAATCACCATAGCCATTGACGGATTTTCAGCTTGTGGAAAAAGCACACTCGCGAAAGACCTCGCGAAACGATTGGACTATGTATTTATTGATTCTGGCGCCATGTATCGGGCAGCTGCATTGTATTGCATACAGAATCGACTTATCCAAGATGGCGAATTAGCCAAAGAGGAAATCAATGCGCACTTGACGAGAATGGAAATTCATTTTGAAGTCATGGAGCAGGAACTTCATATTTTCTTGAATGGAAATGATGTATCAAACGAAATTCGCGAACCTAAAGTCGCTGAGATTGTTTCCATTGTGGCAGCCTATAAACCGATTCGAGAAAAATTAGTGGAAGCACAGCAAAAAATGGGAGTTCTTGGTGGAATCGTTATGGATGGCCGCGACATTGGCTCCGTTGTCTTTCCAAATGCTGAACTGAAATTATTTGTCACTGCGGATCCAGAAATTCGTGTGCAACGCAGGTTAGCAGAAATGCAATCTAAGGGAATCAAGATGTCTATTGAAGAAGTGCGTCAGAACCTAGCGGAGCGCGATCACATCGATTCAACCCGGAAAGAAAGTCCTTTGATACAAGTTTCCGATGCACTTGTGTTGGATAATTCCAAACTCACGAAAGAAGAACAATTAGACTGGGTGTTGGCTAAAGTGAAATTACTCGTAACCAATTAACGCGAACACAGAAAAGGACGACAACCAATGGTCAATGTCGTAATTTCCTTTTCCAATGCTTTCTTGAGCGTAGTCCCACATGTCGTTCATGGCATTCACCCATTCTTTTTTTGTGGTTTCATCTAAGGTTCCTTCTGGAAGTGTTTTCAACATTCCATTCAGACACCAAATACGATTGAGGTGATACCCATCCCAATGCGATTCGTATCCATCGTGTTTTTCCGAACGCTTTATTTGTAAAGGAATTTTTACTTTTTCAGCAAGGAATAAATTTGGACAATAGTTGTTACTCCATTTGACGAATTTCTCTGGAGTCAGTACTTTGCGCATTAAATCCGCAACTAACAAACTAGCCGACATGAAATCATATTCGTATGGTTCTTTTTCAATGGCTACATTCGCTATTTTACCGTAATACTTCATTGCTGCGGTTGTAACGACTTTTTTCAATTTCTTATCGCCAAATGCAGTGGCATAATCATAGGCGAAAGACAAGCCCATAGCAGGACTATCATGACTTCCAGATAATTCTACATTATCCACTTGTTTCCAAATAACAGAATGCACAAAAGCAATATAGCTGGACAATGGAATGAGATTTCTCAACCATTCTTTCGCTTCAGTATCATTCCATGAATGCAATTCGTCTGCTACTTTTAGTACCCAAGATTGACCGTAAGGAAATTCAAAAAGTCCGTTTTCATGCGAACGTACATAGGCCAATTCCTTTTGAATATTTTCCGAAGTAAAACTTTCCTTTAAACGTTGACGCAATTCTGCTGCTTCTGGAATATTTGGGTGCAACTTCAAGATTTTAATCATACACCAATGATTATGAACTGCACTATGCCAATCGTAACAACCATAAAACGAAGGCCAAACATCTCGCGGGCCATCTGTGTCGCCTTTCTTGCGTAAGGCTTTAAAATAATAGTGTGGACTCGATTTTGAAGCGCAGTCCAAAGACAATTTTGCAAAATAAGAGGCACCTTCATCAGAAAGCGTGTAGCGTCCATCCGGCAAGTTCGTTACTAGTTTATTACTCCCCGTATTTAAAATTAATCCGGAAGATTCTTGTCCGAAGGAATTGAATCCAATAAGCAAAAATGCGATAAAAAAGTACTTCATAAATGAAAATTAAGTTGCTTAGGTTGTTGGTGCTTTGAATCCATTTTTCATAATCGCCAAGGACTCCTTTCCAATTCCAACAATAGAAATGATATTCAAAGGAAATTCCAAAAGTACGTGAGAGAAACTTAAGAAGAATAACAAACTCAAGCCCAAAGAATAATCGTAGGCATAGAAGACACTGGCTACTAGCCAAAGCAATATCACCGCGGCAAAGCGCAATTTCGGAACTTTGTGCCATCGAATGACCTCAGTCTTACTGAACCAGTTTAAATAATGATATAAGTAGGCAAAAGCGATGAATCGCATCAACATAATGCCGATTGTTGAATGATACACGATACCCGCGTATTTCTCTAAGGAGAATCCAGTGAATAATTTAGCAGGAATTGGTTTCATTTGGTATTCATCTAACATTCCTTCTTTCGAGAATAGCAGGAGAATATTGTCCACCTGAAAATTAGGATTCAAAGGTTGTTTATTGATCAAATACGCTTTGTTTGGAATTTTAGAAAGGCTATCCACTAACAAAGTTAAGTTCGTTTTTGTGATGAAATTGTATTGCGTATTCGCTTGCTTGAAGTCTTTTTTCTTAACGAAAGAAATAAAGTCTGCATTGGTATAAATAGGATCATTTATCAAATTAAAGTGATCTAAAATACTAATGTTCGTTGCATAAAACCCATCACCCTTAGCATAATGTGCGTTTTTTCCGTAATCAGAAATCGGTGCTTTGGCGTCTACGGGAATGGCAAAAACAAGCACTAAGGGGATCACAACAAATCCAACCATTTGCCACATACCTGAAACACTTCGTGTTTTTAAGGAACCAAATAACATAAACAATCCGGTAAATAAATATACGTGAATTAAGGTCGGAACCAAGGAAGTTAGCGCAAAAATCGTTGTGTTTTCGGCGTTAGACGCAGCATTATCAGGACTCAACCAACCGGAAACGAAAACAAATAGAAATAAAATAGCAATAATTTTAACAAAGAGGTTTTTCACCAGGGCAAATAGAATCGAACTAAACAAGGCAAAAACCAACAGTTTATCGAACAAATTCATTTTCACGAAGTAGTCGTATACTTCAATACTTACTCCAAAATCCTTCGCGAATGCTGCATAGGAAAGTAAAATTCCAACGATCAGCAATACCAAGAAATCATATTTTCCTTTTGAATAATAATTTCGATCGTGCAACCAGCTGATTTCAGTTAAATAATGTAGAGGGCCCAAATAGGCGTATGCCAATAAGAATGTTTCAAACGGAAAAAAGTATGCTAACACTGCTGTGATAAGCATTAATCCAACGTTGGCGTAATTGATTTTGTCTTCTCTTAATGCATTCATAATTGTCAATTTTATCTAACAAATTTAACGAAAATAATAGCTTAAAAAAAGCCATCGAAACTTTCGATGGCTATATAGAATGAATCTAAAATAATTTAATCTGATCCTCGTTGTCTTCTTCTTCTTTTTTGGATAAATCCCACTCCATTGTTGGTGTTGGACCAGCCTCATCCTCTTCTTCTAGGATGTTCAGCTCTGCCGTTTCCTCTGCAAGAACCTTGACATCTGGCCAAGGTTCCGGACTTTCATCGATGGGATGCGTCAAGATGATTTCTTTGACTTTCAACTTGGTCATTTGATTTCCTTGGGCTTTCATCCCTTTGACTTCAATCAAATCTGCTAAGTTCATGACATTGTCCGGGAGATTTTTGGTTTCCTTCAATAATTTGTTGTAGACAATCTTCGCTTCTGGACGATAAGCTGTCGAAACAACGTCCATGTAGGAACCCGCTGCTTCACTGATAAAGGAAATACGTTTATCCACCTGCACTTCACAGACAAAGCGTTTCACATAATGCATTTCTTTTTCCGCATCGAAATAGACTGTTGAAATTGGTCGATCCTGTATCCATTTTTCGATGTGAACCATGTCCTCATCGAAATGCGTCGCTAAATCAAACGAACTCAAGCGGTATTCACCATTTCGATATAAGGTCAAAATGCGGTCATCTCCTTTGAAGGAACCTAGGAACTTACCTCTACCCTCATCGTTGAGTCGTCCAACGATTCCATCATACCAAATCTTACGTGCTGCTAATGTTGATCCACCGACTTCTTTCTGAACGATTTTCTGGATGATCTCCTTCGTCACACGATTACCTGCTGAATTCCGGCCTTTGATGAGCAATTCGCCTAAATCGACATCGAAACGCAAACGTTTCAAATGCGGCCTTGGACGCAATAATACCGTAATTACTTCGCGTTCTCCGTTTGGATGAACAGAGAAATACAACATTTTTGATCCTTTTGCACCTTTAGTTAAGTCATATTCTGAATCGCGCGTAATGGAATTCACGTAAAAACGCTTCATCATTGTTGCTCCACCTACTCCGTCCTGATAGAACAAATGGTAAATCGTTCTTGTATCACCTTTCTTCCAAACACTTGCGAAGATCAAGTCTTTACCGACAAATTTCTTATCTGAAACTTTGGTGACTAGCATCTTACCTGAAGCAAAGAAACAAATGATGTCGTCAATATCCGAACAATCGCCAATTGGCTCATTTTTCTTCAGGCCATAACCGATGAATCCTTCTTCGTAATCCACATACAACTTACGGTTCGCGATGATTACTTTCGTAGCACTTATGTTGTCAAATACTTTGATTTCCGTTTTACGTTCTTTTCCAGCGCCAAAACGTTTCTTTAAATCCTTGTAATAATCGATGGCATATTCCACCAAGTTATTCAAATGGGCTTTCACCACTTGAATTTCTTCTTCGATTTTCAATAAGGCATCATCCGCTTTCGTAGAGTCAAATCGCGTGATCCGAATCATCGGGATTTGCGTCAATTTGTGTAAATCCTCATCCTCAATCGCACGAATTAGTTGTTTTTTGAAGGGCTCGAAACGTTTGTATAAATACTCATACAAGGACTCACGATCACTGTAGTGCTTAAAGTCGATGTACATCTCATTGTTAATGAACAACTTCTCCAAGGTAGAGAAATGCCATTGACGTTCTAACTCATCCAAACGAATTTCCAATTCGAGTTTCAACAAGCGAACGGTATTGTCCGTATTTATTTTCAGGATTTCAGTTACCCCTAAAAAACGTGGCTTATCTCCATCGATAATCGAGGAATTTGGCGCCATCGACACTTCGCAATCCGTAAATGCGTAAAGTGCGTCTATCGTTTTATCTGGAGATACTCCTGGGAATAAATGCACGATAATTTCTGCCTCTGAGGACGTATTATCTTCAATTTTCTTAATCTTGATTTTCCCTTTATCGTTGGCTTTAAGCACCGACTCAATCAAGGATCCGGTCGTTGTTCCAAAAGGGATTTCGTGAATCGTCAAGGTTTTGTTATCGACCTTTTTGATCTTCGCACGAACGCGCACACGTCCACCGCGTAAACCATCGTTGTATCCAGTAAAATCAGCCATTCCACCATTTGGGAAATCAGGAAGTAACTCCACTTTTTTTCCACGCAAATGGTTGATGGATTGATCAATTAATTCGATGAAGTTATGTGGCAAAAACTTACAGGCCATCCCTACTGCGATTCCTTCTGCTCCTTGCGCCAACAACAGCGGAAATTTCATTGGAAGTTGTTCTGGCTCCTTGTTACGTCCGTCATAACTCATCAACCAGTTCGTTGTCTTAGGGTTAAAAGCCACATGTAAGGCAAACTTGGACAAACGCGCTTCAATATAACGTGGCGCGGCAGCTCCATCACCTGTTAAGGTATTACCCCAGTTTCCTTGGCAATCAATCAATAATTCTTTTTGTCCTAATTGTACTAATGCATCTCCAATGGAAGCATCACCATGCGGGTGGTATTTCATCGTATTACCGATGATGTTCGCTACTTTGTTGTATCGACCATCCTCCAATTCTTTCATCGAATGTAGAATGCGTCGTTGAACAGGCTTTAGTCCATCATTCAAAGCAGGAACCGCGCGCTCAAGGATTACGTAACTTGCATAATCTAAAAACCAATTTTGATACAAACCACCAACTGGAATGATTTTTTCATCCACCTGTTTGTTTTCAAATGGATTATGTTCATCACCCAAAGATGGATTCAATTCTTCTATTTCGTCTTCTGCCATGATTAAGAAGCAATTTCTATTTCGTTCGTATTTAATTCAGCTTTTCCTTGATCCACAACATCCTTTTCGACGCGCAAATTATCGATGATAAATTCTTGGCGCTCTTGTGTGTTTTTTCCCATGAAGTAGGATAAAATCGAATCAATCGAATTGTCTTTTGTCAAGAGTACCGGTTCTAACCTAATATCTTCTCCGATAAAGTGAATAAACTCATCGGGGGAAATCTCTCCTAGTCCTTTGAATCGAGTGATCTCTGCACCTTTACCAATCTCTTCGATGGCATTGCGGCGTTCTTCATCAGAATAACAGTAAATCGTTTTCTTTTTATTGCGGACACGGAACAACGGCGTTTGCAAGACATACACGTGGTTGCGCTTTACCAAATCTGGAAAGAACTGAAGGAAAAACGTCAACAACAACATGCGAATGTGCATTCCATCGACATCGGCATCGGTCGCAATCACAATCTTGTTGTAGCGCAAATTATCCATGTCGTCTTCAATGTCCAAGGCCGCCTGAATCAAGTTAAACTCTTCGTTCTCATAAACGACTTTCTTGGTCAAGCCATAGCAATTCAATGGCTTCCCCCTCAGTGAAAATACTGCTTGAGTTGTAACATCTCTTGATTTCGTAATGGATCCACTCGCTGAATCCCCTTCCGTAATAAATAGTGTTGTTTCTTCGCGTTTTTCATCCTTTAAAT
Source organism: uncultured Flavobacteriales bacterium (assembly GCA_903935095.1). Lineage (GTDB taxonomy): Bacteria > Bacteroidota > Bacteroidia > Flavobacteriales_D > Crocinitomicaceae > UBA952. Next base: position 461,033 of record CAIZQH010000021.1, on the reverse strand, counting down.
CCGTTAAGTGCGAGCGACAATCACGTAATTTCTTGTTGTGTAAATTTGATTTTTTAGACCGGTCACGAGCGATTTTACGGATTCCCGCTAATTCTTTGCGTTCGCGTTCGGACTGTTTAATTTTCTTTTCAATCGTTTCAGCTACATCCGGATTACGGTGCAGGTAATTATCGAGTTTATCTTTCAAAAAGTCGTTGATAAACGCACGCATCGATTTTCCGCCTGGCTCAATTTCTTGAGAACCAAGCTTCGTTTTCGTTTGTGATTCAAATACTGGCTCAATTACTTTAACAGCTATAGCCGCTACAATGGACTGACGAATATCTGACGCCTCGTAGTTTTTGTTGTAAAAATCACGGATGACTTTCGCTACCGATTCACGGAAAGCACTTTGATGTGTTCCACCTTGTGTGGTATGTTGACCATTGACAAAAGAATAATAATCCTCACCGTACGTTCGTCCATGTGTGAATGCTACCTCGATATCTTCGTCCTCCAAGTGAATAATTGGATACAGTGGATCACCATCCATGTTGTTTTCCAATAAATCCTTTAACCCATCTTTAGATTGAAACTTCTCCCCATTATAATACATGGATAATCCACGATTCAAATAGCAATAATTCCACATCATTTTATCCAAATAAGCAGTCTTAAAGGCATATTTCTTAAAAATTGATTCATCTGGAATGAATTCAACATAGGTTCCATTCACCTCATCCGTCTTCTCCATTGGATAATCCTTCACCAATTCCCCTTTCGAGAATTCAGCCATTTTCTTTTCGCCTTCACGCACGGAATAGACCATGAAATAAGAAGAAAGGGCATTAACCGCTTTTGTTCCGACACCATTTAAACCAACGGATTTCTTAAAAGCTTTCGAATCGTATTTTCCACCGGTATTCATTTTAGAAACTACTTCCACTACTTTCCCAAGTGGAATACCTCGTCCATAATCACGAACAGAAACCGTTCCATCTTTCACTTTGATATCCACACGTTTTCCGTTCCCCATGACAAACTCATCGATACAGTTATCCACCACCTCTTTCACAAGAATGTAAATTCCATCGTCAGCTGCAGCACCATCGCCAAGCTTACCGATATACATACCCGGACGAAGTCGAATATGTTCCTTCCAATCGAGGGAGCGTATGTTGTCTTCAGTATATTGATTTTCTGCCATTTCGAATTTTAATGATTTCGGAATAACAAAAATAACCTTTAGACACACTGATTTTACATGGAAACAGTGATTTTTATGAACGAAAATCGGTTGATAAAGGGCTTTATTTCAAGAACTAAGTGTATTTCCAAAAAAGATCAAACTTGAATGAAGTTGATCTGCCATGAATTTCAAGGGAAAGGATGGTGATTTCGACTCAAAATCCTATATTTGCGACCTAATTTGAATTGAATTATGGCAAATACTTCAGATATCCGCAACGGATTGTGCATACGTCACAATGATAAACTTTATCAAATCATCGAATTCCAACATGTTAAGCCAGGTAAAGGTCCTGCATTCGTTCGTACAAAAATGCGTCAAATTGAATCAGGAAGAGTGATTGACAACACCTTTTCAGCTGGACATAAAATTGATCCGGTTCGCATTGAGAACCGTGAATACCAATACCTGTACCAAGAACCAGAATCCTATGTATTCATGAACAATGAAACATATGAGCAAGTCAATATTCCATTGAAAATGGTTGAAAAGCCTGGATTCTTGCAAGAAGGAATGATCGTTAACATCCTATTCCACGCGGAAGAAGAGATGCCACTTGTGGTTGAATTACCGATGTACATCATTTCTGAAGTTACGTATACGGAGCCCGGAGTAAAAGGAGATACAGCAACGAACTCCATGAAACCAGCAACGATTGCCACAGGAGCAGAAGTTAAAGTTCCGTTGTTTATCGATAATGGTGAAGTTATTAAAATCGATACAAGAACGGGCGTTTACGTAGAACGTGTGAAAAACTAATTCCCAGCATTTAACGCTTTAATAATTCCAAATGAAAAACACAGCACTCTCACAAAAACACATTGATCTTGGAGCGAAAATGGTTCCTTTTGCGGGATATAATATGCCCGTACAATACGAAGGAGTGAATGCCGAGCACGAAACAGTGCGCAATGCAGTGGGTGTTTTTGATGTTTCTCACATGGGGGAATTTGTATTAAGAGGTCCAAATGCTTTAGCATTGATTCAAAAATTTGCTTCCAATGATGCTTCGGTATTGTTTGATGGAAAAGCACAGTATTCGTGCATGCCGAATGGCAAAGGTGGTATTGTGGACGACTTAATCATCTACCGTGTGAATGCTGAAGAGTATTTCATCGTTGTTAATGCCTCGAATATTGAAAAAGATTGGGATTGGATTTCTTCCCACAATGACTTAGGTGTAGAAATGGAAAATCTATCTGATCAATACAGTTTGCTTGCGATTCAAGGTCCTAAAGCCGCGAAAGCGATGCAATCTTTGACAAGCATCGATTTATCGAACATGCCGTATTATACGTTTCAACATGGGACATTTGCTGGAATTGATAACATCATGATTTCTGCAACAGGTTACACTGGCTCAGGTGGATTTGAAGTGTATGTAAAAAACGAAGACGCCAACAAGGTATGGGATGCTGTTTTTGCTGCTGGAGCTGACTTTGGAATCAAACCGATTGGACTTGCCGCACGCGATACGCTTCGTTTAGAAATGGGATTCTGTTTATATGGAAACGACATCGATGACACGACTTCTCCGTTGGAAGCAGGATTAGGATGGATAACGAAATTCACGAAGGATTTCACCGATTCTGAATTCCTTGCGAAACAAAAAGAAGCAGGTGTAACACGTAAATTAGTCGCTTTCGAAATGATTGACCGCGGAATTCCTCGTCACGATTATCCAATTTTGGATGCAGCTGGAACAGTTATCGGAAAAGTAACCTCCGGAACAATGTCCCCCAGCATGAAAATAGGGATTGGACTTGGATATGTAACAATCGAGAACAGTAAGTTGGACCATGAAATCTTCATTGAAATCCGCGAAAAAGGGATTAAAGCCCAAGTCGTGAAATTACCTTTCTACAAAGCATAACCTCTTTCGACTAAAGCATTTCTAAGATCGTCTGCAAAGATTCCGGTTGGATGCTTCCTGTATGCCTTTCGAATCCCTTTCAGGGAACGAATGTCATATAAATATACAGATTGATTTTGTCTTTTGATCCAATTTACTTCTGCAGCATCAATCGCCGTATTTCGAATGACCAATCCTTTTATGGAAGAATATTTCTGAATAATTTTCTTTCCTTCTTCGAAATCATCCGTTGAAAACAACACTTCGTAGTGAAGCGCCAGATTATTCAACCAATATTCATTGGAACAAATGATTTTCACCTGATCTTTATACGCATCTAGCTGATCTTCAAACGCAAACATTAAGCGCTCGAAATCCACCCATTCATTGTGACAAGAATTGACATGCTTCAAATCAATAAACAGAAGTTGATCTTCTCGCACTTGACTCAACACATCGATTAATTTCACCAATTTTTCTTTCTTTAGGGTTTGATAGTTGATTTTAGACAAATCCAGATCGCTTAGCTCCGAAACACAACCTTTTCCATTAGTTTCTGCCTCCAACCATTCATCGTGATACAGCCATAAGGTTCCATCAGCACCTAAACGCACATCTACTTCCACCCCATTCGAAGTTGGTAAATTCAAAGCTAACGAAACCGCTTCTTTTGAATTATCATGATAAATAGAATTATCCATACTCAATCCCATTCCAGCATGTCCAAAAACAAGGATATTCTTGACTTCTTCGCTTTTCGCGCAAGCAAAAAGGACACTTAACAAGAACGTTATTTTAACGAAGCGCATACTGTAGTCCCAGTTGAACATGATAATTCCACGTGAATTGCTGATTCTTTTGACTTAAGTAGGTAAAGGATTCCATCGTTGGACCAATCGTTGCTTCTTGAAAAAATTGGATTTTTTCACCTACTGCTAATCGATATCCAACCGAAGAATGAAGGTACAAAAAACGCGTCCCAAACACATGTGAATCCATAGAAAAGTCCACGACTGGACCAAGATAAATACGTTTGATTTTCCAAAGATGAGCGTAATCAATTGCAACGGATGGAGCGAAGAGTTGCTGGCTTGCCTTTTGTATTGAAAATCCAAGGTTCACAGCAAAGAAGCTTTTATTTCGCTCACATTGAAGGCGTGCCCGAGTAAAGGGTGTGAATTTCTGAAATTCCTGTGCAAGTCCGATTCGCCTAACACCAGATTCAACTTGATTTTGCGCTAGACAAAGCCAGTGTTGACAAAGAATAAAACAGCAAATTATTAGTCGATGAATCACATACAAAGGTGCTGAAAATTCAGAAAATAAGCACAAAAAAAATCCCGCCAAAGACGGGATTTACATTTTTATGAATGGGATATTATACCAAACCTTGATCAATCATTGAATCTGCAACTTTCACAAATCCAGCGATGTTAGCACCTTTTACGTAATCTACATATCCAGTTTCATCCTTACCGTATTTCACACATGCTTCGTGAATCGAAACCATGATTCCGTGTAAACGTTGGTCCACTTCTTCAGCCGGCCAAGAAAGACGTAATGAATTTTGTGACATCTCCAAACCTGAGGTTGCCACTCCACCAGCGTTCGACGCTTTTCCTGGAGAGAACAATACTTTCGCGTTTTGGAATGCCGTAATTGCTTCTGGAGTTGAGGGCATGTTTGCTCCTTCAGCGACACAAATCACACCGTTGGAAATAAGCACTTTCGCCTCGTCACCGTTCAATTCGTTTTGTGTTGCACAAGGGAGAGCGATATCCGCTTTCACTTCCCATGGACGTTTACCAGCGATGAATTTTGCAGATGAATAAACGTTCGCATATTCAGAGATACGTCCACGTTTCACATTTTTCAATTCCATGACGAATGCTAATTTATCCGCATCGATTCCGTCTGCATCGTAGATGTAGCCTTCTGAATCGGACAATGTCACCACTTTAGCTCCTAATTGAGTTGCTTTCTCACATGCGTATTGCGCTACGTTTCCAGAACCAGAAACTGCTACAATTTTACCGTTGAAAGAATCACCTTTCGTCGCCAACATTTCTTTTGCGAAATAAACGGTTCCGTAACCTGTTGCTTCTGGACGAATCAATGATCCACCCCAGTTGCGTGCTTTACCAGTTAAAACGCCCGTAAATTCGTTGCGAATTCTTTTATATTGTCCGAACATGTATCCGATTTCACGTCCACCTACACCGATATCACCCGCAGGTACATCTGTGTCAGCGCCAATGTGACGAGATAATTCCGTCATAAATGATTGACAAAATTTCATTACTTCGTTATCCGATTTTCCTTTTGGATCAAAATCAGACCCACCTTTACCACCACCCATAGGAAGTGTCGTTAAGGAATTTTTGAAAATTTGCTCAAATCCTAAAAACTTAAGGATTGATAAATTGACAGATGGATGGAAACGTAACCCACCTTTATATGGACCAATGGCAGAGTTAAACTCCACGCGGTAACCTCTATTCACTTGAACTTCACCTTTGTCATCTACCCAAGGAACTCGGAAAATGATGGTTCTTTCTGGCTCAACAATGCGGTCTAAAATTTTAGCCGCTTTGTATTTGGGACTCGATTCAACAATTGGAATAACTGCTTCTGCTACTTCTTGAACCGCTTGAAGGAATTCTGGCTCATGTCCGTTTTTAGCACGAACGCGATCCATGAACGCTTCAATCTCTGCATGATACTTATTTGACATATTTATCGTTTTTAATAATTGAACTTGGGCAAAAGTAGTAACATTTTCGAACGGAAAGTCAACTATTTTTAACAAATTATTAGTGTCCTTTTGACACTTTAATTCTTATCTTCATGAAAACTTTGGAATGTACTTAGATTCAAACGGCATTTAAAATCTAGGAACCTTGTTAAACGAATCTTTTTTTCTTATTTTTGAATCGCTTAAGCAACCTAGAATGATTTTTATCGTTTAGCATTCAGAACTTATTAGTAGAACCTATGAATATGTTAACTTCGCCATCAAAAAAAACCAATTTCTTTCAGGTATTATTGACCATAATGCTCATTTTTTTAGCTGAATGGAATGTAAATAGCCAAAACAATGTTGTTCTGTGTCTTGGTCAAGATGCAACCATTTGTCCAACCCAAACTGTGACCATTAATAATTGCAATACTGGAGCAAATCCAGGAAGCGCTGCCGGATTTTATTTAAATGCTCCGACAAATGTTTCTTTAACTGATGATTCTTGGTCTAGTGCAGTTGCAATCGGATTCCCCTTTAGTTTTTACGGAGTGAATTATACGCAATGTGTCATTGGATCAAACGGATTAATCACCTTTAATTTGGCAAGTGCAAATCAATATTGTCCGTACTCCTTTTTTGGTGGATTGCCATTACCTTCAACATCGTTACCTGGAGCAAGTAATTCCATTATGCTCACTTATCAAGACATTAACCCAAGTTTGGGAGGTCAAATTCAATATCAAACAATAGGAAGTGCACCAAATAGGAAATTTATAGTGCTGTACAAAAACATACCAATGTTCAGTTGTACTGCACAATGCAATTATATGTCAATTGTGCTTTATGAAACTTCAAATATTTTTGAATTGCATATTGGAAATAAACCACTATGTACCACATGGAATTCAGGATTGGCGATTCAAGGCTCTGAGAACCAACCAATGAACATAGCACACATTACGCCGGGAAGGAATTTAACAGTTTGGAGTGCTAATCAGGATGGACGTAGATTTGTTCCAACATCTCCTATGAATACGGGTTCTTATACTATGTCACAAGTTCCATATATTATGGTGAATAGTCCAGGGAGTAATTTTGTTTGGCAAGCGGTAAATGCTGCCGGCACTGTTTTGGCAACCTTTCCTTACAACAATGGAGCCCTCGGATTACCTGGAACAACATCAACGGGCAGCACATATTCCATGCCACCAGGCGTTTCTGGATACTTGTTATCCGGAGCTGCATGCGGAACAAGCATTGGTTCAATCACCACAGATACTACTTGGTTAAGCGTAGCTAATCCAACGGTTACCACAACCACATTACCTGATATTTGTTCTCAAGGCGTAGGTTCAGCTACTGCCGTTGCAGGCTTGGGAGCAACTTTGCCTTGTACATATACTTGGACACCTTCAAACCAAAATGGAGCAACAGCAACGGGTCTTTTTGCTGGAACATACAATGTTACTCAATTAGATGCAAATGGTTGTACTGCTACAGGTTCTGCTACAATTGTTAATAATCCTGCTTCTTTCACTGGGACAACTACACCGGTTTCATGTCCAGGTGGCAATGACGGAACAGCCACTGCGAATGTTACGCCTGTAACTGGTCCTATAACCTTTGAATGGAGTAATGGACAAACTACACAAACAGTAACTGGATTGAGTGCAGGAAATTATTGGTGTTATGCTTCGACAGCTAGCGGGTGTTTTGATTCTATTTATATTACTGTCACTGAAATACCTGCAATGGTATTGAACATGACAAATATCGTTGATGCCAATTGCTATACATTTGCTAATGGACAAGCAACCGTTAATGTTACACAAGGCACACCAAATTACACATACAGTTGGACAGGCTCTACAGCTTCTGCTGCAACAGCATTGGACTTAGGTGTAGGTATTCACACCGTAACGGTTACTGATTTAAATGGTTGTATTCAAACCTTAAATGTTACCATCAATGAACCACTACCATTGGACATCACATACATCACTCCTGATTCCATGATTTGTTCTGAGGATGCTATTATTTTAACAGTGAATGGAACAGGTGGATCAACAGCATATACGTATTCTTGGACACAAGATGGTTTGCCAATTGGAAATGGAAGTTCGATTTCTGTTGACCCAGCAAATAGCGGAACCGTTTATTGCGTAACCTTAAGCGAAGCTTGTGGTTCACCAATTAATACGGAATGTATGACCACTACCTTCCCATTAGGAATTGTTCCAAATACCACACCTGACTTTGCTCAAAAATGTTTACCTGGTGATTTTGTATTCACTAATCTGTCTACCAATGGTGCCGATGTGGCATCTACCCAGTACATTTTCTCCAATGGAGAATCCTTTACTGCGAATGGCCTTGATCCATTAGCACATACATTACCACTAGCAGGAACCTACACTGTTGATATGATTGTCACCTCAACTTATGGTTGTTTATATTATGGGCATTTCCAAGATATTGTTGAAGTAACACCTTTACCTACGGCAGACTTTACGATGTCTAAAAGCCCGTTAACTTGGTTTGAAACAACCGTACAAACCAATGATATTTCATCCGGAAATATTGCAAGTTATACTTGGTTCAGTCAAGGAGCAACTAATTTGATCAATAATGGTGGTAGTGCAATGATTACTTATCCGGAAGGCGTTATGGGTACTTATGACATCACGTTGATTGTAACGACTACCTTAGGCTGTTCCGATTCAGTGACTTACCCAATTTCAGTTGTTTCAGATGTTATATTTTATGCACCAACTGCCTTCACACCGGATGATGATGAACACAACCAAGTTTGGATGTTTTATGTGGAAGGGATAGATAAAGCAAACTTTGAATTAACCATTCATAACCGTTGGGGTGAAGTTGTTTGGGAAACACATGATGTAAATTCTTTCTGGGATGGCTATTATAACGGACAAAAAGTTCAACCGGGAATGTACTCTTGGAAAGCATGGTACAAAGAACTGGACACAGATGGTAAAACTGAAAAATCTGGAGTCATCAACGTAATTCGTTAATTATGCTTAAAATACTCGCGGTCTCCTCCATTTCTTTATTTATTGGGACATGTTCCAAAGTGGATTTATCCGCCGTCAATGGATACATCAACCCCGTTTCAACACCTACTGTACCTAAACTAAGTAACCAGGAGGTCATCTCTGGACTGAAGGAAGCGTTGCAAGTGGGAATCAAAAATGCGGTGAACATTACTTCTGTGACGGATGGCTTTCTAAAGAACGAAGCAATTCGTTTGGCCTTTCCTCCTGATGCGATCAAAGCACGTCAAAAAGCAATTGACTTGGGAATGACTGCACAAGTGGACAAATTTGAGACAACGTTGAATCGTGCTGCGGAAGAAGCAGCGAAAGAAGCGCTACCTATTTTTGTTGATGCCATCACAAGTATGACTGTCCAAGATGGATTCGCTATTTTGAACGGTGGAAACGGAGCTGCAACAAAATTCTTAAAAGACCAAACGACAGCTAAATTAACAACGGCTTTCTCTCCAAAGGTTGCCGAAGCTATTTCACGTGTAAAACTGACTGAATATTGGAGTCCAATCATGACCAAATACAATGCAGCCATGAATTTTACCGGTGGTGAGAAAATCAATCCGGACCTAAATGCATACGTTACTCAAAAAGCCATTGAAGGATTATTCAAAATGGTAGAGCAAGAGGAGAATAAAATCCGCAAAGATCCAGCAGCTCGTGTTACTGAGCTATTAGCAAAAGTATTTGGCAGTCTTTAATCCATGTATTTTCCCGCTACAGAACTCGTTTTAAACGAGCGAAACGAAGTTTATCATTTAGCTTTAAACCCTAGTCAACTTGCACACAAGGTAATTCTCGTTGGCGACCAAGACCGCGTCGCACTCATTTCTGCATTTTTCGACAGGATTGAACATCAAAGTCAACACCGAGAATTTGTTTGTCACACAGGAACGTACCACGGAAAAAGAATAAGTGTCCTTTCTACAGGAATCGGTACCGACAACATCGATATATGCATACAAGAACTTGATGCCTTAGTCAATATAAATTTGGAACATCGAACGGAAAAAACGAATAAAACTCAGTTGGAAATCGTTCGAATCGGCACGTGTGGTATATTACAACCGGATATTCCTTTACATGCGTATATGTTGTCCTCACATGCTTACGGGTTCGATAACGTTGCTCATTTTTATCCTATTGACTTTACGGAGCAAGAAACTCAACTGCGTGCAAACATTGATCAGCACTTGAACTTACCAAATGGAATTACACCATACCTCATTTCTGCTAACAAAGAGCTAACGAATCGACTAAGTTCCTCCGAAACCCATATGGGAATCACTGTCACAAGTTCTGGATTCTATGGTCCACAGGGACGTAGTTTGAGATTAGAGAGTAAGATTAAAGACATTCATGTCAAACTTGGGAGTTTTCGTCAAGATGAAACGCAAATCATCAACTTCGAAATGGAAAGTTCAGCGATATTTGCCTTAGGACGTCAACTAGGACATGCCTGTGCAACGATCTGTTTGGGAGTAGCTAATCGTCCAAATTTGGAGTTTTCGACAGGCTCTGAGCGTGAAATGAAGGGATTGATTTCCTATGTACTCGAGCGAATCTAACTACTTAAGTTGTTTATCGATTTGAATGTGCAATTGAATACCTCTCAGTTCCCCTCCACTTGCAATAACATGACCTTCTCCATCGATTAGAAAAGCGGAAGGAATGGACGAAACGCCATAATTGGCAGATGCAATTCCATCCTTGTCAATTACGTGATTTTTCCAAGAAAGCCGGTCTTCTTTGATCGCTTGTTTCCACGCTGGAACATCTTTATCAATCGAAACGCTAAACACTTCAAATCCATTTGCATTTTTAAATTCTTTTGATTTGTATTTAGTGTATGCCTCCACAACATTTGGACTTTCCTTTCGACATGGTCCGCACCAAGAAGCCCAAAAATCTACCAGGACTAACTTTCCACGTAGGTCTGACAACTTACGAACTTTCCCATTGGTTCCTATCAACTTGATTTCTGGCGCAAGATCTTTTGCATCAAACGATTTCTCCGAACGAAAACAGAGTGCATAGCAGGTATATGCTACGATAAAAACGATTCCAAAAATGAGTTGTTTCTTCATTAGCCAACGCGACGAATGTCCGCACCGATATTGTTTAAACGTAATTCAATGTCTTGATATCCACGATCGATTTGCTCGATGTTTTCAATGACACTTTTTCCATTTGCAGATAAAGCAGCGATTAAAAGGGAAACACCTGCACGAATATCTGGAGAGGACATCGTAATCCCACGTAAGTCGTGCTCACGATTTAATCCAATCACCGTTGCTCTGTGTGGATCACACAAAATAATTTGCGCACCCATGTCGATTAATTTATCGACGAAGAACAAACGTGATTCAAACATTTTTTGGTGAATCAACACAGATCCCTTTGCCTGAGAAGCAACCACTAAGATGATGGAAAGTAAGTCTGGCGTAAATCCAGGCCAAGGCGCATCATAGATCGTTAGAATAGATCCATCGATAAACGTATCTATTTCATAAGATTCTTGAGCAGGAATATAGATGTCATCGCCTCGACGCTCTAATTTAATGCCTAAACGACGAAAAACATTTGGAATGATGCCAAGGTTATCCCAACTCACATCTTTGATCGTAATTTCAGACTTCGTCATGGCAGCTAAGCCAATAAAGCTTCCGATTTCAATCATATCCGGAAGAATGCGGTGGAAACAACCACCTAATTTTTTCACTCCCTTAATGATTAACATGTTGGAACCAATTCCACTAATGTTTGCACCCATAGAGTTCAACATTTTACATAACTGTTGAATATATGGCTCACAAGCCGCGTTGTAAAACGTTGTCTCACCTTCTGCCATCACAGCAGCCATTAAGATGTTTGCTGTACCCGTAACCGATGCTTCATCCAAGTGGATATAAGCTCCTTTCAAGTTCTTCGCTTCCACGGAATAGAAGTGTTCACCAGCGTCGTAGTTGAATTTCGCACCCAACAAGGCAAATCCTTCGAAGTGCGTATCTAAACGACGACGTCCAATTTTGTCTCCACCCGGTTTTGGAATAAATCCAACACCATAGCGCGCTAACAAAGGTCCAACAATCATAATCGATCCGCGTAAAGAAGATGCTCTTTTTTTGAAATCTTCTGATTCTAAGTATTTTAAATCGATGTCCTTCGCTTGAAAAATATAGGTGCCTTTCTCGACCTTTTCCACTTTCACACCCATTGTTTGCAAAAGCGCAATGAGTTTATTGACATCAACAATGTCCGGAATGTTCGAAATGGTTACTTTTTCCGCTGTCAACAAAGGCGCACAAAGCACTTGCAATGCCTCATTTTTTGCTCCTTGAGGAATTAATTCACCTTTTAATGGTTTACCACCGTATATTTCAAATGAAGCCATCGTTTATTGCTTTTTTTGGAATTTCTTTTTTTGTTTTTGTTTGAAATTGTTTGTTTTAACAAATTTCTTATTGTTCGCACCTAGCCCTAAGGTTCGAAGCAAAGTGCTTGTGTTTACCAATTCATCTGGATTATCTAGGATTAATTCCCCTTTTGACAATTCTTTTAAATGTTCCGCAATGACACTGTTTTCCACTGCGTCATTGTTATGGGACAAGTATTGTTTCTTCATGAAGTTCGCCATGGAAGTTTTTAAATACTCTTTTTCAGCAGGATCTTCTGTGTTTTTCGCATCCTCCAGGATGAACTGAGTGTATTTGCCATAATGACCGTAGCGAATATCACTTTTGGGATAAACGAGTCGATCCGGCTTCTCATTTAATACTTCCTGTTTCGGAATTACGTAGGGCGAATCGACCTCTAATTTGAAATCAGACATCACGAATAAGTGCGTCCATAATTTATGTCGGTAGTCATCGACATCTCTTAAATGCGGATTCAATTGTCCCATCACTTCGATAATTGCCTGTGCCGCACGGTTCCGTTCTGTTCGGTCCGCAATTTCCATTGCGTGTGCAATCATGTTTTGCACATTACGACCATATTCTGGCAATATCAACTTCCCTCTAGTGGTGTTGTACTCCATGTTTTCTATTTTCAATTTTCAAAATATTTACCAAGCGCTGTATCATAAAGATGTTTTGCTTCTGTTATAAATCCAAAATGCTCTTCATCTATCTGCATTTTGCCTTTGGTTACATGTCCGAGTAAGGTAATATTTACCCCTGAGTTCACCGTGAATTCAAGGAACGATTCCTCTTGTTCTTCTGTTACTGAAACCACTACACGTCCTTGACCTTCTCCAAACAAAAAGGCATCCTCGCGAATTTCGGAATCTGTAACGACATCGAATCCTAGTTCACGCGGCATGGACATTTCGACCAAGGTAACAAATAATCCTCCATCGGAGACGTCGTGTACGGCATTCACTAAATTATGTTCAATCAATCCTTTCACTGCATGCTGCATATTAAATTCTTGCTCTAAATCAAAATATGGCGCTGGAGAAGCCTTGATCCCGTGATACGTTGCTAAGTATTCGGATGAAGCGATGTCCTCCTGATATTCTCCCACCAAGAAAATCAAATCTCCTTTTTGTTTAAAATCCAAGGTCATTACCTTCTCTTTATCCTCCACAAGTCCTATCATACCAATCGTTGGTGTTGGGAAGACAGGTACCTCCACCCCATTCATGGAAGTTTGGTTGTAAAAAGATACGTTTCCTCCCGTTACCGGTGTTTCAAATTTCAAACAAGCTGCCGACATTCCTTTGATTGCTCCGACAAACTGCCAGTAGCACTCTGGATTGTATGGATTTCCAAAATTCAAACAATTTGTAATGGCACTTGGGATTCCACCAGCACAAACAATATTTCGAGCCGCTTCAGAAACAGCGATCATTGTTCCAACTTCCGGATCTGCATTTACATAGCGTGAATTACAGTCAACGGTCATCGCTAATGCTTTGTTTGTTCCTTTGATATTCACCACACCTGCATCTGAAGGACGATTGGTTGTCATGGTGCGCGTTCCAACCATGGAATCGTATTGTTCGTACACCCAACGTTTGGAGGCGATATTTGGCATTTGCAACAAGGCATAACCCACTTCCTTCAAGTTTTCAGGTTGAGGAACATGACTGATGTTAAATTTCTTGTATTCTTGGTAATATGCTGGTTCCGCATATTCGCGAACATTTTGGGGGGCTCCACCACCTAAAACAAGTGATTCAGCAGGTACGTCACCAACCATTTCTCCATCCATGTAGTAGCGAACGCGTCCAGTATCGGTTACGTGACCGATTTCCTCTGCGTGTAAGTCCCATTTGTCAAAAATGCGCTTCACCACAGACTCTTTTCCTTTTTGAACGACGACCAACATGCGCTCTTGGGATTCAGAAAGTAATATTTCGAAAGGCAACATATTGTCTTGACGTGTTGGAACCTTATCCAAGTAAATTTCCATCCCCACATTTCCAGCGGCACTCATTTCACAGGTCGAACAGGTAATTCCCGCTGCTCCCATGTCCTGCATACCCACAATGGCATCTGTTTCCGACAATTCCATCGTTGCTTCCAACAATAATTTCTCCATGAACGGATCTCCTACCTGAACCGAAGGTAAATCCGAAGCTGAATCTTCTGTAATATTTTTCGATGCAAAGGCTGCACCAGCAATTCCATCTTTTCCAGTCGCTGATCCAACAATAAATACTGGATTTCCAGGTCCTTTCGCTGTTGCTGAAATGATTTTTTTCGTATCGATGATTCCGGCAGAGAATGCATTCACCAATGGATTCGTATTGTACGAATCATCAAAGAACACTTCACCTCCAACGATTGGAATACCAAAAGCATTTCCATAATCGCCTATTCCTTTCACCACACCTTTCACTAACCATTTAGTACGTGCCTCTTCAATGTTTCCGAAACGCAAGGAGTTCAATTGTGCTATTGGACGAGCACCCATGGTAAAAATATCGCGATTGATTCCACCAACTCCGGTCGCCGCACCTTGATAAGGCTCCAATGCACTTGGGTGATTGTGCGATTCAATTTTGAACACACAGCCCAATCCATCACCGATGTCTACTAATCCAGCATTTTCTTCTCCTGCTTTCACCAACATGTGTGGACCATCTTTCGGAAGGGTTTTTAACCATAGAATGGAATTTTTATATGAACAATGCTCACTCCACATAACGGAATAAACAGCTGTTTCTGTAAAATTCGGTGTTCGACCAAGAACTCCTTTGATGAGTTCAAACTCATCCGCACGTAGTCCTAAATCAATTGCTTGTTCAATCGTTGCTTCTTTTTGCAGGGTACTTTCCATTCTTTGAATTTTCTGAAACAAAAGTACATATTTAAATAGGAACTGAACTTCGTTTTTTCAGTGTTTACCAACGATTTTTTAACATTTTTTTCGCGATCAGATGCAACAAAATGGCCTTATTCGAAAAAATGCGGCATTTTGACAATCTGCAAACCTCTTTCCTACGCTATCAGCAATCAAGCATCTTGCATCTTTGCTGAAAAAACGTAAATTTGTAACCTAAAAACGAATCATATGAATTACGACATCATTGTAGTGGGAAGTGGCCCAGGTGGATATGTTACTGCTATTCGCGCCTCTCAATTAGGACTTAAAACAGCCATTGTTGAGCGTGAGGAGCTCGGTGGTATTTGCTTAAATTGGGGTTGTATTCCAACAAAAGCGCTTTTGAAATCTGCCAATGTTTTTGAATACCTTTCACATGCAAGTGAGTACGGGATCAATGTGAAAGAAGCGTCAGCTGACTTCGGTGCGATGGTTAAACGAAGTCGTGATGTGGCTCATGGAATGAGCAACGGAATTCAGTTTTTAATGAAAAAAAATAAAATTGATGTCCTCAAAGGAAATGGCATCATCAAAGCTGGAAAAGTCGTTGCTGTAACAGATGAAGCTGGAACGACAACAGAATACACTGCGGATAAAGCATTGATTATTGCTACTGGAGCAAGATCCCGCGTACTGCCTAACTTACCTCAAGATGGTGAAAAAATCATAGGATACCGTCAAGCGATGACCTTAGCCAAACAACCTAAAAAATTAGTCGTTGTTGGATCAGGAGCGATTGGAATTGAGTTCGCTTATTTTTACAACGCGATTGGAACAGAAGTGACGGTTGTTGAATACCTTCCAAACATAGTTCCTGTAGAAGACGAAGACGTTTCCAAACAATTGGAGAAATCGTTCAAGAAGGCGGGTATCAACATCATGACAAATGCTTCAGTTGAATCCGTTGATACTTCTGGAAAAGGATGTGTTGTGACGGTAAAAACAGCAAAAGGAGAAGAGAAAATCGAATGTGATATCGTTCTTTCCGCTGCTGGTATTGTTGCAAACATTGAAAATATTGGATTAGAAGAAGTTGGTATCGTTGTGGACAAAGGACGTATCCTTGTGAATGACTACTACCAAACAAATATCCCAGGATACTATGCCATTGGTGATGTTGTTCCCGGTCCTGCGTTAGCACACGTTGCTTCTGCGGAAGGAATTATTTGTGTAGAGAAAATTGCTGGACACCATCCAGAGCCGTTGAACTACGGAAACATCCCAGGCTGTACGTATTGTTCTCCAGAAATTGCATCTGTCGGAATGACAGAGAAAGCAGCGAAAGAAGCTGGATATGATATCAAAGTGGGTAAATTCCCATTCTCTGCCTCAGGTAAAGCAAGTGCTGCTGGAGCGAAAGATGGATTTGTGAAGTTGATTTTTGATGCGAAATACGGCGAATTACTTGGTGGACATATGATCGGAGCGAATGTAACCGAAATGGTGGCTGAATTAGTAGCGGTGCGTAAATTAGAAACAACTGGAGAAGAGTTAATTAAAACTGTCCATCCGCATCCAACAATGTCCGAAGCAATCATGGAAGCTGCGGCTGCGGCTTACGGCGAAGTGATTCACTTATAATACTTATGAAATATCATATTGGAAAGAACGCGAGCAATTGCGTTCTTTTTTTTTGTTTTAGAATTTCCCTCCAGGTGAGAAAGAAAATACCCACAAGAACATTTGAAAAACAGCCAAACTCACGGAAACAAATTGTGCAATCAAAAACCAGTGAAATGGCTTTCGTTCCTTGGTTCGTAGGATAAAGATGGCGACCAGCAGACCATTAAAAAATAACATTGCTGTAGTCCAAAAAAACAAAACAGGAAGAGAAAACAACACAAAGAGAAACATCCAGTAGTTTCGGTACTGATTATTCACAAGCAATTTCCACAGAACCATTCCCCACCCGATGGATATTAATCCATTTGATATAAGTCCAGATAATTGAATAAGCAGCGAATGATTTTCGCTTTCAAGAAGAACACTTCGGTTGAACAGGTTAGAAAAATGACTAAAATGAACTAAATTATTTAGCAAAACGGCAAGTCCGAGAAACCAAATGTACTTTAGATTTTTTAGCTCCTTACCGTTAAGAAAAGCTAGAAACAACCATAAAACAAGCAGCAATGGATCAAATAAAATGGTTGGAGCCATCCAGAAAATATCCGTGAATCCATTCCAAAACATAAACAATAAAACGACAGCAATGCTGCGTTGCACCCAATTTCGTTCTAGTTGCAGTTTATTTTCCAAGGGCTTCGTAAATGAAATCAAACGTGGAAAGAATCACCGGTTCGCCTTCTACAACAGCAATATCGTGTTCGAAATGCGCACTTGGTTGACCGTCCGCAGTGACAATGGTCCATTGATCTTCGAGCGTTTTCACTTTTTCGGTTCCCATATTGATCATCGGTTCAATCGCAATCGTTAATCCATTTTGGATTTTCTTCCCGCGTCCTCTACGACCGTAATTTGGTACTTGTGGTTCTTCGTGTAATTCCTTTCCTAAACCGTGTCCAACCAAATCACGCACAACCCCATAACCATGTTTCTCCGCATGTTGTTGAATCGCCCACCCGATATCTTCGAGTCGATTAGCGATGGTTGCCTGTGCAATTCCAAGGTACAAACACTCCTTAGTGACTTCGAGTAATTTTTTGACTTCTGGTTTCACATCACCAATTTCGAAAGTATAGGCATGATCACCATAATATCCTTTGTAAACAGAGCCGCAATCCACCGAAACGATATCCCCATCTTGAAAAGGTCTATCGGTTGGTAGGCCATGAACAACTTGTTCGTTTACTGAAATCAACAATGTACTTGGACATCCATACAAACCTAAAAATCCAGGAATGGCATTTTGGGAACGGATATAGTCTTCAGCCAACTTATCTAGAAACTTTGGTGTAACACCTGGTTTCATGTGTTTAGCGACTAATCCTAGTGTTCTACTAACGATTTGCGCAGCTTCACGCATGGTTTCAATCTCTTGTGGTGTTTTGTATTTGATCATTATTTTTTCTAGAAAAGACATACGCAAAGATACGGAAAGGGATTGAATCCCCCTTTAGATAATATTAGCAAGTTGCCAAAAATTCCATGGTATCCATTCCATCGGGATAATCCATCAAGGAAGGACACTGCGCTTGTCCAAAGGGAATAAACTCCTGTCCAACAATACATTGAATTTGAGAACGATGCGCATCTAAAAAGGAATTTACTTCTTCTGGACGCTGATAATACTGGTAATGCAGCATGGATAAAGGAGAAAACAATTGATCGGATTCCTTCATGAGCAAGAAATTGTTATCTAAAAACTTACTTAAACTCATCAAGTGAACCGCTTTGTTGTAATCGTAATTATTCCCGTATTTTTTGTTGTTCACGACATCTGAAAGATTCACAATGGCTTCAAAAAAGCGATTTAAATCAAATCCTTCTGGGAAAAGCAGGTGGGTCACATTTCGACAACCGCGTCCAAAATAGGTCAAACAATCCACTCCAAGCGCATTCAATTCCTCTTTGGATTCGTCGCCAGTAAGAACCGCAACAGAGGTGCGATGTCCACGAAACAAATGTGGAACATGTGAAAAATATTGTTCAAAATGCAGCATGCTATTGTTACTTCCAGTGGCAATAACTGCGTCGTAATCCACTAATTTGCGGTCAGAAAAACGAATGCGCTCCTCCAAATCAGGTTCAAATAAGAGCAATAGCTTTACGAGCGCAGGTAGAAGACGTGCATCCTCCGAACTTTGTTTGCAAATGGCTTGATGTCCGGATAACAACACACACAAGAAATCATGAAATCCAACCAAAGGAATGTTTCCCGCCATGATAACCGCTATTTGCTTCATGTGATCATTGGGCGCGTAGTTATTTGTCCAGTCTGTTAATTTCTCAGGGGTCAACCAAGTAGAAATCTCACGAAAAGCCTGTCGAATAGAATCCTCGGTAAACCAACCGTTGTGGTGAAATTCACGTGCAACCACCTCATTTACTTCGGCATACTCCTCCTCAGTGAGTGATGAAACCTTTGCAGAGTAGGCATTGTTTTCACCGAGTTCGTTTAAAATTGTCCCTAAGACAACAAAGGCATTAATGATTCTTGACTTTTCCACGGTACAAAAGTACGTAACTTCTCTTTTTTTACCTCATCAAACTAAACAATCCAACTAGGCTTATTATCTTTGTACAAATTTTTGATTTTATGGCAATCATTATCACAGACGAATGTATCAATTGCGGGGCTTGCGAACCAGAATGTCCAAACAATGCAATTTATGAAGGTGGCGCAGAATGGAAATATGCGGATGGAACATCTTTAAAAGGCATAATCACCACCTTGGACGGCGAAGAAATTTCCGCAGATCACCAACATGAACCCGTGAATATGGATGTTTATTACATCTCTCACGATAAATGTACAGAGTGTGTAGGTTTTCACGACGAACCACAATGTGCAGCTGTTTGTCCAGTGGATTGTTGTGTGGATGATCCAGACTATCGTGAATCAGAAGATGAACTTTTGGCGAAAAAGAATTTCTTACACCTGTAAGTCCAAGTTATGAAACAGGTTACCTGCTTTTTATTGGTAATCTTATCTCTAGGTGCTTCCTTCTATGGAAACACACAAGTTGCTATTCAAGCAGCTCCTTTTCAACTAAATATCGTTTTATCAGATCAACAGAAGTCATTTGATCTTCGTGCCATACAAGCCACTTTCCAAAAGGCTGGAATTGATCTTTTTATCGAATTTCAAACGCGAAAAAAACGCGGAGAGGAAGCTCGCAAATGGGAATTCCCACCGATTGGCACCAATCAATTCACTAGCCAACAAAAAGAATGGCGGGACCTCGATTTTCCGAATGGAATACCAAATGAAGCACAGCGACTCTACATTTATTGTGTTCCAGCGGATACGCAACAGTTCTTTGCGATTCCGCATAAATCCGTTGGTTTTATCGGCGTAAAAGATGGAGTGATTTCTTTAGAAAACGTTCAGAAAACATTGCTCATTCAATTTGGAGTTTCACCAAACCTCCTGGATTCTCTTGGGATAAACGGTCAATTTAGCGCAAGCCAACTGAATGAACTTCAGAACAACGCTATTCCTTTTCGCTCTAGTGACGACTATGAGAACATTCAAACTTCGAATGGGCGCGTTGCATTCTATTTTTGGTCAGAAGATACGGATGGTACTTTTCGTGTGAATCCAGAAAAACCGATGGATCAATTGGCGCATCCTTTCAAGCAAAACCACTTTTATGTTTACTTGGATGTAAGCAATCCCTTTTTTAAACCCCGCTTTCATGTCTTAGGTTACCACATATGCCTAATTCACTTATTAGCGGTCATCTTTACCTTAATTCTGCAGTTTTTCACGTTTAGAAACATCAATAAACGCATGCTCGATAGTCGTTTATTTAAACGCTTGTCATTGCGCTTTGCGAAACTATTGATTTGGACATTGGCCATTTGTTCGAATATTTTTGCGTTTTACGCCACGGAGTTTTACTATACCCATTACCACATGAAATTTCATGAAATTTCTAGTTTTCACGGGAAAACTCAATCCGTGCTTCAGCATGCATTAGAGAACATCAATCAATTTCAAACCCAAGAGGCCAATAGTACAAAGAGTCAAGTATTCCGACAGATTGATTCAAGGTGGTTTGCACAGCGTGAGGACCGAGTGCTTTACTTCGATGTGGACTCCAACAATGAAGCACGCTTTTTACATTCTCGAAATGTGTTGGAATTGAAAACCATCGCTTACCGCAGACCAACCCAAAGTCACTTTGTTGTTTTTCGTTTTTTCGATCATAATCAAGGGATAGTTAGAGAAAAAGTCTACAATCACATGGGATTTGAATTGACAAAAAAACTATTACTTCCTGATCCCGCGAAGCGAATTTTAGTCTTTGTGAATGGCTACCGTCCTGTCTCCACCAATCAGTCGATGTCCGACTTCTTAAGTACCTTCCAAGAAAAAGGAGTGGAATTTCCAGATTCAAAAAACCAGTTATTTTCCATGGACCGCTACGCTTATTGGGAACCATGGAAACAATTTAATCAATTGTTTCAAAACCGCATTCAAGCGGATGAAGTTTGGTATGCGGATGGGCATCACTCCGTTTCCACTTCGAATCATCAATCCGTCATCAATTTCGCCGGAAATGCCTCGGTTTACCCAAAAGTTTGTGCTTCCAACAAGCACCATTGTTACCAGACAAAACTTCCTTCCAATCAACTCGTTTCCACCATGAGTTTATTGGCAACAAGTCCGAACTACGATGGATTCAATCTTCGGTTTCAACGTGGAAAAATTGCTGGAAAGAACCTGCTCCAAGTATTAAATGAAGCACCAAATTATTCAGCTAATGATACCATTTACATGGTTTCTCACAGCATGGGTCATGCCTATGCCATGGGAATGAGTGAAGTGTTAAAAGGCCGCGTACAATTTGGCGATTACTACATGATTGCGCCTGAAAATCCACGTGGAAAAACCTTTTCTACCAAGGACTGGAAACATGCTTGGCAGTATGGCACCTTCCGCAGTGGTAAGAGGAAGCAAGCTCCTTGTCAGCAAGATGGTGTCGCCCCGCAATCATTGGCGAAAGGACTTCCCGCTGCGCAACACATTTCATTTCCTTCAGGTCACTCTAGGCAAATGGGATTTTTTAACAGTCATTTCATTGGTTATTACACGTGGATTTTTGATATCCCCAAAGGAAAGCCAGGATATGTGAAGCATCCTTAAAAAGGCTTCGCAACAGAAGTCTGAATTTCAATCATGGAAGCACCGACTTTTCCACGTGTAACTTGATCATCGTGCATCGATAATCCCGCTTTAACATGAACGAGTGTTTGCAACTCCGTTTTCAGTCTTCCCTCCCCGATTCCATGAACCACGCGAAAACGTTTTGTTTTTAAGTGAATCATTTGATTGCAAAAACGTTTAAAAGCGTCCAATTGTGCCGTCAATATTTCATGCTTGCTCAAATTCCGTTCGTCTAAGTTTAATTCATGGTGATGAAGATCAATGGACGGAATTTCTTCGTTCTTGATGGATTTTTTCGAGGAATTCATGGCTAGATGATCCTTATTCGGTACTTTCTGAACAGGAATTTGTAAGCGTCGAACCACAAATTCTATCGACACTTTTCGATCAAATCCGTGTTCATCCATTAACCACAAAAAAGTTCCTTCGGCACGTAGCACGCGGTAAACCCCTGCTTCATTGAGGATGCTGACTTCTTCATTTAGTTGAAAAACCATGATTTAATTGAAACGAATGGCTTTTGAAGGACTAATTTTGGTCACCACATAACTTGGAACTATGAGTGAAATCATACACACACAAAACGTGACAAGGTTGACAAGCACCCAAGAAACTGGATTGATTTCCACTGGCACTTTATCCAGGTAATAGACAAGCGGATCTAATTTCAATGGAGCGAATTTCAATTGAACGAAGCAAAGAAGGAGTCCAAGAATATTTCCATAAAACAATCCTCTTCCAATCAAATGAGCTGCTTGGTACATGAACAATTTCCGAATAGACCAATCTCTTGCCCCCATCGCTTTCAACATGCCAATCAAGTTTGTGCGTACGACAATCAAGACGAGCATCGCAGATCCTACGTTAATTACTCCAATGAGCAACATTAAAAAGATGATGATATACACGTTGTAATCCAAGAAACTCAACCACGCAAAAAGATCACGTTCCGTATCCAAAATACTGCTGACCTGCATCAGCTCATTGTTTTCGTTTGGACGCATTTCGATGATCGAACGAATTTCCGCTTCAACATGTTCCAAGTCATACCAGTCGGAAATTTGCACTTCGAATCCTGAAACAAAATTCTTCCCGGTTCCAAGTCCTTCCGTTTCTGTGACTTGTACAGAAGCAAGGCTTGAAGTCATTTGATAGGAATCGATGCCAATGGATTCTTTCACTAATTCTCCGTTTTCGTCCCGAATAAGCGAAGTCGAGGCAACAAATGGCTTAGAGCAGTTGATTCGCAAATAACTTGTATCGATAGGTGTTTGCTTTCCTTTTAATGGATCAGACTGATAGACAATCAATCGAAAATTGGTATCGATGAGTTCAGACAAATAGAATCCACCGTAGATATCTGGACCAGCACCCCAGTCGTAAAGTAAATTCGACGCCTTTCCCTCGATAGCAGCTTTCAGAACGATTTTACCATTATTCAGTTTATCATCGATGACGATTTTCGTTTTAATCCCGAAATCATTCATTTTTTGCACTTCTGGCAAGCGACAGAATACCAGTTTCTGGTCGTATTCCTCTAGTCCAGTCTGATAAATACCTACCACCTTGTACTTTCGAAGGACCGGCTGATTTTTGACATAATACACCGAAATGGTATCATTCAGGGTATAATTAAGCTGATCAGCCATGCGTTTAGAGAGCACCAATTCCTCTTGTTTGGTATGAAAATTCAGGACACGTCCAGAGAGTAAATGTTGGCGAATAAACCTCCAATCATAGTTTTGCTCTACCCCTTTCATCACCACTCCCAAAATATCTTGGCGACTAATCAAAGAGTCTTTTCCATTTGATAATTGAATCGTATCTGAGAATCGAGTAGATTGCAACATGGCTGGTTTAAACACAACAGCTGAAACCTGCTCTAGACCACTGATTCCTATGAGTTCCTCCAGAGCTTTTTGATTCTTAAAAACCGCATCGCCCTCAAAAATCTGTTTTGTTCCTTTCTTAGAAATGAAAAGTGGAGCATTAAAACCCGTAATTTTGTTGCGCACTTCATGCTGGAATCCTGTAACGATTGCTACGGTGACCACGTTAACAACAATGGCAAGTGCAATACTTATGATCGATATGCGTACAATGGGTTTGGAAACTTTCATACCTTGTAGCTTATTTTGGATGAGACGACGTGATATGAAAATTTCGAAGGACAAATTGTTAATATTTAGGTTTCAAAAATACACAAAGCTTCTGTGCTTGAAAACAATTTTTGTGTTTTTACTTTTTAGTTGCGTGCAAAATGTCAAGGGAGAACACTCCGCAACCGTTGGAACAGTTGTTATTGATGATTCGGTGAAAGTGGCAAGAACCTTGTTTCCAATGGAACGACAAGAAGTAAAAAAACCCTTACTTGGAATCGATCGCTTGCATTTATTCGTGGATTCCTTAGCAGGGAAACGAATTGCTGTGGTTGGTAATCAAACCTCTATGGTGAAAGGAGTTCATTTGGTGGATACCTTACTTACCTTAAAACTCAATGTCGTGAAAGTTTTCTCTCCCGAGCACGGATTTCGTGGAGATGTAGATGCCGGAGAAAAGGTGCTTCATTCCATCGATGAAAAAACCGGAATTCCCTTGGTCTCCCTGTATGGTAATAACAAAAAACCTTCTGCTCAGCAATTGGAGGATGTCGATATTGTCATTTACGACATTCAAGATGTCGGCGTGCGTTTCTACACCTTTATTTCAACGCTGCACTATGTGATGGAAGCGTGTGCGGAGAATAACAAGCAAGTGGTGGTATTGGATAGGCCGAATCCAAACGGACATTACGTCGACGGACCCATTTTAGAGAAAGAGCACAAATCCTTCGTAGGAATGCATCCCGTTCCGATAGTTTACGGAATGACGATTGGTGAATATGCCATGATGATTAACGGTGAAGGTTGGTTAAATAATGGGGTACACTGCAATTTGTGGGTGATTCCGTGCAAGAATTACAAGCATAAGTTAATGTATACTTTGCCCGTTGCTCCATCTCCAAATTTAAGAACAGACGGCGCCATCGCTTTGTATCCAAGCTTGTGTTTATTTGAAGCTACAACGGTCAGTATTGGACGTGGGACGGATATGCCTTTTGAAGTCTTTGGACACCCTCGTTTTCCCAAAACCAATTTCTCTTTTACGCCGATTCCTACACCAGGAGCGAAAACTCCTCCGCAAATGAATAAGTTGTGCAATGGCTATCATTTATCACACAGCAAAAGAAGCTACGAGATTAACTTAAACTACCTAATTGAAGCAAGAGATTTACTCGGAGACTCCGCCGTGTTTATTGATCAAAATGGATTCTTTAATCGCTTAGCAGGGACGACCACCTTAAAAGAACAATTGTACAAGGGTTGGTCCGCTAAGGAAATAAGAGAAACGTGGAAACCAGGGCTAGAAGCCTTTATGATCACACGCAAGAAGTACTTATTGTACGAATAGATTAAACATCAAGGTTCTTACCGCTTTCCTCTACCATTTGCTTCATGGAAATAGCGTATTCATCCATTTTCGCTTGTATTTGCGGATCAAAAGCTCCGATGATACGAGCTGCTAGAATTCCAGCGTTTTTCGCTGCATTTAGTGCCACTGTCGCGACCGGAATACCGTTGGGCATTTGAAGTATACTAAGTATTGAATCCCAGCCATCAATGGAATTAGATGATTTAATTGGAACACCAATCACGGGTAAGGATGTCATCGAAGCAGTCATGCCAGGAAGATGCGCAGCACCTCCAGCTCCAGCAATGATTACTTTGATTCCTCTTCCCGCCGCTGCTTTTGCGTAGCTGACCATTTTTTCGGGTGTGCGATGTGCAGAAACGATTTCCACTTCGGATTCGATTCCAAACTCGTCCAAAATGAGTTTTGCTTCCTTCATAATTGGCAAATCCGACTTGCTACCCATGATGATTCCAACGTGTACCATTATTCCACTGGTTTATTAGGTTCTATGTTCTTTTCCTCTGCGACAATTGTCGCTTCGGCTTCTGATGATTCTTCTAACGCAGGTTCTTCATCCTGCATTGCTGCTTTTTCGATGGGCGTTTTTGGTCGACCTGTATAATGCACGCTATTTTCTACATCCGAATACATTTGATCCAGTGGCTGAACCAATTGTTCTTGTGTTTCTTTGAGGATTGAATTGATGTTTAATTCATCCTTGATTCCAACACCGGATTTTTTGATCTCCTGCTGCAATTCGTTTGACGCATTGCGGATTTGATACATGGCTTGTCCCATTGTTTTCGCAATGCCTGGAATGCTTTTTGAACCAAAAAACAACAAAATCACGATTAAAATAACGACGATTTCAGATCCAGCAACATCTCCTAAAAACAGTGGCATCATGTTCATGAAACAAAGGTATAACTATTTTAACAGAACTAAGACTTCTTAGGTACCGTTTGCATTTTTTCAATAACCGCAGAAAGCACTTTTAAGGGGGTAAAAGGCACCATTTTTATTAAAAACGCGAAGGAAAACTCAGAAATCTGAATCACTTTTCCTTTCATCATGGCATCATAGCCCGATTTTGCAGTTTTAAATGCGCTTGCACCTTTGTCGAACATTGTTCCTCCCTCTAGTCCGGCAACGTGTTCAAATTCCGTTTTCACTGGACCCGGGCAAAGCGCTGTGACTGTTATTCCGGAATTTCTAAGTTCGTAGGAAAGTCCCTCCGTGAAGGAAATAACGAATGCTTTTGTCGCAAAATACGTCGCTTGTAATGGCCCAGGAAGAAATCCAGCGGTACTCGCCGTGTTTAGGATTTTTCCATGTCCACGTTCTTTCATGTCCTGAAGGAACAAATGGCTTAATTCGACCAAGGCTGAAACATTCAATTGAATCATTTCCAAATCTTTATCCAACGGACGATCAATAAATTCCCCATGACCACCGAAGCCCGCATTGTTCATTAAATAGTCCACTTCTAAACCTGAGTGGTTCACAAAATCGTATACTTTTTTCGCTGCGTGTACTTGCGATAAGTCCTGTGTAAATGTCGAAACCTGCACATTGTATGTGGACTCTAATTCTGTTTTCAAGGCTTCCATAGCTTCTGTTCGACGAGCAACTAAAATCAAGTTACCGCCTTTTGATGCATGTATGCGTGCGAGTTCTTTTCCTATTCCACTTGAAGCTCCTGTAATGAGTGCTGTTTTCATCATTCGTATTTATTTTATTTTGATTTTTGATTCTATTTTCGGATTCTATTTGTTGTCAAATTTACGGAAATATCAGAGGATGATGTCCATTCCGCTGCGAAAGGTTTGTGCATGCGCCTCAACGATGTCCTTGATATGTGGACTATAACCACCACCCATCGTGCATACCACCGGAACCTGAAGTTGGCGAACGGTATCA
This sequence comes from uncultured Flavobacteriales bacterium, assembly GCA_903935095.1. Classification (GTDB taxonomy): domain Bacteria; phylum Bacteroidota; class Bacteroidia; order Flavobacteriales_D; family Crocinitomicaceae; genus UBA952. Next base: position 433,646 of record CAIZQH010000021.1, on the reverse strand, counting down.
AAAACGATTCGATCGCGTTCTTGAGAACCCTTCATGCTTATACCGAGTTTTCCAAGTTTATCGCTTTCTAAAATATCAACGCCGCATTGATAAAAAACAAAATCAGGTGTGAAGCTGGACAAAATACCATCCAAATGTTTGGAAAGTAGGTGCAGGTATTCTTTGTCCTGAATCCCGTCTTCTAATTCCACATCCAGGTTTGAGCGTTCTTTTTGCAATGGATAATTATTGCGTCCATGCATACTGAACGTAAACACGCGGTCCTCGTTTTGCAGCATCGCCGCTGTTCCATTTCCTTGATGGACATCTAAATCAACGATGAGGATTTTGTTAATGGAATGATTGCTCAATAAATCGTGAGCCGCAATCACTTGATCGTTTAACAAGCAAAATCCCTCTCCCCGATCTGCAAAGGCGTGGTGAGTGCCACCGGCAATGTTAAATCCAATTTTCTTCGTGAGTGCATCCTGAGCCAGACGTCTTGTGCCTTCCATGATGCACAATTCTCGTTGAATCAATTCAGCTGAATGCACAAATCCACTCAAGCGTTGTTCTCTGTTAGATAACTGTAAATTGGATAGTTTATCCCAATATTCCGAAGAATGAATCGCTAGTAACTTAGCTAAATCCAAGCTGTTTGGTTCAAAAAAATCCGCTTGGTTTGCTGTTCCTTCATGCAACAATTGTTTAGGGAGTAGCTCATACTTCTCCATGGGAAAACGGTGATTTTCTGGTAAAGGATGAACATATATCGGATGAAATGCAATCACAGATTGGTCATTTTTTCTACCATGCGCGCTACAGCGGGACAAACTGTTGTATTCGTGGCAGTAAGTTCCAGTATTTGAAACATGTTTTTTCGGTCCGTATGGGGATATTCACGGCAAGCCAGCGGACGATCTTCGTAGATGGAACAGGTATTATCATCGTATAAGAATGAACAGGGAGATTTTTTCAAAACGTAGTCACTTTCTTCGTCCATGTTCAAGTATTGATCGATCAACTGAGACTCCTTGATACGTAAACGTTTGGCAATGCGTCGAATATCCGCATCGCGAAAAATAGGACTCGTTGTTTTGCAGCAATTCGCACAAGTCAGGCAATCCATTTTTTGAAATTCCTGTTCATGCGCTTGATGAAAGCGTTGATCTAGGTCCTTCGGCTTACTTTGTTTCCATTTGCGAAACGTCTTTTTCGTCTGTTCAAGCTGTTGCTTGGCTAATTCCAAAGCATTTTGGTCATTTTCCTTCAATTGATTCATCGCTATTCTCCGTATCTTTGATGCGAATTTACACATTCATGGAAGAATTTGACTTAATTGTTATAGGTGGAGGACCTGCGGGATACGCGGCTGCCATGCGTGGAATTGACTTTGGCAAGAAGGTATGTCTCATCGAAAAAGACCGAGTTGGAGGAGCAGGAGTATACAATGGCGCCTTATCCTCAAAGACTTTATGGGAACTTTCGAGTCGAGTTGCGGACATCAACGACATGATTGTGTCAAAAGGAAGAACGAAATTCGAATTAACTTGGGAAGACGTTCGCAAAAACTTATCCGAAGCAATCTTTGAACGCAAATTCCAATATGCAGCACACATTAAGTTGCTCCAAACGGAAACGATGAATAAATTGCTTCAATACGAACGGGGAGCGGCGAAATTAGTGAATGCTCATGAAGTAGAGATCGACCATGAAGGTGAAAAAAAGATGATTCGCGGTGAAAAAATCATCTTAGCGACAGGAAGTCGTCCGAGGTCACTACCAAATATCGAAGTCGATGAGGAAATTATCTTGACAAGTAACGGCATCGATCATATCAAAGATTTCCCAAAAAGTCTTGTGATTGTTGGAGCGGGAGTCATTGGTTGCGAGTATGCGACTATTTTTTCCAATTTCGGAAAGACAAAAGTGTATTTGATCGACCGACAAGAGCGCATTCTTCCTTTTGAGGACGAAGATATTTCCACGTTGGTGGCGAACAACATGCAAAAACATGGTGTAACGATTCACTCGAATGCGAAGTTAGAACGCATAGAAAAAATAGACGGGGAAGTGGAATACGAATTATCGTATCCAGATGGAAGTCACGAAATCATCCGAGTGGAGAAAGCCTTGTTATCCGTTGGTCGCACACCAAATGTGGAAGGACTCGGACTCGAAAACGCAGGTGTAGAAATGTCCCAAAGAGGCGTTCACATCGGTGACGATGATACCGTGACCAGCGTTCCAAATATTTATGCTGTCGGAGATGTTTCCGGAAGAATCGCGTTGGTGAATATGGGTGAGATTGAAGCACGTCATGCCGTTGAAAAAGCATTTGGAAACATTCCAGAGCGTTTGAATTACGACAATGTGTGCACAATTATGTTTTTATCACCGGAAGTCGCATCTGTGGGACTCAACGAACAACAATGCGTTGAGCAAAGTATTCCAGTCAAGGTAGTGAAAATGGATTATTCCTTGATCGCTCGAGCGATTGCCATGCGAAAGACGCAGGGATTCATTAAAATCATCGTGACGAACGACAAAGAAATGCGCATATTAGGAATGCGAGTAGTGGGCGCACACGCCTCAACAGCGATTCAAGCGGTTGGATTATTAATCAAACTCAATATGCCGATTGAAGTTTTGTCCGAATTAATTCACCCACATCCATCGATTGTCGAAGGTATTCAAGAATGTGTGCGCATGTTGTTGAATAGCTCGATCTTTAAATCTTCTGTTTTTAAAGATAAATTAGCGTGCTATTCGCTTGTTGATGGTGTAAAAACGCCATTAGAACGTCTCTGATGTCCGAGTTCGATTTTCCGCAATACAGAAAATTAACAAACGATAAATCGTTCTACGAGATAATCGATAACCGCCATTTCATCGAAAAACAACGCATTGGCAAACAAGTATTTACGATTCCTATTGAAGCAATGCAATATCCGGAAATTCTGCGCATTCAAGACATGCTGGATTGCGTAGAGGGTTTCTTCCTTTCTAATAAAGAGGAGTTTGAGTCGATTGGAACAGAAAATACAGCGCAGGACCAGGCATAAGCTCCGTTAAACTTCGTTTGGATTTCATCCCTTTTTTCTTCCCTAAAATCAGCATTTTTTATGTAGTTTTGTCCATCAAACAACACGTGAAATAGCATGGAACAAGTAGCTCCCTACATCCCAGTTAATAAAATACGCATCGTTACTGCAGCCTCCTTATTTGATGGACACGATGCAGCCATCAACATCATGCGACGCATCATCCAAGCAACGGGATGTGAAGTCATTCACCTCGGACACGATCGTTCGGTGGAAGAAGTGGTGGATTGCGCGATTCAAGAGGATGCACAAGCGATTGCGATGACTTCTTACCAAGGTGGACACATCGAATACTTCAAATACATGCACGATTTACTGCAAGAAAAAGGAGCGCCGCATGTGAAAATTTTTGGCGGGGGAGGTGGAACCATTCTTCCATCTGAAATCGCAGAATTACAAGGATACGGGATTACCCGTATTTACCATCCTGACGATGGGCGTTCCATGGGATTGCAAGGAATGATCAATGATCTAATTGAGAAATGTGACTTTGCTGTGGGTGAACCTAGTTCTTTGCCAAGTACGCCGGAAGTCCTAACTAAATTGGCAGACAAATTCGTTCCAACAATCGCACGTGTAATTTCAGGTGCGGAAAATTTCCCGGTAGAGAACAGTGAGCTATTGAAAGAAATTCATGCCATTTCAGATAAATCTGCGATTCCTGTGCTAGGAATTACCGGAACTGGTGGATCAGGAAAATCATCCCTCGTCGATGAATTAGTTCGTCGTTTCTTGATTGACTTTACGGACAAACAAATTGCCGTGGTATCCGTGGATCCATCGAAACGCAAAACGGGTGGGGCTTTATTGGGAGACCGAATTCGCATGAACTCGATTAAAAGTGACCGAGTGTATATGCGCTCATTAGCAACACGTCAATCTAATTTGGCTTTGTCGAAACACGTGGCTGAAGCAATAAGTATTTTAAAAGCAGCGAACTACGATTTGATCATTTTGGAAACTTCTGGAATTGGACAATCGGATACGGAAATCTTAGATCACTCCGATGTTTCCTTGTACGTGATGACACCGGAATACGGTGCTGCTACACAATTAGAAAAAATCGACATGTTGGACTTTGCCGACGTGATTGCCTTAAATAAATTCGACAAACGCGGAGCACTCGATGCTTTACGTGATGTCCGCAAACAATACCAGCGCAACCACAACTTGTGGGAGTCCAATGTGGATGATATGCCTGTTTACGGAACGATTGCCTCCCAATTCAATGATCCAGGGATGAACTCCTTGTACAAAGTCATCATGGATAAAATGGTAGAGAAAACGGGAGCCGCAATGCATTCGACTTTTCAAATTACGCGTGAGATGTCTGAGAAAATTTACGTGATTCCACCAGAAAGAACACGTTATTTATCTGAGATTTCCGAAAGTAACCGTTCGTATGACAAATGGGTAAACGAACAAGTAAACGTTGCCGACAAACTGCAAGGACTACAATCCTCCATAGCGACATTGGAGCAATCAACGATAGAAGACAAAGATCGTCTCATCAAAGGTTTGCATGAGGCTTTGGAGAAGGAGAAATTAAACTTCGATCCCCGAAATTGGGAAATCCTTCAAAATTGGGATGCGAAGAAACAAACCTTCAAAAATCCAGCATACCAATTCAAGGTACGCGATAAAGTATTGAGCATTCAAACCCATACGGAATCATTATCTCACTCACAAATCCCGAAAGTAGCGGCGCCAAGATACAGTAGTTGGGGAGACATTTTACGTTGGGTTCTTCAAGAGAATTTCCCAGGTGAATTCCCCTATACTTCCGGATTATTCCCATTCAAACGCGAGGGAGAAGATCCAACGCGTATGTTTGCGGGTGAAGGCGGTCCCGAGCGTACGAACAAGCGTTTTCACTACGTGAGTTTGGGTATGCCAGCGAAACGACTTTCTACCGCATTTGACTCCGTGACTTTATATGGAAATGATCCAGCGATTCGTCCTGATATTTATGGGAAAATCGGAAACTCTGGTGTTTCCATTTGTTGTTTGGACGATGCGAAAAAATTATACTCTGGATTTGACTTGAGTCATACAGCGACGTCTGTTTCCATGACGATTAATGGTCCAGCACCGATGTTATTGGCCTTCTTCATGAATGCAGCCATCGATCAAAATTGTGAGAAGTACATCAAAGCGAACGGACTCGAAGCAGAAGTGGAAGCGAAAATCGCTGCGATTTACAAAGCGAAAGGCGTTGAGCGTCCAAGTTACCAAGGTGAATTACCAGAAGGAAACGATGGACTTGGATTGATGTTACTCGGTGTAACAGGCGATCAAGTACTTCCTGTGGATGTGTATTTGGACATCAAAACGGAAACATTGAAGCAAGTTCGTGGGACCGTTCAAGCAGATATTTTAAAAGAAGATCAAGCACAGAATACCTGTATTTTCTCGACTGAATTCGCCTTGCGCTTGATGGGAGATGTACAACAGTATTTTATAGACAATGGCGTGCGTAACTTCTACTCGGTGTCCATTTCAGGATACCACATTGCGGAAGCAGGAGCGAATCCAATTACACAATTGGCGTTTACCTTGGCGAATGGATTCACATACGTAGAATACTATTTAAGTCGAGGTATGGATATTAACGACTTCGGTCCGAACTTGTCCTTCTTCTTCTCCAACGGTATTGATCCAGAATACGCGGTCATCGGACGCGTTGCTCGTCGTTTATGGGCGAAAGCTTTGGCGAAGAAATACGGTGCGAATCCACGTGCACAAATGTTGAAATATCACATTCAAACGTCTGGACGCTCGCTACATGCGCAGGAAATTGACTTTAATGACATTCGTACAACGCTGCAAGCTCTGTATGCGATTTACGACAATTGTAATTCCTTACACACGAATGCGTATGACGAGGCGATTACGACTCCAACAGAAGAATCTGTGCGTCGCGCGATGGCAATTCAGTTGATCATCAACCGTGAACTTGGATTAGCGAAAAATGAGAATCCACTGCAGGGATCATTCATCATCGACGAATTAACCGATTTAGTGGAATCAGCTGTTCTTACAGAATTCGACCGTATTACCGAGCGCGGAGGTGTACTAGGTGCGATGGAAACCATGTATCAACGTTCCAAAATTCAGGAAGAATCCTTGTACTACGAGACCTTGAAACACACAGGTGAATTCCCGATCATCGGTGTAAACACCTTCTTAAGTTCAAAAGGGTCTCCAACGATACTGCCGAAAGAGGTAATTCGTGCAACCGAAGAAGAGAAGGAATACCAAATCACGATGTTGAAACACCTTCAAAAAGGAAATGAAACAACGGCATTGAATGGTATCACAAAAATTCAAGATGCAGCAATCAACAACCGAAACATGTTTGAAGAATTGATGGAAACGTGTAAATATGCATCCCTAGGACAGATTACTTCCGCCTTATTTGAAGTAGGTGGTCAGTATCGACGCAATATGTAATTCGCCGATGCGCATAGACATTCCACGTTCTTCCACGCCATTTTTCAACGAGAAACAGCGGCTTTTTACCGAAAATCAGTCGGCTTTATCAGCATGGATTCAACGTCCATTTTCGAAAGAAGCGTTCTTGGAACAATTGAACGAAAAACAACGCGTTTTTGGTTCCACACAGCGTGAATTATTGCAAGAAGGACTCGAAGAATTGTATGAAGATGTATTGCGATCTGAGCAAGTACAAACGAACATCCTAAAACTAGGTCAAGTCAATTGTTATACGGTGACCACTGGACACCAACTCAGTTTAGCTACTGGACCCTTGTTTTTCCCGTATAAAATTCTTCACGTCATCAAACAATGTGAGGAACTGAAAGCGAGTTATCCGGACTACGAATTCGTTCCTGTTTACTGGATGGCATCCGAAGACCACGATTTCGCCGAGATTCAATCGTTTTACTTGTTTCAGCAATTGGTGAAATGGGACCGTGCACAAGGAGGAGCTGTCGGTCGCATGAACCTAAACGGACTCGAAGCCGTTATTTCAGAGATTCAAACGAAATTCCAACATCATCCGGATAGTGAAATTCATTCCTTGATGGAAGCGATGTCCGGCGAAACGTATGGTAAAGCCTTTTTTCAATTCGTCAATGAACTGTTTGGACATTATGGCTTGATCATCATGGATGGCGACTTGCCGCTATGGAAAGAAGCTTTCTCCCCTATTTTCAAACAAGAACTGTTAAGCGGATTTTCAGCGAAAGCGGTTGGACGAACGAATCCATCTTTAAGTCAAGCGGGATTTCCCTTGCAAGTTGAAGCGAAGGACACGAATTTGTTTTATATGAGTCCCGACAAGCGAGAGCGCATTCAACGAACGGAAACAGGATTTCAAATTGGTTCCAAAGAACTGGATACTGAAAGCATGCTGTCGGAATTAAAAAACCATCCGGAATCCTTTTCCCCGAATGTGGTTTTGCGTCCAGTTTACCAAGAATTCATTTTGCCTAACTTATCTTACGTTGGAGGTCCTGGTGAAATCATGTATTGGTTGCAATTAAAAGACGTTTTCGAAGAAGCTGAAGTTTTGTTCCCATTGATTCAAGCGCGAACGAGCATCCTTCTCCTGGAAGAAAAAAACTGGAAGGAATGGCAAACGATGGGATTCACCACGCAAGATTTATGGCGTAATCCTATTGAATTGAAATCTGAATTTCTTGAACGCGAAGGAAGTCAGGCCATTGATTTCAATGAACTAGATGAATTGACCTTGAAATTGAATTCCAAGTGGACGCAATTAACGCACGAAGTGGATTCCAATCAAGTGAGCATGGTGGAAGCCGAACTGACACGCATTTCTAAGCAGTTGTTTCAATTGAAAGATCGATTGGAAAAAATTCGCAAAGGAAAATTCGATAAGCAATTGAAATTGATTGATTCCATGTCTGCGAAGTGCTTACCAAAAGGAGAACTGCAAGAACGAAGTTTAAACTTATTTTCCTTCTGTGCGGATGGACACATCTATGCTCGCATCGAACAGATCAAAAACGAAATGGATCCATTTTTAAGTGATTTTCAGTTCATTCTGCTTTAACAAAGGAAGAAATTACGACCTTTGTGTCAAATTGACCCATGAAACAAAACAATATCCGCGAAGTACTTTCCAAACACCCTGTGATTCCTGTGGTGACTTTTCACTCTGTTGAAGAGGTAGCCCCTAAAATGGACCTATTAATTGCACGTGGGATATTCTGTATAGAAATCACCTTACGCACACCTGCTGCGTTTGAGTGCATTGCAGAGGCGAAAAGATTGTATGGCGATCGTTGTTCGATTGGAATGGGAACCGTTGTTTCGGTGAGTCAAATTGACAAAGCAGTGGAATTAGGAATCGACTTTATGGTGAGTCCAGGATTGAATGCCACGCTTGCACCAGCATTTGAATCAAGTGGAATCGCCTTTATTCCCGGTGTCGTAACCCCAAGTGAAATCATTGAAGGATTGCAATTCGGATGGGATACCTTTAAATTTTTCCCGGCAAATTTATTCGGTGGACTCGCAGCTTTGAAGGCGTATGGACAGGTGTTTCCAGCGGTAAAGTTTTGTCCGACGGGCGGAATTACCGAAGAAACACATCCAGACTATTTGGCTTTGGACAACATTATTTCCGTTGGTGGATCTTGGATGTAGTTTAACATCAACATCCTTTCAGCTTCCTTATTTCTCTCCAATTTATTCACTTCATGATTTTTCTTTTCTCTCTCCTCTTAATCATTGGCGCCGAATGGATTTTCCTTCACGGACTCATCGAGCATTCCTTGTATGTCCTAGCTGGATTCCAAGGATTCGTGTTCATAGCTAGTGTTGGATTACTGTTCTTTAACTTTCGACGTCGAACTCAAAACGCAGATTACCGCATGGTTTTCACGTACATGGGACTGTTCATTGCTTCTGGAATTCCAGCACTCGCCTATTTGCTTCCGGGACTTTCTTACCTGTTTCTAGGGCTTCCCTATTTGCAATACATTGGCTGGATGTTCTCCGCGGGAATTTTTCTAGGGATACTCTACGGCATTCAATTCGGACGATGGAATTGGAAAGTTCACCACGTTACTATTTCCTATCCAAACTTACCGGAAGCATTCGATGGATTGCGCTTTGTGCAAATCAGCGATGTCCATGTGGGTAGTTTCTTGCACCGTTACCATAAGGTTCAAAAGGCAATTGATTTGATCAACACACAAGACGTAGATTATGTTTTTTTCACCGGTGATTTAGTCAATAACAAAGCCGATGAAATGCATGGCTGGGAGCCACTTTTCTCCTCCATCAAAGCGAAAAAAGGAAAATTCAGTATCCTCGGAAACCACGATTACGGCGATTATGTGAAGTGGAATGAGCAAGACGAGAAACAAGCGAATTTAAATAAGCTTATTGACATTCATCAGTCCATTGGATTTCAACCCTTACTAAACGATGCGGTAGAACTAGGAGACGGATGTTGGCTATTGGGCGTTGAAAACTGGGGAAAAGCACCTTTTCGTCAAAGTGGAAAATTAACGGAAACCCTTTCAAAGGTCCCGGCGGATGCATTCAAAATTTTATTGTCCCATGACCCTAGTCATTTCGATGCGCAGGTCTTGGACACAGACATCAATTTAACACTTTCTGGACACACGCATGGCATGCAGTTTGGGATTGAGCGCTTTGGAATAAAATTCAGTCCCGTTTCCTTCAAATACCCCAAATGGGCCGGTTTGTATCAAGTAGGCCTACAGTATTTGTATGTCAACCGTGGATTTGGCTTCCTCGGATTTCCAGGTCGCGTTGGCATTTATCCCGAAATCACCCTTTTCACGCTAAAAAAAGCCGAGCAATAGTCCACTTGTGGGATTCAGGCAATTTGGCTACATTTAACTAAAATTCAACGACATGACACCTTTATACATTTTATTGGCCCTTGGACTAGTCATCCTTTATAGTTCCTTACTTACCGTAACACAAGGAACGATTGCGGTCATCACCTTATTTGGAAAATATAAGCGGATCCTCACACCTGGTTTACGTATGAAAATTCCATTTTTGGAGCAAGTGTACCGCCGCATTTCGATTCAGAATCAGAGTATTGAAATGGAATTTCAAGCTGTCACCATTGACCAAGCGAATGTGTATTTCAAAAGTATGCTGTTGTATAGTGTGATGGACGCCGAAGAAGAAACGATTAAGAAAGTTGCGTTTAAGTTCATCAGCAACAAAGATTTAATGCAGGCCTTGATTCGCACGATTGAAGGATCTATTCGTGCGTATGTCGCGAGTCAGAAACAATCCGAAATACTTGGTTTGCGTCATGAATTGGTAGAAAGTGTAAAGAATCAAATTGACCATACGCTAGAAACTTGGGGATACCACTTATTGGACTTACAAATCAACGACATCACCTTTGACCAAGCGATTATTGACAGCATGAGTAAAGTAGTGGCGTCGAATAACTTAAAAGCCGCCGCTGAGAACGAAGGTCAAGCGTTATTGATCACCAAAACGAAAGCCGCAGAAGCTGATGGAAACGCGATTAAAATTGCCGCATTAGCAGAGAAAGAAGCAGCGATGCTGCGTGGACAAGGAGTAGCATTATTCCGTCAAGAGGTAGCAAAAGGGATGAGTGAAGCAGCGGAAGAGATGAAGCAAGCAAACTTAGACACGAATGTGATCTTATTCTCCATGTGGACAGAGGCGATTAAGAATTTCGCTGAATACGGAAAAGGAAACACCATCTTCTTGGACGGTAGCGCAGAAGGTATGCAAAACACCATGAAGCAGATCCAGGCAATGTTATCCTCCGAACAAAATAAAAAATAGATTGGCTTTTTTCCTTTGTCAAAAGGAAGAAATTACTATTTTTGCCAACCGTTACAGTTATTACAATGTAACCCGGTCCTATAGCTCAGTTGGTTAGAGCAACAGACTCATAATCTGTGGGTCCACAGTTCGAGCCTGTGTGGGACCACGAAACCCTGACGATACCGTCAGGGTTTTTTTATGCCCAAAAACTTTCAGGCGAGAAGTCTATCCCGATCGAGGTACGAGTATCGGGAAGCCTATGTGGGACCACGAAACCCTGACGATACTGTCAGGGTTTTTTTTTACCCAAAATTTTCAGGCGAGAAGTCTATCCCGACCAAGGTACGAGCATCGGGAAGCCTATGTGGGACCACAAAAAAAGCCCCTGTTGGGGCTTTTTTTGATTTGAATATAATTATTCTATTACGGTTTTATTTCCTGTATTTTACAATCTTACTTATAACAACGCTTTGTCAAAGCGCTCTTTTCGCATCTACTAATTTCTGAGAAGATAACTGAATAGCTTTCTTGATTTTCTGATTAAACAGTTCTTTTTCTTTACCGTTCATCAGCTATTAATTTTAGTTTATTGTACTTTTCCAATTGGTAAACATTAAATTCACCATTAAGCTTTTTTTCGGCGATTAAATCGGATTCTTAAGCGGAATTTTCATCAACTAATAAGGAATCGGTCAGACAAAACATGCAGCCATATAGCTACGTTCAAATACATTTATTTCAATAAATATTTGGTTTGGTTTTATCAATCATTCAAAATCCTTAACTCCGTTCTTCTGTTTTGTTGGTGCTCTTCTTCTATACATTCAACCGTATTTGCACAGCGATTTTTCAAACGATATTCTCCGTATCCCTTCGCAATGATTCTTGTTGAACTAATTCCTTTGCTAATGATGTAATTTACACAAGAATTTGAACGCTGCTGTGAAAGCCATTCATTATAAACATCTTCTCCCCGTGAATCGGTGTGCGAAGATAATTCCACTTTTAAATCATTAGATTTCATGTACTTCACAAGTTTATCTAGTTCAATGATGCTCTCCGGACGCAAGTCCCATTTGTTGTAATCATACAATACCTGATCTAAATTAATGAAGGTATTTCCTGTATTCAATTTCATTTTACAATCCAAGCGAATAAGGGAATCACATTTATGATCTTCGGGCATCTTCATGGAAAATTCCTTGTAATTAATTGCCGTGATGGAAAAAGAATCGATCAAGTATGCATCAAAGGACATTTCTCCTGTTTTGGGTGTGATTTTTCGCTGAATTTCTTTTTCTTTCGCATAGAATCGCACCAGCGCTCCATCAATCGGAGCGTTAGAAGAATTCAACACGTGTATGGTGGAAACCTGATTTTTCGGACGAGCAAATAATTGAACGTTTTTCATTGTTTCCATTTCATTCACAAAACTCACACTATCCATAAAGGATGTTTTTGGATCTTTAAAGGATAAGTGATACGTTTCACCAACTGTCCCTATGAAACTCAAACGACCGTAATCGTCAGATTTTAATGTTTTCCAAAGATTTCCATCTTGGCGATATACTTTCACATTTTGTTGGGCAAAAGGCTTGTTCTGACAATCCTTGAGATCAATGTCTACATAGCGTTTTTTCATTTTCGCATTAACCGAATAAACCTCATCTTTCCAATTCGCTCTATTGGAAGATAAAAATCCTTTTCCAGCGATTTCATTCACATTAAATGAAAAATCATCTGCATTTGAATTAACAGGAGCACCCATATTCACTGGCGCTTTGGAAACAAAGTCCCAGGCAAAAATATCTAGTCCGCCAAATCCAGGCCATCCATTAGAGGCGAAATATAAGGTTCCTTCTAAGGAAACAAATGGAAACTGTTCATTACCTGCCGAATTGACGTTAGGACCTAAATTGATTGGCGACTCATAACTCGAACCATTCCATTTACATTTATAAATATCCGTTCCTCCATATCCACCTGGCATATCTGATACAAAATATAAATTCAAGGTATCATCAACCACACCATGACCTACGGAATAAGCTAAATTATTCCAGGAAAAAAAGTCTTTTTCCAACCAAACATCTCGTTCTTTCTCGAAAATTTCCAATTTCAACCGATTATATTTAATGTTATTTTTTTCGTCTAACACTTCCTGATTCGTCGTCAAATACGCATAGCGATTATTAAAGGAAAAAGAGATCGGTCCATCATGTGGATTCGTGCGTTTTATGTCAGACCAAACAATTTCTTTTGCTTGTTTTCCCGCTGCAAGTTTCACATAAACTAAATCCGTAAAATATTGACCTGTTTTACCGTATACACGATTGACAAATCCCGTGTTTTGTGCAGCACTAACTAAAAGAATTCCTTCTTCAAAGGGAACTGCTGAAAACTCCTCTCCCACCTTTAAGGATCGAAATAAATTCACATCATATGGAGCTTTTGTTTTCAACACTTCCTGAATTTTCCAACCCTCCGTTTTCCATTGTTCAATGGCCTTGCTATTTGGCAAGATGACTTGCGCTTTTTCAATTCTAGCTGCCAACGTTTCATATTTTTTGGAAAGTAAGGTTAACTGAAAATTCAATAAAAAATCTTGTTCATTTAATTCTTTGACCTGTTCAATAAGGAAATCAGACCAACGAAAAGCATTGACATATTGTTCAGAAGCATAAGCTGCTTCAATGGTTTTTCTCAGACTGATTGCGTCAATGTTCTTTGCCGCTATAGATTCATTGGTCAATTCTTCCCAAATAGGATACGCTTCTACATAATTGAATTGATTGGAAAGTTTTTCCGCATACTCCTTCTTGAAGCTTTGTGCACTTACTATTGTTGTTATTAGCAATAATGCAGCCGTTAGGATTGTTCTTTTCATGGCTTTTTCGTTAAAAGTATCTTGGACTGACATACGCAGCTTGTTTGGAACGTAAATCAAAAGCTAAATATAATTCATGGCTTCCCCAATTATTAAATCGAAGTTGATTCACTGGAAAATCATAAGCATAACCAAAGGTCCAAGCATCAGTTGGCGAATAAGCTAAATTGATACCAATAGACTCTCTGTAACGGAACATCACACCCGCCCAAAACTGTTTGAATAAATGTGCGGACAAATTGAAATCTATCGTAACCGGCGCATTGGCTGTAAATTTCATAAGGACAGATGGCTTTATATCTAATACGGAATTGTAATGATAGACATAACCGGCTGCTAGAAAATAATGTCGTTGCAAATACGAATTAGACAAAGTGTCCAAAGAACGCTGAATCAAACGCGGAATAGAGAATCCGATGTACGCATTTTTTGAATAAGCATATATCCCAGTTCCGAAATTCGGCGCCTTCATTTGATTTGAAGTCGTGTAATTGTAATCCGTTGGATCAATCACTGTTAAGCCGTTGAAATCATATTGACTGGATTGAATACCTCCAGAAAGTCCCATTGAAAGCCTCCAATCTGTATGCTTAAATTCCAAATGATACGAAACATTTGCCATCATGGTGAAATTTGTTCGTGAACCAATGCGGTCATAGCTTAGGTTTCCACCAACCCCAATGTGTTTTTTCATAATTGGAGCGTGGATGGAGAGGAATTGTGTTCTAGGAGCACCTTCTAATCCAACCCATTGTGCTCGGTTGACTGCTGTCACGTTCAAAGATCCTCTGCTTCCGGCATACGCTGGATTGTAATTCAAAGGATTGAAAAAATAAAGCGAAGATTGTGCATCCTGCTGCGCATTCACTTGCGTTTGAAACGCAAAAATGAATAAAATGAGGTATAATTTTAACTGTTTCATGGTTGAATTTCTATATATCCTTTAATCAAATCTTGTGACTTCTTCATCGTGTCGATGACATAAAAATAGGTTGCTGCTGGCAGTGGTCCATCCACTTGACGTCCTTCTGTAAACCAACCATTCCAATCGTTCTGATATAGATCTGATTGGTAGACAATATTTCCCCAACGGTTGTATACCCAAACTTTGATTTCTGAATATTGTGACGTATTCCCGAAAATCCATGCATCATTTTTTCCATCGTTATTCGGTGACAAGAACTGAGGAACGGTGATTGGAATCAATGGACTGCAATCAATAGAGAAGGTATCGCTTAAGGTACAGTTTTGCTGATCCGTTACGGTCAAAATATAGGTTCCTTTATCGATGTTTTCCAATAAAGCTCCATTTCCTCCATTACTCCAAGTAAAATTAAAGGAACCCGTTCCTCCTTGCGCTGAAACTTGAATCGATCCATTTGCTTCACCACATTGAGAAATGACAGAAGAAATCAAATCGATGGAAATTAGATTTGGTTCCTGAATAATCAATGTCGTATCGGCTGTACATTGATCGTCGTTAGTGATCACCACTGAGTAGGTCCCGGCTGACAAATTCGCAATGGAATTCGTAGAACCTACATTTGGCGTCCATTCGTAGGCGAGTGAACCTTGCTGATTGGTTGAAAGAATAATTTCTCCGTCCGAACCACCTTTACATTGAACATCTAAAAGTAGGGCACCTGTTATTTGAACAAGGTTTGGCGCATCCATGATCACTGTGTCGATATTTACACACCCCGTTATTGGATCAGTTACCGTTACAAAATAGGATCCTGCGGCATTCACCGTAACCGTAGTTGTTTGAGCTCCGGAAATAATACCTGGACCAACCCAAGAAATACTACAATTGGCGGGTTGAATCACCCCAATAATTTGTGCTGTTGTTGACACACAACTTAGTCCACCTGGAGGATTAGTCGTGAATTGAAATCCTGGGGACGGATTGATGCTTACAACGAAATCATCCTGAACTCCGATACATCCGTTTAACTGCGCTGTGGCGGTAATTATTCCACTTATGACTGAACCTGAATTGTTGGCAGTAGCTGTCCAAGTTGGGATTTGTCCACTTCCCGAAGCCGCTAATCCGATATTCACGTTCGAATTCGTCCATGAAATCACTCCACCCGCAGGACTCGTCACATAATCAGTTGGATTAATACTCGTTCCTGCACATACCGTCACATCCGCTAATTGATTCATCGTAATTTGTGGTTGAACAGCAACAGATAAGAACAGCGTATCACTTAAGCAGGATACTCCTGTTGGAACAAAATAATACATCACTGTATCAATTGTATTTCCAATGTTTACAAGAACATCATTTACTGTTCCACTATTTGAAGATCCATTTGTCGCCCCTGAAATAGTCGTTGGGGAAACGTGATTCCAAACGATGCTCATATTTGTCAGATTACTGGTATATGACACATCCACACTCTCTCCACTACAAATCAAGGTATCTACAGTCGATAAATCAACCGTTCCAACCGGATTTATCGTTACGGTAAACTGATCAGTCACTCCTGGACATGCCGCATTCAATACAGCAGTCATGGTTATGTTTCCACTGATGCTAGATGTCGTTGTATTGGAACTTGCAGACCACGTTGGAATTTGTCCGGAACCCGATGCAGGAATTCCAATGGATGGATTCGTGTTTGTCCATGTTAAGCTTGCTCCCAATGGAGAAGTAATATAATCCGTTGGATTAATGAGTGTCCCGGGACAAACCGTGAAATCTTGAACGGTATTCATGCCCAACGTTGGTTGGACAACTACCGGAACAACAATCGAATCACCCGGACATTGAACACCACCAACATAAATGATGTAGAATACAGTATCTAAGGTATTTCCACTATTCGAAAGTGTTTGATTGATCGTGCTTCCAGAACCGTTGGACTCACCCGTGATTGTTGCTGGGGCCATTGTCTGCCAGGTAAATGTTGCCGTTGGAAGATTGCTTGAAAGTTGGATATTGGTACTATTCCCACTACACACATAAGCTTGACTTGGGTTCGCTTGAACGTTTCCAACTGGGTTCACGTTAATCGTAACTTCCGTTGGTGAGGAATTCGTACACCCAACGGAAGCAGACAACTGAACAGATGCGACGGCATTGGTCGTATTAGTCAATATCGTTGGTGTAACTGTCGTAATGGTAACACCAGTTCCTGTTAATGAATTAAATCCACCAACATTTGTTGAATCATCTAAATTCCAGGTAACCGTGTATCCAGGTATCGTTGAAGTAAATATAATCGGATTGAAAAACTCGCCAGAACAAATGGTTTGAACCAATGGAGTTGCTAATACAGTTCCCGTTGGATTAATGGTAACTAATTGCATAATGGAATCCATTCCACAGGTATTTCCAGTATACATCCATACATGGTAAACACCAGGCACATTGAAATTAATAACTAAACTGTCTGTTCCATTCGTCCACGTTGTGTAATCGTAATTCCCATTAATGTTACCGTTGTTTGATCCAAGTGAACCATAAGGAATTGTGTAACCTGTTGTTTCTTGAATAGACCAATAATGACCATAGGCATTCGTACAACCGCTATTGCTAACTGATTCACCGGGTGAACTTGTATTAGAAAAACTCACATCCTCATTCACACAAATAGGAGACGCAGGAGTATAGGTAAACTGTGCATCCGATCCTGTTGAAATCGTAATTGGACCAACAGTTGCAAATGTAGTTCCACACGCATTTTGAGCCACAATGGTCGAAGAAAATGCATTATTGATAATAATCGGACCAACTGGATATGATTGTCCGCAAGAAGAAGTGTTAAAGATATGTGAAATGGTGGTGTCGTTCACTGTAGAAAAAATGCTTGAAGGTGTACCATCCGTAAAGGAAACCGTATATTGTGTTCCCGGAATATTATTGGATAAAATATCTATTTCATATGGATAAGGTAAACAGGTTGTTTGACCAGAGCCAGAAACACTGATGGTCGGTGCATCTCCGTTAAAAATATAGTACTGTTTTATTGTCTGACAACCAGCTGCGTTGGTAAGCGTGTGAGTTAAGGTATATGCACCAAGTCCATAAGTGTGTGAAATTTGTCCAGCGATAATATTCGCCTGCGTTCCATTCGGACTGGCATCACCCCAGTTAAAAGTCTGCGTAGTTCCTGGAATTGTTGACACATTCCAAAGAAAATTGGTGCTTGTCGTGTTCTGGCTGACACACCGTTTGAACAAGGTGATTCCATTTACCGTTGTCGTTCCAAAACTCGCTCCGGTATTTGCCAATATCAAATTAGAAACTGGCGTTGCGTTCACAACAACCGTCTTACTCATCGAATTGGATTGTCCATTTGGATTAGTTACCGTTAATGTAACTGTTGTTCCAGCTGTTGCAGTGTTGTATTGAACAACATGAGGTCCCACCGTATTTGCCGTTGCAGGAGTTGCCCCTGTTCCAAATACCCAAGAAAAGGTACTGCCAGGAAAAACATTCGTTGAATTACTCGAGAATGTAATTGTATTTCCTTGGCAAATCGTAATGACACCCGAAACAGGTATTGGATTTGTCTGAAAGGACGCTACAGGTGTTTGTGCAGCTATTTGTTGAAAACAGGTGAATGCTGTGACAACGAATAAAAATAAAGACCTCATAATCATTTGAATGAATTTTGAACAAAAATACACTAATAGAAATTATTAAAAAAATTCAGTATTATGAGTCATTTAGCAGAAACCTTTCTTGATAAAAAAACCATTAATTTACGACCTCTATTTCTATTGATTTTCTCTTAAACGCAACGTTTTTAATCATAAAAATGAACAAATGAAATTCATCCCAACACCATTTATTTTCATATCTCACCGCAATAACTTAATTTCGAGCACTCTTTAAAAATGATGTGAAAAAATACTTGCTTATTTCGTACAAAGTTGTCATCCATCTCCTTGCTTTGATGGCGCTTTTCTTGATGCTTACAGCGTTAGCTGTCAAGATGAAATGGACCAATGAAACAGGGGATGTAGACATAAATAACCGCTATTTCGATAAGGTTTCTTCGAGCTATGGACAGCCCTTGGATTCAACCAATGAACAATATTTGAAAGCT
Source organism: uncultured Flavobacteriales bacterium (assembly GCA_903935095.1). Classification (GTDB taxonomy): domain Bacteria; phylum Bacteroidota; class Bacteroidia; order Flavobacteriales_D; family Crocinitomicaceae; genus UBA952. The sequence goes on along the minus strand of CAIZQH010000021.1, from coordinate 414,831 downwards.
AGAGTTTTCCAAAAAATCGGAGTCCTTTCTCACCGCCATCCGATGAACGCAGAAATCATTCTTTCAGCATATCAAAAATCGAAGGATGTCCGCATTGCTGCGCGCATGTTGGATGCGATTCAATTACTCTTGAAAAAAGACAAATACCTGCAACGTGAATTTTCGAAAATCAATCATTACCGAAGCAAACAAACGCAAACGCTTTATCCTTGGGCACATTCGCAAGCATGGAAGGACTTTTGCAAAGCAGTGGCACACGACAAACATGCGATTGACTCTGTGGCGCGAATGACGGGTGTGGAACCTCGCCTATTGGTCATGTGTTTGGTGGGTGAACAAGTGCGTATGTTCAACTCGGGACGTGAAAAATTCAAACAATACGTGGTGCCATTTAGCCGCTTAATCCTCCCGAAAAATCGGGGTTACGGTGTGACAGGCATTCTCCAGCACACCGCACTTCGTATTGAAAGAACTTTGTTTGATGAAAAATCACCCTTTTATGCGGGAGGCTATTTCCAAAATTGTATCAACGTGAACGACTCATTTCCGGAAGGAATCAACGATACGATTGAGTCTCATAAATTAAAGACCATTCAACGACTGATTAAAGGTGGAGATCATTATTATTCCTACCTCTACACTGCTTTTTTGATTCGTCAATACCAAGCGCAATGGGAAGACGCTGGATTTTCCTTGGCGTATCGACCAGAAATTATCGGGACTTTATTCAACCTTGGATATGAGAAAAGCAAACCGAGTGCACATCCAAAAGTGGGTGGATCCGATTTCATGGTAGCGAACCGCATGTATACCTTTGGTGGACTATGCTACGAGTTTTACTATAGCGGCGAATTACAGCATTTGTTCCCGCTGACCAAGGATCCAATCATCCCTGTCAAGGAATTGGAAGTGAAGAACAAAGAACTGATCCTTCAGCGTAAAAAGATGGAAGAAGAACGAATGAAACTAGAAGCAGAAGCATTAACTGAAACAAATTAATTACACATGTTCACGATCTTAATCTTTCAGAATGCGCCTAAATAAATTCATCAGTGAAAGTGGACTTTGCTCACGACGTGAAGCAGATAAATTCATTGAACGTGGATTGGTATTCATCAACAAGCGGAAAGCAACCATAGGCGACCAAGTGAAAATAGGAGATAAAGTTCGTGTCAATGGAACGGAACTCGAGCCGCGCGAAGGAGAGGACATCGTTTTTATCGCCTTGAATAAACCGGTTGGAGTTACATCGACAACCGAGGAAAATGTACACGATAACATCGTGCATTTCGTAAATCACAGCAAACGGATTTTTCCTATTGGACGCTTGGACAAAGATTCACAAGGACTCATCTTCTTGACCAATAACGGCGACATCATCAATAAGATTTTACGAGCTGGAAATAACCATGAAAAGGAATATCTTGTGACCGTCAACAAACCCTTGACTTCAGAAATGATCTCCGGAATGGCCAAAGGAGTTCCGATATTAGGCGTGAATACGAAAAAATGCAAAGTCGTTCAAGAAGCAACGCAGGTATTTCGAATCACCCTCATTCAAGGACTAAACCGACAAATTCGACGCATGTGCGAACACTTTGGTTATGAAGTCACAAAGTTAGAACGCGTGCGGATCATGAACATTGGATTGAAAGGATTACCCGTTGGAGAATGGCGCGACTTGACCGAAAGTGAAATGGACATCATCAACAATCTATTGGAAGATTCCACCAACGATGATGTGCGAAAATCATCCAAGCCAGCTACACCGAAAAAACCGAAAACAACGACCTCATCGAGTACTTCGCATCCACCAAAATCCAAAAAGCCCTATTTGAGCAGTCCGAACTTTGGGAATACATCAAGGAAAAAGGAACAGCGCGGAGGAGCGACAAAAAAATCGAATTCACGCCGACCTAAAGGACGTTAAACTCTTTCTCACGCATTAAAACTGATACGCCATTCCCATTTGAAGTCCGAAGGAGAAATAACGATTTTTGGTGAATGCTGAATTGACTACGTTACCAAGAGACATTCGGTACGTTGGAGCGAGTGAAAATCGATAGCGATCAAAGATGTAAATGAATTCAATCTGTGCCATTCCCGTGGCTGTCCAAGGACGTGCGTTTTCCAAAGCCAAAGTCACTAAATCGGGTTGAATATAACTGCCTTTTTGTTGAAGTACATGTCCAATAGAACAACCGATATTCGCACTCCATTCAAAGGAATTAAATGCTTGTCGATATCCAAAATAAACGGGCAAAGACAAATAGGAATAACGATTCACTCCATCATAAACGAAAGAGTAATCGTACTGAATTTGCTCGCCCCACTCAAAGAAATCCACTCCAGTTTGAAGGACAAAGTGCTCCCTGGCCATTCGATAACGTAGTGATATATCGATACTGGAAGTGGATCGCTCTTGAGTGGACCTTAGTTCTCGGTATTTAAGCGCATTCGATGCTCCGACAGAAGCGATTAACGATTGGTTATCTGTCTGAAAAGAAGAAAGCACTCCACTCATACCCGTATAAAACCCAAAAGAATGGGTCCATTTTGGAAGGTCGTTATTCATCACTATTTCTGGAATATTTATCCCTGGACTTACTTCCTCTTTCGAGGGCTCATTATGGATTGGCAATTCCACTTTTACTGAATCGCTCGATGGTGAAATTGCTGTTTTTAAATCCGAAAGGAGTACGGGAGCATATTGACGCGTTTCCATGATGGCTTGCTGTGTTTGAACCGAAGTACTGCTATCAACTGGAATGGCTGTATGCATTAAATCCGACTTATTTTCGCCAAATGAATGAGTTACTGTTTCTTTTATCGGTGAATTGGAAAGAGTATTTCTAGTTACTCCTGACGGTTTTGTCTTAGCTATTTGCACCGTTTTCGCTTGAATGGATTTGTATTCTTTGGGAGAAGCTTTTGGTGTAATGCTTGCTGCTTTAATGGTATCTTTGGGATTTTTTTGCGTTGCAGTTTTCGAGGAGATATTTGAGGTCCCGTTTTCACGCAGGAGTCCAAAAGTGAGTCCACTTGCCAAAACGATTCCCGTAAAAAACCAAATAAGTACGCGTCGTTTTTTCTTTTTTTCCAATTGATCGAGCCGTTGTTCGATGTCCACCAAAAATTCCTGGGGAATTTCTTCTCCGTTGACCTCTTGCAGTACTCGTTTCACATCGCGATCGAAATCCTCCTGATTAGATAACATGGTTTTCTATTTTAAGTAGTTCTTTTAATTTTTTACGGGCAACTTTCGTATGCCACTTAGATGTTTGTTCGGAGATTCCGAGTAGTTCACCAATTTCACGATGCGAATATCCATCGACGACAAAAAGATTAAAGACCACACGTGTTGGCTCTGATAATTGAAGAAGCATTATATTCAAATGCGCCTGATTGAGTTCATATTCCGCTTCCGGATGAACACCATCATTCCCTTCGATTAAGGCATCGTGTTGATAAAATGTATGGTAATTTTTGGTGCGACGAAAATCGTCAATGATCTCGTTGGTGATGATCCGCTTGATCCAACTGAAAAAACGAATGTCCTGGTATTTGTCTAAGTTCTGAATGATCTTCATAAAAGCATTATTCACCATCGTTTTATGCTCCTCTTCGTTTTTGCGAAACCGTCGAGCAGTTCCAATCAATACTGGATAGCAAAGTTGATACAATTCCAATTGCGCCCTACGATCGTAGGCCTGAACTCTTTTCAATAATTCCGCACTTGGATCTTGCATATCTCTTCTTCCTCAGTTAAGTTAACGCATTTATTTGGGCTTGTGGGGGCGAAGCATGTAACTTTTTGTTCCTTGAACTGGATTCTTCTCGACACTGAATCATAACATCGGGATTTTCTACCAATATAATTTCAAAAACAATCTATCGATTGGCGCATCCGTGAACAATAATTACTCCTTTCTATCCTCCAATATGTTTAAGCAAAATTACTTGTCCGGCATGCTGCGACTGAGTTACGCTATTTCGCCAAAAGTGGTCTATAAAATCAGTGGGACACCTTCGTTTTAATCGGTTAAAATAAAAACGGGGTTTATGACGTTATGAATTTTATGCGCCTACTACTCGTATTCATGCTGTGCCAATGCGTTTCAAATCTTCACGCACAATCCTGGCAACAAATTAGTGATTTCCCCGGAAATCCGAGGGACGATGCCGCAGGATTCAGTATTCAAGACAAACACTATTGCGGGACAGGTCGCAACGATGGTTTTTCGTGTACTAGAGACTTTTATCGTTTCAACGCAACGCTTCAACTATGGGAAGTTGCCACCCCCCTTCCCGATGGAGAAAACCGTCAATACGCCACAGGGTTCGCACACAATGGATTGGGCTACATTCTTTGTGGAGACAATTGCAGTGGAAGTTTTTTAAGTTCCTATTGGTGCTTTAATCCCAGCAACGAACAATGGTCCGCCCTACCGTCCTTGCCTGCAGCTGGACGCGCGGGCTGTGTCCATTTCATCATCGGAGACTCCTTGTACCTCATCGGTGGACAAAACTCCACCGGAATCCTAAACGAAGTCTGGCGCTACTCCTTCAATACCCAAGAATGGCAACAAAAAAACAACCTACCCATTCCTGGGATTTGGCGTGGACTAGGATTTTCATACACCGGACAAGGATACATCTCCGCTGGAAAAATGACCTCAAATACGTGGAATGCGGAAACATGGACATACGATCCAACTACTGATCAATGGAACCTATTTCCAAGCCTACAATTGGGGGAACGAACTTATATAGGAAGCGTGCAAAAGGATTCCTGTCTCTACGTTTTTGGTGGACTTAATCCAAGCGATCAAATGCTATCGAGCTTCGATAAATTTAACCTTGATCAATGGAGTAATCAGTCACTTCCAAGTTTTAGCAATATCCCCAGAAAAGGATGCTTTTACTTTGCGCACGAGGGAGATTTTTACTTGACCACCGGAATTGATGGAGTGAATCGACTGAAAGAAACCTGGAAATTAGGAGATGTGCTTATCTCTAAATGGATTGACGAAGACAAAATTTCCATCTATCCCATTCCATGCGTAGATGAGCTCTTCTTGGAGGTTGACCCAGCGATTATTGGAGAATTCGTTTACTTGATGGATGGGAATGGATCAATTGTACTCATTCACCGCATTCAAACAGCAAAGGATAAACTTTCGTTAGCGCATCTTTCAAATGGACATTACCGGATTGTCTACCGCAATCATTCTAGTCCTATAATCGTGGGATATTAGTCCAATCGTCTTTGGTAGGATTTTCCTTTGAAGGTGTAGGTCAAAGTCCCATCATGGATTGTCCAATTTGGACCATTCCAAATCGTATCAGTTTTAAAAATGTAGCGTGCTTCGCCTGTGAGCTGATTGACCTCAAACCACAGGTAAGAAAAGTTCGTTTCTACAATCAAAAACAAGCGACGCGATTCCTCATCGTAGAATGGATACTTTGCTTTTTGACTAAAATAACGTGGCTCTTTAATCGTAATGGAATGACTAGCTTCAATTACACCGTTTTGCTTCACCACAGACACACGTTCAGCATCGCAACTCACCACCAATACTTTTTCTCCCTGTGATTTAATCAGGAAATTATCGCCAATCAACAATCCTACCTTGGCCATATTGTTCAGTCGAATTGGTTGTCTCAGATAAGACGGACGTCCTATTTTATAAGGAAAATATGGATTTTTAGGTTCAGCTTGACGAGCAATTCGACGTATGTTTTGATCTTGATAGCGCGCTGCATTGTTAATCACTTGTGGAACATCCTGACGCATTTGCATATCGACCGGATTGTTCCAACCAGGCGCAGATGTTCTCATGTTATAAGCAATTTGAGGTAACACATTGACAGAAAGTATCTTACGATATATTGCTTCATTGAATAACAATTGCCTCACATCGTAAAATGCATATTGAACATATCGATTACTGGCCATTCCTAGCGGACGAAAGCCACCTGTTGTTTTTGCTGTGTCCGGTGCATTCGGCAAAGAAAAAGTGCCATTAACCAAAGAAGCAAGAATGAGTTCATGTCCGGCAGTTACCCCTGCAAATTCACTTCCTTCATTACTCGTAGATGATTGCAGGTAAAATATCCCCAAATTCTTCATCACTCTATCCAAGTCTACTTCTTGCGTGTGAGCATTCAGAAATAAATCCTCTTTGAATGTCAAAATTTCCTCCGACGGTATTTCCAATACTTCATTGTTCCTCTGTAAACTGAAAAAAGTTGGATCTATAAAATCTTGGTATTGAACCGGTATCAATGGACTCATTACTTGCGCTGATTCCTTCGGATTATTTATTAGTTGAACAGGGGCTTGTTTTTCTGGAATGAAGTTGGTTTTTTTCTTGCTCCCTTTGTTTAAGGAAGTAATATACAATAAGCCCATAAATGCCAACAAACAGAAAATTATTCCCGTGAATTTGACTCTTTTTTTCCATTGTTTATGTTTTGTTATTTTTTGAATAAACATGTTTCTATCCACGGAAGTTGGAACATACTCTTCCTCTACCCATTGACGTGTCAACCAACGATCAAAGTCCTGCTTGATATCTTCTTGCTCTTTCATGACTTTTCGATTTGATGACGCATACGTTTTCGGGCCATTTTGATGTGCCAACGAACCGTTTCGATGGATACACTCAATTCTTTTGCAATCTCACTTGGAGTTAAGTCCTCCCAAAGAAATAAATTGAACACCGTTCGTGTTGCTGTAGGTAGTTTAAGCAGTAGTTTGTTTACATGCGCCGCTTCTATTTGTCGGTCCATGTTTAAATCAAAGGACTCCCATTCCGCTTCATCCGGCAAATCAGCCATTGATATTTCCAAATAGCGCCGCTTATTCCTTCTGAAATCATCAATAATCTCTCGTTTCAGAATGGTTTTTATCCAAGCGACATAGGAAGTCCCCACGTTAAATTCCCGGATATGTAAAATGACCTTCATGAACGCATTATTGATGAGCGAAACCCGGTCCTCATGGTTTTTCTTGTAACGTACAACCACATTCATCAACACAGAAAATGAGGCGTCGTAAAGTAGAAGGATACACGTTTCCTCTCCTTTTTCGATGCTTTTGATTAAAGATTCATCGATGCTTAAATCGCCTATTTTCGTTTCCAAGATTCCCTAAGATACAATTTTACCTGTTTCTAGGAGGTCAAACGTAAGAGTGGAAGATTCTTGGGTGGCTATTTCATCATTTTTTTTTAAGCCGGATTCTTTTTGACTTTAAAACCGGTGTAAAGTAGGATTCCAAAAAGCACACTCGCAAAGATTAAGTGACTCGTTCTAACCAGTCCAGGCATATCGACATACGCCAACAATACGCCACTAACCAATTCCAAAGCAAGAATGATAAATGTCCAACGGATAATCGCATATTTCTGAGTTCGTTCATTTTTCCAAAACATCCATCCCAATAAAAACAATACAAGCCAAGAGAAACTGCGGTGAATCAAAAATTCGATGCCGATTTTATCCATCCATTGTGTACGACTATATCCTTGTTTTACAAGCAGGTCAATCGACTCGCGTACTTGCGTACCCAAAAACATTTGATAAAACGTAATGAGTAAAATCAACCATAAAATAATTCGCATGGATCGATTCAACACAATAATTGTTTTGGAACCGCTTCCCATGGAATAAACCAAATACAACTGGATCCCAATAATCACCAAGGCTAGGAACAAGTGAACCGTGATGGTCCATGGAACCAAATTCGTTGCGACAACAATCGAACCAAACCAGCCTTCGACTCCCATCAGGACAAGGTTTAAGAGCATCAACAGTACGAACTTGCGTTTTCGGTAAACAATAAGCATCCACACGAACGCTATCAGCATCGCATTACCAGCCGCAAATCCAACCACGCGATTGAGGTATTCTGTCCAGGTTTTTTGTGCATTAAATGCCTCCTCCACATAGACATCTGGATTGGATTGAATGCGCACAGCCGTTTCGTGCATGCCAAGAAGATTTAAAAAGCGGCAAAATTTCTCCACTTTTTTCTCGCGTTTCAAGAGGTACGCTTCACGGTAATCGGCTGGAAGCTCCGAAAGTTCTGTTGGAGGAACCCATTGACCAAAACATTTCGGCCAATCCGGACATCCCATGCCACTTCCAGTGATTCGCACCAAACTTCCTGCTACCACAATGAGGTAAATCAAGATTAAAATAATCCAATTGAATCGGACAAATCGCATTGAAAATTCCATGCAACAAAAATACCAAGGATTTTAAGTTTGAGAAGCGATTTTCTCATATTTCCGATGGTTCATGCCATAAATGGATTTCAGTAGTTTTCAGCAATGTCGTATCTTTGTGCCTTAATTAAATGAACATGGAATTAAACTCACTGACAGCCATATCTCCAATTGACGGGAGATATCATGCGAAAACCAGCCAATTACGCCTTTATTTCTCCGAATTTGGACTCATTCGCTACAGAGTTTTGGTGGAAGTGGAGTATTTTATTTCTTTAGCTGAAAGTGGCATTACCCCACTTGCTGACTTTCCAATAGAGACTTTTTCCGCGTTGAAGTCCATTTACAAAAATTTCACCGAAGCAGATGCTTTGTGGATTAAGGATACCGAAAAAACAACCAATCACGACGTAAAAGCCGTTGAGTACTTCCTAAAAAGTAAAATGGAAGAATTGGGCCTCCACAAATACTTGGAGTTTATTCACTTTGGATTAACGTCTCAAGATATCAACAATACAGCGATTCCACTGTCACTTAAACAAGGAATTGAAGAAGTGTACATTCCGATGTTGGATCAAGTCATTGCGCAATTAACCACCTACCAAAACGAGTGGAAAGATGTCCCAATGCTTGCACGTACACACGGACAACCCGCTTCTCCAACACGCTTAGGAAAAGAAATCCAAGTATTTACGGAACGATTGACGATTCAACGAAATCAATTAGTGAAACAAGATTATCCAGCGAAATTCGGCGGAGCAACCGGAAACTTTAATGCACATCACGTGGCTTTTCCAAACCACGACTGGGTGTCTTTTGCGAATCAATTCGTGAATGATACATTGGGTTTGAATCGCTCTCAAACGACCACGCAAATTGAACATTACGATCAATTGGCAGCCTTGTTTGACGTGATGAAACGCATCAATACCATCATTTTGGACTTGAACCGCGATATGTGGACCTACATTTCGATGGAGTACTTCAAACAGAAAATCAAAGCAGGAGAAATTGGTTCTTCGGCTATGCCTCATAAAGTGAATCCAATTGATTTTGAAAACTCCGAAGGAAACATCGGTATTGCCAATGCCCTTTTTGAACATTTATCAGCTAAACTTCCCGTTTCACGTTTGCAACGCGACTTAACGGATTCAACGGTCCTTCGTATCGTTGGGGTTCCCATTGCGCATAGCGTGATTTCCTTGCAATCAACCTTGAACGGACTTGGGAAACTCCTTTTGAACGAAGCGAAACTTCACGAAGATTTGGATAATAACTGGGCAGTGGTGGCAGAAGCGATTCAAACTGTGTTGCGCAGAGAAGGATATGAAAAACCGTACGAAGCACTCAAGGGATTGACCCGTAAAAACGAACAAGTGACCAAAGAAAGTGTCCATTCGTTTATTGATGAATTAAAACTTTCCCCTACCTTAACGGAAGAATTAAAAAACATTTCACCTAAATCCTATCTTGGAATACAACTTGTGAATCCTTAACTATGGCTAGATTGCTCCTTGTACTATTGCTTTGGACCAACTTTTCAATGGCGCAAAACTTTTCAGTAACATGGGGGCCTTTGGAAAGAAGCAACGGGTATTTACTAGACATTCTTCCAAAAAATCAGCTCGACTTCAATACGCTTCGTTGGTCAGGTAGTAGCTCCTTGGGTTCATACAAATTGGTTTCATACGACAACTTGACCGTTTTTAATCAGAAACGCCTTAAGCTAGTGACTGAGACAGGCTTGTGTAATTTTGTGGATGCACTTAGTTTCGAAAAAGGAACAATCGTTTTTTTATCTGATAGAATCGGCTCAACAATGATGCTTTATGCTCAACAATATGACGAGGATTTAAATTTGACCAGTACAAAATTCCTGGCAGAATATGAGAACATTAAATTCAGTGCTAAACCGGAATTTACCATCATCGCGTCGCAAAACCGAAACTTCATTGGCGTGATTTGGGAACTTGAAGGAAAAGGAGTCAACAGCGATTTTTATGGCTATAAAATTTTCGGGGATGCCATGAAGGTCATTCAAAGCGGTGAGTACAATGTTCCATTCGAAGGGAACCTCAGCACTTTTAATGCCCACCACCTATCCAACACCGGAGACTATTTCATTTGCGTAACCGAACACAATAAAGCCAATGACCGCATGTTCACCCGAAGTTTTGACAATTTTAAAGCCATTCATGTTTACAAAGCAAGTGAGAATGAACTCAAGGAATTTTCCATTGATTTACAAGGAAAACGAATCGATGACCTGGAATTATCCTCGAATCAATTAGGAGCATTTGCGTTAACTGGCATCTACGGGACTGGAAATAAAAATGGCATTGAAGGAATTTTTACTATTCAAATTGATCCATCGAATCAAGCACATAATTCTGAATCCTTCATTCCATTCGGGAAGGAAATCGTGAAAGAAGTTTGGAGCACCCGACAACAAGACCGCTTTACAAATTCTACTAATAATGTGTCGAATCCGAATGATTTAAATGCCCGAGATTACATTGGTCCTCAATTGTATGATTACCGCATGCGCGATTTTTTCACCTTATCTGACGGATCTATTGTTGGTTCGATGGAACAATATTACGTATACCAGCGAACGACATACGACAACCGATCAAGCTTTACGACCACCATGAATTATTACTATTACGATGATATTATTGCTTTTCGGATTTCCAGTGATGGACAATTAATTTGGCAGAAACGGATTCCGAAATCACAAGTTTCTACCAATGATTACGGTGAATTTAGTTCCTATGCCAGTTTTCAGTCGGACAGTTCGCTGAATTTCATTTTTAACGACCATCAACGCAATTATGATGAGCTTGGTGTGTTCAACCGGACCGAAGACAACTATTACAGCTTCAATTTATCCAAAAAAAACAATGCCGTGGCATTGGTCAAAATTGATTTAAAAACTGGGGGAATGACGCGAGAAGAAATGGAAAGTCGCAAAGAACTGAACGCCATTGTAATTCCTAAACAATTCCGTGTGGATACGGCTAACAAAGAAATATTAATGTATTCCATTTCCAGTTCTTTTGAAAGATTTGGCATCCTTTCCTACAAATAATACGACCTATGAAGCACTTACTTTGGATTGTATCGATCATTCTATTCTTGGTATCTTGCGATTCCTTGCATTCAACGAAAACTCCACCGAAATCGCCACTCAACGAGCGCGCTGATGCACATAGCTACGCGAATCTTACAGAAATCTCTACCAAACACCTTCATTTAGAATTAGATGTAAATTTCGAAAACCGTACGATTTATGGCGTTGCGCGACATGAAATGAAAAATAATGGAGCTGATACTGCGATTTTTGACATCAATGGATTAATGATTCAAAAGGTCACAATCGGTGAAAAAGGTTCAGAAGAAGAAGCCGATATGTTTATCGATAAGATGGACAAAGACTCCATTCTCGGTCAAGCGCTGATGGTTCCTATCAAAGAGGATACGAAATTTGTTAATATTTACTATCAAACAACAGAACGTTCTGATGCCTTGGATTGGTTAGATACCAATTTAACGAGTTCCAAAACAAAACCCTTTTTGTATACTCAAGGACAAGCCATCCTAACTCGCACCTGGATACCGTTGCAAGATTCCCCCAGTAATCGCATTACCTATAGTGCCGATGTGAAAGTTCCAAGCGATTTAATGGCGGTCATGAGCGCACATAATCCAACGAAAAAAAACAACGAAGGATTGTACCATTTCGAAATGAACAAACCCATTCCAGCGTATCTCATTGCCCTAGCTGTCGGTGATTTAACATACCATGCATTTAGTGCAAATAGCGGTGTGTATGCGGAACCAGAATTGCTTTCTTCCTGCGCTTACGAGTTTGATGCCATTCCTCAAATGATCAGTGCTGCTGAAAAACTTTATGGGCCCTATCAATGGGAACAATACGATATTCTTGTACTTCCGTATTCCTTTCCGTTTGGAGGAATGGAAAATCCAATGTTGACATTCGCAAATCCGACCTTGCTGGCTGGTGACAAGAGTTTGGTGTCCGTCATAGCGCACGAATTAGCGCATTCATGGTCTGGGAATTTAGTCACCAATCGCACTTGGAATGACTTTTGGCTCAACGAAGGATTTACCGTGTATTTCGAACAGCGTATCATGGAATCCATTTACGGCAAAGAAGTGGCCGACATCCTCGCATTGATTGAATTCGATGAATTGAAAGATGAATTGAATCGTATCAAAAAATCCGGACATCCTGAAGACAGCCAATTGCATCTAGCATTAGAAGGGCGAAATCCGGACGATGGCATGACAGACATTGCCTATGTAAAGGGTGCTTTTTTCTTAAAAACATTGGAAGCACATGTTGGGCGAGAAAAATTCGATGTCTTTCTAAAAAGTTACTTTGAAACCTTTCAATTTAAAACCGTAGATACTAAGCAATTTATCCGTTTCCTAAACGAACACCTCCTAGCAGAGGAAAAAGCTGTATTTGATTATGATGCATGGATTTACACCGAAGGACTACCCACAAACTGTCTGCAACTGCACTCCAAGCGTTTGGATGACATGCAAACCTTAGCGGATAACTTCACACATGGAAAAGTAAGTTTTGCACCTAAAATCAGCTATACCTATAAAAAAGTTGGGAAGCGCAGGAAGAAAATTAAACGCGTGGAGCAAATTAACTACCAGGATCACATTGTTCAAGAATGGCAAACCTTTATTCGCCGTTTACCTCGAAATTTACCGCATGCAAAAATGAGGGAAATTGATCGGTACTTACGTTTTTCCTTTAGTGGAAACAGTGAACTCTTGACGGAGTGGTTTATTTTAAGCGCGAATAATGGCTACGCGCAAACGAATAAACACCAAATCGCGGCCTTTCTAACGAAAGTTGGGAGAAGAAAATACTTGATGCCGATTTACGAAGCGCTTTTATTGAATAAAACCACTCGAAACTTTGCAGTACATACCTTTCAAGGTGCGAAACAAAATTACCACGCCGTATCCAGAAAGTCGATTGAAGCATTGATGTTGGATACAAAGTAATTAGTAATAATGAGCTGTAGGTTTTCCTTTAGTTCGCGACCTCACTCATGAATTTGATGCGCATTAAACGCAACTCCTCTTCGGTATATAAACCATCAAATTCGTGGTATGCAGTGACTAAATCATCTGTTTCCGCTTCGGAGAAATAATCAAAAATCTCTTCTTGATTTTCGTTATCCAGAATAGTATTGATGTAGTAATTAATGTTCACCTTAGTTCCTGAATTCACAATGGACTCCATTTCATCCAAAATATCATCAAAGGTTTTCCCTTGCGCTTTCGCTATGTCTTCTAAAGGAGACTTACGGTCGATGTTTTGAATCAATTGTACTTTTAAAACTGATTTATTAACCAGTGTTTTTACCACCATATCGAGTGGACGCTCAATGTCATTATCCACGACATAATTGGCGATTAAATCCACAAACGGCTCTCCATAACGCTGCGCTTTTCCAGAACCTACACCTTGAATATTCGTGAGTTCATCCATGGTAATCGGATATTGCAAACACATATCACGAAGCGATGGCTCTTGGAAAATAACGAATGGCGGAATGTTTTTTTGCTTTGAAATGGTTTTTCGTAAGTCGACAAGCAAACCATATAAAACATCGTCAAAGGATGCGCCCTTTCCTCCTACTTGAGCGATGGAATCATCATCATCTGTACCAGAAAAATCATGTTGTTTGATGAGCATGAAGGAAACGGGGTTTTTCAAGAAATTTCTTCCTTCATCCGTTAACCTCAAGGTTCCAAAGGTTTCAACGTCTTTGTATATAAGTCCACCAACTGCTGTTTGGCGTATTACTGCATTCCAAAAATGCTCGTCCTTCTCTTTACCTATACCAAACGTCGGGAATTGATCTTGTTTATATGCTTTGATGTCCGCGGTCACATGTCCAGACAAATACGCACAATAGTGTTTCGCTTTTTGCGTTTCGTCCATCAATAAAATGGCATTCAATAACATTTCAACGTAAGTTGAACCTTCTGTTTTCTCTCTCGGATCACGGCAATTATCACACAGTTCGTTGCAATTTTTCTCTTCAAAGGATTCACCAAAATAGTGTAGAATAAACTTTCGGCGACAAACGGATGTTTCTGCGTAGGAAACGATTTCATGTAATAATTGACGTCCGATTTCTTGTTCTGTAATCGCCTTACCTTGTAAGAATTTCTCCAACTTTTCGATGTCCTTGTAACTATAAAACGCAACACACTCACCGTTTCCACCATCTCTACCAGCTCTTCCCGTTTCTTGGTAATAACTTTCGAGGGATTTAGGGATGTCGTGGTGAATAACGTAACGCACATCCGGCTTATCGATTCCCATTCCAAAAGCAATGGTTGCCACAATCACGTCAACATCTTCCATCAAGAACATATCCTGATGTCTTGCCCGTGATCCTGCGTCGAGTCCTGCATGATACGGCAAGGCATTTATTCCGTTGACCTGCAGCAATTCAGCGATCTCTTCGACCTTTTTTCTGCTGAGGCAATAAATAATGCCGCTTTCGCCTTGATGGTTTTTAATGTAACGGATGATTTCCTTTTCTACATCGCGTTTTGGACGTATTTCATAATACAAATTATCCCTATTAAAGGAAGATTTAAATACATCGGCATCCAACATATTTAAATTCTTTTGAATGTCATATTGAACCTTTGGTGTCGCTGTAGCGGTTAGTGCTATCACTGGGACATTCGATATTTTTTGGAAGATTTCACGAAGTCTGCGGTATTCTGGACGGAAATCATGTCCCCATTCCGAAATACAATGCGCCTCATCTATGGCAAAAAACGAAATCTCAACAGTGGTTAAAAAATCGATGTTTTCTTTTTTTGTGAGGGATTCCGGTGCTACAAAGAGCATTTTGGTATTTCCTGACTGAATATCCTTGCGAACTTGCTGAATCTCTGCTTTTGACAAAGAAGAATTCAAGAAATGCGCAACGTTTTCATTTTCACTAAATCCACGAATGGCATCCACTTGATTTTTCATCAATGCGATTAATGGAGACACAATGATCGCGGTTCCATTCATCAACAGCGAAGGCAATTGGTAACACATTGATTTTCCTCCACCGGTTGGCATGATAACAAAAGTATTTTTGCCATTGAGCACATTGCGAATAATCGCTTCTTGCTCTCCTTTAAATTGATCAAAACCAAAATAATGGCGTAATGCTGCCTTGAGGTCTATTTGATTTTCAATATGTATTTCGGACTCCATCTTGGATTGTGTCTTTGGGAAACAACAAGTTCACTGACTTGTTCATTAAATGTAGGTATAATTCTTCAATTAAGCAATTATAATTGATTGATCCTTTGGATTTAACCGTTTAATGCGACAACTTCCTTCACTTCTGGCAAATGTTGTTTCAATAAGTTCTCTATTCCGCCCTTTAATGTTGCGGTAGATGATGGACATCCTGCACAAGAACCTTTCA
The DNA here is from genome assembly GCA_903935095.1 of uncultured Flavobacteriales bacterium. Taxonomy (GTDB): domain Bacteria; phylum Bacteroidota; class Bacteroidia; order Flavobacteriales_D; family Crocinitomicaceae; genus UBA952. Next base: position 399,095 of record CAIZQH010000021.1, on the reverse strand, counting down.
TTGAAACGGTGACAATTCCATCTTCAAATCCGACAAAATCTATCGCTCCACCATCGTTTTCGACTGCCGGACGAACATATTCATCCAATAATGCGCGAATGGGATCATCGAAGTCACTGGGATTGAATGATTTTACAGGTGAATCCGAACTAGTTTCGTTATCTAAATTCGCTAATTGAGATGGCATTTGAATCAATACCTCCTTACCAAAGAATAACCATTCACGCACGAATTCACGCAATTCCATATTAATAAAATCCCAAGGAACATTATCCGTTTTTGTAATCGTAATAAAATTCGCTGCAATAAAAACTTTTTGAACAAAGGGAAAATCAAACAAGGCTTCTGCCAATGGTGAATATCCTTTTGAATCTGCTTTTGAAGTAAATTCAACTGCGTCACCCGTAGCTAGTAAGTATTTGTTCGCAACGTATTTCATCGTTGTCGGATTGGGAGTCATTTCTGCGTATACCGTAACAGGAACCATTTTTCTTTTTTTTTGTACAAAAATAGCCAAATTAAACCGTTGAAACGTCGATATTATTGGAATTTTTAAACCGATTGATGCGCAGCTTGCAATAAATCCAAAACCGTTTTTACAGGTGTAAATACGTCGTTTGGGATCTCGATGAAAATGGTATTCCATTTTGACATCCCACCATTCCAAAGTCCTGGCTGCTCGATGAATTGAATGGTTTTGCCTTGGTGGTTTTTCTCCACAACAAAATAATCATCTTCCTCCCTAAAATCGAATAAATCATACGCCTTTCCTTCGGGGTCTTTAAAGTCCAATACCATCATCACTGGATTAAAGTGAGTGCTTTGCATCAATAATGCATGGACTTTATCTGTTTTGGCCAATTGTGCCTTTTCAACAATTTGTTTTCGGGTCACCCCATTTTTCTGAACAAAAAATGGTCCTCCACCAGGCTGACCTTCGTTTCGCACCATGCCACAAATACGGAGCGGACGTCGTATTACTTTTTTTAAGTCCTCCAAGGTATTCACCTCATTTTCTTGTACTAAATGATAACGTTCATTTAATTTTGCGAATTCCGATATAGAAGGATGTTCATTTAATTGACACAAGGTTTCCTTCACTTGATCCAATAATCCCACAAGAATTTTCCATTGTACCGTACTTGCCTCTGATTGACTGAAATGTTGAAGGTTATCGATGTTTTTCACCAACACATAGTCACTGTCTATTTGAGCTAAATTGGATAATAAAGTTCCGTGTCCGGCTGGTCGACGAATCGGTTCTCCCTCGTCTCCAAGCGCTATGGATCCATCCAAATAAAATGCAAAGGAATTCGTGCTTGAATCTTGCTCCGAATAAGTGACTGCATATTGATCACCCGTCATCTCACTTAAACTCTGAATGGCTAATTGAAAATGTTTTTCAAAATTCGATTGAATGGTAAAATGGAAATCAATCGAATGTTTCACCAAGTTACTTCCTTGAATCAGCTGCTCTTGAAATGGATTTAAAATAAATGGGCCCAGAGAATGAAAGGGAATGAGTCCTTTGGGGAATAATCCAAAATTCAAGCCCCCCTCACCCAAAACATAAGCGATCAAATCTTCTATACTCCATGTAAAATTCTCCACTTTCTCTTTCACGTCAGCTGGAAAGTACTTGTAGAAAGCAAAAGATGAAATGCGGCGAATAAATTGTTCCGTTTGAGCTTGATTTGTTTCTGTTGTTTCATTCAAATAATCATACAAGAATTGAAACATCCGTGAACCAGATCCAGAAGCAGGAATAAAAAAGGATAGTTGTTTCTCGAGCAAATCAAAACGATGCTTAAACTGAATTTGCTCCTCTGAGCTCAGTTGAATAATCCCATCATCAATGCGGCATGGACGTACAACATCAAAAAAAGGAACGCCATTTAAAATGTGTTCTTTTTGCTTCAATAATTGTATTTCTTCCGCACCTGTCATCCCCATGTCTATTGAAAATAGTTAATTTGCATCGTGAATCGATTCTTCGAAATTATAAAATATACTTGGAAAGCCAAAGGAAGACATGGGATTCATTCTCCATTCGTCTACGATTTGATGGATAAGTGTTTTAAAATTCCTGTTTCAAGAATGAAAATCAATGGAATCAGCTCCAAGATCAAGGTTCATGCGAACACATTACGCTGTTCAATGCAACTTTCGAAACACCTGAATCACAGCATACTATTTGCTGAAACTGCACTTCAAACAGACATCGAACGTTTAGCAATAGAACTGAATGTTCCATCACAAGTCCAGAACTTATCCTTTTTTGATCAATTAGAAAAAGAAAAACATGCTTCAATCATTTTGCTAACCATGGATAAAAGAAACGAGGGTATTTTAAAGAAAGTAAACGAGCTCCTTCAATTACTCGATGAAAACACCTTGTTACTTATTGACGGAATCAAAGCAAATGATCAAGTCTTTTTGGAATGGAAGCAATTGCACGAGAAAACCGAATTCCACTTCAGCGCCGATGTACTTCACTTTGGAATTTTAGCAAAAAGAACCTTTCAAGAAAAAGAGCATTTTACTCTTCGTTACTAGTACGCAGCGACAATCACTTCCAACATTTCCGGCATGGACTTCACGCTCATAGAAGTAAATGCATCCGCTTGTTTTTTATAAGAACTAATTTTTTCTTTGGATGCTATTTTTGAGGACATTACTTTTACTTCACTAAAATTGTCTGTTGTCCAGGTATAGCTAGCAGCACCCATATTCGTTGCTGATAATGTAGCGCTTGATCCGTTTGCAAGACTGGAGGACCACGAAACAGCAGGAACAACCGTTTCAACATCTTTTCCAGGTTCACTCAGCTCTGGTAATGCACCCCCTATCGAAGCGATTTCCTGAGGGATTTCCGTGTTTGACGACACCGAAGGAACTTCTGGAGGTATGATTGTCAACACGTTTGATTCCTTTTTCTTTTCAATTGTGACTGACTTAAGTTCTGACTTCTTTTTTGATTGATTTTTCGCTAAGGTCGTTTCTGGTTCAGGTTGATAGTTATTCCAGGTCAAAACCAATGCTGCTGCAACCGCAGGAATGGAAGCCCACCATGCAATGCGACTAAAACGATTTTTAGTGAACTGAATTTCTCTTCCATTCGAAGTGGATTGTTTGCCCGCATATTGGATGGCAAAGAGCTGGTCCAAACGTAGTTTCGTGTTGGAATCATCTGTGGGTTGGTCCGACCAAACATCTACGTGCTGAAACAGCTTTTTTAAGGACTGAAATTCCTGTTCATCGGCGCACCATTCCGCTAATTGATTACGCTCAAAGTCATTTAACTCAGCAAACGTCTCATGTTTCTTCAATATGTTTTTTAATTGTTCTTCCATCTTTATTGTGCTAATTGATAAACACTCAGTTTATTCGCTAAAAATTTTGTCGCATAAAATAAGCGCGACTTGACTGTTCCTTCGTTGATGTCTAAAATCTCGGCAATTTCTTTTAATGCAAGTCCATCGAGGTGTCGCAAGGTAAAGACCGAGCGATGTTTTTCATCTAATTCTTGTAATTTCTCTTCGAATTCGGCCAAGAACTGAGCTTCTTGAACTTGATTCAATACATTTTCGTTGGATGTCGCGAAAGAGGCATCTACACCATGAACCGTGTTTTTTCTTACTTCCATTCGTTTGTACTCATTTTTACACATATTACTTGCCACAGAGAAAAGCCATGTTTTAAAAGAGCGAGAAGTATCAAATGATTCGGGATGCTGAATGATTTTCGCAAACAAATCGTGGACAAAATCCTCTGCTTTTTCGTCATCGCGCCAAAGCATGTTTCGAAAATACCCCTTTAATTTCCCTGCATAACGCTCATACAATTCCGTAAAGGCAGACTGATTCCCTTGTCCCAATGCATGCATCAAGGACTCATCGCTCCAATCTGATATCGCTTTACGAAACAATTTCATCTAATTGCCAGACTTTTTGATGACTTTCTTACCTAAAATGTAATCAATGCTTTCCCGAATCTGAAGCAACAAAACTTCATTTCCTTCTTGAATGTATTTAGCTTCCAAGTACATCAGCAGCGGCAAATAGTTCATAGCGAATTTACTTCGTTCCTCCCCTTCGTTTAACCCGAATTTATTGAGCTGATAAAACCACAGATTTTCTTGTCGATTGGGCAGATCCTCCGGCGGTGCATGTGCATATTGAAAGGTGAGTCCAACCGGAAAAAGTTTTTTGGATAAAGGATCCAAGTAATTTCTGGGAATCGTCACCGAAAGAAAAAGTTCTTTTTCTGCATTCAAGGTACAGAATTGACTCAAGTATCCGACATCGATTTTTGTCGACTTAGGTAGAACATACCCTTTTACTTCCAATTCTTTTCGAAATTGTGGACTCTGCATGAAATCCAAAGAAATGACTTTGATATCCGCACGTAATTGGTGACTAAATTGATTGAACAATGCGCCGTACGTATCTTCGAATCCATGGGTAATCAGGGTGGAGTTCATCGTGCAAGAAGTTAGGATATCACTCGTGTAACGCTCCACCTCCAAAGGAATCACATTATTGACGGACATCAAGGAAAGCGCGTTTTGAGCGCTGACCGTATCACCATTCATGTATTTGAATGAAACATATTGTTTTTGAACCTCGAGATTTTCTGGATTCAGTTGATACGCTTTCTCAAGAGCCGGCGATCGATCTAAATTGTAATTTCCAGCAGCATAAAACGCCAATTGATATTCCCAAGAATTGGGAGAAATCAGTTCGAGTTGCTTTACTTTGGCATCCATTTCAGATTGTTCTGCAGGCAATGGGGTGCGCTGAAATTTATTGAATTTAGCATTTTGTCGAATCATGGAAAAAGCAGAAAAGACATGCGTTGTTTTGTCGTTCTCACGAATTTCTTTCGTGTCGTCTTGTTCGTTTGAATCTTCCCGTTCTTCCAATTTTTGTCCCAACTTAAAATAACTGGAATCCATTTTCAACAGTGAATTGGACTCCACATTTGCATTGACCTCCAATTTTCCTTTGGACATGTTTGTCCCGTTTTCCATGACACCTATTTGGTTGGTGCTTTGTGGCGAATTCAAGGTTCCATTAGGCGGTTGACCGAAGGAAATAAAGGAAAAAAGACAGAGTAAACTAAAAAAAATAGTTTGTTTCATCAGGATGATTTTTAGCTATTTACAACCAACTTCTTCAAAGGTTCAAAAAAAGTCTCAATAATCCGTAGATTTGTTCGTTATATGCACATGAGATTCTTTTATTCTGCCGTTATTAGTTGTTTACTCTTTCTTTTTACGCTGGGCGCAAGCTCTTGCGGAAAGCATGTCATCCTCTCTAAAAATAATCTGAGCTTCTCTAAAGATACCGTTGTATTTGATACCGTTTTCACGACGATTGGATCAACGACACAGCAGTTTAAAATTTACAACAAGGACTCCAAAACCATACGAATCGACGAAATCGAATTAATGGGTGGAACGAATTCCAAATTTTCCATGAATGTCGATGGACTACAAGGAACACAAATCAAGGACCTCTACATTGAAGCTGGAGATAGTTTGTTTGTATTTGTCGAAGTCACCTTGGATCCGAACGGTACAAATTTACCTTTGATCATTGAAGATTCCATACGGTTTAAGTCCAACGAAAAAAACCAATACGTGAAACTTGCCGCATGGGGACAAGATGCGTATTTTCATTACAAAGATTTAAACGAAGGGATTTGGCCAAACGACAAACCACACGTTATTTATGGTTACGCCGCCATTGACTCCGCAAAAACATTAACCATCCAAGCGGGAACAAACATTTACATGCACAAAAATGCCATTTTGTATGTGTACAAGTCGACCTTAAACATTCAAGGAACACTCGGAAATGAAGTGGTCATTCAAGGAGATCGTTTGGAGCAAGATTATCAGAATGTCAGTGGACAATTTTACGGTATCTACTTTCAACAAGCGCGTCCGTGTACCATCGATTATGCCATCATCAAAAACGGAACTTCTGGTGTTCACTTATACGACGAAGACCCAACGAATTCTGGTTATACACTCACGATGACCAATACGATCATCAAAAATCAAGCGCGCTATGGAGTGTTTATCTTTGCTGGAGCGAAAGTAAAAGCAGAGAATTGCATCGTTGCGAAAAACGGAACACATGCCTTGTTTGTCCTTCAAGGCGGTGATTTCAATTTCAATCATTGTGACCTACTTGGATACGGAAGTTCAACGAATCCAGCTGTGGGAATAAGTAATTTTTACACGGACTACACTGCAGGACAAACGAATGTGTCCTCCATCAACGAAGGTAAACTGTACAATTGTATCGTTACTGGAAATCTGACAACAGAATTCGCCATGGATACGATTCAGATGTCCGGAGTGGTTTTAAATTTTGATTTCAAAAACACACTTTTGCGCTCTGAAGAAGTTTACACGGACTCCTTTTACGATGCGAGTGTGATTTGGAATGGCAACGTTCTTTTCACCAATCCAACGGAATTTGATTTCACTTTTGGCGTGAATTCCGATTTACAAGGAACAGGGGTGAACACAAGCGTGGTAACAGATATTCTCGGTAATCCCCGAAACAATCCACCGGATATCGGTGCGATTGAATTGAATTAACGAAAAACAAGAACAAAAAAAATGCGGGTCAATCTTGACCCGCATTTTTTATTTCCTTGAATTGGACTTATGCGTTGGCAATCATGTTGTCCAACACTTCCATCACACTTTTCACTGCTTCCGCTGACTCTACTAAAAGAGCACGTTCTGCGTCGTTCAATTGTAATTCGATGATTTTCTCGATACCGTTTTTACCAAGTACCACTGGTACACCTAGGTAGATATCATTCATTCCATACTCACCTTGTAACCAAGCACAAACTGGGAAGATACGTTTTTGATCACGGACAATGGCTTCTACCATTTGAGCAGCAGCAGCTCCTGGAGCGTACCAAGCTGAAGTGCCTAACAATTTCACGATTTCACCACCACCAAATTTCGTGCGCTCGATGATTTCATTCAATTTAGATTCTTCAATTAATTCTGTTACTGGAATCCCCCCTACCGTCGTGTAACGAGGAAGTGGAACCATTGTGTCACCATGTCCACCCATCAATACTGCTTGAATATCTTTCGGGGAAACATTTAACTCCGTTGCCAAAAATGCGCGGTAACGAGCTGTATCAAGTACACCTGCCATTCCGAATACTTTACTTGGATCTGTATTTGCATTCAAATACGCACAGTATGTCATCACATCTAATGGATTAGAAACAACAACAATGATAGCATTTGGTGAATACTTCACGATGTTCTCTGTCACGGTCTTAACAATACCAGCATTGGTAGCGATAAGGTCGTCACGAGACATTCCTGGTTTTCTTGGCAAACCTGAAGTAATCACAACTACGTCAGAATCCGCCGTTTTAGCGTAATCATTGGTTGATCCAATCGTACGTGAATCGTACAAATTGATCGGAGATGTCTGCCAAATATCAAGTGCTTTACCTTCGGCAAATCCCTCTTTAATATCTAGTAAAACAATTTCGTTAGCAATTTCTCTTTGTGCCAACACATCTGCACAGGTTGCACCTACATTTCCTGCACCTACTACGGTTACTTTCATTTGATCTATGTATTAGTTCGTACTTGCTTAATAGCGACACGAATTTAGTGAATTTGAGGAAAATTTTGTTTTTTTGGAAGTATATTTCGTTTTTATTTATTTCAAAAGGCAACCGACGTACCTTAGCGTCGTTTTAAAATTGTTGAAAATTGGAGAACCAGAATCATTTAAGAGAAATTGTGGAGGGATGCATCCGCGGCGAACGACGTTCGCAGGAGGCATTATTTAAACAATTTTATGGAAAAATGATGGTCGTTTGTCTGCGATACATGACGGATCGTGACACGGCGCAAGAGGTGCTCCAAGAGGCATTTTTAAAGGTCTTTGACAAATTGGATGTTTTTGATTTTAAAGGTTCATTAGAAGGATGGGTCCGTCGCATCGTAGCGAATACAGCGATTGATGCCCTTCGAAAAGCCAAACGAAATCCATTTTTGAGTGACCAGGACACCGACTTTAAACAGGCGGCAAGAGATGAGTTAGTGGAGCGCGAGGAACTAGATGTAATTGATTTAAAAGCTGAAATAGCTATGGATGCAATTGCGAAACTTTCTCCAGCTTACCGAACTGTATTTAACTTGTTTGTTTTGGAGGACTGTACACACAAAGAGATTGCTGAACTTTTAGGCATCAGCGAAGGAACCTCAAAATCCAATTTGTCGAAAGCGAAAATGAACCTACAACGTATTTTAAATGAAAAATTTGTAAACATCGACAAATGAAAGATGGTTTAGAAAATAGCTTTAAAGAAGCCTTGAATAATTTCGAGCTTCCCTACGATGCGCAAGCATGGGAATCCTTGAATCAAAAATTGAGCGCTAAAAAATGGTATCAGGCCACACAGATCAAATGGTCTGCTGCCTTGATGATTACCATTGGCATCACAGCGTATTTTGTCCTTGTTACAGCAAAGACAAAGGTTCAAGAAGAAATCCATGCAACAACAATTCAAAAAGAAAAGAATCCAGCAACTACACCAGCAAAAATCCAACAGCAAACTGCTGAAAATAATACGGGGAAAACAACAATCGTAGTAGAGAAAATGACGACGATAACAGGGGATCCTGAAGAGACTATAATTCCTAATATAAATAACTTCATAACAGAACTTATTCCACATTCGATTCCTAAAATTTTCGATCAGATGGATCTACTAGGTTTAACGGATCAAGCTGTTCCTAATGAAGAACCAACACCTTCATACAACGGAGGAGTTGCGATCATTGATTTCAAAAATAGATGTCAAGGTGAAACGTTGCAATTGGAAGCGGATAAGCGCCATGATCGAATGATTAGTTACGCTGGTAAAGAACTTCATTTTTCTTACAACGAAGCAATTTCATTGAAATTAACGGAGCCAGGTAAAGTAACCTTAACAGCGAATACAGGTCCCTACGGACAGTTTGAGGAATTTGGAAGTTTTGAGGTAAGCGCAACTCCTACCTTAAACATCAATTCTGACCGAACCCTTAATTACGAAGATGGATTGCCGAAAATCAACATCCAAGCTGAATTTAATGAAGGACAAATTACTTGGCATTCAACATACATGCTGAGTGATATCGTTGGAAAGAACACGGAAATTCTTGCCTTCGAGAAAGGATTTGCTATTATTGAAGCACAAGTAACGTCCGCTAACGGCTGTAAAACCAAAGAAAAAGAAATGGTTAATATCCCATCTGACTATAACTTGCTCGCTGTCAATGCCTTCAATCCACAGTCTTTGGATAGTCGTAATAGTCGATTTATGCCGTACGCACTGACTATTCGTCAAACACCATTTAAATTAATTGTACTGGATCCTGATAACGGTGGACTTATCTTTGAATCAACGGATGAGAACAATGCGTGGGATGGAATTGACCGTCGTGACGGCAAGCTTGTACCTAGCAATAAGGCATACATTTGGAAAGTTGTGATCCAGCATCCCATTGCTGGAGAGAAAGGCGAATACCGTGGGACAATTGTCCGAATGTAAAAAAATCGTTTAAGTTCAAATTCGAGGGGAAATTTCCCATGGATTATCGTTATTTTTGCAAGTAACGATGTACATTCATATCCCATATCTTCAGGTTAATTTAGCTCCTCGAAAGGAGCGTGAAACGAAATACTTAAAACCTTCAAGTTTATGAGTATTATTCACCTACTTCCTGACCACATCGCCAATCAGATCGCTGCCGGTGAAGTAATTCAACGCCCAGCTTCGGTTGTGAAGGAGTTAATGGAAAATGCCATTGATGCCCATGCCACATCGGTTCAGTTGAATGTCAAAGATGCCGGAAAGACCTTGATTCAAGTTGTAGATGATGGTGATGGCATGTCACCAGAAGACGCTGTCAAATGTTTTCAGCGTCACGCGACGAGTAAATTGAAAAGTGCGGAGGACCTTTTCCGACTGAAAACCAAAGGGTTTAGAGGGGAAGCACTAGCATCAGTTGCTTCGATTGCTCATGTGAGCATGCGCACGAAGAAAAAAGACACGGAAACCGGAACTCACATTGAAGTAGAAGGAAACACTATTAAAACCAATGAACAAATAGTGTGTTCAACTGGAACTATTTTCGAAGTAAAAAACCTTTTTTACAATGTGCCCGCAAGAAGAAATTTCTTGAAATCAGAGAGCATTGAATTCGGTCACATACGCGATGAATTTGAACGTGTCGCCTTGGCTCATCCAGATATTAAATTTAGTTTACATCACAACGGACAAGAAATATACCAGCTTCAAGCAGGTGTGCTTCGCATGCGTGTGGCAAGTATTTTCGGTCGAAATAGCAACGAACGACTCGTGCCGATTGAAGAACAAACAAACATCGTTTCGATTAAAGGATTCCTAGGTAAACCGGATGCAGCGAAAAAAACAAGGGGAGAGCAATTTTTCTTTGTGAATGACCGCTTTTTTAAGGACTCTTATTTTCACCACGCCATTACCAAAGCTTTTGATGGAATGATTAGTGAAAAACATTTCCCAAGCTATTGTATTTATTTGGATGTTGATCCAGCAAAAATCGATGTCAACATTCATCCCACAAAAACCGAAATTAAATTCGAAGAGGATCGGTTCATTTACTCCATACTTTTGAGTAGTGTCCGACAAGCACTTGGAAAATACAATATCTTCCCTACCCTCGATTTTGAAACCGAAACGAGTTTTGATGTCCCAAGTTCCTTTCGGAAAACGGAACCCATTGAGCCACAAATCACGGTCGACCCAAGTTTTAACCCATTTCACACCCAGAAAAATACTTCAGGATCAAGTGGAAACGGATTTTCAAAGGCTTTAAAAAGTGAAGGATTTGGACAAGCTATGCCAAGTTCATCAGATTGGGAACAATTTTACCAAATTGAAGAAGAATCTTCTTCCAGTGATGGAATGATTTCTACACAAACCATAGGATTTCAAGACGACACTTTTCGAGGAAATTACCTCATTCACGATCGTTATATTTTTTCCCCTACGAAATCTGGCCTACTAGTGGTGGACTTCAAGCGTGCAAAATGGCGGATTCTTTATACCGAGTTAATTGGGAAATTTATTCACCAAGCTTTAGAAAGCCAACAGTTGCTTTTTCCCATGGAGAAAGAAGTGTCCAAAATGGAAATGGATCTTTGGACAAGCCATGAAAAATTATTGAAGCAATTAGGATTTCACTGTACATGCGATCAAGAAACAATTTTCATTCACGGAGTTCCAACAGTGCTTCCGGAAAATAGCGTGAACGACTGTATCGATTCGTTGTTGGCAGATTTACAAGACCGAGACATTGATCAAGGAGATGTGGCGCATCACCTCGTTCGAAGATTAACGCAAAATGCTTCCCAAGAAACCGTAATTCGTCAAGCGGAGGAGGCTCAAGCACTTATTGAAGCACTTTTTCAATGCGAAGAACATACACTTGCGCCAAATGGAAAGAAAATCATGCATACGGTATTATTAACAGACATCGCATCAAACTTCTAAACATGTTTAATCAACTCCCTCAAGTTACAAAGAACATCATTTTATTGAACATCATGTTCTTTTTGGCAACTTTGATTCTTCAAACGAAAGGAATAGACCTAACCGCAACATTAGGGGCGCATTATGTAAACTCCCCACTTTTTAAACCCTATCAAATTGTCACACACTTTTTCATGCATGGTGGATTCTTTCACATTTTATTTAATATGTATTTGTTCGCCATTTTGGGTGCTTATTTAGAACAAATCTGGGGTCCAAAACGCTTTTTCATTTTCTACATGGCAACGGCACTCGGTGCTTTTGCCCTTTACAATGTGATGGGCGTCTATGAAATACAGCAGTTGAAGACATTGATTATTCAAGAGGGTTTCAATCTGAACGAAATCAATCAACTCATCATCCAAAACGACCGGGACGGACTTATGGCAACCAACAGTGGGGCCGTTGTGAATTATGCTTCACAATCCTTTACACCAATCGTTGGTGCTTCCGGAGCAATCTTCGGTGTAATGGCTGCATTTGCGATCCTTTTTCCCAACACAGAATTCAGGTTATACTTTGCCATTCCAGTTAAAGCGAAATATTTTGTAGCTGCCTACTTTTTAATTGAAGTATACCTATCTTTCCAAAACAATGCAAATGATAACACGGCGCATTTGGCACATGTAGGAGGGGCAATTGTTGGTGCGATTATTGTCCTCTTTTGGAGAAAAGCGGACCGTTCAAACTTTTGGTAATGCAAGGAAGAAATTTTTTAGAGGAACTTAAACACCAGTTGCGCGCAGGAACAATGACCAATAGATTGATTATTGTCAATGTCTGTGTGTTTTTGGTGATTGTTCTTATGAAAAAGGGCTTTCTTTTATTTAACATCGACCCCTTAATCAGCGATAATTGGATTCATCAACTACTCGATTTAAATAGTTCCCTGCCCGCATTTATTCGAGCGCCATGGGGACTCGTTACCAGTATTTTTACACATGAGCAATTCGGGCATCTTTTGTTCAACATGCTATTCCTCTACTTTTCCGGAAGATTTTTCGAACAATATTTCACGAGGAAAAAACTGTGGCTCACCTATTTGTTTGGAGGAATCTGTGGTGGACTTTTGGAGCTCGTGGCGAATAACGTATTTCCAGCGATGCAAGGGACGAATGTTGTCATTCTCGGAGCATCCGGTTCCATCATGGCTATTTTCACTGCGCTTGCCTTTTATCAACCGAACCTACAAGTGAACTTATTTGGAATATTCCCGATTCGCATTTACTTTTTGGCATTATTCTTCTTGTTTAAGGACCTGATCAATATCGGGACCGACGATCATATTGCGCATTTCGCTCATATTGGTGGCGCTTTGTTTGGCTTGCTCTCCATTCAAAACCTTCATTCCTCGAAAAACATTTTAAACAGAATAGATGGTTTCTTTTTGCGTTCCCGAACTTTTTTTCAGGTGAAAAAGAAGGTGAAAACCACAACTAATCGGTTTAAAACCGACGAGGAATTTAATCGAGAAAAACACCTAAAACAAGTAAAAATGGATCAAATTCTCGACAAAATATCGAAATCCGGATATGATTCATTATCTAAAGCTGAGAAAGATTTCTTGTTTAACCAAAGTAAAAACGGCTAGGATGCTGAAACGACTTTTACGCTTTTCTTCCATTTTTAAAGTGGCGAGTCTGATTAGCTTCGGGGCAATAATCCTATGTTATTTAACACCGTTCATTCACCCGAAAACCTTATCGATTCTACCCTTTTTCGGCTTACTTTATCCCGTTTTATTGTCCATTAACCTTTGTTGGCTACTCATTTGGGGACTTATTCGCTCAAAATGGGCAATTTATACCCTAGTCGTGCTTGCTCTTGGTGGAAAAATGCACTTCAGAAGTTTGGCTTTTTCTAGTAATTCTCCAGCAGATCCATCCGGAATGAAAGTACTTACCTACAATGTGCGACTATTTGATTTATTCAATCCGTCCTACCCAAAATCCATTGAACATCGCAACAAGATCTTCGCTTACATTCGACGTACAAATCCCGATGTCCTTTGCTTACAAGAATATTACCGACAAGATAAGCCCACCAATTTTGAAGTCGTTGATTCTTTATTCGCCATCATGGGTAATCGCAATTACCATGAGCGTAGTGCACATAAACGCAGTACGCGTCAAAATTATGGCATTGCGATGTTTTCTAAATATCCGATTATCTCCAAAGGGGATGTGATGTTTGAATCTCAAAGTAGTTCCGATTTTAATTACTGTATTTACGCAGACATCATCAAAAACCAAGATACCTTTCGCGTTTACAATGTCCACTTACAGTCCATTCGCTTGCATACTGAACCAAACATCGAAGCTGCAACGGACGAGGAAACGATGGCAAGTGAACGCGTGCTTCGAAATGTCTTTTCTAAATTGCGCTTAGCCTATTTGAAACGAGCAGAACAAGCACGAAGAGTGGTGGAACACATCAAAACTTCCCCTTATCCAGTTATTGTTTGCGGAGACTTTAATGATACGCCAATGTCCTACACGTACAATCAGTTCAACCGATTTTTGAAGGACGCTTTTCGACAGTCATTCAAAGGAATTGGGTCTACATATATCGGGCGATTACCAGCTGGAAGAATTGACTATCTTTTTTACGATTCCAGATTGACAACAAGTGGATTTAAAATCCAACAAGAGGAACTTAGTGATCACCGCGCACTTGTGTGCACTTTTTCCCGATTAAAATGATGTTGATTGTAGATTGCGGAAGTTCCAAAACTCCTCATATCGTTTCGGTCTTCGAGGAATTCTGTGACACGATGTCCGTTGGACTCCATGATTTAACGCAAGAAATGGCAAACAATGCCATAGGACTTGTTTTCTCTGGTGCTCCATTGCTCATTACCGAAATTGACATGTCCGCATACCTGAAACACTTTCAATGGATAAAATCCTATGAAAAACCTATTTTAGGCATTTGTTTTGGTCATCAGTTAATCGGACTTCTTTATGGTGCAATTGGTTCAAAGATGCGAGAAGACCGAAGTTGGCAAGAAATTGAAATCATCGAGGAATCGCCTTTATTCAATCGCCTTCCTGATTGTTTTGAAATGATGGAAGATCACTGTGAACACATCAGTATTCCTCCTGAATTCAAACTAATGGCTGCGTCAGATGCTTGTATCAATGAATGCATGCAACATGAAAACAAATCGATTTATGGTGTGCAATTCCACCCGGAAGTGTCTGGAAATTTTGGAAATATCTTACTGGAGAATTTCTTCTATATCTGCGAAAAGGAGTGATTATTTACCGGCTATCGAAAATAACTTCTCCTTGTTGATGATGCTTATTTTCCTTGTATGAACTTCAATAATCCCTTCTTCCTTGAAATCCTTCAGTAAACGAATTAAGGTTTCGGTCGCCGTTCCTACAAAATTGGCCAAGTCTTCACGAGATAAATTGATGGGTTCTTTCTCGTAAATATCCAACAAGATAATCAACGTAAAGGCCAATCGTTCACGAACCGACTTTTGAGCCATGTTCGTAATGAAATCAGCACGATCAGCTAATTCACGTGAAAGTTCTTTGATGATTCCATTTCTTAAAACGGGATTGGAATCCATCATGTTCAAAAAATCATCTTTACCAATAAAACAGATGTTACTTTCCTCCAACGTCTCTGCGGTAACCTTGTATGGGATCTCACTAAACATAGACCTAAATCCAACCATCTCACCGGATTTTGCAATATGGATAATTTGCTCTTTCCCTTCGTCACCACGTTGAAATATTTTTACCATTCCTTCGTTGATGCAAAATACACCACGCGGGAAAGATCCTTCCAAAAACAAGGATTGATGTTTCTTATAGTAATTACAAGCTTTGTGATCATTCATATGATCTACCTCATCTTGACACAAAGAACCTAAGAGTGAGCTTTTCCTTCCAGCACAGGTCGAACAAGTAATGTGTTTGTGTGATTTCTCAAGCATTCGGTAGGATTTAGTATATCAAATGTACGGAAATAAAAAGATTTTTTGAAATATGATTTTGGTCATTTTTTCCATACCACACTCCCCCTACTTTTGTGCGATGAATGTTAAGGACTTCATACACAAATACAATGTGCCTGGGCCAAGATACACTTCGTATCCCACGGTTCCATTTTGGAAAAAAAATGAGTTTACTTCGAGTGAATGGTTACAAGAATTAGCTCATTCATTTCACCAATATCCCGATGCTTCCATTGGTATTTATATTCATCTGCCCTTTTGTGAATCACTCTGCACGTTTTGCGGTTGTCACAAACGCATTACAAAAAACCATGCGGTGGAAACGTCTTATATCGATAGCGTTCTGAAAGAATGGTCCATCTATCAGAAATACTTACCTAAGAACATCCGAATTTCGGAATTACATTTCGGTGGAGGGACCCCCACTTTTTTTCATCCAACAGAGTTACTTCGATTGTTAAAAGGAATTTTTCAATTGGATCAAATCGATCCAAAAGTCTGCGATTTAAGTTTTGAAGCACATCCGAATTCGACAAGCGAAGCACATTTAAAGTCCTTGTTTGACGTTGGATTTAGACGCGTAAGTTTCGGGGTTCAAGATTACAATCCAATCGTTCAAAAAGCGATTCATCGGATACAAAGTTTGGCGGATGTAACATTCGTGCACGAACGCTCAAAAAAAATAGGCTACACTTCCATCAATCACGACTTAGTATATGGATTACCGCATCAACATTTAGCTGGATTTGAACAAACCATAACCAACACCATTCAATTAAAACCTGAACGCATCGCATTGTATGGCTATGCGCATGTTCCATGGATCAAAGGAACAGGACAACGAGGATACGATGAAGAAGATTTGCCAAAGGAGATAGAGAAACGTGCATTGTATGAAATGGCCTGTGAAAAATTAATCGCCAATGGATATATCGCTATCGGTATGGATCATTTTGCCTTACCGACGGATAACCTTGCTCAAGCATTTAAGGAAAAACGTTTACATCGGAATTTTATGGGGTATACCACCCAGACGACTAAGTTTTTACTCGGACTTGGGATGTCCGCGATTTCTGATAGCTGGAGTGGATTTGCACAAAATGACAAGACAGTCGAATCGTATCAGGAACAAATCAATCGTGGAGAATTAGCTGTTTTTCGCGGACACCTTCTCAATGAATTAGAACTGGAAATTCGTTCCTACATCTTGGATTTGATGTGTCATTTCGAAACATCCTTTCTTGCAGAATCAAAACATACCGACACGCATGATTTCATTAGAGAAAAGCTCCGTCCATTAGTCGAAGACGGACTTGTGACTGTGCATGGAACCATCGTTAAGGTTACCGAACAGGGTTATCCGTTTGTACGAAATGTGTGTATGGCTTTCGACTTAGACTTGCATCATTATCAAAGTACTAAACCAATATTTTCTGCCACAATCTAGCTATGGATATTTGTTACCACTGCGGAGACCAACTACCAAGTCCTTCCATTCCATTCGATCATAAAGTATTTTGTTGTCAAGGATGTGCGAACGTATATTCCCTTCTGAATTCCAAGGCGCTAAAGGATTTTTATCAATTTGAGAAAACACCTGGTATTAAACCCAACAAAGGGAGAAGCGACAAATACCAATTTTTGGATATCCCTGAAATTCGTGCACGGTATATTCAATATGAAGACGAAGAGATTGCTCGTGTAAAATTTTCTTTACCGAGTATCCATTGTTCTTCTTGTATTTACCTATTAGAGAATCTTGCCAAAATAAATACACATGTCCTCACTTCTCAGGTACATTTTGCAAAGAAAGAAGCGACCATTGTTTTTGATCGAAATGCCATGTCTCTTTCCGAAATTGCCGATTTACTGCAATTCATCGGTTACGAACCAGATTTTGGACGTAAAGCAACAAACCACGGTATACAAAAATCCTTTCTATTAAAAATTGGCCTAGCCGGATTTGCCTTTGGTAGCATTATGCTTTGGAGTGCACCTGATTATTTTGGCATCACACTCGACAATTTATCTTTTCGGAATTTCACGGCATATTTGTCCTTCATCGTTTCATTGCCCGTTTTTCTCTATTCAGCAAACGCATATTATTTATCCGCATTCAAAGCCATTCGGAGTCGCAGCATTAATTTAGATGTCCCAATTACCTTAGGTATTCTCGCCCTCTACGCGCAAAGTACCTATCAGATTTTTACGCAACAAGGTCCTGGCTACATGGATAGCTTTGCCGGATTCATTTTCTTTTTGTTGATTGGAAAATGGTTTCAGAACCGAACCTATCAGTCCCTTTCATTTGACCGAGATTATTCCTCCTATTTCCCAGTGGCGATCAACCGTATTTCATTAAATGGTTTGGAAATAATTCCCATTGAGCAGTTAAAAGAGGGAGACCGCATTCAAGTTCGAAATGAAGAAATTATTCCCTGTGACAGTACCTTAGTTTCGGATGAAGCAAAAATTGACTTTAGTTTCGTAACGGGTGAATCCGCACTAGTCACTAAGAAAAAAGGCGATTTAATCTATGCTGGTGGAAAGTTACAAGGATTGAGCATTGAGTTGTCGGTTAAATCGGTGACCAATCGAAGTCATTTAACGCAACTTTGGAATGAGACGAAGGATAAAAAAGCCTCCAATAAACTCATTCGATACCAAGATCGTATTTCACGGTATTTTTTACTCATTTTAATGCTTGTTGCGCTTCTTTCTGGAATCATTTGGACATTTATCGATCCAAGTAAAATCATGACAGTCATCGTTTCCATATTAATCGTTGCTTGTCCATGCGCACTTGCCTTGTCGAGTCCGTTTACCTTGGGAAATACCTTAAGTGTACTCGGGAAAAATGGTTTATACCTAAAAAATACGTCTGTCGTAGAAGCACTAAGTGAAATTACTACCGTTATTTTTGATAAAACAGGAACCTTAACGGATCCGTTGGCATACAGCGTTCATTTTTCCGATAACAAAATGACAAAGGAGCGTTGGCGCGTATTAACCGAGCTATCAAGTCATTCCACACATCCATTATCTAGAATCATCCACCAACATGTCAAGGCTGAAAATACCTCGATTCATTTAGTGAATTTCTGCGAACACAAAGGAAAAGGGATTGAAGGATCATTTGATGGGCACCAATACCGACTGGGTAGCTCCACATTTATTGGCTTGACCGCAAAAAACGTTCGGAATGGAACGGTCTTTTTCTCTCTGGATGGCGAAGTCATTCAAGAAATTCAGGTGACAAGTGCCTTTCGTGCAGAGATTCCCCAGTTATTGAAGCAGTTGTCAACTAAACGCATTTTTGTTCTATCGGGAGATGATGACAAAGATTTGCCTGAATTAATTTCTCTTGGTTTCCTTTCCGAACAGTGTTTTTTCAAGCAGGAGCCCAAGGATAAAGCAGCATTTATTGCGGGACGACAAAAAAACGGGGAGAAGGTTTTAATGTTAGGAGACGGGCTCAATGATGTTGGTGCCTTAGGAACCGCAAACGTTGGCGTTGCCTTATCGGAGGACATGTTTCGTTTTACACCATCTTCCGATGCTATTTTAGATGCGAAACATTTTCAATTATTAGCGCGTTTTTTCCAAGTTTCCAACTACGCAAAAGTCGTGCTGAAGGTCTGCCTTGGATTTTCCATTACTTACAACTTAATTGGACTGTCCTTCGCAGTTTCTGCCTCTTTGTCTCCAATCGTCGCGGCAATTCTCATGCCCTTAAGTTCCATCACTGTAGTTTTCCTTAGTTCTACATTGATCCATTTCAAGTATTGGCGAGGGATCGAATAAACATGATTTAAATCAGTTTTTTTCAAATACAATCATCATACTTATTCGCTGGACCTTTTTGGAAATTTGCACCATGGGAATGATTTATCTGATGTTAATTGTAAGTCTCTGCATTGCAGCCTTTTTTCTATTATTCTTTTTGTGGGCAACGAAAAACGGACAATTCGACGATGACTACACTCCCTCCGTTCGCATGCTATTTGAAGATGAACCAAAATTAAAAGATGAGTAATATGGAAGCAGAAAAGTTTAGTTATGATAACCGAATCGTTCGGGATTTTGCCTACGCCACCGTAATTTGGGGGGTAACAGGAATGTTGGTAGGATTAACGATTGCCCTACAATTGGCATTTCCAGAATTTTTCAATGACTATTTAGGATTTAGGTATTTGACTTTTGGACGTCTGCGTCCACTTCACACAAATGCTGTCATCTTTGCCTTCGTTGGTAATGGCTTGTTTACAGGTATATACTATTCCCTTCAACGCCTACTAAAAGCAAGGATGTGGAGTGATAAACTGAGTAGAATACACTTTTGGGGTTGGCAAACAATTATCGTTTGTGCGGTAGCAACCTTGCCTTTCGGCATTACTACTGGAAAAGAATATGCTGAGTTGGAATGGTGGATTGACATCATGATTGCTGGCATATGGGTAGTCTGGGGATGGAACATGTTTGCTACCATTTTGGTGCGTCGTGTCAAACACTTGTATGTGGCTATTTGGTTCTATATCGCCACATTCGTAACCGTTGCGATGTTGCACATTTTCAACTCATTTGAATTACCTGTTTCTTTCTTAAAAAGTTACTCATGGTATGCTGGGGTTCAAGATGCCTTAGTTCAATGGTGGTATGGACACAATGCTGTTGCCTTCTTCTTGACAACACCGTATTTGGGATTGATGTATTACTTCGTTCCAAAAGCGGCCAATCGTCCGGTATATTCCTACCGTTTGTCCATCATTCACTTCTGGGCACTCATTTTCTTATACATCTGGGCAGGACCCCACCATTTATTATATTCCACTCTGCCGGATTGGGCACAAAGTTTAGGCGTTGTGTTTTCTGTGATGTTGATCGCTCCATCGTGGGGTGGCATGTTGAATGGACTATTAACATTAAGAGGAGCATGGGACCGAGTACGCGATGATATTTTGTTGAAATTCATGGTAGTCGCATTGACATGCTACGGAATGTCCACCTTCGAAGGGCCAATGCTTTCCTTAAAAAACATCAATGTCATTTCACACTTTACCGACTGGATTATTGCTCACGTTCATATTGGTGGACTTGGATGGAATGGGATGTTGACATTTGGGATGTTGTATTGGTTGTTTCCACGTTTATACAATACCAAATTGTATTCAACAAAAATGGCTAACCAGCACTTCTGGATTGCGACTTTAGGCATTATTCTTTATGCAATTCCGATGTACATCGCCGGATTTATGCAAGGATTAATGTGGCAGGAATTCAAATCTGACGGGACATTAGCCAATAATTTTATGGATACCGTGATTGAAATGAAACCCTATTACTATTTAAGATCATTGGGTGGATTGTTTTACTTATATGGTGCCATCTTAATGTTCTACAACCTTGTGAAAACAGCCAAATCTGGAAAATTAGTGGCAAACGAAGAAACAGAAGCAATTGTAACGAAAGAAATCTATGAGAACTCCAAAGGCGAATATTGGCACAAGGTGATTGAACGTAAACCCATTCAGTTTATGATTCTTAGTCTTGTCATTGTAGCGATTGGAGGAATTGTGGAGATTATTCCAACCATGATTGTAAAAAGCAATGTAGCAACGATTAAAAGCGTGAAACCGTACACTCCTCTTGAATTGTATGGACGTGATATCTACATCCGCGAAGGATGCTATAACTGCCACTCGCAGTTGATTCGTCCCTTGCGATTTGAAACAGTTCGCTACGGAACTTATTCGAAGTCCGGAGAATTCGTTTATGACCACCCATTCCAATGGGGCTCCAAACGAACAGGACCAGATTTAGCGCGTGAAGGTGGTATTCGAGGTAACCTTTGGCACTTCAATCACATGATTCGTCCGAAAGTCATTACTACAGGTTCCATCATGCCTGCTTATCCATGGATGCGTGAAGACAACATGGACATTGACAACATTGCAGCGAAAATACGTGCGATGCAAACCTTAGGTGTTCCGTATCCAAAAGGGTATGACAAAAGAGCCAAAGCAGACTTACAAACTCAAGCAAATGTAATTGCTACAGATATCGTTAACACCACCGATCCAATTGCCTTGAAAGGACGAAATAAAAACGATTTAATCAAAGAAATCCAACAGAAAGACATCGTTGCGATTATTGCTTACTTGCAACGACTTGGAACAGATGTTAAAGTGAAACCTACGAAATAAACGACATGTTAAGATTCATCAAACACAACCTTACCGGTATGCTCAATGTCGAGATCTACCCTTTGATTTCGTTAGTCATGTTTACCTTATTCTTTGCTGTGATGCTTTGGTATGTTATTAAACTGTCAAAAAACAGAGTAACTGAAATGAGTGCAATGCCTTTAGATTTAGAAGAGAATACGAACACAAATCAAACTCATCATGAAAATTAATTTCACACAACTTACGTTCATTGCGCTTTTTGTGACCCTATTTGCGCAAGGGAAAATCTATGCAGCTGACGGTGGACAATTGTTTAAGTCTCGTTGTAATACGTGTCATATGGTGGACAAAAACTCAACTGGACCAAAACTTCAAGGAGCTAAACAAAAATGGATGGATGCTGGTGAAGGTGATTTAATTTACGATTGGATTATGAACTCCAGCGCACTAATTTCTTCTGGCAAAAGCGCTAGAGCAAAAGAAGTATCTGGATTTAGTCCAACGGTGATGCCTCCACAAACCGTTTCCAAAGAAGAAATCGCTGCGATTTTAACCTATGTTGATACACCTCCAGTTGTTCAAGCAATCGTGGCGGATACGACAGCAACTGCTGCACTTGAGACAAACTTGAAACCCAACTATGTAGAAAACCTTTCCATCTTTAATTGGATGATTTTCCTCTTGGTAATTTTGATTTTAATCATCATTGTCCTAGCTGGCTCCATCATGACTTTTCTAAAATCTGACTATTTCAAAACCAAAATGGCAGAACTAGGAAATCAATCCAAGATACTCCTGATTATCATTACAACAGGTTCCTTATTCATCAGTAATCAATCCTACGCCTTAAATTTCATGCAGCCAGGGGAAGCGGAAAAAGGAATGCCTTGGTTACTTGTGGAAAACACGGATTTATATGCCCTGCTGGCGGTGAACGTCATCCTGTTAATTGTTGTACTTTATTTACGTCATCTATTCTATCAATTGGTAGCGATGGTGAAACCGAAGAAAGAAGTACAAGAAACGCCAGTGGTGGCTGTAGCCTTTAAAAAAGTAAATGCTATTTTAACGGATGCTGTACCGATCGAAGAAGAACACAAAATCTTATTGCATCACGAATATGATGGGATTCGCGAATTAGACAACAACCTTCCACCATGGTGGGTTTGGGGATTCGTTGGAACCATTGTTTTTGCCTTTATTTACCTAATTAATTACCATGTTTTAGGTACATCCGATTTACAAGAGAAGGCATACCAAAAAGAAATGGTCTTGGCGGATAAAGAAATCGCTGCTTACCGTGATAAAATGGCGATGAATGTGGATGAAACAAATGCTACATTGATGACAGATCCAACGGATTTAGCTGCGGGGAAAACAGCGTTCGGTGTCAATTGTGTCACCTGTCATAAAGCCAATGGATCCGGGGATGTAGGTCCAAACTTGACAGATAAAAATTGGATTTACGGCTATGGTATCAAAGATATTTTCACGACTGTCAAACTTGGGCGTCCAAATGGAATGCCTGCACACGATGCCCTATTGAATCCCATTCAAATTCAACAAGTTTCGTCCTATGTGCTCACTTTAAAAGAGGTCGCGAATGGAAAACCTGCACAAGGTGAAATTATTGAGAAGTAATTAATTCTAGTAAAATGAGTGAGCAGGATGAGGCGTTCCGAGACCGGATTGCCACAGTAAATGAAAAGGGTAGGCGTATTTGGATTTTTCCAAAAAAACCTTCTGGATCATTCTATAACAAGCGAAAGCTTATTAGCTACCTCCTTCTTGCCTTACTGTTTGGTGGACCTCACCTTCGAATTGGTTCGGAACCTTTTCTATTGTTGGACATCATCCACCGTAAATTCGTCATCTTTGGTCAAGTCTTTTGGCCGCAAGACATGTACCTTTTTGCGATTTTAGTGATTGTAGGTGTTGTCTTTATTATTTTCTTCACCATCATCTTTGGACGCTTGTTTTGCGGTTGGGTTTGTCCGCAGACCATTTTCATGGAAATGCTTTTCCGACGCATTGAATACCTGATTGATGGAGATTGGACAGAGCAAAAACGACTCGAAAAAAGTCCATGGACGAAGGAGAAAATATTCAAACGAACGCTAAAACATGTTATTTTCTGGTGGATTTCCTTTTTTATATCGAACACATTTTTGGCCTACATAATCGGATCTGATTCGCTTTGGCATATTCAAACAGATCCATTTGGAAAACACCTCGGTGGGTTAATCGCGATCGTTATTTTTACCTATGTATTTTATGGTGTATTTGCATTCCTACGCGAACAGGTTTGCACAACGATTTGTCCATACGGACGCTTACAAGGTGTCTTACTAGATCAAAATACCATGGTAGTTGCTTACGACGAAGTTCGTGGTGAAGAACGCGCTAAAATTCATAAAGGTGAAGAACGTAAAATTACAGGAAAAGGGGACTGCATTGATTGTGGTCAATGTATCAATGTTTGTCCAACGGGAATTGATATCCGCAATGGAACGCAATTGGAGTGCATTAATTGCACCGCATGTATCGACGCATGTGATTTTATGATGGATGCCGTTGGACATGAAAAAGGACTCATTCGTTTTGTTTCTGAAAATGGCATCAAGAACAGAACACCGTTTCAATGGACAAGACGCGTAAAATCATATAGTTTTCTATTGGGTGGACTCTTCATTGCATTAACGATTCTATTGGTTTCAAGGAAGTCCTTTGAAACGAATGTGCTACGACAAAAAGGCTCCACTTTTCAAGTAGACGAAAATGGCTTGGTATCTAATATATTTGAAATCAAATTATTAAACAAAACACATGATACGTATCACATCCATTTTAATTCAGAAGATCCCGATGCAAAAATAACCGCAGTTGGAAAAGCAGTTGTACTGAAAAGCGAGTCTAAAACAAAGACCATTATCGTAGTGAAAATGCCTAACTCAGCATTAGAAAATGGAACGAAAAAATTTAACATACACATTTTTGGGAATGGTCGCGAAATCGAAGTGATTCAAACCAAATTTATTGGCCCAATGCTTTAAAACATGAGATTTAGAAACGGAATTATTATTGCCATGATTGCCTTTGTAGTATTTATTGTTACACTAGCCGTCATTATAAATTCAAAGAAATCAGAATTAATCAGTGAAGATTATTACATCAAAGAAAAATCATTTAACGATGATCATGATGCGCAGCAGCGTGCCTTAAATCACAAAAACCCCATCAAAGTGTTCAAGCGCCAAGCCTTGATTTGCTTTGAGAATCAATCGGATTTAGCCATCGAAAAAATCGATCTAGCCTTTCTGCGCATGAAC
Organism: uncultured Flavobacteriales bacterium; assembly: GCA_903935095.1. Classification (GTDB taxonomy): domain Bacteria; phylum Bacteroidota; class Bacteroidia; order Flavobacteriales_D; family Crocinitomicaceae; genus UBA952. The sequence goes on along the minus strand of CAIZQH010000021.1, from coordinate 373,989 downwards.
GACGAAAAGGCAGACTTTAACATAAAAAATCAAGTAGTCCCTGCTGGAATCCTTTCAGCCAAATTGAAAAAAGGAAATTATCAAATTCAAATTCACTACGAGGTAAGGAACCAATCCTATTTGCAAGAACTTATCTGGTATAATAAATGACCTCATACCTGCTCTTCGGATTTTTGATTGGATTCGCTTCAAATTTTCATTGCATTGGTATGTGTGGACCCTTGGTATTTGCCCTTCCAATTGATCGATCCACTAAATTTAAAAGCATTTTAAGCGTCGTTAAATACAATTTCGGAAGAGTATTCAGCTATAGTTTTTTGGGGATGTTCGTCGGAATGTTTGGCTTTAGTATTTTACTGTTCAGTACGATGCAATGGTTGAGTATTCTTAGTGGCATATTGATCATTGGAATGGCATGGTCAGATAAGGTTGAACAATGGCCCATCATCGGAATATGGACAAAAAACATGAGTCGATTGATCCAAGTCATTTTTCAAAAAACAAAAGAACTTCCCCTAGCCTATCGTTCATTTTCATTTGGACTCGCAAATGGACTTTTGCCTTGTGGATTGGTTTACCTCGGTCTAAGTAATGCCTTAGCCAGTGGTAATCTCATTACCTCCATCCTTTCCATGACCGCTTTTGGAATCGGAACACTTCCCGCCATGTTTATCATGCCTTTGATGGCACAAAGCAACTGGAAAGTGCGCATACCTAAACCGATCATCGCAATGCTTCTTACCTTGATTGGTACATTAACGATCATACGTGGTATGAATTTTGGCATTCCATGCATAAGTCCCAAAATTCATATAGATTCAAACGAATCACATACCTCTCCCTCTATCGAATGCTGCGAAGACAGTTGTCAGGTGAAACCATCGAGGTAATCACTCCTTCCAAATTGAAAAGCTGAAAAGCCAGTCATTTCAAAGCAAAAGGAACAAGATCCATTGTTCTTGAATAAAAACTTCAACCAATAAAAAAGGCGACCAAATAGTCGCCTTTTACTCTTTTGTTCTTGTGAATTACATTTTGATGAATTTCACAGATTCAGATTGTTTTCCTGAATTGAATTTCACAATGTATGTTCCATTAGCAAGGTTATCTCCTTCAATTTGCAACGCGTTAGTTCCTTCGTCCATCGATTTTCTGATGGATTTAACCAAACGACCTGTAATGGAGTAAACTTGAATTTCTACCATTCCAGCATTGGCTAATTCAAACGTGATCGTTGTATTGTCGCGTGTTGGATTCGGGTATGTTTTTAACTTAGAATCAAATTTCACATTACCAGTTGAACCATTTTCATCGAGTCCAAGGAATGCTGTCGATCTCCAAATTCCACGTCCAAATGTTCCTAGGTAGATTTCTCCCGGACGGCCATTTCCTTCTAAGAATGTTCTCCATGACTGACGTACTTCGTAAACAGGAGTTCCTTCAAATCCTGCAGAAGAATTTTCCCATGAAGCTCCTCCATTTGTTGAAATAAATGCTCCACTTGATGTTCCTACAACAATGATGTCCGAATTATTACGGTCAATGATACCGTCGTAGCAAGCAACACCAGGAGTAGTAATTGCCGTTAAAGCAGTGAAAGAAGGTGTTGTCATATTTGCATTCAAACTGCGACGATTGACACCATTAAATCCTGCGAAGCAAATGATATCATTTCCGTTGTTCGGATTAACTGCAATTCCTTCGTACGAAGTTGAAGTGATTTTTGTTGCTGTGGTAAAAGAAGGATTCGTTGTTGTACTTCCCGAGGTAATGTAACCAACTTTCGAAAAGAAGTTTGGATCACTTGTATAAACAGATCCTAATCCATCAATTCTCCAAACTCCATTTCCTGAACTTACGTAACAATGATTTAAATCTTTGGAGAATTCTACATCAACTGAGTTAAAGTTTCCGCCACCGATGTTTCTCGCTACACAAATCCATTGCGGGTTTGTTACTGCTAATCTAAGTGCATTTCTCGTTCCCCAAAGTTCACCATTGTTTGCGTTCACATACACAAGGAACCATGATTGGTAAGGATCTTGAACACGTACGGTGTCCCAAGCTACATTATAAATCACGGTATCGCTACCCATAGAAACCGTTTCACCCGTTGCCGCATTCAAACCGAAGTTTTCACCACCAACTGTTAACGAAGGTTCCCAATCCAGTGTATCGTCAAAATAAAATGCTGTTGGAGCAACATACGTAATGGAATCTCCAGAAGATAAGGATGGAACACGAATAATAGAACCGGCTGCATAATTCTTTGTCGGAATCAATGTCACTGAATCCTCAGAGTTTAAATCATAGTATTCCGCTAAAAAGATTTCTGAGTGGAAGGGGTGATTTGGGCTTTGATCCGTTCCTGCTGGATCATAAGATGAAGGTAAATTTGGAACGAAGGTACTGAACGTTTGTCCTTTATCTCCTGAACGGGAGATTGAATTGTAGTATACCGTAGAGAACATCACACGAGGATTGAAAAAAGAAATCTCACATTCAAATCCATCACCACCACCTACTTCTCTAAATTCTTGAGGAGTTGAAAGACTGAAGTCGTTGTAAAGTGTACCATTATCTTGAGCTCCCCCCATAACTGCTCCCGTTCTATCAAAAGCTATTCCGTAAAACTGAGTAACATTATACCCTCTGTTAGCAGGGAACCATGTTTCACCAAAGTTGTTGGAAATACCTATTCCGCCATCATTTCCGATGTATAAACGATTGTTGGCATCCCACTTCATTTCGTGATTGTCCGCATGAGCGTAGATAGGTGAGTTCGGTGATACAAACCATTGACTGATTTTTTCAAATCCACCTTGAGGAGGATTATTCACCATTTGTTTCCATTTCCAAATATCAATTCCTCCAATTAAAATCATTTCTGGGTCGTTTGGAACAACACTGACAATGCTATTGTATGTTCCTTGATCACGGTAAATATCAAATTCATTTGGTGGGGCCGATGCTCCGACAAATTGACTCCATGTTTGACCATCATCGTGAGAAACGTGCATACTCATCAAATTGCTATTGGTACGTACAGCGTATATGGAATATCGGTTTGAAGAATTTTTGATTGGAGAAATCGCATATTCGATACGCGAAGCACCATTAGGAACCAAATTATTTGCTGCTGTACCAGATTTATCGGTGAAGTTGGCTCCTGCATTTGTAGAAACATATGTTTTGTTGGCACCAAAAGATGCAACTACTAAGTTTCCATCTTTCGAAATTTGCAAAGCGGCACATCCTCCACTTGCTCCTGAAACAGTAACAGCTGTCAAAGAAGCATCACCCAACTTCCATTTTTTTAAACCATTAGACATTGCTAACCAAACATAGTTATCTGCATCTGAACTAACAATTTCCGTACAACTCGAAGTTCCTGGAATTGAAGCCCAAGTCGTTCCAAAATCCGTTGAATACCAAACGCCGTTTCCGTTCCATCCTTCGTTATTCGATCCAGTAGCAACGAATACGGTATTGTCAGGAGTTTGTGTCATAGAAGAAATAAATGGATTTGCTCCTGCAGCGAAATAGGACTCTACGCGATCCCATGTATTTCCTTTGTTGGATGAAACAAATAGTCCACCTGAAACACCACCTGCCCAAAGACGGTTAATGTTAGATCTGTCTGTTTGAATCGCACGTGTGCGTCCACCAATATTATCTGGACCCATCGATTCAAAAACGATGGATTTTGATTTCTTCATTTTGCGGATTTGACCGTCAATCTGAGCTAATTTCTCAGAAGAAACGGGTTGACCTGTTGTTACATCGATGTAACGAGCTCTTAACCAAGCCATCGCATCATCAGAAGATTTCTCTTGCAACGAAGTCAAACTTTCTTGTTTGTATGTCCCTTCAATTGGAAACAACATAAAAGCAGTGATGGCAACAGAAATAATTCCTGCAATCATCAGAGAACCAAACACATAGACTTTCTTATTCATAGACTAATAAATTACTGTAAAAAATATGACTGCCAAAATAAGCAATATTCCTTAAAATTAATACAAATTTAACTTCAAAAAAAATATAAACTTCATTTCCAACTAAAATTTAACTGACCAAATCAAACAAATGTTTTTCCGCATGATAAGAGGAGCGTACCAAAGGACCGCTTTCCACAAAACGGAAACCCATTTCTAATCCTAAGATGCGGTATTTTTCAAATTGCATAGGTTCAATAAATTCCTCTACTGGCAAATGTTTTGGTGTTGGCTGCAAGTATTGACCTAGTGTCAGCACATCAACCCCGACAGACCTTAAATCTTCCATCGTTTCGATTACCTCATCCTCTGTTTCTCCAAGTCCAAGCATGACTCCTGACTTCGTTCGCATCCCTCCTTTTTTTAAGCGAAAAAGCACTTCCAAACTTCGGTCATATTTGGCCTGAATACGCACTTGTTTTGTTAAGCGACGTACGGTTTCTAAATTATGAGAAATAATTTCTGGTGCCACATCAATCAACACTTGTAAGTTTTCCCATTTTCCAGCGAAATCGGGTATCAAGGTTTCTAATGTTGTACCCGGGGATTGCTTTCTAATTGCACGAACTGTCTGCGCCCAGATTTCAGCACCTCCATCTTTTAAATCATCGCGGTCAACAGAGGTTACAACGGCATGTTTAACTCCCATAATTTTGACGCTGTTCGCGACTCTTCCTGGCTCAAACTCATCTACTTCTTCCGGTTTGCCCGTTTGAACTGCACAGAATCCACATGAACGGGTGCAAATATTTCCGAGGATCATAAACGTTGCTGTTCCTTCTCCCCAACATTCCCCCATATTTGGACAACTACCACTCTCACAAATGGTGTGTAATTTATGTTGATCGACTAAACCACGAACAGTTCGGTAGTTCTCTCCTGTCGGTAATTTTACACGTAGCCATTTTGGTTTTTTTATTCGGATATTTACTGGATCGTTATGATTTTCCATTTGTGTATTAAACAAGTTGAATTAAGAAATGTTCACGTGTATTTGTTCCTGGATTCTTTTCAGCAAGGACTGTCGTTCAGTCCACATCTCAGCAAATACCTGAGACCTAGATGAACGCTTTAATGAATTGAGTTGCTGAATCATTCTACGACACTGATACCATGATAACCCTAAAAGTCCGATGGATAAATAATACAAGAAAATAATCCAAAAATCAAGTCCCATTAAATCGGGAAGAATAAACAAGATCGGTAAATTCAACAGTTGCATTGCCAACATGGTTATGACCATTTTCGTCGAATTCCAAAATACTTTCCGTTTAAATGTTTTCTCCACAAACCTTTTCACAAAGAATGTGGGTAAAAATGCGTGAATCATTCCTAGAAATGCAAAAGGCAATAAAAGCACGATTTTCATCAAAATGAATATTAAGTTTCGTTCATGTGTTTCATAGAGTGCTTTCTCCGTGATATGATTCACTTTCAATCGTTGAAAATAACGAGCGATGTCCATTCTCAATTCACTTAATGCTGATGGGTACTCCCCATCATATTGATTCAAAAATTGCGCAAGTTCTTTGGAGTATTTCCATCTTTTTTCCAAGGAAATTTGATCGTCAAAACAATACGGATTCATTCCCTTTCGAGTCAACATCATTATCTGCTCATGAAACTCAAAATCGGTCTCTAATTTAATGTGTGTAATTACTCCCATAAGGGCAGATTCCAATTTTCGATTTAATTCGTTAATCGTTCTCGTTGGGTTTTCCAGGTACTGATCCTTGTATTCGTTTAAAATGATTGGATTGGATTCGGCTATCAATAAATCGCTCCTCATCACATTTGGATCTGAATAATTACATCCGACCGCGACCAAACGAATTTCTTTTTTCCAATTCCCTTCTTCCAAGGCAGTGAATCCAATGCGTAAAGCTCCTTTTTTCAATGGCTTCATGCGTCTTTCAAAAACGTCATTCGTCATTCCTTCACCAAAAATCAACAGGCCTCTCCTGCTTTCCAATATTTCCGTGGCTTTTCGAAAGGAAGCTATGTTTTTTTCCGTTGCATTACCACCATCATGTTGACGGTAAATGGGAATCATGTGCGCACTACCCAAAAAAGGTTTTGTCCATTTCGTAAAGACATCAGATCTGGTCATAAAGAAAATAATGGGTTTTCTTAATACAGAAACAATTAGCGGGTCCATAAATGCCGAAGGGTGATTACTCACGAAAATAGTACTGCTAAATCGGTTTTTCGTTGCATTCACTAAACGTATTTTACGAAAATACAGACGAAGTGAATAACCCAGAAATATGTTAAAAACGAAGTATAAGAAACGCATAGTCCGCGAAGTTACGAATTTTCAAAATTCTGTTTTAACAATCCTAGGTAGAATAACTTTTTTAATGATTTGAATTTACATGATTAAGTAAATCTTACCTTCGTTGATAAAACAAATCAAATGAAACGAATCGGCTTATTTTGTGGTGGATTTTCTTCGGAATATGCAATTTCCATGTTGAGCGCTAGTACCATCGAAGCAAACTTCCCTAAAAATTATGAGGTCGTAAAAATCATCGTTTCCACGAAACAATGGCTGGTCGAATTTCAAGGCGAAAAAATTCCTTTTGATTTATCCACATGTGGTTTTACTCATATGGGAAAGTTTCATCAAATCGATGCTGGACTTGTTTATATTCACGGAAATCCAGGAGAAAACGGAAAGATTCAAGCATTTTTGGATTTACATAACATTCCGTATATCAACTCCGGACCCCTAGCCTCTTCCTTGTCCTTTGACAAATGGTATTGCAATCAATTCTTGCGCGCATTCGATATACCTGTGGCCAATTCCATTTTTTTAACGAACATCAAGGAAAAGACGCACAAAGAAATCTTCGATGCATTGGGATTACCACTTTTTGTTAAACCGTCCGATTCTGGTTCAAGTTATGGAATTTCGAAGGTCAAAGATGCTTCCGATTTAGCCCCTGCGTTAAAAAGCGCTTTTCAAGAAGGAAAAACAGTTGTGTTGGAGTCATTTTTGGACGGGACAGAGGTGACTTGTGGGGTATATCAAACGAAAGATGGAATTCATGCATTGCCATTGACTGAAATTGCTTCGGAGAACGAGTTTTTCGACTACGATGCAAAATACAACGGTAAATCTCAAGAAATTACTCCAGCTCGCATATCAACGGACCTCGTAATTAAAGTACAAGATCGCGCAAAAAAAATCTATCAATTGCTTCAATTGCGTTCGATTTCACGCATTGACTTTATGATTGTAGGCGATGAACCTTATGTCATTGAAGTAAACACAACTCCTGGTTTCTCTTCGGCTAGTATTGTTCCGCAAATGCTTGCTTGCGAAGGAATCAGCCTTTCATCCTTTTGGGAGTCGATTGTTGAATTTGAACTGAAAGACTAATACTGCGCCAACGCATTAAAAATCTTTTCCATTCGAACCGTTAATTGATTTCCCGAACACGAAAAATCATTAACTGTAATAGCAAAAGCTATTTTCTTTCCCGTACTTGAATCAATGTAACCAGCATAAGATTTAACACCTTGCATCGATCCACTTTTTGCAAAAACTCTTCCTTCCCCTACCTCACCTTTGCACAACGATTTAGCAGTCCCTGTTTTACCTGCAATTGGCAAGGTTCCTTTAAACGCTTCAAAATGTGAGGAGCCGGACATATATCGCAATAATGAACAAAAATGATTAGCGGAAATCAAATTTGAACGTGATAAGCCACAACCATCGTGAATAAGAAATCCATCAAGGTTTATTTTATCCTTCCAAAACTCGTGAATGACTCTCAAACCAGTCGTCAAATTGCCTTTTCCTGTTTTCTGGTAAGCAAGCGCATTGACAAGGCCATCAGCAAAGACATTCACGCTCTTTAAATTTGTCCAATTGGCAATGTTTTTTACCGTTTCACCTTCGACTTGAAATAAACGTATTTTGTTGTCATAGGAATTAGCATGAAGCTCCTTTTGATGCAAGCGATAACCTTTCGCACCATCTTCCACTTGAATACCGTGGAGTAATAGTACTTTTACCCATTCAATAGCCAATTGGTTTTCAGGATCTGGCATACTTCCTTTGACAATGAAATTTGTCGCATGACTCGGCAAGGTTCCTTTGATGCTTCGATTCAATTCAAAGGCATCACCATAAACAATTGTTTCATCACTACTCACATTTGCTGCAAGTACCTGATTATCCAAATGAAATCCAGGTACCTCAGGAAACATTCCTACAAAGTGAGCCTTCGTCCCATTATTTCCTGTGTTAAATTTCAATTTTACGGTATTGTCGTAAAAATTAATTCCACCTGCTAATGCTCCGTAGTAATTACCCACATCCCCTGAATGCCATGTTTCTGGCGTTCCTTCGTAACCAAAATCAGACGCATCTGCAATAACGGCTCCTTCGATAAACTTTATTCCTTTTGCCTTTAATGAATCTGTCCAGGCAACTAAAAACTGTAATTCTTGGTTCTCAAATGAAAAAAACTTACTACCAAGACTTACATCTCCTCCTCCACGAATCCATATATTTCCATGCAGGACACTGTCTATATCTATAAATCCGTCGCAATAAATAGTGGTTTTCATCCGGTAGTTTTCTCCCAATAATTCAAATGCCGATGCTGTGGAGAATAATTTAGTTGTCGAAGCGCCAGGAATAGCTTGATTTTCATGATAAGCAGAAATCACTTCACCGCTTTCCATATCAATCGCTTCAAATGAAATTTTTGCATGCTTGTTCACTGCATCTTGCACAAACGCATTCACACTTTGTTGAACGGTCAATTGAGACCAAGAAATTTGAACAAGAAACAAGCAGAACAAAAAGCGCATAAAGATGTTAAAAAGTTAAGAAAACAAAGATGCAAAAATATTGCCATTACGTGGATATCGTGAAAAACTTGTAATATTGCGGGTATTCAAAAAAAACGAATAAAAAGTGAAAACAATACACGAATTTCCAGAAGGACTCATTTCCATTTATCCCGCTGTATTTGGTGATGACCGGGGCTTTTTTCTTGAATCCTTTAATCAAGCAAAATACGCTTCCATCATTCCTGACTTAGACTTCGTTCAAGACAACCTTTCGAAATCAAAAAAAGGAGTGCTCCGTGGCTTGCATTTTCAAGCCCCTCCATTCGATCAAGGAAAACTCGTTCAGGTAATCACAGGTAGTGTGTTGGATGTTGCAGTGGATATCAGAAAGAACGCTCCAAGTTATGGAAAACATTTCAAAATCATCCTCAATTCAACTGAGCGCAATCAACTATGGATTCCACCTGGATTTGCTCATGGATTCGTCAGCTTGGAGGACGATACCATTTTTTCCTACAAGTGCACCAATAGCTACAGCAAAGAACATGAAGGATGTGTTTTGTGGAACGACCTTGACTTAGGAATTGATTGGGAAATCGATCAACCGCTTATTTCACCGAAAGACCAAGAGGGAACCTTGTTCAAAGATTTTATCAGTCCATTCTAAACTCCATGTCCAAAAGCTCCAACCAAGGTACGCAAGAAACCATCGATATCTATGGCGCTCGCGAACACAATTTGAAGGACATTAATCTTCAAATCCCAAGAAACAAACTCATTGTTTTTACTGGACTAAGCGGGAGCGGAAAGTCGAGTTTGGCTTTTGATACGATATTTGCTGAAGGACAACGTCGATACATCGATACGTTTTCAAGTTATGTGAAACAGTTCATCGGCGGACTCGAACGTCCGGATGTCGATAAAATAGATGGCCTGAGTCCAGTTATTTCCATCGAACAAAAGACGGTTTCTCGTTCACCTAGATCAACCGTTGGCACCATTACCGAACTATATGATTTCTTCCGGCTTTTATTTGCCCGAATTGGAACGGCTTATTCGTATGTAACGAATGAACCGATGGTAAAATATTCTGACGAAGCCATCTGTGAACGCCTAACCCAAGATTTTAAGGGGAGAAAAGTGGCCTTTTTGGCTCCCAAAATCAAAGGGAGAAAAGGACATTATCGAGAACTTTTCGAGCAAATTCTTCGCAATGGATATACCAAGGTGCGTGTCAATGGTGAAATCAAGGACATTGTGAAGGGAATGAAATTGGACCGATATAAAATTCATGACATTGAGGTAGTTGTTGACCGCATGCTGATTGGACAAGTCGATGACAAACGCATTTATGATTCTGTCTTGGTTGCGATGAAAATGGGTGAATCCGCCATGATGGTCATGGACCTTGAATCAGAAAAAATCAAACATTACAGTCGTTCTTTGATGTGTCCAACAAGTGGCATTAGCTATCCGGAACCAGAACCTAGCCTCTTTTCCTTCAACTCCCCTTACGGCGCTTGTCCAAGTTGCAAAGGACTTGGAGAAGTGAGTGAAATCGACATTGATAAAATTATTCCAAATCCAAGTTTATCCATTCGCAAAGGAGGATTTGCTCCATTGGGAGAATACAAACGTGTGTGGATCTTTGAGAAAATGGAAGCAATCCTCATCAAGCAAGGCTATTCCATCAACACCCCGATTTCCGATTTAGATGAAGAACTCATTCAGTTATTCCTTTATGGAAATGAGGACATGGAAATGAATACTAAATCCAATGAAGATCGATTCGAAGGAATTGCGAATTTCATGACGAGGCATTCGGAAGACAGTTCAGCAAGTATTCAACGTTGGGCGCAAGGATTCATGAATAAAAAAGTGTGTGCTGAATGTCAAGGCGCCCGTATACGTCAAGAAGCATTACAATTTAAATTGAATGACCAAACCATTGGGGACATCGCTTTCATGGATTTTGAACAATTAAATCGATGGGCTCAAGATATTGAACTGCACTTAAACGCTGATCAAAAACAAATTGGTGCTGAAATCCTTAAGGAAATTCGCACACGTATTCGCTTCATTTTAGAAGTTGGTTTAGATTATTTGACCTTACACAGAAGTTCGAAAAGTTTATCGGGAGGAGAAGCACAACGCATTCGATTGGCGACTCAAATTGGGACAGAATTAATCAATGTATTGTATGTCTTGGATGAACCGTCGATTGGACTTCATCAACGCGACAACTCCAAACTAATCCAATCTTTGCAACGCTTGCGCGATGTTGGAAATTCGGTGTTAGTGGTGGAGCACGATAAAGAAATGATTGAAGCAGCAGATTTCATTGTAGATATCGGTCCTGGAGCGGGTTCATTCGGTGGGAATATTGTCAGTGCAGGAGATTTGAACTCGGTTCTAACAAGTAATTCCTTAACGGCACAATACTTAAATGGATCGCGAAAAATTGAAGTGCCGAAAAATCGGCGCAAAGGAAATGGACAGCAGCTCATACTGAAAGGAGCGAACGGACACAACCTGAAAAATGTGAATTTCTCTATTCCACTCGGAACTTTTACGTGTGTCACAGGTGTTTCAGGAAGTGGAAAATCGTCCTTAATCAATCAGACACTTTATCCACTTTTGATGAATCATTTCCATCAAGATATTCGCAAACCTCTGAGCTATAAATCCATTGATGGATTAGAACATTTGGACAAAGTCATTGAAATCGATCAAAGTCCCATTGGAAGAACACCTAGATCAAATCCCGTTACGTATACAAAAGTCTTTGATGAAATCCGTAGTCTTTTTGCAGCCTTGCCAGAGTCGCAGATTCGGGGATACAAGGCTGGAAGATTTTCATTTAACGTGGCAGGTGGGAAATGTGAGACCTGTAATGGTGGGGGATTAAAGTTAATCGAAATGAACTTCTTGCCAGATGTATATGTCGAATGTGAAACCTGCAATGGAAAACGCTACAATCCAGAAACATTGGAAGTTAGGTACAAAGGGAAAAGCATTTCCGATGTCTTGAACATGACCATCGAAGAAGCTGTACCCTTCTTTGAAAATCATCCAAAAATCTACCGTATTTTGCACACCTTGCAACTCGTTGGACTAGGTTATATCAAGCTCGGACAGTCATCTACCACCTTGTCTGGTGGAGAGGCACAACGCGTAAAATTAGCGACAGAACTCGCGAAAAAAGCAACAGGCAAAACCATTTATATTTTAGATGAGCCGTCAACGGGATTACATTTTGAGGACATTCGCATGTTGCTAGATGTCTTGCAACGATTAGTGGAGGAAGGAAATACTGTGTTAGTCATCGAACACAACATGGACATCATCAAAATTGCTGACCACATTATAGATTTAGGTCCAGAAGGAGGATTCCGAGGTGGAGATATCTTGTTTACAGGCACACCTGAACAAATGATAAAAAAAGCGCAAGGAAAATCGCATACCGCCAAGTATTTAGCACTCGAATTGTCCTAAATCAGACATTTTGATGTATAAATGCGATTTCCGTAACCTTTGATTAAAGAAATTGACTTAATTTTACGCCCGAAAAGAGAATTTAATACTTAAAACAAAATAAAATGGCATTAGAAATCACAGATGCGAACTTTGACGAATTAGTCATGAAGTCAGATAAACCAGTTGTTGTTGATTTTTGGGCTGAATGGTGTGGCCCTTGCCGCATGATTGGTCCCGTTATCGAAGAAATGGCAAATGAATACGAAGGAAAAGCGGTTATTGGAAAAGTAAACGTGGATTTAAATTCAGGGGTTTCTGCTCAATTTGGAGTTCGAAGTATTCCAACGGTATTATTCATTAAAAATGGTGAAGTGGTGGACAAATCTGTCGGCGCAGTGCCTAAATCAGTTCTTGAAGAGAAACTGAATTCATTAATGTAATTTCAAAGGGAGCTCGCTCCCTTTTTTTATGCTATGAAAGATTTTTTTAGAAGATTAAAATATTACGGATTAGGCTTTGGTATTGGAACCATCATGGTGATGGCACTTTTCGATAACAAAGGATGCAGTTGGTTTCCATCCAATCGAGTGAAGGACAATTTATTCAATCGCTTGATTGTTGTGAATCAATCTGCACTATCTGAAATAAAGGAACAAGGATTTACAGAAGATCGTTTTTTAACTACTATTCAAGAAGGATCCGTTGATTTCGGAAAAAGTAAAAAACAAGGATTGGACAAAGTCTACCGAATTGATTACGAAACATCAAAAGGAAAAAAAGAACATTGCTTCATGACCATGGGGGATGAAAGCTTCATGACCGAAATCATTTTTTCAAAGAAAAAAGCTGGGGATATTTCGCCTTCTCATGCTGAAGAAGAACTTCCTGGTAAAATCCTGTTTTTTCCAAAAAATGAGTTTTTATTTTACATGGATTCCTCCAGTGTACTATCAGAAAAAATGAAGTCCGTAGGGATAAACAACGATAAGCAATTAAATAGCATATTGAGAAAAAACGCACAATTCAGCTTTAGCCAATCTTTCCTTTTACAGCACCCGAAACCGATTCAATGTCTGCAGTTTAAAACTTCAAAATCGGCAAAAGAAGTGGTTTACGTAAAATGTATTTGGTTCAAGGACAAAATAAAAGTATATGATTTGAGCATTTCTCCTTTGGATTTCTAACATAATTGGACTTTTCATTGTTAATAAATTGACTTTTATCATTGTTTCGCCGTTATACCTTTTTGTAACTTTGATTAATGGAATTTACAGCCGAACAAATCGCAGGCCTTTTACAAGGAACAGTTGATGGAAATCCGTCAGCAAGTGTCAAGGCACTTGCGAAAATTGAAGAAGGTTCCAACGGAACCTTAAGTTTTCTTTCCAATCCCAAATACGAAGAATTCATTTACACGACAGGATCGAGTATATGCATTGTTAATAAAACGTTTCAAGCCGCAAGAAGTCTTCCTTCCTCATTGACATTGATTCGAGTGGAAGATGCTTACGCTTGCTTTGCTAAATTGCTAGAATTATACAACAGCATAAACCAAAAAGAACCAACCATTGAACAACCGAGTTTCATTCATGAAACAGCGACAATTGGCAAGGATCCATATATCGGAGCCTTTGCATATGTCGGGAAAAATGTTCGATTGGGAAATAATGTACAAATCTATCCACATGTTGTTTTAGGGGATAATGTTCAAATTGGAGACAACACCATCATTTATGCCCATGTCAGTATTTATGCGGATTGTATAGTCGGTAGCCGGGTGATTATTCACTCTGGAGCTGTCGTAGGTTCTGATGGATTCGGTTTTGCACCAGATGAGAATCGAGTCTACCAAAAGATTCCTCAAATTGGCAATGTGGTGATTGAAGATGATGTGGAAATTGGAGCAAATAGTACGATTGATCGTGCCACCATGGGATCAACATATATTCGCAAAGGCGTAAAAATTGACAACCTTTGTCAAATTGCACACAACGTGGATGTCGATGAACATACCGCCATGGCGGCTCAAGTGGGAATCGCTGGATCAGCGAAAATCGGCAAATATGTGATGATAGGTGGTCAAACGGGAATTGCTGGACACTTACATATCGCTGATGAAACGAAAATAGTAGCACAGTCAGGTATCTCAGCCACTATCAAAAAAGCAGATACCCTCATGGGCTCACCTGCATTTAACCACAATGATTACAAAAGATCCTATTTAGGGTTCCGAAAGTTACCCTATATCCTTACGAAAATCTATGAGTTTGAAAAACAGATAAAAGAACTCACAAAAAACAACACAAATGATTGAAAAACAACGTACGCTAAAAGAATCCATTGTTTTTAATGGGGTTGGACTACATACTGGCGAAGCTGTAACAATGGAAATTTGTCCAGCTGAAGATAATCATGGATACAAGTTTCAACGTGTTGATATAGAAAACCAGCCTATTATTAAGGCGGATGTCGATTACGTCGTTGCTACAGATCGCGGAACGACACTTGAACAAAATGGCGCACGGGTATATACCACAGAGCATGTACTTGCCGCATTGTACGCAAGTCAAGTTGACAATGCACTGATTAAGATTAATGGTCCTGAAATTCCCATTATGGATGGAAGCGCCATCCTTTTTGTGAATGAAATTGAGCGCGTTGGATTTGAAGATCAAACAGCTGTAAGAGAATATTTTGAGTTGAATGAGAATATTCCATGGGAGGACTTAGAAAAAGGAATTGAATTTCTTGCGGTTCCGGATATCAATTACCGTTTAACTGTTATGGTGGACTACAACTCACCCGTTTTAGGTACGCAACATGCAAGCATGTACAAACTTTCGGATTTCAAGACTGAAATAGCAAAATGTAGAACCTTTGTTTTCTTGAGAGAGCTGGAATTCCTTGCCAGCAACAACCTGATAAAAGGAGGTGATTTAGATAATGCCATCGTTTTGGTTGATCGCGTAGATGTTGGACAAGAAGAATTAGATCGACTGGCAAAATTACTTGGGAAAGATAAACTTCAAATTTCCATTGATGGAATCGGGGTACTGAATAGCACGAAACTTCAATATGAAAATGAACCTGCTCGTCACAAACTTTTGGACATCGTAGGTGATTTGGCTTTGGTGGGTAAACCAATCAAGGCACATATTTTAGCGGCTCGTCCTGGGCATTCTGGAAATGTGCGTTTTGCCAAAGTGTTAAAAGAGCAAATTAAAAAACAACAAAATCAGGGACGATACTTCGATTTATCGAAAGAATCTGTCTATGATATCAATGATATTGAGCGTATTCTTCCACACCGTTACCCATTTTTAATGGTGGACAAAATCATTGAAGTACATGAAAACTCCATTGTCGGTGTAAAGAACATCACCATGAATGAGCCGCAATTTACCGGGCATTTCCCAGGAAACCCTGTATTCCCTGGTGTGCTTCAAATTGAGGCAATGGCACAAGTTGGTGGAATTTTTGCACTAACAAAAGTGGAAGAGCCTCATTTATACTCTACTTATTTCATGAAAATTGACAACGTTCGATTCAAACAAAAGGTCATGCCAGGTGACACGGTGGTCTTTGAATTAGTTTTAACTTCACCGATTCGACGTGGATTAGTAGAGATGAGTGGAAAAGCTTATGTGAACGGGAAAATCGTTTCGGAAGCAAGCATGCTGGCACAAATTATTAAAGACAAAGAATAAATGATTTCATCACTCGCTTCGGTTTCGAAAGATGCCCAAATTGGACAGAACGTCCGAATTGATCCATTCGCTGTCATTCATGAAGATGTCATTATTGGTAACGGAACAAGAATTCATTCAAATGTCGCCTTGTATCCTGGAACGAGAATTGGCGAAGATTGCGAAGTGTTTCCTGGAGCTGTACTTGGTGTAGTTCCTCAAGATTTGAAGTTCGAAAATGAATATACAACCGTTGAAATCGGTAACCACACCATCATTCGCGAATGTGTAACAATTCACCGAGGAACAAGCGATAAATTGAAAACTGCGGTTGGCGACAATTGCTTACTAATGACTTATGTCCATGTTGCTCACGACTGTCAAATTGGAAATAACGTCATTTTAGCTAGCTACACCGGACTCTCTGGTCACGTCATCATTGATGATTATGCCATCCTAGAAGGAAAAGTAGCCGCACAACAATTCGCACACATAGGAAAACACACATTCATTGGAGGAGCTTCCCTTATTCGTAAAGATGTTCCACCATACATTAAAGCAGCTCGTGAACCGTTAACGTTTGCCGGGGTAAATTCAGTTGGCTTGCGCCGAAGAGGATACTCAGATGAGCAAGTGAGAGAAATCGAAGACATCTATCGTGCGATTTACGTGCAAAACAGCAACCTTTCAAAAGGAGTTGAGGCCGTTCTTCAGTCCATGGATAAAACTCCATTGCGCGATGAAATCATTGGATTCATTCAAGGTTCTGATAAAGGTGTAATTCGAGGGATGATTTAAATGAAAAGAGGTGATGAAATTTCCGTACACATTACGGATTATGCATTTGGTGGACGTGGAATTGCAAAATTAGAGACAGAACATGGTCATTTTGTCGTTTTCGTTGACAATACATTCCCTGGTCAAACCGTTCGTGTACGCATTGAAACAAAAAGAAAAAATTACGCAGAAGCGAAATTATTGGAAGTCGTAACACGCTCTGAATTTGAAACAGAACAACGTTTTCAGGAAATATCAGGTGGACCATATATCCATGTTCCGGTAGCAAAGCAAGAAGAAGTAAAGCAAGAATCTACCCTAACAAATTTCGAGCGTCTCAGTGGTATTAAATCCGTACGCGATCATTTTGATGGATTGATATCTTCACCCAAACACTATTTCTATCGAAATAAAATGGAATATAGTTTCTCCTCCATTGAACACGATTTAGAAACAAATGAAGAATTGGATGATGCCTTTGCTTTAGGATTCAAACGAAGAGGAACTTGGTGGAAAGTAGAGAGCTTGAACAAAGCATCGGGTATGTTTGATGAAGAATGGGAAACCAAACTTCGTGAAATTCGCTTGTACTTGAAAGCAACGAACCTTCCCGCTTGGCATCCACCAAAAAAAACCGGTTTTTTCCGTCATCTTGTTGTCAGAAAATCCTTTTACACCAATCAAATTCTCATCAATTTAGTGACTTCATCGGATGAGGATAAGCAATTTAATGCTTCTCATTTTGCGGACTATTTACAAAACTTACTTCCTGGCCGCATCGCTGGATTATGGCATACGGAAAATGACAATGTAGCCGATCGAGCAAAAATTGAAAATGGTACATCGAAACTCATTTTCGGTGAAGAAGTCATTGAAGAAGTGTTGTCTGGGCTGACTTTTCAGATTTCCATGGAAAGTTTTTTTCAAACAAATCCTGCTTGCGCAGAATTACTTTACGCAAAAGCTTTGGATTATGTTTTCGAAGAGGCGATTCCTCAAGAAAAAGTCGTAATGGATTTATTTTGTGGGACAGGAACCATCGGGCAACTTTTGGCAAAAAGGAATCCCAATGTGAAAATTGTTGGTGTAGATATCATTGAAAAAGCCATCGAAGACGCGAAGAAAAACGCGAAGAAAAACGGCATCCATAGCATAGATTTTTATGCCGCAGATGTCGGTAAATTCTTAAAGGAATATCCAAATTATCAAGGAAACATTTCATGTATTGTTTTAGATCCACCGAGAGCAGGAATTGCACCTAAAACCTTGCAAAAGGTCATTGATCTTGGTGCGGAACACATTGTTTACATTTCATGTAATCCTTCCACACAAGCGCGGGATGCCAATACATTAAGTGAAGCTGGTTATACAATGGAAAAATATGCACTCGTAGATCAATTTCCACATACGGGTCACATCGAATCAATTGCAAAATTCGTTCGCAAATGAACATTGAGATTCTAGCCATCGGAGATGAGTTGCTCATTGGACAAACGATCAATACGAATGCCTCGTGGCTCGGACAAGAATTGTCGCGCATTGGAGCAAGGGTAACGCGTTCGATTGTCGTTGCAGATGATAAGGCGCGCATCATCGAAGCATTAGACCAATGTTATCCGGAAACAAATTGTGTTATCATCACTGGTGGACTAGGTCCAACAAAGGATGATATCACCAAACATACCCTGTGTGAATATTTCCATACTACTTTGGAAATTCATGCGCCAACTTTACAGAAAATTGAAGATTATTTTGCATCGAGAAACAGACCGATGCTAGAAACAAATATCCAACAAGCAGCACTCCCTGTCGGATGCGAAATTCTTTCCAACAACTATGGAACAGCCGCTGGAATGATATTCGAAAAGGATGGTCGTTTTTATGTGTCATTACCGGGCGTTCCATACGAAATGAAAGGAATTGTTACTGAGGAACTTCTTCCGAGATTGGTGCAGCGCTTTCAACTGAAAGCCATGTATCATTATACGGTGCAAACCCAAGGAATTGGAGAATCCTTTCTTGCGGAGCAAATCAGCGATTGGGAAGACCGAATACGTGAAAGAGGCTTTGGTTTGGCTTATCTCCCATCTCCTGGAATAGTGAAATTGCGCATAACGTCCTTTGAAGGAAAAGAAGATCAAGGAGAAATCATGGCGTTTTTCAAGGAATTAGAAAAACGGTTACCTGAAGCTGTTTATGGCTATGAAAATGATTCACTTCCTCTCGTTATCGGTAAGCAATTGAAGCAGCAAAACAAAACAATTGGAACTGTCGAAAGTTGTACAAGTGGACTATTGGCGCAACACATTACGAGTATTTCTGGTGCATCTGATTATTATTTTGGATCCCTCTTAACCTATACGACAGACCTGAAGCATCGTTTGTGTGATGTTTCCATTGACGCCATTCTTAGGGAAGGAGTTGTCAGTGAAAAAGTAGCTATGGAAATGGCTGAAAATGGCGCTAAGAAATTAGGAGTTGATGTGTGTATATCAACAACGGGGATTGCTGGCCCTACCGGGGGAACAGAATCACACCCTGTTGGACTTATATGGATTGGCTTGAGTATGGCAGGCAAAACAAGCGCGAAAAAATTTCAATTTGGAGATAACCGAGAACGAAACATCCAAATGGCTGTGCTTAGTGCCTTAAACTGGTTGCGTTTTGAACTAACAAAGCTTTAATTACTTCCCTTCCAAACGATAGGTGTATTGAATCATGACCGTTCTAGGCGCTTCGATTTTTAGTGGTCGCAACGAATAGGTTCGATTAAAAATATTGCTGCCAATCACCGCTAACTTGTGCTGTTCAGAAAAATTGAAGGACAAACGTGCATCAAAAATCCAGTTTCCGAATCGATGAGATTGAAAATAATCCATGTACCTCAAATCTTGGAGTAATTGATTGTCCACCGTAACTTGCTCAAAGTCCTTAATTATGGCATCCATATTAACAATTTTCGAAAAATACTTCGCACTCAGGCCTAAGGATATTTTCTTATTCCACGTATGCTCCGCATCCAATTTGACATTATGTAAAAAGCGGTATTTCAAAATGCCCTTACTTGGATCCAAAGATGTGGATTGATAACTAAAAGCGCGGTTCAAGAAGTCCGTGGCATACACGTAATTCGGACTCAATGTGATGGGCACAATGTAATTATACCCCAATAAAAAACTCAATTCGTTCTTTTTGGAGGTTTGCGCTTTTCCAGCATAGGAAACATCAATTCCAGTTACCCTAGAATTACCTGTATTTAAAAACATAAATCCAGCACTTGATCCCATGGATTGAACAGAGGTCAATTCATTCCAAATCCCAAACATATATTCGATGGTGTTTTGGTATTCCTGCCAGAATCCAGCAAAATCTAAATATCCCAGTACATTTCCTAGTTTGACGCCCTGTTTAATGCCTATTTCGGCATTCCAGCTACTTTCTGGTTTTAAATTCGGATTTGGGAATACCCCGAAATTTCCGACACCTGTTTTGATGAATCGCTCCGTTATTGTAGGGAATCGATAGCCCTGTCCATAGGATGCGCGCAGAAACGTTGCCTTATGAATGCGGTAGGTTGTTCCTGCTCTGAAGATTGGTTTGCTTGCTGTGATTGTATCGTTCAACTGAAAGTACTCTAAGCGTCCACCTGCTGAAAGATTCAAGCGATCATTCCACTTACTTTCTAATTGTGAATAAACAGAAATATTCATCATTTGATTATTTGGCGATCCAGATCCAGCGTAAATATTTGCTTGTGAATTGGTTAATGTCCCCGTTATTCCTGAAATCATTTCAATCTGTTTCCAATTGGTCAATTTACGTTGATACATGTAATCACCATAATAAGTCATCGCTTTATTAGATTGATTCGCGGACATTTGATTATCCACTTTAAGTAGCCGCGAACGCAGGTAATGACGTCCTTTATTTTCAGTCAGGAAATGAACAAAAGGATCCACGTTAAAAATAAACTGATCTTGCAAAAAGATGGCTCCTGGATAGGCACGGTAAAGTCCGGAGGAATCATTCAACCAAGCCAAAGGCATGGACGTATGCATCTTCATGAAGTTTCCATTGACTCCATAATACAAGCCTTTGATTTTTTCCGAACGATAGCGTAAATTAAAATTGATTCGTGCTCTTTTGGAAACCAAATCTCTTTCAGAGAAATTTGTTATTGTATCTGGAAAAATAGTGGCAACGAGAGAATCGGTTTTTGGTGGACCGATGTAGCCATGATCCAAATTCAAATTTCCACCAAGAACAAAGTCCAGGCGACCAATGCGTCGTGTATGCAAAAAAGTTAATCCATGAATACCAGGATACTTTTCATTCCATTTCATCGATGGGTCAGAAGGACTTGAATAAGCGCCGGAGTATACTTGTACTTTCGTGAGTGGTTTGGCTTTTGGATATGCCGTACGAATATGAATAGAACCAGACAAAGCCGAACTACCTGACAAAACAGATGCGGCACCTTTCGTCACTTCTACTTGACTGATGTTTTCAACTGGAATGAATCCCCATTCTGGACGACCAGCATCACCCGAAAGCATGGGCATGTCATCGACAATCACCGCAACTTTCGACCCGACGCCAAACGTAAAACCACTTCCGCCTCGAATTTGTGGCTCCCCATCCAAAATATTTAATCCCGGTGTTTGGTCCAGCGCAGTTTCAATGCTTCGGGTATTTTTATTTTCAATGAGTTCAGGTTTCAACACCAACATAGAGACCGTTTGCTCTTCGATTGGTTTGTCGAACTTACCAACCATGACCTTGACCTGTTCCATACTCTGAATGCGATCTTTCAGATAAAAATCATGTTCCAAATCCCTTTGTAGATTTTCAATAAGGAAGGTGTCCGTTTGCATACCATCCGACGTGCATTTAAATCGTATTCTACCGGTACTAACGGTAAGTTCAAAAGAACCATCTGCCTTTGATAAAACACCCAGACGTTGCCCAACGACACTTACCTTCGCGCCTTGAATGACTTTTTTATCCTGACTATATACAAAACCTGAAACTTTTAGGTTTTGTGAAAAGATGGAAAAAGAAAATAGACAACAACAAACCGAAACAAAAACCTTCATTCGTTGCGCTTACGGAATAAATATTTTTTGACTTTTCCCTTGAAAATGAAGAAGATACTGTCCAGATGGTAACGATTTACCAGTTAATTGGCCAATAGTTCCTTTTTTTACAAGTTGTCCAGAAATACTATAAATGGAAAGATCTGTGTCCAAGGAAAGGTCTTTCGACATCAAGCCGTGAACAGAAGAATAATACAGTTGAATAGTTGATTGCAATTCACCAATAGAACTTGCATTGTAAATCAATTCAACATCATCCAATAGCACCTCATCATTTGCAGCTCCTCCACCTGGATTTTTATTGGTGGCAAAAGTGAGTAAAATATAGCGAGCTATTGGCATTAATCCAACTTGAACTTCCGCATTGAAGGGTGCTGAAAAACGCGCCCAATTTCCACCTGTCGGTGAATAATTCAACTCCGCACGAGCGACTACGAAAGGTTGGGATGCCGCATCAATCGGATCATGAACATCTGCGCTATCGTGAATGATTGCGTGCATGCGCGCTTGTTGTCCGGTTCCAGCTGTAAATTTAGCCCAAAACACGACAGAATCAGGAACAGTAGAAATTGCTTCCGAGAAAAGGGGATCTGCGGTTTTAGAATAGTTATGGTTTGAGGGGTCTGTCACTGTAATACTTCCCATGTTAATTCGACCTAATGTCAAGGTTCCATTGGCGACAACTCCTAAGGTGCTTTTTGACCAAATTCTTGCGCAGTACATTCCTGTTGCATTTGGTCGAATAGCCGTAGATTGAATCACTTGTTGTGATCCGAAGGATAAAAGTCCACCAGAACTGCTCATAAAACCATTCCAATTACTTGGTTCTTCGGTATTTTGTCCGAGATTGTCCCAAGATTCCATATTGCCATTTGCAATTTGTTGGGAAAAAGAGAAATAGGAAACAAAAAGAGTACTTAATGTAATGCTTAATTTCATAATAGTAGATTTAGGTTTAAACAAATATAGTAAAAATGGGCTTGAAAAACCACCTGAATTTACGCGTAGATTTGTTTAACTTTGTCTCATGTTGGATCAGCAAACAAATATCCCTTCTTCCCTTCCAATTATGGAGCACTTCTTTACGATTCAAGGTGAAGGATATCATTCTGGACGTGCAGCTTATTTTATTCGTACAGCTGGATGTGACGTTGGCTGTGTTTGGTGTGATGTGAAAGAAAGTTGGACGAGCACATCAGATCAATTCATGTCCATCGAGGCCATCTTAGAGGAAGTATTGGCTGCCCATGCGGAGTTTGTCGTCATTACAGGTGGGGAACCAACCATGCATTCGTTATTGGAGTTGGTCAATCGCTTGCACGCTCATGAACTAGAAGTAGCCATCGAAACGGCTGGAGTACATGCCTTAGACGCACCAATTGATTGGTATTGTTTTTCACCAAAAAAATTCAAAAAACCCATTGAAGAAGCCTATGAAAAAGCGAATGAATTGAAAATTGTCATCAATCATCTTTCTGATTTTGAATGGGCGGAGGAACATGCGAAAAATGTAAATCCAAACTGTCATTTATTCTTACAACCCGAATGGGATAAACACGAAAAAATCCTTCCCCTGATTATCGATTACGTGAAGGGTAACCAAAAATGGAAGATTTCGTTACAGACTCACAAATACATGAACATTCCCTAAATGAGAAACGCGCTACTATTTTCCTTTTTCACCCTCTTTTTTTACGGTTGTTCAACGGCGCAATTTCCCTATTCAAGTTCCAATAAAAAGGCCATTCATTACTTCGAATTGGCTGAAAAAGCTCCTAAAGAAGGGATGGATCCGATGACTGGAGCCTATGACTTTAAAAGTGGTATTGAGTTGTTGGGGAAAGCACTTGAAAAAGACTCTAATTTTTGGGAGGCACACATTTTAGACGCAGAATTCAATGAGTTCATTAGAAATTACAAGCAGTCCATTTTTCATTATAAGCGTGCTTTAGAAATTGATGCAAACCATAGCGTCAGCGGTTCTAGCACATATCATTTAGCAACGTGTCAAATGGCTGTTGCAGATTATGAAGGGGCCCTAAAAAGTTGTTCCATTTATTTGAAAAATCCAAATGCGAAGGAAGAAAATTTGGGCGCAGTTCGTCGCATGCAAGATTGTGCCAATTTCGCTATACAGGCAATGAAAAATCCAAAACCCTTTGAGCCAAAGAATATCGGTGCTTCCATTAATACAAATTTCTCCGAATATTATCCCACGATTACGGTGGATGGTCATACCATGCTTTTCACGCGAAGACTAGTCGATTTTCAAGGAGAAAACAAACGTGAACAAGAAGATTTTTATGTGTCTCATCAAATAGATAGGGTATGGAGCCGATCTTATCCAATGCCTAAAAATGTTAACACGCCCTATAACGAAGGTGCTCCGTCCATTTCCCCGGATGGAAAGAAATTGATCTTTGTAGCCTGCACGGATGAAAGTGGTGTAGATTACGGAGCGAACAGACAAGGAAAAGGAAGTTGTGATTTATTCATCACTGAACAAAACGGAAAATCATGGAGCAATCCGATCAATCTTCCTGGAAAAGTCAATTCTACACATTGGGAGACCCAACCTTCGCTTTCTGCTGATGGAAAAACACTTTATTTTATTCGCGGTCTGCGCAGTAGAGATGGTAAAAGAGACTCTGACATCTACGTTTCTCATCTGTTAAATGATGGATCGTGGAGTACTGCCGAACCATTGCCTCCTCATATCAATTCGAATCAAAACGAAGAATCTGTATTGATTCATCCTGACGGAAAAACCTTGTATTTTGCATCAAGAGGGCATGTCGGCATGGGTGGTTCAGACTTATATGTTTCCCGGATGGATGCGAAAGGAAATTGGGGTCTTCCACAAAATTTGGGTTACCCAATCAACACACTTTCCGATGAAAATTCATTGATGGTTTCACCAGAAGGTGACATCGCCTACTTTGCTTCTGATCGTCCGGGTGGATATGGGTTAATGGATATTTATTACTTCAATCTACCGAAAGAAGATCAACCGATTAAAACACTATATTTTGATGGATTCGTTTTTGATGCCAAAACGAAAAAATCACTCGGAGCAAGTTTTCAATTGACAAACCTGTCGACCGGACAAATGGTCATTCAATCCAAAGCGGATGCTGCAGACGGTACCTTTATGGTTGCACTACCCGTGAATACAGATTACGCTATAGAAGTGAATTATCCAGGTTACCTCCCTTATTCCTTGAATTTCAATATGACCTTGAAGGAAAATGAACAAAGTTATCATTTACAAATCCCTTTGAATCCTGAAAATTCTTCCTCCGAGAACATTCTTTCCAATGTGTTTTTTGATTTAAATCAAGCCAAATTACGTCCTGAATCAATTGTTGAATTAAGTTCTTTTGCGAATTATCTGAAAGCGCATCCAAACTTGAAAATTGAAATTGGTGGTCACACCGATTCACGGGGTAATGCGCAAGATAACCTAACCTTATCGACCAATCGTGCAAAAGCAGTGAAAGATTTCCTGTTATCCAAAGGCATTCCCGAAACTCAATTGACTTCTAAAGGATATGGTTCTGCTTCACCGATTATGACCGATGAGGCCATCAATGCTATTAGCGATATAAATGAAAAAGAAAAAGCACATCAGAAAAATCGTCGAACAACTTACACATTGAAACCATGAAGTACTTTTTAAAACTCATTCGAACAAAAAACCTACTCGTTATATTACTGACGATGATTGGTGTAGCTTACTATGTAACCAAAAGTAATGACTATCAAAAAGTAGATTTTCATTTCATGGATTATTGCCTTCTCATGTTTTCAACCTTGATTATAGCTGCGGCAGGAAATGTCATCAACGATTACTTTGACGTAAAGGCGGATCGAATTAATAAACCAGAAAAAGTCATCATCTCGAAATTCATGAAACCGAGATGGGCGATTTTATGGCATTGGACATTTAATCTATTGGCATTTCTGATCGCTATTTATTTATCAGTGAAATATGCAACCTTGTTATTTGTGTTTGTTCATTTACTTTCAATTAATTTACTTTGGTTTTACAGTGTTCAACTAAAAAAGAAACTCCTCATAAGTAACTTAATCATTGCTTTTTTGACAGCCCTTGTTCCACTTCTTTCGGTTTGGTTTTTCAAAGTGTTAAATGAGAGTGGAATTCCTTATTCTCCTTACCGTGAAGAATCATGGTCAACTTATTTAGATTATTCTTTTGTTTATTTCCTTGCTGTTTGCGCATTCATTCAAAATTTTGCTCGTGAAATCAATAAAGATATTCATGATATACAAGGTGATTTAGTGACGCATGTGAAATCCTTGCCTATCATAATCGGAAAGGAAAAAGCGGCTTATTTGACCATCATCTTGATTCAACTACCCTTAGTTTTGTTCATCCTGAGTTATTACGTATTTGATTGGATCCATTTGAACAAACCCACACTCATCTTACTGCTTCTATCCGGTGCAGTAAACTTCAGTAGTGCCTTATTGTATATCGTTAAAAAGGAATCTACGTTAGTTTGGATTAATCACCTGATGAAATGGTCCATGTTCTTTGGGTTGATCTGTTTATTTTCGAATAGTTTATGAAAATCGTTTTAGGTTCTGCCTCCCCCAGACGCAGTGAATTATTGTCAAAAATGGGGTTTGAATTCACTGTTTTAAAAGCTGATTGTGCGGAGGATTTTAATGCCACTGATTCACCAGAACAAATCGTTCTTTCTATTGCGCAGCAAAAGGTGAATGCTCTGCAAGATGAAATAATTCCAGGTGATTTACTGATTTGTGCTGACACCATCGTTTATTTGGACAATGAAGTAATTGGTAAACCAATTGATCATCAAGACGCCATTAATTTACTTGAGAAAATTTCTGGTAAAACACATGATGTGTTTACAGGTGTCGTTCTTTATTTCAACGGTAAATCCACCTCGTTTTCCGTGAAAACATCCGTTCATTTCCGCACCTTGACTAAACCAGAAATTGTGCATTACGTGCACAAGGACCAACCATTAGACAAGGCTGGTTCCTATGGTATTCAGGATTGGATTGGATTAATCGGTGTGGAGAAAATCGAAGGTTCTTACACGAATGTCATGGGTCTGCCAACGCATGAATTATTTTTGGCGCTTCAAGCTTTTCAAGCATAAAAAAAGCCATCTTTCGATGGCTTTCTTCAATATGTGTAAGTGAAACGCTTACATTTTCACTCTAAATTCTACACGACGACTTTTTGCATCCTTTACGTCCTGCTCATCGTCTTCAACGATTTCAGCACTTGGAGTAGATGTGCCTTTGTAGGTTTTAATGATTCGGTCTTCTGCTATTCCTTGAGCAACAAAATACTTTACAGCAATAGCAACGCGTTTTCTATCTAAGTCTAGGTAATCTTCGTTTTCTTTACTTGCTTTTACTTCCAGCTCATCATTGTTACCAAGGATTTCAATTTTCATTGCTGGATTCATGTTCATTTGTTCGATCACGAAGTTCATGTTTTCTTTAGCATTTTCCGTTAAGGAGGCCTTTCCTTGACGGAAATAAATGGAATGTGCTTCTATTTTCTTGTCAACCGTCATTTTATCTGTGATTTCAGGTGCTTTGTCGTAAATCAAGGTAGAGAAAGCATCTTCGATTTTAGGTGGTCGAGCATTGTAACAAGCGCATTCCGATACATTATCAACCAAGCGAATAATGACATTGTCTATATAGTAATATGCATGTGCAATTGGATCTACTTCACTTTCTTTTGGTTTTTTCACCGCTTCAAATCTTGTTGATTCATTGCGGTCAAAATTTCCAATCGTGATGTATTTCTCGTCACCTTTTGCCGTATATGTATTACAAACTTTTTCCCAACCAAAGAAACCATTGTGCACCTTGTTCAACTGTCCTTTCAAAACATGGTCATTGGCAACATAAATTGCACCAGGCTCTCCACTTCCAGGATTATCCTTTGAGAAATAAGCTGCAAGGTTATTACATGCAAATTTTGATGACTCTGCCAAAGACAAAGAATACTCCACACAGTAAGTCAGTCCTTTTTTTAAGGTTACAGGAGAATCATTTTTCAACAATTGAATCGTCACATAGGAACGTTCACCTGCCGTTTTCCCAGGTTTATAGGCAACAATACCTGCATACACATCACCACCATTTTCTGTAGTTGGATCTTCTTTACCATATAAATTCGTAGGAATAGTCACGTCACCTGTACCTTCTTTATGGAAAATATCTGCTTTCAATTCTGTAGGAGAACTGACTCCTTTGTTTACAATTTCGATGTTGTTTAATTCGGTGACATCTTCTCCCTTGACATGCTCAAATGTCATGTTGAGAATTTCCTTCTCATTTGTTTTCTTACTTTTCTGAGCAAAACTCATTGAAATAGACATCATCACCACAAATGAAAGGGCAACACATCCAAAAGTTTTTTGGTTAAATTTCATAACTTTTCACTGTATTTATAAAAACTTTTACTTTTTCCGGATCAATATCGGGATATACCCCGTGACCCAAATTTACAATATGTCTTTGACTTTTAAATGATTTTAACAATTTTCTTGTTTCATTCTCAATTAAATCGTTCGAGCCATACAACACACAGGGATCTAAATTGCCTTGTAGTGTCTTTGTTTCCTGAACCAAAGTTCGTGCCACATCCATGGACATATTCCAATCGATACCAAGTGTGGTACAAGACAACTTTGCTATAATCGGCAAGGAACCGATTGCTCCCTTCGAAAATACAGTAAAAGGGACGGTGGAAATGGCATCGGTAATTTGACGAATGTATTTAATTCCAAATTCTTCATATTGGGCATCGCCTAAAATTCCAGCCCATGAATCGAATAATTGAAGGGCATCCGCACCTGCTTCGATTTGCGCTTTCAAATAATCGATGGTCACATTCGTTATTTCTTGCAAAAGTTCATGTGCTAAGTCTGGCTGTGAGTAAAGCATTTTGCGGGACTCAGAAAAAGTTTTGGATCCTTTTCCTTCCACCATGTAACAAAGGATGGTCCAAGGCGCACCAGCAAATCCAATTAAGGGCACGCGTCCAGCTAAGTCGCGTTTCGTGATGCGAATAGCTTCCATTACATAGGACAAGCGATCATGTACATCAATGTTGCGATCGATGAACGATAATTGTTCTCGGGAACGAATGGTTTTTTCAAACCAAGGTCCTTTCTGTTCAATCATTTCATAAGTGAGTCCCATTGCTTCTGGAACCACTAAAATATCGGAGAAAATAATGGCCGCATCAACTCCGAGTAAGTCAACGGGTTGAATCGTTACTTCAGATGCGTATTCAGGTGTTTCCACTAATTCTTTGAACCCTGAAAGCTTCGCTCTAACCGCTCTGTATTCTGGTAAAATCCTTCCAGCCTGACGCATTAACCAAACGGGATAACGTTCGATTTGCTCTCCTCTCGCTGCTCTTAAAAATAAATCGTTCTGTAAATTCATTGCCTGCAAAGTTAGGAAATTACCATTGAATTTCCGTTTGTTCCATCATCCGTAAGAATTCATTGGTTTTACTGAAATGCTTGGAGCCAAAAAAACCACGGTGTGCCGACAAGGGAGATGGATGTACCGACTTCAAAATGAGGTGTTTCGAATGATCAATAAATGTTTCTTTTGAAATCGCTTTTGCCCCCCATAAAATGAAAACAATGCCTGTTTTTTGTTCATTAATTGTTTGAATTACCGCATCCGTGAACTTCTCCCAGCCAAATCCTTTGTGTGAATCGGGTTTTCCTTCTTCCACAGTCAAGGATGAATTTAATAATAACACTCCTTGTTCTGCCCAACGAGCAAGGTTGCCATTTTCAGGTATTGGTAGTCCTAAATCCAACTGAATTTCTTTGAAAATATTCAATAAACTCTTTGGAAATGGCTTTACCTCTGGCTCCACTGAAAAACAGAGTCCATGGGCGTGCCCTTTGGTGGGATATGGGTCTTGTCCTAAAATCACCACTTTCAATTCATCAAATGGACACAAATCAAAGGCGCGGAAAATCTGAGATCCTTTGGGAAACACACTGCCTTTGTGTTCAAGGTATGCTAAGCGAACTTGCTCCGTAAGTCGGGTGAAATAGGATTGCTGAAATTCACTTTCCAATATGTTTTTCCATGAATCATGAATCGCAATGCTCATTTCTGTTTTGGTTCGTTTTTTTGATCGATAATTGCAGTCCAAAGGGTGATTTTCCCTTCATCCATGCGTGGCCAGATTGGACGAATGTGTCCATTCACCGAAGCTATTCCCAAATAATCGCCAAAAAACACTTTGTTGTTCGGGGTAAATGGTTTTTGAGAAATGGTTTCTTCTTTGTAACTCGCTCCTCCATCCGCGCTCGTTGCCCATATGACATCCGTGGATTTATCCTTGTATTTTCGACGATCGTAATAGATAAAATGTAGGTTTCCATTGGACTGATCAATACTCATAGTGGTTAAAAACTGGTGTGTTTTGGTTTGATCTTGATTGACCTTTATGGGCTCAGTCCAAGATTCACCGCCATCGGTCGATCTCAACAACCATACATCCGTATTATCAGATCCATTTCGTTGGTCGCACCAGTTTAAGTATAAGTTTCCGCGATTTTTGCCAGGACTCAAATCGGACATTAAAAATGGCAATCCATTAGCGCGATAAAACCCTGGGATATCTAGGTCCCAACCACCAAATTGCTTCGACAAGTGCTTTTCTTCTGTCAACCATGTGGTTCCACCATCTGTGGATTTTTGAAACATTAATCCTTTCGGACCTGTCCATGTAACATAGATTTCGCCATTCAATCCCAAAGCTGGGACGGCACCTTCGACTGTATTATCTCCATCCAAACAATCGCCTCCAAATTTAGAAATTCGCATTGGAATTGTCCACGATTTTCCTCGGTCGAGCGACTTGGAAAAAACAATGATGGATGTATCCTTTGGATCCGCGGAATCATAGGCGTCGAATTGTGTCCAAGTCATATACAAGACATTCGTTTTCGGGTCAATCACTACCCAATGTTTATCCTGAACTTTCGTTCCATTCGGTGCAGGAAAAGTTCCTGACGTAAATTTACCCGTGATCGTCTCCGATGTTTGACAC
Organism: uncultured Flavobacteriales bacterium; assembly: GCA_903935095.1. GTDB lineage: Bacteria > Bacteroidota > Bacteroidia > Flavobacteriales_D > Crocinitomicaceae > UBA952. Next base: position 343,040 of record CAIZQH010000021.1, on the reverse strand, counting down.
AAAATACGATCCAGGTGAGTTCCTTTTTTATAATCCGTTAAATGGAAATAATATAGACGTCCAAGTTGGTCGTACATGAGCACCGGATCACCATAAACTCCGTAGGGACTTTCCATTTTTTTGCTTTTCCAGGTTAAGCCACCATCTATTGAATAATGGAATCCCTTCAGTACGGATCCCGCTGCGATTTGATTTGTGTTTTTTGGATTTATCGCAATGGATGGTTCACATTCATTGAATGGATATCCCGCACTTACAGGTGGGATCTGCACATTCTTAAAAGTAGCTTGTCCAAAAGCAACGGATGAACTAAAAATCAGCAGTTTAACGAAGCCAATAATGCAAGCGTTTTTCATTCGAAGTAGATTTAGTCAATAAAAATTGCGGCTTTTTGTAAGGTTTAATGATGGCTTTCACAGAAAATAAATTTTCCTCTCTCGCTACAAGAATTTCACATGATTCAAAATTGCTCATTCCATTCATCATTCCTTCAAACATGGACTGGTCCACCCGATATCCATTGCAGCCAATGATTTCATCACCAACGCTGATTCCCGCTTCTTCAGCACTAGACCCATAGCGAACCGACTTCACCATCACTTTCCCCCCTTCTTCGCGCACACTGGCACCAAAAGAAGGATTGTTCGTGGTCATGTCTTGAACGTTTAATCCGACAGATGCATAGAATTCTTGATATGGAATGATTTCTGTTCCATCAACGTATTTTGCAAAAAAATCATCCATGTTTTTACCTACAAAACTAGCCAACTCCATTTTGAATTCAGCCTCACTAAATCCACGTTTGAGTCCTTCGTAATAAGTTGTATATAACCGCTGAAGGAAATGATCCAAGCATTTTTTTCCATCTGTCTCAGCGATGATTGTTGCATCGATAACAGAAGCCAGTACGGATCCTCGAGAATAGTATGTCATTGTCGTATTGGAACTATTTTCGTTTGGACGATACGCCTTCACCCAGGCGTCGAAACTAGCATGTGCAACCGGTTGAACGCGTGATCCAGGAGTTCCTTCCACGTAATTAATGGAGGATTGCAATTTCGCAAGAAACTCTTCTTCCGTATAAAATCCAGTTCGACGAAGAATCAATTCATCGTAATAGGATGTGAATCCTTCCATGACCCAAAGCAAACTCGTATAGTTTTCGGTATCATAGTTAAACGGACCTAATTCCACTGGACGAATGCGTTTCACATTCCATAAATGGAAATATTCGTGTGCAACGAGGTTCAAGAAATCGACATATTGTTTTCCAGCGTAGGTCCACCGGTTGACACTCAATACCGTTGAATTCATGTGTTCGAGTCCACCTTGACCATCAACAACATTGTGGATAATAAACGTATATATTTTGTTTGGATTTTTACCAATGACAGCGGTTTCCGCCTCTACGATTTTCGACATATCACGCTTCAATTCTTCCACGTTGTAATTTGCATCTCCATACATCGCAACAGTATGATTCACTCCAGCTGCGGTAAATTCAAAAATCTCTTGATTTCCAATTTCCATCGGACAATCCACCAATTGGTCATAATCTTCAAATTGAAAACGTTGTCCAGATCCTTTGTAGCCATTATCGGCAGGTAAGGAAGTGGAAATTCGTTTAAACGATTCATGCGGAAAAACCGTCACCAATCCCGCTTGATTTTTCGTTTTCTCTGTGTACATGAACACACCTGACCCGCTGACGAATCCATGTGTTAAATCCAAAAATGGCGTGCGAACGGACAATTCAAAGGCGTAAACTTCATATTTCACTTGGATGTCCTTTTCTTTTCCAGCGTTAATAATCCATGCATTTTTTGATTTTTTTGTTACCGAAATGGCTTTTCCATCTTTCGTGTACGCCTTTACTAAATTGACATTTTTAGAAAATTCACGTACCAAATAAGATCCAGGAGTCCATACTGGCATTTTTACTTCCACTTGTGCATCGTCATTTCCACTGATGCTCATCTGCACTTCGAAATAATGATTTTGAGGCTTGGGCATTTTCAATTCGTAGGAAACCGTCATTCCAAAAGAGAGCAATGGAAGACAAAGGAATAAAAACAGTATATTTTTCATATTACGTGAATTTTAGCGGCGGTAGACTTTGCTTTTTCGACTAATTCTTGAACGGATTCTTCACCGAAGGCGAGTGCAACAGCCATTCGTCTGTATGGACGAGTAGTTGGTTTGCCAAAGATGCGCACTTCCGTATTATCTTCACTCAGAGCGGCATCTAAACCTTCAAACTGAGGCATTTCATCGGAAGTTTCTGTAGCTAATACGACCGCGCTAGCCCCATTTTGAATCCATTCAATTTTGGGGATTGGAAGTCCTAAAACGGCGCGAGCATGCAGTTCAAATTCGGAAAGGTTTTGTGTCCCTGCTAGAGTCACCATTCCCGTATCGTGTGGACGAGGAGATAATTCAGAGAAATACGCTCCTTCTTTCGTGATGAAAAATTCCACACCCCAAATTCCAGCACCACCAAGTGCCGCTGTAACTTTGGCCGCCATTTCCTGAGCTTCAGCAAGGTGTTCGGCTTGCATGGGCATAGGTTGCCAACTTTCTTGGTAATCACCACGCTCTTGACGGTGTCCAATTGGCGGACAAAACAAGGTCTGACCATTTTTCTGTGTCACGGTTAAAAGGGTGATTTCATAATCGAAATCAATGAATCCTTCTACGATTACCTCCTTCAAGTCACCGCGAGAACCTTCCATTGCATAGTCCCATGCTTTTTTAATATCGTCGCTTGACTTGATTACTGATTGACCTTTTCCAGAGCTAGACATTAATGGTTTGACCACGCAAGGAATTCCACAAATTTCGACACCTGCTACTAATTCCTCATAACTCGTTGCATAACGATAGGTCGCCGTCCGTACCGCTAAGTCCTTTGACGCTAAATCGCGAATCGCTTTGCGATTCATCGTAAAATTAGCCGCTTTCGCACTTGGAACAACTTGCATTCCTTGTTCTTCATAAGTGTAAAAACGTTCGGTTCGAATCGCCTCAATTTCGGGAACGATTAAATCCGGAGAGTGCTTTGCGACAATTCGGTCTAATTCATCACCGTCCAACATATTAATAACCTCATATGCATCCGCCACTTGCATGGCAGGAGCACCCGCATAACTATCTACTGCAATCACTTGTTGACCGTATCGTTGACAGGCGATTACGAATTCTTTTCCAAGTTCACCCGAACCTAATAAGAGGATCTTTTTATTCATAGAACAAAAGTAATCAAACGTTAAAAACTATTCAACGTGCATACAAGTATTCCGACAAATAGTTATCCAAGGATGGATAAGGGAAACAATTTTTGTTAACTTTGGCTTAACATCTATGAACGAGATTAACGTATTACTTAACGCTTTTGAGCCAATCACTTTACAGGAAATGGATGGTGTTAAGTTGATGAATCGCATAGATACAAAATTTGCATTTCCGCTGAGCGAGTTAACTTTGCTCCTTCCCTTATTAGCGAATCACTACCGAATTTTAACCATTGAAGGGACGAATACCCCACATTACGAAAGTTTATATTTCGATGATGATCGCTTTTCTTTTTTCAAGGATCACCACAATGGAAAAGGAAATCGATTTAAGGTCCGCATTCGAAAATATGTTGAGTCAGATCTGTATTTTTTGGAGGTAAAACACAAATTTAAAGGCCGAACAGACAAAAAACGGATTGCCACTGATCAATTCAACGAAGTACTGCCCGAAAGTGATTTACTTTTTGTGCAAAGTGAATTAAGTGCAAACAAAAACTTAGTTCCAATTATGTGGAATTCGTTTCAGCGCATCACCTTGGTGTCCAAAACAGCAATCGAACGAATCACATTAGACTTCAATATACTATTTGAAAAGGATGGGGTAAAAAAATCATTTAAACAATTGGTTATTGCCGAATTGAAACAAGAGGATTTAGATCGAAATTCTTCGTTTTATCAATTAATGAAGGACCGTCAAATTCGTCCATATCGATTAAGTAAATATTGCTTAGGTTCCGTTGAAATCTATGGCGAGGAAAAATTAAAATTCAACCGCTTCAAAAAAAAATTACTTTATTTAAAAAAAATAAATCATGATGCTATTTAATTCCTTACTTCTTCCATTGAAAAAAGCTGCACTCAGCAGTTCCACACTTACCTGGTTCAGTGATGACTTTTATGTTTTACTCGTTCGTTTAGGTATCAATTTGCTGTTTCTAACCATATTAATTCGGTTTTTGTATTATCCAAAGACCCAAAGAAAGGATTATTTATTTACCTATTATTTGATTGGGACCATTACCTTTTTCTTGTGTTTTGGATTGATGCAAATGGACATTGACACTGGAATGGGACTTGGATTATTTGCCATTTTTGGAATCATTCGCTATCGAACGGACGCCATTGAAATCAAAGAAATGACTTATCTCTTCATGATAATCGGCGTCAGTGTAGTAAACGCCTTAGCATCCAATGAATTGAGTATTTCAGAAGTCGGTGTCATCAATGTATCGGTGGTTTTACTGACCTTCATTTTGGAGAACCTTTGGTTGATGAAGCACGAAACGCGCAAGACTATCAATTACGAGCGAATCGATTTGATTACGCCGGACAAATACGAAGAAATGAAGGCAGATTTGGAGAAACGAACGGGCTTATCCATCAATCGAGTGGAAATCGGTAAAATTGACTTTTTAAATGATACCGCGTTAATTCGAATTTTTTATTTCGACGACGAACAAGCATTTTCGGACTATCACAATCAATAAAGCGTATCTTTGAGGATGAGAAAAATCGGACTACTTCCATTTACGATTTTATATTGGCTCATCACTTATACCAGGAATCTCCTGTTCGATGTTGGCTTACTAAAGTCTACCATTATTCCTGGAAAATCCATTTCTGTGGGTAATTTATCCGTTGGAGGCTCGGGGAAAACACCGATGGTTGTTTACTTAACGAAGCTCTTACATGCAGAGATTTCCGTTCAAATTTTAAGTCGCGGATACGGAAGGAAATCAAAAGGATTTCGTCAAGTTCATTCCCTAGATAATGCGCAAACCGTTGGTGACGAACCACTGCGCTATTTTCAAATATTTGCACCAAAAACCGAAGTGTTTGTCTGTGAAAAAAGACAAGATGCAGTGGCAAACATGAAGGCCTTGAATCCTTCGGCACTCATCATCTTGGATGACGCATTTCAACACCGCTACGTAATTCCTGGACTTCAATTGTTGCTCACTCCTTTTAACGATCAATTTTTAGATGATTTTCACTTACCCTCTGGAAATCTGCGGGAAACAATTGCAGGCGCTAAACGTGCAGATGCTATTATCCTTACGAAGTGTCCAAAATTAACAGAAAGCGAGCGGATAGCCCTTCGTAAACGCTATGACATCTTTCAAAAACCTGTATTCTTCTCTCGGATTGTCTATGCTGATTTTAAAGCCATTGGAAAACTACGAAGTAACATGAATGCAATCTTTTTAGTGACTGGAATTTCATCGACTACACATTTGAAAAATCATTTGAAGCAATCTCTTGAGGTGGAAGAAATGAACTTTGTAGATCACCATGCGTTTACGCGGGCGGATATCCAAGAAATTCACAGAAAATTTGATACCTTTGCAAACAAGGAAATGGCCATCGTGACTACGGAAAAGGACTTGGTTAAAATCAAGGAACTACTCTCGGAAAGCGACCTTCGCGACTATCCTTGGTATGTTCTTCCAATCAGTGTACAATTTGAGGAAGAAGAAGCGTTTAATTCGATGATAAAAAATTATGTTAGAAGCAATTAAAGAAACAGCGGCATTTATTCAAGCCAAAACAAGGGTCCAACCAACAATTGGTATCATTTTAGGTACTGGATTAGGAGGACTCGTAAAGGAAATCGATATCATCGATGAAATTCCTTACGAAATCATTCCAAATTTCCCTGTTTCAACCGTTGAAAGTCATTCAGGGAAACTCATTTTTGGACGTTTAGGCGGGAAAAATGTCGTTGCGATGCAAGGACGATTTCATTATTACGAGGGATATAACTTACAACAAGTGACCTTTCCAGTTCGTGTGATGAAATTGTTGGGAATCGAGCGTTTATTCGTAAGTAATGCTTCTGGTGGTGTGAATCCGGATTTTTCCGTAGGTGAAATCATGATTATGAATGATCACATTAATTTGTTTCCAGGAAATCCATTGATCGGAAAAAACATAGACGAACTTGGTCCACGTTTTCCAGACATGAGTGACCCTTACGATGAATCAATGATTCAAATGGCAAAAACGATTGCAGAAGAATTGTCCATCAAGGTTTCTGTAGGATGTTATGCAGGACTTACTGGCCCAACGTTGGAAACGCCATCTGAATACAAATACGTTCGAGTTATAGGCGCTGATGCGGTGGGAATGTCAACAGTTCCAGAAGTCATTGTTGCACGTCACATGAGTATTCCTTGTTTTGCTATTTCGATCATCACAGACTTAGGTGTTCCTGGGAAAATCAAAAAAGTGAGCGTTCAAGACGTGATAGAAGTGGCGAGTAGACAAGAGCCGAAAATGACGCAAATCATGAAAGAACTTATTTCACGCATTTAATATGGAAGCATCCATTCGCGATAAATACGAGGTAGTAATTGGACTTGAAGTCCATGCTCAAATGTTGACGAAAACAAAAGCGTATTCAAACGACGTCAATGAATACGGGTCCGCTCCAAATTCGAATATTAGCGTGGTCACTCTTGGACATCCAGGTACTTTACCGGTGATGAATAAAAAAACCATTGAATTCGCGATTAAACTTGGACTTGCGTGCGATGCGCACATTGCTCCAGCACAACACTTTGCTCGAAAGAATTATTTCTATCCCGATTTACCGAAAGGTTACCAAATCACACAGGATACTACGCCAATTTGTACAGGTGGAAGTATCGTTATTCGTACAGATGACGGAACAGAAAAATCCATCGGATTAACTAGAATTCACATGGAAGAAGATGCCGGAAAAAGCATTCACGACGTTGATGTTTACGACACACTTGTGGATTTGAACCGTGCAGGGACTCCCCTACTCGAGATCGTTTCTGAACCCGATATGCGCTCCTCCATGGAAGCTTATCATTACTTGACAGAAGTACGCAAGCTTGTGCGTTACCTCGATATCTGCGATGGAAATATGGAAGAGGGTTCCTTGCGCTGTGATGCCAATGTTTCAGTGAGACTTGTCGGCGTTTCCGAATTTGGTACGAAAGTAGAAGTGAAAAACATGAACTCCATTCGAAATGTGCAACGCGCAATCGAATTTGAAGTCCTGCGTCAAATTGAAGTGCTTGAAAACGGCGGTTCTCTAGCTCAAGAAACCAGGGCATTTGATGCATTGAAAGGAATTACGATTTCCATGCGCTCCAAAGAAGCAGCGAACGACTACCGTTATTTCCCAGAACCTGATCTTCCACCAATTAGCATTACAAAAGAGCAGATTGAACATGTTGCTCTAGAAATGCCTGCTTTGCCGCGTGCATTGTTTCAACGCTACACGAAAGAATTCGGATTATCGGAATACGATGCTTACAACATTACGGACAATAAAGGAATTGCCCTTTATTATGAATCCATCTTAGTGCACACTAAAAATTATAAATCCGCTGCAAATTGGTTGATGGGAGATGTTAAATCCTATTTGAATGAATTCGGCATTGAAATGGAGAAATTTCCGATTAAGCCATTGGTTATTGCTCAATTGATTCACTTAGTGGAAGAAGGAAAGGTTTCGAGTTCCGTTGCTTCACAACATATTTTTCCCGCGCTTATTGAAAGTGAAGAAACTCCCCTTCAAATTGCAGAACGCTTGAATTTAATTCAAAACTCAGATGAGGATGCCTTGAAAGGATTTATTTTAAAGGTCTTTGAATTACATGCTGATGAAGTTACACGCTACAGAGCGGGTGAGAAACAATTAACCGGATTCTTTATGGGGCAATTGATGAAGGTTTCTCAAGGAAAAGCGGATCCAAAATTGGCAAACGGATTATTACGTCAAATGTTAGACGCATGAAAGATTGGATGAAGAAATATAAATCCGCTATCATCATTGCCGTGATTATTTCCCTTGTTGGGGGGATTGTTTGGTACAATAAACATCAACAAGACATCGCTGCATCTGGTGGACTCGAAAATAATTTTGAGATCACTGGAAACATTTCAGGGGTTTCTGGAATGACCCTTTTTGTGGAAGCACCGAGCGATAAGGGAACCATTCCTGTTGCGGAAGGACAAATTAACGATGATGGAAGTTTTGATATTACCGGTAATATTCCAGGTTTAGGTTATTATTTCCTCAGATTGAGTGATGAAGAAAACCGTTTGATTCCCATCACCTTAATTCCGGGAGACCACTTAAAAATACGCACATCCCTTGAGGATTTTGTTTCTAAGCCCCATGCATCTGGAACAAGTTGGAGTCGAACGATGAACCGCTATTTAAGTGAATTCAATCACTTTCAAGAAGTTCAAGCTCAATTACAGTTGAATAACGAAAACCGAAGCAAAGAAGAAGTTTCCGCTTTATTTCTACAGGCAAAAAGTAATATGGAATCTTTTTCTAGATCATGTATGTTGCGTGACCCGAGTAACGCGTACAACATCATTCTATCAATGGATTTGTTGCCAAGTGTCAGCTTTGACGACTGGGACCCAAGTAATTTGAACGCTCTTCGAAAAGTAACAGAGGCTTTTGAGGAAAAATATGCCGGTCAGCCAGCTGCGGAAACGTTTAGAAATCAATATTCCCAAATTGAAAATGCCTATTTTGAATTCGCTTCATCTGTAAATGGTACTGTTTCGGCGCCAGAAATTGCGTTGCCAAATGCAGCAGGTCAACAGATGAAACTTTCCGATTTAAAAGGCAAAGTCGTATTAATTGATTTCTGGGCTTCCTGGTGTGGACCATGTAGGGCAGAGAATCCAAACGTGGTGAAGATGTACCGAAAATTCAAAAACAAAGGATTCACCGTATTCTCTGTCTCTTTGGATGAAGAGCCTATAAAATGGCGGGAAGCTATTGCCAAAGACCAGTTGGAATGGAATACCCACGTCAGTGATTTGAAAGGATGGAAGTCTTCCGTTGTTGCAACTTTCGGAATTGAAGCCATTCCTTTTACCGTGTTAGTCAACCAAGAGGGTAAAATCATTGGGAAGAACTTGCGGGGAGAAAAACTAGAAGAAGCATTAACTAAATTATTAAGATGAAATACCTAGGACTAATTACCTCAACCCTAATTTCGTTTGGATTTTTCGCTCAAAACTCCATTAAAGTAACAGTTTCAGGCATGATTTTCAATGCCAAGGTAGATTCTGTTTACATTTCTCAGAATTTTGGATCCTATTTCAAGAACTATGGCTCTTCCGCTATTGACAAAAAAGGAAACTTTCTACTGAAACTAGAATTGCCCAATCCGGATTACTATTACCTACGTGTTGGTTCGGAGAATATCCACCTTATTTTAAAAAGCAACAGTGATATAAAGGTGTATGGAGACGGCACGAAACTAAAGGATTTTTGCAATTTCGTAGGTTCCGATGAATCTAAGGCAATGAACGACTTCTCCCATACTTCAGAAAAATGGAATGTAAAAAGTGATTCAGCATTAACGGCTATCAAAGCAGATCCATCAAGGGAGAAAATTGTGAACGACTACATGACACAAGAATTCCAAAAATTTAACAGTGAACTTCAAGGATTTATTGGCGCGAATGCAAATTCTCCAGTATTAATTCTTGCTTTGGCAAACATGAACGCAGAACAGGACATGAAAACCTACGAGAATATTTTATCTCAATTGTACTCCGTGTTTCAAGAAAGCCCTACGGTTCAAACTTTTTATTCAAACTTCGAACAAATAAAAAAGAAAATCGACGATGCTAATTTTTTAGCACCTGGTAAAATTGCCCCTGATTTTTCGGAGTTGAAAACGGACAGAAAAAAATCGTTAAAACGCTCTGATTTACATGGCCAGATTGTCCTGATAGATTTCTGGGCTTCTTGGTGCGGACCTTGCCGAAGGGAAAATCCGAATGTGGTTCAAACGTATGAAAAATATAAAAATGATGGATTTACCATCGTCAGTGTTTCTTTGGATACAGATGCTCAGAAATGGATAAATGCCATTGAACAAGACCATTTAACTTGGCCACATCACGTGAGTGATTTAGGTGGCTGGAACAGTAAGGTTGCTAAACTCTATCAAGTTTCAAGCGTTCCATTTACCGTACTCCTTGACCGTGAAGGACATGTGATTAAAACAAATCTACGAGGTCCAGCGTTGGAAGAGGAATTAAAACGCATCTTTGGACATTAATGACTAAAACGGCTAAATACACCTATTTTGCCTCAGATTTTCATCTGGGAACTCCGGATTTAGCAACAAGTCGTCAACGAGAAAAAGACATCGTACAATGGCTAGACTATATTCAAAAAGACGCGGAAGAAGTATATTTCATTGGTGACATCTTTGATTTTTGGTTTGAATACAAAACAGTTATCCCAAAAGGATTCGTTCGACTTCAAGCAAAAATCGCCTCCCTTGTTGATCAGGGAATTTCCGTTCACTTCTTCAAAGGAAACCACGATATGTGGATGTTTCATTACTTTCAAGAAGAACTAGGTGTCCTTTTACATTCAGATGAATTTTGCTTTGAAAAGAATGGTAAACGATTTTTTGTGGCACATGGAGATGGATTAGGTCCAGGTGACTACCGTTATAAATTCATTAAACGGGTATTCCGAAATCCTTTATGTCAATGGGCTTTTGCACGAATTCATCCTAATTTCGGACTTTCCTTGGCGAATTATTTTTCAACGAGCAGTAGAAAAAGTGGGATGTCCAAAGACATGATTTATTCCGGCAAAGAGAACGAATGGCTGTATCATTTTGCGCTTGCCCATCAAAAATCCAATCCACAAGACTTTTATATTTTCGGCCATAGGCACTTGCCCTTAGAATTAACCTTGGAAGGTGCTGTATACATGAATACAGGTGAATGGCTTTACGCACAAACTTTTGCTCGCTTTGATGGTAGTCAACTTGAACTATGCACTTGGAAAAATGGAAAAATTGAATCCTTCGATGCAAAAAGGCCAAACTAAACGTTGGGAAAACCAATCGCTGGAATCGCTAAATAGCGTCGCAGATGAACTGATTGGTCTCATTTCAACACCAAGTTTTATTGCCATTCAAGGCGAAATGGGTGCAGGGAAAACAACGTTTGTTCAACACCTGCTTCGCGCTTTAGGCATAAAACAGCCAGATGGATCCCCTACCTACGCGATCGTACATGCCTATATAAACAGCATGGAGATAAAAATTTACCATCTGGACTGCTATCGTATTGAAAATGAGCGCGATCTTGATCAACTCGGTTTAGATGAATTATTTGAAGAAAATGCCTACTTCTTTGTTGAATGGCCAGATAAAATTGAAAAAATACTTCCTGAACACGCGAATTGGCTGTATATTCGTTGTGAACCTGAAGGTGAACTAAGAGAAATCGTCCTGAATTATGATAACTGATCCTGTATTATTAAAATCACTGATCCAAAAAGGCAGCCTACTTCCCAAAGAAGAAATGCTCGAAGTACGCAAGAAAAAAGGGAATTTATTTATTGGCATTCCTAAGGAAACCTCTTTTCAAGAACGACGTGTCGCATTGGTACCTGAGGCAGTGACATTGCTTGTTTCGAATGGACATCAAGTTTTAATGGAAACGAAAGCGGGAGAAGGCTCAAACTTCACCGATAATGAATACAGTGAAGCCGGTGCACAAATCGTATACGACCGAAAAGCCATTTATAGCTGCGATATCATTTTAAAAGTCGCACCGCCATCTGAAGAAGAAGTAGAATTAATGATCGGGAATCAAACCTTCATCTCGGCCTTGCAGATTTCGACACAACCCAAGGAAATCCTTCAAAAATTGACAGCAAAAAAAGTCACTGCGATTGCTTGGGACTATATTCAAGATGAAGAAGGTGTGTTTTCCATAGTTCGTACCATGGGAGAGATCGCTGGAACAACATCCATTTTAGTTGCTGGGGAATTACTTTCCTCTTTCTCCCAAGGAAAAGGAATGATGCTCGGCGGCATTGCCGGAGTTCAACCAACTGAAGTTGTAGTGATTGGAGCGGGAACTGTAGGTGAATTTGCTACGCGCGCAGCTCTTGGACTTGGCGCATCTGTCAAAGTGTTTGATAATTCATTAACGCGCCTTCGCCGATTGCAAAACGACTTAAGTTTACGTGTGTATACTTCGATTATTCAACCGAAAGTACTGGCGAAAGCAGTTCGTCGAGCAGATGTAGTAATTGGAGCCCTACGTTCACCTATTGGAAGAACACCATGTGTGGTAAGTGAAGAAATGATCGAAAGCATGAAGTCTGGTTCAGTATTAGTAGACGTGAGTATTGATCAAGGAGGATGTTTTGAAACATCCCGCGTAACGAATCACATTGACCCTACGTTCATCAAACATGGTGTTGTGCACTATTGTGTACCAAACATTGCTTCCCGTGTTTCTCGAACCGCTTCTTTTGCCTTATCGAATACGTTTTCACCGATGATCCTCGAAATGGGGGAAAAAGGAGGTGTGAATGATTTAATTCGAACACATAGTGGTTTTCGTAATGGCGTCTATATGTACAAGGGAATTTTAACGAATGAAGTGCTTGGAAAAGTATTTGATTTAAAATACAAGGACATTCACTTGCTACTACCAGGCATGTAATGAATCCTATTATCCCGCTCAATTTACCCCAAACAAATTTGCAGTTAAGTCGAAAAGATGGTGAGGTTTTCGTTCACTGTTTGATTCGACGAAAAAAAATTCGCTTAACACCAGAAGAATGGGTGCGGCAACATTTCATTGCATTTCTTTCTAATAAGCTCTGCTTTCCAATTTCACGCATTGCCATAGAAAAATCTATTCAATATGCTGGGTTAACCAAGCGCTGGGATATTGTTGTTTACGACGCGGACTTTCATCCCTATATTTTGGTGGAATGTAAAGCACCGCAAATCAAGATTTCAAGCGACACTTTGTACCAAGCATTGACGTATCACAAAGAGATGCAGGGTGAATTTATTGTTTTGACCAATGGATTAACACACGCCTATTTCCAAGTGGAGAAAGAAAACCAGCAATTAATCCAGCTAGAGCAACTTCCCGTAAATGCTTAATTATTTAGGTAATCCCAATCTCCTGATTTCATACGTTGGTATTCGCGAGCTAAATAGGCAAGTTGAATACGCATGAGGTCAAAAGCCGCTTCCGTCTCAGCACTGATTTCCTTTTGACGCATTTTTAATTGTAATTTCATGAACATGGCATGCATTAATAATTCAACATCTTGCCGTTGCACCATGTTGGACTTTTGCTTGAATTCCTCCAGTGCTTCGTGTGCATTCTCACATAAGGATTTGTATTTAGCATCGTTCATAATGGTTAACAAACTATTGTGTAAGTAGGTTAATTCAACCAATATTTCTTGAACTTCATCAATGTGACCCTCTTTTTCTAGTCCCTTCATTTGCATTTCACGCACCATATTTTGGTACCATGAAATCTGTTCATTCAATTGAAACTCATCGCGAATAGCAGGCGCAAGCACCTGAGATTTAATTAAGTCCATGTCCAAATTTAAGGAGCGAACTAAATCCTCTATTTGAAACAAATACAAAATGTATTCAGCAACATTTTCTGTTTTCTTTGATTCTGTTGGACGCATCTTAGTTTAATTCCTTTTCGATTTGTGCTTGGTTCTCATTTAAGAAGTTGACAAATTCTGTTGTCACATCCATATTTGGGTGAATGTAATTTATTTGTCCACCATCTCCATGCATCAATAAGATATCAATGTGATGTTTTTCACAATACCTCTTACCCATTGCTTCGATTTTTTTATTGACTGCTTCTAAGGACTTCATTGCTTGCTCTTCAATTTTTGCGCCTTCGCTTTGTTGGTATTGCATAATTTGATTTTGCATTTCCTGTGCTCGCTGCTGAACTTGGGCAATCTCATTTTGAGATAAAAGTCCTCCACGTGCCTCTGCGTCTTTTTTTGTAATGAAGGCTTCATATGCTTTGGTTCGACGTTCCACTTCCGATTCGAACGCTTTCTGTTTTCTTTTAATGACTCCTTCTTCTTTTACAAAAAATGCAAAATTCGCTTTGATGCTATCATTGGAATAATAGGCAATCTTTAATCCACCCAAAGAACGTGTTTCTACTTTTGGAGTGGTATCTTTTTTTGGGGCTTGTTGATCACCACAAGAGGTAAAAAACGCAATTCCAACGATGCTTGCAGCAAAAAATAAAGATGATTTCATGTTAAGGTTTTTGTTGAATTATTTCCATCCAATCGTTTCTCATTTCGACGAAGCGATGAATACATTTAGTTAAAAAGGAATCTTGAATAAGCGTTTCAAGTTGATCGATTTGTGGAAACTCCGATTCAGAAACCTTAAACGATTGTTCATATTGATCTAAAGAAATCGATAAAATGAATTTTCCGTTATACGAATGCAGTTGAATTAAAAAACGCTCGTGTGGAATTTGTTTGATTAAACGCATGTACAAAAATAGCAATTTTCATGCTGTTGTAAGCATTATGAGAGTGGAAAAGGTTTAAGAACATCAAATTCAAATCCGATTTGTGTCCGTTGTTCCATGTCCTTCCCTAATGCCAACATGTCCAAGTCATTCTCCTCATAGTTCCAATGAACGTGCACCTCATTCCCGTCATTTATTAAGTCTTTCAAGAGGTAAAGTAATTCGATAAGCGCTGCAGAAGAACTCGTATCTAAGGACTCTATAAAGAGATTCAAACAGGTCTTAGTGGAAGGTTTCAGGTTGTAGGTTTTCACCCAAGAAATAACTGGATGCCAAAAATCTTGAGAATCTTCGGCCATCGATTTTCCGTTTATTTCCATCAATCCATTGGAAAGAAAAGAAATAAGAGGCGTTTGTTCTGTTTGAACGATAACTAAATGATCCATATCTTGTAAAGAGGGTCAAAATTAGGGAAACGTTGATAATTCTTAAAATTTTTGTGGCTTGAATTGAAATAATTTTTCCTTTCAAGGCACACTCTCAATACTATCTATCTATTTTACTGATAGTTAAGCTACCAATATGGGTGAACATGAAATAGTTATTTTTAATCATTTTCGATAAAAATGACTAAAAAATCCCAGGATTTTTCGATTGATTTCAAAAGAATCTGTTCCATAATGAAAAGATTCACATCTTTTTTGGATAACTATGAGGTATTTTTAAATATTTATCCTAATTTCGAGGTGTTAAATCCTAGTAAACACAAGTAAAACCGTTGCTTTTTAAACATTTATGACCAGTATTTTTGTTGCCAAATTAGATTTTGGAGTGACCAATGAGCAATTAAGACAATTGTTCGAACAACATGGTAGCGTAATCAAAGTGAATGTCGCTACTGACAGAGAAACAGGTAAATCAAGAGGCTTTGCCTTTGTTGAGATGACTGATCGTGAGGAGGCTGAGAATGCCATCAATGCCTTAAATGGGCACATGATAAATGGTCGAGACATTGCCGTGAAAGAAGCTGAGCAACGTGGGGACACTCGTCCAAACAACAATCCACGCCCAGGAAATGATTTCCAGCGTTCATCAACTCCTAGAAGTGATGACCGCAGACCAGGCACTCCCTCAGATTCTTCTGACCTTCCTATCATTACACCTTCTTTAGACTCTTTGAAATTAGAGCCAAGAAAGAAAGTAAACAAAGACCGAAAACCTGGTGAATCGGATTCAGACAATCGTTCTAAGAAACCAAAAATGGATGCCTACAAAAAAAGTGGGAAAGCACCACGCTTTTTTAACGACGACGATGATTTCGATGAGGATGAAGACTTATTCGCGTTCAAAAAAGGCGATGAGGACGATGATTTCGATGAGGATGACGATGAGGATTTCGTGTAGCAATGAACACTATTCAGTTCTTTCGTTGTACCTTTGTCCCCCATGTCATCGAACTACGCAGATAAATTAAAACACCCTGTTTTTAAAGTTGTATCACAGTATGCAACCGAACATGACCTCGATGCTTACGTCATTGGTGGATTCGTTCGTGACCTCATCATGGAACGTCCATCTAAGGACATTGATATTCTCGTTCTAGGCGACGGACCAAAATTCGCGGAAGCTATTGCGAAAATTCTACATGTAAAAAAAGTCAGTGTTTTCAAAAATTTCGGGACCGCACACTTTCGCTATAAAGACCTTGATGTTGAATTTGTAGGTGCTCGAAAGGAGTCCTATACGCAAGATTCACGAAAACCGATAACAGAAAAAGGCAGCCTACAGGACGACCAAAATCGACGTGATTTTACCATCAATACCTTAGCGCTTAAATTAACGACGAATTCGTTTGGAGATCTCATCGATCCATTTGGCGGAGTAAAGGATATTGAAAAAGGAATCATTCGAACACCTCTAGATCCCGAAATAACGTTTAGTGATGACCCACTGCGCATGTTAAGAGCGATTCGTTTTGCAACGCGATTTGATTTTCAAATTGAACGCGTGTGTTTGGAAGCGATGAAAAAACAAGCGGATCGTTTATCCATTATTTCGCAAGAACGAATTACGGAAGAACTCAATAAAATCATCCTAACAGATATCCCTTCTCGCGGATTTAAACTGTTGAATTCAACGGACTTATTGCAACAGTTTTTTCCAGAGATGATCGCCTTGCATGGGATAGAAACAAGAAATGGCAAAGCCCATAAAGATAATTTCTACCATACATTAGAGGTATTAGACAATCTTGCTCAAAACAGTGATTCATTGTGGCTTCGTTGGGCAGCAATTCTCCATGATATTGCCAAGCCACCAACCAAACGCTTCGACGAGGAGGTTGGATGGACCTTTCATGGACATGAGGAACTTGGAGCTAGGATGGTACCCCGGATTTTTACCCGACTTCGCTTGCCTCTTGATTTCAAAATGAAATATGTTCAAAAATTAGTTAGGCTGCACCTTCGACCTATTTCATTAGTCAAAGGATCCGTTACTGATTCCGCGGTCCGACGCTTACTGCACGAGGCAGGTGATGACGTAGAAGATTTAATGCTGCTCTGTAATGCTGACATTACTTCCAAAAATGAGTTTAAAGTAAAACGTTACAAAAAGAACTTTGAACTTGTGTCCGAAAAATTAAAATTGGTAGAAGAAAAAGACCGCATTCGTAATTTTCAACCACCCGTAAGTGGCGAATTAATTATGAAAACCTTTCAAATTGGACCTTGCTCAGAAATCGGAGCGATCAAAGCACACATCAAAGAGGCAATCTTAGAGGGAACCATTGAGAATTCTTACACCCAAGCGATCGAAGAAATGTTGAAACTTGGAAAAGAATTAGGATTAACGGTGGCAATCAATCCTGATTTGGAGAAATAATACTAACTTTACTTAAAGCATAAAATCATTAAAAATGCCAGGATTAAAATTCAGAGTATTATTGGATTCAGACAAAAATGAAGAGGTTTTTAGAGACATCTTGATTAGCGATGCCAGCGACTTTGAATCTTTCTATCATGCCATCATGAAGTCATTTAATTTCAAGGGGGATCAAATGGCTAGTTTTTATGTTTCCAACGAAGATTGGGATAAGGGGCATGAAATTAGCTTCTTGGACATGTCCTATGACGATGACTCCATTGACTCACCTGCTTCTGTCATGAAAAATGCAGTCATAAAGGATTTCTTAGAAGAGCCAGATCAACGTTTCATTTTAGTATACGACTTCATGAAGATGTGGATTTTCCTCGTCGAATTAATCGGTTACGATCGCAATGAACCTTCTGCTCCAGAAATGCTTCTTGCTATTGGGAACACACCCAAAGAAGAATCAAGAGAAGCCTTAGAGGAAGATTTATTTCAAGAAGGTGATCAGTTATCATCGGAAGATGAGGAGGAGGATCTAGGTTTTGATGAATTTGATGATGATTATTCTGACGAAGATTTAAGCGGCTACAACGAGTACGAATATTAGTATGAAAACACCTCCACAAGATCCAATTGGTCAAGCTATTTTGGACTATCACAAAACAAAAAAACCATTCGACATCATCGTGTCATCTGACTTGTGCGATGACGATATCATTCCTATTGAAGTCCTTTTCCGCACGTACAAAGATATGCCTGAATTGGAGCAATTAGCGATAAAATTATGCAAAGGCCAAGTGCTTGATGCAGGCGCAGGTGCAGGCGTTCATGCGAATGAACTGATTCAACGTGGACACACCGTTTTTGCGATTGATACTTCAGAAGGCGCTGTTGAATATATGAAAGAACAAGGTATTTCTGCGAAGCAAATCGATTTTGAATCATACAATCCACCAGCCAAATTCGATACGATTCTATTGTTGATGAACGGAATTGGAATTGCCAAAAAAAAATCGAACTTGTTGAAGTTCCTGAAGAATGCAGGCGAGAAACTAAATCCGGGAGGACAAATCATCTGTGATTCATCCGATGTCAAATATTTGTATGAAGACGAAGATGGGTCATATTGGATGGATTTGAATTCAGAATATTATGGGAATTTCAACTTTCAGATGCATTATAAAAAAATCAGTGGTCCAGAATTCCAATGGTTGTATGTGGATTACGATACATTGCATGACATCGCCAGTCAAGCTGGTTTCAAATGTCAACGCGTCTTTGATTTAGACGCTCATTTTCTTGCTCAACTAACGAAGAGCTAAGACAAGATCAATTGAAAATGAAAACGATTTACTCGTCCATCGTGTTGCTTTTGCTGATTTTTAGTGCTTGCGGATATTCAGAAGAACAATTGAGTGTCTTCGATCAGCGCATGGAGAAATTCATCAAAGGAAAGCCCTATCATTTAGAGAAATCTGAAAGTGGACTGTATACAGAAATCATTCAAGAAGGCACGGGAAGAGAAATACTTTTGACAGATAGCATCGGCGTATGCTACATCGGTACCTTACTCTCCGGCGAAAAATTCGATGAACAAAAAAAACCAATTTACTTGCCGATGCGCGGTGTAATTGATGGTTGGAAAGAAGCCTTAATTGGACAAAGAAAAGGAGTGAAAATAAGAATGATTGTGCCCCCACAATTGGGATATGGTGCTGGCGGAATGGGAGCAATTCCTGCAAATGCCGCTTTGTATTTCCAATTGAGTGTAGATGATTTGAAATAAATGCGCTTTTACTTGTCATTATCGCCACATTGTTTAATTTTGAGCACGCAAAAATAGAAGTAGCCTTATGAGTGTTTTAGTAAATAAAAATTCCAGAGTCATCGTTCAAGGATTTACCGGTAGTGAAGGTACATTCCATGCAAGTCAGATGATCGAGTACGGAACAAATGTTGTTGGTGGAGTAACACCAGGAAAAGGTGGAAACACCCATTTGGAACGTCCAGTCTTTAATACAGTAGCTGATGCCGTTAATACCACACAAGCGGATACTTCCATTATCTTCGTCCCACCTGCATTTGCTGCAGATGCAATTATGGAAGCTGCAGAAGCGGGCATCAAAGTCATCGTTTGTATTACGGAAGGAATTCCTGTGAACGACATGATTAAAGCAAAAGAATACATTCAAGGATTCGATACGCGTTTAATTGGACCAAATTGTCCAGGTGTCATTACGGCTGGTGAAGCAAAAGTTGGCATTATGCCAGGATTTGTGTTTAAACAAGGTAAAATTGGTATCGTTTCAAAATCTGGTACCTTGACCTATGAAGCGGCAGATCAAGTTGCAAAAGCTGGAATGGGAATCACTACAGCAATCGGAATCGGTGGAGATCCAATCATTGGAACAACAACACGTGAGGCTGTTGAGCTGTTAATGAATGACCCGGAAACAGAAGGCATCGTCATGATTGGAGAAATTGGTGGAAACCTTGAAGCAATCGCTGCGAAATGGATTAAGGAACATGGAACGAAACCAGTTGTTGGATTCATCGCTGGTGAAACTGCTCCGAAAGGAAGAACGATGGGACACGCTGGAGCAATTGTTGGTGGAAGCGATGACACAGCCGAAGCTAAAAAACGCATCATGCGCGAATGTGGGATCCATGTTGTGGATTCACCCGCTCAAATTGGCGCAAAAATGGCAGAAGTAATGGGGAATAAGTAATTTCTACCATACCTAAAATATGAAAAGCGCCAATAGGCGCTTTTTTTTGTTTTAAGAGCATGAGTAAATTCTGTTTTTTGAATTCATCTACTCTTTAATTCCAAAAATCCCAAGTCAAACCAATTTTGATTTGCATGCTAGGAAAAACATAATTTGATACAAAGGATGTATTCGGATCTACCCAAAATGAGCCCAAATTATCTACTCGAACAAAAAAGCGAAATGTTTCCACTTCTAAGGCCGTTGTAAATGCTAGGTTCATGAATCCATCTTGGCTTGATAAAGATGTTTCTGTTAGGCTTAAAACACCCATTTGAGGTATAAACGAACGTTGTTGGAAAGAACTCAAATAAGATGCATCTGCTGAAAACAACATGCGCAATCTTTTGGCTTTAAATACCCCGCCTTTCCATTGCATATGAAGCGAAGCCTGATGCTTAGGTTGAAAATTTAAGTCCGTTGAAAACTGTGTCAACGTATAACTCGGTTTAATTTGAAATCCTTTATAGGTCCAACTAATAGATGTTTGAAGTCCTTGTCCAAAGCCATTGCTCGCCAACAGATTATTTTTCCATGTTCCTGCAAGATTATCAAAAATATACACCTTTCTAAATTGCAACAAGCGATATGCTGCTTCGATTTGAAATTTACCCATCTTTTTTATCGCCTTTAGACTCAAAGTCTGGTCCCATTGTTTTTCAAGAGCATTTAATTGGTATTTCACATTATTACTATTGTAATTACGCTGCATCAACTCTGGTAAAGAAGCATTGAGTTGATGTCCAATGTGAAGTTGCATAAACGACAATGGAAGTATCACTTTGGAAACGGATGTTATCCCATTTCCAGCACCTAATAAATTAATGGCATCGCGGTGTTCAAACTGTAATTTAGCTGATCGAAAAGAAATGTCATTTTTCCACCAAATTTCTGTAGTATCATGAGACGAAACGTTATCATACCAGTTTCTCATACGGTAACTTAACGCACTTTGCACTTGTATTGTAGGGCTTTCTAAAAAGATTCCTAGGTCATTCGAAAAGGAACGCTCGCGAAAGCGATCTTGTGTGCTGTCTGCATTCCAATAGACGTTTTGATAAATAGCAGCTAAATCACCATACTCTTCAAAATACCTTTTTGATTCGTAAAATTCATGCCTGAAAAGTAAGCCAATTCCTAGCGTAGAATCCTTGTTAAAATCAAAACGCTGTTGTCCACGAATGTAGGACAAAGATTGTGTCGAATGCGCATTTTCTTTTTGAACGGATTGTAAGTCCAAATCGACACCTGGAATAGCAAATGTATTAAGCAATCCATTGGACCACGAGCGATTGACTGCTTCGTTTCCTACATTTAAATCAAAGGAATAACGATTTCCTGTTCGAAGCAAGTGTCCATTAAATTGTTGAAGGGAAAAATCATCGTTTCTTAAAAATCCATTCCCCTTCGTTTTATCGAAGTTGATGTTTAATAGCATTCCATGTTTAAAGGCTTCTTGAAAATCTACTTTCAATCGTTGGGAACCTTGGGCGCCAAATGCGTAGAAGAATCCCAAATGTGGAATTGCAGAAAACAACAGCGCATTTTCCTTCATCTTTAAAGAGTGAAGAGTACTACCGTTTATGGCATATACATGAAAGGGGGAAAGCAGCAGAGCATTCGGGGAAACAAAAAAAGTGGATTGAAAAGATTGCGTGCTATTCGATAAAGTATCTAGGAATCCACCACTTCGGTATTCGCTTTTCACAGTATCTACCTGTTGATGGAAGGCTGTTTGTCCAATGGAAACCATTGAGATCAAGAAGAACAAACCGCACAATACACCTTTTTTCATAAAAGCAAACATAACAAAAAAAGGGGCTCGAGGCCCCTTAACAATTGGATATTCTGCAATTACATTGCGTTCACAAGAACTTGCAATCCTGATTTCAAGTTTGCAGCTTTGTTCTTATGAATAATGTTTCTTTTTGCTAGTTTGTCTAACATGGTAACAACCGTTGGTAACATGGTAAGCGCTTCGTTACGATCTTTCAATTCACGTAATTTACGTAACGCGTTACGCGTCGTTTTGTGTTGGTACTTGTTCAATACACGTTTCGTATCGTTTGAACGAATACGTTTGATAGCTGATTTATGGTTTGCCATAACTTTATTGTTAATTAAAAACGTTCTAAATTCTATAATAAAAATCCTTCGTAGCCCATAGGAGAATCGAACTCCTGTTACCAGGATGAAAACCTGGCGTCCTAACCACTAGACGAATGGGCCATAAACTAGATTATCCTAATTTTTGGGATTGCAAATGTAGTCAGAAATTCTTGAAGCGCAAAGGCTGAAATCGATTTTTTTAATAATTTTCTGTATCCTCGTGTTTCATTTTAAATCCTAAACGTTTAGCTGTCTGTAATTTTAGGCTTTCCCCCATCATTTGGATTTGTGCAACAGAGATTTCACTCAAGTATTCGAAAGGAGGAATATACAAGTCGAATTCCAGTGCGTGCGCGAAAGACAACTGAACAATCAATTGAATTGCTTCATCGCTCAAGACCATATTTTGCGGGTCGCGAAACATGAATCCAAGGGTCCCTTTTCCTTCAATTAAGAAATGATTTTCATGATTTAAAAAGAGCCTTCCGATCAAATAACCCGCGTCCTCCATACGATTCTGCAACAAGGATTCTGCTAAGAAATTAAAAATATGAATCGTTGAAAAGTAGCCGTTATTTTGGTTTTTCTTGAAATAAGCAGTGCCCCAAAGTGGGTTATGATCCGGCAAACGAAAAACGTTTTGATGAAGATTAAATACCAGTACATCGCTGCCAACATATGCATGAATTTCAAACTTCCCCTTATCCTGATAACTTAAACGAACCCGAGGATCTGTAATTGATTTTTTTAACTCAGCAATTTCCGCTTTGATGATTGTTTTAAGTCGTTCAAATACTTTTTCACTATCGTCCGCGATATCCTGTTTTAATGCGGATTTGTGCATAAGTAGGTCAACTATTTGAGCACGATTCTGTTCAATTGGATCTTTTGCCATTCTTCTGTTGTTTTCCTCAAATTTACACTTAATGGCACTATTTTTGAAGATGGAAAGCAAGAAATTTTAGGAAGTTTCTAAAAAAATAACGATATTTGAAATTATGCGTGTACCGAGTATACGCGTTAGCATGAACAAAAAGATGAAAAAGACCATTTGGTTTATTGTGAATCCCATTTCTGGCGTACGTCGCAAAAGCGATATTCCAGGTTTGATTCATGCGCACCTAAATCATGGTATTTTTGATTATGAAATTCATTATACTACCCGAAAAGGACACGCCACTGAGCTCGCCCTTGACGCTGTTAAACAACACATTGATGTGGTTTGCGCTGTTGGTGGAGACGGTTCTGTTCACGAAGTTGGAACAACCTTAATCGGGTCTCAAACGCGTTTAGCTGTTTTACCAATCGGTTCTGGTAATGGACTAGCACGACACATGCTCATTCCGAGAAATGTAAGAAAAGCGATTCAATGCATTAATGAAATGAACGATATTCAAATGGATACGGTTCTCGTGAACGACAAACCCTTTTTAGGAGTTGGTGGTTATGGTTTGGATGCTGTCATTGCTCAAAAATTCGACGAAGATAAAAACCGTGGATTTTTAACTTACATTAAACACGTATTTAAAGAGTTCTTTAAATACAATCCCATGAATATTTCTATTGACACAAATGGTCAGATAAAGAAGATGCCTGTCGTTTTGTGCACGATTGCAAATACTTCAGAATTCGGAAATGGATTTGTAGTTTCGCCAAAATCTGATGCGACAGATGGAAAAATTGAATTGTTCATATTAAAGCCTTTCTCCGCTTGGGGAATCCCAAAAATTGTATACCAGTTTTTCATGAAACGTTCCGATTTGTCTCGACATACAGAAGTGATTTCATTTGAAAAAGCGAAAATATCCTTATCGCAAGGAATTGCACATTACGATGGAGAGCCTGTTGTCGTGCGAAAGGAATTAAACGTACAAGTCGTACCTAAAAGCCTGCACATTCTCGTAGGAAAAAAATAAGATGCAAACATTTGAATTCGATTTAGCGTACCTCCTGGTAAAATTGGAGTCACTCGATGCTACTTCTACTCCAGCTTGGGGTGGGATGTCAGCCCAACGTATGGTAGAGCATTTATGTGATGCCTTATACATGTCATGTGGACAAGGAGATTTTACCTTAGCAGTTCCCGAAGACCGCATCGAAAAAATGCAACAGTTCTTGGCCTCGGATAAACCCATGGCTCAAAACATCCAAGTTCCCTTTGCTCCTGCTGATGCAGTATTGCGCAATGAGGACATGGAGTTGGCTTTGGATGAATTCGCTACCGCTTTTGTGCAATTCTCCGAACAATTCGAGGATAATCCTACTTTTACGGCGCTTCACCCCTATTATGGTGAATTAGATTTCGAAAAATGGAATCAAATGCACAGCAAACATTTTGCTCATCACTTTAAGCAGTTCGGATTAATTGACTAAAGTCCTGCTTTATTCTTTGATAATCGGTGTTTCCATTGGAACAATCACTTATTTATACAATCGCCAGAATGGACACAAGGGATTTGGGCAATGGTACTTGAGTGTCATGGCCTTTTTTGCCCTCGCGTTCCTGATCCTTAAATACTTAGTTTGATTTTCTTTTGGTAAAAGGAATAAAGCGTGGCGTTGTTGCCTGATAGTCTTTGTATGCAGGATATTTTCCAGCTGATAATTCCTCCGAAAAATCAGAACTTCCTTTGAATAGAATGATGAGTAAGACACATCCACCAATAGACCAATTGATCCAATCTCCAGTTGCATGAACACTATAAAGGTAAAAGACTACCCAAATAGTTTGTTCCATGAGGTAATTCGGGTGACGGACAAGCGACCAAAGTCCACTTGAAACAAATCCTTTACTGTATTCGCCTAAGTCTTCACCGGCCTTTAAACGACGATGTTTCTCTTGCTGGAAGTCATATTGTTGCTGATCCGCAATGAATTCGATGACCACGCAAGCAACGTAAATTAAAGCCAATAAATAATCTACCCAATTCAAGGTTGAATTTACTCCATCTCCCAAAGAGGTAAGAATCGGCAAGGTAAATAAGAAGATTAATACGCTTTGATAACCGCTAATAAAAAACAAATTGAAAATCATCCAAACAAATTTGTTGTTAAATCCTGGACGACTGCGTAATGCTTCCCAACGGTAATCTTCTTCTCCTGCCCAAAATTTCCATTGGTAGGCTCCTCTTCTAGCA
Organism: uncultured Flavobacteriales bacterium; assembly: GCA_903935095.1. Classification (GTDB taxonomy): domain Bacteria; phylum Bacteroidota; class Bacteroidia; order Flavobacteriales_D; family Crocinitomicaceae; genus UBA952. The sequence continues at coordinate 317,543 of CAIZQH010000021.1, read as the reverse complement.
AAATTGTAGGTTAATCTTACTCCCCAGATTGTTACAAGTGTGGACATGAGAACCATACGAGGATCCATTCCACCCATGGCAGTCATGTGCCAAACATAATAAATTGGAATAATGCTCCAAATTTTATCCACTTGAGAATTATTTTTAGAAACCTCTCCAACTAGAAAGCAATAGGCAATGACAATTCCTACGGATATTGTCATTTGATACAGAATGGCATCTTGAACATCATTTGGATTTAGTCCAAAAGAGATACACACATACGGAACAACAATTACCGTAAAAATCAAAAGTAAAATAGTAATAAGCATGGGTCAATAATTTATTTTGTGGTTAATATCCGGCAGCTGTTGCCTCAACACAAACAAAAGTGCCATTCGCATGAGCGACGAGCTCCTTCTTTTGGTTTAGCACATCTGCTTGCATAAAAATAAGTTTTTTTCCTTTTTTCAAACATTTTGAATAGGAAATTAATTGATCCTTACATTTAACACCCGACAAGAACTGAATGGATAGGTCAACGGTAGAAACAACTTTTTGTTTATCGGCAACGAGCGACAGTGCCCCAACACCAAGTGTCGCATCTAACAAACTCGCGATGCAACCACCATGAGCGTGCATAGGTGTGGCCAAATGTTTTTCTTGAATTTCGAGTCGGTATGCAACAATTCCAGGTTCTAAGACTTCAAAAGACATACCGAGCCATTCACCGAAACGATTCTTATCCATATATGCTTGAATGACATCCATTTCTTAAGATTTGGCGAACGGTATATTTGCCTTTACAAATGCTTGAGCGGCTGAAGCATTGATATCAAAGAAAACACTAGAAAAATCCGTGGTTTTTACCCAAGCCCTGACCGTTATGTGCATGCCTTGTTCTGTGATTTGTTCCAATCCAATCATCGTTGGAGTTTTGCTTAGAATTCGAGTATCCTCGGACAAGCAGTGCGTAATCAATAGCTTCGCTTCTTCAAATGAAGCGTCATGAGAGAGAAGGAATGTCCATTCCACACGTCGCGTTTTTTCTTTGGTGAAGTTGACAATGTTTCCATTCGCAAGAGGTCCGTTCGGAAAAATGACCACTTTGTTATCAGGAGTTGTCAAATAGGTATTGAAGATCTGAATTTCACTTACCCTTCCCTGTTCACCTAAGGCTTTAATTTCATCTCCAAGTTTAAACGGCTTCAACACCAAAATCATGATTCCACCAGCGAAATTGGATAAGGTTCCCGAAATGGCCATACCAACGGCGATTCCAGCGGCACCAATCAAGGTTAAAAACGAAGTCATTGGAATTCCTAATTGGGTAATGGCACTTACAACAACCATAATTTTCAATGCCATAGACAAAAAACTGCCCAGAAAGGAAACCAAGCCAGCATCCGTTTCGCTCTTTCTGAGCATGCGTGTAATAAATCTTGTCAAGATTCCAGTGAGCCAAAATCCAGCTATGGTAATAAAAACCGCAATTACGATATTCGTTAAGAGTGAAAACAGAACCGCATTCAAGTGATGAGGCTCCATCCCAAAGAGATTTTCAATTACATCGATCATAAGCTAAGGTCAGAATTTTCAACAAAAATAAAAATACTTCGCACAAAAGACTCGATATCGCTTTAATATCGCTCATTTCGATCAATTAGATGTTATTTCAACTGATAAAATCCATGTTCAATAGGATTCAATCATGCGAAGGAATGCTTAACTTCGTTGTATGAAGCACGAAGACTACATGCAACGTTGTTTAGATCTCGCTCAACTTGGATCAAGTTGGGTGGCTCCGAATCCAATGGTAGGTTGTGTCATCGTGAAGGAGGGAAAAATCATTGGGGAAGGTTACCATCAACGTTACGGTGATGCACATGCAGAAGTTTATGCCATCGCATCCGTGAAAGACAAAAGTCTATTGGCTGGGTCAACGGTATATGTAAACCTTGAACCTTGTTCACATCATGGCAAAACGCCCCCTTGTTCAGATTTACTCATTTCCTCTAAGGTTGCTGAGATTTTTATTGGATGCAGAGATAGCAATAAACTTGTTTCTGGACGAGGGATTGAAAAATTAATGCGTGCAGGAATCCAAGTTCAAGAGGGAATTTTAGAAAAGGAATGCCGGCTGTTAAATAAACGCTTTTTTAATTTCCATGAAAAAGGGAGACCCTACGTGATCTTGAAATGGGCTCAAACAAAAGATGGTTACCTGGACCGTATTCGCTCCAAGGATGAAAAAGGAATTAATTGGATCTCCTGTCAAGAGTCAAAGGCACTTGTGCACAAATGGCGAAGCCAAGAACATGGGATTTTGGTCGGGAAACATACGGCCATGAATGACAATCCAACACTTACCGTTCGCGAGTTCACCGGTAGAAATCCCATCCGAATCCTGATAGATAGTCAATTACAAGTAAAAGAAAACATCAACCTTCATTCGAGTGATGCCCCTACGATTATCTTTAATCGGATAAAAGATGAGAAAAAAGACAACATTGAGTGGGTCAAAATTAAAGAAACCTCCACCAAAGTCATTTTAGAAGAACTGTACAAACGGAACATCACCTCCATTATGGTTGAGGGCGGCAGTCGAACCCTTCAGTATTTTATCATCGATAACGTTTGGGACGAAGCGTATGTGATTGTTGGAGATGTTTATTTTCAAGAAGGCGTAAAAGCCCCACTCTTAAATCGCATCCCTGCGCATTCTCATACCTTTGGTACGGATACGGTGTATTACTTTAAACGAAGATAATGGAGTTAATTTTTGCCATTGTTTTTTCGAGTTTCATTTTTGTGCTCTTTAAATTATTCCCAAAATTCCACATTGACACATTTCAGGCGATTGTGGTCAATTATTTCGTCGCATTCTTTTGTGGCTGCATCTTCTTTCCATTCAAATGGCACGACTTAAGCTCCGTTTCTGGAAGTTGGTTTGGCTATACACTAAGTGCAGCTATTCTCTTTATTGGTTTGTTTTTAATCATGGGGCTAAGTGCTCAGAAAAATGGACTTTCAAGCACGTCGGTTGCTGTCAAAATGAGCATGGCACTTTCCGTTCTTGGAATGATGCTTTTTTATTCAGAGGACACACAACTGTTAAAAATCGCCGGGATTATTTTGGCTATTTTTGGGGTTATTGCTATGAGTATTCAAGCAGATGTTAAAACCAATGTGGTATCTTCAACTTGGATGTTGTTGGTCCTTTTCGTTGGCAGTGGAATCTTAGATTTCCTTTTGAATTACATTCAACATTCGGTCTTGTTACCAAATCAAACAGCTTTTTTCACCGCGTATGCCTTTGGACTTGCTGGAATCATTGGCTTACTTATCACCACTATACTGATCATTCAAGGCAAACTTTCGCCCTCTTGGAGAAACATTATTGCAGGAATTCTTCTAGGTATTCCCAATTATTTTTCGATTTACTTTCTGATGAAAGCATACCATGTCTTTACCTGGAGTAATAGTAGTATTTTGGCTGTGATCAATGTGAGTATTGTGATGATTGCATCTATTATTGGACGCATATTTTTCAAGGAGAAATGGAACAATATGAAAATTATTGGGTTCATTTCTTCATTGATTTCCATTTTGTTTATCTATCTTTCTGTATGATTTCATCGGTTTTCAAACTTATTCTCGTACTATTTCTCCTTCCTGTATGTGGATGGAGTCAAGCTAGTTTTCAATTAGCTGTTTTAAAATACAACGGTGGTGGTGACTATTATGCCAATCCAACGGCGCTTCCTAACCTCATCCAATTCTGCAACCAAAACCTGAGCACAACCATTTCAAATGATGTCCCTTATGTCGATGTTGGAAGCAAAGATCTTTTCCGTTATCCATTTGTTCACATGACGGGACATGGTAACGTGGTGTTCTCAAAAGCGGAAAGTGAAAATTTGAGAAACTACTTACTAGCGGGTGGATTCTTACACATCGATGACAACTACGGGATGGATGAATTCATACGAGTCGAACTCAAGAAAATCTTTCCTTCAAGTGATCTAATTGAACTACCTAGTAATCACCCTATTTACAATCAAAAATATAAGCTAAATGCCTTGCCTAAAATCCATGAACATGATGGCAAAAAACCACAAGCCTTCGGTATCGTCATCGACGGTAGACTCGTTTGTCTTTATACTTACGAAACTGATTTAAGTGATGGATGGGAAGATGCTCAGGTTCATAACGATACAGCTCAAAAAAGAAAGCAAGCTTTGCAAATGGGAGCGAATATTATTACCTATGTCTTTTTAAATTAATCAAATTGAAAATCTCCATTTTTACGTCCATGTTTTTTGTCGTGTTCAGCATGGGTGCTCAAATTGATCCATTTCTTGGAATCGTACCCCTTGCAGAATGTGATTTTTCTGACACCTGCATGTATGTCGTCATTCCTGATACATCGAATAATCTTTGGGTATATGGTGAATCGCAAAAGACATCCTTATCTCATGTCGGCAAGGTACTAATTACCGATAGCGTGCAAAGCTATCCGAATGGAACGAATGCCTCCTTAGAAATACATTGGCCTGCCTGGAATCAGTATCCCCTGAGTTTGATCATGGGATTTCATCATTCCATGCATTCAGACAGTCTACATGACGGTGGAATCATCGAGGTATCGCGTGATTACGGGGCAACTTGGACAAATGTCATAGAAGACCAGACGAACATGCTTTTCCTAAGCAACGAATTATACACATCCAATGACACGCTATACACCGGTGAAAAAGGATTTTCAGGCTCCTTTTCCGATCGCTATACTGAAATCGAATGGATCTGGTTATTTCCAATAAAAGATTTCCCAACGGACACCATGTACTATCGTTTTCGGTTCATCAGCGACACCATTGATCAAACAAAAGAAGGTTGGATGATTTCAGACCTAACTTTTTCATTTGCCGACTTAGGATCAGGGATAGAAGAAGTAGCGCTTTTTGACTTTTCTATTACCCCTAATCCATCTAATGGGTGGATTGCAATAAACAGTTCTTCAGAAGTAGAAAGGGCAATTCTACGTGATTTAAATGGCAGTATTGTTCAAACAGAACTATTGGGAAATAAAAAAGTCCTGAATTACTCAGGACTTTCAAAAGGAAACTATTTTCTTCAACTTCAATCGTCAGATCAGCGCCTGAGTCAAGTGAAGCATATAATCATTGATTAATGTTGATGACCATCGTGATCATGTCCGTCATGCTGATGATCTTCTGCAACTGGAGCTTGAATATCGACCATTTCAATTTCAAAAACCAAATCTGAGTATGGAGGTATTGCACCGGGGCGACCATTTTTACCATAAGCCTTGAAATAAGGAATGTAGATGGTGATTTTCCCACCTTTCCCTACCATAGCGATTCCTTCTTCGAATCCAGGAATCATCTTCTGATCGATGTAATTAAAATCTAGGGTTTGATTTCGATCTCTAGAAGAATCAAATTTCTTTCCGTCTGCACGAAACGTTCCAATGTAATGCAAAGATACCTTAGAACCTTTGACAACGCGGTCTTTCGATCCGTTTTCTTGAATAACATACACCAATCCACTTTCGGTCATTTTGGCTTTTTTATGAACCTTTTTCACCTCGGTGTACATGAATTGCTTGTATTCATCCTCAGACATTGCTTCAATTTTTGCGAAGGCCTCTTTTTGTTGATTCATCGCAATCTGCTTTGCCATATAGATTTTGTCAAAATTTTGCTGTGCGTTCCATTCGAGCGCATCTTTACCAACACGTCTAATCTCAACCGAAGTCATAATATCTCCTTGAGCAATCTCGTCAACGACATTTTGACCTACTGTAACATGGCCAAAGACAGAGTGTTTACCGTCTAGCCAAGGTGTTTCTTTGTGCGTGATGAAGAACTGACTTCCATTTGTTCCAGGTCCAGAATTAGCCATGGAAAGAATTCCTGGTCCAACATGCTTTAAATTCTCATTGAATTCATCCTCGAATTTGTATCCAGGGTCTCCAGTTCCGTTTCCAAGTGGGCAACCACCTTGAATCATAAAATCCTTAATAACACGGTGAAAAGTTAAACCATCAAAATAGGGCTTATTGATCACCACATTATCTACCTTGAAATTTTTACCCTCTGCTAATCCAACGAAATTGGCAACAGTCATGGGTGTTAATTTGTACTCTAACTGACAAATGATTACCCCTTTTGTCGTGTTAAAAATAGCATACATACCATCTGCAACCTCACTTGCTCCCTGACCAAATGAAGTAAAAATGACAGAAGCTACTAAACCAAAACTTAAAATTACTTTTCTCATCTTATTTTTCAATTTCAATTAACTCTACTTCAAACACCAATGGCATATAAGCCTTAATCGTTGGAGATGGTGAACTTGGTCCATACGCTAATTCTTGAGGAATATAAAACCGGTATTTTGCGCCAACTTTCATTAATTGAACGCCTTCCGTCCAACCTTTGATTACCTGATCCAAACCGAATGAAATTGGCTCTCCACGATCAACAGAGCTATCAAACACCACACCTTCTGGTGTTGTTCCATGATAATGCACTTTTACTTTTGACGTTGCTGTAGGTCGCTCTCCTTTTCCTTCTGTTAAGACTTCGTATTGCAATCCAGAAGCAGTAACGGTAACTCCTTTTCTTTTTGCGTTTTTCGCTAAAAACTCCTCGCCTACTTGCTTGTACGCCATATTGTTCATTTCCTCCTGAGCCTGAGTTGCCTGTTGTTTTTGCTGAAAATAACTATTCAACATCGCATTTCCAGGGTCAGAACACATGGGTGCTTGTTTTGTCATCGCATCTTGAATACCTTTCATCAGCATAGTAACATTCGCTTCACTGAAATCCTTCGTGATACTTGAACCGATATTCATTCCAACCAAATAGCTTACAGAATCTATTTTTGTTAATTGTGCATTTGCATTTACGCTAAACATTAAAGCGGTGATTGCTAGTGTCTTTTTCATCATTTTATTTATTTTTAATTACGGGTATCTATTCCCCAAAGCATTTTATTTCGAATGGTATCGAGGAAATTATTGTCCTCAAATTTAATAACATTAATCATAAATTCCGCTTTTGTCACCACAACATCTTCTCCTTGTTTGATGTGTTTTGACACCCCATCCAAACTCAATAAGTAACTTCGATCTCTACCCTCAACACTCAAGGTTATAGGCATGTGGTCAGGGACAACAACTGGGCGAACATTTAAATTATGAGGAGCAATTGGCGTCAATATATGTACTTGACAACCAGGGGTTATGATGGGTCCACCGCAACTAAGACTATAAGCTGTTGAACCCGTAGGTGTGGCAACAATCAATCCATCTGCCCAATAAGAATTCAAGAATTTTTTATCCAAATAGGCATGAACAGTAACCATGGAAGACGTATCTTTTTTCTGTAAAGTCAATTCATTCAAAGCGAAATTATCTTCGCCAAAAACATCTTCTACCGTAGAAACACGCAGTAAAGAGCGTTTTTGAAAATCAAATTGTTTATCCCTAACCTGTGCTAATTTATCGTAAATATGATCCTTAGAAATATTCGACAAAAATCCAAGTCTCCCTGTATTGATCCCCATGATTGGTACCCCAGAATCGCGAATATAAGAAACGGCTTTTAAGAAGGTTCCATCTCCACCAAGACTAATCAAGAGATCAACTCCAGCGTGAAAATCTTTGTGATTATTAAATGTTTCGTAGCTTGTTGCAATTCCGGCTTTCGTTATGAGTTGGTCTTTTAATTCCTCCTCTAAAACAGCCTTCCATCCAAAGTCAGCAATATGTTTAAGCACTTCGACGAAAAACGCACTCGTTTGCTTATTTATCTTTCTACCGTAGATTGCTACTCTCATGGTTACAATTTTAAGTATTGAAGTAATGTGTCATATCTCCATTGCATGTCTTCATCTTCCTGTCCATTTTGGAAAGAAGCTTTCACCGTGTAATCATAGCGTTCAAAAGTACGGATGATGCTACTCAAATCGTAACTATTCACTTTGATCGTCACATCTATTTTCGTGGAGTCTTGCTGAGAGGTCATAAAAACGCTTAGAATTCTAGCGTTATTGCTTTCAACGATTTGTGCAATTTGAGAGAGTTGGTAATCGCTGGAGTTCATTTCTAAAACGATAATCCCACCACTTTCTTTGATGCTACCTGTATTGGCCAAAAGTGTCATTACGTGATATACACTGCAACAGCCTAGGTAATTTTCTTGTTGACCTAAAATGGGAACGACACTTAACTTAAATTCTGCCATTTTGGCTATGACATCATACATATGTGCATGACCAAAGATAAATGGACGAGGTAAATGCTGGAATAATTGATCTAAATTTTCGTCCAAATTTAGGTGATCAAGGATATCCGATTCCGAAACCACCCCAACAAAGTTGCCGTTTTTAAGCACGGGAAGATGGGAAACCTTAAATTCCTCCATCCAACTCAATGCCTTTTCCCCTGAATCCGTGTGGATTAAGGGGGGGATTTCGTCTGTTATTAAATCAATTGCTCTCATACGCGTCGCCAAAGTAGTAAAATCCTTTCAGAGTTCTTACTTTTGTGTGTCAAATTTTGTGCCATGACAAGACTGAGTGTGAACATCAATAAAATTGCTACGCTTCGAAATGCCCGAGGTGGAGAAATGCCTAATGTGGTACAATTTGCCATGGACTGCGAGCGATTTGGCGCACAAGGCATTACGGTGCATCCTCGTCCAGATGAACGACACATCACAACACAAGACGCATATGACATCGCGGCTGTAGTTCAGACAGAATACAACATCGAAGGATATCCAGATAGCCGATATTTGACGCTTATTTCCGACATACGACCTACTCAAGCGACATTAGTTCCTGACGGACCAAATGTTCTTACCTCAAATGCAGGTTGGGATACGGATAAGCATCAAGTTTTTTTGAGTGAAACCCTACAAGAAATTTCATCTTACGGTGTTCGTACTTCCTTATTTATAGAACCAAATAAACATTGGATTGAGCTAGCGAAAAAAGCTGGTGCAGATCGCATCGAATTATATACGGGTCCGTATGCTGTTTTATTTGGAAAGGACCCTGTGAAAGCACTAAGTGCTTACCTTGAAGCGATTGAGTTTGCCGTTTCTATAGGTTTGGGTATCAATGCTGGGCATGATTTAAATCAGGACAATCTGCGTTATTTCAAAACTAAAGTTTGTCAATTGGATGAAGTTTCCATTGGTCATGCCTTAATCTCCGATGCCTTGTACCTTGGGATAGAAAACACCATTCAACGCTATTTACACCTATTGCGCGACTAATTAAATCTGATTGATGGTTCGGTGTGGATATGGGATTTGTATTTGGTATTCCCTAAAAAGCCGATCAATTTCATAACGAATTTCGGATTTATAAATATCAATATCCCAACTGTGGTCTGCCCAAAAAATCAATTCTAATTCAAGACCGTTTTCTCCAAAGTTTGCCAAGCTAACAAAGACGGGGTGACTTTTCTTCACTTTCGGATGAGCCATTGCCGCTTGAATCAATAACCGTTTGATTAACTCCGTGTCGGCACCAAAGTCAATAGTCAGTGGAATGGAAAAGCGAGTTAATTCTGATCCATGACTCCAATTCTCTATTTGTTCTTGAGTTAAGCGCGAGTTTGGAATAATCAAGACATTGCCTTCTCTTGTTTGAATTTGCGTGGTTCGCACCGTTATTTTCAGAATCTTTGCGACAATTGTTGACGTTGCGGGCTTCTGATTGACTTTACTTGTGCCATATATTTCCACAATATCCCCAACCCTTAAATTTCCTTCGATCAATAGGACAACACCTGCAATCATGTCTTTAAATACATCCTGAAGTCCTAAGCCAATCCCTACTAATAATCCAACCGAACTAGTGAGAATAATTACCAAGTCAATGTTGAGTAGCTGAAAGCAAAAAAGAATGGAAAATACATAGATGACATATTTCGCAATCTGAATGTACACATATTCCGATGCCGCATCGTAATTGGTGTTTCGTTTGAATTTGCGGCCTATGTATAATTTACTCAGGTTAACCAGCATCCTTGCTCCAAAGAATACCGATACGATGATCAACAAATCTTTAAAATCAATTTTGATGGACCCTAAATCGATGAATTTGTAGGTCAAAAACTTGTTGAAGGTTACGTGATGGTTATTGAACTTAAAACTCAATACTGCGACATAAATCGCTAGTAAATACACACTTTGACTCAGTAACTTTAGCCAAGCCAATTGTCTTCCCTCCAGGTTGATATGGGTAGTTTTTACATAACGTTTGAGTAGTCGGTGAACGATTCGACGTAAAATAGCAGCAATTAAGAAGATGAGTGTTAAAAACACCAAGTTCCAAAAGCATATTTTATAAGGACCGATATGAAAAAGTGTCGTGCTCAACATACTATCTGGTAATGATCCTCCCTAATTTTTCCGAAAACTCTTTTCTCACTTTTGCATACACCATTTGTTCGGAGAGCAACAGAATTAAATCTTCTCCTTGTGGATTTTTCTCTTTCAATTCACGCTGTAATCCTTGAATATGCTGCTCCACTTTAATGAGTTTGAAGTTATAAATCGCGTTCATCACAGATTCGTATAAATTATCTTCCTCTGATTTCGTGTGTATATTATATTTCCCAACCCAATTGTGACTTAACTCCCTATCATCGCTTTCCAAATCACTCACGAATGCCACAATCTCCTGATTTTCCATTCTTTTCAAATACGAGGCAGAAAGGAGGGTGTTATCCTTTATTCCGTCCATGAATAATCCATAGATTTCACGGTAAAGGGGTTGTTCAATGCGCAAATCATCACTTTCAATTTCTTGAATAATGAGCTCGATGACACTTGTTGATTTATCCTCGTTTCCAATTTCTTTAATCAAAACCTCACGCGTTCCATATTTAATCATCATTCGAATGATTTCATCCTCGTGCTTAATCTCCACGGATGTTTGATCTGCTCCTTGACTTTGGTTGGATCGATCATCCTGCAACAAATTAGAACTTTCCTTCGGTAAATCGAGCTCCTTTATCATCGGCTCTTGCAATTGCTTAGCCATGCTTGACTTCCGCAAGCGCATCAATTCACTGTTGACAATGGATTCAGAAATCTCAAATTGACGTGCTATTTCCTGAATGTATACACTTCGCGTAATTTGATCGGGTATTAAGGAAACTGAATGAACAATTTCTTTGATTAATTCTGATTTGCGAATGGGGTCATTCACGCCATCAGACAACAAAACCGAAGCCTTAAAGGTGATGAAATCTTGTTTATGGGTTTTGATGTAGTCTTCGAGTTCACTGGAACTTCGGGACTTTGAAAAAGAATCTGGATCCTCGCCATCAGGAAAAAGCACAACTTTCACATTCATACCTTCCTCTAAAATCAAATCAATCCCACGGAAACTCGCTTTGATTCCGGCCGCATCGCCATCATATAAAATGGTCAAATTTTTCGTGTAGCGTTTCACCAACTTCACTTGTTCTTTGGTGAGGGATGTCCCTGAGGAGGAAACCACGTGTTGCATTCCCGCTTGATGCATGCTGATCACATCCGTATACCCTTCACACAGCAAACACTCGTCATATTTGACGATGTCCCCTTTTGCAAAGTACAATCCATAAAGGATTTCACTTTTATTGTAGATGATACTTTCTGGTGAATTGAAGTACTTCGCAATTTTTTTATCCGCAAGCAAGGTGCGTCCGCCAAAGCCTAAAACGCGACCAGAAATACTATGAATAGGAAAGATTACACGACCACGGAAAAAATCAAACGAGCGATCCTCTTTGGTTTTAACGAGTCCTACTTTTTCGAGGTAGTTTAACTTATAACCTTTTTCTAATGCTTTCTTGGTGAAGTCGTCGCCTTTATTTAGGCAGTACCCAAGTTGGAATCGTTCTATGATATCCGGACGAAATCCACGTTCTTCAAAATAGGAAAGTCCAATGGCTTTTCCTTCTTCCGATTGATGCATGTTTTCCGCAAAGGTATTTTTTGCAAACTCATTGATGATGTAAAAACTCTCCCGCTCATTTAATTCCGCTAATTCTTCCGCTGTCGGTTGAACCAACTCAGGAATTTGAACGCCATATCGATCCGCCAACCAACGAAGTGCTTCGGGATAGGAGAAATGTTCTTTTTCCATCAAAAAGGAAACAACCGTTCCTCCTTTTCCAGTTGAAAAGCATTTAAAAATTTGTTTGGCTGGTGAAACGACAAACGAGGGGGTTTTTTCATCCGTAAATGGACTGAGTCCTTTCAAATTGGAACCTGCACGTTTGAGTTGCACGTAATCAGCAATGACCTCCTCAACGCGAGAAACTTGCATGATTTCATCAATGATATGTGGAGGGATCTTACTCACTTTCTGCTTGACCGTAATCTTTTACTTGTTTATTTTTACCGTTTACATCGTAGGTAGTCCAAATACCAACCATTTTATCTAAATGGTATTCACCGTGATAGTGTATGCGTCCGTTGGGATGTTTTACCACAGAGTATCCTTCGCGTTTTCCATGATCGTAAAAGGTGAAAGAAAGCAGGTTTCCTTTTTCAGAAAAGAAGGCCCATTTTCCCTCGCGATTTCCTTTCACATCCAGATTCCCTTCAAACTTTACTTGTTTTTTGCCGGGATACCATTCTGTAAACTTGCCGTCTTTGATTTGGTAAAGCACTTCTTCTTTTATTGGCTGATCATCCTTCTTGGATTGATTTCCCGAGCAAGCATTCAGTGTGAACAATGCCAATATGGCAATTAATTGTATGTTTTTCATTATTTCTCTCTATTCATCGTGTAGTGCACTAAACCTATTAACGCATGTTTAGCATCATTGTCGGGGAAGTCACTCAATAAAATTAATGCTTCATTCGCTATTTCCTCCATTTTGGACGTCGCGTATTGGATACCTCCAAATTCGATGACCAATTGAATCACTCGTTTAATTTTAGCGGATACATCGTATTCATTTTTCATTATGTACATCAGTTCCTTGCGTACTTCTTTGGAGGTATGATTCATCACATATATTAAGGGCAAGGTCATTTTCTGTTCACGGATATCGATTCCCGTGGGTTTTCCGATGTGCTCCCCTGTTCCGTAGTCAAAAATATCGTCTTTGATTTGGAATGCCAATCCAATGAGTTCTCCAAACTTCCTCATTTTATCCCGTTGATCCGATGAGGCATGTACACTAATCGCACCGGCTTCGCAACAGGTGGAGATTAAGGATGCTGTTTTTTTGCGAATGACTTCGAAATACGTTTCTTCGTCTATGTTTAAGTCGCGTGCTTTTTCAATTTGCAGGAGTTCACCTTCGCTCATCTCACGAACGGCGCGTGCTACAACTTCTAATAATTCAAGGTTTTCTTTCTCGATGGAGAGTAAAAGAATCCGAGAAAGCATATAGTCACCAACGAGAACAGCAATCTTGTTTTTCCATAATGCATTGACAGAAAAGAATCCTCGTCGTTCATTCGCATCGTCTACCACATCATCATGAACGAGTGTTGCAGTATGTAGAAGTTCAACAAGGGTTGTAGCGTCGTAGGTTACTGGATTGATTTCCCCCAGCATTTTAGCGGTAAGAAAAACGAACATAGGACGCATTTGCTTTCCTTTTCGCTTCACCACATACTGCGTGACTTTGTCCAACAAGGGCACATCAGACTTCATGGAATCTTTGAAATAAGCTTCAAATGTTGTCAATTCTATTTGAATTGGCGCCATGATGTCTTCAACCTTCTGCATAAGACAAATATACAGAATCCCTTAAGGTATTCGACTTAGAAAATCAGGAATTTATCGCGAAAGGTGCATATTTCTTTCCGAATAGATCTTCGTGAAGAACGGATCTTTCAGGTCCTTTATGAATCGAATAGCTTCACCAGTAGATTTCATTTCAGGTCCAAGTTCTTTTTTCACATCTGGGAATTTCTCGTAGGAGAACACCGGTATTTTTATCGCATATCCTTGTTTTCTTGGTTGAAAATTGAAATCCGTTACTTTCTTCTCACCCAACATCACTTTCGTTGCATAGTTCACATAAGGTTCATCATATGCTTTCGCAATGAATGGAACCGTGCGCGAAGCACGTGGATTCGCTTCGATCACATATACTTTATCATCTTTAATGGCAAATTGAATGTTCAATAATCCAACAGTTCTTAATTCGATGGCTATTTTCTTTGTGATGTCCTCGATTTGCGTCATCACGAAATCCCCCAAATTGTACGGAGGCAATACCGCATATGAATCTCCGGAGTGAATTCCAGCTGGTTCAATGTGCTGCATGATTCCGATGATGTAAACATTCTCACCATCGCAAATCGCATCGGCTTCCGCTTCAATCGCACCACCTAAAAAGTGATCCAACAAAATTTGATTGTTCCCCATTTCATTGATGATATCAACGACATGATGCTCCAATTCTTCTTTATTGATGACAATTTTCATTTTTTGTCCACCCAATACATAGGAAGGACGAACCAACAATGGGAATCCTAATTTATCAGATAATTCGAGTGCTTGTTCTGCACTTTCCACCACCCCATACTCAGGGAACGGAACATTGTTTGCTTCAAGCAATTTGGAAAAACGTCCACGGTCTTCTGCTAAATCCAAGGCTTCGTAGCTTGTTCCGAGAATTCGAATGCCATATCGTTGCAATTTCTCCGCTAATTTCAAGGCTGTTTGTCCACCTAACTGCACAATCACCCCAATTGGATTCTCATGCCTGATGATGTCGTAAATATGTTCCCAGAAAACTGGTTCAAAGTATAATTTATCTGCGGTGTCGAAATCGGTAGAAACCGTCTCAGGATTACAGTTGATCATGATGGTTTCGTAACCACATTCTTTCGCGGCTAATACACCATGTACACAAGAGTAATCGAATTCGATTCCTTGTCCAATTCGATTTGGACCTGATCCGAGCACCACCACTTTTTTGCGATCCGAAACGATGCTTTCGTTTTCGTATTCAAACGTTGAATAGTAATAAGGAGTTTTTGCTTCAAATTCAGCCGCACACGTGTCTACCAATTTGTACACACGGTTAATTCCCATTTCGGTACGTTTTTGATACACTTCGGATTCCAAACAACGCAATAAATGGGCAACTTGACGATCCGCATATCCTTTTTGTTTCGCCTCAAAAAGCAAATCTTTCGGAATACTTCCCAAATGGAACTTTTCAATTTTCCGTTCTAATTTGATTAAATCTTCGATTTGTTTCAAGAACCAAATATCGATTTTCGTTTTCTCGACGATTTTTTTAAACGGAATCCCCAATTTAATGGCATCGTAAATATGAAACAAGCGGTTCCAACTTGCAAATTCTAAGGAATGTAAAATTTCATCCTGATTGGTCAATTCTTTACCATCTGCACCTAATCCATTTCGGTTAATCTCTAAGGATTGACATGCCTTTTGCAAAGCTTCTTGGAAGGAGCGTCCGATTCCCATGACCTCACCTACCGACTTCATCTGAAGTCCAAGTTGGCGATTTGTTCCTGGGAATTTATTAAAGTTCCAACGTGGAATTTTCACAATTACGTAGTCCAATGTTGGCTCAAATAACGCCGATGTTGTTTTCGTGATTTGGTTTTGCAATTCATCTAAATGGTAGCCAATCGCCAATTTCGCAGCGATTTTCGCAATTGGATAACCCGTTGCTTTCGATGCTAGCGCAGATGAACGAGATACTCGTGGGTTGATTTCAATCGTGATGATGTCTTCTGCATCATCTGGAGAAACCGCAAACTGAACGTTACATCCACCCGCGAAATTCCCGATAGAGCGCATCATTTTGATGGCCATGTCGCGCATTTTTTGAAAGGTAGTGTCGGATAAGGTCATGGCTGGAGCAACCGTAATTGAATCACCCGTATGAATTCCCATTGGATCGAAGTTTTCGATCGAGCAGATAATTACGACGTTATCATTGGCATCACGAAGTAATTCCAATTCGTATTCTTTCCAACCTAACAAGGCTTTGTCAATCATGACTTCGTGAATCGGAGACAATTGCAATCCGCGTTCAAGTAGGTTATCAAATTCTTTCGGTTCGTGTAAGATAGAAGCACCTGATCCGCCTAATGTATAAGAAGGACGAATACACAGTGGGAATCCAAATTCCTGTGCGATTTCTTTACCTTCCAAAAAAGATTTAGCTGTTTTTTGAGGAGCCATTGGTATATCAATCTCCAACATCAATTCGCGGAAAGCTTCTCTGTTCTCTGTAATTTCAATGGCGTTGATATCCACACCAATCAGGCGAACGCCATATTGTTCCCAAATACCTAATTCATCACACTTGATACACAAATTTAAGGCAGTTTGTCCACCCATGGTTGGAAGTACCGCATCGATCTGGTGATTTTTCAAAATCTCCACAATGCTTTCTGGTTCTAAGGGTTGCAGATAGACATTATCGGCAACAACTTTGTCGGTCATGATGGTAGCAGGATTCGAATTGATCAAGGTCACTTCAATTCCTTCTTCTCTCAAAGATCGTGCTGCTTGTGATCCGGCGTAGTCAAACTCACAGGCTTGTCCGATAACAATTGGTCCGCTTCCGATAATCAGAACAGATTTGATGGATAAATCTTTTGGCATAGGGATTTCAATTTACTTTTCTTCGAAGCGGATGTTCGCTGCAAATTGAGGACAAATTTAATCCAAATCTGTGAAGATGAATGATTTTTGAGCAAGTGTTTTTTAACAAAATGAATCCAAATTGTTAATAGGTCGATTTCAAGCGGATACTTGGTCGATAAAATTCAAACTAAGGTGATTGAAAGTGTCAGCTTGTTCAAAGTTGACCACATGTCCACAATTAGGAACTATACTTAGGTTTAACCGTGGATTTTGAGCAACTAATTCCTTTACGGGTGTTAAAAACAAATGGTCTTCCTCACCCATGATGAACAATGTTGGTGTTTTGTCGGTTTGTTTTTCCAATTCAACGAGGTAAAGGGCTAAACGCGAGGTTAATTTGAACCAACGATTAAATTCTTTGTGAACGATTTTACGTGCTTCCGTGATGAATAATTCCCGGGACGATGCGTGATTTTTTTTCGGCATCATGATGCGTGCAAACAATTGATAAAGTCCCATTTGAGGAATGAATCGATTGAGAATTCGCCCCATTTTCAACAAAAAACGTGATTTAAAATTCAAACGCGTGATTGCTCCGGCGAAAATCATCGATTTCACGAGTCCAGGCTCCATGATTTCTATTTGCTTAATCACGATAGATCCCATAGAAACTCCCACGAAATGCGCATGCTGAATCTGTTGCGCATGCATCACTTCAATCACATCTTGCGCGATCAATTTAAAGGAGTAGCGTTTCTTTATGGATTCAATCTGACTTTTTCCATGTCCACGCAGGTCAATCAGTAAAAGATTGTACTTCTCCGAAAAGGTTTTGATTTGCTTATGCCAAATACTAGAGCTACCTCCTGCACCATGGATGAAGACCACCCACTCTTTACTTTTGGCATTTTCTAGCTTTTTGGAATATAACATGGGTCAAAAATAAAAACACTCGCCGAATAATCGACGAGTGTTTTGAAATTGTTTGAAATAATATGAATTATTTATCTTTCACTTCTTCAAAATCAACATCCGTCACTTCGTCGTTCGGGTTAGCTGTTGATTCATCTGCTCCTGCATCACCAGCGTTTCCACCGTCCGCATTTGCTGCATTGTACATGTCTTGAGATGCCGCTTGGAAAACATTGTTTAATTTTTCCATTGCTGGCTCCAAGTTTTGAATGTTACGTGCTTCGAATTCCGCTTTCAACTCTGTCAATGCATCTTCGATTCCTTGTTTTTTATCCGCTGGGATTTTATCGCCATATTCTTTCATTTGACGCTCCGTTTGGAAAATTAAGGAATCAGCTTTGTTGATGGTTTCAACTTCTTCACGTT
The DNA here is from genome assembly GCA_903935095.1 of uncultured Flavobacteriales bacterium. Lineage (GTDB taxonomy): Bacteria > Bacteroidota > Bacteroidia > Flavobacteriales_D > Crocinitomicaceae > UBA952. Next base: position 299,591 of record CAIZQH010000021.1, on the reverse strand, counting down.
TTTTGTTATCGGATTCAGCATTTGCTTCTGCTTCTGCTTTCATTCGTTGAATTTCTTCATCAGACAAACCGGAAGACGCTTCGATTTTAATAGATTGTTGTTTTCCTGTTCCTTTGTCTTTCGCTGAAATATTCATGATTCCGTTCGCATCGATGTCGAATGTCACCTCAATTTGAGGAACACCACGTTGCGCTGGTGGAATGTCTGTCAATTGGAAACGACCTAATGTTTTGTTATCCGTTGCCATTGGACGCTCCCCTTGAAGAACGTGAATGTCAACAGATGGCTGATTATCAGATGCTGTCGAGAATACTTCAGATTTTTTCGTAGGAATCGTTGTATTTGCTTCAATTAATTTTGTCAAAACACCACCCATGGTTTCAATACCTAAAGATAAAGGAATCACGTCTAATAAAAGAACGTCTTTCACTTCACCTGTCAATACGCCACCTTGGATCGCTGCACCTACTGCAACTACCTCATCTGGATTCACCCCTTTTGATGGAGCTTTACCGAAGAAACGTTCAACCGCATCTTGGATGATTGGAATACGTGTAGATCCGCCTACTAAAATTACTTCGTTGATATCACTTGGAGACAATCCTGCATTTTTCAAGGCAGAACGACATGGAGCAATCGTACGCTCAACGATTTCAGAAATCAATTGCTCGAATTTTGCACGTTGTAAGGTTCTTACTAAGTGTTTTGGAACACCATCAACTGGCATGATATACGGAAGGTTGATTTCCGATGAGTTGGTTGAAGACAATTCGATTTTGGCTTTCTCTGCTGCTTCTTTCAAACGTTGAAGTGCCATCGGATCTTTACGCAAGTCAAGCCCTTCGTCCTTTTTAAACTCTTCTGATAACCAAACAATGATAGCCTCATCTACGTCGTCACCACCTAAGTGCGTGTCTCCGTCTGTTGCCAATACTTCAAATACGCCATCTCCTAATTCAAGTACAGAAACGTCATGCGTTCCACCACCGAAGTCGAATACAACGATTTTTTGGTCAATACCTTTTTTATCTAATCCATAAGCCAATGCTGCTGCAGTCGGCTCGTTGATGATTCTTTTGATGGTTAATCCTGCGATTTCACCTGCTTCTTTCGTTGCTTGACGTTGTGCATCATTAAAGTAAGCTGGAACTGTTACGACTGCTTCCGTTACTTCGTGTCCAAGGTAATCTTCTGCGGTTTTCTTCATTTTCTGAAGGATAATCGCCGAAATTTCTTGTGGAGAATACAAACGATCATCGATTTTTACGCGAGGTGTATTATTGTCACCTTTTACCACTTGGTAAGGAACCCGAGCTACTTCTTTCTTACATTCATCGAAGCTAGACCCCATGAATCGTTTAATCGAGGAGATTGTTTTTGTTGGATTCGTGATGGCTTGACGCTTTGCAGGGTCTCCTACTTTACGCTCTCCACCTTCAACAAATGCAACAACAGACGGAGTTGTTCTTTTTCCTTCTGAGTTCGCAATTACTACTGGCTCATTTCCTTCCATGACAGAAACACACGAGTTTGTTGTTCCTAAGTCAATTCCAATTATTTTTCCCATTCTAAATATATTTTCTTTTTGATGTTTCTGCAATTCTCAATTTGTGTGCCATCCATATTTAAATAGGAACCAATGACAAAATGAAAGAATCAGCACCCTAAATAGTGTCTTTTTGTCATAATTCATGTCAAAAGAAACCCGAGTTTCGGACAAAACATGATTTTCGTCAAGTTCTCAATTTTAGTAACAAATGTTACATTCTCACGCGCTTAAATGAGTTACTTTTGTCAAATAATCATTGATCTGCATTATGAAAAAAGGGACGAAAATTTACAGCATTTTACACATGACGTGTCCACAGTGTCACGAAGGACAATTTCTCGTTTCTTCTGTGTACGATTTAAAAAACATAGGTGACGTTCGAGTTGAATGCGATGTATGTCACTTAAAATACGAAAGAGAACCTGGATTTTTCTATGGCGCGATGTATGTTTCTTATGGTTTAGGAGTGATGCTTTTTGTGACAATATGGGCGTCGTGTAATTTATGGTTCCCTAGTTTTGGTGCTTGGACACAAATTGGATTAGTTACCTTTTTTTCCATCGCATTAGCACCTTACTTGTTTGCATTGTCAAAAATTATTTACGCGAATATTTTTATTCCATACAAAGCAGATGCTAAGTCTAATAGATAAAGAAGCGATACTTCAAGCGCAGCTAGGCTATGTGCTTGAGCCGGCTTTGATTTCGGAAATGGCGAAACTTGCCAAAATTCGCGAAACCACAACGGATGAAATCATTGTCCATGTGGGAGATCGGTTACAGTTAATCCCTATCCTAATCGAAGGATCCATCAAAGTTTCTCGTGAAAATGAAAACGGTGAAGAAATATTACTCTATTACATTGAAGGCGGAGACACCTGTGCGATGACCCTGCAATGTTGCACAAAGAAAATCGATAGTCTCATCAAAGCGACCGCAATGGAGCCTTCGCTTCTACTCATGATTCCAGCGGAGTACATGGAAATTTGGATGGATCAATACAAAAGCTGGCGAACGTACATCATCAGTAATTACCACACTCGAATGATGGAATTAATGGAGTCCATTGACGCCATCGCCTTCTTGAATTTAGATCAACGGCTGTTAAAATACCTGCAAGACCAAGCGAAATTATTGGGCTCATTAGAAATTTTACACACGCATCAAGAGGTGGCAGATGATTTGCATTCCTCTAGAGTTGTGATTTCAAGGCTGTTAAAGCAATTAGAAATCAAGGGGGAAATCACGCTACATCGAAACAAAATCATCTTGAAAACCATTTAGTTTTTCCGCCAATCTCATACTCCTTTTATTCATGCAATTTTTGATATCTCTTATCGAAAAAAACGGTGTATGCACTCATTATAGAAATTCCTTGTTTTGACATTTCGCTGATGATGCCCATCTGTAAATCCGCGAATGCAGCCATTTTGAGTGATGCAATCCGTCAATAAGATGACCAGAATCTCAAGGGTTTTTTTTGTTTTGGGGCATAACCTTTCGTTGTTGCAAATAAGCGATTCTATCATTACTTTTGGGAAGATTGAAATGGAATGAAGTTTACCCTATTTTCTTTTTTGTTATTCACTTGTCTTTGGCAACTTCATGCCCAGGGATCATATTGCTCGACGGCCACAAATATCAATCCTGGAACATATACAGCTACCCCCATCACTGGTGCTGGAGCTTCACAAATTGACGCCATTGGTTCGAATTGGTATCAATTTACGCCAACCACGAATGGAAATCTTTCCATCAATTCGTGTGGAGGTGGTTCAGATACGCGTTTATGGATTTGGTCAGGGAGTTGTGGGAATTTGACACTTATTGAAGCGAATGACGATTTCAATGGATGTGTCTCATCTGGAACAAATTTCTATGCTTCACGTGTCGATAATTTGATTTTAACAGCTGGAAATACGTATTATTTCGAATGGGACAATGCATGGTCAAGTGTGGGTTTTACATGGAATTTCAACTACACAGCATTACTTAACAACAACGATGTTGGCATCATTTACCTAAAAAATAGGTTCACAAAAATACCGCTGAATCAAGCTAATTATGGAATTCCATTTGGTGCAACGCTTAAAAATTTTAGCGGCAGTGCGATTTCGAATGTCATACTTACCACGGAAATTTATGAATTACCGAATGTAACTACACCGATTCAGGTATTGACAAGTACTCCTATTAATTTAGGAGTAGGCATTCAACAAGCCATAATCAGTGGGACTTGGTTTCCAAATCTATCTGTTTCCAAGAACTATTTTATCAAATACATTAAAACACAAACACAAATTGATGGACTAACAACGAATGATGTTTCCACTCAAAACCTCACAGTAGATTTCAATTATTATGCAAGGGATAACAACACGTATTCTAATGCCTTTAATTGGTCAACAAGCTCAGAATATGACCAAGGAGTCGTTTACACAGTTACCGGTAATGATGTGTTAAGCGGTGTGCAGTTTTATACACAAAGTGCGTCAACCACACAGGAATATTACGTTGAAGTCTTCCCAATCATCAATAACATCATTCAAATAAGTCCTATTTACACATCTCCAAATTCAATTTCCACTGGGGTAGGATGGCAAATACATACTTTGGTAAATCCACTTACTTTAACGAGTGGAAATTATCTTTTTTCCATTCATAAACTAGGAAATTCACCATATCCCATCGGTTGTGATGCCAATCTATTTACAACGGGAAAAAACTATGTCCGAACAACTATTTCCGGAAATTGGAATACGATTGAGTCCTATAGCGTGAATTATGCTTTTATGATTCGACCGAAACTTGGTTCCAATCCTGCTATTGATCTTTCCTATGTGAGTCATCAAAGTCCTGGTGGAGAATTTACTAAAATCCATACGCGACAATCCGTTAATGGAAATAACTTGACCTTATCTGCATGCGCAAAAAATTCAGGAACCAGCACCTTGTATAATGTCAACATGACGGTTAACATTAAAGATATTGCAACTAATAGTTTAATTTACACCGCAACGAGTGCTGGACATAATTTGATTTCAGGACAAATAGATACGTTCACGGTAGCAAATTACACCATTCAAACGCATGGAAATTACTCCATTGAATACCTATTCAACACGGTCAATGATCAAATTCCATTTAATAATTCATACATCACTTATTTCTCAAGGACTAAGTCGGAATTATCAAGGGTTGTGGGAACAACCGGAACCATTGGGATTGGCAACAATTCAACTAGCGTCTATGACAATGGTGTACTTGGACAAACGTTTACGATAGGTCAACAAGATTACTTAGATTCTGTAAAAATTAGCCTTGCTGCAGGAACACCTGCAAATCAACCCATTCGCGTAGATATTTATGCAACGAATGCAACTGGTGTTCCAATTGGTACACCTATCGTTTCAACGACCACTTACACAAGTACCGCTGCCAATTCCATTTCAGGAGCAACCATCAATCTTCCCCTCAATGGCGGAACTTTCACCCTGATTCCAGGTACTTATTTTTTCGGGGTTATTGAAAATGCTGCAAACATCAAGCTTCAAACTTCCACGAATTACTTCAAAGCGAACCGTGCATTTATGAAGTGGAATCAAAACCCGAATGGCGCAACTGCTTGGACGCCCATTGAAAACTTCGGGTACACGGTAGCCTTAGCGATCAATCCCATTTTCAAAACTTGCCTATCCATTCAAGTCAGTTCAACAGTGACTAACGCAAGTTGTGGACTTAACAATGGAACCATTCAACTTTTAACGTCAGGAGGAACAGGATCTTTTTCCTTCAACTGGTCGAACACAAGCAATAATAGTGGTAGTAACAGCAATTTGAGTCCTGGTAACTATAGCTGTCAACTTGCTGATGCGAACCAATGTGCAGCTCCACAACAAAATGCTACCATCACAATGGTATCAACCGCCGTGATTTCCGGTGTTTCAACTGTCATTAATCCATCTTGTAACGGCGCTTTTAACGGCTCGATAAGTATGAGTGCTTCTGGAGGAAATGGACAATACTCATATTCATGGACTCCGAATCTTGGCAATACATCTTCTTTGACAAATTTACCTGCAGGGACCTATACATGTCTAGTAACCGATGGACTTGGATGTTCATCCTCTCAACAAATTTCCCTTACTCAACCAACGGCATTATCAGCCAATTCAACTTTGAATCCAATTTCTTGTTTTGGAGGAAATAATGGGGCCTTAACGCTTTCCACGATAGGTGGCACTCCGCCTTATCAATTCAATTGGACTGGAAATTTAGGTACGACAAATTCTCTTTCTAACTTAAGTGCCGGATTATATTCCTGTGAAATTTCGGATGCGAATAACTGCATTTTGAACCAAAGTTTTCAAATGCTACATCCACCCTCCATCACAAGTTCTATTTTGAACATTTCAAACGTTGATTGTTTTGGAAATTCGAATGGTAGTGCCTCTCTATTGGCTTCCGGGGGAACAGGGAATCTAAGCTATTTGTGGAGTCCCAATGCGATTTCAGGTCCTTCCATAAGTAACGTCCCTGCCGGTACCTACACCTGTATAATCAGCGATATGAATGGCTGTCAACAGTCAGCAATTGTAAGCATTGACCAACCAAGTGCGTTAGGTTCATTAATCATTTCACAAAATCCTGTTTCTTGTTTTGGTGGAACCAATGGATCCGCTTTGGTTTCTGGGTTTGGTGGCGTTACACCATATTCGTATAATTGGAATCTTAATGGGGGAAACACCAATCTAGCCGCGAATCTGTCTGCTGGATTTTACAATTGCCAAGTTACCGATGACCATGGGTGTACGACAAATCAGGGTATTCAAATTAGTGAGCCTGCTCCTTTAATTGTTGGGACATCCGTTATCACAGCAGCAACATGTGGTTCAAATAATGGCACAATTGAGCTGGAAGTAACTGGTGGGACAGGAAATTATTCATATAGTTGGACCCCATCCGTGGGAATCACGGCTAATTTATCAAATTTATTTGCTGGCACTTATGATGTGCTAGTTACTGATCAGAATGCTTGTTCGGAAAACCTCTCCGTTGGTATTAGTAATATTACAGGACCTAGTGTTGTACTTATTAGTCAAACTTTCGTTTCCTGTTTTAACGGTTCAAATGGTTCAGCTGAGATTTCTGCTACGGGAGGAACTGGAACACTTTCTTATAGTTGGTCACCAGGGAATCCCACTGGAAATGGATCGAATACCATTAATAACTTAATTGCCGGACAATATGCTTGTGAAGTGGTCGATGACAATGGATGTGTCGGGACTATTGTTGTTCCCATATCCCAACCAACAGCTGTAAATGGAACGATCGATTCCAATACACCAGTCACTTGTTATGGATCATCAACTGGACAAATGAGCATACATGCTTCTGGTGGAACTGCTGGGTATACGTATTCGTGGTCTCCAGTTAGTGGAAATTCCAATCAATTAGCCAATGTGCCAGCTGGAGATTACACCTGTCTAATCACCGATCAATTCGGATGTCAAGGAACGGTAACCGGGACAATCACACAGCCAAATGCTATGCAAATCGTTGCAGATACGATGATATTTCCAAGTTGTATTTATTCCAATAACGGGTCGATTTCCGTTCATGCAGTTGGTGGAAATGGAACGTATTCATACAACTGGTCTCCCAACGCAATTTCTTCAGCAGCGATCATTAATTTACCAACTGGAAGTTATTCAGTTACATCCACTGATATCCTTGGATGTTCTGTTTTTCAATCCTTTACTCTTGAAAGTCAATCCGATATGCAGGTGAACCATATCACCACTCCTAACGATTGTGCTGAAAATATGAATGGACAAATAACACTAAGTCCCTTGAATGGTGTTGGTCCTTATCAATTTACTTGGTCTAATTTGGCTAATAGCCATGTGATTGCCAACCTAGGAAATGGTATTTACTCTTGTGTCATTTCAGATTCCTTGGGTTGTCAAACATCATTTTCTGACACCATTTATACGCTATCGAATTTGACTTCACAAGCAAACGGAACGAACATTGTCTGTGACTCAAGCGCTGTTGGAACTGTACAGGTTTCTGCTGCAGACGGTGTGCTTCCCTATAGTTATTCTTGGGTGAATTCTATGGAAACAACGAATACCTTGCAAACCATGGGGCCTGGCTCAGTTGAATGCATTGTGACAGATGGCCTGAATTGTCATGATACCGTTAGTTTCCAAATAAACTTAACGGACCTGAACGCAACGAGCCAAATTGTCTCCGTTACATGTCCGGGAGGACAAACAGGAAGCATCACTGTTTTGGCACAGGGTGGAACTGCTCCCTACACTTTTAATTGGGTGGACTTCACCGTGAATGATTCCATTATTTCCGGAATCGGCGCCGGTAATTACGTCTGCTCCATACATGATCAATTGGGTTGTTCCGTTTCCCTTCAAAACGTGGTTTATGAGCCATTCCCTTGGACAATAAATGCAGTGATTAATCCAGAAGTTTTCGGAATAGATGGCGGCATCAATTTGGGTGTTTCTGGCGCAACACCTCCCTATTTATTTAGCTGGAATTCTGGCCAAAACACAAATGATTTAACTCAAGTACCTGGTGGCATATATATCGTCACAATTACGGATTCTGAAGGTTGTCTCGAAATAGATACATTCCAAGTAGATTCGGAGGTAAATATTTCGGAAATACACATTGGAACTGCACATCTTTTTCCAAATCCAAATGATGGTCAATTTATGATTTCCATTGAAAAAGGGAAAATAAGTGACTTGTATGATTCCTATGGACGAAGAATTTCATTTGACGTGCTAGAAGTACATTCAACAAGGTATGAAGTGCGCTTAAATCAGGCTCTTCCTGGAGTGTATTATCTCCATATTACACATGAAAACGAGCAGCCTGAAACGATACGATTTGAAATTTTTTAACTTAGGTTTATCATTCTTAGAATTAAAGACTTATTTTATTTAACTATCTTCGATTTTCCTAATGGATTTTGAAATGAAGCAACTCCTTGTTTGTTTTTTACTTTTGCATCAAATTGGCTTTACGCAAGTTTATATCAATGAAGGGTGTAACAAGAACTTCACTTCCTCTAGTGACGAAAATGGCGATGCCAGTGATTGGATTGAATTGTATAATGCAGGAACTTCTCCTCTGAATTTAAACGGTTACGCATTATCAGATAAACCAACGGTGCCTAATATGTGGATCCTACCGAATCTATCCATTCCTGCAGGTGGGTTTCAACAAATATTTTGTAGTCAAAAAAATCGCTTTGGCTCTGCTCCTTTCCAATTTGGACTTTCAGAACAAAATTACACGCCCCAAGCAGGATGGAGTCAACACCAACTTGTTACTCCGTTTTATTGGGATGGTATTTCAAATGTGGTCATCAACATCTGCTCTTATAATAACGCACAATACACTGAAAACTCCATTTTTAAGCAGACTGCGACAACTTACATCTCAACCATCGGAAGTTTTATTGATGGGAGTCCGGCGGCTTGTTCGGCAAACATCGCCTCAACATACTACCAACGTCCAAACATCAAATTGAACAATGCAATTATTGGCACAGGTAATATTCAAAATGGAAATACGGATTACCCAGCTCCTTTTGGAAACTGGTATTGGGGAGCGAGACATCAAATGCTCATTAGAGCAAGTGAATTAAGTGCATCTGGACTAAGCGCTGGAATGATAAACTCCATCGGATTTGAAGTTGCTGCAACAAACGGAGAAAATTACACTTATATCGACTTTCATTTGAATGCAACGCAAATCAGCGAACTTACAGCTGAATTTATTCCACTGCAAGGAAATTTATTCCACACGAATTTTAAGTTAGATGGCGGTGGGGAGACTGTTTATTTGTTTAATCCCACACAACAATTGGTTTCTAGCTTGCCCGTTGAATCACCTATGGCAGATATTTCCGTTGGACTAAGTCCGAATGGATCGGCAATTGTCAAGTGGTTAGTGCCCTCACCCGCTGCAAGTAACAATTCTTCCGTTTTTTATAACGATAGTTTAAAGCGTCCTATTCTTTCCAAAATATCAGGAATAAACAATAACGCTTTTTACCTAAAATTATCACATAACAACCTCGTTCCGTCCAAATTAGTGTACACAACGAATGGTTCGGAGCCTAGTTTTAATTCACCGACTTACACAGATTCCATATTTATCTATCAAAAAATGGTCATCCGTGCGAAGGTATTTCCACTTGATCCAAACGGTGGGTACTTACCTAGTCAGCAAACAATTGGCACCTATATCTTTAACGTAAGTCATGGCACGCCAATCCTATTGGTAACAACTGATCAAAGCAATTTATATGGTTCAACCGGGATTTTTGATAATTGGTCCACCGATTGGATAAAACCCGCACATGCGGTTTATCTCAATGAAGGAATTGGACATCCACTTCTTTTCGAACGCTTTACTTCCATGCGAATGGACGGTGGAGCTGGAGGTAGTCGTTCTCAACCACAGCGTTCCTTTAGGTTGTCGTTCGATCATGGTGCACTTGGGCAAGCACCAGTAAATTACCCACTGATTCCTGATCGTACAGACCGCACAAAATACAGTGAAATTTACCTAAGAAATGGAAGTAATCAGTATTTGACATTGCCTTATAAAGACGCGAGTCAGGTACGCATGATGAGCGAAGGAACGAAGAATTATTATTCCGCTTATCGTCCTGTGACTGTCTACATCAACGGCTCTTATTTTGGACTTTACGAACTTCGAGAAAAATTCAATTCAGAGTATTTTGAAATTCACGACGGGGCGAATAAAGATTCATTGGAACTATTATCACTCAGTTACTGGTATAATTTAGTCTTGCGCGCTGTAGAAGGTGACGTAGATAATTTCTGGAACTCCTATACTGATTTCCAAGCATTGAATCCTTTAGCGCCGAGTTACATGAACGATGCGGATGAATACTTCGATTTAAAACACTACTCGGATTACATCATCGCAGAGTCCTGGATGGGAAATGTGGATTGGCCTGGAAATAACATTAAAATTTATCGTTCTGACAAATCTAACTGGAGGTGGCGTTTTGCCTTGATTGACTTGGAATTGTCCATGCAACCTAATGGCTGGACAAGTTGTACCGATAACCACATCAATTACATGCTTGGACAAAGTACGGATAATCCATATATCAACATTTGGTTGAAAAGCATTCAAAACACAGATTACAAAAACTACTTTATCAATCGATTTGCCGATTTGATGAATACCAGTTATCAGACAGAAGTCTTGTTGGCTCGGGAGCAAACGTTTTTCGAATCCATGGTGACAGAAATGCCAAACGAGTTTGCGCGTTGGGGTGACCCAAACAACATTACCGGACAAATGGAGGCATTTGTGAATAATCATGGGGTATTCCAGGATCAATTGGCTTGTCGAAATGAAGTTGTTTTTGAGAACATAAAAACAGGATTTAATTTAACAAAAACAGTCAACGTTGAATTAGACATAGTACCGGAAAATGGCGGAGAAATTTCGTTGAACACGATTCAACCAGTGACGTATCCATGGTCTGGAACTTATTTCGATGGCGTTCCTATTCAACTTGTGCCTATAGCAAAACCAGGATACGAATTCTCACATTGGTTACCGGGAGCTTTCATTTCGGATACGTTACAAGACAGCCTTTCGACAAATATTTCGACAAATGTGTCCTTCTTCACGGCCGTTTTCAAATTGATTCCTTTACCTCCAGACGGCCCAGACATTCATTTTACGGTGGCTCCCAATCCATCGAATGGAACATTTGTATTGAGTCACGACAACAAAACACTAGCAGGTGGCTGCACCTATGAAATCTTTGATTTAAGTGGGCGAATCATTGCGAAAGGAACGGTGAACAATACCGCTTTGGAAACACCGATTTCTATTCCAGAAATGCGTTCAGCGATTTATATCTTGCGAGTTCAAAAGAACGAAGAAGTATTGTCAACGTTTAAAGTATTGAAGTACTAAATCGAACGAAAAGTTTCAAATAACTCCTCTGCGGCTTGGTAAGCGAGGATGTTTCCTGATTTTACTTGCGCTTCTTTTTCACGATACAGATCCATCCACTTCTTATTCGAGAAAAAGTCTGCTTGCAATAAGGAACGTAGCATTTCTTCAAGAACTTCCACTTCTTGTCGTTTTCTGTTTTCCGTGATCCATCCTGTATGCTCCATGGTGTTAAAATAGGAACTTAAGCTCGACCAAACCTCTTCAAACCCATCCTTATTCAAACTACTTGATGTATGAACTTGGGTAATCCAGTCGTTTTCTTTAGGTGGAAATAAATGCAGGGCATTTGCGTATTCTCTTCTCGCCCATTGCGCTTTTTGGATATTTTCGCCATCTGCTTTCGTGATGATCATTCCATCTGCCATTTCCATGATGCCACGCTTCATTCCCTGCAACTCGTCACCCGCACCTGCAAGCATGAGCAACAAGAAGAAATCGACCATGGAATGAACAATCGTCTCTGACTGACCTACACCTACCGTTTCAATGAAAATGACTTCAAATCCTGCTGCTTCGCATAGAATGATGGCTTCTCTTGTATGTCGAGCGACTCCGCCTAAGGTTGTGCCAGCAGCTGTTGGACGTATAAAAACGCGCTCATTGTTGGACAAAGTCTCCATGCGCGTTTTGTCCCCAAGTATACTGCCACCAGAAACATTGGAGGAAGGATCAATAGCTAAAACAGCAAGACTTTGTTTGTGATGTAAAATATAATTTCCAAATGATTCAATAAACGTGCTCTTTCCTACTCCAGGAACTCCGGTGATTCCAATGCGCCAAGCTCTTTTATTCAAGCCCAAACAGAGTTGCAATAATTTGTTTGCCTCTATTCGATCTTCCGGACGATTGCTTTCAATTAAGGTAATGGCCGCACTCAAAGCAGTTCTGTCCTGCTGACAAATACGTTGAAACAATTCATCTGCATGACGTTCATTGAAACGCGCTTTACGTTCCTTAAACCAATCGTTTAGGTGTTGATCATTCGGCATTCAATATCTTTTTTAAAGCCGTAAAAGCCGATTGAATGTTTCCTTGTATTTCAGATATGCGCGCATTCATCATGTAGCATGGAGCCGTGATGATGCGGTTTTCCTCATCGATGAGTATTTCGCCAAGTGGGCAATCAACGGATACAACGCCAGTTGAAGTCAGGCCTGCTTCAAAATCACCAATAGAATATGGAGACGATCCTTGCTTGGAACCGATGGTCATTTTGGGGTGAATATCCGATCCTTCAAAGGCTTTCGCAAGAACGACCGGACTCACGCACAAGGCAACAATTGGTTTTCCTATGTTGACCAAGTTTACGAGTAATAATTTAACATCAGAGCGAATAGTTCCTCGTGGTCCATCAAAAGCCCAAGTCGTGAAGTTTTTCGCACTACCGAATCCACCGGGAATCACCAGCGCATCGATGTCCGCAGGAACGATGTTTTCTATCTTTTGTATGTCTCCACGTGCGATGCGTGCGGCTTCCACCAACATATTTCTTGTTTGAAGTATTTCTTCGCCATTGAGGTGATTGACTACATGATGCTGATCGGCATCGATGCCAATGCAAACAGCTTGCGCACCCATTTGATCAATGGCCAATAAACTTAAAACAGCTTCTTGAATTTCGGCGCCATCATAAACGCCACATCCTGATAATAAAACCCCTATTTTCAGCATATGAATGAAATTTACTTCACTAATGTACGATATAATTCTTCATACATCGGAAGAATTCGTGCCAAACTAAATTCTTCAGAACGCAATTTCGCTTGTTTTTTGAAGGTGGCATGATTTTCTGGTTTCAACAATTCCAAGGTGTTTTTTGCCATGTCATCGATGTCTCCAACGTTGGATAAAAACCCGGAATATCCGTGAATATTCACTTCTGGAATTCCACCGGTATTGGAAGAAATAACCGGTACGCCAACAGCCATCGCTTCCAAAGCCGCAAGTCCAAAACTCTCGGTTTCAGATGGCAACAAAAAGACATCGGCCATTTCCAATACATGGGCGGTATCTCTCACTTTTCCAAGGAAAATCACTTGATTGCACAAATTTAATTCGCGGCATAAACGCTCACAATGGTACCGGTCCGGCCCGTCTCCGACTAAAATTAATTTCGATGGAATTTGAGCGTTGACCTTCGCAAATACCTTTAATACATCATCTACTCGCTTAACCGGACGAAAATTCGAAATGTGACAGAGAATGCGTTCTCCATCACTTGCGTATTTTTGACGCATGTACACCGTGTAATGTTCATTTTCGGCATCTTCCACCACAAAATTTGGAATGACGTGAATGTCTCGTGTCACTTTAAAATGTTGGTAGGTATCCTTTTTTAAACTTTCCGAAACGGTCGTTACTGCATTCGAATGGTTGATGCAAAAAGTAATCACCGGTTCAAACGAAGCATCTTTTCCAACAAGCGTAATATCTGTCCCGTGTAAGGTTGTCACAAATGGAATCTCTATTCCTTGTGCCTTTAATATTTGTTGTGCCATAAACGCTGCAGATGCATGCGGAATGGCATAATGAACATGGAGAATGTCTAATTTTTCATGTTTGACCACATCCACCATTTTACTGGCAAGTTGTGTTTCATACGGTTGAAAATCAAAAAGTGGGTAATCTGTCAAGGAAACTTCGTGGTAAAAAATATTCTCACGGAAGGAACCGAGTCGAACTGGCTGCGAATAGGTGATGAAGTGAATCTCGTGTCCTTTTGCAGCTAGTGCTTTACCTAACTCCGTCGCTACAACCCCACTTCCACCATATGTTGGATAAAGTACAATGCCTACTTTCATGAATTATTTCGTTAAAGGAATAAATAAGGTGATGCGGTAAATAATCGGTAAAATCCTCACCACTTGTCCAAGTTCATTTTTGATTTTGAAATTATAAGAACTTCGGAACGGACTATTATCTGCATTGATTACATCATAGAATAAGGCTAAATTCAAGTTGATTTTAGGTGCTAACTTCAAATAGAATCCACCTCCTACAAATAAGGTTGGCGCCCATTTTTTCTGTCCAGCTTGGAACGTGATAAAATTAAATGGACTATGCAACATTTGGAATTCCGTGCCGACAAAAATCTTTTCCTGAATGCGAAAGTGTGCAAACGCGCCACCACCATAAATGGTAAATTGCGATTGAACATTTAAGTAATTCGACCAAGATCTTTGTAAACGAAAAGAAGGTCCAACAACCAAATTATTTGGAAGTTTTGCTGCATATTTGAGCTCTCCTCCGAAAGTTCCTCCAAGTTGAGATCCTCCACCGTATGCTTCAATTCCCAATTCTGAACCTTCGATTTGTGCACTTGATGTAAACTGCAACAAACATAGAGATATGCCGAATAATAACTGCTTCATCTTTTTCTTTTTCCACAAAGATAACTTGATTTAGGTCAGGATGTATGTTCTTCTTATCTTTGAAAAAACTTTCTTATGACAATCTTAGACGGTAAAGTAACAGCAGCTCAAATTCGTGTCGAATTAGCACAGGCAGTTCAGCAACGAAAATTAGATGGAAAAAAAATTCCTCACCTTGCGGCTGTGCTCGTAGGTAACGATGGTGGATCTGTTTCTTATGTGACTTCGAAAGTGAATGCCTGCGATCAAATTGGATTTGAAAGCACCTTAATCCGTTACGATGAATCCGTTTCTGAGGAAATATTATTGGATAAAGTTCGTCAACTAAACGAAGATAAAAGCATCGATGGATTTATTGTTCAATTACCCTTGCCTGCTCACATTGACGAATTAAAAGTTACTCAAGCCATCGATCCAAAGAAAGATGTAGATGGATTCCACCCACGGAATCTGGGGAACATGATTTTAAATTTACCAGGATTCTTACCAGCGACTCCAGCAGGAATCATGGCATTGATCGAACGAAACAATATTGAAACGGAAGGTAAAAATTGTGTCATCATCGGACGTAGCAACATTGTTGGAACTCCGCTTTCCATTATGTTGGGGAGAAATGCGAACCCTGGAAACTGCACCGTGACACTCGCACATTCGCGCACGGAAAACTTAAAGGAAATCTGTTTACAGGCCGATATACTAATCGCGGCAATTGGTCAACCAAACTTTGTTACAGCGGATATGGTTAAACAAGGAGCCGTTATCATCGATGTTGGAACCACTCGCGTGGAAGACGCTACACGCGAACGCGGATGGAGATTGGTCGGAGATGTTAAGTTTGATGAAGTGGCACCAAAATGTAGTTTCATTAGTCCTGTACCAGGTGGTGTGGGTCCAATGACGATTGCATCCTTGATGATGAACACCCTAAAAGCAATGGAATTAAAAGGAAAATAATGGAACAATTTGCCGTGACTGGAGAATATATTGAATTAATGGGCTTATTGAAAGCCTTAGGAATCGCTGAAACAGGTGGGCATGCAAAACACATCGTGGATTCTGGAATTGTTTATCGAAACGGACAAATAGAAACAAGAAGAAGAGCAAAATTGATTAAAGGCGATATTCTTCTAATTGAAGATGTAAAAGTCGAATTGATTTAGAGAGGTAAAACCTTCGTTTCACCCCTCCTAACCATTTTTTCTTACTTCAAATACCTAAAATCTTGTCCCGCTTTCACGGTTAACAATGTTTCGTAAATCAAGCGAATGCAATTTTCTACGTCTTCTTTTTGAACCATTTCCACCGTTGTATGCATGTAACGCAAGGGCAAAGAAATCAAGGCACTTGTTACTCCTTCATTCGAATAAGCAAACGCGTCTGTATCTGTTCCAGTTGAACGAGATACCGCGGCACGTTGGAAAGGAATTTTGTTTTTTTGTGCCGCCGAGATAATTTGCTTCAAGAAATTATTTTGAACCGCTGGACCATACGTTAACACTGGTCCATCTCCCGATTTCTGATCGCCATTTTCGATTTTATCCACCATGGGAGTTCCTGTGTCGTGACAAACATCGGTGATCAAAGCCAAATCTGGTTTGATGCGATGCGCCATCATTTCTGCACCACGTAGTCCAATCTCTTCTTGTACAGAATTCACAATGTACAAGGTAAACGGCAATTTCTTTTTTGCGTCTTTCAACATACGAGCAACCTCCGCAATCATAAATCCACCCATGCGGTTGTCCAAAGCGCGTCCAACATATTTGTTCTTGTTCAAGATCATGAATTCATCCTCAAACGTTGCTACGCATCCAACATGAACACCTAGTGCTTCGACTTCTTCTTTTGAACTACATCCACAGTCCAAGAAAATGTTTTTCATGCTCGGCGTCTCTTCTTTCTGTTGACGCATGTGAATCGCAGGCCAGCCAAAAACGGCTTTAACAATGCCTTGATCCGTGTGAATGTTTACGCGTTTCGACGGTGCAATCATGTGGTCAGAACCACCATTTCGTTTCAAATAGATAAAGCCATCTTTGGTGATGTAGTGCACAAACCATGAGATTTCATCCGCATGCGCTTCAATGACTACTTTGTATGGTTGACCTGGATTGATGATTCCTGCAACTGAACCATAATTGTCCGTGATGTACTCATCCACATAAGGCTTGATATAGTCTAACCACATTTTTTGTCCGGCAGATTCGAATCCCGTTGGACTCGCATTATTTAAATAATTTTCTAAAAACTTCTCTGATTTTGCTTGAATGATTTTTCCCATTTTCTTTTATTTCATTAATGTGATGTTTCCTTTAACAATGTTACGTGAACCACCGATGCAATCCACTTCTAAATAATAATCAAAAACATCTGGATCCAATTTTTTTCCTTTAAATGTTCCGTCCCATCCGATGTTTTGGTCGGTGGTTTCAAATACCAATTCTCCCCAACGATTAAAGACACGGAAAATACATTTCTCTATCCATATTCCACGAACGTATAAAACATCATTCTCTTGGTCGCCATTTGGCGTGAAGGCATTTGGTACAAAGACATATGGCTCGTCGCATACAATTTCATAGACCCGAACTAACGCTGTATCAGACTTCGTGCAGAGTCCGTCAGTTGCTGTCAAGGTATAGGTAGTCGTTTCCGTTGGAGAAACATTCGTTGTTAGCGAAGTTGGACTCACCATGGTTGCCGTTGGACTCCAGGTGAAAGCCGCGTTGGCCGGAACTATTCCAGTTAACTGTGCAATTCCTCCAGGCAGAATCAGATTCGGATTGGCTGTTGCCAGAATCGTTGATTGATTGAAGGTCGAAACATACACAAATTGAGAGTCAACTGCGATACATCCTTGTGGAGATGTAGCTTGTAAGTAAATATATTGTGAACCAGGTAATGTACATTGAGCTGTCGCCTGATTGTTGGGGTTAATTAGCACATTTGGACTTGACCAAAGATACGTAAATGAACCTGTCCCATTGTTCAGCGCCTGTAGCTGTAAAACATCCGTGATACAAATGGAATCTAAACATTGGATAGAAATGGATTCCCCAAAAACAGAAATGTGAACGCTATCGATCACACTGCAATAGCCATTGTACGCTTGAAAATAATACGTTTGATTTTGTGGGTCGACAAGAGTTAAGATTGGATTCTGAAGATCGGCATTCAAGGTATCAGTGAAATCAGCAAAATTGGACCAAACATAGGATGTTGCGGAACCGGTAATGATGGGAGTCAAAATCGTTTCGGCCGATTGACATAAGAAAATCGTGTCCGGAAGGTTCACAAGTAACGGTTCAGAAACTTGAACCGTCATGGTATAATTGTCTTGTCCCAAACAGATACTATCAGATATGGTTAATTGAATTTGATAAGTCCCAGGATTGATATAGCTTACTGTCGGATTAAAATTCGCCGAATCGACTACTCCATTTCCAAAGTCCCACAGGAAATCGGTAGTGAAAGTAGAACTATTGTTCAAGTTGAGGACAAAAGGCGCGCAACCCATAGAATCACTGATGCTAAAAAATGCTTGCAGCGGAACATCAAATTCCAGATAAATACTATCCAACTTTGAGCAATAGGGATTGCTGACTTCAATATAATACCAACCTGGAGTAGAAACCGTAAGCGTTGAATCGTTCGGATTATTTAATGGACTACTCAAATTAACATTCTGAGACCAAATGAATTGTGTTCCCGTCCCATTGTGAAATGCAATGAGTTCGAAAGGATTCGAACTACATAGACTAATCGTATCGAGTACATTCAATTGAATGGAATCCAAAACAAGTACTTGAATATTTGCCGTATCCGTTAACAAGCAAACACTGTCTGTTACATACAAGTTGACGTTGTACATTCCTGCTTGTGTAAAAGTAACCGAAGGATTAAAAACAATACTCGTCGTATCGCCATTTCCGAAATCCCACAAATACGAGTCCAATTGAGTAGATGTATTTTGAAAATTGACCGTTAAATCTGTACAACCAGCTACATTATTTGTGGTGAAGGAAGCGGTAGGAATCAATTGAAAATCGAACTTGAAAACCAAGTTATTGCAATTAGACGAGTTGTTTGAAGATGACCATGCTCCTGGAGAGGTTGGGAAATCACTATGAGCGCCACATCCACCGCATACAGACTGATAAACAACCCCGTTTTTATCAAAACGAGATGTTCCACCATCAACATGCTCTTGGGCCAAAGAACCACCGATGTAGGATCCGTAAAGTAATCCAGAGAAGTCGTTTTGGACAACCATCAAGTAAAAATCAAATCCAGTGGTAGTAGATTGAAATGCATTTGGCGAAATCGGCATTCCACTGATTGGAACAGACTGCAAAATATTCGCTCCCCATCCCGAAACGTACATATTTCCGCAGATGTCAACTAGAAAAGCTGCAGGTGAAATATTGATAGAAGGACTTCCATTTCCAATAACAGTAGAAGCAAGATTGGTCGTTAAGTTTGGATTTAATTTAAGGATAAACTGACTACTTCCAGGATTGGAATAAGGCGCATTGTTCACAGGGAACATTCCTCCAACGGACTGACCCAGTAAGAAAATTTGATTTAAACGATCGATTTCGACAAAGAAAACTTGGTCGTAATTCGCTGCTCCAACGTAGCTCGCTTTTTGAATGCTGGTGCCCGACGGGACTAATTTCACGACAAATCCATCCGTTTTTCCACCTTGAAAGGAACTTTGATAGGCACCGCTGGTTCCCGTTAAATTGTTCGAACAGGTTCCTCCGGCAAAGACAATGGCACCAAGCGTATCAAGTTTGACCGAATAACAGGCATCGGAATTGTTTCCACCATAAAAAGAAGAGAACTGCAAACTGGAGAAGGATGCATTCAATTTAAAAATCACACCATCTTGACCAGCAGACTTGATGGGTTGAAAAGCATTAAAGGTGGGGAAATTAGTCGAACGTGTGCAACTGGCAATGTAAACGTTGTTCAATGAATCCAACATAATTTCTCCACGGAATTGATCCCCGTAGTTTGTTGTCAAGGAATCATATGCACTTGCAGCGTTGTAAGGTAAAGCGGTAGATCGATAATTGACTCCGTCATTATCTGAACCACCTACATAGGTTGAAGCCAAAAGGTTTTGTCCGTTCGAGGAAATCTTCGAAATGTAAATATCTGTTCCTTGATTGGAAAAATAAACACCATTGTACAAGAAATTTGCGCCAAAGGATCCACCACCATGTGTAGCTTGAAATGCCCCAGGGCTTGTTGGGAAATTCGTGCTGGATGTTGCGCCAAAAACATAAATATTATTGAGCGAATCACAGATTAAACTGTGAGCAGTTTCAGTGCCTTGAGTCATGTCTCCCCCACCTAAAAAAGCCGACCAAAGCATATTTGTTCCGCTTGGATTATACTTCGTGACAAATACATCAGTAATACCGTAAGATCCTGCAATGGAAGTAAACTCAGGGGAAATATCAAAGGAATTGGCGTTAGGAATGGGGAAATTATTCCCGTAAATCGTTCCCGCTGAATACGCAGATCCGTCATTTCCATATGTCGCAGTCATTCCGAAATTATCGGATACAGATCCATTGTAGGTAGCAAATATGAGCACCGGATCAACGACCAATGGAAATTCATCGTCGTACGTTCCTAATTCATAGCTGTAAATTCCCTCTCGTTCTTTAAACGAACAAGAAACGGGAATCTTTTTTCCATCAATAAGTTGGTAAGCAATAGGACGCTGTTCGATGATTTCACCAATGGACGTTTTCACTATTAACCTGCCATCTCGAATTCGGATGGAAGCAAATTCCCCAGAATAACTCCAACGAATTTCGTTTGGATTTGCACCTGGCTCGACGTAGAATGAATATTTCAATGCATTTTTCTCACTTTCCCAAAGCAAATGAATATCAGCGTAAAAATGTTGGTATTCCACCTTGGAAAAAGCGTGTACATCATGTGTCCATTTCGTGGAATCATTACCAAGAAAGTAATTGTAATAATGTGTTGAACGTCCTTCTGTTGAACGAACTTTATCACTCTTAGACCCAAGAAACTTTTGCTGAATGAGCGCAGATTTCAAACTTGGATTTTCTACGTTTTTTAAGTCGTAGTGTGCTTTGTGCAGGTCCGATAAATCCTGCAATTGAAACAAGATGGAACTATCCCCTATCCACATTTTTCCACCTGAAACGGAGGACTGAAATTGTACCACAGAAGGCCACTGTCCTTTGTTTTCCACGAATTGTATTTCGTTATGTGCTAATGATTCATGCGAATCTTGTGCATACCCAAAAAATAGAGTTGCGAGCAGGTAAAACAAGATGCAATAACGTAAATTCAAAACGACTAATTTCATGCTAATTTAATCATTTCATGTCAGATTGAAATTAGGGTGATAGAATCCCTAGAGAAATCCTTAAATTCGTCCTTCAAACGCGAAATATGTCAAACTCTCACAACCGTATTTGCCAACTTTTTGATATCCAATACCCATTGATTCAAGCCGGAATGATTTGGTGTTCCGGATGGGAATTAGCCGCTGCTGTTTCAAATGCTGGTGGACTAGGTATAATTGGTTCTGGATCAATGTATCCCGAGATTTTGGAAGAACAGGTCATCAAATGTAAACAAGCGACAAGTAAACCATTTGCCGTAAATTTACCGATGTTGTACCCGGACATCGATAAGCACATTCAAACCATCATCAAACATAAAGTGCCAATTGTTTTCACTTCAGCAGGAAATCCAAAAACATGGACGAAGCATCTACAGGAAAATGGAATCAAAGTGGTACATGTGGTTTCTAGCGTGAAATTTGCACTGAAAGCACAAGATGCTGGAGTTGATGCAATTGTGGCAGAAGGATTCGAGGCAGGTGGGCACAACGGACGCGATGAAACGACCACGTTTTGTTTGATTCCGATGGTGAAAGCGGCCATTGACATTCCGTTAATCGCTGCGGGTGGTATTGGCACAGGTCGAGGAATGCTCGCTGCGATGAACCTTGGCGCAGACGCTGTTCAAGTGGGAAGTCGCTTCGTGACGTCTACAGAAAGTAGCGCTCATGCGAACTTTAAACAATACATCATCGCTAGTCAAGAAGGGGACACGATGTTGACCTTGAAGGAACTGACACCAGTTCGCTTATTGAAAAATGAATTTTACATTCAACTACAAACTGCCTATCAAGATGGAGCCGATAAAGATAAATTAGCGGATATTCTCGGACGTGGACGTGCGAAAAAAGGCATGTTCGAAGGAGATTTAGTAGAAGGCGAATTGGAAATTGGTCAAATAGCCGGTCTTATTGAAAAAATCATTCCAGCGGGAGAAATAGTTCAAGAAATGATGACTGAATTTCATCAGGTATTGAACGAACAAAAGAACTATTTATGATTCATTTTGAACGATTTAAATTGGATAATGGCTTAACCGTTATCTTCCACAAAGAGGCTTCCACTCCGATGGCCGTGGTCAATTTATTGTACGACGTTGGCGCACGTGACGAAAAAGAAGAGAAAACAGGATTCGCCCATTTATTCGAGCATTTGATGTTTGGTGGATCAGTAAATATCCCCGATTTCGATGGGCCACTACAAGCGGCGGGTGGAGAAAGCAATGCCTTCACTAGTAACGATATCACGAATTATTACGATGTCTTACCAGCACACAACCTCGATACCGCACTTTGGTTAGAAAGTGACCGCATGCTGTCCTTAGCATTCACCGATAAAAGTTTGGAAGTTCAACGCAACGTCGTAATCGAAGAATTTAAGCAACGTTACTTGAATCAACCGTATGGAGACGTTTGGTTGGAATTACGACCATTGGCGTATACCAAACATCCGTATAAGTGGGCAACCATCGGTAAAGAAATCAAGCACATTGAAGATGCAAAAATGAGTGACGTAAAAGCGTTTTTCAAAAAACATTATCATCCATCCAATTGCATTTTGTGTGTTATTGGAAACTTTGAGTTGGATTACGTCAAAGAACGTATCGATCATTTTTTCGGAACCATTCCAAAGGCGAAGAAATCTGCTAGAATTCTACCTTTGGAACCAATGCGGGATCGATTTAAATCTAAAACCATTGTGCGAAACGTTCCAGCGGATGCATTTTATTATGCCTTTAAAATGCCCGAACGCAAGCATCCTGGATATTATTTCGCTGATTTATTAAGCGACATCATGGGACGTGAGAAAGTTTCCAAAATGTATGTCGAACTGATCAAGAAACAAAAATTGGTCTCTGAAATCAATGCCTATATAACAGGTTCCATCGATGAAGGATTGTTTATCATCACGGGGAAATTGAATGAAGGAAAATCCTTTGTAGAATTGGACAAAGAAATCTGGAAAATCATTACCCATTATACCGAGACTTTAATTTCCAAAAAAGAATTGGAGCAAATTAAAATCAAACTTCGAACAGCACGTGCTTTCCAAGATCAAGGATTATTGAACCGAGCGATGAATTTGTCCTTCTTTGAATTGTTAGGTGATGCCAATGGAATTAACGAAGAACAAGAAATCTATCAGACGATAAACGCGGAAGATCTACGGACATTTGCGAAACAATTGTTCCTTAAAAAAAATGGTGTTTTATTGAAAGTTAAAAAGAAAAAAAATGCTTAATCGTCAAGTTGCCCCAAAGCTAACTCCCATAAAATCTATCGATTTCTCGGTGCCTGAGATGTTTGAAATTCATGCTGGGATTCCCTTATATTGGAAAAATAACATTGCCAACGAAACGGCAAAAATCGAATTGCATTTCAATGCTGGAACGACGGTTGAAACGCCTATTTTGGCTTCCTTAACTGCCGGACTTTTAATTACCGGAACGAAGGCTAAATCAGCGATACAAATTCAACATGCACTGGATGCAGTAGGTGCGTATTACGATGTAAGCGTTTCACAGGAACAGGCTATTGTCACACTTTACGCCTTAAATGGTTACCTGAAACAAGCATTTGATATTTTTCAAGAAGCATTTACAGCGGCTATTTTCCCAGAAAAGGAAGTGCAAGAAATCTGTAATGAACGACAAGAAAAATTAAAGGTCCAACTGCAAAAAGTGAATGTATTGGCACAGCGAAAAATACAACAAGTCCTTTTCGAAGAAACACCGTACGCTCAATTCATTTCCCAAGGAGATTATGCGAATGTCAAGCGAGCGGACCTCATCGAATTCCATCATAAACATTATTTGAACGGATTATCAAAAGTCTTTTTAGTAGGCGATTTTTCGGAAGAAGTAATGCTTGACATTAAAACTGCTTGTGCTGATTTTACTGGAAAAGCATTCAAGCCCGTAAACTCTTCGTTTAGCGGGAAAGCGCACATTGATCATCAAGAAAAATCGGATGCATTGCAAACAGCGATTCGCATTGGGAAAATCATGTTTAACAAAACCCATCCTGATTTTATTACCTTCTCCGTTTTGAATACCATTCTTGGTGATTACTTCGGTAGTCGATTGATGAGTAACATCCGCGAGGACAAAGGATATACCTACGGAATTGGGTCCTACATGATGGAAAACACGCATTTCGGGTATTTCATGATTGCGACGGAAGTAGCGAAGGAAGTGCGCGAAGCAACGATTCAAGAGGTGAAGCATGAAATCGAGAAACTTCAAACGGATTTGGTTCCAGTTGAAGAATTGGAATTAGTTAAAAGTTACTTGCTCGGACAATTGTTAAAAGCCGCCGATGGACCCTACGCGATGTTGGATTTATTTTCCGGTGTGGAGTTACATGGCATGGACATCTCTTTTTATAACAAATACATCCAAAAAGTACAAGAAATTACAGCGGAAGAAATTCGCGAAATGGCCCGAAAACACTTGGATTGGAAAAGTTTGTCCATAATTAGCGTTGGATAGCAACTAATTCTGTTAACTTTCGTTATACTAAAACGGGTCTTTTCCCGTTATTTTACTGATGTTTAAAGTTACTTTTCTACTTTCCTTTTTATTGCTTTTGCAAAATACCTTTGCATCTCATGTCATGGGAGGTGAAATAAGCTATAAATATTTAGGTGGAACCAATTATCAATTCGAATTAATTTTCTACCGAGATTGCAATGGAGCTGATGTCAATCCAGTCTCCGAACAATTGAAAGTTTGGAATCACCCAGGTTTATCGTCCATCACGGTGAATTTTGTTTCTCGACAAGACATCTCTCCTACTTGTTCTCCTGTGACTGGTTCTTCGGGTCCGCTTTTGTGTGGTTCAGGCAGCAATGGTGGAAATGGTCAAGGAGCTGTAGAAAAAGTTCTGTATCGAAGTGCAGCAGTTTCTTTAACAGGTATTCCACCTGCAAATGGTTGGATCTTCACCTACGAAAACTTCTCCCGAAGCAACACCGTCTCCAATTTAATGAACCCAGCAAATTATGGAATCACTTTGGCTGCGAAAATTTATCAGTTGGATACTCCCGATGATTCACCTGTCTTTTTTCAAGATCCACACTTTGTGAGTTGTGCTGGAACACCTTACACATTCAATGGCAATGCGATTGACCCGAACTTAGATTCATTGGTTTTTTCTTTCGGAATTCCTTATAACAACATTCAAGGAGCTACTTACAATCCACCTATTGATCCCATTCAGGTTCCTTTTGAGCTTGGATTCAGCGCCAGCAATCCTACACCAAACCAAAGTTTAAATCCAGGAAATATTCCTGCGAGTCTGAACCCTATCTCCGGCGAATTGACCTTTACCTGTGTGAACATTGGTAATTACGTGGTGAAGGTTTTGGTGAAATCGTATCGTCTAGGAATCTTGATATCAGAAGTAGAACGAGAAATGCAATTGATGGTGATGCCCTGTTCCGGTGGAAACAATCCGCCTGTGATTACGCCACCATTTCCTGGGAACTCCTTCGATCTCACCGTAAATGCGGGGGATTTGGTTTCCTTTACCTTAAATGCCAGTGATGCTGACCTTCTACAGGATGGAAGTCCACAAACGTTGACCATGACTGGATCTGGTCCAATGTATGGGACGAATTTCACTTCGAGTACGGGATGTAGCATTGCACCATGTGCGAGTTTAACTTCGGGATTTCCCTTAAATGGATCCGGAGCAATTAGCACTAATTTCAATTGGCAAACTACCTGTGATCACATCTCAGATTCACAGGGCAATGCCGTGGATCAAATGACATATAACTATGTATTTCGCGTTCAGGATGATTACTGTCAAGTACCTCAAGTATCTTTTGCAACTATTACCATTCATGTCCTCAATCCTGGAATCATCGCGGCACCAGAAATCAATTGCATTCAAACTGCCAATACGAATGATTTAACTATTTTCTGGAATCCAGTGACTAATAACAACAACGCATTTGTATCTTATCAAATCTATTCGATTCAAAATGGATTAATTGGGACAGTAACGGACATCAATGCGAATAGTTTTATTGTTCCAGCAATCTACACTCACCACGAATTCTATTTAGCTGTTCAGTCCGGATGTAACGGCGGAACACTGCGTTACAGCGATACGATTTCCAATATTTTCCTCACATTAATTAATCCTAACAATGGTACAGCTGTCTTAAACTGGAACAAACCCCGCAGCACCCCACTTCCATCCTATAACGAGTATTTTTACATTTACCGTGAATATCCAACAAACTTCTTTAATTTCCTGGATAGCGTACCATACAATCAAACGAGTTACATCGACACGATTGATTTGTGTGACGAGTTCATTCGATACCGTGTGAATTTGGCAACGAATACGTGTAACTTCAATTCGAATCGACCGGGTGATAACTTAAGCGATATGTTTACCCCCGACATGCCCGTGATCTATTCTGTTGGATACGACACTACGACATTCATGATGAACATTCAATGGAATGAAAATGCCCAAGATGATACCTACGGTTACGTTATTTATACGTTCGACGCCAACGGATTTTTGTATGAATTGGACACGGTTTACGGAATTGGCACAACGAACTATTCGTACCTCGTGAATTCACCTGGTCCATTCTCATACTCTGTTGCCGCATTCGATTCTTGCTTCACTTCGGCGAATCCACCAACTTTTCAAACTTCCGCAAAAGCATTGGTACACACCTCCATTCTTGCCAGTTATAGCATCAATATGTGTGAAGAGCAAGCAAGTTTATCTTGGAGTCTGTATGGTGGGAGCTCAGTATCAAACTATGAAATTTGGTCCAAGAACAACAACCAATGGACACTTTTAGGCAGTACAACTAATCTCAATTTCTTGGCGCAATTGACACGTGGTCAATCCTATTGCATTTTCATTAAGGCAAATTTAAGCAATGGCAAAGTTGCCTTCTCGAATCCATTATGTTTCTTGATGCCAAGTCCAACCGCTCCTGCGTATCATTATTTTAAATTGGCTACTGTAAATGGGGAATTCATCGAATTATTCGATTATGTCGATGCCTCTGTTGGAATTACGGAAATCATCTTTGAACGCAAGGATACACTTGGAAATTTTGTGGAAATTGGCAGTGCTCCGGTTGTTGGGAACGTTGCCCATTTCATTGATGAAGACGTCGATATCACTTTACAAGCATGGGAGTACCGATGCATGTACGTGGACAGCTGCGGGAATCCAGGTGCGTATGCGAACACAAATAAAACCATTTTTACAACTGGAACAGCCGATCAATATAATATGATTAATACCATTTCTTGGAATCCATACGAACTCTTCGATGGAGATGTCATGGAGTACCATGTTTACCGCAATGCGTATGGCATCTTTGAAAATACACCAATGGCGATTGTCCCAAATAACATTACAAGTATTACTGATGATGTTTCTGCCTTACGTACAAATGGCGAAGTCTGTTACAGAATCGAAGCAGTTGAAGGACTGAATTCCTATAACTTTAGTGAAACGAGTCGTTCCGTCGATGTCTGCATTCCTTACGATCCATTGGTGTTTGTACCAAATGCTTTCACTCCTGATGGCTTAAACCCAATTTTCTACCCGGTTGTTTCCAATGCTGATCCAAAAAACTACACGTTTAGCATCATTGATCGTTGGGGACAAATCGTCTTTGAAACTTCGGATCCGATCAAGGGTTGGGACGGAAAAATTTCCACTTCCGGGCTAGACGCAACAAATGATGTCTTTTTGTATCGCATTGAAATGACGACACAAACAGACGAGTTGATTGTGAAAAGAGGATATGTGACGTTAATTAGATAATGGGAACAAATAAAATACTCATCATTCAAACAGCTTTTCTCGGTGATGTCATTTTGGCAACTCCACTGATTGAATCCTTGTCAAGTACTTTTCCTTCTGCCCAAATTGACTTCCTCTTAAAAAAAGGCAACGAAGCATTACTGGATGAGCATCCCAAATTACGACGCGTACTTATCTTCGATAAGGCAAATAAAAGAAAATCACTCTTGAATTTAACTCAAGAAATTCGGGAAGAAAAGTACGACCTTGTGCTTAACCTTCATCGTTTCGCTAGCTCTGGACTCATCACGATTTTTTCAGGAGCAAGCGAAACAAGGGGGTTCTCTAAAAATCCATTCTCATTCTTATTTTCCAAATGTTTTAAACACTCGGTCAATAATGGACAACATGAAGTAGATCGAAATTTATCCCTAATCACTGACCTTGTAGAGAAACCGCAACGTCGACCACAATTGTATCCTAGTCAAGCGGACCTTGATTTCGTTACGCAATGGAAAAACGAAACTTATTATTGTTTGGCGCCGGCATCGGTTTGGTTTACGAAACAAGCCCCACCCGCTGTTTGGCAATATGTGATGGAAAAATTCGATGAGGAAGGAGTTCGATTTTATTTATTAGGTGGTCCTAACGACTATGAATTATGTGAAAGCATTAAACTCATCAGTCAACGCAACAACGTGCATAATTTAGCCGGAAAACTAAGTCTCATGCAATCTGCCGCATTGATGAAGGATGCCAAAAGGAATTTCGTGAATGATTCTGGTCCCTTGCATATCGCATCCGCGGGAAATGCGCCAGTAAGCGCCTTCTTTTGTTCCACGATTCCTGAATTCGGATTTGGTCCCTTGTCAGATGATTCATCAGTCATCGAGGTGAAAAATTTAGCTTGTCGTCCCTGCGGACTTCACGGACACACGGCCTGTCCAAAAGGACATTTTCACTGTGGAAATGGACTGATTGAGGCGATGAATCGTTAGAGCAATTGAAATTTCGGATCGTTTAACTGATCCATTTCCTGACTAGATAACTCCATTTCTTTTGTAATTTTATCCAAACTTGGATACGAAGAAAGATAATAAATCAAAACCGCCACAACCAAGTACATAAAAATCATATTACTGGTTAAGTAATAAGCCACGATGCAAAATAAATTCGGACCTTCAATAAACGCATAACGGATAATCGATGCAGAGCGATACGCTTCAAGTTTTCGTTTGAAGTTTGTTTCGAATACTGATTTTTTGATTTGAGCTAGTGTAATAAAGTATCCAGCGATGAGTCCACCAAGGACAACCATTGGAACAAGGTAGGAAAAGATGTCATTTGGATGAAATTCACCAAAGTTCACTGGGACTTGAAAATTAATGATTAGAGTAAAGGATGCGAAGAGTAATTGTCCAGCGAAAAGGGACCAAAAAGTAAATCTAAATGCACGGAGAAATCCTCCAGAAGTTTGAATAAATGTTGCCATGGTTTGTGAAATTTAAGTACGTTTTGTGTGTTTTTAGCATTACAAGATACTAATTCATAAATAGTTAAACAACATTTGAAGGAGAAATTTCTTTATACAAAGTGGTAAACTACTGTTGTCATTGAATTCTTGACATCACACCCCAAACTGACGCAAATGGTGGTCAATATGTTTGTACAGCAAATTATTCCATTCTTGCGGTGTAATCATTCCAAGGGACAAAGAGGGTTTCGCAGCCAATTGTTCTGGACCCAACTCTTGAATCTGTTGAATGTAGGTTTTCAATTTTGCTTTTTCGGCGTCCACATCGAATTCTTGATTAACCCGAATAAAGGTCGGAGCCGTTGGCATATTGGGTTTGTACGACGTTTCATTCACCATGGAAGTTTTCAGAAAGGTTTTGATGATCCATTTCATCAACTTTCCAGGTTTATCGGTATTCTCACCAAGAATTTGTTGGTACGGCACAGAACAATGGGATAGCATTTGTCCGACATTCATTTTACCCCAAAGCGCTGGAGTTTCCTTTGTAAGTGAATCGATTCTAGCTGCTAATGCTGTAGTCGTTTCGGCTGTGTAAATAGATGGGAAAGGCATATGATAAAAAGTTAATGAACTAAAAAAGCCATCCTCAGATGGCTTTCAATGATTATGCTAAAACTTCTTTGACCAAGTCAGCGGCTTCTTGTAATTGCACAGCTGAGTGGACATTCAGTCCTGATTCATCTATTAATCGTTTCGCTTCTACAGCGTTTGTTCCTTGTAAACGAACAATGATTGGAACTGGAATTTCACCAATGTTTTTGTATGCATCAACAATACCTTGTGCCACACGGTCACAACGAACGATTCCGCCAAAGATGTTGATTAGGATTGCTTTCACATTTGGATCTTTCAAGATGATGTGGAATGCTTTCTCTACGCGTTCTGCGTTTGCTGTTCCTCCAACGTCCAAGAAATTCGCAGGATTACCACCAGAAAGTTTGATGATATCCATCGTTGCCATTGCAAGTCCAGCACCATTTACCATACATCCAACATTACCATCCAATTTCACGAAGTTTAATCCAGCCTCATCAGCTTCTACTTCTGTTGGATCTTCTTCTGTTTTGTCGCGCATCGCTGCGTATTCTGGATGACGGAACAATCCGTTTCCATCCATCGTAACTTTCGCATCTACTGCGATGATTTTATCATCAGATGTTTTGAACAAAGGGTTGATTTCAAACATCGATGCATCGATTCCTACGTATGCATTGTATAAGCATGGAACGAATTTGCACATTTGTTTAAATGCTTCTCCTGATAATCCTAGGTTGAAAGCTATTTTACGCACTTGGAATCCTTGAAGTCCAACACGTGGATCAACGAATTCTTTGTGTAATTTTTCTGGAGTATGTTCTGCAACGTGCTCAATATCCATTCCACCTTCCGTAGAATAGATGATCACATTTCTTCCTTTTTCACGGTCAAGTAAAACGGACATATAGAATTCCTCTGGCTCAGAAGCTCCTGGATAGTATACGTCTTGTGCGATTAACACTTTATTTACTTTTTTACCTATTCCATTTGTTTGAAGTGTAGTTAGGTGTCCTCCTAGGATTCCAGCCACTTTTTCTTCTACTTGATCCAAACCTTTTGCGATGACAACACCATGAGAACCAGTTTCTTCGACTGTTCCTTTTCCACGTCCACCTGCATGGATTTGTGCTTTCACAACAAACCAACTTGTACCCGTTTCTTCCGATAATTTTTTAGCAGCTGCGACAGCATCTTCTACTTTATCGACTACTATCCCTTCTTGAACGGCCACGCCGTAAGATTTTAAGATAGATTTTCCTTGATATTCGTGTAAATTCATTGTTGAAATTTTGCGAGGTAAAAGTACGTTTTTTCTTGGATTTGGATTTGAAAATTTAAATTATTTTACTCCATTCGATTTTTCCATGAAGAAGAAATTTCTCTTGAAGCGTAGGCCTTATTTTTAAATTCGCTCACATGACTCCAAATAGAGTCGATTGCATGTTGCAGCGCAGTACTTTCTTCCTCCATGGCGTCTTTCATCAATTCGGGAGATGAGAAGTGTTCTTTCACAAAATTCGTGTCAAAATTTCCACTTCGGAACGCTTCGTGCTTCAAAACGAATTTCCCAAAGTCTAAGGTAGTTTTTACACCAGAAATTTGATAATCATCAATTGCTTTGATTGCTCGGTCGATCGCTTCCGTTCGTGTTTTTCCCCAAACAACAAGTTTCGCAATCATTGGATCGTAATAAATCGGTATTTCCATTCCTTCTTCAAAAGCATCGTCCACACGGACACTTTTGCCTGTCGGTATGCGGTATCTATTTAAAGTTCCGATGTCAGGTGTAAATCCATTTAAACTATCCTCTGCATAGACACGAATTTCTACGGCATGACCTTGAATCGCCAACTCCTCCTGAAGTTTCGGTAGGCGTTCACCTCTTGCTACGCGAATTTGCCATTCAACTAAATCAAGTCCGGTTATTTCTTCTGTTACGGGGTGTTCCACTTGAAGACGCGTATTCATTTCAAGAAAATAGAAATCTAAGTTCGCATCAATTAAGAACTCCACTGTTCCAGCTCCTTCATAGTTACATGCTTTACACACTTGTACCGCTGCAGCACCCATTTTCTCGCGAATTTCTG
Organism: uncultured Flavobacteriales bacterium; assembly: GCA_903935095.1. GTDB lineage: Bacteria > Bacteroidota > Bacteroidia > Flavobacteriales_D > Crocinitomicaceae > UBA952. The sequence continues at coordinate 267,275 of CAIZQH010000021.1, read as the reverse complement.
GAGTTAAAACAGCACTTGGGGCTTCTTCAATCACCTTTTGGTGACGACGTTGAACCGAACATTCTCGTTCAAATAAATGCACCGCATTGCCATGTTGATCGGCAAAAACTTGAATTTCAATGTGACGAGGTTGGTTAACAAATTTCTCAATGAACACTGCATCATCACCAAAAGAAGACCTTGCTTCATTTTGTGCCAGAATCATTTGTTCTTCGAATTCACTTTCTTCGTAAACCAAACGCATTCCTTTTCCACCTCCACCAGCGGAAGCCTTGATTAAAATGGGATAACCAACAACTTCGGCGATGCGTTTCGCTGCCGGAATGTCGGAAATCGCTTCGTCAACCCCAGGAACCAAAGGAACGTTGTACTCTTTAACGGCTTGTTTCGCACTTAACTTATCGCCCATTAATTCCATCGATTCAGGGGATGGTCCAATTAATTTCATTCCAGCATCCTTAACTTTTCTGGCAAAGCCAGCATTTTCTGAAAGGAAACCATAGCCAGGATGAATACCATCTACTCCAAGGTCTTTGCAGATTTTCAATATCAAATCTTGTTGCAAATAACTATCTGCAGAAGGACTTTTTCCAACATAGATTGCTTCATCCGCCTCCATGACATGTGGTGCATTCGTATCGGCATCAGAATAAATTGCCACACTTTGAATGTTCATTTTCTTCAAGGTACGAAGGACCCTTCTCGCGATTTCACCACGATTTGCTACGAGTACTTTTTTCATATTTTTTCTTTTGTTTTATCTTCTGATTCTGGTGTAATCGTTTCACCCGGAACGGTTACTGCTTGACGTTTTCTTTGATCTTTTGGTATGTGAGTATTGTTTTTACCAAGTAAAACAAGTGCTTTTTGAATAAATTGCAATTCATCCCAACGATTAAATTCTTCGCGATAAGAGATTCCAATACCCTGTGTGAAAGGTCCCGCATTTTGTTTAACTGTCGCATTATTTGACTGGTTGAACGCACGAACACGAAAATTATCTTTGATTTTGTACTCAACAGAAACATCACCAATAACGGAGTTTTGAACATTTTTTACCCCATTTAATTCACTAGTAGAAGAGCGATTCTCCACACCAAAACTTCCGGAAATGACCAAGCGATCATTCAAAATTCCTTTATTCATTCCGATGGCGACACTCGTTTCTCCTTGTGTTACATCAGAACCTACATCTAGATTTAATTTGTAATTTTCGGAGAGGTTGCTCAATGCTGCATTAATTTGTGATTCGATTAAGTCAAGTGCCGCTGAACCACCAGCTGAAATATTTCCTTTTAATGGCTGGAATTTACTCACCAACAGCAAAGAGAAAAACTGGCGATTTTTCTCATCTGAATCGGCCAGTACTCGGTCGATCAACGCTCTTCCTGTTTCTGGAGCTCGCGGAGCCTTAATGTCAAAAGAGATTTGAGGAGAAAGCAATTTGTCTGTTAAACGCAGGTAGCAATATATGTCTTGATTCACCAATGATTTATCGGCCAATTCCGGGCTTAATTCCAAGATGGACGCTTTTTTAGTAGCCACCGTGTTTACATCAATCAATGCATCATATGGGTCACCAGTCCATTCTATAACAGAGCCGCTTTCAATCATGAACAATTGCTTAATTGATCCCATTGCAAAGTTGTACTTACTGCCTGAAGCAATGCTATATTTCCCTGTCATGGTCAATTGATCTAACTGATCCAATTTGATGTTCATTTCTCCATTTCCTCTTGCGATAATCTCGTCATCGATTTGCTCGTTAAAAATCAACTTCATTTGAGCATCTTGGGTGATTTTGAAATTCAAATCCAAATCTATTCCCGTAAAATCCATATTTTGCTCTAACTGTTGTTGAAGGTTCGATTTGTTTATAAAATGGATGAAGTCTTCGTCTTGTTCGATTTCGGAGGCCCCATACATCGGAAAGATGATTTCTGTATTTTTCTTTGTCTCGAGATCGACAAACACCTCCAAGTTACTTTCCGTACCGGAAATATTTACGATTCCTCGTGCAAAGGCTTTTCCATAGTAAATATCACCTTCTTTGTACTTGGTATTTAAGACCATAAATTGATCAATCGCCGCATTTCTTTTGGTCAGTGGATTGATTTTACGTATATCATCTTCCATGTTGAATTGCAAATCAAAGTTCCAATCGCTAAAGTTATTGTGGTTGATGGTTCCGATGACGTAGGAAACGTTGCCAGCCTCGTCGTACAATGGAATATTGGTGATTTCAAAGGATTCCTCTTTGACATCGATGATTCCCTCTGTCCGGTATTTTACCCCAAGTAGCTCGACTTGAGCTCCACCGTTCAACAGTCGTAATTTTCCGCTTAATTCGGGTTTGTCGGGACTTCCTTTGACTTGAATATTGCCATTAACTTTACCTTGAATATCCTTTACAACCTCTGGGTCTAAGAAGGCATTCGCAAATTTTATGTCGGTTTGATCAAATTTCAATTTCAGGTCAAGCTCGTTTTTCTTTACCGCATACAATCCATTGAAATCGAAGGTGCGCATGCCTCGATATTTCAATTCACCCTGCATGAAAATACTCTCCCTTTTTTCGTTCCAATCCGTTAGTACGGATACTGTGCCAACTTCTTCTCCGTCAATGAATAAATTTTCAACCCGTGCATCACAACTAAAGTTAAAGTTGGTGTATGGATTGGAGACATCACCCCAACCAGAGAAGGATCCTCCAAAAACTTGCTCTGTACCAAACATGTGACTTAATTCTTCCAAATTCAGTTGAGTGACTTGATAATGTAGTTTGTCTTGGTCGTTTTTGGTGAGGCATCCAGCTATTTTAATTAATTGTCCGCCACGTGATAAACGAAAATCTTGGATGCTTAAATCGTTGTTAGCTAGGGTTATGTCAGATTCGTTTTCAATTTCCCATTTGAATCCATTTATAGAGAAGAAAGACGGCTGTAAAACAAAATTAATTTGATCATCTTCTAGGATGGTGGTGGTCCATTTGATTGAAGAATAATCATTGGACTGTTTGTCCCAAATCAGCGAGGATTCTAGGATTCCATTTTTTCCTTCGTTCAAAAACTCCACACCTTTGAAGGACATCGAATCATCGTAATTCAGTTCAGAAATGGATAAATTTCCGCTAAGTCCAGAAGAGGTGATGGATTGATTCATGTCAATCTCATTCAATCGCAAATCGTCAAATCGTATTTCTTTACTTTTCAATTTTGCAATAAGTAAATCCTCCATGGATTTAAAAGACCCACTCAAGACTGTTCCACTCGAAATGTTTAGTCCAGGTACAAATATCTTTAGGAAATCATTGATTTCATTGACTTGAAACTGATAGGTAAAGTCACTATGAGCACGTTTAATATCCTTCAGACCTTTGGTTACGGAAAGGGATGGAAATACCATCGAAAAACTTTGAAGGAAATCATCCACAACAGTTTTATAATCTATCTTACCTTGAATACGTGCCCCCAATATTCCACTTTGTAAGTTGATAAAATCTGAATTATTTTGACGATCAAAAATGATGTTCGAATTGTTCAGCTCCATTTTATTTCCCGCTTCTTCGTAGGAAAGTTTACTTGCATTTAATAGACCTGTTAATTCATTGAAGCTTGTTCCATTGATTGTTGCATTCATTGTAGTAATCAAATGAGATTCTTCTGCTTCCGTCAGATTTAATTTTTTAAGGTCACTTGAATGAATCGCTAATTCTATTTTGTAATGCGGAATGTCGTTTAATGAAATCGTTCCTGAATAGTCCAAGTCTAAGTTTGGATCTTTAATTTGCAGGGTAGATTTAAATTGCTCTTCGACAATTTCTCCTTCTGTCAACTGAAGATTCGTATACGCATAGCCGAAATAGTCTAAACGACTTAACTCCGCCGACATCTTCTTCAACTCATAGTCTCCATCATTGGCAAAGAATCCATCAAAACGCACGAAGCCATTTGCGAGTCCAAAATCAGAAACATCGGTTAATTTGGCGAGATCTAAGGATTGAACGTGAATAAACGTTGAGTCAGCTTGAACAGGACTCAAGGCCACACCATCCGATTTAAATTCCAAACGCATTGGACTTTTCAATCCAACTTTTCCTACGGCTGTTTCCGCCTCTTTTAATTGAAGTTGAAAAGCAGATAAGTTTCCTTTGATTTGAAGGTTAAGGATTTTGGCAAAATCCAATAAGTTAACAGTAGAACCTAAATCAATCGGAGAAACTCCTTCTGGCATCTTTAAACGCGCTAAATCCTGAACAGAAATATAAGCGGATCGGACAAACTCTTTAAGTTTTCCTTTATCTCCCAAGCGAAAATCCGGAAGAACAAGATTTCCCTTTACGTAGGACCTACGTCCAAACCTAAGGTGCACATCTGTCAATGTCAGGTTTCGAAGTCGCTCTGAAACAATCCCGGAGAGTGCTACTCGATCAGACATTCCTTTTAAATCTGGTGCGAAATAACTGATGTCCGCTAAGTGAACAGTACTTGGAGCAAGAAAGGCATCGAAAATCACCTCATCGTCAAACGAATTGAAAGCACCCCATTCCTTGAAATCAAAATTGAATTTTGGAAAATGAATATTCGTTCGTGCTGTTTTCACCTTGAAATTTCGCAAGTGCAATCCTTTTTCAAGAATGGACACATGCGCGGAAAGTTGATTGATCTGAATTCCCGCCCGCTCCTTAAATTTCAGTCGGTCTAAATTAAATCTTACATCATTTCCACGAATGTTAAAATGACTTGCCAATAGCTGAACATTTTTCAACTCCAAATGGTCGTAATCTACCCCATATGGCATCGTATATTTTCGATTGTCATCGTATTTGATGTGAAAATCGCGCAAAGAAACGCGATTCAGGTCGAGTTTTATTGGTTTCGATTTGCTTGTCGATTTTTCTGAACTCCCGAAATAATCTTGAAGGAAAGCATAATTATAGGAACCGGATTTTTTATCCCGCTGGACATTGATCTTTCCTTTCTTCAATGAAATTTGATCGAGGACAAATTCATTTTTAAAGATTTTCAGTTCATCTAGTGTCACTAGGAGCTCATCTACCGAAATCAAGGTGTCCTTTTGCAAATCCTTGATCATCAATCCTTTTAATGCTATTTTATTCAGAAAAACGATCTCAAGTTGATCTACTTTTACCGTAGTATGAAGTTCAGAGGAAAGAAAACTCGTTGCTTGTCGAGCTAAAAAAGATTGAACACTTGGGAAACGAACTATAAAGGCAAGAAGCAACACGGACAGCAAAAGCCATTCCACTGCAATACCGAATATACGACCCAAGAATTTAAGTACCTTTGCCATTAGCATTACAAATTTAATAATCTTTTAGCAGTGAAAGGCACGATTATACTTGGCATTGAATCTTCTTGTGACGATACCTCAGCGGCGGTTCTTCGTGGAAATAAGATTTTATCTAATATTATCGCTGGTCAGGCAGTGCACGAACAATTTGGTGGCGTTGTTCCCGAACTTGCTTCGCGAGCCCATCAAGAAAACATTGTGCCAGTTGTTTCAAGTGCACTTTCCGAAGCAGGAATTCAGCTAGAAGACATCGATGCGATTGCGTTTACTCAAGGTCCAGGACTCCTCGGTTCACTGACTATCGGGACATCCTTTGCCAAAGCATTGGCGCTTGCAACAAACAAACCTTTGATTCCCGTGCACCACATGAAAGCCCATATTTTGGCACATTTCATCGATGATGCCAGTGAAATGAAACCGAGTTTTCCCTTTCTCTGTTTAACCGTTTCTGGCGGACACACGCAAATTGTTCGTGTGGACAGTCCATTACAGATGGAAGTCCTCGGAAATACCATTGATGATGCCGCGGGAGAAGCCTTTGACAAAGCAGCGAAAATGCTCAATCTTCCCTATCCAGGCGGACCATTAATCGACAAATATGCACAACTTGGAAACACCAATGCTTTTCAATTTTCCAAACCACGCATTGAAGGATTGAACTTTAGTTTCAGTGGATTAAAAACGTCGATTTTATATACCATTCGCGATCAGGTGAAACTGGACAAACAGTTCAAAGAAACACATTTGAATGACCTTTGCGCATCGATTCAAAACAGTATTGTCAGTATTTTGATGGATAAAATCGAGAAAGCTGTTAAAGAAACGGGCATAAACTACGTGGTGATTGCCGGCGGTGTTTCCGCAAACAGTGAACTTCGCAAGCGTTTGAGTTCAAAAATGGAAGACGGATGGAAAGTATCCATTCCAAAATTCTCCTATTGTACAGATAACGCTGCAATGATTGCCATGGCGGGCAAATTCCTATTTGAAAGTGGAGTTAGAGCAGATCAATCCGTAAGTGCTCAAGCGCGACTAGCATGGTGATTCGGTAACATATGTTGCTCTGCTATGTCCCAAAAGTTTCGTAATTTCGAATTCTCTGAAATCATTCAATGAAAATGAAACGCCTCCTTTTAGTACTATTGTTGTCCTTTACATCTATGATGTATGCTCAAAATCATGTGAAATGGACATTCAAGTACAACGCGAAATCAAGTACGGTCATTGCCACTGGGGAGATTGAACATGGTTGGCATTTATATTCACAAAAAACGGATGAGAATGCGGGTCCAATCCCAACAAAAATGGTGATTGAACCATCCAAAAACTATAAAATCGTCGGTACTGCCGTTGAAGGAACTGTTCCTCACGAAATTTTCGACAAAAACTTTGAATCAACGGTTTATTTGTTTGAGTCGCACTATGCTGCCGAACAACAAATCAATGTAAAAAAACCAGGCACCTTAAAAGGTGAAATGTACTACATGATTTGCGACGACACCAAATGCCTCCCTCCTATTTCTGTACCATTTACCTTAGAAATCAATTAACATGAAAAACCTATTTTTCTTTTTCAGCTTCCTTTTAAGTTTGTCATTTGTCCATGGACAAGGAATGATGAACGATTACATCAAATGGAATTATTCCGTAGAAAAAATTGATGAGTCGCATGCAAATATTGTCTTTAAAGGAACCATCATTGAAGGATTTCATATTTTCTCTTTGAAACACAATCCAGCGGATGCTGATGGAACAGGACTAGTGCCTGAGTTCAATTTAAAAAAGTCTCCAAAATACAAGCTTGTCGGAAAACCCTTTGATTTAGGGAAACCCATTAAACACCTGGATGACTTAGGGACATCCTATTATTTCGAAAAGAAAGCGACTTTCAAGCAACAAATTGAAGTGTTGACAAAGGATGAATTCGCACTTGACTTCGAAATTAATTTCTTCCAATTATGCAACGCAGATGGATGTGTTGGTCCATTTGATACCGAAGGAAAAGTAAAACTAAGTGGCTTTACGCCAAATGAAAACACAACCGTTACGACTGCAGACACAAGTGAAGTGGTGGCGACTGCTGGGGACACAACAAGTGGAGCCAAAACGCAGATGGAGCCAATCAAACAGGATAATAAGAAGAAAAAAGAAAAGGACTCCAATTTGGTGATTTTCATCGCTGGTTTCCTTGCTGGACTGGTTGCCTTGATTACTCCGTGTATGTTCCCGATGATTCCAATGACGGTGACGTTCTTCACGAGACAATCCAAAACACGTAAGGAAGGAATATTCAAAGCCTTGGTTTACGGAACATCCATCGTTTTAATTTACGTAACATTTGGTTTAATTTTCACCGCAGCAATGGGTCCATTGGGCTTAAATGATTTATCGACGAATCTATGGATGAACCTCATCTTCTTCGGTATTTTCGTCTTGTTCGCTTTCTCTTTCCTAGGTGCCTTTGAAATTCAATTGCCAAATTCATGGGTGAATAAAATGGACAAACAAGCCGATCGTGGTGGCTACATTGGTATTTTCTTCATGGCCTTTACCTTGGGATTGGTTTCCTTTTCTTGTACAGGTCCAATCATTGGAACTTTATTAGTAGAAGCGTCTACTTCTGGATCCTACTTAACTCCAGCGATTGGAATGACCGGATTCTCCCTAGCCTTAGCGATTCCGTTCACCATCTTCGCGATTTTCCCAGGATGGTTGAATTCCTTACCTCAATCAGGTGGATGGTTGAATTCCGTAAAAGTGGTTCTTGGATTAGCCGAGTTAGCGTTAGCGTTGAAATTCTTATCCTCCGTAGATTTAGCGTACCATTGGGACCTATTGACACGTGAGTGGTTCGTAGCGATTTGGTTTGTTTTATTCCTTACCATGGGAATTTACCTTCTAGGAAAAATTCGTTTCTCCCATGATTCACCAGTGGAGAAATTAGGTGTTCCACGATTTATGTTTGCATTGGTTGCATTGACGTTCTCTGTGTATTTGTTCACGGGAATGTTTGGAGCGCCATTGACCTTGATTGATGGCATTGCACCTCCGCGAACACATTCAGAAGACAACTTCCGCTGGGTAAATGGTGGATTAGAAACTGGACTTGGAACGGATTCCATTTCCGTGCAGTACGCTGCGGACATGCATCCAGTTGGAGACGGTTCGATTTTGGTGTTCCATGACTTAACCGTTGGACAAGAATACGCGAAGAAAAAGAACTTACCGATCCTATTGGATTTCACTGGTTATGCTTGTCAAAACTGTCGTAAAACCGAATCAACTGTATGGACCAACGACGAAATTCGTCCACTGTTGCAAAAACAATTTGTGATTGTTTCCTTGTATGTCGACGACCGCACGCCATTGCCAGCAAACGAAGTACGCGTTTCTAAATTAAGCGGAAACATCAAAACTGTTGGAAACAAATGGGCAGACTTAGAAATGGAAAAATATGGAAGTTTCCAACAACCACTCTACGTCATAGTTGACAGTGAAGGAAATGACCTGACCGAAGCCATTGGCTACACTCCTGACATTAAAACCTACAAAGCCTTCTTGATGAAAGGCATGAGCGCCTTCAAAAAATAAAAAAAAGCGGTGTTGATCACCGCTTTTTTTATGTAAAAATCGTTCATAACTCTCGGTGTCCACTTGTAAATAAAGGCACATTCTTTCCTATTTTTGAGATTCATATGTTCACCTTTCAATGAAACTTTGCATTGCCGAAAAACCAAGCGTTGCCCGTGATTTAGCGGAGATTCTAGGAGCTAACAATCGTCGAGATGGCTACCTAGAAGGAAATGGCTATTGCGTAACTTGGGTTTTTGGACATTTGTGTTCCTTGAAGGATCCAGAGGATTATAATCCGAATTGGAAATATTGGAAATTGGAAGATTTACCGATTATTCCGGGTCAATTCGGCATTAAGTTACGTGAAGACGATGGCGCGAAGCGTCAATTTAAAGTCATCGAAACCTTGATGACGCAAGCAGAAGAAGTCATCAATTGCGGCGATGCAGGACAAGAAGGAGAGTTGATTCAACGTTGGGTTTTACTCAAAGCGAAATGCAAAGTTCCCGTGAAACGTTTGTGGATTTCTTCCCTAACCGAAGAAGCGATCAAAGATGGATTCAACAAATTGCGAGACTCCAAAGAATTCGACAATCTCTTTGCTGCTGGAAATTCACGTGCAATTGGCGATTGGATGCTTGGAATCAATGGAACACGTCTCTACACGCGCAAATTTGGTCGCGATAAAATGACCTTGTCTGTTGGACGCGTTCAAACACCCACATTGGCAATGATCGTACAGCGTCAGAAGGAAATCAATGCTTTTAAAACGGATGAATATTGGGAACTGAAAACCATCTACCGTGAAACAGAATTTAACTGTCAAATTGATCGATTAAAAACGAAAGACAAGGCAGATAAAGGATTGGCGTATTTAGTAGATAAACCTTTTGAAGTGACCTCTTTCGAGCAAAAAGATGGAAAAGAAGGAAATCCACGTTTGTATGATTTAACGTCCTTACAAGTAGACGGAAATCGTTACTATGCCTATAGCGCTGAAGAGACATTGACGAAAATCCAAAGTCTCTACGAAAAGAAATTAGTCACCTATCCACGTGTGGACACGACGTATTTATCGGAGGATCTACACCCGAAGATTCCAAACATCCTGAATGGATTGCGTGACTATAAACGCTTCACGGATGCGCTACAAGGAAAACCAATTCCAAAGTCCAAACAGATATTTGACGATAAAAAAATCACGGATCACCACGCGATTATTCCAACTGGAGTAGCGCCGTCTGGAATTACACCGGACGAACAACGGGTCTACGATTTGATTTGCAGACGATTTATTGCCGTTTTTTATCCCGAATGTAAAATCTCCAATACAACTGTTCTTGGAAAAGTCGATGCGCTGGAATTCAAAGCCACTGGAAAGCAAATCCTGGACAAAGGTTGGCGTGTGATTTACGATGATCTCAAAGCAGAAAACAAGGAATCCGACGTGAAAAAGAAAGAAGGCGAAAGCGAGGATAAAATCCTGCCGATTTTTGAAAAAGGCGAAAGTGGACCTCACGAACCTTTGATTCATAAAGGAAAAACGAGTCCACCAAAATACTACACCGAAGCGACATTATTGCGCGCCATGGAATCCGCAGGTAAATTAGTGGAGAACGATGAAATGCGTGAAATCATGAAGGAAAATGGTATCGGACGTCCATCGACACGTGCGAACATCATCGAAACGCTTTTCAAACGCAAATACATCGAAAAGAAAAAGAAGAACCTCGTAGCGACCAATACCGGAATGAACCTCATTGACACCATCAAGAGTGAATTGCTGAAAAGTCCAGAATTAACAGGACAATGGGAACACAAACTACGTCAGATTGAAAAAGGAACCTATGACGCACAAACCTTCAAAGAAGAATTGTATGTGATGGTACGCGAGCTAACAGACGAGGTGATTTTTGGAAGATAGGCACAGGAAATGCGTACACACAGGGCATGCCCTGTGTATACAGCATGAACTGTGTACCCAAATAATCGTAAATCACCATTCACGCAGGGCATGCCCTGCGTCTACGAATGATAATTTTCAACGTTTTTGGAAATATAATTTTCAATTCTATCTAATTCCATGGACGATCGAATGACCCGATCATGAAATCGAGGGTGCCATGCAAATACGGGATTAATTTCGCGTGATTTTCTTGAAACTGCTGATTTAAATGATCCAACGATGGTTGAAATTGATTGACTACCAATATTTTGAAATCGATTTTCTTTCAACAAGGGATCTGTATTTACAGAAATTGATTTATCGATGACAATCACGCCATGCATATGATCCGGCATAAACACAAATTCCCTTAAATGAACATTCGGGAAATGCGCTTCAATTTCCAACCAACATTCTTCCGCAATTTTACCAATTTCAGATAAGATCATTTTACGCTGGTTTATTTCCCCGAAAAAATGAATGCGGTTCTTCGTGCAAATAGTGATAAAATATGCTCCATCCCTTCGGTAATCCCAATCGGGAATTCGAAATTGGCTTTTTCTAAAATTAGCGGACATGCTTTTTTACTTTAAGTTAAGCAAAAAAGACAGGGATTAATCGAAATGAAAACGCAGAAATGATAATTACATCTTCATCGGTGCCTGCACACCTAATACCATTAAGCTTTGTTGAATCGTTCGTCGCACACATTCGCTCAACGCTAATCGTAGGTTTTTATTCGCTGCGTTTTCTTCGGAAAGAATTTTCACTGCTTGATAAAAATGATTGTAGTTCTTTACCAAATCATAAATGTAATTCGCAACGATAGCCGGAGAATACCCACTTGCTGCTTCGTGAATGGTTAGCGGGAATTGAGTCAATAATTTGATGATTTCCTTTTCCTCATGAATCAAATCCGCCGTTTGGATTTCACTCAAATCTATTTTTCCAGCGCGCTCCAACAAAGTCGAAATTCGGGCATGTGCATATTGAATAAACGGACCCGTATTTCCTGTTAAGTCAATCGACTCTTCGGGATTAAACATCATGCGTTTTTTCGGATCTACCTTCAATAAATAATATTTCAGTCCACCTAAGCCAATTTCTTCAAAAAGTGCGGTGCGCTCCCCTTGACTTAACGATTCGATGTGTCCACGCTCCTTGGTCATCTCTTCTGCTTTCTCAATGACTTCAGCCATCAAATCATCCGCATCGACCACTGTTCCCTCACGGGACTTCATTTTTCCTGTTGGTAGATCCACCATTCCGTAGGACAAATGGAAGCAATTTTCCGCCCAGGCATAGCCCAATTTTTTCAGAATTAGGAACAATACTTTAAAATGGTAATCTTGCTCATTTCCGACAGTGTAAACCATTCCATTTAGGCTAGGAAAATCATGAAAACGGTCAATTGCCGTTCCGATATCCTGCGTCATATACACAGCTGTTCCGTCCGAACGGAGTACTAATTTTTCGTCTAGGCCATCAGCAGTTAGATCTATCCACACAGAACCATCTGGCTTTTGAAAAAAGACACCATCCGCGATTCCTTTAATCACTTGGTCTTTTCCTAATAAATAGGTTTCAGATTCAAAATACAATTTATCGAAGTCCACACCCATTTTCGTGTAAGTGCTTTCGAAACCATCATATACCCATGAATTCATGGTTGTCCACAATAAATAAACCTGTGGATCACGTGCTTCCCATTTCACCAACATTTCTTTGGCTTCTAGTAGTATACTCGTATTATTTTTTGCCAATTCTTTGATTTTATCATCAATTCCTTGGATGGCTTTTTCGTCTTTGCCGACTTTGGCTGCTTGAAAATTGCTGAAAGCTGTTTTTACTTCATCCGAGCACGAAGAAAAATCTCCATTTTCCCACTCAGCTATCAGTCCTTTGGCTTCCTTTTGTAAGTGCTTATCAAATTCAACGTAGTACTTCCCTACGAGTTTATCACCTTTTAATCCAGTGTTTTGAGGCGTTTCGCGTTCACCTTTCTCATTCAATGGCGAGAATTTCTCCCACGCCAACATGCTTTTACAAATGTGAATGCCGCGGTCATTGATCACCTGTGTTTTGATGACTTCGTGTCCATCCGCTTTCAAAATCTCTGCTACAGAATATCCCAAGAAATTATTTCGAAGGTGTCCTAGATGCAAAGGCTTATTTGTATTCGGCGAAGAATACTCCACCATGATGGTCGGCTTTGATCCTTTTGGAGCAAATCCGTAAGAAGTAGTTTGATACACCTCATTTAACTGAGTCAACCAATAGTTTTTGGAGAAAACGATGTTCAAGAATCCATTAACGACAATGCACTTCTCTACATCAGGAACGTGCTGTTCGATGAAGTTTCCGATTTTTTGTCCAGCGGCTAACGGTGTACAACGAAGCAATTTCACGAAAGGAAAAACAACTAAGGTCAAATCACCTTCCACATCTTTTCTTGTCACTTGAAATTGAATCAGCTGTTCATCAATATCTTGTCCAAACAAAGTAGTTGAATGTTCTAGAATGAGCGCTTTTATGTGATTTTCCATCGTTATTTTAAACTTTTTACCAGTGCATTGATCAATTCAAATGATCGTTCAGCCATTTTATTTTTTTCATTATCCAAACATGGATTAACTTCGACAAGCTCCATGCAAGCCAAATTATTTAGTTTGGACATACTTGTCAGAATAGACTTCGCTTCATCAAAACTAATTCCCATCGGAACAGGGGTTCCAGTTCCATAGGACGTTTCACTTGGATCCATGGAATCGACATCGAATGAAACATATACGATGTCACATATTTGTAATTTCTCTGAGATTTCGTCGATGCACGTTTGTAATCCCCGGTCTCTTATTTCCTTCACGGTATAATTGCGGAGATTGAGTTGTTTCATTGCATGAATTTCTTCCTCTTCTACGTCGCGCACACCAATGTAAATAAGATCTGATGGCTTTAAAGAATGGCTTTTCAGTTGATTCCAATATTGCATGGTGGTCAAATCCAAGTTGTTTTTCTGAAGATCTGACTGATCAACTCCTAATGCTGTTGCTATTGGCATTCCATGAATATTCCCCGACGGAGTCGTATAAGGTGAGTGAAGATCTGCGTGAGCGTCGATCCACAAAACACCTAATCGTTTTCCTGGGTAAGCCAATTTCAATCCAGCCATCGTTCCACCTGCGGAGGAATGATCACCAGCGATGATTAATGGAAACATTCCAGAGTCTATGGCTTCTTTCACTTGTATTTTAATTCCTTCAAAAATTTGTAGGACGCCATCAATGCGTTTTGCGTAGGGAAAGTTCGTTGGACGATCCAATAAATCATTTCGATTCGGCAAGGTGTAAACTGGGTATTCTGAAAATAAGGTAGAATTCTGTTCTCTTGCGGCTGCGCGAATTGCTTCAGGACCCAAAGATGCTCCGCGCGTTCCCGCACCTAATTCTGAAGGATTAAAAATAAATTGTAGTTGACGATTCATAATACTCCCTTTCATCGGGCATGACAAATTTACAACTTTCTATAGGAAGTATTGATTTGGAGCTCCTGAACTTCTTCAATATTCGGTATATTTGTTCATATCAATTGAACATTTTCGAATCCCAAACATGATCAAATTACTTCTTTTCACTGTGCTACTTTACTGCAGCCTTCAGGTCTGTTGGGGACAAGATGCGAATCATTTCAGCGGGACTTTGACTTACCGAATTGAACGCGTGGATGTGAAGGATTCCGTTCAAGCAAAAATGATCATTTTCGCTCGGGATTCCCTCATTAAAATTGTGAATTTCAGTTCCGACTTTGGCAAACAAGAAACCATCAAACATTTGATTTATCAGAAGAAATATGTTCTCATTGAAGTTGATAATGAGAAATTTGCGGTGCAGATTAAGGATAGTTCGAATGATGAAACCGCAAAAACGTATGCGTTTCACCCAACTAAAGGACATTCGAAAATTGCTGGTTTGAAAGGTAAAAAATTAGAAGTTAAATTTACCCTTGTCCAAGATGATTTAACCTTTATTTACACACCGAAAATAGCTGCCAAATACCTGGGGGCCTTCCCCGATGCTCCGGGATTGTTGCTACAATATTATGTCGTAAATGACCACGGATTGTATAAATACACACTTGAATCAATAGATGAAAAAAATCCCCCATTATCCTTATTTATGATTCCTGCGGATTACCAAAAAATTAGCCTGAAAACATTTATGGAAAAGTCTGCCAATACTGGAAATTCTAGCATCCCAAATAACTAACAAATTCTTGTTTATAGTATTCCATTTTTCGCGTTAGAAATGTGACCTTATCGCCTATCTTCGTTGGATATTGCATAAATAGCACATGGAAGACAACGAATTTATACCGAAAAAAGACGCTGGAACTGAAAACCCAAGTAGTTCTACCGCGAAAAGAAAAGAAGAAAAATCGGCAAAGCCAAGCAAGGAAAAAACACCTGCGCGTTGGAATTTCATGTCCAACTTTGACTCAAAACGATTCAAAGTAATTCTAGGTTCTACCTTGACCTTGCTTTCAATCTACTTATTTCTCGCATGTTTGTCGTACTTATTTACATGGACAGAAGACCAAGACCGTATTTTGCAGCGTTCTTTTGTTGACTATATTTTCGATACAACTGAAGCTCCGGTTCAAAACTGGCTTGGAAAATTCGGTGCATGGACTTCCCATTTATTGATTTACCGCTTATTCGGTGTTACTTCATTTGGAATCTGCTTCTTACTTTTAATTTCTGGAATACGCACCCTATTTGATTATGCGATTGTGCCAATCGGTCGTGCATTTACCATTACGATTGCCTACATGCTCTGGGGATCTATTTTCTTAGGTTTTTTCAGCGACCAGTTAAATTACCTCGGAGGAACATTTGGATTTTACGTCAACGAATGGTTGATGCTGACTTTAGGAAGTTTTGGTTCCTTTGCGCTAAGTTTGGTTTTCCTTTATGTTATAACGACGCTTATTTTTAATCCGAACTATTCCAAATGGCTAGACCTTATTTTTAGCCGAGATAAAGACAACAACACGGATGAAGTCACTGGTCAAGAGGCAACAGACACACGTCATTCCTATGAAGACATTTTTGTTGTGAACACCATTAAAGATGAAGAAATCCAAGCGGATGTTATTTCAGAAACAGTTGATTTTTCCACCACTGATGACGATGATGACGATGTGTTTTTTGACGAAAGCGAGTTAATCGTCACCTCCAAAATGCCAGAATTGGAAAAGGATTCTGACGATGACTTTGAAATTGAAATGGCCACCGAAACAGAACCTACTGTCGTTCCTCCTATTTCACCAAGTCCAATCATGGGCTCCAATGCGGCACAAAAATCGGATGATGACGATTTGGCAAAGCGATTGATCAGTGAATATGGAGAGTATGATCCAACGAAAGATTTGGAAGGATACATGCTTCCACCATTGGACCTCATGACCGACTATGGAACGAGCGGAGTATCTGTTAGCAAAGAAGAATTGGAAACGAATAAAGATAAAATTGTTCAAACCCTTCAGCACTATAAAATTGAAATTGCAAAAATCAAAGCTACGGTTGGACCAACGGTAACCTTGTATGAAATTGTGCCCGCGCCAGGTGTTCGTATTTCCAAAATTAAAAACTTAGAGGATGATATCGCTTTGAGTTTATCCGCATTGGGTATTCGTATTATTGCTCCAATACCTGGAAAAGGGACCATTGGTATCGAAGTGCCGAATTCGAATCCGGAAATGGTGAGTATGCGTTCATTAATTGCCTCAGATAAATTCCAAAATTTCGACGGAGAACTTCCCATTGTGATGGGAAAAACCATTACAAATGAAACCTTTGTGTTTGACTTAACAAAAATGCCTCACCTTTTGGTTGCGGGGGCAACTGGACAAGGAAAATCAGTGGGACTAAATGCCATTCTTATTTCCATCTTATACAAAAAGCATCCCGCGCAAGTAAAATTTGTGTTGGTGGATCCTAAAAAAGTGGAGTTGACCCTGTACAATAAAATTGAACGACACTTCTTAGCGAAGTTACCGGGAGAAGAAGATGCGATTATTACAGACACTTCGAAAGTGGTCAATACATTGAATTCATTGTGTATTGAAATGGACGACCGTTATGAATTATTGAAAGAAGCGGGTGTCCGCACCATCAAAGAATACAATGCGAAATTCGTGGCAAGACGATTAAATCCAGAGAAAGGACACCGTTATTTGCCCTATATTGTCGTGTTAATTGATGAGTTTGCCGATCTCATCATGACCGCAGGAAAAGAAGTAGAGCATCCGATTGCGCGCATTGCTCAGCTTGCCCGTGCGATTGGAATTCACCTCATCGTTGCTACGCAGCGTCCTTCGGTGAATGTCATTACTGGTATGATCAAAGCAAATTTCCCTGCGCGTATCGCCTTCCGTGTGCTTTCTAAGATTGATTCTCGAACCATTCTCGATGCATCAGGCGCAGATCAATTAATTGGACGCGGAGATATGTTGATTTCAACAGGATCAGACATCAAACGTTTACAATGTGGATTTGTAGACACACCAGAAGTGGAAGAAATTTGTAGCTTCATTGGTGACCAGCGTGCATACCCAGAAGCACTCATACTTCCTGAATACACACCAGAGGGCAGTGACTTAGGTGGGGACATCGACATGAATGAAATTGATCCAATGTTTGTTGACTCAGCGCGCATTGTGGTCATCAATCAACAAGGTTCTGCGAGTTTATTACAACGTAAATTAAAACTTGGCTACAACCGTGCCGGACGAATCGTTGATCAACTAGAAGGAATGGGCATCATCGGTTCGTTCCAAGGAAGTAAAGCGAGAGAAGTGTTGTATGGAGACATTGAAAGTTTAGATGAATTCCTACGATCCAGAGGCCTCATTTAAAAACAAACGTGCTCTTTAGCGAAAGGCTCGTTCGTTAAAGAGCACGTATCCAAAACTAACTTGAAAGAACCAAGGTTTTTCCTGTTTGGAAAAATAATTCAAGGTAGCTCTAACTGGGCCTATAGGTGTATCATAGAGCAATGAACTTGAAGCCACCATGGAACGATCTTGAAGAGGTTTTCCATATATTATGGTGCCATCTGGATTTTGCTGTAATTGAACAATTGGCTGAAAATAATAAACATCCAAACGATAATCTAGTTTTTTCATGATTTCCAAAATAACATTGGTTCCCAGTCCAACATATTGTGTAGCGCGATAGTCGGGCAAAAAGAAGGTTTCCATATCCGGAATTAAATTGAAAGCAGGCATGGAAAGTAAACTTGCCGTATAATTTGCGAATAAGGATTGGCTATTTATCACGGTCTTTCCGTGAAAACCAATGTGAAATGGTCCGTTTTTGAAAAAATAAGATTGAAATTCTGCTTGTAAACTCAACCATTGATGTCCTCTTTTCACCGTATCCTTCAAGATGGAAGTAGTCCCGGGAACGGTACGCTCATATCCATTAACATAACGCGCCTTTAGTTGAAAAAAATGTCCTTCTGTGGCAAACTGTTTTTTGTTTAAACTATTTTTCGTGTATTCCAGGGAAAGCGATGTTCCATAAAACCGGGTGTAGTCAGCGGTGTCCTTGTTGGTAAATTGACTCGATTGGTAATAATCGTCCTCCAAGCTAAAATAACGCGCGTCCATGGTCCACCGTGCATTATTCCCTAAAGGCAATTTCATTTTTATCCCTCCATATACCTCGTTTTGAACAAGAAAAGAAGGTTTCACATCCTCGAAAAACGTAGCAAAACTCCGAAAGTAATCCCAACGATTTAAGGTAAAATAACCATTAATGGAAATAGGATAAGTGGAAGGGAATACAATCTCGTAGTTGGCACGAAGGGAACCATAAAACTTACCAAAATACGACTCTGCATTGATTTTGTGTGCCACCTTACCAATGCTTCGGTAACTCAAATTGAAGTATCCGGTATTCACCGCTCGGGATGAAATGAGTCCACCAAAATCTGCACGAAATTCCTTTGACTTTTTCACTTTTAACTTTAATTGAAAAGTTCCGTTCGGTTTCAATTCGAAATTCGGATAGAGAAAATCGATCTGAGGAGTCGAAGCCAAACGAAAGTACCGTTTCATAAATTCCGGCTCATCTAAAATTCGATGACTCCTTGTAGGTAAAATAAATTTGTTCGCGTATTTGAACTCATTCTTTTTTATTGGCTCGGTTACAACCGATGAAACACGAATAGGCATTATTTTACCTCGGAAGGCAGCCCTTCTCATGGCAAGCGAATCAGGATGTTCGTGAGCAGTGATAAACCGTTCGAGGGAGTCTAATTTTAACAGAGTTGCACGGTATCCATCCTCAATGGCCTGTTGCACATCTTTAAAGTCAAAAGTGCCCACTTCTGTTTTTGGCTCAATGATCATTCCTTCTTGGCATGGTAATGCATAATTTGTAGGTGTTGTCATCATGCTTGAAATCATCCCAAAGAAATCATTTTCATTCGCTTTAATATCATTCTTCGTCACATTACTACCGATGATAAAGTCTGCATCAAATTGCTCGTACATGGCATTCAGAGGAAAATTATCATATAATCCACCATCAAAATAAAGGACTCCATTAATACGTATTGGATTTAAATACAAAGGGAAAGTCATCGATGCGCGGACCGCTTCATTCAAATTACCATTGGAAAAAACCACACTTTCTTTTCGGACTACGTCTGAAGCAACACAGCGAAAGGGGATAAAGAGTCGATTGAAATCATTTCCAACAGAAGCGCTTGTTCGACCCAAAATACGTAGCATTTCAAAATCGAAGTAGCGTGGATTGACAAATGACATCGGAATAGACTTTTGCAGAATACTATCCTTGGAAAAAGGAATATTAAACATGCTGCTTGTGTTGGATTCATCGAAGAAGAAAAATTTCTTCTCTGATTCTAATTCGCCTTTTACCATTAATTGAAAGGGCTCACTCAAGACATATGCTTCGATTTCCTTCGGCGAATACCCGCTTGAATACATACTTGCAACAAGTGCACCCGCAGAAGTTCCAATAATAAAATCAATAGGTATCTTGCGTTCCTCGAGTGCTTTCAACACCCCAACATGCGCAACTCCAGTCGCTCCACCTCCACTAAGAACCACGCCGATTTTCTGCTGCGCGGCACATTCTAAGGGCAGTATGAAAAAAAGTAATGAAATAAGAGTTAAGAAACTTCGCAAAATTCGTTCTTTTGTACAAAGTTAGACCTTATCACGAGAAAATGGAAAAGAAGAGCACGGGAAATAATGAAGAGTTAACAATTACATTAAAATGTTTGTTTGGATTTGAACAAACATTAGTTGAGGAATTAGAAGAACTTGGTTACCCGAAAGCGGAGCAACTCAATCGAGCTGTCCGGATCAAAGGAACATGGAGAGATGTGTACTATTTAAATCTATATGCACGATGTGCTATTTCGATTCTTGTCGAACTGGACAAGTTCTATATTAAATCAGAGGAAGACTTGTACCGTAAAGCCATGAAAATCAAGTGGACAGAAATTTTCGACGGATCCAAAACCTTTGCGGTAAAGGGTGCGGTTTTTTCGACCTTGTTTAACAACACACAATATCCCTACTTGGTGGTGAAAGATGCCATTGTGGACTCATTCCGCAATGAATTCGATGATCGTCCGGATGTTGAATTAAAACGTCCACAAGTTCTATTTGACCTATACATCAAAGAAAATGAAGTGACGATATCACTGAACACAAGTGGAATCCCTCTTTTCCAACGCGGATACCGTGAAGCAGTCGGAGATGCACCAATCAATGAAGTTGTTGCGGCAAGCTTGATTCGACTATCGAAATGGGACCGTAAAACAACTTTCCTTGATCCATTCTGCGGTTCTGGAACACTTTTAATGGAAGCAGCATTACTAGCATCGGGAATTCCTTCAAACATCGAACGTCAGCATTACGCGTTCAAGAATTTAAAGAATTACGAGGAGACTGTTTGGAACGACATCTACGACAATGCGCTAAGAAATGTCCGCTCACTTCCCTGTCGAATCATGGGCTCGGATTTATCGGATGAGATGATTTTGAAAACACGCCGCAATTTGCGTTCCATGAGTTTTGGACGCTTCATTGAAACGAAAGTGTGTTCCTTTGATGAAATCACCAAAGAGGAAGACGAGGAGATTTTCATTTTAACCAATCCACCTTACGGAGAACGTTTAGCAGCAAATACACACGAACTTTATGAAAACATCGGTAATTGGTTGAAGCACACGATGACGAACTCACAAGCGTGGGTGATTACGTCGAGTGAGGAAGGATTAAAATCCATTGGACTGCGTCCAAGTGTGAAACACAAAGTATTCAACGGTGACTTGGAATGTAGTTTCCGCATGTTTGAAACGTATGCTGGCTCTAAGCGAACACATTTTCCGTTTGATGAGCAAGGAGAACCTCAAGAGGAACCCTGAAATTAACCCATAAAAAAAGCCCCGGCGATTCTGTCAGGGCTTTTTCTTTTATCGTTTCGAGATCTCAACATACTGTCTGTCCGTTTCACCGATGTAAATCTGACGTGGACGACCGATTGGTTCTTTGTTCTCTGTCATTTCTTTCCATTGAGCAACCCATCCTGGAAGACGTCCTAAAGCGAACATCACGGTGAACATTTCAGAAGGAATTCCTAATGCTTTGTAAATGATTCCTGAATAGAAATCTACATTTGGATACAAGTTTCTTGCTTTAAAGTATTCGTCCTCCAAGGCAACTTTCTCTAATTTTTTCGCGATTTCCAATAATGGATCGTTCACACCCAATTTATTTAATACTTCATCACATGCTTTTTTGATGATGTTTGCACGTGGGTCGAAGTTCTTGTATACGCGGTGACCGAAGCCCATTAAACGGAAGGGATCTTCTTTATCTTTCGCTTTCAATACCCATTTGTCAACATTTCCACCATCGTTGTGGATTTGCTCCAACATTTCGATTACTTCTTGATTCGCACCACCATGTAGTGGGCCCCAAAGAGCAGAGATTCCCGCTGAAACCGTTGAATATAAATTCGCTTGAGAAGAACCAACGATACGAACAGTTGACGTTGAACAGTTTTGTTCGTGATCAGCGTGAAGAATCAGCAAGGTGTTTAATGCACTTACCACAACTGGATCCACTTTGTAATCTTCTGTTGGCATCGCAAACATCATGTACATAAAATTCTCGCAGTAGTCGAATTTATTTTTCGGGTACATGAATGGATGACGAATAGAATTCTTATATGCCCAAGCTGCTAATGTTGGCAATTTCGCGATCAAACGATGAATCGTTAAATTTTTCGCTTCCTTGCTTCTGTTTGGATCCAACGATTCTGGATAGAACGTTGCCAATGATGCAATCATCGATGAAAGGACACCCATTGGATGGGCTTTCGATGGATATGCTTCAAAGAATTGTTTCATATCCTCATGAACCAATGTATGCTTCTTGATGCTATCTTCGAATTGATCTAATTCAATTTTTGTTGGAAGATCCCCATAAATGAGAAGATATGCAACTTCAATGAACGAAGCTTTCTCCGCTAATTGCTCAATTGAATATCCTCTGTAATGTAGAATTCCCTTTTCGCCATCCAAGAAAGTGATGGCACTTTTTGTTGCTCCGGTGTTTTTGTATCCTGTATCCAAGGTGACGTATCCTGTTAAGTCTCTTAACTTGGAAATATCAATCGCTTTTTCGTTTTCAGTACCTGTAATGACTGGAAGTTCGTATACTTTTCCGTCAAGTTCTAATTTGGCTATTTCACTCATTTTTATTACGAAATATTTGTTTGGTTTAAAAGTTTTGCTCTAAATTACAAAAGAAAGGGCTAATTGCGTTTGTCTGTAATTAAATAATAGTAATTTGTTATTGAAATCGCTCCGTTTTTATAAGTTTGACTCAATAAACGTCAACATTAATTGAAATAAATGATTACGTGTATTCCCACCATATATTCCGTGGTTTTTATCCGGATACACAAATAAATCAAATTGCTTATTCGCTTTGACCAAGGCACTTGTCATGTCCATGGTATTTTGAAAGTGAACATTATCATCCGCTGATCCATGAATTAACAAATATTTACCTTTCATGTTATCTACAAAATTAATAGGCGAATTTCGGTCGTAGCCATCTGCGTTTTCCTGAGGAGTGCGCATGAAACGCTCCGTGTATATATTGTCATAATACCTCCAATTTGTAACAGGAGCAACCGCAATCGCCATTTTAAATACCTCCGCGCCTTTCGTGATTCCTAAGGATGCCATGAATCCACCGTAACTCCAACCCATAATTCCAACGCGACTTGCATCTACGAACGAATTTTTCGCGTATTCTTTTACGGCATTCATCACGTCCTCGATTTCCAATTTTCCCAATTGCAAATAGGTGCTTTTCTTGAATTCCACTCCTTGATACATCGTTCCTCTCGGATCCACTTGGAAAATGATGTATCCTTTTTGGGCTAACAATTGATGAAAGAAATAATCATTTCCATCCCACGCATCTAACACTTCGTTATGTCCGGGCCCACCGTACACGTTGACATACATCGGATATTTTTTTGCTGGATCGAATCCAACCGGTAATATCACAGAAGCATTTAACTTTACGCCATTCGCATTTACTTCGATAAATTGTTTGGACGATAAGCGCTCTTTTTTCATTTTATCCGTGAAGGCCTGATTGGACTCCATTACTCGAACAACTGATCCGTCACTTTTACAAAGCTGATAAACAGGAGCTTGATTGGCATTGGAATAGGTATGAATAAAATAATGCATCCCATTTAGGAATTCCGCTTCATTGTATCCAATAGGCGCTGTTAAATCACGTTTATTGGCACCACTTGTTTCCACTGAGTAAATGGATTTATGAATGGCTCCTTTTTCAGCAGAACTAAAATAAATTTGCTTGGACGTTTCATCAAACCCAAGAAAATCAATCACATCCCAAGGTCCACTTGTGATTTGTTTCACACTTCCATCAAAATTCAATTGATAAATATGACGGTATCCACTTTCTTCACTTGTACGAAGAATGGATTTCCCATCTTTCAATATCAATAAATTGTCATCGATGTCAATATAAGTTGTTGATTTCTCGGTAAAGAAGATTTTGCCCGAAACTTTACCTTTCACGACATCCACTAACCAATAGTTTAATTCACTTTGGTGACGATTCATGGTTTGAACAATCAATTGATTGGAGGCAGAAGACCAATTCAATCTGGGGATGTACTCATAAGATCCCAAATCAATCTGTTGTACTTTTTTACTGTCCACCGAAATACAATGTGCGGTTACCACACTATTCACTTCCCCTGCTTTTGGGTATTTAAAAGTATATGCTTCTGGATACAAACCACCATACGTATCCATGCTATATTCTGGAACAGCTTTTTCATCAAAACGCAGGTAAGCAATGTATTTACTGTCAGGCGACCAACCATATGCTTTGGTAATTGAAAACTCTTCCTCATATACCCAATCCGTTGTTCCATTAATCACTTTATTACGTTTGCCATCCTGAGTTAACTTCTCTACTTTTCCATTCGCAATCGTTTTCACAAAAAGATCATTACCATGAATGTAGGAAACTTTTGTTCCGTCCGGAGAATATTCAGCCAAGGTTTGTGGAGTATGTTCAGAATCTAGGGGAGTTAATTTTTGTGTTTCCAAATTAAATAGATAATAAACGGCTTGAAAACTGCGTCGGTAAATGGACTCAACATTTGTCAATAAAAGGATTTTTGTCTCATCCGAATTAAACTCATAATCATCAAATTCCAGTTTTTTTCCATCCACTAAAAGTTTCGAACCATCAAGAACTGCTACTCCTTTGTCATTCACATCATTCAAACTGAATTTGTAAATGGAATTTCCGTCTTTTACATTGGTGTAATGTTCACCATCGTTCATGGATTTGAAACCATTTATACGCTTTGGACTAAATTCATAATTTTTCCAAATACGCTCAACGGTAAGGTCTTGGGCGAAAACAAGGGAGTAAACTAAAGTAAAAACAAAGAGAAGACTATTTTTCATATTCAAATATTTGAAGCCCGAATTTAGGTATTGTACTCGGATAATGCAACTGATGAGCTTAGCTAACAATGAATTCATGAAAGTTTAACCTTAAATTTTATTTGTTTTCAAAAAAACACCTAAATTTGTTGCAACTTAACACGCGTCCTCCTTGAAGCAACTATGCTGAAACCACGTGGTAAGAATAATGACTTCGTGACTTAACGTAAAACTAAAAGAGTCATGTAGCTTGTTTTTTTGGGATTATGAAAAAAATTTTACTGTTTATCGTTAGTGTTTTGACACTGAATGCAACTGCTCAAGATTGTTCTGAATTATTCATTTCTGAATATGTAGAAGGATGGTCAAACAACAAAGCCTTAGAGATTTACAATCCAACTTCTAATCCGATCAACCTGAGTGGTTACTTTGTTTCTCGTTATTCAAATGGTTCAACTACGGCAACTGTTGCAAATTCAATTCAATTGTCAGGAACCATCGCCGCACACGACGTATATGTGGCTGTTCTTGACAAACAAGATCCAAATGGAACGGGACAAGAAGCTCCTATTTGGGATTCTTTGCAAGCACGAGCAGATGGATTTTATTGTCCAATTTATAACACTTCAAACTCATTTTATTGGAATGGGAACGATGCTGTAATGTTGGCTAAAGGTACTTTGCCTTCAAACGCAACTACCCTAATAAATGCAGCGAATGTAACTGGTTTTGCCATTGTAGATATTTTTGGGTTAATCGGACAAAATCCTGCGAATGAAACTGGATCCACCATAGGAAATGACGGAGCATGGTCTACCGGATTCCCATACAGTACTGGAATAGGTGTCTTAGTAACAAAAGATCACTCGATGATTCGCAAGTCAACAATTAAAAAAGGTGTTATTACTAATCAGTCATTCTTTAACCCGATGTTAGAGTTTGACACGATTCCACCTGTTATTGTTCGCTTAGATGCAAATGGAGATACTTTATTTGGTACAAGTGGCAATCCTATTTTAGATGGGAATTGGGGATCATTAGGTGTGCATGATTGTGCATGTAATCCTGCGGCAGTTTCTGAACAAGAAGAAATCGCTTTAAGTGTGTTCCCGAATCCGAGTTCTGGATTAGTAAATATTCGCAACAAAGGAAATATCCGTAAAGTGCAGGTCTTAAATTCATTAGGTCAACAAGTTTTTACACAATCAATTTCCACGAGTAAAACCTTGATTTCTTTAGATTTAAGTGATTTTACCGGTGTATATGTGATCCGATTGACTGACGTAAGTGGTCAACAGATCATTCGCAAAATTATTTTGAGATAAGCGGGTAGGATTCACTATCAACTTAAGGCAAATGAAATCCCTTTTATTTTTATTTCTCGTTTTTTGTGCTGAACTGAGTTTCGGTCAAACTAGTGGCAAAATCACTGGTGAAGTCAGTGAAAATGCGACGAACCAACTATTAAGTGGAGCAAAAATCACCCTTTACAACAATAAAGGTGTGGTGATGAAAAGAGCCATGTCCAACTCACAAGGGATTTACGAAATGACTGATGTGACGTACGGAGATTATTCCATTACCTTTAAAATGATGGGATTTGACTCAATGGTTCAAGAAATTCAAGTTTCTAAACCTTTAATGACGGTCAATTTTTTCATTGGAGCTAGTCAAGAATACCGCGAAATCAAAGTCATTGGAAATTTAGCAGGTTCTCAAAATGTTCCTGTAGCAGTAACAAAAATTCCCTTACAGAAAATTACCGAAGAATTAGGTTCTCGCGACTTACCGATGTTGCTGAATGGAACTCCTGGAGTCTATGCTACGCAGCAAGGTGGTGGTGATGGGGATGCGCGAATTAATGTGCGTGGATTCGATCAGCGTAACGTTGGAGTGATGATCGATGGTGTTCCTGTTAATGACATGGAAAATGGTGCGGTTTATTGGTCCAATTGGTTTGGACTAGATGCCATTACCTCTCAAATGCAAGTTCAACGTGGACTCGGAGCTACAAAAATTGCCATGCCATCTATTGGAGGAACAATAAACATTATTACCCAAGGAGTTTCTAACAAACCCGGTGGGTCATTTCGCCAAGAATACGGAACAGGAAACTTATTGCGCTCTACCCTATCCTATAATACAGGAATGACGAAATCCGGATGGGGATTAACATTTTCTGCATCCTATAAACAAGCGGATGGCTGGGTATACGGAACCCCAAGTCAAGGAAAATTTGGGTACCTAAAAGTTTCGAAGAAAGTGGACAAACATTTAATGACATTTTCGGCATTTGCAGCACCTCAAGAACATGGTCAGCGTTCTTTTACTCAAGCCATTCAATACTTCGATGAAAGTACAGCAAGAGATCTAGGCGCACCAATCGATACAAATATGATTTTCTCGAATATGGGCATTCGATTCAACCAACATTGGGGATATCAAACAACAAGTAACGGAAAAAAACAAATCCTAAACGAAAGACTTAACTTCTATTCTAAACCTCAGTTTACCTTAAAAGACTTTTGGACAGTAAATGACAAATTATCCATTTCTAACATTGCCTACGTTTCTATTGGTCGTGGTGGTGGAACAAGTATTTTTAATTCTAGTGCCTTGCTAAGAGATTCTTCTGGATTGATTAATTGGGACTTGGTCATCAAAGAAAATCAAGTGAATTCATTATTTGGAACACCTAATACCGATCAAAACTACCATCCAACCGAAATAAAATCGAGTCAAATCTTGATGGCAAGTATCAACAACCACTTCTGGGCCGGATACTTAAGTCAATTTAATTTTACCTACTCTAAAAAATTAGAGTTTTCTGGAGGTATTGATTTTCGTTATTATCAAGGCTCACACTACCAAGTAATTACTAATTTATTAGGTGGTGACTATTTTGTAAGTAACGCAGATAACAATGATGCAGATCCGATGCAACGCGTTGGTGATAAAATTGCCAAAAATGCATTTAACGCAGATCGCGATGGAATTGTACAGTGGTCAGGTGCTTTTGGACAAATGGAATATACCGGAAAAAAATTGTCCTATTTTGTCAATGTTTCTGGGATATTGAACGGCTATAAAGGAGTTGATCGTTTCCAAAAACGAGTTCTCGATTTAGGTGATACGATTTTGAGAATTGGTGCTCTGGATACCATTACCTACAACGGCGTAACGTATGATGCAAGCAACAAAGAACTAAAGTATTACGCAACAGACTGGAAATTCCTTCCTGGTTTTACATTTAAATCTGGATTGAGCTACCAAGTTCAAAAAAATGCAACAGCTTATGTTAATGTTGGATTCCTAAATCGTACTCCACAATTTTCGAATGTCATTGATAACAATTCCAATAGTTTCTTCGGTGAAATCGTGAATGAAAAGATCCTTTCTGCGGAAGGTGGTTATAATTATGCCAAAGAGAAATTTGGATTCAATATCAATGCTTATGCGACAAATTGGAAAAATAAACCTTTCCCATATGGCGTTCCTGTTCCAGATCCAAATGACCCAACCGAGTCAATCCGCGTGAACATCAATGGACTCGATGCTGTTCACCTCGGTGGTGAATTTGATGCAGCATTTAAGTTTTCCAAGAAACTTTCAGGGGACATCATGGTATCTGTTGGACAATGGTATTGGAATTCTTCCAAAACAGTGATTATCCCACAATACGATTCATTGGAGTTCACATTTGATGCAAAAGGTGTACATGTTGGGGACGCAGCACAAACAGCAATGGCCGCCTCTTTGCGCTATGAACCCATTAAAAATGGATACATTAAGTTGCAACTTCAATATTTTGATCGCTATTATGCCAATTTTGATCCATTTACCCTCAAAGGTGATGATGGGGGAAGAGATTCTTGGATAATGCCATCATATACCTTACTGAATGTTTTTGCAGGATATAAATTCCCATTCAAAACATTCTCTTTATTAACAACCGCAACAATTACAAACGCATTAAACACCATTTTTATTTCAGATGCTACTAATAACCGAAATGACCCATACCAAAATTTCGATGCTCAATCTGCAAGCGTGATGTTTGGTGGTGGATTTCGCTTTAATTTTTCACTCGCAATTCAATTTTAATTATGAAAAAAGGAATACTTAGTGCACTTGCCTTCTTCGCTATCTTAAGCGCGAAAGCTCAAACCATTTCTGAAGCAAGAAATTTGGGAATAGGACAAACCGTAACCGTTACAGGTGTTGCTACCAATGGCAGTGAACTTGGAAACATTCGTTACATCCAAGATGGTACCGCTGGTATCGCTTGTTATGGCAATATTGTTTCTTCTGTTCAAAGAGGAGATTCCATTACAGCCACAGGCGTATTACTCGAGTTCAGTGGTTTATTGGAATTGTCTCCAACTACTAGCGTTGTTAACCATGGTCCTGGTGTCTTACCCCAGCCTCAAACCATTCCTTTTTCAAGTGGAACAGAAGTATTAGAAAGTCAATTAGTACGCTTCGACAATGTAACGTTTGTGCAAACAGGAAACTTTGCCACAGGAAATAGTACCGTTCAAGTCTCAAATGGAACAAGCACCTTTGATGTTCGTGTGAATGGTTCAACAAACATCGACGGAACAGCCATTCCAACTGGACCTATTTCCATCGTTGGTGAATTAGGACAATTCAATGCGAATTACCAAATCATCCCAAGAAATTTATTAGACATTTTCCCTTACGTTGCTCCTGCAAGAGAAATCAGTGTAAAAGTAAACGGCAACACCGTATTGAATAACGGCACCTATGTGGTTGGAACGACTGCAGCTACATCCCTTACCATCGAAAATACAGGAGTTTCCAGTTTAACACTTTCTGGTGTAAGTTTTACAGGTGCAAACGCTGCAGAATTCTCTATTGATTTAACAACAGGAACTGTTGCTGCACTTGGAAGTAATACCTACACATTATCGTTTGCTCCTACAGGAACAGGAACGCGCACTGCAACGATTTCCATAGCGAACGATGATAGTGATGAGAATCCATACATCATCAACTTATACGCAATTGGGACAAATAATTTGGCAACTGAGCCAACTACGAATCCGACAAACTTAACGTTTCCAC
Source organism: uncultured Flavobacteriales bacterium (assembly GCA_903935095.1). Taxonomy (GTDB): domain Bacteria; phylum Bacteroidota; class Bacteroidia; order Flavobacteriales_D; family Crocinitomicaceae; genus UBA952. The sequence goes on along the minus strand of CAIZQH010000021.1, from coordinate 237,296 downwards.
TTGTAAAAGCATACACCATTGGTGGACAATACACAGCTGGAACAAATGCAGAAAATTACATCGTACTTTGGAAAAATGGTGCTGCCGTAACAGGAATACCTACTGATGGAACTAGTTACAAAAGAGGAGATGTCGTTGGTGATGCACGTGTTGCGTACATCGGAAGTGGAACAGGATTCACTCCACGTGGAATCATTGCCAATCAAAACTATCATTTTGCTGTTTTTGCATACAATGGTTCAACTGGATTCGAGAATTACCAAACGACAAGTCCAGCAATCGGAAACATAACAAGCCAAGGTGAACAAATTGGAAACTATTACTCAGGAATTAGTTCAGGTTCAACAACGTTCTTAAGTGATTTAAGTGCCTTGATTAATCCACACACTGTAGTTTCGTACTTCAATTACAAAACAACCGTCATGAATCAATTTGAAATCCGCGATACAACGAACGGACAATCTTTTGTGACATGTGTGTATTCAGGTGAACGTAAAGTGTTTGACGAGCCATTTGACTGGACAGCACAAGGATATTCTCGTGAGCACTCATATTGTCATTCTTGGATGCCAACCTTCCCAGCCGATACACCATCTGAAAAACCAGAATATAATGATCAACACAACCTTTGGCCTACGAATTTACAGCAAGCCAATACACCAAGAAGTAATTTGCCTTTAATGGACATCGATGGTGATGTAGTATTTACATACTTAGAAGGAAACGTGGGTTACAGCGCAAATCAGTTGGTTTATGAACCACGTGCTGCGCAAAAAGGAAATGCTGCACGTTCCATTTTCTATATGGCGACATGTTACAATGGTCAAGCAGGAAATAACTGGCAATTACCCCCAAATCAAAGCCAAGAGTCTTTGAAAACATGGCATTACAATGACCTTCCTGATAATTATGAAATTGCTCGTAACGAATTTATTTTCAGCAAGCAAGCAAACAGAAATCCATATGTAGACTCTGTGAATTTTGCTTGTCACGTAAATTTCGCTAATATGAGCTATCTATCATGTAATGTCGGAATCGATGAAAAATTAGCAGCGAACTTCTCTGTATTCCCAGTACCTACTTCAGACAAACTATTTGCACAAGTAAATGGTTTGGAAATCGTTGAATATACCATCACAGATATGCAAGGAAGAGTGATTAAATCTTCTTCTAATGTTCAAGTTCCTGTATTAGAATTAGGGACATCCGAGTTTAAATCTGGAATGTACATTCTTCAAGTTGGAACGGCATTCGGTCAAGTTCAACGTGAATTTATTATTGAATAATGCTCCGACATTTACTATTATTTTTGATTGGAGCAAGCCTTTTGGCTTGCTCTTCTCATTTAACGACAACTGCATCCAAGGTTTCCCTAAACTATGACTCGGCTGAAAAACAGGAAGTCAGTCAATTTATTTCACCGTATAAAGATTCCATGGAAAATACCATGAACCAAGTTCTTGCCGAATCTAGTGTGTCAATGGAAGTTGGAAGACCATCCAGCATTTTAGGAAATTGGGCAAGCGACGCCTTGTTTGTTAATCAAACGAGAACAGTTAAACTTTCTGAACCCATTTTTTGTTTATTAAATACCGGCGGACTCCGTTCCTCCATTGGAAAAGGACCCGTGACATTGGGAGATATTTTCCGCATCATGCCTTTTGAAAATAGCGTGGTCTGGTTACGTTTGCCTCTTGCCTCGTTAGATAAAATTCAATCTTACTTGCAACAAAGCGGTGGAGAACCTATTGCCAATGCAACGATGATTCAGGGGAAGTTAATCGTAAATAATGTAACAGAAAACACCAAATTTGTTTGGGTCATTACCACAGATTACCTTGCCAATGGTGGAGACCGCATGGATTTTTTTCAAGATGCCGTTGAACGATTCGATAAAAAAACCTTGCTTCGCGACGTGTTTATTGAAGAAGCAAAAACTCAGAAAAATTTGATTGTTTCATCCGAAAAACGCATTCAATAAATGAAACGTAGGTCCTTTCTTAAAGCAAGTATTTTGGGCTCTGGTTCCATGCTTTTGTTGAATTCCTTTCAATGGACAAAACAACTTCAGGTACTCAAAGAAAAGAAATTGGTCATTTTACATACGAATGACACCCATTCACAAATAGACCCATTTCCAGCCAATCATCCTAAGTATCCAAATAAAGGCGGTGTTGCGCGTCGAGCAAAACTCATCGACGACATTCGCTCGCAAGAAGAACATGTACTGTTGTTGGATTCTGGAGATATTTTCCAAGGAACACCTTACTTCAACCTATTTCATGGAGAATTAGAAATGAAACTCATGAGTGCCATGAATTATGATGCGGCTACTATGGGGAATCACGATTTTGACATTGGACTCGATGGATTCCTTCAAGCAAAGAAATTTGCGGATTTTCCATTTCTTTGTGCGAATTACGACTTTTCGAATACCGTATTAAAGGATCAAACACAAGTATCTAAAATCTTTCACAAGGCAGGATTAAAAATCGGTGTATTTGGCATTGGGCTTCAACTAGACGGACTAGTTTCCGCTGACAATTACGGTGCTACTGTTTATTTAGATCCCATTGAAACTGCCAATCGCACAGCCAAGGAATTGCATGAAAAAGGATGTGATTTCATCATTTGTCTTTCACATTTAGGCTACAGTTATCCAGACGCAACGAAACCTTCAGACGTTCGACTTGCAGCGGAAAACGAATACATCGACCTCATCCTCGGGGGACATACGCATACTTTCATGGATGCGCCCTCCGTACACCGAAATAAACAAGATAAAGACACGCTAGTGCATCAAGTTGGATTTGCCGGATTGTTTTTGGGCAAAATTGAGGTCAGTGCGAGTAAAGTTGCTTGTTGGAAACATGCCATTGAATAATTCCCTAACTTCACTTCATGAAAAGCTGGTGGATGGTCCTATTGATTGCATTGTTTTCCTGCACCAAGGAGGTGAAAATTGATATTCCAGGATACCAAAATCAGTTAGTAGTTGATGGAATTATCGAGACAGGCGGACATCCCATCGTTTTACTATCACAAAGTGCGAATATTTATGAGCAAAGTGATTTGGCAGCATACATTGCACGATTTGTTTACGATGCGAATCTTTCAGTTATTCATGGAAATGACACTTTTTCACTAACACTTTATTCCATTCCAGATTTGCCAATTGACAGTCAGAAGAAGGTAGCGGAAATGCTGCGCTTGGATTGGAACGAAGTCTTACTTCTCCCGATAAAAGTATATAGTTCAAACGACCTAATTGCTGAAGCGACTCAATCCTATACCTTGCATATTAGTCACCAAGGTAAAACCTACCAAGGAACAACCTACTTGCCAGCTACGACGACGTTAGATACCATTTACTGGAAATCCGAACCAGGAACGTCTCAATACGGTTATTCATGGGCAAAATTGAGTGATCCCGCCCAACAATTTGATGGGTATAAATGGGAGGTCAAACGCTTGAATATCTTTAACGGTGCGCCAATCGACGATATTTACAAACGAGGCTTTGGCGGGTTCTTCTCTGATCAATTCTTTGATGGTCAAACGATCGAATTTTACTACGAAAATCCATTAAAGCGCAAGGACACCACGCACCTAAAAGCATATAAACGCTATTTCCGCTTAGGTGATTCTGTCGTCGTAAAATTTTCAAAAATGGATCAAAAAGTTTATTCCTTCTACGACAAAAAATACGCACAACTTAATTCCGCTTCTAGTCCATTTTCGACACCGGTGAATGTACCAACAAACATTCCAGGACTTCTTGGTGTCTGGGCCGGATTCTCTCCGTGTTATGATACACTGTATTGCGTGGAATAATTACATCCACTTGGACAAGAACTTGTTGTAGTCCGCTCTTAAACCTGCAAAGTTCTTTTCAAAATAAGCAATGAAATTCGATTCAGACTCGTGATTTTCCACTTTACGGTGGTCAACAGCTACTGGATTCGCATGCACTTCCTTCACTAATCCACTTTCATTTACCTTTATCGAATGAGCTAATTCGTCGATGCTGTTTCGTTGAATAATGAATTGATTTTGATAATGCTCCACATCCTTCAGAAATTCAGGCGCATTATTTTTACCTGTTACTTCTTCCAAACGCTCTTTTAGAATAACGATTTCTTCCTTATAAAAATCCAATCTTTTCAACCAATCTTGATTTTCCAAATGCTGATCGAAGATGTTTTCTTTTGTTGTCATGTCTTTTCTTTTTTACAAAGTTCCGTATGTTTCTCGCGTAAAAACATGACCATTATCAACGATTGAACTGATTTCTACACGGGAAAATGTCGGGAAAACGGCGTAATTTGATGTATCTTTGCACAAAAATTAAACTATGTCAGAAAAAGCCGTTCGCGTACGTTTCGCTCCTTCTCCCACAGGCCCGCTTCATATGGGTGGAGTTCGAACTGCCTTGTATAATTATCTTTTTGCTAAAAAACACAATGGGACATTCTTAATTCGTATAGAAGATACTGATCAAACACGCTTTGTTCCTGGAGCACAAGAATACATCATGGACGCGCTCAACTGGTGCGGCATCATGCCAACAGAAGGTCCAGGTTTAGGCGGTGATTTTGGACCATACGTTCAATCCGAGCGCAAAGAAATGTATCGTCCATACGCCGAAACTTTAGTCTCTGAAGATAAAGCATATTACGCCTTTGATACCGCAGAAGAATTAGAAAATATGCGTGAACAAGCGAAGACAATGGGAATGCCGAATTGGCAATACAACAGTGTTACGCGTACTTCCTTGAAAAACTCCTTAACCTTGCCACAAACGGAGGTGGATAAGCTTTTAGCGGAAGGACATCCATATGTCATTCGTATGAAGATGCCGCGCAATAGAGACATTCGTTTTCACGATTTAATTCGTGGTTGGGTAGTTGTCAACACCAATAATTTAGATGATAAAGTGTTGTTCAAAAGCGACGGAATGCCAACTTATCACTTGGCAAACATCGTAGATGATCATACCATGGAAATTAGCCACGTAATCCGTGGAGAAGAATGGTTGCCTTCTGCCCCACTTCATGTGATGTTGTACGAAGCATTCGGCTGGGACTGTCCAGCGTTTGCACACTTACCTTTATTACTGCGTCCAGATGGAAACGGAAAACTTTCCAAACGAGATGGAGACCGTCTTGGATTCCCAGTGTTCCCAACAAATTGGACTACTGCCGAAGGTGAATTGTATTCAGGATACCGAGAAAAAGGATATTTACCAGAAGCATTCATCAACATGTTAGCCTTACTTGGTTGGAATCCAGGTACGACGCAAGAAATTTTCACTCTTGAAGAATTATGTGAAGCATTTTCCCTTGAACGCGTTTCAAAAGCAGGAGCGAAATTCGATGCGGAAAAAACAAAATGGTTCCAGCAACACTATTTAAGGTCTTTAAGTAATGAAACCATCGCTGCTCAACTACATTCCATCGATGGAGTCGATATGCCACTGGATCGATTGGCACAAATTTGTGGGTTGATGAAAGAACGTGCGACATTTGCTCAAGATATCTTGACAGAAGGAGCTTATTTATTCAATTATCCAACAGAATTTGATAAAGAAACGATTTTGAAAAAATGGAAAGATGAAACAACAAGTTACATCCAAGAATGGAGTGCCATCGTTGTTGATATTTCAACATTCAATGCGGAAGAAATTGAAAAATCTTTTAAATCTTTTCTAGAAGCAAAACAAGTTGGAATTGGAGCTGTATTGTTGCCTTACCGACTTTGTTTGACAGGAGTAGGCGCTGGACCAGGCATGTTTGATATCTCCGCATTCCTAGGAAAAGAAGAAGTCTTGGCCCGACTGGAAACAGGATTAACACGCATTCAACACATACGAGATGAAGCAAGTCATTGAAGTTAATGGAATTCAATTGTATGCGCATCATGGTTGTCTTCCAGAAGAAGCACACATTGGTGGACATTACATAGTTGACATTGCTTTATTGACCGATTTTCAAACAGCTGCGGAAACAGATGAACTAGATCAAACCGTAGACTACGTTGCCATCAATCAAATTGTCAAAGAGGAAATGGCGATTCGTTCCAAATTGATCGAACACGTTGGTGAACGCATCAATCTGCGCATTCGAAAAGAATTGAAAGAAATTCACCAATTACGTGTGAAGATCACCAAATTAACTCCGCCCATTAATGGCGATGTTAAAAATGTAGCCATTATTATTAGTGACTTGGAAATGTATTGAAAAACGATACAAGTTTTTCGATCGCTCTAGCGCGGTGACTGAATTGATTTTTTTCACTCAAGGACATTTCTGCAAAACTTCGTGATTCTCCTTCTGGAATGAAAATTGGATCATAACCGAATCCTTCTGATCCCGTTTTAACGGTGGCAATCTGGCCTCGCACAATACCTTCAAATTGATGTTCTGCACCTTCCCAATATAAGGTAATGACTGTTTTGAACTGTGCCGAACGATTCGAACTACTTTCTAATTCCATCAACACTTTATTCATGTTATCGTCCGCATCTCTCTGTTCGCCTGCATAACGAGCAGAATGCACACCTGGACGTCCATTTAAGGCAAAAATCTCCAAACCGGTGTCATCAGCAAAGCAATTTTGTTCAAATTTCTCATGGACAAATCGTGCTTTAAATTGAGAATTCCCCTCAATCGTCGCCTCATTTTCAGGAATTTCGTCTAAATAGTGTAAATCTGACAAGGTGTTGATTTCTATCCACGCAGGAAGAACACTTTGTATTTCTGTTGCTTTGTGTGCGTTGTGGCTGGCAAAAATGAGTTTCATCTGTTAAAAATAAGAAATGTATCCAATGTGTATTTTTCCCGCATTCAATTGCAAGGGATTATTAAATTCAGACCCAAGTGCATACGCCAATCGGAAGATTCCCAAATTTGTTCCGGTGGAAATACCAAATCCAAATCCATAAGGACGATCGTTCAAATATTGAAGGCTTGTGTTTTCATAAAAAGCTTGATTGTAAAAAGCGAAAACCGCAGAATTTTTATCTAATAAAAATCGGTATTCAAGGGTAAAGATAGCTTTTGTGGTGGCGAAGATGCTCTCCTCGTTAAATCCCCTAAAGGAATTGGTTCCGCCAAAGCGATACAGTTCATTTTGATAAATCGTTGGAGCTTGATACGAATCGAATTGCACGTGACTTCGAAAAGTCATACGTCGAGCAATCGGATAAAAATATTCCAATGTTGCCTGTGTTCTCCATATCGATCCCGCGCTTTGCCCCAATTTACGTTCACCTAATTGTCCCTCTAAAAAAACGGAAAAACCTTCTCTTGGATTAGGAATATAATCTAATTTTCTTCGGTAAAGAACAAGACCATAACTATTGGTTTTGAAACTAGCAAGCTTGGAGAAAATGGGATTTGCATTTGTTGCGGAGATGACGGAGGAATTGACGAAATAGTAGTTCGCTCTTAATTGCCAGCCATTTTGAAATTGATACTGAATGCCCAATGTTGATTTTACCTCCAGAAAACTTGAGTCGCGTTTATACAATTGAAAATCACCTATCAATCCAAAAGGAGATCTAAATAAGTAGGGAACCATTAAACTACTTTGTATGGCTTGTGTTTTCGCTTGCATGCTTTTCCATGCAAATTGAAAGGATTCATTGTGTTTCACAGAATTGATTAATTTCAATTGGAGATCACCGGTAAATGTCAAATCATTAGTCACTGCATTGGGCTGAAACCCAACAATTCCTTGTGCTGAACTCGCTTTAACGCGCTCTAAATACACAAACAACTCGGCGCCCTTATCCGTAAATAACACCTCGCATTTTTTCTTTAAGGTAAATATTCCTGTCTGCGAAACACGCTTATCAATGGAGTTAAATACGGATTCATTGTATTCATCAAGTAATTGAATACCGATGATACTTTGTAGGGTGTTTAATGAGATGGACAAGTCATTCTTTATATGAATTATACTCCAAACATAATGGGACCGAAGATCCAATACAAGTTGCGCAATAATGTCTTGTTTGTTTAACTCCACTTTTTCCAAAAAAACACGGCAAAAAGGATAGCCTTGATTTAAAAATGCTTCCAGTATTTGATTCATGAACCGAACATAAGAAATCGGACTTAAGCGTTGTGTTTCTTTCTGAAGAATTCGTTCCGTTGGAAAAATCCTCGAAAGGATTTTCTTGGTAGGCTCATCCATTTTTAACATCAAGCCTGCATACTGAGTGCCTAAGTCAACCAATACGGAATCACATTCCGGTGAACTTGATTTCCATTGAAAATCACAAAGAAAAAATCCCTTCTCCATGCATTGACTTCGAATCAATTGAACCGTTTTATCCACTTGACTTGAAGCTTGTACTTCTAACAATTTCGATACAGAAGTAGGAAAGGAAATCAGCGATTTTTGATAAAAAACGATTTTTTTTTGTCCTAGAAATAAAAAGGGCATAAACACGAGGAAACACAAAGAAATTATTTGTTTTTTCACAGGGATAAATATCGAAACTCTTGAAGATATAACTCTTCTTTTTTAAAAAAATTGTAACTTTAAAATATGTGACCCGTTAGAGAATGCACAAACAACAAAACAAACAGCAATGAAAACGAAATTAACTTTATTAATCTGTGTAGCGCTAGTATCCGTTGTTTTAGCTTCTTGTGGAGCTGGACGCACAGCTAGCTGCGATGCGTACGGGAGTATTCAACAAACAGAAAATTCAGATTTAGCGTCGAAATAATCCGCTAACTAAAAGTTCAAGCGCTGAACATGCAGAGCCATTTGGTTTTGTATCTTCAGCGCTTCTTTTTTTGCAGCAAGTGCAAAATCCAATCCGGACGAAGCATAAATGATTCCGCGCGAAGAATTCACCAATAAACCGCATTCTGCGTTCGCACCATATTTCACCACATCCTCCAAACTTCCACCTTGTGCACCTACGCCAGGAACTAAAAAGAAATAATCTGGTGCTATTCTACGAACCTCAGCAATGTCCTCCGCTCTCGTAGCACCCACTACAAACATCATTTTTTCTGAACTTGCCCATTTCATCGACGTTCGTAATACGTTTTCAAACAATAAACCGTCTTCACCTGACTGCAATTGAAAATCTTTTGCACCTTCATTGGATGTCAATGCGAGTAAAACAACCCATTTCCCATCAAATTTAGTAAAAGGCAATACGCTATCTGACCCCATGTATGGAGCAACGGTCACTGCATCTGCCTTCAATGTTTCAAAGAATGTTTTGGCATAATAAGTAGACGTATTTCCTATGTCGCCACGTTTAGCATCGGCAATAATCAAGCATTCTTTAGGGATGTAGTTAATCGTTTTCTCCAAAGAATCCCAGCCTTTAGACCCATGACATTCGAAGAACGCTGTATTTGGTTTAAACGCAACCGCATGTGGATGTGTTGCGTCAATGATTGCCTTATTGAACTCAAAAATTGGGTCGTCCATTTCCAAAAGATGTGCTGGAATTTTACTCATGTCAGGATCTAGTCCTACACACAGAAAGGACTCCTTTAACCGAATTTGCTGAATTAATTCTTGCTTTGTCATAATGCTTGTCCTTTCAATTTTTCCGCATTTTCTGCCATCTTTAATGCGTCAATCATCTCTTGAACGTCACCATTCATGAATGAACTTAGGTTGTACATCGTTTTATTGATGCGGTGATCCGTAATTCTTCCTTGAGGATAATTATACGTTCTGATTTTAGCGGAGCGATCTCCTGTTGACACCAACGTTTTTCGTTGAGCAGCACGCTCATTGTGTACGCGATCTAATTCTGCTTGATACAAACGAGAACGTAATACCGATATCGCTTTTTCAAGGTTTTTATGTTGTGAACGTCCATCTTGACATTCAACAACCGTCAAAGTTGGAAGGTGAGTTAAACGAATCGCGGACTCTGTTTTGTTGATGTGTTGTCCACCTGCTCCAGAGGCACGGAATGTATCCTTGCGTACATCGTTCATGTCCAAGTTGAAATCCACTTCTTCCGCTTCTGGCAAAACCGCAACAGTTATGGCCGATGTATGCACGCGTCCTTGCGATTCAGTTTCGGGAACGCGCTGAACACGGTGAACACCGGATTCAAACTTCAGCATCCCATAGATTCCAGCTCCAGCTACATCAATGGAAATCTCTTTGTATCCCTTTACGGTTCCTTCAGAAGAGTTGATGACTTCATATTGCCAACCCATTTCCTTAAAATACATGGTATACATCCGGAAAATATCCTCTACAAAAATACAGGCCTCATCCCCACCCGTTCCGGCGCGAAGTTCTAGAATGGCGTTTTTATCATCCTCTGGATCTTTGGGAATCAGCAACATTTTGATTTCCTCTTCCATTACTGGACGTTTGTTTTCTAACTCATCGATTTCCATCTTGGCCATTTCGCGCATTTCAGGATCCGTTTCCGCGTCCAATAAAGATTTTGAACTAGTTAGGTTTTCGAGTACATTTTTGTAATCCTTGTACATTAGGTCCAAGGACTCTAAATCTCTGTATTCTTTATTGAGTTTCACATAACGTTCCATATCCGAAATGATATCCGGATCTGTAATCATGGTTCCAACTTCCACAAATCGGTAATGAATCGCTTCTAACTTCGATAATAAATCTGACATGTAGCAAAGATAAGAAGAACATCTGCGAAAGCAAAGTATTGAGGACTTTCGTTCATTTGAAACAAAAAAAAGCCAACGGAATTCGTTGGCTTTAAAAAGTGTTTCATTCAAGCTTAGTCAATCGAGCCGGTGACCCGTTTCATGAAAGCATTTAATGCTTCTCTTTTCGCTGTACCTGACTGTATGTCTTTATGCACTTCTAATGCACCAGAATAATTCGACAATAATTCGCCGATCACATCCAATTCTTCGTCCTTGATTCCTGGAGCCTCGATTAAGTTTTCGAGTGTCTCCATGGTTTCAATGACATAGTCTTCATCATTGTTTTCAATGAATTCAACGATGTGTTTAATGACTGGTAACCGCATGTAATACTTCTTGAATGGTTTCTATTTTATTTCCTTGTGCTTCTTTTACCAAAGATCCATTTACGAATCCTGCAAAAGTCGGTAGGTTACTTACATTCGCAAATTGACGAGCATTTGGAAGTTTCTCTGCATCGACGTAGTAAAACTCAATGTCTTCATTTTCCTCCGCCATGCGTTTGAATTTTGGTTTGGTAATTTTGCAATTCCCACACCATGTAGCGCCATATTGGACCATTACTTTTGGGTTTTTCGCCAAAAGTTGATCCAAATGATCTTCCGTTAATTCCGTAAACATTAGTAGTTAGTGTTTGCTTAAGTAATCTGCAACTCCGTTACGCGTAGCATTCATCGCGTCTTTTCCTTCTTCCCAGTTTGCTGGACAAACTTCGCCATGTTGTTGTACGTGTGTAAATGCATCGATTAATCGAATGAACTCATGAACGTTACGTCCAACAGGGAAGTGATTGATGGACTCATGAAATACCATTCCAGTTTCGTCAAGCAAATATGTTGCACGGTAAGGTACGTTATCACCAACTGAATCTTCGTCGAACATGTCGTAATCCAAGATTCCTAATTCCATCGCTAAATTTCGCGTAGAATCTGCAATAATTGGGAATTTCACTCCTTCGATTCCACCATTATCTTTTGCAGTGCTCAACCAAGCAAAATGAACTTCAGCAGTGTCACATGAAGCACCGATTACGATGGTATTTCTTTTCGCAAATTCAGCTGCTGCTTCTTGAAACGCATGAATCTCAGTAGGACAAACAAACGTAAAATCTTTTGGGTACCAAAATAAAAGAACTTTCTTCTTGTTGTCGATCGCTTGTTGAAGGACATTGATTTGAAATGCATCACCCATTTCATCGATTGCTTTGACAGTTACGTCTGGAAATTTCTTTCCTACAAATGTTGACATATAAATTTATTTAATTAGTTACTAATGATACTACAAAGTTAAAGCTAAAAGGTTTGATCGCTGTTACATCCGCCTGCAAAAACATACTTGCTTTCACATTTTCTTTTGCTTTTTTTTATTGCACAAAGTTACGCACGTCAATATCATTTAATTGTTCAATACTTTTTATATTTACATAGATTTAATTTATATGATATCTCTTCAACAAATGCATTACATCGTTGTTCTGAGTGAAGAACAGCAATTTCAACGAGCAAGCGAACGTTGTTTTGTCACGCAACCGACGCTTTCCATGCAAATTAAAAAAGCAGAGGAGCAACTTGGCTATTTGATTTTCGATCGTGAGTCGAATCCCCTCAGTCTAACACCATCTGGAGAAAAATTACTGCCTATTCTTCGAGAATTATTGAGTGAAAACGAAAAAATCAAGCGTTTATCCGATCAAATCAAGGGAAACGTCAAAGAAGAAATTCGTGTTGGGATTATTCCAACAGTTGCGAGTTATTTGATCCCACAGCTTTTTGGGGAATGGCGAAGTACATTGAATACCTTAAAACTGACGATTCATGAATTGAAAACAGTGGATGTCTTGGGTGCCATGGAGCGCAAGGGACTCGATGTTGGCATCATCGCGGGTCCACATGTAGATGCGAGACTCCGAACGATACCTTTGTATCAAGAAGAAATTTGCATTTATGCGCCGAGCGTCTCGGAAAATTCAATCAGTATGTCAGCACTTCAGGAAATGCATCCTTGGTTGTTAAATCAAGGGAATTGCCTACGCACACAAATGGTGCATTTCTGTCAATTAAAAAAACCAGCGGACGAAAACGAATGGAACTACGAAGGAGGGAACCTTCCATTAATTATTGAAATGGTGGATCGTCATGGCGGTTACACCTTGATCCCTAGTAATTTTCCCTTATCGAAAGAACAACAATCAGGTTTAAAGTCCATTCTTGAACTTACCGTTTCTCCTGCGCGAGAAATCATCGCATTATGCTCCAACCGCACCGCAAAAATGCAAGGAATTGAAGAACTCGTAAGAAGTATTCAATTTGCTTATGGACAAGCTGCGAAACTCAAACAATTGCAAGTCCTCGATTGGAAATAAAAAAGGGTTGACTATGCAACCCTTTTTTATTTCCAATTTGATTTGATGTTCATTTATTGCGCAGAAGCCAATTTAATGAAGTCATCGTATTTCACTTCTTTTTTCACCAAATTCACGGCTGATTTAAAGAATTCTGTCAGTTTTTGTTCTGCCAATCGATCGTAGATTCCGTTTGCTTGTTCTTTATTTTGCAACAAACGAGCCGCCGTTTCGGCCAATTCTTGATCATCCGGTGCTGGCAAACCGTATTGTGCATAATTTCCCACCAATAATCCTTTTGTGTAATCCATAACCTCTTGATTCGTCAATTGGATGTTGTTGTCTTTAAAGATTCTTGTTTGAATTAATTGCCATTTCAAGGTTTTCAAGTATGCATCAAATTCAGATGCAATTTCATCTTCCGTTACTGGCTTTTCAGACGATACTAGAATCCATCTTTTCAAGAAGGTTTCCGGAAAAATCATTTTTGTTTCGTTCACCAAATGATTGTAAACATTTCTCGTGAAAATACGGTCAGTATCTTCCGCAAACATGCGGGTTAAGTCCAAGGAAATGCGCGCATGAAGTTCTTCTTCCGTTTTCACTTCCTCTGCGAATAGCTTTGTATATAAATCTTCGTTTAAGTCAGCCATTTCCATGCGTTTCACATCTGAAATTGTAAATTGAAAGTTGGAGCTTAGTCCGGTGATTTGCTCTTCTGTTATTCCTAAAAGTGCAGCGCAATCTTTGTCGTCTTTAGAAACGAGTTTCGGATCTAAGTCAACGATTTCGTTTACTTTTTTTCCTTTTAAGGCCTTGATTCCAGCATTGTTTTCAAGAAACTCCATGGATATAGTGGAGGAATGACTGATACCATCTGTTTTCACAGATCCATCTGCATCTTTTTCCTCGAATTTACCCATAACCATGTCCTTATCACCAATAGTATCAGAGGAAACCAATTTACCATAGCGTCGACGTAAGTCATCTACTTGTTTATTGATTAATTCTTTATCGATTTTAACGGTAGCATAATCAAACTTCGATTTTTCGTTGATGGGTAATTGAAAGGAAGGACTATAACCGATTTCGAAAGAAAATTCGAAGTTTTCCGGTTTTTCAAAACTTCCAGTCATTCCTTCATCCGCTTTTGGGATTGGGTTTCCAAGAATGTCTAATTTCTCATCTAGTATATATCTGTATAAAGCGTCGTTTGTCAATTTATTTAACTCTTCTGCTAAAACAGATCTTCCAACTTGCTTTTGAATGAGTGCCATTGGAATGTTTCCGGGACGAAAACCAGGGATTTTTGCTGTTTTTCTATATTTCTCCAATGAAGCTTTCACTTTTCCTTCATAATCTGATGGAATAATGTTCACTTTCAGTACAGCATTCTGTGCGTCTATTTCTTGACGAGTAATGTTCATTTTATTGTGTTTTTTTTCAATTTACGTTAAAAAAAAAGGCCTCGTTAATCAACGAGACCTTTCGTGCGGATGGAGGGACTCGAACCCGCATACCTCTCGGCACCAGATCCTAAGTCTGGCGTGTCTACCAATTTCACCACATCCGCAATCAATCAAAACATCGGAATCGTATTTCCGTGCCCTACAACATTTCATTTGTATTGGGTTGCAAAGATAAAGCTAATTTTTTAAAAAGAAAGTTTCAGGTAAAAATTATGTTCTTTTTTCCTGCATAGCGGATCTAATTTCCTTCATGAATTCGGATGCATAAACGAAATTGAGTATCTCGGGATTATCTGTGGTGATAATGGAATCTTTATTCCCGCTCCACCATTTCTTTCCTTGATAGATGAATAAGATGTTTTGACCGATTTCTATCACACTATTCATGTCATGCGTAATCACAACGGTGGTCATGTTGAATTCAGCGGTAATGTCTTTGATGAGTCCATCGATAACAATAGATGTTCTTGGATCCAATCCAGAATTTGGTTCGTCGCAGAATAAGTACTTTGGATTCATGGAAATAGCACGCGCAATTCCAATACGTTTTTGCATTCCACCACTGCACTCCGCCGGGAGTAATTTGTTGCGTCCTGCTAAATTAACGCGATCTAAGCAAAAGTCGACACGCTTTTGCATTTCTCCTTTGGTCATCTTAGTAAACATGGTCAATGGAAACATAACGTTTTCTTCAACACTTAGGGAATCAAACAATGCCACACCTTGAAACAACATTCCGATTTCTTCACGAATTTGACTGCGTTCAAATCGCTCCATATCCGTAAAATTCCGTCCATCAAAAATGATTTGTCCTTCATCTACTTCATATAAACCAACAATGCATTTTGCTAAAACGGATTTCCCTTGACCGGATTGACCAATGATCAAATTAACTTTACCCGTTTCAAATTGATGGTTGATGTCGAACAAAACTTGTTGTCCATTGAAAGATTTATTGACATTTCTTACCTCAATCATGACAACAACAATAATTGTGTAAGAATTAAGTTCGCCACTAAAATAGCAATGCTGCTACTAACAACAGCTTGAGTCGAAGCTTGCCCCACATTGATCGAACCTCCTTTCACATAATATCCGTAGAAAGAAGAAACAGAAACAATTAAAAATCCAAATACTACTGTTTTTGTTAAGGCATAGGTAATGTGAAACGGATTAAAAAATGCGCGCAAACCTAACACATACGTTTCGGTTGTGGTTAAATTAGTAATCATCAAGGCCATCCATCCACCCATCATACTTAAGGTCATGGAAAAAATGATGAGCACTGGAAAAAATAAAATTGCGGCAATGATTTTCGGTAACACCAAGTGATTCAAGGAATTCACTCCCATTATTTCTAAGGCGTCTATTTGTTCAGTCACACGCATGGTGCCAATTTCAGAAGCGACATTCGAACCTACCTTCCCAGCAAGAATCAAGGAAATAATTGTTGGTGAAAATTCTAAAATCGTACTTGATTGCGTGATGTATCCTACGGTATATTTAGGCAAAAGTGGGTTAGACATGCTAGAAGCGGTTTGCAAGGCGATTACTCCTCCAATAAAGGTGGACATCAATCCAACAATTGGCAGAGAACTAATACCGATATTGTCTAGCTCATTCACTAAGCGCGTAAAAAATATTTTCCATTTCTTAGGCTTAGTAAAAACCATGGTCAACATCAATGTGTACTTCCCTATATTTTGCAAATATTTCACGAAGCTAAGTTAAGGATATTTTCTATGCGGATGTGAGGTGATTTTGCGTTCATTTTGTTTTTAACTTTGTTCGTGTCTAATTCTAAACGAGAACAATTTATTGAAACGCTTCATCGTTTCGCTCCAGAGGCGTTTACGGAATACTTGACCGATTTAATCCTTTCAGCGAAAGTAAAGTTTAAAATTGTGCCGGGAAGAAGCACCAAACTTGGGGACTTCCGAGTGAAATCAGGTGAAGAAAAACCAACGATTACGGTTAATGGTGATTTGAATAAATTCTCATTTCTAGTAACTGCAATTCATGAACTTGCTCATTTGGAGGCTTTTCGAGACTATGGAATGCGTATTCAGGCGCACGGGATCGAATGGAAGCAAGCTTATCGACGCTTAATGGAACCTATTTTGGTGAGCAAAAAACTGCCAATAGATGTGGAAAAAGCTCTTTGGAAGAACTTCACTAATACAAAAGCGTCTTCATGTACAGACATCCAATTGAGTCGCACATTGAAACTTTACGACAAGTCACCTGGAACAACCTTGGAAGAAATTCCACACAAAAGCATGTTTCATTTACATGGAAAAGCATTCGAGAAAGGCTTACTACGCAGAAGTCGCTATCTTTGTACCGAATTAAAAACGGGGAAACCTTATTTAGTGCATGCATTGGCAACCGTTGAACTAATTGAAAAATATGAGCACAAATAATTACGGATTAATTATGGCAGGAGGAGTTGGTAGCCGTTTTTGGCCAATGTCCACACCTCAAAAACCAAAACAATTCCTCGATGTACTTGGTATTGGAAAGTCTTTGCTTCGCTTAACCTTCGAACGCATGCAGAAATCTGTACCAACAGAACACATTTACATACTGACAAACACCTCTTACCGTGAACTAGTTAAGGAACAACTTCCTGAATTAAGCTTTGAGCAAATCTTGTGCGAACCGATGCGTAAAAACACAGCGCCTTGCATCGCTTATGCAGCTGCTAAAATTTATGCAAGTAATCCAGAAGCAACCTTGATTATCTCTCCCTCCGATCACCTCATCGTGAACGAAACGCGGTTTCAAGAAATTATTACAACAGCCATTTCGGTTGCTAATGATAACAAACACTTGGTTACCCTTGGAATCGAGCCTAGTCGCCCCGATACTGGTTATGGCTACATCGAATTTGACTTAAGCAGCGGAGTGCAGAAAGGACAAGCGACCAAAGTGATTCAATTTCGCGAGAAACCAAATATTGAAACGGCACAGCAATTTTTGGACGCAAAGAATTTTTATTGGAACGCGGGAATTTTTATTTGGCGTGCGGACGTCATCCTGGATGCCTTGCACCAATTCCAACCAATGCTGTATGAGATTTTCATGTCGGATACATCTGCTTATGGAACAACAAAAGAAACGGACTTCTTATATCAAGCGTTTGATCAATGTGAAGATATTTCCATTGATTTTGCAGTGATGGAACATGCAAAAAATGTTTCTGTCGTGCTTTCTGATTTCGACTGGAGTGACCTTGGCACGTGGGGAAGTTTAACAGAACACCTTCCGAAGGATAACGAAGAAAATTCCATCATTGGCGATAATGTTTTTGCCTTTGATTCAAGTAATTGTTTGGTAAATGTACCGAAAGACAAATTGGTATTGTTAGATGGATTAAACGATTACATCGTTGTTGAATCGGAGCATATGCTGATGATTCTGAAATCTTCCAACGAGCAACAACTTAAAAACTACCTCAAAGTACTTGAAACCAATCGTCCTGAATATTTTCAAAAGTAATGGTTAAAATTCGCGATATTGAATTAGGGGATTTCCCGTTGCTACTTGCTCCAATGGAGGATGTGAGTGATCCGCCGTTTCGTGCCTTGTGTAAAAAACACGGTGCTGATTTAATGTATACGGAATTTATTTCTTCGGAAGGACTTATACGAGATGCGGCTAAAAGCGTTCAAAAATTAGATATTTTTGAATACGAACGTCCAATCGGGATTCAAATCTTTGGTTCGGATATCGAAAGCATGATTCAATGTGCTGAAATCATTGATCAAGTAAATCCTGATTTATTGGACATTAACTATGGTTGTCCAGTGAAGAAAGTGGCCTGTAAGGGTGCTGGTGCCGGACTCTTACAAGACATCCCGAAAATGGTGCGCATGACCGAAGCGATTGTGAAAGCAACGAAACTTCCTGTTACGGTAAAAACGCGCTTAGGCTGGGATGATGATACAAAATTTGTGGTGGAAACCGCAGAAAGATTGCAGGACATCGGAATTGAAGCGATTTCTATTCACGGACGTACACGCAAGCAAATGTACAAAGGAGATGCAGACTGGACCTTAATTGGGGAAGTGAAAAATAATTCACGAATGCGTATTCCTGTATTTGGAAATGGCGACATTAATTCACCCGAAAAAGCGCTTGAATACAAAAATCGATATGGCGTTGATGGGGTAATGATTGGTCGTGCCAGCATTGGGTATCCTTGGGTATTCAATGAAATCAAACATTTCATGGCGACGGGAACTCATTTGGAATCCCCAAGCATTCAAGACCGTGTTCAAGCGTGCAGAGATCACTTGGAAATGAGCATTCAGTGGAAAGGCATGCAATTGGGCATCAATGAAATGAAACGTCATTATACGAATTATTTCAAGGGAATTTCACATTTCAAGGAATACCGAACAAAACTGGTCTCTAGTTTCAATGTGGATGAAATCATGGAAATTCTGCGTTACATCGAACAACATGCAGACGAGTTTCAATTCGCTCATGCGAATGAACTTTAAATCAACTTATTTCGCCTAAAGATTCTACGAACTGGTATCTGTAAACTCCCAAAAACTTCATATCGTGTTAAGGAATCGATGCTAAAGAAGTACTTGGTCCCTTTATTTGTCCATGTAACATGATTGTTCGTGCTCGTCAACAATTTTGGCGCCGACGGACCCGAATAAAATTGATAAATTGACCCGTTCTTTTTTAGTTTCAGCAAGGGAGAGAATAAGAAACGAAATTCTTCTCCTTCTTTCCTAAGAATGCCTTTTTTCATGAGTTTATTCAAGAATCTTTGTCCATATTCATTCATGGAAATCATGGCGGAATAAGCTGGGATCAAGATTTCCTTTTCACGAGAAATTTCTTGTTCATTAAAATCCTCATCTAGCACGGTTTCAATGTACTGTTCCTTTACCTTTTGCATCCCACCTTCGATAAAACAGAGGTCTCCTGTCCACGCTTGAATGAATTCAGCGATTGGAAAACCGAAACGCTTTCCAATTTTAGAAAATTGTACATACATGGAATCTTCCTTATTCTTTTTTAATTCCTCGATATCCAAATGGACATCGATCATTCTCTGAGTTCCGAATGAAGATGCATAACTCAAAGCATTTTCTTTTTGTTTGAAATAGAGTGGTTTGGTTTTCTTTAAGTAGCTTTTTAATTTGAAGCTAGAGGAATCACTATCATGTGCAAACATCGCAGTTTCTATTCCAAGTGACTTCAATTTCGGCCAATTTGAATAAATCACCAAATGTTCATTCTTGAATTGTTTCTGGGCTAAAAAACGTTTCCAATCTTTGTGCACACCCAAGTGACGAGCATTAATCACTTGTTCCAGAACCGTTTTAAAGTCGTTTCCTTTGTAGAAAAACACGTAGCCATCGCCATAATGCAGGTAGGACTTATCTTCTAAATTATAATAGTATTTCTGGTCATTAAAAGTGGAATCAGAAATATCCACAAACTTTTTCAGACGCTCAATGCCTCCCATGATTTTGGAACTGTCACTCAAGCGGGCCATTGCACCCCAGTTGCCATCTTCGTTTCCGAAAAGATACACGTTTTGCTGGAGATCAATACCATACATTTTTCCTTGACCTAGCAAGAACTCATAGGTAGTGAAATCGCGTGCAGAGATTTTATTGTACTGCAACATGCCATTCGTTTCCTTTGCTAATTCAAGGATGTTTGCTGTTGCGATGAAATCTGCAGTTGGAAGTCGGTCAATTAATCTAGGTGGAATTGGTTTTTGAAAAAGAATGTTTTTCAAAAACAGCACCAATCCAAGTGCACCGGCAAGTAAAAGTAAAGTACTTATTTTACGAAACACGTTTAAGGGTTGAAAGTTGTCACGACGTAAATGGAGTTGATTAAATCCAACAGGTGTTTACCCGTTGTTTCATCACCTTCAAATGAATATTGTAAATTAAATTTCGTCTGCTCGCTTGTTGTTTTGCTTGAATTTAACTCAAATTGTCCTGATTTACCTTTCAACGAATTAACAATCTCCTCTTGTCTAGGATTGAGAACGCCAACTGGAAAACGATTTAAGGTTTCTTGAATATCAATGTGTCCATACATGAAACCACTTTTCTTAGCAGCTTTTCGTTCCTTTCTAGTTAAGGATTCTGATCCATATCCATTGGAATGATTCACTGCTAAATCCTCGTCACTGGTTAAAATAAACAATCCATTACGGTTGATAAAATACATGGGAGCAGCATCTAAAATGGCATTTTCAAATTTCCAATAATCCCCACAATTTTTAAATTTCGAGGTCAAACGACTCATGTGCTTCATCACTTTCTCTGGAATATCAGAACGATCAATAGAGAATCCAACAGTAAAAATCGGCATATCCTCTTCCGCTTCAGCTTCGCGTTCACCATATTCGAAGGTCTCCTCATCGTAGTAGAATTCGATTTTCTTGGTTTTAATTTTCTTGATTCCATTGAATGTCCCAAACATGCTTCCTTTGTAGGTGCCGAATAAAGCATCTTTGTTAATGAATTCATTGAGCAATTCTATGGTAAGCACGTTCATGGAAATCTGTGCATTCTTTTCATCACTCAATACGGGCATGATGACCTTGTAAGCTTGTTCATACGCTTGACGCAAATTGACATTGTAGGTGAAATAGCCAGTACTGGATTGAGGAATGTACTTTAATACATTTTTATCGAATTTTGAGTCGTTCATTTCTTTGTAAATCGAACCGAGTTCCTTTCCGTAATTTGCTTCTACTTGAAACTCAACGATATTATCCTTTAGGATTAAATCACCTAAAATCACATTTCCTGTATACAATTCTTGAATGTCCTGATACAAGGATGGGAGAACGGTTTGAAAATACCAAAGTCCCTGAGATTTCTCAAAATTCCTTGAATTATCCAAATAGAACGTTCCAATTGCTTCATGGGTCATTTGTCCGGCAAATCGTGCATCTTGTGAATATAAATTCACCCCGTCTTCAAATAATTCCTTCATCAAGCGTTCCAATTCTCTTTCTTGAAGGATCGTCTGTACGCTGTCTCTTAATTCATAGTAGTTTTTAATGTTTGGATTTTCTGTCGCATCTGGATAAGCAGCTTCTTCTACCGGTTGATCATTGGTGAACTCCTGTTCGTTTAGAATCTCTTCTTCGTCGATTTGAATTTCATCAAACAACTCATAGGGCATTTCGTTTCCTCGAGCGTACCACAAGGAATCCGTCATCTGATCGATGTAAGACATGGTCGGTTCGATGCGAATTAAAATGGCCGTATTTCCTTTGATGATGAGGTTATTGAAAAAGGACCCGTAAAATTCAACTCCCGGATAATTCATATCCAGCTTCTGAAAATCATCAAAGACCTCAAACAATTGATTCTGATTTTTAACACCGAAGGTAAAACCAGATATTTCATTTTGGTTAGACTTTCCGTAGAATAAATTCAAGCGTTGATCGAAGTCCATACCTGCATCTTTCAAGGTTTTACCAGAAGTTGAACCATCGAATAACTCTTGATGCACTTCTTCCATGAATTCATATTGCACCAAATCATCCATAGAGATTTTCTGCAATAAATTGATGTTATTGATGCTAAAAACGGTCACTGCATCTTTTGGGATAAAGCGTTCTGATTTTTGTCCAAGCAACATGGTGCTTGAAAACAATGATAAGGTGTAAATTAGTGCGTTTTTCACAGGCAATTTTCAAATGAAATATGAAGCGAATTTAATCATAATCTCGTTAGTTTTTCGTCGAGATTAAATAGATTGTATTTTCGAGTAAATCTTGGTTTTCTTTGATGCTAAAAGCGCTGGCTTTGATCATCACCGCTTGCTTATTTTTACTCAATGTTCCAAGTGCATTTTCGCAGCGTTCAATCGGACGATCAAAACGCGTAATGGTGGTATATGTTCCTTGCTTCAATAATTCGATGTCATTCGATTTGTATCCTTTTACTTTGGCGCGAGCAAAAGCGGGAATGGAACGTTTTAATTTGTTGCCGTCCCAAGTTATCCAAATTTCATCCGCTTCAGGACCTAGTTTATCTTTTGAAACTGCTTCAATCGCATTGGCTAATCCAGCTTGAAGGGACATAATGCTCGTGAAATCACAGGAAAATTTCAAGATAAAGTCTGTGTAGTTTTCTTCGATCAAGACATTTGAAATTCCAGGTTGTGCATCGAGTATTTTCGCAAACTCACCCACCTTTGCGCTAATTTCTTGAAGGCTTGGTACTTTTTTTCCATCAAGGCTATCTAAGGCAAGAATGGAATTCACTTTTACCTTACTTGCGGACAAATTTACTTTGTAACGAAGTGTACCTGAACCATCGTTGTGCATGGTTAAGTCATCCGAGATTTCAATGCACGAAACGAGAGCTAAAAACAAGACGAAAAGGAGTGTAATTTTTTTCACGTGCGGTGGAGATCAAATGTAATGCCAAAATTAGTCAAATAGATTTGTTTGGCGTTGACTATCATCCATAAATTCTTTGTGTATTTCCGCACTATTTGCTTGAGGAGAGAGGATTAATCGTTTATTGATGGTATGTGCCTCGAGTTTATCGGAAGAAATGCGTTTGGAAAGGTCCCATTGAAAGCTGCCACTCAACCAATCGCTTTCTAATTCAGGTATTAAGATCAAAGGCATACGTTTTTTCACGTTGTGAATTTCTGCCATCAATTCGTTTGCCTCGCAGGTCACGATCGTAAAGGTATGCTCCAGTGCTTGCGTTTGTGGATTCATCCAAGTATCGTACATTCCTGCAAGCGAAAAGAGTTCTTGTTCTTTGCAACGAATTATGTATGGAATTCGATTCTTTCCTTGGTGTTGCCAGTCAAAAAATCCAGTGGAAGGAACCAGGCAATGTTGACGGTTCCATAAATGCCTGAACGAGCTACGTTCCTCCAACGTTTCGATACGGGCATTGAGTGTTTTATTGGATACATCCAAGCGATTTTCTCCTTTAAACCAAAAGGGCACTAGCCCCCAATTCATCCGTTGGATTTGCAGATCATTCGTAACTATACGCCAGTTGGGGTGATCAAAACCCGAAGCATAAAAAGTAGGTATCTCTGTTATATGTTCTGGGACCACCTTGTTATAACGCTTAGCTAAATCAATGTTGACTGAAGTCGATGAATTCGCGTAACACATACCTATGATTGAAGGGTAAAGATAAGCAACAAGCTTCAAATTGTAGGCATAAAAAAAGCCGCTCTTGCGAGCGGCCATATAGAGTCGTCTCCAACTATCCGAATGAATCGGGAAGAAGGAAACGGGAAAGAGCCCGAGGGCTCTTATAAATCCTACATCATTCCAGGCATTCCACCACCCATTCCTGCCATGGCAGCTGCTGAGTTAGCTTCTTCTGGTTGATCTGCGATCACACATTCTGTCGTCAACAACATCGCGGCAATAGACGCTGCATTTTCAACGGCAATACGTGTTACTTTCGTTGGGTCAATGACACCTGCTTTGTACAATGCTTCGAATTTATCCGTACGCGCATTGTATCCAAAGTCGTCTTTTCCTTCGCGTACTTTTTGAACGATGATTGCTCCTTCTCCTCCTGCATTGGCAATGATTTGGCGTAAAGGCTCTTCTGCCGCACGCTTCACAATCGCAATTCCAGTGGTTTCGTCTTCGTTTGCTCCTTTTAATTTATCTAAGGTTTCAATGGCACGAATTAAAGCTACTCCTCCACCAGGCACGATTCCTTCTTCTACTGCTGCACGTGTAGCTGCCAACGCATCGTCCACACGGTCTTTTTTCTCTTTCATCTCTACTTCTGTTGGTGCACCTACGTAAAGTACTGCTACACCACCAGCCAACTTCGCTAAACGCTCTTGTAATTTCTCGCGATCGTAGTCAGAAGTCGTCGATTCAATTTGAGAACGAATTTGTCCAACGCGAGCTTTAATGTCCGCTTTGGTTCCTTTTCCATTGATGATGGTTGTATTGTCTTTGTCGATTTCAATTTTCGCCGCAGTTCCTAACATGTCCATTGTCACATTTTCCAGAGTCATCCCACGCTCTTCAGAGATCACTTGTCCACCCGTAAGGATGGCGATATCTTCTAACATTGCCTTGCGACGGTCACCGAATCCTGGTGCTTTAACAGCAGCTACTTTCAAGGATCCACGTAAGCGATTGACAACAAGTGTTCCCAATGCTTCACCGTCAACATCTTCCGCGATGATCAATAATCCTTTTCCTGCTTGAACAACTGGCTCCAAGATCGGAAGCAATTCTTTCATGCTAGAAATTTTCTTCTCACTGATGAGGATTAATGGATTTTCCATTTCCGTCACCATTTTCTCTGCATTTGTGACAAAGTATGGAGATAAGTATCCACGGTCGAATTGCATTCCTTCCACCGTTTTCACTTCTGTTTCTGTTCCTTTTGCTTCTTCCACTGTGATTACACCATCGTTTCCAACCACTTTCATGGCTTCAGCGATCAATTTACCAATTGTTTCATCATTGTTCGCAGAAATCGTCGCAATTTGTTGGATTTTGCTATTGTCGGATCCTACTTCTTTAGAGATTTTCTTTAAGTTTTTCACGACTTCAGCGACTGCTTTATCTATTCCACGTTTTAAGTCCATTGGATTTGCTCCAGCGGCAACGTTTTTCAATCCAGCACTTACAATTGCTTGCGCCAAAACCGTTGCAGTCGTTGTTCCATCACCTGCGATATCTGCTGTTTTGGATGCGACTTCTTTCACCATTTGAGCACCCATGTTTTCAATTGGGTCTTTCAATTCGATTTCTTTCGCAACAGTTACACCATCTTTGGTGATTTGCGGTGCTCCGAATTTTTTACCGATAACAACATTACGTCCTTTTGGACCTAAAGTCACCTTCACTGCATCTGCTAATGCATCTACTCCTCTTTTTAATTTCTCACGTGCTTCTACGTCGAAGAAAATATCTTTTGCCATTTTACGTTAATTTGAATGTTTAATTAAAAAATTCCATAAATATCAGACTCTCTCATGATGAGGAAGTTCTTTCCATCAATTTTAATTTCTGTTCCAGCATACTGACCGTACAAAATTGAATCGCCCACGTTTACGGACATTGGCTCATCTTTTTTTCCGGATCCAGCTGCTACAACAATACCACGCAATGGTTTTTCTTTTGCTGTGTCTGGAATGATGATTCCACTTGCTGTTTTTTGCTCTGCTGGCGCAGGTTCTACTAGAACTCTGTCTGCCAAAGGTTTAAAATTTACTGACATTATTTTTAGTTTAATTTGATGAAGATTTTACCAATATTATGCCACTAAGTTAAAGTGGACATTTTTTCGCTTTTGGACAAAAAAAATGTCAGCATGCGTGACATACTGACATTTATGCGGTCGGAACCGAAGCTTATTTATTTCCTTGAGCGGGTGCTTGACCCTGTCCTTGTCCTTGTCCTTGTCCTTGTTGAGTTTGTTGAGGAGCAACTGGCTTAGCTGCTTTCGGTTGACGAATAGTAATGACTAAACTCACTACAACAATCGTTGCTGCCAATCCCCAAGTCATTTTGTCGATTAACTCATTTGTTTTTTGAACACCACCCAATTGAGAAGGAGATCCAAAATCTGAACTCAAGCCTCCACCTTTAGGATTCTGAACGTAAACAACTAAAATCAGCAAGATGCTTGCTGCGATGATAATGATAGACAATAATAAATCCATGATTAAGAATTAAGTTTTCTCTTTAAATTTCTAATTTGGGTTGCAAAGAAACTCTTTTTTTCTGGAAAAATCAAAATTAATTGCTCATAAACGTGAATTGCCTTATTAATATTTCCTTGCAAAGCAAATACTTGTGCTAAGGTTTCACTCACGGGCATCTTATTTTCATCCACACTTTCCTTTGCTTTCTTTGCTGGGGAAAAGAATTCTTTCTTTGGTTTTTCGAAATGATAGAAACTTGGCTTTTTCTCTTCTGGAAGAGGATCCTCCACACTGCCATTCAAAATCTCACCCATTTTCAACCAATCAGTAAAGGACTTTGGTTCAACAGATTTCACGTTTTCCGAAGACTGAGAAGTAATGACAGCTTCCTCTTCAATAGACCTTAATTCTTCTTCCGCTGCTACTTGCTCTGCTGCTCCCGGATACGCCAATTGTAAATAGGAAGAGGATATAACCGCTGATTGAATCATGGTGTCCACCTCATCCAATTCCCTTGTTTCAACAGGCTGATGTGGTATATTTAACGGACTTTCCTCATCCCCTTCTTCCCGAATCTCGACGGAAGCTACTGGAGCAATCAAGGTCTCTAATTCCGCTATTTCTTCAGTGAAACTTGGAGCAATAACATTCGACACAGAATCTAACGTCATTTGAATAATCGGCGTTTCAGTTGCATTCGCTTCTTCTTCAACAAGCACTTCTTGATTTAAGGCTTCGCGTGAATGAATCTCCTGCGTTGTTGCGGTCGTTTGTGTCACCAATAAATCATAAAGTAATGTGCGATTTGGAATTTGAAACGCGTATTTTTCTAATTGGGAACTCAAACGCAAATCTTGGTCATTTGCCAAGGACTTGAGATACAAGGTGACCAAACTTGAAGCATATGGATATAAATCCATGAGCTCCTTCAACTCGCTTAATTGACGTGTCGAACAGCTAGACATGTTCCGCATTTGTTGATGAATCGATTCGCTGCTTAACATCACCAATTGCTTAGAAGTTTGTTAATGAGGTCCTGCACCATTTGGGCGGAAATATCTTCGAATAATTTAGTTTCAATTTCAGAAAGATTGGTACCCGAACTAAAATCTGCGAAACGTGAACTCGTCATGGTCCATTGTTCTTCTTTGGGCTTCGTGATATTGATGGTCATCACTAGTGTCATCGTTAAGCGGTTTTGAGAAGCATTATTATTTCCTTGCACCGCTAAAGGCGTCACCGAATATTGTGTGATTTTTCCCTCCATGTTCACTTCCCCTTTTCCAAAGGTTGTGTTTAATAAGAGAGGTGTGTTATTTTGGACACCATCCTTCAATTTCTCTGTCAATACCGCTGAAAAGCTCAAGGGACAAGTTGCCGCTTCAAGTGTTAAGGTTTTAAGGGTAAAGGTTTTCCATTCCTCAGGCATCCCACCTGTATCTCTGAAGGAAAAACTACTCGGCCAACAAGCGCTTAATCCAATTGCCACTAAAATGAATAGAACATATTTCATTTATTCTCCAAGTTGGTATTCTTTTATTTTTCGATAAAGTGTTCGTTCAGAAATACCTAATTCAAGAGCGGCATACTTGCGTTTACCACGGTGCTTTTCTAAGGCTTTATGAATCAATTCCTTTTCACGATCTTCCAAAGATAAGGATTCTTCAATTTCTTCGTGTATTTCAAATGTTTCTGGAATAATTGGATAATTTGCATGCGTTTCATTCGTAGAGCCTGCAGGAAGCATTCTTGTGGCAACGGGAGCATCTTCATAGACATCTTGATAAATTCGATTGACCAATGCTGTCTGATCTTGATTGAGGTTAACTGATTGACCATTATTAATGACCTCCAAAACCAATTTTTTTAATTCAGTTAAGTCTTTTTTCATATCGAAAAGAAACTTATACATCAACTCTCGTTCGGAAATGGATTCTTGGGTTTGATCGTTTTTGACTAAAAAACTCGACTTTTCCGAAATTGGTTGAAGGTAGGAAGCGAGCATAAGCTCATCAATATCACGTGCTGTTTCAATCACAGATAATTGTTCCACTAAATTTTTCAATTGTCGAATATTTCCAGGCCAAGGATAATTTTGAAGAAGGATAACTGCATCGTCGGATAATTTTATTGCGGGCATTCGGTACTTTTCAGCAAAGTCATTGGCGAATTTGCGAAACAACAAATGCACGTCCTCTTGCCTATTTTTCAATGCCGGTAATTGAATGGGAACGGTACTCAAACGATAAAACAAATCCTCGCGAAACTTTCCGGAATGTATGGCTTGCTGCATGTTTTCATTGGTAGCAGCTACTACGCGCACATTGGTTTTAATCACTTTTGAAGAACCTACACGGATAAATTCTCCTGTTTCCAAAACGCGTAACAAACGAACTTGAGTTTGCATGGGTAATTCCGCAACTTCATCTAAGAAAATCGTTCCTCCATTCGCTACCTCGAAATATCCTTGTCGGCTTCCACTAGCTCCTGTAAACGATCCTTTTTCGTGTCCAAACAATTCTGAGTCAATAGTGCCCTCGGGAATCGCACCACAATTCACAGCGATGTACTCCCCATGTTTGCGTGAACTTAATTGGTGTATGACTTGAGGAATAATTTCTTTTCCCGTTCCACTTTCTCCCGTAACAAGCACGGAAATGTCCGTAGGAGCAACTTGCATTGCCACTTCTAAAGCACGGTTCAACATCGGAGAATTCCCAATGATACCAAAGCGCTGTTTAACTTGTTGAATATTCATCTTATCTTAATTTAGCATGCTGAAACGACTTCTCCCATGAGCGTTGCCGAGGTACAACTGTCGATTCTAACCATGACGTATTGAGCTTTTTGATACGTTCCTTTTGGAAAAACAACCATTGAATTTCTTCCTGTTCTTCCACACAAATGTTCTTCTGAACGCTTAGAAAATCCTTCGATGAGCACCTTCTGAATGGTTCCGATTTGTTTTTGATTAGATTTTAAGGAATGAGCTAATTGTTTTTCAATAATTTCATTCAAACGACGTCCTTTCACATCTTCTGGAATATCGTCTTCAAATCTTCTTTCAGCTAAGGTTTTAGGACGTTCCGAATATTTAAACATGTAGGCAAAGTCATATTCCACTAGATCCATTAAGGACAATGTTTCTCGATGTTCTGCTTCCGTTTCACCACAGAATCCTGTAATGACATCGGTTGAAATGGCACAATTCGGGATCATGCGTTTGATGGATTCAATGCGTTCCATGTACCATTCTCGTGAGTATCCGCGGTTCATTCGGTAAAGTACATCTGTATTTCCAGATTGCACGGGCAAGTGAATGTAGGGACAAATATTTTCGTATTTCGCCATGATTTCAAGGACATCGTCCGTCATATCTTTTGGATGCGAGGTGCTAAAGCGGACACGCAGGTCAGGAGATACCAAGGCTACCATTTCCATCAATTGTGCAAAGTTCGTAGTTGGTTCTTGTGAATTTTTCACTTCGCCTTTGGAGCTTATGTTCCAACGATACGAATCCACATTTTGTCCAAGTAAGGTTACTTCTCGGTATCCACGAGCGTACAGATCTTTACATTCCTCTACAATCGTATATGGATCACGGGAGCGTTCCCTACCACGTGTAAAAGGCACCACACAGAAAGAACACATGTTGTCGCAACCACGCATAATGGTGACAAAAGCAGCGATTCCACCTTGATCCAATCGAACAGGAGAAATGTCCGCGTATGTTTCATCTCGAGATAATAATACGTTCACCGCTTTCTGTCCAGTTCCCACTTCTTCAATTAAATTCGGTAAATCGCGGTATGCATCGGGTCCAGCTACGAGGTCTACTAATTTTTCCTCTTCCAGTAAGTTTTTCTTTAATCGCTCGGCCATGCAACCGAGGATTCCAACCACAAGTTCAGGATTATTTTCTTTTTTGATTTTAAATTCAGTCAAGCGATTGCGCACACGTTGTTCCGCATTTTCGCGAATGGAGCATGTATTCAATAAAATCACATCTGCTTCGTCCATGTTGCGGGTTGTTTCATATCCATCTTGAGCTAAGATCGATGCAACAACCTCACTATCAGAAAAATTCATTTGACAACCATAACTTTCTAGGTACAGTTTTCTCTTTCCTTCTCCACCTTGATTTTGTAATTCGATAGCTGATCCTTGAATCGATTCGTCCATCACTTTATTTTCAAATTCCATTTGTTCTTCATTAATAGGAATGCAAATTTACGACAAATTAAACCGCATGACAAATTGACATACTAAATTCCTTTGATACGTTTTTTTTCTACGTAAATTTTTCTTAACCATAGGTTAAAGGAAAAGTAAAGAAAAAATTTGCGGTAAACAACGTGTGTTTTGCCGAGTTTTCCATATACATTTGTCACCAAAATTCTCCTTATGGCTAAAAATCTCGTTATCGTTGAGTCCCCTGCAAAGGCAAAGACCATTGAATCATATCTCGGTAAAGACTTCATTGTGAAGTCAAGTTTTGGTCACGTAAGAGACCTGACAAAGAAGGGTTTAGCTATTGAAATAGACAACCATTTTAATCCGCTTTATGAAGTCAGTGCCGACAAGAAACAAGTGGTAGCTGAACTAAAAAAGTTAGCAAAAGCAGCGGAGATTGTATGGCTAGCGACCGATGAAGACCGCGAAGGAGAGGCTATTTCATGGCATTTATTTGAAACATTAGACTTAGCGAAAAAAGATACGCACCGAATTACCTTCAATGAAATTACAAAAACAGCGGTATTAAAAGCCATTGAACATCCTCGTAAAATCAATAAGGAATTAGTGGATGCACAACAAGCACGTCGCGTTTTGGATCGCATAGTTGGATTTGAGCTTTCTCCAGTACTTTGGAAAAAAGTTCGTCCAAGTT
This sequence comes from uncultured Flavobacteriales bacterium, assembly GCA_903935095.1. Lineage (GTDB taxonomy): Bacteria > Bacteroidota > Bacteroidia > Flavobacteriales_D > Crocinitomicaceae > UBA952. The sequence goes on along the minus strand of CAIZQH010000021.1, from coordinate 206,249 downwards.
TATCTGCAGGTCGCGTACAATCCGTTGCTGTTCGACTAATCGTTGATCGAGAAAGAGAAATCGAAGCATTCAACATCAACCCATTCTTTCGTGTAAATGGAAATTTCGGAGCGAACAATGGTGTGTTAAAAGCAGAATTGAACCGTCATTTGAACCAAGAAAAAGAAGCGCAAGAATTTTTAGAATTGTGTAAGAAAACATCCTTTTTCGTAGAAGATGTGCAACAAAAACCGAGTGCTAAATCCCCTTCCGCACCTTTTACTACATCTACATTGCAGCAGGAAGCCAGTTTAAAACTAGGATTTTCAGTTACTAAAACGATGAGTGTTGCTCAGCGCTTGTACGAATCTGGACACATCACCTACATGAGAACGGACTCCGTGAATCTTTCCGAAACAGCTGTGAACGGAGCGAAAGCAGCCATCGAAGAATTTTACGGGAAAGATTATTCCAAACCGACAAAATACACGACGAAAAGCTCTGGTGCACAAGAAGCGCATGAAGCGATTCGTCCAACTGATTTTGGAAAAACAAGCATTGATTCCGAGCGTGACGAAACGAGACTATACGAATTGATTTGGAAAAGATCTATTGCCAGTCAAATGGCACATGCCAAACTTGAACGTACCACCGTTAAAATTGGTGGACTACCAACGAGTGATTACTTTACAGCAAAAGGTGAAGTCATAGTTTTCGATGGATTCTTGAAAGTTTATATGGAGTCAAGTATTGATGATGACCAAGACGAAGAATCGGAAGGATTATTGCCGAAAGTAGCCGTGAACGAGTCTTTAGATTTATCCATTTGTACTGCCGTTGAACGATTTACTCGTCCACCTTCTCGCTACGTAGAAGCTTCTTTGGTGAAAAAATTAGAAGAGTTAGGAATTGGACGTCCATCTACCTACGCACCAACTATTTCTACTATTCAAAAGCGCACCTATGTGGAGAAACAAGAACGCGAAGGAGAAATCAGAAACTACTGTCTACTTAGCCTGGCGAAGGGAGAAATTTCGAAAGAAGAGAAGTCTGAAACGACAGGGAAAGATCGAAATAAACTTTTCCCTACGGATATCGGCATCGTGGTAACGGATTACCTGAAAGAACATTTCGATCAAATCATGGATTACCAATTTACAGCGAAAGTAGAGGCGGAATTCGATGAAATTGCTCAAGGAAGATTGGAATGGACGGACATGATGGAGAACTTTTACAAACCGTTTCACACCGTTGTGGAAAATACACTTGAACACAGTGAACGTGCAACAGGAGAGCGGGAATTGGGTGTTCATCCAGAAACAGGAAGAAAAATCATTGTGCGCATTGGTAAATTTGGACCAATGGTGCAAGTTGGTGATGAAAAAGTAGATGGTGAAAAAGCCCTTTTTGCATCCTTACAACCGAATCAATCCATTGGAAATATTTCCTTGGAGGACGCATTAAAATTGTTCCAATTACCAAGAGTGGTCGGACAATACGAAGAACAAGATATGAAAGTGAACAACGGACGCTTCGGTCCATATGTTCAAGTTGGGAAGATTTTCGCCTCGATTCCGAAAGGAGAAGATCCGATGACTATTACTTACGAACGATCACTAGAAATCTACCTTGAAAAACTTCAAGTTGAAGCAAACCGTTTGATTAAAAGTTTCGATGAAAATCCAGATGTTCAATTGCTCAACGGGCGTTATGGCCCATATTTGAAAATCGGGAAAGACAATTTTAAACTACCGAAAGGAACGGAAGCAGAAAAGTTAAGTTTGGAAGAATGCATAGAGATTTCTAAAACGGACGCGGCAAAACCAGCTAAAAAACGCTCATTTAAAAAAAAATAAGTATTATTGATACTATAAATCTTTAGATTTGTGATCATGAATGGAAGTGTCAATAAGGTCATTTTAATTGGAAATCTAGGAAAAGATCCCGAAGTGCGTCGTTTGGAAAACGGCTCTGTGGTTGCTTCCTTTCCCCTTGCTACATCAGAAATTTATAACGATAAACAAACAGGTGAACGCAAAGAAATTACGGACTGGCACGACATCGTTTTGTGGCGTGGATTAGCTGAAATTGCAGAGAAATATATCCGGAAAGGGACGAAGGTTTACATTGAAGGAAAATTGAAAAAACGCTCATGGCAGGACAAGGAAGGGAATTCCCGTTATGCTACGGAGGTTGTGGGTGATGACTTAACGATTCTTACCAGGAATGACCAAGCCGAACGAAACAATGCACCATATTCCCAAGAAGGAAAGCCCGCTAATCCTTCACCAATAAGCGGTTTAGAAAACAACATTGAAGATTCTTTACCTTTTTAACCATGAGCCTAATCGAGCCTCCCAGTTTTATCAGTTTAACCAAATCCTTACCGAGTGGATTTGATTCCACAACGGTGATCTATCTTATCTGTATCGCACTTTTGCTCTTCGTTTCTGCACTCATGTCAGGATCTGAAAGCGCCTATTTTTCCCTTCGTCCTTCCGACAACGAAGACCTAAAAAAAGAAAATAGCACACGTTCCAAATTGATTTTAAGTTTGCTTGGAAAACCGAAGGAATTATTAGCGACGATTTTAATCACCAATAACTTTGTGAATGTAGGGATTGTCATCCTCTCTACATTTATTTTAAACGACGTTTATCCACCAGAAGAAGGTAGTGAATTGAAACGCTTTCTACTAGAAGTTGTCGGAATTACTTTTCTCATTTTGTTGTTAGGTGAAGTTGTTCCCAAGATCTTTGCGGCACGAAATACCATGAGTGTGGTGCGGTGGATGTCCTACCCACTCTATTTACTTGGCTCAATTCCACCAGTTTCGTGGCTAAAACTTGCGCTAGTCAAGGGCACTAACTTCATTCAAAAACGCAACAAATCTTCCGTTAAAGTAAACCAAGACGAATTGGAGCAAGCTCTTGCATTAACAAGGGAAGATTCAGATTCCGGGGAGGACCATAAGATTTTAGAAGGGATTGTCAAATTCGGAAAAACAGAGGCAAGTCAAATTATGTCTCCCCGAGTTGAGGTAGAAGCCATTGATGCCGAGTCAAGTTTTGAAGAAGTCATGCAAACGGTGTTAGAAGCCGGATATTCACGCATGCCAATTTTTGAAGAATCGCCCGACAATATTGTAGGAATCCTTTACATCAAAGACCTACTGCCCCACTTAAACAAAGGAGTAGACTTTGACTGGAAAACGGTAATTCGTAAACCCTTCTTTATTCCAGAAAATAAAAAAATCAATGATTTACTTCAAGAATTTAGAAGCATGCGGATGCACATGGCCATTGTCGTAGATGAGTACGGTGGGGCAAGTGGCATTGTCACCTTGGAAGATATTTTAGAAGAAATCGTAGGAGACATTACGGATGAATTCGATGACCACGAGATTGCCTACACGAAATTAGACGAACACACCATTATTTTCGAAGGAAGGACATCCTTAAATGACTTTTACAAGGTCATTGGTGAAACCTATCAAGATGCTTTTGAGGAAGTAAAAGGAGAAGCAGAGACAATTGGTGGACTCGTGCTCGAACAAGCGGGAAGGATCTTGAAAAACAATGAATTTATTTTCATCGACAAAGTCAAGTTTATTGTCGAGTCATCCGATAAAAAAAGAATGAAAATCATTAAAATCAAACTTCCATGAATCTACGATTGATTGTACAGGTTCTTTTGGTCATTTTTGTTTTATCCTCCTGTTCTGATGACCAACCTGTTCCGAAACCTTCGACCTACTTACGGATGAATTTACCTGAACATAGCTACCGTGATTTCAAAAGCGATTGTCCATATTCGATGAAACTATCCAATCTCTATTTTCCTTCTGCCACGGAACAACCTCAATCTAATTATTGCGTGCAAGAAATTGATCTGGGACCATTGAACGGAAAATTGTTTATGTATTACTTAAAATTACCGAGTAAGGACTCCTTAGCGGAAATCATCAATTTTGCCAACGATAAGGTAGATGAGCACAAAATCAAAGCAGATAAAATAAATTTTGAGCAAATCATTCAACCTAAAAAAAGAGTTTTTGGGACATTTTTCGAATTGAAAGGAAATGTTGCTACGAATTTTCAATTTTACCTCACCGATTCCAGCACCCATTTTGTTCGGGGTGAAGTACTTTTGAACTGTCGTCCAAATTACGATTCACTACGTCCATCTCTTGAGTACTTGAAGACAGACTTATTGGAGTTAGTGCAACATTTCGAATGGAAAAAAGAACGTTAAACCGGACCTTAATTTCCTTAGGATCGAACCTAGGGAATAAAATTCAACACCTTAACCAAGCCATTCAAAAAATCGAAAAAACGGTTGGGAAAATTGAATTTGTCTCCTCTTTTCATGAATCCAAAGCGTGGGGCTACGATTCTGAAAATCTCTTTATGAATGCGTGCATTACTTGTTACACGATTCTATCTCCATTTGAACTACTTGAAAAATTAAAAGAAATTGAACGAGAAATGGGTCGAGTAAAAACTGTCGATGGCTATGAAGATCGTTGTATTGATTTAGATATCATTTTCTACAATGTTGATTCCATTCAGACGGAAATTTTAACGATTCCACACCCACATGTTAAAATCCGTGACTTTGTAATGATACCGCTAACAGAAATTGTAAAGGAAAATGATCCTTTTTGGCAATTCTTGAATAGCTAAAGTGATAATTTTTTATGTTATGAAATGTTTTATACATTTGTAAAAAATAAAAAACCAGTTATGAAATTATTTCGTTTGAGCAATTTGTTCTATTTAGGTTCGGGAATGATGTTTTTAGCGTCTTGTGATCTAGTGAAGGACGTTACGTATTCCGTAAATCCGAATCCACTTGAAATGCATGCTGACAGTGTCAAAATTGCGATCACAGTGAATGTTCCTGCAAAAGGAATTAAGAAAAAAGCGAAAGCAGAAATCACACCAAAATTAGGATCCTATGCTATTGGTACCTGGTTCGTGAACGGAGAGAAAGTAACGGAAAACGGAACAACGATTAATTTCAAAAATGGAGGAACAGCAACGTTTGAACAAACGATTCCTTATTTACCTGAAATGGAAGCTGCTGATTTAGTGATTACCGGAAAAATTTACAAGCAAACCAAAGAGAAAGATGCCTTACCAGAAACAAAAATTGCTGACGCAACGATCATTACCCCATACTTGGTAAACAATACATTCAAAGTGCTTTACGAAGAAGATGCATTGATTCGTCAGTTTGAAAAGTCTTCTGATGCAACGGTAAACTTCGAAAAAGGAAAGTCCGATGTGCGTGCTACTGAATTGAAAGATGCAGATATGACCGCTTTAGTAGCTTGGATTCAAGCAGCTCAATCAAATCCGAAAATTAAAATCAACGCCATCGAAATAAATGGTTACGCATCTCCAGATGGAGAGGTGTCCAAAAATGACAACCTTTCTTACGATCGTACAACATCCACAAGAACTGCGATTATTGCCGTGATGAATAAAGCAAAATTAACCGCTTACACAGATACAAACATGTACAAACTGAACAAGTTCGGTGAGGATTTTGAAGGATTCAAAACACAACTTGCAGCATCAACAACGATTGCAGAAGCAGATAAAAACTTATTCGTTCGTATATTGGAGATGACGAAAGACTTAGAGCAACGTGAAAAAGAAATGATTAATCTTGGTAAATCCTACAGCGAATTAGAAAAAGATGTATTCCCGAAAATTCGTCGTGCAATGATTGTTGTGAAATACACAGAATTTGGTTTAACAGATGATGAATTAAAAGCAGCGGCAAGCAATAATCCAAACTCCCTTTCTGTGGAAGAACTATTATTCACCGCAAATAAATTAACCAATGATTTAAAGGAGAAAGCAAGAATTTATGGTGTGGCAGCGACCAATTTTGGTACAGACTACCGTACACATACCAACTTAGGGGCATCAAGTTTTCAATTGAATAGAATAACAGAAGCAAAATCAGCGTTCGAGAAAGCAAGCTCATTGAAAGATAATGGTATTTCTAAAAACAACTTAGCTGCTAGTGTCATTTTGGAAGGTAATCGTTCAAATGCTAAGAAATTAATTTCACAAGCTAAAACAGCTTTTGATTCAAAAGGTGATGCAACTCAAAAAACTGCAGTTAACAATAACCTTGGTATTTTGAACATTATGGATGGTAAATATTCTGCTGCTGATGGAAACTTTTCCGAGAATAGCTACAATAAAGCCTTAGCTCAATTATTAGCTGGTAAAACGGATGCTGCAAAGAAAACTTTGTCCGGATTAACGGAGACAGCTGAAACAGCTTATTTGAAAGCGATTGCTGCAGCTCGTTCAAATGAAGGAGTTGATGCAGTGGTTTCACATTTGAAAGTAGCTATTTCTAAAAATGCTGCATTGAAAGATAAGGCAGGAAAAGATAGAGAATTCTTAAAAATTTCAACAGAGACAACGTTTACAAACCTCGTAAAATAATCTGTTTACGTATTGATTTAAAATCCCGAGAAATCGGGATTTTTTTTTGCTCCACATTTCTATTCGTTCTTCATGAATTTACGTAACTTTGTCATCTAAATTTTAAAAAAATGGATAGCAACGAATTCCGCAAATACGCAACAAAACATATTGGTCTAAACAGTATGGTAGTCGACCATTACATTGAGTCTTCTTTAACACCATATATCATCGAAGAACGTCCAATGAACATGACCCAAATGGACGTATTTTCCCGTTTAATGATGGACAGAATCATTTTCTTGGGGACAGGAATAAATGATCAAGTTGCAAATATTATAAATGCACAGTTGTTATTCTTAGAATCAGTTGATGCAAAAAAAGATATTCAAATCTACTTAAATTCACCAGGTGGATCGGTTTATGCCGGACTAGGAATTTATGACACGATGCAATACATTCGTCCGGATGTAGCTACAATATGTACAGGAATGGCAGCGTCTATGGGAGCGGTATTACTTTGCGCAGGGGCTGAAGGAAAAAGAAGTGCATTAAAACATTCACGTGTGATGATTCACCAACCATTAGGTGGCGCTCAAGGTCAAGCATCTGACATCGAAATTACAGCTAGAGAAATTCAAAAGTTGAAAAAAGAACTTTATGATATCATTGCACGTCATTCTAAACAAGACTACGAAAAAGTATGGGCAGATTCAGACCGTGATTATTGGATGACCTCTGATGAAGCGAAAGCATATGGTATGGTGGATGAAGTTTTGCTTCGTAATCCGAAATAAACATGGGTAAAAAAGAAGCTGTTTGTTCGTTTTGTGGCTCTGAAAGAGCTGCTGTTGGAATCCTAATCGCAGGTATTTCGGGTCACATCTGTGACAATTGTGCTTCACAAGCAAATAAAATTGTTCAAGAAGAACTTACCGACAAAGTAAAAGAAGAGCAATTGGAGTTGGTAAAAGTGAACCTGTTAAAACCACAAGAAATAAAATCTCATTTGGACCAATACGTTATTGGACAAAATGAAGCGAAAAAATTCCTTTCGGTTGCCGTATACAATCATTTTAAACGCCTAGGATACAAATCAACGGCAGATGAGGTGGAAATTGAAAAATCCAATGTCATCTTGGTGGGTAGAACGGGAACCGGTAAGACCTTACTGGCGAAGTCCATTGCGAAACTACTAAATGTACCATTTTGCATTGCAGACGCAACCGTTTTAACGGAAGCAGGATATGTTGGAGAAGATGTGGAAAGCATCCTTTCTCGCCTTCTTCAAGCAGCTGACTACAATGTGGAAAGCGCTCAAATGGGGATTGTTTTTATTGATGAGATAGATAAAATCGCACGTAAAAACGATAACCCATCCATTACCAGAGATGTTTCTGGTGAAGGCGTTCAACAAGCGCTACTCAAGTTACTTGAAGGAGCAACGGTCAACGTACCACCTCAAGGAGGAAGAAAGCACCCTGAACAAAAAATGATACAAATCGACACAAAGAACATTTTATTTATTTGTGGCGGTGCATTTGATGGAATTGAAAAATTAATTGCAAGCCGTGTGAATCGTCAAACAATTGGATTCTCTTCAGATGCCGAACAAACCATTGAAAAGGATTCATTGTTAAAATACATCACACCAAGTGATATCCGTTCTTTTGGATTAATTCCGGAATTAATTGGTCGTTTTCCAGTATTAACCTACTTGGAGCCCTTGTCTGATGCCGATTTAAAACGCATCCTTACAGAGCCTAAAAATGCACTCATCAAACAATACAAACGCCTATTCGAATTGGATGGCGTTAAATTGAGTATCGATAATGAAGTGTTGGACTTTATGGTGAAAAAAGCAAATGAATTTCAACTTGGCGCACGTGGACTTAGGTCAATTTGTGAAGCGATCCTAACCGATGCGATGTTTGATATACCCTCCTCCGCTGTTAAAACGCTGGATGTGAATATCAATTACGCAGAGGAAAAATTCTCAAAATCTAAAATTGCCACATTAAAAGTGGCTTAAAATAACGTCCGAATTCGCTGGTTTTTATACTTTTGCCATTCGAAATTTTTGAACTATGAAAACATTACAATTTAGAGAAGCAATTAGAGAAGCAATGTCTGAAGAAATGCGTCGTGACGAACGCGTATTTTTACTCGGAGAAGAAGTTGCAGAATATAATGGCGCTTACAAGGTTTCTCAAGGCATGTTGGATGAATTCGGTCCAAAAAGAGTAATAGACACACCAATTGCTGAATTAGGTTATACAGGTATCGCAGTTGGAGCTTCCATGAATGGACTTCGTCCTATTGTCGAATTTATGACCTGGAACTTCGCCATTCTTGCAGCGGATCAAATCATTAACTCTGCAGCGAAGATGTTGCAAATGTCTGGTGGACAATATTCTTGTCCAATCGTTTTCCGCGGTGGAAACGGAACGGCAGGACAATTAGCTGCAACGCACTCTCAAAGTTTTGAGGCATTTTATGCACACGTACCAGGACTAAAAGTGCTTACGCCTTCAAATCCTGCAGATGCAAAAGGACTTTTAAAAGCAGCCATCAGGGATAACGATCCGGTTGTTTTCTTGGAGTCAGAAAAAATGTACGGAGACAAAGGAGAAGTTCCTGAAGGAGAATACATTATTCCAATTGGAGTGGCGAACGTTGTGCGCAAAGGTACAGACGTAACAATCGTTACTTTTGGTAAAATAATTAAAGTAGCTGAAGAAGCAGCTGAGATTTTAGCGAAGGATAACATTCACGTTGAAATCATTGACTTACGAACGATTCGACCATTAGATTATGGCACCATTGTAGAATCGATTAAGAAAACGAATCGTTGTGTTGTGTTGGAAGAATCTTGGCCCTTAGCGTCTATTTCATCTGAAATTGCTTATCATTTACAACGCTATGCGTTTGATTACCTAGATGCACCTGTTCAACGTGTGACGCAAACGGATACACCATTTGCATTCTCACCAACATTAATTGAGGAAGCGTTACCTAATGTAGATCGTTTAATCAAAGCAGTAAAGGCAACGTTATACCGCTAAAATTTCGATTGAAACGAGTTCAAAAGCATCTTCGGATGCTTTTTTTTATTTCTACTAAATCGATTGGACAGAACAAGTTACCTCGTAGATGTGTTTTAACACACATTTATTTGTTAAAAAACTTCATCTTTTTTAAATAAGCTCTTGGAATTTAAAAATAAATAGGTATCTTTGCACCCCTCAAAGTACGTTTGGGGGTTATTATTTATTTTAAAACAAGAGTATTTTATGCCAACTATTCAACAGTTAGTTCGCAAAGGAAGAACTGCGGTGGTGAAGAAAAGTAAGTCTGCTGCGCTTGATTCATGTCCACAACGTAAAGGTGTGTGTGTTCGTGTTTACACGACTACACCTAAAAAGCCAAACTCGGCTATGCGTAAAGTGGCGCGTGTTCGCTTAACGAACGGAAAAGAAGTCAACGCTTACATTGGTGGCGAAGGTCACAATCTTCAAGAACACTCATTAGTACTTGTGCGAGGAGGAAGGGTTAAAGACCTTCCAGGGGTACGTTACCACATTGTTCGTGGTGCAGAGGATACGGCTGGAGTTCAAGGTCGTAGCCAAAGAAGATCCAAATATGGTACTAAACGTCCTAAGCAGAAATAATTAAAAGCTTTACAAAATGAGAAGAAGAAAAGCCAAAAAAATTGCGATTCTACCAGATCCGAAATTCAACGATCAGGTAGTCACAAAATTTGTCAACAATTTAATGCTAGATGGTAAGAAAAGTTTAGCATTCCGTTTATTTTACGATGCCATTGAAATCGTAGATAAAAAAATAGAAGAAACAGAAGGATTAGACGTTTGGAGAAAAGCATTAGAAAATGTTACTCCAGCTGTTGAGGTTAGAAGTCGCCGCGTAGGTGGAGCTACTTTCCAAATCCCTACCCCTGTTCGTGAAGAACGTAAAGCATCGTTAGCTATGAAATGGTTAATTGGTTACGCTCGTAAACGAAATGAAAAAACAATGTCACAAAGATTAGCTTCTGAAATTATTGCTGCTTCGAAAGAAGAAGGCGCTGCTTTCAAGAAAAAAGAAGATACAATGAGAATGGCAGAAGCGAATAAAGCATTTTCACATTTCAGATTCTAAGGCATGGCTAGAGATTTAAAATATACTAGAAACATCGGGATTGCTGCTCACATCGACGCAGGAAAAACGACCACTACTGAGCGTATCTTATTTTACGGTGGTGTTAGTCATAAAATTGGAGAAGTTCATGATGGAGCTGCTACAATGGACTGGATGGAGCAAGAACAAGAACGTGGTATCACCATTACTTCTGCTGCTACAACACTAGATTGGAAATACCGAGGTCAAGATTATCACGTAAACATTATTGATACACCAGGACACGTTGACTTTACAGTTGAAGTTAATCGTTCTTTACGTGTTCTAGATGGATTGGTTTTCTTGTTTTCAGCTGTTGATGGTGTTGAGCCTCAATCTGAAACAAATTGGAGATTGGCAAATAACTATAATGTGCCACGTATTGGATTCGTGAACAAAATGGACCGTCAAGGTGCTGATTTCTTAAATGTTTGTCGCCAAGTAAAAACCATGTTAGGTAGTCATGCACTTCCTTTACAAATTAACATTGGTGAAGAAGACAACTTCAAAGGAGTTGTTGACTTAATTAACTTTAAAGGCATCACTTGGAATGAAGAAGATTTTGGAATGACATTCCAAGAGATTGAAATTCCTGCTGACATTATCGATGAAGCTCGCCAATTACGTAGCGAATTATTAGAAGCAGTTGCTGAATTTGACGAATCTTTAATGGAGAAATTCTTTGAAGATGAAAATTCATTAACAGAACGTGAAATTTTGAATGCATTACGCGAAGCAACAATCTCCGGGAAAGTTGTGCCAATGATGTGTGGTTCTTCATTCAAAAACAAAGGAGTTCAAGCAATGTTGGACATGGTAATGGAAATCCTTCCTTCACCAATGGACATCGAAGGTGTAATCGGAATCAATCCAAAAACGGAGAAAGAAGAATTGCGTAAGCCATCTTATGATGAGCCTTTCGCTGGTTTAGCTTTTAAAATTGCAACAGACCCATTTGTTGGTCGTTTGTGTTTTGTTCGTGCTTACTCAGGTAAATTAGTAGCTGGTTCTTACGTTTTGAACACACGTTCAGACAACAAAGAGCGTATTTCTCGTATTTTCCAAATGCACGCTAACAAACAGAATCAAATTAGTGAATTAGGTGCAGGAGATATCGGTGCGGTTGTTGGATTTAAAGACATCAAAACTGGGGATACCTTGTGTGCTGAAAATGCACCAATCGTTCTTGAGTCTATGGTGTTCCCTGATCCAGTTATCGGATTGGCAATTGAACCTAAAACACAAGCAGATACTGACCGATTATCGATCGGTTTATCAAAACTTTCTGAAGAAGATCCAACATTCCGTGTTAACACAGATGAGGAATCAGGTCAAACGATTATCTCAGGAATGGGTGAGCTTCACTTAGAGATTATCATCGACCGTTTGAAAAGAGAGTTTAAAGTAGAAGTAAATCAAGGAGCACCTCAAGTTACCTACCGTGAAGCCATCACAGGCGAAACGAACCACAGAGAAGTTTACAAAAAACAATCAGGTGGACGTGGTAAATTTGCTGATATCTTGGTGAAAATTTCTGCTCAAGATAACGCAGAGAAAACAGGTCTTGAATTTATAAACAGCATCAAAGGTGGTAACATTCCTCGTGAATTTATTCCATCTGTTGAGAAAGGATTTAAAGATTCCATGAAAAATGGAGTTCTTGCCGGATACCCTATTGAAGCGATGAAAGTTGAATTGCTGGATGGTTCTTACCACGCAGTCGATTCAGATTCTTTATCCTTTGAACTTTGTGCCCGAATGGCGTACAGAGGAGCATTGAAAGGATGTAGCCCGATTCTATTAGAGCCAATCATGAAATTAGAAGTGGTTACTCCAGAAGAAAATATGGGAGACGTTGTAGGTGACTTGAACAGAAGACGTGGAATGATGCGTGGAATGGATGATCGTAACGGTGCGAAAGTATTGAAAGCAGATGTTCCTCTATCTGAAATGTTTGGATATGTAACTCAGTTACGTACCATTACATCCGGACGTGCTAGTTCTTCTATGGAATTCTCGCATTACTCAGAGGCTCCTAAAAACGTTGCTGAGGATGTAGTAGCAAAAGCAAATGGTAAAGTCACAGCTTAAAAGAAAAATCAGATGAGCCAAAAAATTAGAATAAAATTAAAATCGTACGATCACAACCTCCTTGATAAATCAGCGGAGAAAATCGTAAAAACAGTTAAATCTACAGGTGCTGTAGTAAGCGGACCAATTCCACTTCCAACACACAAAAGAATCTATACTGTATTGCGTTCACCACACGTTAACAAAAAAGCGCGTGAGCAATTTGAGTTGTGTGCGTACAAAAGATTGATGGACATTTATAGTAGTTCATCGAAAACAGTAGATGCGTTGATGAAGTTGGAACTTCCAAGTGGAGTCGACGTAGAAATTAAAGTGTAATTTTTAACAACTAGTATATGCCAGGAATTATTGGACGTAAAATCGGGATGACTAGCATCTATAGTGCCGAGGGTAAATCTTTACCATGCACGGTTATTGAAGCTGGTCCTTGTGTTGTGACCCAAATAAAAACACAAGACAGAGATGGTTACGAAGCAGTTCAGTTAGGGTTCGGAGAGAAGAAAGAAAAGAATACTCCGAATGCATTGAAAGGCCATTTCAAAAAAGCGAACACTTCTCCAAAAGCGAAGTTGGTTGAATTCAAAGGATTCGATCAAGCAACATTAGGAGATACTGTTTTAGTCGACATTTTCGAAGAAGGAGAATTTGTTGATGTTATTGGAACCTCTAAAGGAAAAGGATTCCAAGGGGTAGTTAGAAGGCATGGATTTGCTGGGGTTGGTCAAGCGACTCACGGTCAGCATAACAGACTTCGTGCACCAGGTTCAATTGGAGCTTGCTCTTATCCAGCTCGTGTATTTAAAGGTATGCGAATGGCTGGACAAATGGGAAACAAGAGAAGATTGGCTTCAAACCTTCAAGTGTTAAAGGTAATTGCAGAAAAGAATCTAGTGATCATTAAAGGGTCGATTCCAGGTGCAAAAGGTTCAACTGTAACAATTAACAAGTAATGAAACTGAAAATATACGATTCAAAAGGAGTAGCTACTGCGAAGTCAGTAACACTTTCAGAGGAGGTTTTTGGAATCGAACCAAACAACCACGCCATTTACTTGGATGTAAAACAACACTTGGCGAATCGTCGTCAAGGAACGCACAAATCAAAAGAACGTGCCGAGATTGCTGGATCAACTAGAAAGTTGAAAAAGCAAAAAGGCACAGGTGGTGCTCGTGCGGGTAGCGCTAAATCTGGTACACGTGTTGGGGGTGGACGTATCTTCGGACCTCGCCCAAGAAATTACCACTTTAAATTAAACGTGAAATTGAAACGTCTTGCACGTAAATCAGCTTTCTCGTTTAAAGCGAAGAATGATGGATTAATGATTATTGAAGATTTGAATTTGAATGCAAAAACAAAAGACTTCAAAACTTTATTAACGTCATTGAAACTTGAAAACCAAAAAGTATTGTTGATTCTTGGAGAGAAAACAGACAACGTATACTTAGCGGCACGTAACCTTGGAAGAGTGAAAGTCGTAACAGCAGACTCATTTAATACATTCGATGTATTGAATGCTGGGAAAGTTGTTTTGGCAGCAAGCTCAATAGATAAAATTCAAACTATTCTTAACTAAACGTTATGCATACAATTATTAGAAAGCCGATCATTACTGAGAAAGCAACTTTACAAAGTGAGCGTTTGAATCGCTTTACTTTTGAGGTGACTCGTACGGCTAATAAAATTGAGATTAAAAACGCCATCGAGAAGGTGTATGGAGTACATGTCACAGATGTTCATACATTAAATTATGGTGGTGGTAAATCCTCTGTGAAGTACACCAATAAAGGCATTGTTGAACAGAAAAGCAAACAATGGAAAAAGGCTGTCGTAACCGTAGCAGATGGTGAAACCATTGATTTATTTAACAATTATTAATGTTCAACCATGAGTCTTAAAAAATTCAAACCAACAACACCAGGTCAACGTCATAAAGTGGCTATGGAGTTCGCTGAAATTACAGCTTCTTCACCTGAAAAAAGCTTGGTTTCCAGTATGAAGAAAAGCGGTGGTCGTAATAACGACGGTCGCATGACAATGCGCTACTTAGGTGGTGGTCATAAACAAAAATATCGGATCATTGATTTCAAACGTAACAAGTTTGACATTCCTGCAACGGTAAAAACGATTGAATACGATCCAAACAGAACGGCAAATATTGCACTTTTGTTTTATGCAGATGGAGAGAAACGATACATTATCGCTCCAACTGGATTGAAAGTAGGAGATCAAGTTTTAGCCGGTAAAAGCGCTACACCAAATGTTGGTCATGCGATGTATTTATCTGATGTTCCATTAGGAACTGTGATACACAACATCGAATTGAAACCAGGAGCTGGAGGAATCATCGCAAGAGGAGCTGGAACATACGCGCAATTGAACGCAAGAGATGGTAAATATGCTATCATCAAAATGCCTTCAGGTGAAACGCGAATGATTTTAACTACTTGTTTAGCGACTATTGGTTCTGTTTCAAATTCTGAACACAACTTAGTTGTATCTGGAAAAGCTGGTCGTTCAAGATGGTTAGGTCGCCGTCCACGTGTTCGTGGTGTGGTTATGAACCCTGTTGATCACCCGATGGGTGGTGGTGAAGGAAGAAATTCTGGAGGACACCCTAGATCAAGAAATGGTATGCCTGCTAAAGGATTTAAAACAAGATCCAAAAGCAAGTATTCTGATAAGTTTATTGTAGAAAGAAGAAAAAAATAGGATATGAGTCGTTCATTAAAGAAACCGCCATTCGTTCATTATAAATTAATGAAAAGAGTTGACGATGCTCAAGCTGCAAGCAGCAAGGCTGTAATTAAAACTTGGTCTCGAGCGTCTACAATTACACCTGAATTTGTTGGATTAACCTTCGCAGTTCACAACGGAAACAAATTTATTCCGGTATATGCTACTGAAAATATGGTTGGTCACAAATTAGGAGAGTTCTCCCCTACCCGTAATTTCCGCGGGCATGGTGGTAATAAAAAAGATAAGAAACGTTAAGATTTAAAGCAGTCATGGGAGCCAGAAAACGCTTAAGAGCTGAACAGCTTAAAGAAAACAAGAAATCAATTGCGATTGCGCATTTGAATAATTCGGGAATCTCTCCTCGTAAGATGAGATTAGTTGCTGATTTAATTCGCGGAGTTGAAGTAAATAAAGCATTGAACATTTTGCAGTTCAATGGAAAAGTTGCTTCGACAAGCCTAGGAAAGTTATTGCGTTCTGCAATTGCTAACTGGGAAACAAAAAACGAAGGTTCTGACATTGGTCAAGAAAAGTTAGTTGTTAGCCGAGTTGAAGTTGGTGGAGGTACGATGTTGAAAAGAATTCAACCAGCACCCCAAGGAAGAGCACACAGAATTAGAAAAAGATCGAACCACGTTACGATCGTAGTTGACGGTACTAAATAAGTTTAAGAAATGGGACAAAAGACAAATCCAATTGGAAATAGACTAGGTTACATCACTGGATGGGAGTCAAATTGGTATGGAGGAAAGGACTACAAAGATAAAATTGTAGAAGACGACCAAATCCGTAAATATTTGAGCGCACGATTGGCGAAAGCAAGTATTGCTAAAATCATCATCGAACGCACCTTGAAGTTAGTAACGGTTACCATCAACACCGCTCGTCCAGGAGTAATCATTGGAAAAGGTGGTCAAGAGGTTGACAAACTAAAAGAAGAGTTAAAAAAATTGACGAAAAAAGAAATTCAAATCAACATTTTCGAGGTGAAACGTCCAGAATTGGATGCTCGTTTAGTGGCGGATGGAGTTGCTCGTCAACTTGAAGCACGTATCTCATTCCGTCGCGCTATTAAAATGGCGATCGCAGGAACCATGAGAATGGGTGCAGAAGGAATTAAGATTAAAATTTCTGGACGTTTAAATGGTGCAGAGATGGCACGTTCTGAAATGTATAAAGATGGTAGAACACCTCTTCATACGTTTAGAGCTGACATCGACTATGCATTAGCTGAAGCACATACGACTTACGGTCGTTTGGGTATTAAAGTTTGGATTTGCCGTGGTGAAGTTTATGGTAAGCGTGACTTATCTCCAAACATCGGTGTAGCAACTGGTGGTGGAAATAATAACAACAACAATAACGGCGATCGCAAACCTGCATCGTTCAAGAGAAAGAAAAAATAATTAGAGACAGTTAAATTAGCAGGAAATGTTACAGCCTAAAAGAACAAAATTTAGAAGAGTACAGAAAGGAAGAAATCGTGGATTGGCGCACAGAGGTTCGACAATTGCGTTTGGTTCTTTCGGATTAAAGGCTTTGGAACCAGGATGGATTACTTCACGTCAAATTGAAGCTTCCCGTATCGCCGTTACACGATACATGAAGCGTGAAGGAAAAGTTTGGATTCGAATATTCCCAGACAAGCCGGTGACCTCTAAGCCAGCAGAAGTACGTATGGGTAAAGGTAAGGGAGCTCCTAGTCACTGGGTTGCAGTGATTAAACCGGGTTGCATCATGTTTGAAGCAGACGGAGTGTCTTACGAAATCGCTAAAGAAGCTATGCGTTTAGCTGCACAGAAGTTACCTGTGAAGTGCAAATTCATTGTTCGAAACGATTATGTTTTACCAATTTAAGATTGAAACATGAAACAAGAAGAAATCAATAAACTATCGAACGAGGATTTAAAAAATCGTCTAATTGATGTCAAAGGACAATTGTCTAATTTGAAATTGACTCACAGAATGACGCCAATTGAAAATCCATTACGCATTACTGCAATGCGTAAAACGGTTGCAAGATTGAGTACAGAATTAACAAAACGTTCAAATCAAGCTTAGGCTTGAACTAAAAAAATGAACATGGAAGAGAATCGAAATTTAAGAAAAGAAAGAATTGGTGTCGTTACAAGTAACAAAATGGAGAAATCTATCGTAGTTGCTGTGGAACGTAAAGTGAAGCACCCGAAGTACGGGAAATTCGTGAAAATGACCACTAAATTCGTAGCACATGACGAAACAAACGATTGCCACATTGGTGACGTGGTGAAAATCATGGAAACACGTCCTTTGAGTAAATCAAAGAACTGGAGATTAGTAGAAATTGTTGAAAGAGCTAAATAACCGGAGAGATGATACAAACAGAATCCAGACTATCAGTTGCAGACAATTCAGGAGCCAAAGAAGTATTGTGCATCCGAGTTTTAGGCGGAACGAGAAGACGTTATGCTTCCGTAGGTGACAAAATCGTAGTAACTGTAAAAAGTGCTATGCCAAACGGAGCAGTGAAAAAAGGTTCCGTTGCGAAAGCAGTAGTTGTTCGCACGAAAAAAGAAATACGTCGTCAAGATGGATCTTACATCCGTTTTGATGATAACGCTTGTGTGATCTTAAACCAAGGTGGTGAAATGAGAGGTACACGTATTTTCGGACCAGTTGCTCGTGAATTGAGAGAGAATAACTACATGAAAATTGTTTCACTAGCACCTGAGGTGTTATAATTATTGAAAAATGCAGAAGAAATTACACATTAAAGTTGGTGACACCGTGAAAGTGATTTCAGGTGAATCCAAAGGTCAAGAGGGGAAAATCTCTAACATTGATCGCGAGAAAATGCGTGCTACTGTATCAGGTGTAAACATGATTAAAAAGCACAACAAGCCAAGTGCAGCTAATCCACAAGGTGGTATTGAAGAGAAAGAAGGTACACTTCATATCTCAAACCTAATGGTAGTTGTAGGTGGTATTGCAACACGCATCGGTCGTAAAGACGAGAAAGGAAAATTAGTTCGTTATTCAAAGAAATCAGGGGAGGTGATTAAATAATGAGTTACACACCAAGATTAAAAGAAAAGTATAGAGGCGAGATTATGCAAACGCTTCAGGAACGTTTCGGATATAAATCCGTTATGAGTGTTCCGAAATTAGAGAAAATCGTTTTAAGCCAAGGTATGGGTGATGCGGTAGCTGATAAGAAATTAATCGATAGCGCTGCTGCCGATCTATCTCGTATAGCTGGTCAGAAAGCCATTACTACTTTGTCCAAAAAGGATATCTCCAACTTCAAATTACGTAAAGGAATGCCAATTGGTACGAAAGTTACGCTACGTGGCGATAAAATGTATGACTTCTTAGATCGTCTACTTTCAGTAGCTTTGCCGAGAACTCGTGACTTCCGAGGAATTAATCCAAAAGGATTTGATGGTCGTGGAAACTTCAATTTAGGAGTGAAAGAACACATCATTTTCCCAGAAATTGATATTGACAAAGTAAACCGTATTTTAGGTATGGACATTACATTTGTTACCTCAGCAGCAAGCGACGAAGAAGCGAAAGCATTGTTAGACGCATTTGGATTTCCATTTATTAAAAAATAAGAAGAAATGGCAAAGGAATCAATGAAAGCGCGTGAGCGCAAAAGAGAAAGGTTAGTTGCTCGATACGAAAAGAAACGTGCTGAATTAACGAAAGTATTGAAATCGACAGAAGTTTCTGAAGATATGCAAACAGCTAAATGGGATGCAATGATGCAATTGCAAAAATTACCTGCAAACTCTTCCAAAATCAGAATGCACAATCGTTGTGGATTAACTGGTCGTCCAAGAGGGTATATGCGTCAATTCGGTATCTCAAGGGTAACTTTTAGAGAAATGGCTTTGGCCGGAAAAATCCCAGGAGTTAAAAAGGGAAGTTGGTAATTAAAGAAAAAACACAGAAGAAATGAATACAGATCCGATAGCAGATTTTCTCACACGCATCCGTAATGCGAGTGCTGCAGGTTTGAAAATGGTGGAAATTCCTGGTTCAAACGTAAAACGTGCTATGGCGCAAATATTGTTTGACCAAGGTTATATCCTCAACTACAAATTTGAAGATGATAACAAGCAAGGAACGATTAAAATTGCATTGAAATACAATCAATCTACTCGTGTTCCTGCCATTACTAAATTGCAACGTGCATCACGTCCAGGACTACGTAAATACAGTGGTTCAGTTGATATGCCACGTGTATTAAACGGTTTGGGTATTGCTATTGTCTCTACTTCGAAAGGAGTTATTACTGACAAGGAAGCACGCAAATTGAATGTAGGTGGAGAAGTCCTTTGTTACGTTTATTAAAAAGTTAAGAAATGTCAAGAATTGGAAAAGCACCGGTAACAATCGTAAGTGGCGTTGAAGTCACTTTCAAAGATTCAGTTATTACGGTTAAGGGGAAAAAAGGTGAATTATCACAAGCTATTGATGCTTGTGTAGGTGTTACCATCGAGGACAATGTCATTACATTTTCTCGTCAGTCTGATGCGCCAAATGATCGCTCTAAACATGGTTTATACCGTGCGTTAGTATATAATATGATCGCAGGTGTTTCTGAAGGATGGAAAAAAGAAATGGAAGTCATTGGAGTTGGTTACCGAGCTAATGCAACTGGTCAAATTTTAGAATTGGCACTTGGTTTCTCTCACTCAATAATTTTGGAAGTTCCGAATGAGGTGAAAGTAACTACAGTGACCGAAAAAGGAAAAGCACCTGTTGTAACACTTGAATCATTTGACAAGCAATTGTTAGGTCAGGTTGCAGCTAAAATTCGTTCGTTTAGAAAACCTGAACCATACAAAGGAAAAGGTATTCGTTTCGTTGGTGAAGAAATTCGTAGAAAAGCTGGTAAGTCAGCAGGTAAAAAATAATAGGTAGATTATGGCACTAAATAAAGTATTAAGAAGAGCTAAAATTAAGAGAAGAATTCGTAAGAAAGTTTTCGGGACAACAGCTATTCCAAGATTAACAGTTTTTAGAAGCAACAAGCAAATTTATGCTCAGTTGGTAGATGATATCTCTGGAAAAACATTAGCATCAGCTGGTTCTTTGAAACTGGAAGAAGCTCAAAAAACAAACAAGGTAAATCAAGCCTCTATTGTAGGTAAGAAAATTGCTGAAGTAGCTGCGAAAGCAGGAATTGAAAAGGTAGTTTTTGACCGTAATGGTTACTTGTACCATGGTAGAATTAAATCTTTGGCTGATTCGGCTCGAGAAGGTGGACTTAAATTTTAATAAGAAATGGCAGCTCAAACAGTGAATAGAGTAAAATCAGCAGATATCGAGTTAAAAGACAAACTTGTATCTGTAAACCGTGTGACGAAAGTTACCAAAGGTGGACGTACATTTAGTTTTTCAGCGATCGTAGTTGTTGGTGATGAACACGGTGTTGTTGGTCATGGACTTGGAAAAGCAAAAGAAGTTACTGAGGCGATTGCAAAAGGAATCGACGATGCGAAAAAGAATTTAATTAAAGTTCCAATCCTAAGAGGTACTGTACCTCACGCTCAAAAAGGCAAATATGGTGGCGCGGAAGTATTGTTGAAACCAGCAACAGAAGGTACAGGAGTAATCGCAGGTGGTGCGATGCGTGCTGTATTAGAAAGCGTTGGTATTCATAATGTACTTGCAAAATCACAGGGTTCTTCTAATCCGCACAATGTTGTAAAAGCAACCATCGATGCATTGTCACACATGCGTGATGCTGTAGCAGTTGCGCGTCAGAGAGGAATTTCATTAGATAAAGTATTCAACGGTTAATCTTTAGTAAATGGAAACGATTAAAATAAAACAAGTAAGAAGCGCGATTAAACGTCCAGCTGATCAAAAAGCAACAATTATTGCGCTAGGTTTTCGCCGCTTGAACCAAGTTGTAGAAAAAGAGGTTACACCTCAAATAATGGGAATGGTGAATAAGGTGAAACACCTTATTCAAGTAGTGGATTAATATTCAGTCGAAGAAAAATGGAATTACATAAACTAACACCTGCTTCAGGTTCAGTAAAAAAAGTAAAACGTATCGCTCGCGGACAAGGTTCTGGTCACGGAGGAACGTCAACACGTGGACACAAAGGAGCAAAGTCTCGTTCAGGTTACAAAACCAAAATCGGTTTTGAAGGTGGACAAATGCCTTTGCAACGACGTGTTCCTAAGTTTGGTTTCAAAAACATCAACCGCGTAGAGTACAAAGCAATTAACTTGGATATTATCGAGAATTTAGCAACTGTTAAAGGAATCGTTGATATCACTCCAGAAGTGTTAAAAGCGAATGGTCTACTATCTAACAATGAACTTGTTAAAGTTCTTGGAAGAGGTGAGTTGAAATCGAAAGTAAGCATCTCCGCTAATGGGTTCTCAACAACTGCTATTGCAGCAATTGAAGCTCAGGGTGGTACATGTAATAAAATCTAACTATCTTTGCACGCTCTTAAATGAAACGATTTATACAAAATATTCAAAACATTTGGAAGGTAGAGGAACTACGTAAGCGTATTCTTTTGACCTTGGGACTGATACTTGTTTACAGAATCGGGTCATTTGTCATCATTCCTGGTGTCAATTACGAGGCATTAACAACCAAAAGTAGCGACCAAAATTTATTAGAGACATTATTGTCCGTATTTTCTGGTGGTGGATTTACACATGCTTCGATTATGGCATTAGGTATCATGCCCTATATCAGTGCTTCCATCATTATGCAATTATTAGGAATGGCTGTTCCAGCTGTTCAGAAAATGCAAAATGAAGGAGAGTCCGGCCGTAAACAAATAAACAATTACACAAGAATCCTAACGATTATCATTTGTGCTCTTCAAGCGCCTAGTTATTTATCGTTATATGTGGATCAAAAGCAAGCCATGCCTGCGGATGCTTCCACATTTTGGTGGACTCAAACCATCTTAATTCTTATTGCAGGTTCTATGTTTGCCGTTTGGTTAGGTGAAAGAATTACTGAAAAGGGAATTGGTAACGGTGTTTCCTTACTAATAACGGTTGGAATTCTTTCTCGTTTACCAGGTGCATTTTTCGCTGAATTTGGTAAATCTGTTGAAGCTGGTAATTTAATCCGTTTGGTTTTGGAAGTTGTGTTCTTTATGCTGATTATTCTCGTAACAATATTGATTGTTCAAGGTGTTCGACGCATTCCGCTCAATACAGCAAAACGTATTGCCGGAGCACGAGCGGCTGAAGACATGAACGGAGCGAGAAACTATCTCCCTATTAAAGTAAACGCAAGTGGTGTAATGCCTATTATCTTTGCTCAAGCGATTATGACCATTCCAATGATGGTTTATTCTAGTGCGACGGGTGGAAAAGGTGACGGTGGGTTCTTACAACAAACACTAGGTGATCCATACGGTTTCGGTTACAACCTTTTACTTTGTACCTTAATTATTGTCTTTACTTACTTTTATACTGCCATCATGATCAATCCAAGTAAAATTGCGGATGACTTGAAAAAAAGCGGTGGATTCGTACCTGGTGTGCGTCCGGGAGAAGAAACAGCTGAACACATTGACTCTGTTGTTTCTCGTATCACTTTCCCAGGATCACTTTTCCTTGCCTTAATTGCTGTTCTTCCCGCTGTTGCTAAACTTGCTGGAGTGAATGATGGTTTTGCAATGTTCTTTGGTGGGACTTCCATCCTTATTATGGTTGGGGTAGTATTGGATACATTACAACAAATTGAAACTTACCAATTAAATAGAAATATGGACACCCTTATGGACGGAACAAGAGTTAGAGGTCGTAGAGGTGCAAACGAATTTTCCGGAATGTAATATTATGGCTAAACAATCATCAATAGAACAAGATGGAACAATTCTCGAAGCATTGCCCAACGCAATGTTTAGAGTTGAGTTAGAAAATGGGCACGTCATTACTGCTCACATTTCGGGGAAAATGAGAATGTTTTATATTAAAATTCTACCTGGAGATCGCGTGAAAGTAGAAATGTCTCCGTATGATTTATCAAAAGGAAGAATATCATTTAGATACAAATAATAAATTGAAGAAATGAAAGTCAGAGCATCAGTAAAAAAGAGAACTGCAGATTGCAAGATTGTTAAACGTAAAGGAAGAGTTTATGTAATTAACAAAAAGAATCCGAAATTAAAACAACGTCAAGGTTAATTTAGTAGAATATGGCACGTATTGCAGGTATAGATTTACCAAAAAACAAAAGAGGAGTAATTGGATTGACGTACATCTACGGAATTGGTAGAAGTACATCCCAGAAAATCCTTCAAGATAATGGCATCGATGAGAATATCAAAGTTCAAGAATGGAACGATGATCAACTTTCTGCTATTAGAAATGCGGTTAATGAAATTAAAACAGAAGGACAATTGCGTTCTGAGGTTCAATTAAACATTAAACGTCTTATGGATATCGGTTGTACACGCGGTATTCGTCACAGAGCTGGTTTACCATTACGTGGTCAACGAACTAAAAACAACTCTAGAACAAGAAAAGGTAAGAGAAAGACAGTTGCAAACAAGAAAAAAGCAGCTAAATAATAAATAGTTATCATGGCAAAAACGAATCAAAAAAAGAAGAAGAACGTTAAAGTTGATGCTGCAGGTGAAGCGCATATCCAAGCTAGCTTCAACAATGTAATCATCTCTTTAACGAATAACGCTGGACAAGTGATCTCTTGGTCATCTGCTGGTAAAATGGGCTTCAAAGGTTCTAAAAAGAACACTCCTTATGCTGCACAAATTGCTGGTGAGGATGCATCGAAAGAAGCACACGACTTCGGACTACGTAGAGTAAAAGTTTATGTGAAAGGACCAGGAGCAGGACGTGAGTCGGCTATCCGTGCCATTCATAACTCAGGAATTGAAGTAACAGAAATTGTTGACGTTACTCCACTTCCTCATAACGGTTGTAGACCACCGAAAAGAAGAAGAGTATAATCGATTTATTAATCAACACGGGAGCAAAATCATCGAAGGAATGCCTTAATTCATGATGCCCGTTTAAACATAACAGAAATGGCAAGATACACAGGTCCTAAATCCAAAATTGCGCGTCGTTTCCGCGACCCGATTTTTGGCCCAGACAAATCATTGGACAGAAGAAATTACGGTCCAGGACAACACGGTCCATCCAAAAGAAGAGGTGGAAAACAATCTGAATACGCTATTCAGTTGGGTGAAAAACAAAAAGCGAAATATACCTACGGTATCCTTGAGCGTCAATTTGCGAACATGTTCGACAAAGCGTCTCGCATGAAAGGAATTACCGGTGAAAACTTACTTCAATTATGTGAAGCTCGTTTGGACAATATGGTTTATCGTTTTGGTATCTCCCCTTCTCGTCGTGGTGCACGTCAGTTAGTAAGTCACAAACACATTACAGTTAATGGTGAAGTAGTTAACATTCCATCATACACAGTGCGTCCAGGCGACGTAGTAAGTGTGAGAGAGAAATCAAAATCTCTGGAAGCAATTAACGACTCATTAACTGCAAGTAATAAAAAATACGATTGGTTAGATTGGGACAACTCCTCCATGTGTGGAAAAGTCTTAACGCTACCGGCTCGCGAAATGATCCCTGAGAACATTAAAGAGCAGTTAATCGTCGAATTATATTCTAAATAAACCTAAGCGATAGAAAATGGCAATATTGGATTTTCAAAAACCAGATAAGGTTATCATGCTCAACTCCGATGAATTCAACGGAGAGTTCGAATTTCGTCCACTTGAACCTGGATACGGAATTACTGTAGGTAACTCCTTAAGAAGAATTCTACTTTCTTCGCTTGAAGGATTTGCTATTTCTTCTGTTAAAATTCAAGGTGCAGACCACGAATTTTCTACCTTGAAAGGAGTAGTTGAGGATATTACCGAAATCGTTTTGAATTTGAAACAGGTTCGTTTCAAACGTCAAATCGAAGGAACTGATTCAGAAACAGTGATTGTTTCTGTTGGTGGTCAAAATCAATTAACCGCTGGCGACATCGGTAAATTTACAAGTGCATTCCAAGTATTGAATGCTGATCTAGTGATTTGCAACATGGAATCATCTGTGAAGATTGAAATGGAATTGACAATTATCAAAGGACGCGGTTATGTTCCTGCAGAGGAGAACAAATTAGCAAATGCTTCTTTTGGTACCATATCCATTGATTCAATTTTTACACCAATCGTAAATGTTCAATACACCATAGAAAACTATCGTGTAGAGCAAAAAACAGATTACGAAAAATTGGTTTTCAACATTAAAACGGATGGATCAATTCATCCGAAAGAAGCGTTAAAGGAAGCTGCTAAAATTTTAATTCACCATTTCATGTTGTTCTCTGATGAGCGCATTACATTAGATAGTGAAATTAAAGCTGAATCAGAAGAATTTGACGAAACTTCACTTCACATGCGTCAGTTATTAAAAACAAAATTGGTTGATATGGATTTATCTGTTCGCGCCTTGAATTGTTTGAAAGCTGCAGATGTTGAAACGTTAGGCGACCTAGTATCTTATGCTAAATCAGACTTGTTGAAATTCAGAAACTTCGGTAAGAAGTCTTTAACTGAATTAGAAGACTTAGTAGATAGCAAAGGATTAACTTTCGGTATGAACGTTGCGAAATATAAATTAGACAAAGATTAGAATTTTTAGTCATGAGACACGGAAATAAAATAAATCACTTAGGAAGAAAAACAAGCCACCGCAAAGCGATGCTTCAAAATATGGCTTGTTCATTAATCGAACATAAGCGTATTACAACTACAATCGCCAAAGCAAAAACTTTACGCGTATTTGTTGAACCGATTTTAACGAAAGCAAAAACAGATTCTACACACTCTCGTCGTGTTGTATTCTCTTACCTTCAAAACAAAGAGATGGTAACTGAATTATTCAGAGATGTAGCTCCAAAAATTGCTCATCGTGCTGGTGGATACACGCGAATTATTCGTACTGGTTACCGTTTAGGTGACAACGCGGAAATGTGTATGATTGAATTGGTTGATTACAACGAATTATACAACAACGATAACGCGAAGAAAACTACTCGTCGATCTCGTCGTGGTGGTGCTAAAAAAGATGACACTGTCAACGTTGAAACAACAGAAACAACGGATGCAATTGCTGACGATGCAGTTGTTGTAGAAAATGTTGCTGAAATTGCTGAAGAAGCTGTTGAAGAAGTAGCTGCTGTTGAAGAAGTAGCTGTTGAAGAGGTTGTTACTGCAGAAGTAGTTGCTGAAGAAGTAGCTGTTGAAGAGGTTATTGCTGAAGAAGTAGTTGCTGAAGAAGTAGCTGTTGAAGAGGTTATTGCTGAAGAAGCAGCTCCGGAAGTAGCAATTGACGAGGCTCCTGAAACAGAAGACACAAAAAATAGCGAAGAAAACGCATAATTGACACATTGTTAATAAAAAAAGGCGGATTTTATCCGCCTTTTTTTGTTTATGATAACCTCATTTGACCTAGAGTTTCTAATTTTGAACAAAATTAATTCATGCAAGAAAATCAAGCAGCAATTTTACTCCTAGAGGATGGAACGGTATTCGAAGGAATTGCCATCGGAAAAATTGGAACAACGGGCGGTGAAATCGCTTTTAACACCGGAATGACTGGTTATCAAGAAGTCTTTACAGATCCTTCATACGTTGGCCAATTACTCATCATGACAACTGCTCACATTGGAAATTACGGTGTTCATGAAGAAGAGATTGAATCTGATTCCATTAAAATTGCCGGATTAGTAACAAAGAAATTTTCAACTGGATATTCAAGGTCCTCAGCAAATGAATCCCTTCAGCATTTTATGGACCGAAATGGAACCGTAGGAATTTCTGATATTGATACGCGTGCGTTGGTGAGACACATTCGTCATAAAGGCGCAATGAATGCCATCATCTCATCCGAAATATTGGATGTGAACGAATTGAAAAATAAATTGAGTAACATTCCATCCATGGAAGGACTTGAACTTTCTTCACGTGTTTCAACAACAGAAGCATTTGAAGTAAAACCTGAAAATCCGATACATCGCGTTTCCTTAATCGACTTTGGGGTAAAGAAAAACATCATTCGTTGCCTAGTGGAAAGAGGCTGCCATGTGAAAGTATTCCCATTAAATTCTACCAAACAGGAAATGGACACTTTTCAACCAGATGGCTATATGCTGTCAAATGGCCCTGGTGATCCTTCGGTCATGGATAGCTCTATCTCACTAGTAAAGGAATTAGCCGCTTCAGGAAAACCTGTTTTTGGCATCTGCTTAGGGCATCAAATTCTTGGTTTAAGTCAAGGGCTTCAAACGGAAAAAATGTTCAATGGTCACCGTGGAATCAATCACCCCATTAAAAACCTGAAAACAGGTAAAGGTGAAATAACGACGCAAAACCATGGTTTTGTAATTTCTAAAGAGAGTATCGAAGCACAAGACAAAGTAAAAGTAACGCATGTGCATTTAAATGACCATACGATTGCTGGAATTGAATTGAGTGATAAACCAGTATTCTCCGTGCAATACCATCCGGAAGCATCCGCAGGCCCACACGATTCTAGATACCTATTCGATCAATTTATTGATCACATGAACACTTATAAATCTTAACATGAGTTATATCACCGACATTTTCGCAAGACAAATTCTTGACTCCCGAGGTAATCCAACCATCGAAGTTGATGTATATACGAGTAATGGAATTCTTGGACGCGCTGCGGTTCCATCTGGTGCCTCAACAGGGATTCACGAAGCGGTTGAATTGCGAGATGGAGATAAATCCGTGTACATGGGTAAAGGAGTCTTGAAAGCCGTGGAGAATGTAAACACCATCATCAATGAAGCACTTCAAGGAGAGGATGTGTTTGATCAAAAAAGATTAGATCATATTATGATCGATTTAGATGGCACCCCCAATAAATCAAAATTAGGAGCAAATGCGATCCTAGGAACTTCCTTGGCCATAGCTCGCGCAGCGGCACAAGAAGCAGGACTAAGCTTGTATCAATACATTGGTGGAGTCGGAGCAGTAACCATGCCTGTTCCAATGATGAATATCTTGAATGGTGGTTCACATGCCGACAACCTGATAGACATCCAAGAATTTATGGTAATGCCTTTCGGAGCGTCTTCTTTTTCTGAAGGACTTCGCTGGGGAACAGAGGTTTTTCATCACCTGAAAAGCGTTTTGAAAGAAAAAGGAATGTCAACAAACGTTGGTGATGAAGGTGGATTTGCACCAAGTCTTGGATCAAATGAAGAAGCCATACAAGTCGTAATTGAAGCAATTGAAAAAGCAGGATTCAAACCAGGTGTGGATATGCACATTGCGTTGGATGCCGCTGCTTCTGAATTTTACAATGACGAAAAAGGATTGTACCATTTTGAATCTACCGGCGTGGATATGACATCCGAACAAATGGTGGATTATTGGGTGAATTGGTGTGAGAAATACCCAATCATTTCCATCGAAGATGGTTTGGCTGAAGATGACTGGAAAGGTTGGAAACTAGCAACGGAAAAACTTGGACACAAAATACAATTAGTTGGAGATGATTTATTCGTGACAAATACCCAACGTTTATCTCGTGGAATTGAAGAAGGAATTGCGAATTCAATTTTGGTCAAAGTTAATCAAATCGGAACCTTGACCGAAACCATAGAAGCCGTTCAAATGGCAACGAGAAATGGCTATACATCCGTAATGAGTCACCGAAGTGGTGAAACAGAGGATAATACCATAGCTGATCTTGCTGTGGCCTTAAACACCGGTCAAATTAAAACAGGTTCTGCATCTCGCAGCGACCGTATGTCCAAATACAACCAATTATTGCGCATCGAAGAAGAATTAGGAGATTCAGCCGTTTACATCGGAAAGAACTTTAAATTCCTAAAATAAACTTGGCGCATCGTTTTAATCTTCGTGTTTACGCTTTGATTTTAAATGAATCGAATCACATTCTCGTTTCCGATGAATGTCGCTTCGGACACTTTTTCACGAAATTTCCTGGTGGAGGAATCGAAGCCAACGAGGGTGTACTTGATGCATTAAAAAGAGAATTACAAGAGGAGTTATCCGCAGAAATGCTGGACTCCTCTTTTTTTTATTTCAATGATTTTGTACAAGTATCCGCTTTTGATCCATCGCAACAACTTGTCGCATTTTACTATCTAGTAAGACTAAAGGAGCCAGAAAAAATTGGAACTCGTAACTACTCCATTCCATTTCAAGAAGAAACAGAAAAACAAAGATGGGTGTACATTCATGAACTAAATGAAAAAGATTTCACCTTTCCAATTGATCAAATCGTACTTGTGAAATTAAAGGAATCGCTTATTTCTTGAAGTTAGGAGCGACAACGAGCTCTTTCGTGCCATGGTCCACGAATAAAATCCTTGGCCAGATTTTACTCCTTTCTTACCAGCCATGACAATATTGACCAACATTGGACAAGGTGCATATTTTGGATTTCCGAATCCATCATGCAGGACTTCAAGGAATTTAAACAAACGTCCAATCCAATAAAATCGTCCAATTAACAGGGATCCATTGGATGAGCCATTGCTAATTTAATCACTGGAACTGGATTCATAAAGGACATGCGTAATTCCATTTCCCATTGTACAAGCACCGATTACCGCAACATTCTTCATAAACATCCATTTAGTTCACAACTATAATCATTGTATCTTTGTAGAGAATGGCTATGAATCGAATACGTCAACTCCTAGGATCTGATTTCTCAAAATCCCTGAGCATCCTCTTATCAGGCACCATCATTGCACAAGCAGTAGGATACCTCATTGCCCCCATTCTCACACGTTTATATACGACCGCCGAAATGGGGGAACTCGGCTTTTACATGCGTCTGACCGCATTCATCGCCGCCGTCGCAACATTGAGATATGAAGCTGCATTGCCCTTACCGAAGCTCGATGGACATTCTTTCCTGCTTTACCGTCTTTCCTATCGCATCTCCTTCATCGTTCTCATGTTTGTCAGTATCGTATTCGTTTTCATGTATTCAAGTGGTTTTGCTGACCAATTTAGTTGGTGGTTTTACGTCCTTATCATTTTAAGTACTGCATGTATCATCGTTGTAAATATCGGGACTAGTTGGTCCGTTCGAATGGGACAATACGGAATGATCTCTCGTCAAAAAATCACAAATTCATCCGTTTCAAATGCCTTAAAATGGGCCTTTGCCTACTTCCACTTCAGTACGTTTGGATTGATCCTTGCCACATTTATTGGCTCATTCTTCTCCTCCCTTGAATTTTCATTTCACTTTGGAAAGATTCACCAGAAATTCAAGCAATTCATTTCCAAAAGAAAGACGTTGGTTTTGATGAAAAAACACCGGGAATTTCCCATTTTGAACTTGCCGCATGTATTCGTGGACAATGGTAGGGACATGTTAATTGCCACCTTTATTTTCGCATACTATTCCGAATCAGTTTACGGTTCCTTCAACCATTCCTATACCATGCTTAGATTACCTTTAATGCTCGTTGGAGTTTCACTTGGGCAATTATTCTACCACCGAGCTTCTGACTCGTACAACGCAGGGAAATCCATGATTCCTTTGCTCAATAAAATGTTACTTGCGTTAAGTGCCTTGTCCATCATTCCTTTTGGCCTTCTTTTCTTTTACGGTGAACCCTTGTTTGCATTTGTATTTGGAAAAGATTGGGGCTTGTCGGGATCTTACTCTGAAACCATGTCCGTTTGGCTAATGATTAATTTTATTTTATCTCCAATAGCTGCATTGCCCTTGATCTTAAGAAAGCAAAATATCTTTTTCTTCATGGGAATCGTCAGTTCCTTGATCCAAGTAATACCATTATGGTATTTCCCATGGAAATATGGAAAAACACAAGAGGTTTTTCACACCAGTTTACAAGTTGTTTCCTACACACAGGCAGCTTGGTTACTTGTAACGATTATCGTTTTCTATTTATTTGCGCTAAAAGCTTCTCAAGAGAAAATACGGTCGTAAATCGCTTCATATTTTTGTTTGTTTGCGTTCTTCGTTGCCTTCTCTTCAATAATCTTTGCATTTTTTTCTTGAATCGAAACATGATCCATTTCAAGAATTTCCATCATTTCCTCACTTAAGTTTCCATTAGACACAATTCCATTGACGCCATTTTCAATCCACTCGCGATTCGCTGGTAAATCGGAAACGACTGGTAAGCAACCATACGCCATCGCTTCTAATAAACTAATAGAGGTCCCATCGGTATTTGGAATCGAGACATACACCGTTGATCGCAAGTAATTTTCACGATTTTCCTGTGCGGATTGAAAACCGATAAATTCAACACTTGATTCTGGCAACAGTTGTTCCGAGATTTGTTTCAATCGTTCCGTTTGAGATCCACTGGCAGCGATGCGTAATTTCCATGCTGGATTGGCCAATAGAAACGGTGCGGATTGTAAAATGATTTGTTCAATGCGGTATAGAGGCTCATGCATGCGGTTTGAATAAATCACCTTATCTCGTGGCAGTGTGTTTTCTACTGTAGCGATTTCCACGCCGAAGTTGGCAATAACAACCGGCATTGGACCAACTAATTCATTGATGGCGTCTGCCATAAACTGAGCATCCGCAGTAATTTCGATAGCACTATTTAAAACATATTTTACCATACATCGGTGTAAAATACTTCGTTTTGGAAGCGTCAAGACATCGCTTCCCCAAGTGGTCAGAACCAAGGGTTTTTTTCCTTGGTTTGCCAAACTAGTAATAAAACCATAGGCATTCGCTTGATGTACGTGAATGACATCAGGTTGAAATTCTCGAATGATTGATTTTAATTTGTGAACATTCTTGAGCATCCCAAATGGATTCTTTAATTCGAAATTCAAGACCTTCGCTGCTGCTTGCTCTATTTCCTGATTAGATACGATCAAAATTTCTTCAAAATACGATGTGATCAATCGATGGAAGTTCAATAAGTGAACATTTCCTTTACTTCCTCCAATTAACAACAATTTCTTAGACTTCTGCATGATCTTTTTCTTTCTTGAATTCCTTTCCGATGACCCAAGCTAATCCAACACAGAATAACAAATCTACATTTCGCTCAGTAAAGGGATTGTTTGTCAATGCGCTGACCAACATCAGTAAAATTAATAAACTTCCTTGTATGTTGGTATCACTTAGTTCTTTCCACATTTTTTTAATTGGGATGAAAAAAATAGAAAGGTAAATAAGCAAACCAATGAGGACATATCGCCAAGACATTAACACGTGTTCATTTTCAGAATACATCTTGTTTTCGTAGAAAGACTGATTGAACGGATTAAGTCCAACAAGGGGTTTCTGCAGGATCATTTCTTCAAGTAATTTCCATGTTTCTATCCTTCCTCGTGAAAACACGCTATTCAAAACGGATTCATCAAAAAAGCTGTTATTATAGGAAGTGATTTAAAAAAAACGGAAGGTGTATTTACTTTAAGTGTTATCGCCGGTAAACAGATAAAGGCAAAAACCAGAAAAGCCCCCAAGTAATTTCCCAAAAGATCAATCTTTTGACCACTCATCATAATAGGCTCTTAATTCGGGGAATTGACGAAATTGGCGTTCATCTAGGTTTCGTGTATCACCCATCACTTTTGCTGGATTGCCTGAGATGATTGAGAAATCTGGAAATTCTCCTCGGACATAACTGTATGCAGATACGATGGAACCTTTGCCGATTTTCGTTTTTGGCATAATGGTCGAATGTGGTCCGATGAAGCAATATCTACCAATGTGCACCTCTCCTCGCTCATAACCTTTCATCTCTGAATCGCCATAATGCTTTCCATACAAACGTATGGACATATGACTCGAATGTGAGGTAATGTTGATAAACGTGGTGAGTTGACACCCTTCTTCGATGGTTATTCCATTACTCGCTTCAAGGTAATTGTAATGTCCAATAAAGACATTTGGTCCAATCCTTAAACATTGTGGATGGTCAATAAAGGTGGTATTGGAAATACGTGTTTTTTCAATGCGCCTACCCTCGTTGTCAAAAATTCGACCGTTCATTGCTGGACGAAACAATAAAAAGAACCGACGAAGTACTTTGTGAAAAAACCCTAGTTTTTGCTGCATCTTTTGTTGATTGTAACGAAGATACTTAAAATTTCACTAAGACGTTCCGTTAGTAAAGTCTTGACAAATGATATTGCACATTATGCTCACACTTAATTCTGTATTTTTGAAACCAGAATTCAAATACACTTGTTTAATAAAACGGGTAGTCGCAAAAGAATCATTCATTTAAGAAGTCGCGATGTACGCATGTTTTGAGAGAATATCATTCGTTAGCAATGCAAATTCCAGATTATGAGGTTCATCTTATTTTGCCAGGAGTGGAAGAATGGTGTGAAGATAATGTTCAAATTAATAACGTTCTAAAAGTAGAAGGACTTCGATTAAAACGCATGTGGACAACCGTGAATTATATTTACAAGTACACGACTTGACTTTTCCAGTTGATCAGCTTCTGTTAAGAAAATTAAAAACTGAACTTATTTCTTGAAATTCGAAGCAACTATAAGTTCTTTTGTGCCATGTGTCCACGAATAAAATCCTTCGCCTGATTTTACTCCTTTCTTACCTGCCATGACCATATTAACCAACAATGGACAAGGTGCATATTTTGGATTTCCGAATCCATCATGCAGGACTTCAAGGATTGCTAAACAAACGTCCAATCCAATAAAATCGGCCAATTGCAAGGGACCCATTGGATGAGCCATTCCTAATTTCATCACCGTGTCAATTTCTTCGACACCTGCCACACTTTCAAACAAGGTGCAGATGGCCTCATTGATCATAGGCATTAATATGCGATTTGCTACAAATCCAGGATAGTCATTAACTTCCACAGGTGCTTTTTTCAATTGGCGAGACGTTTCCATGATCGTGTTTGTCACCTCGTCAGAAGTCGAATAACCGCGGATAATTTCAACCAATTTCATCACAGGAACTGGATTCATAAAATGCATGCCTATAACTTTGTCCGCACGGTTCGTGACAGAAGCAATTTTCGTAATAGAAATGGAAGAAGTATTGGTAGCCAAAATTACCTCGGGAGCGGTCAATTCATCTAATTCCTTAAAGATTTTTAATTTCAAATCAATGTTTTCAGTCGCTGCTTCTACCACTAACTCCACTCCCTTAACACCCTCAGCAATGCTGGTAAACGTTTTCAAGTTTTGTAAGGTTGCCGCCTTATCTTCCGCAGTAATTGCCTCTTTTGCTACTTGTCTGTCCAAGTTCTTCTCAATGGTAGCAATGGCTTTATCCAACGCAGTTTGAGAAACATCAATTAAATGCACTTGGTGATTAAATTGAGCAAAGACATGCGCAATTCCATTTCCCATTGTACCAGCACCGATTACCGCAACATTTTTCATTTATCTTCTTTTTGAGCAAATATAGTAAGATCACATTTATTAACATTCATTCTCGCCATAAACTGAACATTATCTGCCTTATGATTTTTTCATTAATTATCCGATTTCGTTCATTTATACCAACGATTTCTCCATCATCACACTAATTTCGTTCTAACGAATAAACGAATACTGCAATCAAGTACATCCAACC
This sequence comes from uncultured Flavobacteriales bacterium, assembly GCA_903935095.1. Lineage (GTDB taxonomy): Bacteria > Bacteroidota > Bacteroidia > Flavobacteriales_D > Crocinitomicaceae > UBA952. The sequence continues at coordinate 171,213 of CAIZQH010000021.1, read as the reverse complement.
CAATAGTAGATATTATTTACTATTTTTGAATGAGTTTTCAATAGGAAAAATCGTCACATTCATTTAACTAATCATACTTGAGTTTTTTTGTAAAACATAAAAATTACATCGTCACTTTTGGAACTGAATTTTTCATTCTGATTTTAGGATTCATTATTTTCAGAATTGCAAGTGAACGAATGACCGAAATTGGCTTTAGTGAATATGCTTTATCTAGAAGAAACATCTCTTTTTTACAACCATTATTAATGATTGGTTTGGGTGTTGCTGTACCGAGATACATCAGTATTTCACCTGATAGAAATTCATTTTTGCCAGCTGGTTTATTTCTTTTGGCGGTTGTGGGGACAATATTTTTAATCATCCTCGGATTAGGAAATCGTTTTTTTTCCACTTTGTTTTTTGGTAACGACAAATATCAATCCTTTATTGTCCCACTAACTATTCTGCTCATTGGATATGGATATCATGCCATTCTTTATGGCTACTTAAGGGGTAAAAAGGACATCTTTTTTTCCAACTTCATACAATTCTTGCATGTAGGGATTTTACCCATCATGGTTTTATTTCACACCCAAAATATACCGTCATTATTACTTTTCAATGGTGTTATATTGATACTACTTTGCGTGGTTTTTAGCATCTCGATTTTCATTAAAAACAACATTCAATTAGATATAAAATTGTGTTTAGAAGACGTGCGAACATTGTTAAATTATGGAATACCAAGAGTTTTAGGTGATTTCGCTTTATTGGCAATCTTAACTTTTCCGGCCTACATTGTTTTATCCATTTCAAAAAATGTACTATTAGGTGGTGATGTCGCTTATTCCATCACGTTATTGAATTTAATTGGAGCCGCTTTTGGTCCTATAAGCATTGTTTTATTACCTGAAATTGGTGGGTTTATGCGTGAAAAAAGATTTGACTTAATTCGAAATAGATTTTATGTATTCGTTCTTTCAAGTATTACGTTGACCCTGATCGGATACTTGATTTTTTATTTTTTCCATGACTTCATTTTTAATATACTTCTTGGAACTAACCATCGAAAAGAACTATTTGACATGGCAAGCATCATGTTGCTGGGAAGTTTTGGATATGTGTTATACATCGTTTTGCGTAGTTTTTTAGATGCTATTCATGTCCAAGCAAAAAACGCTACCAATTTGATCATTGTACTCATCATCTATGTGTTATTGATCGTATACGGAAATTCAAATGACGTTCCGTTAAATGATTATTTGTATTATTTTGTCGTTTCTTTAAATATTTTAGGGATTCTTACGCTCATAAAAACCTACCTTTCTCTAAAAAACTTAAAATGACCATCCTCATTTCCTTACTCATCATCTCTTTCACCATTTTATGGTTTCAAATGAAAATTTGGAAATTAGAACGGAACATTATCTTTCCAGTTTTCACAGCCATATTCTACTTCTGGACTTTGGCAGGAGGTTGGTTGTTTAGTTTTGATCGACTGACCAATGTGGGGAAAAAGATTGGTTTTCATTATTATTATTTACTTGAAAAGATGTTTTATGTCGATTTCGACATTTTTTATCTGCAAATGATTTGGATGTATGGCTTTTTCATTCTTCTCTTTCAAGTGTGTATATGGATTGGCCTTAATCAAATTAAAAAACTACCAGAATTTAAAAGGGAACTAAAATCAATTTCTATTCAACCAAAAACCTTCCTGTTTATCGCCTTATTCTTTCTTTTCGTTTCTATTTGGGTTGTCAAGGACGTCATTATTTATTCCCTTATATTGAATGAGTCTATCTATTTAAATATCAGAAACACCGCCATTAATAACTATATACTGCATCAATATGCTTGTTGGATCATCGTTGTAAGTTTATTTTCTTACATCGGACTATATTTAAAACAAAACAATTTACCCATTTCGGTGACTAAGCCAAGTATACTTTTTTGGACCGTCTTTGCATTTTGCAACCTTTATCTTATTATGATCGGCTCGCGTCATGAGGTATTTTTTGGAGGAATCATGGTACTGCTTATGATGACATTTCCTTACAGAAGTATAAAACACACGAAGAAATTATATTTCGCCGTAATATTAATTTGGCTTTTCATACTTATGTTAAATGACCCTATTCGAAGTTTAATGCCGCTGATATCGAAAAATACAGGGTTAACATCATTATTGTCTACAGAAAAAAACTTGTCTGAATCCATTTTATATTCAAATGACCGCACATTCGTTTCGCATAAATCAAAAAAAATATCTACAGAAATAATCAAAATAAATGCAGAAAGGGATACCATATTATACCTAAAATCGGACACTATTGTCCTCAATAAAAATGAATTGGTGAAGCAATTGAGGTTACATCCAGACTATATCCGATTCAACAATAAGAAATTCAAAATTGCAAATGGTCATATCTCTATGGCCTATCAGAAAAATTCCAGCTTAACTAAAATTGCACTTGCCTTAAGTAATTTGGTGTTTAGCAATGAACTTTTTGCTGGACATTTTTCATTGTATGGCGTACTTTCAAAAAATGTTCAACCAAAATTCGGCTTGAGTTTTAAGAATTTGCTCTATTCATTTATTCCCTCCACAATCGTTAAGAAAAGACCTGAAGATGCCTATTCATATTATGCTAAACAGATGGGATTTAAAACGAATCAAGGATTCACAATAAATTACATCACAGGATGGTACTTAAATTTTGCTTATTTTGGATTAATCCTTGGACCCCTTTTTTTATCCATTTTGGTGCTATTCCCCTACTATTTATACGTTACATCAAAAAATAACCTATTTCAATTATTTGCCATTTTTGCACTATGCGGAATAACAAGTTTTGGCGCAATGATGGTGCGCACAGGTCCAGAATCGTTTAAAGCACTACTTTATGAAAGCGTCTTAATCCCTTGTTTCATACTATTTATAGCTATTTATTCGCGTCAATTCTTCCGTCCAAAATCTTTAAAGAATGGAAAATAGGCATTTAAGGATTTTGCATGTTATCCCTTATCATTCTTCAGCATCGTCTTTCATCTTTGCCAAAAGACAAGTTGAAGACTTATCAGATTTAGGTCATCAAAATGAAGTTTTTTATTTTAAAACGACATTTTCCATTTGGGGGTTTTTTAAACAATTGAGTGCTTTACGAAAACTTGTAAATGAACAAAAGCCTCAAATTATTCATGCTCATTACGGAACAATCAATGCCTATTTTGCCTCGAGAATTAAAGAGATTCCCTTGGTTGTATCGTTTCATGGAAGCGATTTGAATTACACCAATGATGTTCATTGGATAAGAGAAAAATTAGGTAAATTACTCAGCAGAATAGCGGCAGAACATGCTCGAAAAATCATTTGTGTTAGCAATCAATTGCAGCGAAATTTACCCGTTGGGATCGAGAAATCAACGGTGATTCCCTCAGGTGTAGATACAAGGCGTTTTAAAAAAATGAACAAACAGGAATGCAAAAAGAGCTTAGGATTAAGTGAATCAATAAATTATATTTTTTTTAATGCAAATAATCCCATTATAAAAAGACTTGATATCGCATTAGACGTTGTAGAACAATTAAAGGATTATCACATTGAATTATTATCATTGAAAGGCAATGTCAATCCAGATGAAATACCCACATATTTAAATGCCTCAAATGTGGTGTTATTGTGTTCGGATAGTGAGGGGAGTCCAATGGTCATTAAAGAAGCTTTAGCTTGTGGAGTGCCAATTGTTTCAACCGACGTTGGAGATGTGAAATCAACGATAAATGAGGTAGATCATTGTTTCATAGTACCACAGGACTCGATACAATTAGCAGCTAAAATACAGTATTTAATAGAAAGAGGAGCAACTAGTACAAACGGTTTAAGTATACTGAAAGCTCGGAAATTAGATTATCTTAGTTCCATTAAAAAAGTGGAAGAAGTCTATTTTTCGGCTATAAATCAAATAAACAGATGAAATTAGTTTTTGGAAAGGTGAACGTTGACTTAGCTTTTCATTTAGCCTTGAGTTTCATTGCATTTTTGATAGCGGTATTTCCAAAACTTGTTGTTCTTGGTTTTACATGCCTGTTTTTGACGATATTCATCGGTCTTAAAAATAAAGAAATCAAATTTAAATTGAATTCTGTGTTTATCTTGTTTATTTCCCTCTATCTGTGCTATGTTTTTGGGTGTTTTTTCACACATCACATTTCAACTGCCTCCAAATACCTTGAGTACAAATTGACCTTCATTTTAGTACCCATTTTATTTAGTTTTAGACCAGATTTCAGAGTGAAATTAGCTTTCCCAATTGTTGGGTCAGCCCTTGGTGTATTCTTAGCTTCCATTTTTGGAATCTTCAAAGCATTTAGCGTTTATTACACTTCTAACTGTCTTTTCGCTTCATTTACTTCAAGTAACATCTGTATAGATCATCCAAGCTATTTTTCAGCGATTGCCACATTTTCCGTCGCGAGTGTTTGGTACTTGCGTCGAGAAAAAACCTTAGGATTTAATGGGGGTTTGAGCTATTTATTCCTGTCTTTCACGCTGATTATGATTTTTTTAAGTTATGCCATGGCTGCAATATTATTTTTGTTACTGTGTTTTTCATTTTTCATGCTAAGATGGGTTTATTTAAAACGAATTAAATGGATGTCCATTTCCTTCTTCCTGTTTTTCCCTTTTCTTTTAATCTTTTTACTTTCCATTGTCCCCGCGTTCAAAGATGAAGTAAATAATTCAAAAGTCGCATTAAGTAATTATTTGGTAAATCCAACAAAATTTATCCAAGGAAATAATAAATCACTTTCCGGGGATCAAGTCAGATTAGTTATGTGGACAGTTTCAATCAAAACATGGGCACAACATCCGTTCGGCGTTGGCACAGGAAATGTAGATGAATATCTGAGTAAAGAGTTAATACATGTTGGTCAATTCGAACTTGCCAAACTAGATCAAAATTTTGAAATTAAATATAACCCACACAATCAATTTTTGCAAATTGGAATAGAATTAGGTATTATAGGAATCATTGTTTTTTTATGGAGTCTTTTCCAAACCATTAAAATTGGTTTTAGAAGCCAAAACTGGTTATTAATATTCCTGGTTTTTTGCTTGATTTTCAATTGCTTATTTGAATCGATGTTACAACGTCAAACTGGAATTGTGTTTTTTATTTTTTGGATTTGCCTACTTGTCGTTTATTCAACTTCCACAAACCCTTATGTGGACAAAAGAAATATCAACTAAGATGCGATTGCTCATTTTAACACAATATTACCCCCCTGAAATTGGTGCGCCTCAGAATCGTCTTCATGAATTAGCCGTTAGGTTGGCAAAAAATAACATTCACATTGAAGTGCTAACGGCCGTGCCTAACTACCCGGAAATGACCATCCAGAAAGGGTATGAAAATGGGATGAATCGCGAAGAGGTTATTGATGGAATCGCTATTCATCGTGCCAGCATTTATGTCACAACGTCAAAAGGATTTATCGCGCGATTATTGAACTACTTCAGTTTTGTTTGGACTTCCTATTGGCGCGGTAGAAAATTAGATTCTTTTGATTACCTACTTGTTGAAAGTCCACCGCTTTTCTTGGGCTATAGCGCAATGGCATTGAGCAGAAAACTTAAGGCTAAGCTCATTTTCAACGTGAGTGACCTTTGGCCTGAAAGTGCTGAAAAACTTGGTATCGTGAACAACGCATTGTTTCTGAAAATGGCTTACCGTTTGGAGGCTACATGTTATAAACGAGCTTCTCTGATTACCGGACAAACTGAGGGAATCGTAAAGAACATTTCCAAGCGTTTCCCTAAGAAAGATGTGTATTGGTTGCCAAACGGAGTAAATATTGATTTTTATCAGCCGAACAAAATACAAAACAGTGACTTTAGAGAAAAAAATGGATTTACTCCATCTGATTTATTATTTTTCTATGGAGGAATCCTTGGACATGCACAGGGCTTAGAAATTATATTGAAAGCTGCTCACTTGCTAAAACCACACTTAAATGTTCATTTCATACTCCAGGGATCTGGTCCCGAGAAAGATAAGTTAACTGAATTAAAAACATCACTCGACCTTAAAAATGTTCATTTTTTATGTCCCGTTTCAAAAAGTGAAATGCCGGCAATACTGAAGTCTATTGATGTTGCTTTAGTACCATTAAAAAAATTAGCCATTTTTGAAGGGGCTATTCCTTCAAAAGTATTTGAAGCACTAGCAATGGAAGTCCCTTTGCTTTTGGGTGTAAATGGTGAAGCAAGGAGACATTTTATCAATCAAGCTTTAGCTGGATGGTACTTCGAGCCAGAAAATGAAACGGACCTTGCTACTTGTGTTCAATATATAGTTGCTAATCCGGAAGAGATCAAAAAAGCAGGGGAAAATGGGCGCAAATATGTAAGTTCTCATTTTAACAGAGATCAAATTGCCGCTTCTTTTTTTAAGCGATTAAGCGAGATGGAACCTTGATTTTTATTCAACAGAAAACAGTGCTTTTATAAAGCTTGGTTTTTATGCGATCCATCACAATTTGGCATGCGCTTGGAAAGCCCACAAATACAATCCGTGAGTCCTTTTCCATTCATTATTCGCGAACGAACGTTTTCGATTCTACTCATGCGCGTTGCCGATTGTTTGGCACCTGAAAAATGAAGTAAATACCCGCGTTGTCTTCCAGGAGTTAACGCAAAAAAGGCGATTTTAAAGGAATAATCTGTATCCATTATTGCTTGAAACTCTTCGACCACTTCATAATCCTCGTGTGGTTTTAAAGGGACTTTAATTCCCGCTTTTTCTACTTCGATGGCTTCAAAAATATATTGTTTCAATGTGCTTTCACTCGTTTCAATTTCTTCTAGACTGGTAAAACGAATTTGCCGGCCAAATTGGACATTATCCGTCTGTTGGTAAAGTAGTTTTTCTCCATCATTCAATAAGGCTCCTTTCATGAACAAGATGGCACAGTATTCTTTAAATCCATGAATGAGAAAGATGTTTTTATCTTGATACATGTAGCATGGATGCTTCCATTTATATCCTTCCTCCAACTGACATTCCAAGGCAATAGAACGCAATTTTGATAATTCCGGCTCCCATTTTTTCACCTTGTCTATAAAGACATCAACTTGTGGATTTTTCATGCACGTAATTTTAGGTAAAAATACACAATCCATAGATTTGACTCATCGAACCAATATCTTGTTACAAGATTTCAATATAAAAAGTAACTTTGCTACATGATTCCTTTTTCACCCCCTCGCATCGACCAACGTGTCGTAGATGAAGTAACTGCAGCGCTATTAAGCGGATGGATTACCACAGGTCCTCGCACGAAATTGTTTGAAAAGAAAATCGCCGAATACTGTGGCTGTCAAACCACCGTTGCTGTGAATTCATGGACCGCAGGCATGGAAATTTTATTGCGTTGGTGGGGAGTTGGTCCTGGAGATGAAGTCATCATTCCAGTGTATACCTATTGTGCAAGTGCGAATGTTGTTTTGCATACCGGAGCGACACCTGTTATGGTGGACATCAGTGCAGATGACTTCAATATTTCCAATGAGAAAATCGCTGCGGCTATCACGGAACGCACCAAAGTAATCATGCCGGTAGATATTTCTGGATATCCATGCGATTACGATACAATCTATCAAATCGTTGAAGCGAATCGTGCCATTTTTCAAGCATCCAACGAAAAGCAAGAAAAACTAGGTAGAATATTAATCGCGGCAGATGCAGCTCATAGTTTTGGAGCAACGTACAAAGGAAAAGTTTCCGGTGCGATTGCGGATGTGACCGTTTTTTCTTTTCACGCCGTAAAAAACCTTACAACTGCCGAAGGCGGAGCCATTTGCTTCAATCTTCCCGCTGGATTTGACCACGAAGAAATTTACAAAGAATTTTGCATCAAAATCCTTCATGGACAATCCAAAGACGCTTTAGCAAAAGCGCAAAAAGGCGCTTGGCGTTACGATGTGATGGAGCCTGGATTTAAGTGTAACATGACAGATCTTCAAGCAGCAATTGGACTCATCGAATTGGAGCGCTACCAAGAGAATCTCGATCGCAGGAAGGACATTTTTGAAGTGTATGATGCCGCTTTCCAACAAACATCTTGGGCCATCACACCAGTGCATCAAACCTCAGATAAAAAGACGTGTTACCACTTATACCAGCTTCGAATTGCCGATGTCAGCGAGGAACAGCGCGACGCAATCATCCAAGAGATTTTCGAACAAGACGTATCTGTAAACGTACATTTTCAACCTTTACCCCTCTTGACTGCCTATAAAAATTTGGGCTACAAAATGTCTGATTATCCAGAGGCATGGAATAAATATTCAACAGAAATTTCTTTGCCCGTTTATTTTAACTTGACGGATGAACAAGTGCAGCAAGTCATCGCAGCAGTGAAAACAGCTGTTTTCAAGGTACTACAAAAATAGTTTATGAATAAAACGATATTTTTCTTTCTAACACTATGTCTTTTTGCAAGGACAAACACATCCGCACAAACAAAGCCAAATGCCATTTGGGAAAAAGACTTTGTCGACACCTGTGTGGTGATTCCACCTGGTGTTGATTTCGGCTTATGTGCCATGGTTCTTGGTTGGGGTTTAAGCGACTCTGGATGTGTGTTTATCTCAGGTTGCAGCATGATTGCTTCCAACGGCATTGACTACTCCACCTCTTTTTTCCAAAGTTCCTACCAATGTAATGGCGCATGTATTCAAGATACAACGGTTGTGCTTGCTTGTATTGACAGCAATCAAATCAATCTAAATGTTCTTTGTCCTGCCATTTATGAACCGGTTTGCGGATGTGATTCGATAACCTATTCCAATTCGTGTGAAGCAACTAACTATGGTGGTGTTGTTTCATTTACTCCTGGACCATGTCCAAGTGTGGGAATTGAGCATTCATGGATGACTCAAATGAGCATTCAACCGAATCCATTTACATATAGTTTCACACTCAATTTAGGTTCCGAAATTAACGGTATCGTGCAACTTTTTCAGGCTAATGGGAAACTCATCTCGCATCAGCAAATTTCGGACACAAGTTTAGAATTCACGACAGATACATTAGCTCCTGGAACGTATTTTATACAAGTGAGCGATCAACAAAGCGGACAACAAGTCACAAAACGGATCATTAAGCAATAATTCGTTTTTTTGACGATTTCGAGCGATTTTTTACTCTTTTTGGTGATTTTTTATCATTTTTTACTTGTTTTCATGTCATTTATTTGACTAACTTAAATGGAGAAAATTAAAAAAACCTCTATTTTATGTTAGTCAAAACCTACTCCAGTACCGTCTTCGGTATCAATGCCACAACCATCACGATTGAAGTCAATTTAGGCATTGGTGTCAACTTTTATCTTGTCGGATTACCCGATAATTCCGTCAAAGAAAGTCAGCAACGCATCAAAGCTGCCTTTAAAAACAATGACCTTAAATTTCCCGGAAAAGAAATCACGGTGAACATGGCTCCCGCAGATATTCGCAAGGAAGGATCCGTTTTCGATTTACCCATCGCCATTGGAATTCTAGCGGTCAGTGAACAAGTAAAAATCGATCACCTGAATGAGTACCTGATGATTGGAGAATTGTCACTCGACGGTTCCGTTCAAGCAACAAAAGGAATTCTACCCATCGCACTGCAAGCGAAGAAAGAAGGATTTAAAGGAATCATCGTCCCGAAGATTAACGCGCAAGAAGCTGCCGTCGTTCAAGAAATAAAGGTGTACGGTGTGGAGAATATGCGCGAAGTCATTGACTTCATGAACGATGATTCTGCTTTGAAACCAACGATTGTAGACATCTCCGCATCTTTCCAACAAAACACAGATATTTTTGATGACGACTTTCGCGATGTAAAGGGACAAATGAATATCAAACGTGCCTTCGAAATTGCGGCTGCTGGTTCTCACAACGTGATTCTCATCGGTCCGCCTGGCGCCGGAAAATCGATGTTGGCCAAACGCTTGTCGACCATTCTTCCACAGATGACCATTGAGGAAGCATTAGAAACCACAAAGATTCACAGCGTTGCCGGTAAGATCAAAAATCCAGTCGGACTCATCACCCAGCGTCCGTTTAGAAAACCCCATCACACAATCTCTGATATCGGTTTAATCGGCGGGGGCTCCTATCCGCAACCAGGTGAAATTTCTTTGGCGCACAACGGTGTGCTTTTTCTAGATGAACTTCCTGAATACAAACGTGATGTACTGGAAGTCATGCGTCAACCGCTAGAAGATCGCGTTGTCAATATTTCGAGGGCACGCTTTTCCATCGATTATCCAGCGGGATTCATGCTCGTTGCCGCAATGAATCCGTGTCCGTGTGGATTCTTTAATCACCCAGAGAAAACGTGTGTTTGCGGTCCAGGAGTTGTGCAGAAATACTTGAATCGTATTTCGGGTCCATTATTGGACCGTATTGACTTGCATGTAGAGGTTACACCTGTGAACTTTGATGAACTGTCATCAACTGTACCAAGCGAAGGAAGTCGGTCCATTCGTTTACGTGTGGAAAAAGCCCGTAAAATTCAACGAGACCGCTTCATGAATCGAGAAGGAATGCACTGCAATGCACAAATGTCAAAGTCAGAGTTTGAAGCGAATTGCCAACTAGACGATGCCGGAACCAATTTGCTAAAAATGGCGATGAACAAGCTTGGACTCTCCGCACGAGCATACGACCGCATCATCAAAGTGGCACGCACCATCGCTGATTTGGACGCATCGGGAAGCATTCAATCAAATCACATTGCGGAAGCCATTCAATACCGAAGTCTAGATAGAGGGAATTGGGGGGTAGTCAAATAAGATTTTTGTACATTTATCCTAAATTTAATCCATGAAAAGCATCCTATTTCTCGTTCTGTTTCTCGCTCAATTTTGTCACGCACAAGTGAGCATTGGTCACACCACACTCACTTTTAACGATCCAACGCGTTCTGGTGGATTCGGTTCAGGAGGTGGCGCGGGAAGACAGATTCAAACGGAGATCTATTATCCAGCAACGTCAACGGGAACCAGTACGCCTGTCGCAACTGGTGAATTTCCAATCATCGTTTTCGGACATGGATTCGCGATGAATTGGGATGCCTATTCAAACATTTGGGAACATTATGTTCCTCGTGGATACATCATGGCATTCGTTCGGACCGAAAGCGGTTTGTTTCCCTCACCAAGTCACGGAGATTTTGGTTTGGACTTGAAATTGGTCGCGCAAAAAATGTTAGACCTACAAACAACAAACGCACTTTTCCAAAATCATATTTACCCAAAAGTGGGCGTCATGGGACATTCTATGGGTGGTGGTGCGAGTTTTTTAGCAGCGGGAAATAATACAAACATTCACGCTCTAATCGGCCTCGCGCCAGCAGAAACTAATCCATCTGCTATTGCCGTATCGCCAAATGTACTTGTCCCAAGCATTGTCTTTTCTGGAAGTTCAGATGGTGTTACACCGCCCGCTCAACACCATATCCCCATGTATGAAGGATTGGTCACCACATGTAAATCCTTTGTCAATATCACTGGTGGCGCACATTGTTACTTTGCGAATACCAATTTCAATTGTGATTTTGGGGAAAGTACTTCGTCAACGGGAATTAGCATTAGTCGAGCAGAACAGCAAAACGAAACGTATTCCATTTTAGACCCTTGGTTGGATTATATGCTGAAAGACATTTGCGCATCCTATGACGTTTTTGAATTATACATTGCGAACTCGCCAGGAATTGTTGGTCAAACAACTTGTCCCGCAATTCCAACAGTGAATCTTTCGCAGAACGGATCCATTTTGAGTACAAGCACTGTTGGAAGTTCGTACCAGTGGTTTTTAAATGGCATAGCGATTCCTGGAGCCATTGCTGATTTCTACGAATTAGGCCCAAGTCCAGCGGGAGTTTATACGGTTGAAGTAAACTTTGCATTTGGATGCGCTGTTAGTCCGAATATCAATATTGTTGGACTCGAAAACCCATTGTTGGATTTGGTAACAATTTATCCTAATCCATGTAAAGAAATCTTAACGATTACCACGAAAAGCAACGAAGTGATGAAGGCAATATTTTTCAATATTCAGGGCCAGAAAATAAAATCTATAGAACTTCCAAACAGTACAAATATCATTGATTTAACGGATTTAAGTCCCGGTATTTATTGGGTTCAAGTGGGGCAATGGAACCATTTGTTCACACAAAAATGCATCATCGAATAATGAATACGCTAGCTCAATAGCTTTTTGTTGCGAACTATTCATTAAATTCGGGAACTCTTATTGAAACACATGTCAAAAAAACTACTTTTCCTATTCATTGCCTTTGTTGGATTTACCACCTTTGCCCAAGACTTTTCTATACGAGGATTCGTTTATGACGACTCCAACATGGAGCCACTGAGCGATTTAAAAGTCAAACTATTGAAAATCGACAGCTCCGTTATTGCAGGAGCATTTACCAATTTAAATGGTGGATTCTTAATACCCAAATTATCGAGAGGGTCTTACATTGTCAAGGTAGAAACTGGTGGATTTAAGAAAACCTATGTGAATGTGGTGATGAACGACAAGCAAAAAATTTATGACGTTCAAATTAAATTAGTTCGCAGCTCTCAAGATTACAAAGAAGTGGTCGTAGATCTTGGGAAAAAAGAAAAGAAAAATGAGGTGCTTATTGGTACTTTGAAATACAACAAAGAAGGATTAGAACGCATTCCTGTTCACGGTGGTGAAAATGACATTGTTGGTGCAATAAGCGTGACCCCGGGAGTTGTAACGACAGGCGACCAAGGTGGGCAATTATACGTCCGAGGTGGAACACCGATTCAAAACAAAGTATTACTAGACGGAATGACCATCTACAATCCATTCCACTCCATTGGATTCTTTTCCATTTTCGAAACAGAATTGGTGAAAAACGTTGATGTTTACACAGGTGGGTTCGAATCAAAATATGGAGGAAGGGTTTCGTCCGTGATGGACATTACATACCGCGATGGGAATCGAAAAGCATTTGGTGGCCGTGTTTCAGCTTCTCCATTCTTAGCGAAAATGGTCTTGGAAGGTCCGATTGGAAAAGTAACCAAGGAAAAAGCAGCACCAGGATCGTATGTGTTCTCAGCGAAGCACAGTTTATTAGATTACACTTCTAAATCCTTATATCCGAAAGTCAATGACGGAAATGGACTACCCTTTAATTTTACCGATTTGTATGGAAAAGTGACCTTCAACGCAGATGGCGGGACAAAGGTGAGTGCCTTTGGATTCCACAACCAAGATTCGGTTAATTACGATGTGGCAAATTTACGTTGGGATGCTTCAGGTGGTGGCGTGAACTTTTTAATGGTTCCTTCAGGTTCCCCTTTATTCATTCGTGGACATGTGAACGGAAGTAATTACCAAACATCTTTTGCGGAAACTGCACAAGAACCTAGGTATTCGAAAATTGGCGGCTTCGATTTAGGATTTGATTTTAGTTATTTCCTTAAAAATGAAAGTGAATTGAGTTATGGGTTCAACATCAATGGATTCAATACAGAGTTTGTCACCTACAACGAAGCCAAACGAAAAATCGAAGCTACCAATTTTACCACAGAAATTGGAAGCTATATCAATTACCGTCATGTTGGGAGAAGATGGGTCATTCAACCAGGACTTCGTGTTCAAGTTTATGCGTCCCTGAATACCATCTCACCTGAACCTCGACTTGGATTCAAATACAATGCCAATGAAAATCTTCGTTTCAAATTCTCAGGAGGACGCTTCTCCCAGAACTTTACATCTGCCTCCTCTGATAAAGATGTTGTGAACCTTTTCAATGGTCTACTTTCAGCTCCTACGAACGTACAAGAGCAATTTGTAACTCAGTTTCAAAACGTTAAAAACACAAAGAACGGTTTGCAATATGCTTGGCATGCCATCCTTGGCTTGGAATATGACTTAGGTAAATTATGGTCCTTCAATATTGAAGGCTACTATAAATATTTTAATCAGTTGAGTAACATCAATCAGAACAAATTGTACAGTGATGAAGCGCAATTCGAGTTAATTGATGACGTGTTCAAAAAAGACTTCATTATCGAATCTGGTCAATCGTATGGTGTGGATGTCCTAGGGAAATACAGCAAAGATCGCATTTTCTTCTGGGCAGTTTATTCATATGGAAAAAATACGCGGTGGGATGGATTCTCCACCTATGCTCCCGTATTTGACCGTCGACACAATTTAAATTTAGTGGGATCGTATTTGATGGGTAAAAAGAAAGACATGGAATTCAATATTCGTTGGAATCTTGGTTCAGGTCTACCCTTTACTCCGAACGCTGGAAATTATCAAGCGGAAACTTTCGCAAATGGTGTTACTTCAAATTACGTTACAAATAATCCATCTTACATAACCATGTTACTTGGAACTTTTAATTCACAACGGTTGCCCTACTATCATCGCTTAGATATAACCTTCAAAAAGCACTTTAAATTCAAAAATGAAGATGTTTTGGAAATGATTGCTAGTGTGACAAATGTGTACAACAGAAACAATATTTTCTATATAAACCGCGTAACAGGTAAACAGATTTATCAGTTCCCTATTTTACCAAGTTTCGGTTTGAATTACAAATTCTAATTTCGATGTCTAAAATTGCAGCCTTCAAAGCCATTCGACCTGTCAGAGACAAGGTTCATTTGGTTGCAACAAGACCTTACTATTCGTACAAAAAGAATGTGTTGACAGCAAAATTGGAAGACAATCCATTTACCTTTCTGCACATTATAAATCCTGAGTTTAGTACTTCCATCAAAACGAAACCAAATTCGAAGGAGCGTTTTGCCCTCGTTAAACATCAATTTGATCATTTTCTGCGCGAAGGGATTTTAATACAGGACATAACTCCTCATTTATACATCTATCGTCAATCCAAAGCTGATTTCTCGGTAATTGGAATTATTGGCGGGGCAAGTGTGCAGGAATACATCGACAACGATATCAAAAAACATGAACAAACATTAACCCTGCGCGAAGAAGTTTTCACGAACTATTTGGACCTAGTAGGATTCAATGCGGAACCTGTTTTAATGACCTATGATCCACAGCCAAGATTAAACGAACTCATTCAAGCAGTGAGTACTGAGCGTCCCGAATACGAGTTTACGACCACCGACTGCATTAAACATGAACTATGGGTGCTTTCCCTAACTCAAACCAAAGAATGCCAAGTGCTTTTCGAATCCGTTGAGGCACTTTATATCGCAGACGGACACCACCGTTCGGCATCTTCTGTGCGGTATGCACAAATGAACATAAACCGAGGAACAGAAACCACGCTAACAGGGTCTTTTTTGAGTTACTTCGTTGCGAAAGATCAAGTCAAAATTTTGGCCTTCCATCGGGTATTGAAAAGTCTCCATGGTTACACGAAAAGTTCTTTTGCCGAAGCCTTGGGTGAATTAGGATCGATGAAAGCCATTCCTAGTGCGGCTGAACCTCAGAAGGAACACCAATTTACTATTTGCCTGGGGAATGATTGGTACGTTTTTGAGCCTAATCATTCTTTCATCAATGAATCAAATCCGGTGGAACGATTAGACTCTTTTATTCTGAGTGATTTAATTTTAAAACCACTATTAGGAATCGTCGACCTAAAAACAAGCGATCAAGTGGAATTTGTACCCGGAAATGAACCCATATCCTCCATTGAAGAGAAAATCAACTCTGGAAAATTCGAAGTTGGATTTATCCTATATCCCGCAACCATTGATCAAGTAAAAGAAGTAGCGGATGCCGGAATGAACATGCCGCCAAAATCAACGTGGGTAGAACCGAAACTCCGCAGTGGACTTACCATTTATCAATTGCACGCATGATTGCTGAACGAATCAAGGAAATTACAGCCACACTTCCCGAAAGCGTCGCGTTAATCGCAGTTTCCAAAACAAAACCTGTCAGCGATTTACAAGAAGCGTACGACGCAGGACAACGTGCATTCGGAGAAAACAAAGTACAAGAGTTGGTCGATAAAGCCGAAGTTCTTCCCAAGGACATTCACTGGCACCTCATCGGACACCTGCAAACCAATAAAGTCAAATACATTGCTCCTTTTGTTCACTTGATTCATGCGGTGGACAGTTTGAAACTCTTGGTAGAAATCAATAAACAAGCAGAAAAAAACGAGCGAAGCATTGATGTGCTTTTGCAATTTCACATCGCACAAGAAGAAACCAAGTTCGGACTTTCTCTGGAAGAAGCAAAGGAATTAATCGAAAGTGAGGCATTTCAATCGTGTCAAAACATTCGTGTGGTTGGCGTCATGGGTATGGCTTCGTTTGTAGACGACGAACAACAAGTTCACCGTGAATTTCAGTCACTCATAAATATTTTTGATCAATTGAAAGCAAGCAACTTCAAGGATAACGCTTATTTCAAGGAAATTTCCATGGGAATGTCCGGAGATTATCAAATCGCAATCGAAGAAGGAAGTACCATGATTCGTGTGGGCAGTTCGATTTTCGGCGGACGTTAATCCTGTTCTACGCCAAAGATCAAGGATGAAATCATATCTTTTGCCAAATATTCATTCGTTAAACGCAGGATATCTGCTCCCGTGATTTTGTCAATTCCTTGGTGAATTTCTTGGAGGGTATCGATTTGATTAAACGCCAACATGCTTTTTCCCAATCCTTGCATAAGTCCGGCATTGACATCCATTCCTAAAGCCATTTGACCTTTGAATTGTTGTTTCGCACGGGTCAGTTGTGCTGAACTCAATTCCTTCGATCGAAATTTCAGTAATTCCTTGTGGATTAAGTCCAAGGTACGGTTGATGTTTTTGTCCTCGCAACCGAAATAGATTTGCCAGAATCCAGAATCCACGAAGGAAGAATAACTCGCTTCCACCGTGTACGCCAAACCATATTTCTCCCGTACCGATAAATTTAACTTGGAATTCAGTGCGGGTCCACCAAGAATGTTAATCAGCAAGGACATCGCCATGCGGTCATCATCTTTGTAACTTGGCGCGATTCCACCTAGTACCGCATGCGCTTGGTAATTCGCTTCTTTCACGTTGATTTGAAAGGGCGAATAGGAAGAAAAGGACAAAAAATCTGTACGTGGAGCCGTTAAAGGCATGTGACTCAAAGTCGCTTCCATCAAAGGTTCCAATTTCTTGAAACTCATGTTTCCAACGTAAGAAACCACCATGTTATCAGCGGTGAAATACGCATTCACGTAGCGTTGTAAATCCGCTTGGGTAAAACTAGAAACGCTTTCTTTCGTTCCCAAAATGTTGTTGCCAAGTGGATGATTTTTAAACAAATGTTCCTCGAAATCATCAAATATTTTGTCGCTAGGACTATCTAAATAGGAGTTGATTTCGTCTAAAATGACTTCCTTTTCTTTTTCAATTTCTTTTTCAGGAAAGGTCGAGTTAATGGAAATGTCCGCTAACAATTCCAAAGCTCTTTTCGTGTGTTCTTTGGAAAAAGAAGCATGCAAGCACAATTCTTCTTTCGCCGTGTAGGCATTTAACTCTCCACCAACCGCATCAATCCGTGAAAGGATGTGCAGTGCATTTCGCGTCTTCGTTCCTTTAAATAAACAATGTTCGAGGAAATGTGCCAATCCAACTTCGTGGGCTTGTTCGTAGCGTGATCCAGCCGAAAAGAAAAAGCCTAAATGCGCCACTTGATTTGGAACCTGCAAGTGAACCACTCGGATTCCATTCGACAAAACGTGACACGTGGGTTGAAATTTTCGCATTATGGATTTTTACGGATTTGTTTCCATGAATTCTCATGGACTTGAAACACCACACGGTCGTGCAAGCGCGATGGACGTCCCTGCCAAAATTCGATACTGGTTGCTTGAATCGCATATCCTCCCCAGTGTGGTGGACGCGGGACATCGTTTGGAAATTGACGGTCGTATTTCTCGAATGCAGCTATTAAGTCTTCGCTTTGTGCCAATTCGCTCGATTGTTGGGAAGCCCAAGCACCCAATTGACTTTCTCTTGGACGTGAAGCAAAATAGGCGTCGCTTACTTCCTCCGTAACTTTCTCAACCGTACCTTCGATGCGCAATTGACGCTGTAATCCCGGCCAAAAAAACAACATAGAAACATGTGGATGCGTGGCCATTTGTCGACCCTTTTGACTCAAGTAATTCGTATAAAAGATAAAACGTTCATCCTTCATTTCTTTCAAATAAACGATGCGCGAGCTCACTCCTTCATCCGCAGTGGCGGTGCTGAGTACAAACGCATTCGCTTCCACTTCTCCGTTTTGCACTGCTTCATCGAACCAGCGAGAAAAGGCGGTAAATGGATTCGAGCCAAGATCTGTCAAAGATTCACCTTTGTCGAAATCAGCATGATTTTCACGGTATTTTTTCAACCATTCACTCATTCGGCGTCCTCGTTGGAATACGTATCCTCCACTTCACTTGCTTCATCTGTATCTTCTTCAGAAGCATCCGATTCGAATACTTCTTCTTCGGTATCGTCGAAATCAGATCCAGAAGCAGAGAACACAGCGCGAACAGGTGTGCGTTCTTCGATTTCGTCTTCAATAGCGATTTTTTTCATGGCTGGACTCTGAACTTCTTCTTCGCGGTAAGGGAAAATCTCTACGATGGGAGAAGAAATGATGGAAGCAATATTAAAGTCGATCATTAATGTTGCTAAACTTTCCACGGTACGATCATATGCTTCTTTCACGTTCGATGCAGAAACCAAGAAATTTTGAGAAACGGTTTTCGCTTTCTCTCCTTCTTCGTCCATGCGGTCATAAGTCACCTTACATTTGAACCACGTTTCGGTGTCGTCGTACTGAAAAATATCATATAAATCCGTTCGTGCAATTCCCGTTACTTGGAACTCACCACGAATGGTCGTACCCAATTCCTCATAGATACGCGCCTCTGCATCCGTAAAGGTCATGGCAGCTAATAAATAAGGTTCGGAAACACGTTTAAACGATCCGTTTTCTAATTGTTTTGTGTATTTTACTTTGACGGTAAACCAACTATTCATGAGGTAATTTTTTAGCTTACAAAGATACTTGCTTTCAAGCGATTTACCTCAATTGTTGATAACATTTCGTGGGGGAATTTCGCATTCATAACAATCAATCTATAATTGGAATCAAAATAAAGTGTCACCGATCTTGATTGAATAAACGTGAATAAAACGTTCTCTCATTACAAGCACATGATTTTGAAGTGTATTTAGATGTAAACATGGATTCAATTTCTATTAAAATCAATTACCTTTAAAAATTGGTACTTCTAATAAAAATGATAGGTGGATGAAAAAAATCCTTTTATTCCTTGCGCTGTTATTCATCAGCATCTCCGGATTTTCACAGAGTCGCTATATTTCAGAAACGACAAAAAAAATCGTCTATTCACGTGATGGTGGCTCCTGTAATTGCTGTGGAAGCTCTTCTAGTCTTGAATACGATCACATCACTCCGTACTCTTGCGGCGGAAGCAGTGAAGCGTCAAACATTCAACTGCTGTGCATGTCCTGTAACCGCAGTAAGTCGAACAGCTGCACCTGCAAAATACACCATAGAACGGTTGGAACCAATTGCTGTGATGGAGGCTCCACGAAGCAACCAACAACGACCGCTCGACAATGTACCGGAACCACTCAAAAAGGTGTCCGATGCAAGAACAAAACAACGAATTCCAGTGGACGCTGCTACCTTCACTAAGATCCAACAAGCTCACACAAAATGAAAAAGACCCTATTATTTGCCATCGATTTGACCACCAAGGAAGTCATCGTCTCGGAATCACAGAAAGGAAGCAAAGAAATTACCTTTATCGAACGGATCCCTCAACGTGAAAACGAACTACTCTTCGATGCTGTTTCCTCCATGACAAAGTTGACAACTTCTCCGAAATTTGATGTAGCGCTGTTTAAAGCGATGGACACCGTATGTCAACTAATCTACGCTAAACACACAGAGTGAGTTCGACTGGGTAAACGAATATCGAACATCGAATAACGGACGACGGAAAACGAACATCGAACATCGAACCAAACATTTACCTATCTTTGCGCCGCATCCACTAGACCAAGCACTAATGTTGAGACAAGTAAAGATATCCGTTCTAATGGCTGTTTTTAATACCGATTTCTCTTATATCAAACGAGCAATTGATTCCGTTTTAAATCAGGATTTTCAAGATTTCGAGTTGCTGATCATCGATGATGGCAGCACCCAAAATAACCGCGAGGCCTTAATGCAATACGTGGAGCAACACGAGGACAAAATAATCTACATCCGTCACAGCAATCGCGGTCAATCTGCATCCATCAACCGCGGCGTACTTTATAGCATGGGTGATTACATTACCATTCTGGATAGTGATGATCAATACAAACCGAACCATTTAACCGAGTGCTTGAAAGAAGTCCAAAACGTAGATTTGATTTGCTCCACCACAGAAACTATCGTTGATACGTTAGAAGATTATTACGTTCCAGATAAAAATGACCAAACAAAGCTCATCCATTTAGACGAGGTCATCTTGTTCGGTACCTTATTCGGTATTAAAAAAGTCTTTTCAAGCATCGATTTCAGAAATGGATTCGCCGCGGATGCCGATTTTTACGAAAAGGCCGGAGCTCAATTTCGCGTGAAGAAAGTAGACCTAAGAACCTACATTTATCACCGAAACATGCCAAATAGCATTTGCTCTACCATCAAAAAAGCGAACGTCCTTAATTCTTGATTGATGCCTTCTTTGGATTTCCAAAATTCCCCGGCAATGCGCAACCTCATCATGGCCTGTCACATTACAGGTGTCTATGATGTAAACCGGAATGAAACGCTACACGATGACTCCTATGAATTGGTGCGAGATTGGGCGGAATCGATTGCGGACAAAAAACTACACGGAATCATCTTTCACAACAACTTTAGCGCGGAAACCTGCCGGAAATATGAAAATGAGTGTATTTCGTTTATTCAGGTCAGCTACAACCAATCATTCAATCCAAACGTCTTTCGGTATTTTGTTTACCGTGATTTTTTAGAGAAAATTGTGGACCTGTTTGACAATATTTTCGTTACGGACATCTCCGATGTTACGCTAGTTAAAAATCCATTTACTGAAGCGTTTTTTACAGAAAATCCACATTCCATTTTTTGCGGGGACGAGCCCAAAATACTGAATAACGAATGGATGAACGAGCATTCCACTCACCTGCGCAACAATATTCCGGACTATGCCGACTTTGAAAAGTCATTTGGAGAGGAAACTCTTTTAAATTGCGGAATCATTGGTGCTAAAGCTCCCCTGTTCTTTGAATTCGTTCAACAGTTGTGCGACATTCATGAACAAGGAAACCGCGAGAATAAAACGGCTTTTACTGGTGACATGGGCGCATTTAATTATTTGGTGCGAACGAAATTCAACGAGCAACTCAAGCACGGAGCACCCGTGAACACTGTTTTTAAAGGCTACGAAAACGACCGCCAAGATTGTTGGTTTCGTCATAAATAGCATTTCGCAGCATCCGGATTCCCGTAAAAAAACGACAATCTCATTTCTCTTTCTTAAAATAAAAACGAAGCATCTGCGTTAGCTAATTGGACCAATTCGATTCCAAAGGATTTATGAAAATAGCGGTTCATTCATTTTGTACGTAATTATTTTTTAATTTTACACGTAAACTTATGATGATGAACACAAAACTCACCTTAAATCTGAATGCAGAGATTATTCACGAGGCAAAAACATATGCGAAGAGTCATCAGGTTAGTTTGTCAAAATTGATTGAAAACTACTTGAATTCTTTGATCTCTGAAAAAAGAAACGAGGATGATCAAATCTCTGATTTTGTCAAAAGCATGTCCACCAAAACGAAGCTCCCATCAGATTTTGATGCTCAAAAGGAACGTTTAACGCACCTAGAAAAGAAATACAAATGAGTAGATTGTTTTTGGATACCAATGTCATACTGGATTTATTGGCGCATCGAGATCCTCACTTCGATGCCATTGCACGATTGGCAACATTAGCCGATCAAAAGAAACTGGTCTTAGTAACCTCTCCCCTTTCTTTTACTACGGTTGATTTTATCCTAAATAAATATGAGTCCGAAGAATCCGTTCGCACCAAACTACGAAAGTTCAAAATTATTTGTGAAGTCTGTGAGGTCAATGAAGAAACCGTGGAAAAAGGATTGAATTCTCCATTCAAAGATTTTGAGGATTCCGTTCAATATTACAGTGCTTTACAAGCGAATTGTTCCGTGATCATCACTCGAAACGGAAAGGACTTCAAACATTCCAGCATTCCCGTCATGACAGCGGAAGAATACTTAAAAAGATAGTCACCCTTTTTCGACTAAACTTCCCCTCTAGACATTCAAAATATTCCTTTGCGGTGAATATTTACATTCAGCTAGCGTTACATTGTTTCTTGAAATTTCCTTCCCCTACTTCCCAAATCCAAATGGAAGCAAGTCCTTGACGGAATTAAGAATGATCGTGCGCTTGTCTTGGTTCACCAAGATCACACGCATCTTTTTCGCCTGACGGTTTTCGGTTTCCAACATGACTTGACGACAAGATCCACAGGGAGATAACAAAAACTCACTCGGCATTAAATCTCCACGTGCCACTACACAAATCGTTTCGATGGATTCCGTTGTATAATTTGCTCCGGCGTAAAAAAGAACCACGCGCTCTGCACAAAGTCCAGATGGATACGCAATGTTTTCTTGGTTATTTCCTTTTAAGGTGAGCCCATTCGACAAACGAACCGCTGCTCCGACCTTAAATTCACTGTACGGAGCATAGGCTAAGTCCATCGCCTCATAGGCTAATTCAACCAAGTGAAGGTCCGATTCAGCTAGATTTTCCCAAGTGGAATAAAGCTCGTAATCAAAGTGAAAGGATTTTTGCATATAGCCTTCAACGGACATTTTTACATGTTGTTACAATTATTCAAGTATTCACCTGATTTTTTCAAAGATCTCCGACGCATTTTTCTTAACTTCGTCTCCTTAAAATCAATTAAATGCAATCTTTAGAAGAAAAAGCGAGCTACGGTGTTGGAATGAGCATCGGCGAAAGTTTGAAAAATCAACAACTAGAGCACATCAACGTGAATTTGATGATGCAAGCCATTCAGGCGGTTTTCAATGATGAAACAACTGCTTTAACTCCAGATGAAGCAAACATTTTTATCCAACAATACTTGGATGAGAAAAAAAATTCCGCGTTTGGTGATAACAAAGCACAAGGTGAAGCATTTTTAGCGGAAAACGCGAAAAAAGAAGGTGTTCAACAAACCTTCTCTGGATTGCAATACGAGATTTTAACGGCTGGTGATGGAGCAAAACCAGGTGCGACGGACAATGTAACCGTTCATTACCACGGTACCTTGATCGATGGAACGGTTTTCGATAGCTCTGTATTACGTGGAAGTCCAGCTACATTTGGTGTTCACCAAGTGATTCCAGGGTGGACCGAAGCCTTACAATTGATGTCCCTTGGATCGAAATTCCGCTTGTACATTCCGCAGGAATTGTCCTATGGAGCAAATCCACATCCCGGTGGACCCATACAACCATTCAGTGCCCTAATTTTTGAAGTTGAACTTATAAACATTAACTAATGATTCGTTATTCCCTATTTATCGCCTTATTTCTAATCCTACAAGCATGTGGAGGAGAAGAGAAAGTTGAATTGAAAACAGAAAAAGAAAAATACTCCTATGTATTAGGTTGTGAAATCGCGAAACCATTTATTTCAGAGAGTCCATTCAACAAAATGGACAAAGAAAAATTAATCGAAGGATTCCATAGTAAAGTAGCTGAGTCAGAATTTGAAGGACTTTCTAAAACTGTGACGAAGTGCATCGGGAAAACGGGAAAAGAGTTCAATGAAGCATTCAATGCGGAAGGATCATTGGCCGTTGGGAAAATCAATCGTCAACGTTTCGAAGGATATTTTAACGACCTAGATGCATTGAGCCTAATCGACATTAAGATGGTCGAAAAAGGTTTTTCAGATGGATTGAATAAATTGGATATCGAAGTGTTGAAAAACCAAGACCGTAAAAAAATCATGGCTTCTTTTGAAGTGGAAATGAACAAAAAATACGCGAAAATCACCGAGCAATTCAAATCCGCTGGGGAGGATTTCTTGGCGATGAACAAAACAAAACCGGGAATCATTACCACGGCAAGTGGATTGCAATACCAAGTGATCACAACAGGTAAAGGTCCAAAACCAAGTGCTACTTCCAATGTGAAAGTACACTACCAAGGAACGGTGCCAGAAGGCGGAATATTTGATAGTTCAATTGGAAGAGAACCAGTTGACTTCGTGTTAAACCAAGTAATTCCAGGATGGACAGAAGGTATTCAGTTAATGAATGTTGGTTCCAAATTCAAATTTTTCATTCCTCAAGAATTAGCTTATGGTGGAAATCCACCGCCAAACACAATCATCAAACCTTATTCTCCCTTGATTTTTGAAGTGGAATTAATCAGTTTTGAAAAAGGTGTTTCACCTGATATAAGCATGAGTCCACAAGGAATTCGCTAAATAATTGTATTTTTGATTCAAACTAACTCTCATGATCAAACGTTTTCTCTCCATTCTTTTTTTCGCAGTATTATTCCTACAAAGCTGTTCCGAAGATGTGAAATTAACTGGTGACTTTAAGGAAACGGCTGTTGTTTATGGTTTATTAGATCAAGCCGATTCGTTGCATTATATAAAAATAACACGTGCTTTTATCGGGCCTGGAAATGCATTGGAGATTGCTCAAATCGCAGATTCTAGTTACTTTGATCAAGTAGATGCAACGATTACGGAAGTGGTAAATGGCTCGATTACAAGAACATGGATACTGAAAGATACGCTTGTTCAAGACAAGGACACCAACGGTTATTTTTACGGTCCTGAACAAAAAGTGTATTATTTCAAAACGCTTCCAACAGGAGCAAACGAAGTGATTCAGACCTCAACGGACCCCCTGAAAACGTCCTTGAAACCTACAGCTACCTATCGATTGAAAGCGATGTTAAATAATGGGGAATTTGAAGTAAGCGGCGAAACAAATTTAGTTCGCGGAATAACAACAAATTCTAGTTCTCAAAACTATACCTTCAAATTCGCAGATAATCCTGGTGAATACTTATCCTCTGGATTAGCGGTCTCGAATACCGGGAATTCTTACGTAGTTAACGGTCAGTTAGACGTTGCTTATAATGAATACTTTGTAGGGGTTCCTTATACAAAATCATACAATTGGAAAATTGGGGAAAAAGAAGTTACACCGAATGGTTCCTGTACGTTTACTATTAGCGGGAGATCGTTTTATGAGCTAATGAAACTTCATTTGACGGAAAATGCTCAAGTAGAGAAAAGAACATTAAAAGGAATTTACATCACCATTACAGGAGGTGCTGAAGAGTTGTTTAATTACATGTCTGTCAATAAACCAAGTTCTAGCCTAGCTCAGAGTAAACCGAGTTATACCAATCTTTCCGTAACGAATGGAAAACGCGTAGTAGGCATCTTCTCATCTCGTCAAACGGTAAAAATTTTCAAACCTTTTTATACATCTCCGCAACAAGCATATATCCGTGCGATTGATAAGAAAAGTACGCGTGAATTATGCCAAGGGCCAATCACAGGAACGTATTTGTTCTGTTCTAATCATCCAGGAGATAATGTCGTTGGACAAGAAGAATCCTATGCTTGTCAATAATTTCCTAGGGTAAACTTCTAGGAGTTCGTATCTTTACCCTTGTGAGTGAAAGAGTAACTTATTTTGCGGATGTTCTACTACCTGTTCCCATACATCAGGTTTTCACCTACCGCATTCCTTTTGAATTAAATGAGCACGTCCAAGCAGGACTTCGTGTCATTGTTCCCTTTGGGAAAAATAAATTACTCACCGGAATCGTCACACGAATTCACGAAGAAATTCCCGCCGTTTATCAAGCAAAGTATATCCTTCACCTCCTCGATGAGCAACCCATCATTACGCCAAAACAATTACAATTTTGGGATTGGATTTCTTCTTATTACATGGCTCCCATTGGGGATGTCATGAATGCCGCACTTCCAGCGAATTTCAAGCTGGCGAGTGAAACTAAAATCCGACTTCATCCCGAATTTGACACGGCTATTGATTTACTCCAAGATCGTGAAAAAACGGTGGTAGAAGCCTTAGAAATGAAGGATCAATTGAGTTTGAAAGAACTCTCGGATATCCTAGGCGTGAAAACCATACAGCCCTTGATTAAAGCAATGATTGAGCGTCGCATCGTTTCTTCCAGCGAAGAAATAAATGATCGATACGCGCCAAAAACCATTTTGTGTGTCTCCTTGAGCGAAGCCTTCTTAAAAGAGGAAGCGCTGCAAGCATTTATTCAAGAATTAGAAGCGAGTACACGCGCTCAAAAACAAGTAGATGCCATACTTCAATTTATGAAACTCGGTATAGATCAAGGAGGAATTCACCTTCCTATCTCAAAAAAAACACTTTTAGAAAATCAAGTGAGTGCCTCCGCTATCAGTACATTGGAGAAACGTGGGTTCTTCGTCCTTGAACGTTTTCAAATAGACCGACTCAGTGGACTTACAAATGAGTTGAATGGTTTTAAACCACTCACGGATGCACAGCAAACGGCTTTAACAGAAATTGAAGCGAGTTTCGAAGAGAAACAAGTGACCTTACTTCATGGCGTTACCGGTTCAGGAAAAACAGAAATCTATGTCCAACTGATTCAATCCTATTTGGACCTTGGAAAACAAGTTTTGTTTTTACTTCCAGAAATTGCCTTAACGACCCAATTGATTCAGCGTCTTTCCGCCTATTTCGGAGAACAAGTAGGCGTCTATCATTCAAAGTTTAATCAGAATGAGCGTGTGGAAATCTGGAATCATGTCTTACATAACGATCCGAATAAATACCGAATAATTTTAGGCGCACGCAGTTCGATTTTCCTTCCCTTTCAGGATCTTGGATTCATTATCATAGATGAAGAACACGAAAGTTCCTTTAAACAATACGACCCATCTCCTCGCTACCATGCTAGAGATGCGGCAATTGTTCTCGGTTCTTTGCATGAGGCAAAAGTACTGCTGGGAACTGCCACTCCAGCCTTGGAAACCTATTACAACGCAAAGCAAGGGAAATTTGGCTTGGTAGAATTGAATGAACGCTACAAGGGACTCAAATTACCTGAGATTTGGTGTGCAGATTTAAAACGCGAGCGCAAATTAAAAAACATGCAATCGCATTTTACACCCATGATTTTGGAAGAAATGCAATCCGCCCTGAACAAAGGAGAACAAATTATGCTCTTCCAGAATCGACGTGGCTATACGCCTTTATGGTCCTGTGAAGTCTGTAATTGGACACCAAAATGCACCAATTGTGACGTTTCCCTCACCTACCATAAACACAGCAATTTATTAAAATGTCATTACTGCAGTTTTACTACTTCTCCTATTGGTAGTTGTACTGCTTGTGGAAGTAATCGTTTACAGATGCTTGGCTTTGGAACAGAGAAAATCGAAGATGAATTATCGATGATGTTTCCAAACAAAGTGGTCAAACGACTCGATTTGGATACCACTCGTTCGAAACATGCATACGAAGAGATCATTGAAGAATTTGAACAGCGTCGCATTGACATTCTCATTGGAACTCAAATGATCACTAAAGGATTGGATTTTGATCACGTTTCCATGGTTGGAATCCTCGATGCGGACATGTTACTCAATCGTCCCGACTTTCGCGCTTACGAACGCTCCTATCAGTTGATGTCACAGGTTGCGGGACGCGCAGGAAGAAAGGACAAACGCGGTAAGGTGATCATTCAAACGGGGAATCCAGGTCACTGGGTAATTCAATTGGTTCAAGAACATGATTACAAAGGATTCTATGATCAAGAAATCATAGAACGACAACAATTTTTTTATCCACCGTTCTACAAAATGATTCAATTGACCTTGAAACACACGAATGAACAAGTGGTACATGCGGCCTCGATTGAATTAGCAGACCAACTGAAAGTTGTTTTTAAGGAACGTGTATTAGGACCAGAATTCCCCATCATTAAGCGCATTCAAAATAACTTTCTGAAAGAAATCAAGTTAAAGATTGAGCGCAGTGCTCCGGAACGAAAAGTCAAGGAGAAAATTAGGGAGATCATAGATCAATTCTATGCAAAACCAGCCAACAAATCTGTTAAAATTGTGATCGATGTCGATCCGATGTGATTTCTAGGACATAAAAAAAGGAGTCCTTTCAAACTCCTCTTTAATGTTATTCAAAGCCGGCCAACAAGTGGTTTACTGGTGGTAGGTGGTTATTGACCCGCCTTGAATTATCCTAAATAACTTTTTAGCACTCTGTTTTTCGTTGTATGTTTCAAACGACGAATCGCTTTCTCTTTGATTTGACGAACACGTTCTCGAGTCAGGTCAAATTTATCACCGATTTCTTCTAAAGATAGCGGTGCTTTTCCTTCCAAACCATAGAACATACTGATGACTTCACTTTCTCTGGGTGTTAAGGCTGTCAATGATCGGCGAATATCACTTCTCAAAGATTCCAATACCAAATTTGCTTCTGGACTCGGTAATGAATCTCCTTGCATGACATCGTACATGCTTGAGGTAGATTCATCTCCTTCAATCAACGGTGCATCCATGGATACGTGACGGCCATTTTGAGAAAGTGTTTGTTTCACTTCTTCTGGCGTAACGTTTAAGAACTCTGCTAACTCATCTGCTGAAGGCGGACGCTCTAACTTTTGTTCCAATTCCGAATAGGCACGATTAATTTTGTTGATGTTACCAATTTTATTCAACGGCAAACGAACGATACGAGCTTGTTCTGCCAACGCTTGCAGAATTGACTGACGAATCCACCAAACAGCGTAGGAAATGAACTTAAATCCACGTGTTTCATCAAAACGTTCTGCCGCTTTAATCAATCCTAAGTTACCTTCGTTAATCAAATCTGGCAAAGCCAAACCTTGATTTTGGTATTGTTTAGATACAGAAACCACGAAACGTAAATTCGCTTTCGTTAATCGTTCTAATGCCGATCGATCTCCTGCCTTGATGCGTCGAGCTAACTCAACTTCTTCATCTGCAGTGATTAAGTCAACACGACCGATTTCCTGTAAATACTTGTCTAAAGATGCGGTTTCCCTGTTGGTAACCTGTTTTGCGATTTTTAACTGCCTCATTTTTTTTTATTGTTGCGAGTCCTTATACTCCCTTACAGAAGAAAAGGTTCTGTTTAAACGCACTTTTTTTTGTTAAGTAACGTTTTTTCGAGCCGAAACCTGCTATAAATGAATATCGGTGGTACTTGAGTGAATATCGCAATTGATTGATTGACTTAACATTAAATTTATTTTTCAAAAAATATATGAAAGAGCAAAAAAAGGAGTTATAGATAAAAAAACTTTCATGAAAAATCGTCAATGTTTAGAATGTGCCGTTAAACTTGTTGGAAGAAGGGACCAAAAATTTTGCTCGGATTACTGCCGAAATTCATTTAATAACCGCATCAATGAAGATGCAAACATGGTCGTTAGACGCATAAATGCCATTCTGCGAAAAAATCGACGCATTCTTTCCAACTTAAATTCAGATGGAAAAAGAACCGTTGAAGGAATGCTCCTAGCAGAAGAAGGATTCAATTTTCACTATTACACCAATGTTTATTCTACCAGAAAAGGTTCGAGTTATGTCTTTTGTTATGATTTTGGCTATATTCGACTTAATAATGACCAATACATGTTGGTCCAGAAGCAAGACTACGTAAAATAAGAACCTTTCATGTCCAGTAACGAACAAATTAAATGTCCAAATTGTGGGACAAACATCGATGTCACCAATATTCTTTCGCATCAACTTGAGGCCGAACTACAAGCAAAATTTCATGCGCAACTTCAATCAGAACGCTTGAAAATGAATGAGCTCATGGAGAATCTACGCGATGAAAAAATGGCTTTTGAAGAAAATAAGAAACATGAAAAGGAACTTTTTCAAGAACAATTGGAAAAATCCTTAAAAGAAGAACGCCGTACCATCGAAGAGAAACTGAAGGTTAAACTTGCCGAAGAACAACGTTCGCAATTCGAGGCATTGCAACAAGAATTGAATGAAAAATCAACGCAAGTCAGTGAGTTGAATAAAACCAAAGCCGAAGTGGAACGCCTCAAACGCGAAAAAGACGAAGCACAATCCATTGCGCAATTGGCAGCAGAAACGAAGATGAATGAGATTCTTCAACTCGAAAAGGAGAAAATCAAAAAACTGGTAGAAGACAGCAATGAACTCCGCATCAAGGAACTTCAGAAAATGCTGGAGGATCAAAAAACACTGACCGAAGAAATGAAACGCAAGCAGGAACAAGGTTCCATGCAATTGCAAGGAGAAGTACAGGAACTTGCAATTGAAGAATGGTTGTCAGCCCAATTTCCCTTAGATACCATCGAAGAAATTAAAAAAGGTGCACGTGGTGGCGATTGCATTCAAATAGTCAACACACGAAGTGACCAAAATTGTGGTAAAATTTACTATGAAAGTAAACGCACGAAAGAATACCAAGCTGGGTGGATTCCTAAATTTAAAGCAGACATGCGCGAAAAAGGAGCAGACATCGGAATTCTTGTGACCGAAGCGATGCCATCGGATCTAGATCGTATGGGCATGAAAGATGGTGTCTACGTATGCACCTACGAAGAATTCAAGGGACTTTCAGGCGTCATCCGTGAAACCGTGATTCAAGTGCATGCCGCACTCGGATCCCAAGTTAATCGTGGCGATAAAATGCACATGTTATACGACTTTTTAACGAGTACAAATTTCCGCATGCAAGTGGAAGCAATTGTGGAAGGATTCACTGCCATGAAAGATGGACTAGAAACCGAGAAACGCTCCATGCAACGCATTTGGAAAGAACGAGAAAAACAGATTGAAAAAGTGATCATTAACACCATTGACATGCACGCATCCATACGAGGTATCGCAGGAAATGCCATTCAAAGTGTCAAAGCATTGGAATTACCCGGGGAAAGTGACGATGAAATTATCGAATAGCATCTACCAAGGATCAAATGGTCGATCGAGTCTTATTGATCTAGAAATTCCAGAGAACTTTAACGGGGAATTAATCCTATTTGTTCATGGTTTCATGGGATTCAAAGACTGGGGCGCTTGGCATTTAGTACAACAATTCTTCACGGAGAAAGGATACGGATTTTGCAAATTCAACTTGAGTCACAATGGTGGCACCACCGAAAGTGGCATCGATTTCTCAGATGAAGAAGCGTTTGGAAACAACCGTTACTCGTATGAGATAGCTGATGTAGCTTTTGCATTAAAGTGGATGATGTCTAACGTTTCCAGTATATCCCATATTCGCCTCATCGGACATTCACGTGGTGGTGGCGTTGTCATCATAGCTGGACATACATTGGCTTCCTCCTACCCCATTTCCTCCGTTCATACTTGGGCTGCCATTTCCGATATTGGCATGCGCTTTCCGAATGGAACCGAATTAAACCAATGGGAAACAAAAGGTGTTCGCTATGTAAAGAATGGACGCACACTTCAAGATATGCCACAGTATTTTTCACTTTACGAAGATTTCAAAGAACACGAAAGCGAATTGAACATACAACAAGCCATTCAAAACCTAAGTATTCCAATCACCATACATCACGGAGATCAAGATACTTCGGTTCCCATTATGGAAGGAGAATCCTTGGCTAGATGGGCAAATGTTTCCTTATACGTTATTCCAAGTGCGGACCATGTGTTTGGCGCAAGTCATCCTTGGACAAGTTCCAATCTACCGAAAGAATTAGCTGTTTTATGCGAGCAGACCTTACTCGGAATGAAATAAAAAAAGGCTGCAGTTACCTGCAGCCTTAAAACGAGGGAGAAAGACGGGTCTCGAACCCGCGACCTCCGGTACCACAAACCGGCGCTCTAACCAACTGAGCTACATTCTCCGTTTTTCGTGGGTGCAAATATATAAAATCTTATTTAATTTTCGCAATCCAAAGCGATACTCATTTGATTATTTTATCTTTTTTGGCTTATGTGACCTATGTTTCACTTCGTTTTCTAATTTCATCGTAACTTTCCATTCAGATTAGAAAAATTAGAAATCGATGAGAAAACAATCGTTCATCATTCCGGAAAAATTAGGGACCACTTACACCTACGAATCCTATAAATTACTCATTTCAAGATTAATTTCGGAAGGAAAAACAAGCGGTCCAATTCAGCGTGATGACCTTATTCATTTCACGGAATTAAATGCAAAGCGCATGAAGCGCATTGAAAAAACAACGGTATTAACCGAAGAACTCAAAAAACAAATTTTCAGTATTCAAGAACCGATGACCTGGGTATTGCTCAGTGAAGCATGGTGTGGAGATGCCGCACAAATTGTTCCGGTCATTGGTAAAATAGCGCAGGAAAGTGACAAGATCGATTTAAAAATTATTTTACGCGATGAACATTTGGATATGATGGATCGGTATCTAACCAATGGCGGACGGTCCATTCCTAAATTAATTTGTTTGGATCAAAAAAACCAGGAAATTTTTGTTTGGGGTCCACGACCAGCATCCATTCAAGAAGTTGTAGAAGAAATAAAAGCAGAAGGAATCACCAATCACGCTGTCTTAGTGGAACGCCTACAATACGCCTACAATCAAGATCGTACGCAATCCATACAGCAAGAAATGCAAGAAATATTGGCTAACACGAAAAGTTAGGCCATAAAAAAGCCGATCATCCTGATCGGCTTTCCTTGTTTCTTTGGAGTATTATAAGGTACCTCTATTTTCTTGTTCTCGTTCAATGGATTCAAACAGCGCTTTGAAGTTTCCTTTTCCAAAGGACTGTGCTCCTTTACGTTGAATGATTTCAAAGAACATCGTTGGACGATCGACCACTGGTTTCGTGAAAAGTTGTAATAAGTACCCTTCGTCGTCACGGTCAATTAAAATTCCGTGTTGTTTTAATACCTCAACATCTTCTTCGATATCTCCAACTCGCTCAATTAAATCATCATAGTAAGTTAATGGTACGTATAAAAACTCCACACCTCTATCGCGCATGGCGGATACAGTTGCTACGATGTCATTTGTCGCAACCGCAATATGCTGAACTCCTGCTCCTTCATAGAAATCGATGTACTCTTCAATTTGTGATTTCTTCTTCCCTTCAGCCGGCTCGTTGATTGGGAATTTAATGCGTCCATTTCCGTTCGACATTACTTTGGACATCAACGCTGTGAATTCAGTGGAGATGTCATTGTCATCAAAAGAAATAATTTGCGCGAAGCCCATTACTTTTTTGTAAAAATCGCACCAGGTATTCATTTCATTCCAATCTACGTTACCCACCATATGGTCAATAAACTTTAATCCCGTTGGTTCCGGATTGTAATGAGAATCCCACTTTTTATATCCTGGCAAGAAAATACCATGGTAATTTTTACGCTCAACAAAAATATGAACGGTTTCACCGTACGTATGAATCCCTGAACGAATCACAAATCCATTTGCATCCTCCTCTCGTGTAGGCGCCATGAATGGTTTTGCTCCACGCTTCGTTGTTTCTTCAAACGCTTTCGTAGCATCCTCCACCCAAAGTGCAATCACTTTCACACCATCTCCATGCTTATTGATGTGCTCATTTATTGGTCCATCCGAAGTTAAAGGAGTGGTCAACACCAAACGAATTTTATCTTGCTTCAACACATAAGATACACGATCTTTCAATCCCGTTTCTAGTCCCGCGAAGGCTTCCGATTGAAATCCAAATGCTGTTTTATAATAATGAGCCGATTGTTTGGCATTTCCGACGTATAATTCGACGTAATCAGTACCAAGTAAAGGAAGAAAATCCTCCGCCTCGGAGAATAATTTTTCTAAACTGTATTCTACATTTTGTAGATCTTTTAAGTTTTTAATTTCTGCTGACATAAGGTGTAATTCTTTGCAATATTATTGAAAATTGAGGACTTAGTGCATCCATGATTTTACGTATTCAGGTAATTCCATCTCCATCGCGCGTTTTGTTAATTTTAATGGTTTAAATGTATCAATCATCACCGCTAATTCCTGAGTCTCTGTTTTACCAATGGAACGCTCATAAGCTCCAGGATGTGGTCCATGCGGAATTCCAGATGGATGCAGGGTAATTTGACCTTTTTCGATGTTGTTTCTACTCATGAAATCACCGTCCACATAGTACAAGACCTCATCTGAGTCGATGTTGCTGTGGTTATAAGGAGCTGGAATCGAATCTGGGTGATAGTCGTACATGCGTGGTACAAATGAACAGATGACAAATGCACTCGTTTCAAACGTTTGGTGAATCGGTGGAGGTAAATGCACGCGACCAGTAATTGGTTCGAAATCGTGAATCGAAAAGGCATATGGGAAATTATATCCATCCCAACCAACAACATTGAATGGATGATGCGCATATACATAATCGTATAGAACATCTTGTTTTTTAATGCGAATCAAGAAATCTCCTTCTTCATTGTGCGTTTCCAATTCTTGTGGACGACGAATATCGCGTTCACAGTATGGTGAATGTTCCAATAATTGTCCAAACCAGTTGCGGTATCTTTTCGGAGTGAATACGGGGTGAAAAGATTGAATGATGAATAAGCGGTTATCACTATCATTGAATTCCATTTGATAAATCATTCCGCGAGGAATCACCAAATAGTCTCCATAGCTAAAGTCGATGTTTCCTAATTGTGTGCGTAATTTTCCCGATCCACGGTGAATGAAGATGACTTCATCCGCATCCGCATTTTTGTAAAAATATTCGGTCATAGACTTCGTAGGAGCAGCCAATTCAA
Organism: uncultured Flavobacteriales bacterium; assembly: GCA_903935095.1. Lineage (GTDB taxonomy): Bacteria > Bacteroidota > Bacteroidia > Flavobacteriales_D > Crocinitomicaceae > UBA952. The sequence goes on along the minus strand of CAIZQH010000021.1, from coordinate 136,298 downwards.
TATAGCAATCACTGTTCACCAAAACGGGAACACGCGACTCAACATAATCTTCGTTTGGCTTTAAATCATAGCCACGAAAACTGCGCATCAACATATTTTTTTCGATGGCTATTTCCGGAGTAATATCTTTTTGTCCTAGAATTTCTTTGACAACAGTCGGAGGTTGGATGTGATACATGAGGGTGGACATCCCATCGAATCCTGCAGTTCCAAATAATTGTTCATGGTACAATTCTCCATTTTCCTGACGGAAAACAGTATGTCGCTTGTGCGGAATTTTTCCTAATTGATGATAAAAAGGCATAGTTCTAATTTATGTTGATGAAAACAATCTGTCTAAAATTAGTTAAAAAGATTATTTAACAACAAAACTATGGAGCTCTCTATAACTAATAAATGATTTTAATCAGTTTTCTAGGAAATAAAAAATAGAATAGAAACTGAATTATAATGAAAGCAAAACTTAAATTTGTCCAAATACTTCCATACATGTCAAAAATCATCGTCATAGGTTCTTGTGGCCAAATTGGTACCGAACTTGTCTTAGCACTACGCACTATTTATGGTGGATCAAATGTTATTGCTGCAGATTTGAAAGAGACTTGTCCACCTATTTTGAATAATGGTCCATACGTGCAACTGGACATTCTAGACCGAGAGTCGGTCCGTTCATATATCATAGAAGAAAAGATTGATGAAGTTTATTTATTGGCAGCGTTACTTTCGGCAACTGCAGAGAAGAATCCAGATTTTGCATGGAAATTAAACATGGAAGGATTGTTTACTATTTTAGACCTAGCAAAAGAAGGACATTTGAAAAAAGTTTTTTGGCCAAGTTCAATTGCCGTTTTTGGTCCAACTACACCTGCGGATTTGACGCCACAACATACAATAATGGAACCTTCTACGGTATATGGGATTTCGAAACAAGCTGGGGAACGTTGGTGCGAATACTATTTCCATAAATTTGGAGTAGATGTACGCAGCATCCGTTATCCAGGACTAATCTCCTACAAAAGTTTACCAGGTGGAGGCACCACAGATTATGCCGTAGACATTTTTTACAAGGCCAAAACTCAAGGATCCTTTCATTGTTTCTTGAAGGAAGACACCGCCCTGCCGATGATGTTTATGGATGATGCCATCCGAGCTACTATTGAAATAATGCAAGCACCAGCGGAGAAAATTAAAATTCGATCAGCATATAACTTAGCTGGATCCTCATTTACACCAGCTGAATTGGCGAAATCGATTAAACAACATCTACCCGATTTTCGCATTTCATATGAACCCGATTTTCGTCAAGCCATAGCCGATAGCTGGCCGAATAGCATCGATGATTCCTATGCTCAAAAGGATTGGGGGTGGAAGGCTCAATTCGACACAGAGGCGATGGTAGAAGTCATGTTGAAAAACGTCGAAGCATAATTTTTCAAGTTGCACACTTTTTTTTTAGAAGCGTTTTCCTAATGTACTACTCATTTTGTGGCGTTTTCCAAATCACAAAATTTATTTTGTTTAATCTTTTTTGTTTTTTGTTAAACATTTTTGTCTAACTTTATGACACAATTGTTAAACAAAGCATTATGTCAACTTTAGAATTTAACGAAGCACTTATTGGTTTAGAGAATAATCTAACTTCTTTCGCGATGAGTTTTACTAGAAATCATGAAGACGCGAAGGATTTAACGCAAGAAACGATGTTAAAGGCGATTACGTATCGTAATTATTATACGCCACAAACAAATTTTAAAGCTTGGGTATTCACCATCATGCGAAATTTGTTTATCAATCAATACCGACGAAAAGTAAAATCGGGTGCTATATTTGATCATTCTAAAGAATCATTTTTAGTTTCCAACACGCCAAGTCACGAAGAATCTGCCATAGAAATTATTTCCGTGAAGGATATCCAAGAAAAAATTGATGGTTTAGGCGAAGAATACAAAGAGCCTTTTGAAATGCATTTTCAAGGTTTCAAGTATAAAGAAATTGCAAATAAATTGGATATTCCTATTGGTACGGTAAAAAGTCGTATTTTCATTGCGAGAAAAAAACTAATGGATAGCCTACCAGACTTTGCTTTTTCAGCAAATTAATTTATGAGTAAAAAAATTACTATTCTTGGCGCTGGTATTTCCAGTTTGTCTACTGCTGCCTTTTTAGGTAAAGCGGGTTACGACGTCACTATTCTTGAAAAAAATAGTCATATTGGTGGACGTGCACGTCAATTTGAAGCAGAAGGCTTTGTTTTCGACATGGGTCCAAGTTGGTATTGGATGCCCGACGTTTTCGAACGTTTTTATCAACAATTTGGTCATACAGCAAGTGATTTTTACGAATTAAAAAGGCTAGACCCTTCCTACAGGGTATATTGGCCGGACCATAGTTATACAGATGTTCCAGCCTCCATGCATGAACTAGAAGCTTGGTTTGAATCCTTGGAGCCAGGAAGTTCCTTGCAATTGCGCAAATTTTTAAAGGATGCAGCCTACAAATATCAGGTAGGTATGCAAGATTTGGTCTATAAGCCAAGTTTAAGTTTATTTGAATTTGCCGATAGAAGAATATTAGGGGGATTATTGAACATGCATTTACTCTCGTCGTTCTCTTCGTACATTCGAAAATACTTCAAACATCCAAAAATATTATCACTGCTCGAGTTTCCCGTTTTATTTTTGGGAGCAATGCCAAATGAAACACCTGCACTTTATTCCTTAATGAATTACGCTGATATGTCCTTAGGAACCTGGTATCCCATGGGAGGTATGCATAAATTCATTGAAGCATTTGCTTCGATCGCTAAAAGTCAAGGTGTAAAAATACTGACCAATCAGGAAGTGAAAGGATTCGAGACAACCAATTCAATCGCAACTGCAGCGCGTACCGAACATCAATTATTTGAATCGGATGTGATTGTTTCCGGCGCCGATTACGAGCACACGGAAAGTAAATTACTGAAGGACAAAGCCAATTACTCAGAAAAATATTGGGACAAACGGACGATGGCGCCATCTTGTTTGATTTTTTATGTAGGCATCAACAAACGATTGGTAAATCTCCAGCATCACAACTTATTTTTCGATGAATCTTTGGCAGAACATGGTAAGGAGATTTACAAAGATCCAACTTGGCCTACCTCTCCACTTTTTTATTTAAGCGCACCATCTATAACAGATTCAACAGTAGCTCCGGAGGGTTGTGAAAATTTATTTTTCCTTATTCCTATTGCACCTGATTTGAAAGATGAAGATGAAATCCGTGAGAAGTACTTTGCGATAATTGTAAAACGATTGAAAGAAATTACTGGCAACGATATCAGTCAACACATCGTTTACAAAAGAAGTTACTGCATCAATGACTTTAAAGGAGATTACCATGCCTTCAAAGGAAATGCATATGGCTTGGCAAACACCTTGCGGCAAACAGCTATTTTAAAACCAAGTTTGAAAAATAAAAAACTGAAGAATTTTTATTACACAGGACAACTAACAGTTCCTGGTCCGGGAGTGCCTCCTTCCATTATTTCTGGTGAAGTAGTGGCTAATCAAATCATGAAGGAATTCCCGCTAAAATAACGGCTATGAAACAATTATTCGACGACATCAGTCAAGAGATGAGTCAACTAACGACCAAAAGATATAGTACTTCCTTTTCATTGGGCATCAGTTTTTTAGATGCCAGCCTTCACAAACCAATCTATTCCATTTATGGATTTGTTCGTTTTGCCGATGAAATTGTGGATTCATTTCATGGATTCGACAAAGAAGCATTGCTTGCAGATTTTAAAGTTCAAACATACAAGGCGATTGCTGAGGGAATTTCATTGAATCCGATTCTTAACAGTTTTCAATGGGCAGTAAATACCTATTCCATTCCAATGGAACTTATTGACACCTTTTTGCATTCCATGGAAATGGATTTAAACAAACAAGATTACACCAAAGAACAATATGAATTGTATATTCTAGGTTCGGCCGAGGTTGTTGGTTTAATGTGTCTAAAGGTTTTTGTTAATGGCAATGAAAAAGACTACGAAGTTCTGAAACCTAGCGCAATGAAACTTGGCTCTGCCTTTCAAAAGATTAATTTCTTAAGAGATCTGAAAGATGATTTCCAAACATTAGGTCGAACATACTTTCCGGGTATTAACATGGGAGAATTCAATTCAATCGTTAAAAAAGAAATTGAAGCAGATATCGAAGCGGATTTTAAAGCAGGGTATGAAGGAATTTTACAGCTCCCGAAAAATGCACGATTCGGTGTTTACATGGCATACAAATATTACTTTAAGTTGTTTAAAAAAATCAAAGCGAAATCAGCTGAAAACATCTTAAATGAACGAATTCGTATTCCGAACTACCGAAAAATGCGTATTCTTCTAACATCCTACGTAAGACACAATCTGAATATTCTTTAAGCATGCTAGAAGAAGTCATTTTAGTTGATTCCGAAGATTTTGCCATTGGAAGGATGGAGAAAATGGAAGCCCACGAAAAAGGACTCTTACACCGTGCATTTTCCATTTTAATTATCAATGATAAAGGTGAAATGCTGCTCCAACAGCGTGCGATGGAAAAATACCATTCGCCTGGCCTTTGGACCAATGCTTGTTGCAGTCATCCACGTCCAAACGAGTCAAATTTAGACGCGGCTTATCGTCGATTAAAAGAGGAGATGGGAATGCATGTAAGCATGAAGAAAATTTTTCAATTTACATATCGTGCTGAATTGGAAGATGGATTAATTGAACATGAAATTGACCATGTTTTTTATGGAATTTCCAATGAAAACCCAACCATCAATCTGCATGAGGTAATGGATTTCAAATGGATTGATTTATCGGAATTACACAATCACGTAGCCTTGCATCCGGAGAAATATACCGCGTGGTTTAAATTATTATTGGTCGATCATTTATCTTCCATAAAAAAAGCGTTAAAATATGAAAGTAAGTAGAAGAGCTACGTTTAACGCAGCGCATCGATTGTTTCGTTCGGACTGGACTCAGGGACAGAATGAAGAGATTTTCGGAAAGTGTAGCAATCCTAATTACCACGGACATAACTACGTATTAGAAGTCGTGTTAGAAGGAGAAGTTGACCCGGAAACGGGTTATGTGATTGATTTAAAAATCGTTAAAAACGCGATTCAATCTGAGATTTCTGATCGCTTTGACCACAGAAATTTAAATTTAGATTGTCCAGAGTTCAAAGGGTTAAATCCAACAGCTGAAAATATTGCAATAGTCGCATGGCAGTTGATGCGTAGAAAAATACCGATGCATCTTGGTTTGACCATCAAACTTTGGGAAACGGAAAATAATTGTGTGGAATACGCAGGGAAATAATTCAATATGGTACTTTTTTGGCATCGAAGAGATTTGCGCGTGGAGGACAATGCTGGATTATTTAAAGCATTAAAAGAAAATGATAAGGTTCAGCCCATTTTCATTTTTGACCAAAATATTTTAGCAGAACTACCTAGCAATGACCAACGCGTTCGATTTATACATCAAGAAATTCAAGGATTAAAATTACAATACCAAACATACGGTTCAGACCTAAAAGTCTATGTTGGAAATCCCAAGGACTTGATTTTAAAAATCGCCACGGAACACCTTTGTACTAAAGTTTATACAAACCGCGATTATGAGCCTTATGCCTTGGAACGCGACAAAACCATTTTTTCACAATTAGAAAAAATCAGTGTTGCCTTTATTGGTACGAAGGATCACGTGATTTTTGAAAAAAACGAAGTGCAAAAAGATGACGGTTTACCGTACACCATTTTTACTCCATACGCCAATAAATGGAAGGCGAGGCTTACCGATAATGATTTAACTTCATATCCAAGCGAACAGTTCACGAAAAACCTTGCTCAAATACAGCAAATAGAATCGTTGATTTCTTTGGAGGAACTCGGCTTCCTAGACGTGCAAATCCATGAAATTCCTGATCGAAAATTCAAGAAAGACATCATCGAGACATACCATGAAAACCGCAATTTCCCTTATCTAGACGCTACCAGCAAATTAAGTGTCCATTTGCGCTTTGGAACGATAAGCATTCGAAAATTAGCACGTGTTGCCAAAGATCGAAATGAAACGTACTTAAATGAGTTAATTTGGAGAGACTTTTATCAAATGATCATCTATCACTTTCCGCATTCGGTTCATAGCTCCTTCAAAAAACAATACGATAAAATCCAATGGGAGCAAAATGAAGGACATTATCAAGCATGGTGCGCTGGAAAAACAGGTTATCCGCTCGTGGATGCCGGTATGCGAGAATTAAATGAAACAGGATTCATGCACAATCGCGTTCGAATGGTTGTTGCAAGTTTTTTAACAAAACACTTGCTCATTGATTGGCGACGAGGAGAGGCATACTTTGCTCAAAAACTTATGGATTTTGAACTTGCTAGTAACATCGGTGGTTGGCAATGGGCAGCAGGATGTGGCTGCGATGCCGCTCCTTATTTTCGGGTCTTTAATCCAACTGCTCAACAAGAAAAATTCGATAAACAAAAAGAATACATTCTTAAATGGGTTCCAGAATTCGGGACAAGCTCCTATCCAACACCCATTATTGACCATGCTTTCGCGCGTGATCGCATTCTCACCCGATTTAAACTAGCACTTAATGACTAAACCTATTCAAGTTGGGGACAATTGTCCACTTTTTTCTTTGCCAAATCAAACTGGAAAAATCATAGCTATAAAGGATTACCTAGGAAAATCCAACGTTGTTTTATTCTTTTACCCTAAGGACGATACACCAGGCTGTACGAAGGAAGCCTGTGAATTTAGGGACCGTTACGCAGATTTTGTAGCGGAAGGTTGCGCCGTATTTGGCATTTCATCCGACAGTGTGGATAACCATGTTGGATTCATTCAGAAACATGCATTACCTTATGATTTACTTTCGGATTCGAAAAAGGAGGTACGTCAACTTTTCGGTGTCCCAAGTAATTTATTTGGATTAATCCCAGGAAGGGTCACTTATATCCTGAGTGAAGAAGGAATGGTTATTGGTGTTTTCAATTCACAATTAGATCCAGTAGGGCACATCAATGCCGCATTGAAATTGATACGCCAGAATTGACTAGTATTTTTGCCGATCACTAAAATAGCACGTAGTATTTTCCTTGCACATGTTCTGGAAAACCCATCCTGAATATGAAATCTGAACCCGTAAAAATGATGCTAATTAACCGACGTGAATTCCATCATTGATCAGTTAAACTCCAAAATAATGGTCACTTTCCATGAGTTATCTATACCCTTCGGAAACTAGTACTTGTACTATTTTTTATAGGTATTTTTACTCATTTTATGAGTTATTGTATTTTCAACAATTATACTGATGCGTGACCTTTATAAATATTAATTAGGCTTTACTTTATTTTAGTTTGTATTGTTTTATTTATTATTTATTTTATATAGTTTTTTATCTAGTTACCGTATTTTTATTTCAATATATTCTTAATTTTTTGTGGGTTAAGAAATTTATTAATACTATATTTTTTATAGTTAATGTAACTTTTTTGAAGCAAAATGTAAGCGTTATTCGATTCTTACCAATTAGCTTTGTTGTGTGAAGAATATGGTCGCGGATAAAATCCGCTTAGAAAGATTAAAGCAAAACCTAAGTCAGCAAAATATGGCTGATGAATTAGGTATTACAGCAGCTGCTTATTCCAATTTGGAAAGAGGCGTGTCCGATATTTCCATTACCCGACTTTTTCAGGTAGCGCGTATTTTAAATCAAACTCCGCAATGGTTTATTGAAGAAATGAATTCATCAAAAGATTTATTTAAGACAGACGTTCGTGATTTAAATGTACAGCATGATTTACTCATCTTACAAAAGGAAGTCGCCTTTTTAAAACAGCAAGTTCAAGTCATCCAAAGCGAACTAACGAAAGTATAAAGCAAAAGAAAAGCCGCTAAATGCGGCTTTTCTTTTGCACGATTATCTCGTTTATTGCTTAATCAATTGTACTTCACAATTCAAGTTTATCTCGTCACCAACGACGATATTTCCTGCTTCTGTGACTGCGCTCCAAGTCAAACCAAAATCACTTCGTTTGATTTTTCCTGTCAATGACATTCCAGCTTTCGTTTGTCCATAAGGGTCAATAGCAATTCCTGCGAAATCCGCTTTTAACATGATCGGCTTTACCACTCCTTTAATACTCATATCACCCGAAATTTCCAATTCATTATCGTTGATTTTTTTCACTGAAGTTGACTGGAAAGTCATTTCTGGATGAGTCGCTGCATCAAAGAATTCCGCAGATTTTAAGTGGCCATCTCTGTCCGCTACTCCTGTGCTAATGCTGTCAATCGCTGCATTAAATTTGAAGTTTGCTGTACTGAAGTCATCACCAGTTGTTGCTGCCTCAGCAACGAATTTCCCGAAGTTTCCACTTACGTTAGAAATCATCATGTGTCGCACTTTGAAACCGATTTCACTGTGCATTGCGTCAATTGTCCATTTAGTATCCATCATCTGTTTTTTTTCACAAATGTACGGTGTTCGCACGCCACGAATCGTTGACCTGTGTTAAGACTTCGTTGAGGAGCTGAATTTTTCGTATTTTTGATTCATGAAAACACTTCTTGTTCTGTTTTTCTTTTTCTTTCCATGGTATGTCAGCGCACAACTCATTACGAATGGTCAGGATAACAACAAAAAATCCAAGTCAATCAAAGACACATCTTCCTCGATCTACATAGATTTTCAACGGTATATGACCAGTCCACATGTTACACAAAACACTGATTTTTTAAGCACTCCTTTGGGAGAAAGAGCGTATGAAACAGCCTTGAAAGTTTGGTCCTTTCAATTTGGCATTGTCGCTCCTATTTCTCGTCATTTTGCTTTTGACGGTGGACTTGCCTTGATTCAAAATGGAGAACAATACCAATGGAATGCTACATCTACTGACTCTAGCTATGACTATACCACGAAATACCGCTATTTTGGAATGCCTATTCAACTGAAGTATCAAACTGGAAAGAACTTTGTGTTTTTTGTAGGCGCTGGACTTACGCCTCAGTTATTTCAATCATACGAGCAAAATATTCATTGGACCGATTCATTAAATAATAATAGCAAGTTAACCTTAACTGATGAAACCATGTGTCAATCGTTTGTTTTATCGGCAACTGGAAGCACCGGAATACACGTTCATTTTAAAAGTAATTACGGACTTCGTATAAGCTTAAATTACCGTTATCAACTCACAAATAGCTACGGTCCCTACCAAGATTACAAACATTTTAGCTCGGGATTAGGTGGAGGCATTGCATTAACTAGAAAACTTTAAGTATGAAAGTCGCAGACATCGTAAGCTATCTCGAAACATCTTTTCCACTTTCATTACAGGAATCGTATGATAATTCCGGCTTGATTTGCGGACGAATGGATCAAGAGGTGAGCGCCGCTCTTATTTGTTTGGATAGTATAGAAGCGACGGTTGATGAAGCTATCGCTAAAAAATGTGAATTAATTATTGCGCATCATCCCATTGTTTTCAAAGGTCTGAAAAAAATCACAGGAACATCCTATGTAGAGCGTGTCATTGAAAAATGCATACTAAACCGTATTTCCCTATATGCCATTCATACGAATTTAGATAATCACATTGACGGTGTAAATGCTGAAATTGCCAAAAGAATTGAATTAACGAATCTACGTATTCTTCGTCCGATGCAACAACAATTGTACAAGCTTGTTGTATTTGTGCCACAAGATGCTCTTTCTGCCTTGGATCACGCACTTTTCGAGCAAGGTGTTGGAACGATTGGGAATTATTCCGAATGTCACTTTAGAACGGAAGGGATTGGGACATTTATGCCAAATGAGTTGGCAAATCCAACGATTGGCACAAGTCATTTTCGCGAAGAGGTAAAAGAATTTCGTGTGGAATACTTGGTGCCGAAATCCGTCATTGGAAAAGCGCTTTCCGCGATGAAAGATGCACATCCGTATGAGGAAGTTGCACATGAAATTTATCCAATTGATAACGTCAATCCAAATCTTGGCGCTGGAATGTTAGGCGAATTGACAGAAGCCATGGAAACTACTGAATTCTTGCTACAACTGAAAAAGCGCTTTCATTGTAAGGTGATTCGACATACGGATATCTGTAAAAAATACATAAAAACCGTAGCGATTTGTGGTGGATCCGGAAGTTTTTTATTGGCGGATGCCATTAAGTCAAAAGCAGATATTTTTATAACAGGGGACTTCAAGTACCACGAGTTTTTTGATGCGGAAAATCACCTAATTATTGCAGATATTGGTCATTTTGAAAGCGAACAATTCACTCCGCAATTATTAGCTGAAAAACTTAAAGAAAAATTTACTAAATTTGCAGTCCATTTAACTGATTTAAATACGAATCCTATTAACTATCTATAGAACATGGCAGCAACGGCAACAAAAAAAGAGGTGACCATCGCACAAAAATTGGACGCGCTTTTTGAGCTTCAAAAAATTGATTCTGAAATCGACCGTATTCGTACGATCCGCGGTGAGCTTCCATTAGAAGTTCAAGATTTGGAAGATGAAATCAGCGGACTTACCACACGTGTTGGGAAAATCAACGACGAGATGCAAGAGTTAGAAACAGAAGTTTCTGACCGTAAAATCGCTTCTAAAGATGCAGAAGCGGCTATTTTGAAGTACAAAGAACAGCAAAACAACGTTCGAAATAACCGTGAGTTCGAATCACTTTCAAAAGAAATTGAATTCCAAGAATTGGAAATTAAATTACATGAGAAAAAAACCAAAGAAGCACGTTATAAAATTGACTTGAAAAATGAAACGTTGACTGAAGCAACAGATCGTTTGAATTCAAAACAAGGAGATTTAGATATCAAGCAATCTGAACTCGATGCGATTATCAGTGAAACGCAGAAAGATGAAGACCGTTTGTTAAAGTCTTCAAATGACGCGAAAAAGAAAATCGAAACGCGTTTAGTATTTGCATATGACCGTCTTCGTGAAAACGCGAAAAATGGTTTAGCAGTTGTACAAGTGATGCGTGGATCTTGCGGTGGATGTTTTAACAAAATCCCACCTCAACGTCAACTTGACATTGTAACAAAAAAGAAAATCATCGTATGTGAGCACTGTGGACGTATCCTTGTTCCAGTTGAAGGTACAGAAGAATAAAATTCAATGATAAAAAAAAGCGTCCAAATGGACGCTTTTTTTTTACCGTTTAATTTAACCTAAACGTCACATCCAATTTTGCTAATTCTTTAAATAAGAGCGAAGAAGGTTGAACCTTTATCGATCTAGATGGAAGATTTACCTCATATCCTTCAATTGGATCAAACACCGTGAAATGTAATTGACAATTACCTTGATTCTGATTAAAGAGTTCATTCAATTTATCAATCATCAGGTGATCTACTTCCTTTGAAGAAAATTTCAAATGAAGACTTTTTGTGCGTTTCTCTCTTAAATCTTGCAATAGGTCGATGCTATATACGACAAACTCTACCTGCTGACGGTGCCTCGGTACCTCAATCCGTCCTTTCATCGTAATGAAGGTTCCTGGCTCCATGAAGTGCTTAAACTTTAAGTAGTTTTCTTTGAACAAGTTCAAACGAAAGGCATCTTGATAATCTTCCACCGTTAGTGTTCCAAATCCATCTCCATGTTTTGTGAAACGATGCTCCGCATTGGTCACAATAGCAGCGATGAGTATATCACGCCCCATGTATTGTGTTAAATCATTCAACATCGCAATATTTCCCGTGCAAAACGAATCAATCTCTATTTTGAAATCATCTAATGGATGCCCAGAAATAAAGATTCCCACAACTTCTTTCTCGCGATTCAATTTATAAATTGCTGGCCACTCTTCACAACGTGGAACTTGTGGCTCAGGCATACTCGTTCCGGAGGATTCTCCAAACATCGAAGCTTGTGCTGAATTCTCTTGTTCTTGAAAATTTGCTCCATATCGAACCGCATTCTCCAAGAAACTTCTTCCACTCGGGTCCATGGCGAAATACTGCGCACGGTGTACCCCTGGGAATGAATCAAATCCACCAGCATAAGCTAGACTTTCGAAAGCGCGTTTGTTACATACACGCAAACTGATACGTTTAGTCATGTCAAAGATGGAAGTGAAAAATCCGTTTTTGCGTTCTTCGACAATGGCTTCTACCGGAGCTGAACCAAGTCCTTTCACCGCTCCTAATCCAAAGCGAATCGCTCCAGCTTGATTCACCGCAAAAGTAAAACTAGATTCATTGACATCAGGTCCAAGCACTGGGACACCCATTCGCCTGCATTCCTCCATGAAAAACGAAACCTGCTTGATGTCGCTCATGTTGTTACTCAAGACTGACGCCATGTATTCTGCTGGATAATTTGCTTTTAAATAGGCGGTTTGATAAGCCACCCACGCATAACATGTCGAGTGGGATTTATTAAACGCATAAGATGCAAAAGCTTCCCAGTCCTTCCAGATTTTCTCTAAGGTTTCCGATTTGTGTCCCTTCCCGCTCGCACGTTCAATAAAAGTAGGTTTCATTTTATCGAGTACCTTACGGTCTTTTTTACCCATTGCTTTTCTCAGTGTATCTGCTTCACCTTTGGTGAAATCAGCCAATTTCTGAGACAAAAGCATGACCTGTTCTTGATACACCGTAATTCCATACGTTTCCTTTAAGTACTCTTCACAATCTTCCAAATCGTAGAGAATTTCTTCCTCGCCGTGCTTTCGTTTACAATAGGAAGGAATGTATTCCATAGGACCCGGACGATACAGTGCATTCATAGCAATCAAATCTGCAAAAGCCGTTGGTTTTAATTCCTTTAAATGCTTTTGCATTCCGGGAGACTCATATTGGAAGATCCCAACCGTTTCTCCTCTTTGGAACAAAGCATAGGTTCGTTCATCCTCGATTGGAAATTCATCAGGATTTAAATCGATTCCTTTGTTTTCTTTGACTAATCGAACCGCATCCTTTATCAAGGTCAATGTTTTTAACCCGAGGAAGTCCATTTTCAATAGTCCAGCAGATTCTGCTACCGAGTTGTCGTACTGCGTGCAAACCATGTCGGAATCCTTCGCGGTAGCAACCGGAACAAAGTTCGTCAGGTCGTCTGGTGTAATGATGACCCCACAAGCATGGATTCCAGTGTTTCGTACGGAACCTTCAATCTCCGTTGCTTTCTGTAACACCCGTGCTTGTAAATCTGTACCAGCAGCAATGCGTCGTAGTTCTTTCGCATTTGCAATCGCTTCTTGATTTTTCAGCTTATCGATTAATTCCGTATCGGAAAAAGAGAATAATTTCTTTAAGGAAATATCTGGAATTAATTTAGCCAGACGATCTGCCTCTGGAAGTGGTAAGTTCAACACACGAGCTGTATCTCGAATCGCTGATTTAGCCGCCATGGTTCCGTACGTAATGATTTGTGCAACTTGATTTGCACCATATTTATTGATCACATAATCAATCACACGTCCACGTCCCTCATCATCGAAGTCAATATCAATGTCGGGCATAGATACCCGATCTGGATTTAAGAAACGCTCAAAGAGGAGGTCATACCGAATCGGATCAACGTTGGTAATCTGGGTGCAATATGCGACAACTGATCCGGCGGCTGAACCACGTCCCGGTCCAACAGATACATTCATTTCTCGTGCAGCATGACAAAAATCCTGAACAATTAAGAAGTAGCCAGGATATCCTGTTTTCTCAATGGTTGCGAGTTCAAAATCGATGCGTTCTTGAATCTCCGGTGTGATTTCTTTGTAACGTTTTTTCGCTCCTTCATAGGTCAAATGACGCAAAAAGGCATTTTCGCCTCGTTTACCTCCATCCAACACATCTTCAGAAGAAATAAATTCCTGAGGAATATCGAAGGCAGGAAGTAATACTTCTCGTGCCAATGGATAAGGTTCACATTTTTCAATGATTTCCTGTACATTCAAAATGGCTTCGGGAAGGTCGGAAAATAGCGCGACCATTTCCTCTGTGGACTTGAAATAATATTCATCATTTTCCAAACCATATCGAAAACCACGACCTTTACCCTTCGGAGTTTCCACTAGTTCGTTGTCCTTCACACACAACAAGACATCGTGGGCTTGTGCATCCGATTGATTGATGTAATATGTATTATTTGTTGCCACGACTTTCACAGCGTGTTTCGCTGCCAATTTTATAAGGATTGGATTCACACGCTCTTCTGTTTCCAAATGATGACGGCTAACTTCAATGTAAAAATCCGCACCAAAAGTTTCCTTCCACCATTTTAACGCTTCTTCTGCTTGATTTTCCCCCACATTTAAAATCAAATTTGGGATTTCACCATACAAATTTCCGGAAAGAACAATGATGTCCTCTTTGTATTGTTCAATTGAAGACTTATCGATTCTAGGGACATAGTACATCCCTTTTGTATATGCAATGGAGGCCAATTTAATGATGTTTTGATAGCCATTCTTGTTCTTTGCTAAAAGGACCACCTGATATCCATTATCCTTCACCGATTTATCCGCCAAATTTCGACAGACATTGAATTCACAACCTATGATTGGAATGATTTCTTCTTTGTCAAAAGCTTCGCCATTTTCTTCGGCTAGTTTTCGTTCCTCACGTATTTTAGCATTATAACTTCCTGCTGCTTTTTCAAAATGAAAAGCGGCCATCATATTCCCAGTATCCGTCAAGGCAACAGCCTTCTGTTTGAATTCCGTTGCTTTTTGAATTAATTGTCCAACCTCTGCCGTTGACTGCAGAATGGAATATTGTGAATGATTGTGTAAATGTGCAAATTTAACGCCCGATAACTGCTCTGTTGAAACAGGTGAAACCGGTGTTCGAACGACTTCTTTTTCTTTTTGCGCCTCTCTTAATTTTGCGCTCTCCGCCTTTAAATTGACATGCTGCAATCCAACTGTTTGAATTTCACTTGGATTTGCTATACGGTATGCTTCGAAATATCCGGGCGCTTGAAGTAATTCCTCCAAGGTGTAATGTTCTTTTCGGATTAATTCTAAGAAACAACGTGTTGTGGACTCGACATCAGCCGTTGCATTATGCGCTTCATTGAATCCGATATGGAAAAGGAAATCGTGTAGTTCGGTTAGGGTCGGTAATTTGAATTTCCCTCCGCGTCCACCAGGTAGTTGACACATTTCCGCTGTACGTTCCGTACACGTATCCAAAATTGGAAGAGTCAATGGTGTTTCTTCGTTACATCGGACATACTCACATCCCATAACATTTATATCGAAGCGCACGTTATGTCCAACAATGAAGTCCGCTTTTTCTAAAGCCTTCTTAAAGAGCACTAATACATCACCTAAATCCTCACCTGCTAAATTGGCTAGTTCCGTCGAAATGCCATGAATTTGTTCAGATTGAAACGGAATGTTGAATCCATTTGGACGAATCAAAAAATCCTTTTGTTCAACTAGGGAACCATCCGCTTCGTGCAATTGCCAAGCCAACTGAACAACACGTGGCCAGTTGGACGTATCCGTAATAGGAGCGTTATAATTTCTTGGTAATCCAGTGGTTTCGGTGTCAAAAATCAGGTACATGTGTGGTCTAAAAAAGGAACTTTAAAGTTAGGGATTTGTCCGCCAATTTTTGGCGATTGTTGAAAACTATTCTTACTCGTTTTTAAGTACATTTATGGAAAATTCACATGTGCGTCTCCTTGTTTTATTTTCTTTTTTAGCTTTCCGCTTGAGTAGCTATGCGCAATTCAAGGAATCGGACTTTCATTGCCGCAGAGATTCAGTGATTTCTCAAACGAAATATGGCAGTGTCTACATCACCAAGGACCATCAATGCGAACTGTATGATTGGTTTTGTCCAAATCCAAAGGGATGGATGAAAGCAGTGGGAATATTTGAAAATTTTCCCGAGTTAAGCGATGCTTGTTCACCAAAAATATCGATTGGAAACATTCCTCGTTATTGGAATTCCCTTTACGAATATAAAGGTCAATATTATGTTTATGGCCCAAGTGATTGGATGTCCAACCGACCCGAATTTATTTCAGACTCTTTTCTCATCGAAATCGCCTCCGACTTCGGCTACTTTTCGATTAAAAAACAAGCATTAGTCAGTCCACATGAACTTCACTTAACCCTTGATTTATATGGCGAAGAAGCCCAATTGCGGATTCGCATGTTGAGTTATCCAAAAGGAGCTGCTTTGTGGGAGTATTCCATTAAAAGTGAATCCTGGTCTGAATTAAAAGTGTCGAGTGACTTTGTTCGGAACTATGACATGATTAATAATGATTGCGTCAATCAAAAGTGTTTTCAAGAATTTCAGTTTGATGAAATCGATTTGAGTCGTTTGAAGTTTGCGGATTAATCCACTAACTTCTTTTCCCAAAAATCATTTAATAAAACGACGAGTTTTCGTGCCATGTTATTGTGAAATCGTTTGGTGCGATACCCGCCTATCCAATTAATCCCTCGTATGGCGTTTGTTATGAGTATTTCATCCGCAGCTAAGACATTTTGAGGAAGTATGGCACATTCGTATACTTTAATGCCGTTTGCCAATGCAATATTGATGATTTGCATGCGCATGGTTCCAGCCAAACAGCCTTCATCCAAGCCAGGAGTGTATAACACCCCATTACTCACAATAAAAATGTTACAGGAAGAAGTTTCCAAAATGTTTCCTTTGTCATTGATTAAAAACAAATCATCCAAGCCTTTTTCCTGTGCCGAAAGCGCGGCCATGACGTAGGTCAAACCGGATTTTGTCTTGTAATTCGATAAAAAGTTCTTCTGTAACTTGATGTCTTGATAGATATCGACCTCTATGCCTTTTGCATTGAGTTCGAAATGATTGACATCATATGGATATACTTCTATGTAATAGTTGCATTCATTCGATTCTGGCAAATACGATCCACCAGAAACACGATCCAAGGAAAGGCGGCAGCGACCACCTTCCAATATGCCAGATCGGTGACATAGTTCAAAGATTTTGGCCTCGAAAAATTCCGTTGTGTAGTACGAAGGTGTGCGCATTTTTATCACTTTCGCACCATCCAACATGCGTTTCACATGGTTTTCCATATTCAACGGTTTGCCATTGATAAGGCGAATACTTTCGAATACCCCATCTCCGTATAAATGACCACGATTACCCGGATGAATCGTTGGCGCATCGTTCGATAAAATAGTACCGTTGTTATTGATGTAAAGCAATGCCATGGCTTCTTTGTCTAAGATTAGTAAAACAAATGTACAAATTGAATTCCTTTTTGCGGGTCCAACATGAGGACAAACAATATTCCGAAGATTGCACCACCAATGTGGGCATCATGTGCAATTCCTGTGTTGCCTTTTTTCAAGGAATAGTATTCAAAGAACAAGTAAAGAGGACCGAAAACATATGCTGGAATCGGAATGGGAATAAACATTAATGAAAGTGACAAGGTTGGATTCCATAGAATCACGGCGAAAAGTACTGCGGAAACAGCTCCTGAAGCACCTAGACTTTGGTAATTGGATTGGTCTTGGTGTTTGATCATCGGTAAAAAAGTCGCGGCAATCATTCCTGCAAAATACAATACACAAAAATACACGATTCCAGCATTTCCAAATTGAGTCATCCATTCCAGGTACAAATAATCTCCCATAAAATAGAGCGTCATCATATTGAAAGCTAAATGTGGGAAATCCGCATGTATGAACGCATGCGTTATAAATCGATGGAACTCATGTTGGTGCTTAATTCGGTAGGGAATAAACAACATGCGCTCTTTGAGCTCGACATTTTTATCTGCCCAGAGAGAAATAGCAATTGTTGCAATAAGTATAATGAATAACATAAGTAAATTTCAGTGAAATGTTTTACCTTTCAACAAGTTATCGAAGTTAATGATAATCCGTTTAGTCATGAAAGTATTCTATTTGATTTTCTTTTTGTTTTTATTGTTTTCTTGTAACGACAACAAACCGGTCATTCAAAAAAACTTTTTAGCGGATCAACATATTTCTTTAAAAGAGAAAATACAACGGATTCTTCGTCCAGAATACCTCACTCACTTGCACATTGACTCTTCTCTTCACAAGGGACTTCGTCGCTTTTATGCTGCGCACAAATTCCATCCGCTTTTGGTTTCGGATTCCGTTTTTACGGAACACGGTGAACAATTGAAACAATCTTTAGATCAATGTATTCGTTTCGGTATTCCTGCCACGCGACTTGTTTCGATGGACAGAAAGATCCATTTATTGGAGCAGGAAGTAGTACTTATGAGCAATTTGGCCATTATTCAATATGATTTAAATCATGGGTTTATTGACTTTGAAAAACAATCCTTGCGTCCAACAAACATCGATTTCAAGGGATTAAACCACTTATGGGAGCAAAGTAAATCGCGTGAATTCGACAGTGTAATATTGAACCAAGGTCCACTTGATACGAATTATCGTTTCATGGCACAACACTTTTTTCATTTCTGCGATACCGCCTTTTTAGATGCGGGAACCTTCAGCATCACGACTGAAAAGGAAAATCTGAGTGCATCATTTTCGGAAATGCGCGCTGCCTTGATCTCAAAAAATTACATCACTGAGCAGTCCGATAGTTTGTCCACACGTGCAGCCTTGAAATTATTTCAACACGATAACTTTCTCTCTACCGATGGTAAAATAGGTGAGTCAAGCGCAAAAGCACTCTCCGAGAGCTCCCTTGCTCGAAGCTTACGAGGGGCCATTGCACTGGACCGATTGCGGCAACGACCAAATAAATTGACGAAGTTCATCCGGATTAACATTCCCTCCTTTGAACTTTTTTATTTTGCCAATGACAGTTTAAAAAGTCACCACCGCATCATCGTGGGAAAAGTCACCAATCAAACACCTACCTTAACATCAACCATCAATCGGATTGTGTGTTTCCCCTTTTGGAAAGTGCCATCTTCCATCGCGAAAAAAGAAATAGGACCAGCCTTAAAAGCGAATCGGAATTACCTGGAAAAAAATCACATGAAAATTTATAGTGGAAAGGACAAAGAAGTCAATCCAAATAATGTCAATTGGAAAAAAATCCGAGAAAACACCTTTCCGTATTCCGTTATTCAACAACCAGGATCACACAATAGTTTAGGAATCATCAAGTTTGAATTCCCTAATCCATTTAGTGTCTATGTGCACGATACTCCTTCGAAAAACCTTTTTAATCAAACATACCGAAGTTACTCTCATGGATGCATGCGCTGCGAAAATCCAATAGATTTAGCCAAAGTGATGCTGCAATACGATAGCCTTGGGAAAAAGTCCAATCCGATTACGGCCGATTCTTTGGATAGCCTTTTATCCGTGCAAATGAACCACCCACTCCGCTTAATGAATCCAGTGCCCATTTTTGTAGAATACCAAACAGTTGTTGCGGATCGACAAGGAATCTATTTTCATCATGACCTTTATAGTAAAGAAACATCCTTGGTCAAAATCCTATTGAAAGGCAAATAATTCCTAAATTTGTCAAAAAAAGTTATGATCGTTTCTCCATCTGTTTTATCTTGTGATTTTGGAAACATTCAACGCGACACGGAGATGTTGGATCAATCTCAAGCAGATTGGTTACACATCGATGTCATGGATGGTGTTTTTGTTCCAAATATTTCATTCGGTTTCCCGGTTTTAGAAGCCATTCGTAAACACACGGAAAAGACATTGGATGTGCACATCATGATTGAAAATCCAGATGATTTCTTGGAGCAATTTCAAAAATCTGGCGCCGATATTTTAACGGTGCATTACGAAGTTTGCAGGCATTTACACCGCACGGTTTCACGCATCAAAGAATTGGGAATGAAGGCAGGTGTTGCTTTGAATCCTCACACGCCTATAAGTCTGCTAGACGACATTGCAGCGGACTTAGATTTGGTGTTGATTATGTCGGTTAATCCAGGTTTTGGTGGACAAAAATTCATTCAACGTAGTGTAGACAAGGTACGCTCTTTGGTCGAATTAAGAACGAAAAAAAATGCCTCTTTCCTCATTGAAGTCGATGGAGGAGTTAACTTAGAAACAGGAAAGCAATTAGCAGATGCTGGTGCCGATGCGCTCGTTGCCGGAAGTTTTGTTTTTAACTCTGCTTCACCCCAAGAGACGATTTCCAAATTGAAATCCCTCTAAAGCGTAACAATAAACGGTTTTCAACGTTAACTAACTCGGTATGAAATTCGTTTCCCTAGTACTTTTTATTTCCCTCCAATGGTTGTCATTCGCTCAAAGTGAATTGCAGCAAAAAGAGCAGGCCCTAAACGAGCGTTTATTGAGCCTTCGAAGTGCCAAAACGGACGAGGAAATGGATCGCATAAATGCAGTTTTCAAAAAAGAAATGGAAGCATTTTTAAAATCTGAAGGCGCATTTGAACACCCCTTTACTTTATTAAAAACCATCGCCGTTTTAGACAGTGAAGATGAGCTTGTACGCATCATCAATTGGAACATTGAATACACCGATTACTCCTATAGCTATGCCGGATTTGTCCTGAAAAAAGAGGAAGGAAAGGAAAAAGTGACCGTAACAGAATTAATCGATAAACTGGATCCCTATACTCCGAAACCGGAAGGAATTGTGGATGCAAAAAATTGGTATGGAGCACTTTACTATAGAATTATTCCCTTTGGACATCATGGAAAAACAGAATACCTATTGATCGGTTGGGATGGAGGAACCACCGGAAGTAATTTCAAATTGATGGATGTCCTCACCTTTGCTGGAAACATCCCTAAGTTTGGAAGTCCCGTTTTCAAAGCCAATCGCACCACACTCAAACGAGTTGTTTATGAATATTCGAATCTCTCGAATATGAGCATGCGTTTCGATATGAAAAATGGACGTGTGGTTTTTGATCATTTATCTCCCGAATCACCTGTACTGGAAGGAGTTTATTCGTATTACATTCCAGATATGACCTATGATGCTTACCGCTATGATTACGATGCAGAAATCTGGGTGCTTCAAGAAGATGTGATCATGACCAATCCAGACGATAAATCGGGGGAGAGATCATTTTATTCCTTGAACACTCGGACTGGGAAAGTGGAGAAAAACCGCTTGAATGCTGATTGGATTAGTCCACAGGATTCGGAGATAGAGAACAACGGTACCCATGTCGCTCGCACTGGAAATCCAGAAGAAGACCAGGAAATTGAAAATGATCCCCAATTCCCTAAAATGCGCTTCTTCAGACGGCGTCACAAAAATCCAGAAATCATGACCGCTGATCGCCGTAAAAAAATCAAAAAAACCACAACGAACTAATGCAGTTAGGAATAATCAATCAACTTACGATTAAACGTTTTGCTCCTCCGGGTGCTTACCTAGTCGATTTACAGGATAATGAAGTTCTGTTGCCAAATAAATATATTCTTCCTGAACATGAGGAAGGAAGTGTGGTGGATGTGTTCGTGATGAAAGATTCGGAAAACCGAATTGTTTGTACAACAGAAGTTCCGCTCATTCTCCTCGGTGAATGTCGTTATTTAGAGGTCATTCACGTAAATCCATATGGTGCGTTCGTCAACTGGGGATTAGACAAAGACTTGCTTGTCCCATTTAGCGAACAGCTACATCGATTGGAACAAGAAGAAAAGTACTTATTTACCTTGCGTTACGATTTTGAAACGGACCGACTCTTTGGCAGTATGAAGGTTCGCAAAGTCTTAGATTTGTGCGAGGATCAGGAGATGGTAGGTCAAGCGGTTGACTTATTAATCTGCGAAGAAGGTAAATTGGGACGAAATGTTCTGGTCAACAATCGCTATGAAGGATTGATTTTCAAAAACCAACAAACGAAAATTCTCGAGCGCGGACAAGAAATGAAGGGCTATGTGAGCGTTGTTCGTCCAGATGGAAAGTTAGACATTCGACTGGAGCCGATTACCTTTGAAAAATACGACGAAGCTTCTCAATTTATTTTGGATGAATTGATGAAAGTGAAAGTACTTCCACTCAGCGACCATTCCTCACCGGAAGAAATCCGAGAACAATTAGGTATGAGTAAAAAGACGTTCAAGCAAGCGATTGGAAAGTTATACCGTTGGAAAAAAATCATCATCAAAGATGATAGCATAGAGTTAATCGCTTAATTAAGCGCCGTCTCCATCTAACAAATTTCCTAATCCACCCAGGATACTTCCCTCCTCTTTCCGTGGTCCAACACCGTAAGCCAAAATGCGAGAAGCTAAACGAGCTATTGGTAAGGTCTGCAGCCAAACTTCTCCAGGGCCGGTTAAGGTGGCAAAGAACATTCCCTCTCCACCGAACAAGGTGTTTTTCACTCCTCCAATAAATTGAATGTCGTAATCAATGCCTTGTGTATATGCAACAATGCAACCTGTATCCACGCGCAATTTTTCGCCTGATTTTACTATTTTTTTCATGACATGTCCACCAGCATGACAGAAGGCCATTCCGTCTCCTTCTAATTTTTGCATGATGAAACCTTCTCCACCGAATAAACCGGTTCCCAATTTTCGTTGAAATTCAATGCCTATGGCAACTCCTTTCGCTGCGCACAAAAATGCATCTTTCTGACAAATAATTTTCCCTTGGTATTGTGATAAATCAAGCGGGATGATTTTACCCGGATAGGGTGAAGCAAAGGCAACTTTGGCTTTTCCAAATCCTTGGTGGGTAAATGCCGTCATAAACAGGCTTTCGCCGGTCAACATTCGTTTTCCAGCATTGAGCAATTTACCCATGAATCCAGTTTGTTGCTTTGATCCATCGCCAAAGATGGTTTCCATTTGTATGCCTTCATCCATAAACATGAATGCTCCTGCCTCAGCAATGGCGGTTTCTTGTGGATCTAATTCGATTTCCACGTATTGCATTTCTTCTCCGTAGACACAGTAGTCTATTTCGTGATTCGTTTTCATTCGATTTTTTTTCTCAAAATTAATGCGAAATCATCAATACGCATTGAAAAGAAAAAAATGTTTTTTGATCACAATAATGTTTACTTTTATGGTATTAGTAAAGATCGAATATGGACGATTTTAAAGGACAACAAGGAGAATTAGATAAAGAATTGGAGCGATTCATTGAACTGCTGAATCAATTATTGCCGAAATACAATTCTTTATTGAAAAAAGAGAATTTGGATAAAAAAGAACTTGTTCGCCTTGGTGAGATTGAAGCCTATTTACTGAGTGTCAATTCGAAAATAATGAAAATCAAAGGTGAACTTGAACAAAATTTATTTGGGAAATCTTTGGATACCTATTACAAACTAAAAAGTCAAGCGATTGAAGGAAACCCTCAATCACGGTTAAAAATGGAAAAAATGCGCGATGCCTTTTCCGAGGCTTTGCAAGCTGGAGACATCATCAATTTGAACTAGTTCAGTGAATGTCTGACTTTTCCATCAATCTTTTCTATTTTTGCAACGATGAACAAACCTGAAAGAATTGCCGTTATTGGCGGGGGAAGTTGGGCAACTGCTATTGTAAAGTTGTTGTGCAACAACCAAGAAAAAGTAAATTGGTG
The DNA here is from genome assembly GCA_903935095.1 of uncultured Flavobacteriales bacterium. Lineage (GTDB taxonomy): Bacteria > Bacteroidota > Bacteroidia > Flavobacteriales_D > Crocinitomicaceae > UBA952. The sequence continues at coordinate 112,759 of CAIZQH010000021.1, read as the reverse complement.
GATGCGTAGCGAAGAATCCGTGGCGCATATCCTTCATTACAAACACAACCCGAAATATCTACAATCTGTTGAATTTGATTTATCGAAATTGGAACTGTCCACCGATTTAACACAGGTCATTCAAACAGCAGATGTTGTCATAATCGCCACACCTTCAGCATTTTTAACCGAAACATTTTCGCATATTTCAAGTGATTTATTTCAAGGAAAAGTAGTGTTCTCTGCGGTTAAAGGAATTATTCCGGAATTTAACGCCATTCCAGCACGCTTCATTCATAAAACCTTCGGGACTCCCTACGAGCATATAGGTATTATTTGTGGGCCTTGTCACGCGGAGGAAGTAGCACTTGAACGCTTATCCTATTTAACAATTGCCTGTAGCGATAGTCATATTGCGACAAATATGGCGAATGCACTCGCTTGCAGATACATTAAAACCACAACATCAGATGACTTATTTGGGACAGAAATTTCAGCTGTTTTAAAAAATGTATATGCCCTTGCCGCTGGTATTTGTCATGGCATTGGTTATGGAGATAATTTTCAAGCGGTACTGATATCGAATGCTATTCAAGAAATAGAAAGTTTTATTGATGTGGTGAGTCCAGTACACCGCGATACAAAAACGAGTGCCTACTTAGGTGACTTATTGGTAACCGCGTATTCCAATTTCTCTCGTAATCGCACATTTGGATTCATGATCGGTAAGGGATATTCTGTAAAATCTGCACAATTAGAAATGAACATGATTGCGGAGGGCTATTATGCCACGAATAGTTTGGTTGAAATCAACAAGAAATTTGATGTAGACATGCCTATTTTAAATGCCGTATACCGCATATTGTATGGAGGAATTTCTCCTGTTATCGAAATGAAAATCCTTGCTGAAAAACTATCTTAATGCACGACCCAATGCTTGTTTTTAAATTTGGAGGCGCTTCTGTTAAAGATGCTGAGTCTATACAAAATGTCGCGTCTATTCTCTCGCTGTATCCTGGAAAAAAAATTGCTGTTGTGGTTTCAGCTATGGGGAAATCGACGAATAAACTTGAGGAAATCGTTGATTCATTAGCAACAAAAAACCATAAATTGTTCGTTGGATTAGTCGATGAATTGGAAGCGTTCCATATGGATATTATGGCAGCGCTATTTCCCGAAAGGCACTACAAGATTTATCAAACCATTGAAGAAATTTTCGAATCGTTAAGAGCACGTTTCGAAATGGCCTTTTCAGCTAATTTAAGTTTTGAGTACGATCAAATTGTTTCCCTTGGAGAGGTCATTTCCTCTCAAATTGTTAGTGCCTATTTAGTTGATCAAGATTTTTCGGTTCAATGGATTGATGCACGGACAATCATTCGCACCGATCACTCGCATCAGGAAGGGAAAGTCGATTGGCAAAAAACGGAAAAATTGGTTCAAGAACACATGTTGCCTGCATTTCAAGACGCTGACATTCTGCTCACACAAGGTTTCATTGGTCATAACGCCGAAGGATTCACGACCACCTTAGGTCGTGAAGGATCGGATTATACGGCTGGAATATTAGCCTATTGTGGAAATGCGGAAAATGTGACCATTTGGAAAGATGTCCCGGGGATGTTAAACGCAGATCCAAAGTACTTTTCCAATACCAAAAAACTAGAAGCTATCTCTTTCAAGGAAGCCATTGAACTCTCATATTATGGCGCAAGTGTTATACATCCTAAGACGATTCAGCCGCTTCAAAACCGAAATATTCCCTTGTTTGTAAAATCTTTCCTTGATCCAAAAGCCGATGGAACGATCATTCAAGCTTCATCAAGCAAAGACCATTTAGTCCCTTCCTACATTTTTAAATTTGAGCAAGCTTTGTATTCGTTTACACCAAAAGACTTCTCGTTTATTGTAGAAGAAAATCTGAGTGTCATTTTTGGAAAATTGTCCGATTTGAATATCAAAATCAACCTCATGCAAAACTCAGCCTTGAGTTTTTCGATTTTGGTCGATCAAAAAAAACTGAAACGGGATGAATTTCTCGCATTATTTCAATCGGACTATGAGGTAAAGTATAACGAAAATCTTTCTTTAGTCACCATTCGTCATTACGATGAAGATACCATTCAACAAGTTACGCATGGAAAAGAAATCCTCCTTCAACAGCGCACACGTCATACTGCTCGATTTGTCTTAAAATAAGGTGTAAATACCACTTTTAAGGTATATGAAATTCATCGAAAGGAATGTAGTTTTGTGCCATGTTGAACACCTTGGACCATATTGAATTAAAGCGCGTGGTAGAAATCGTATCGGTAGACCATTCTCCTATCTCGTCCAAGTTAACTGAAATGGGTTTAGTTTCAGGTCAGCTCATCACCACTTTATTCAAAGCACCCTTTGGCGATCCCATTGCCATTGAACTTAATGGCTCGGTGCTTACCCTCCGTTTAGAAGAAGCGCAATTTATTGAAGTGAAAGCCTAATGCTTTGAATCAAAATTAATAAGTTTGCAAACGATGAAAATTGCGTTACTCGGTAATCCGAATACTGGTAAAAGCTCCGTATTCAATCTCTTGACAGGTTTACGTCAACAGGTAGGAAATTTCCCTGGTGTAACGGTCGACAAACGAAGTGGATTCGTGACAGTGGACAACGTTCAGCACGAACTCATCGATTTTCCAGGTACATACAGCATTTATCCAAGATCAAAAGAAGAATCTGTAGTCTTTGATGTCTTATCTAATCCCACGCATTCACAGCATCCCGATCAAATAATCTTTGTGGTGGACACGAGTAATTTACAACGGAATTTGTTGTTCTTTTCTCAAGTCTATGACCTTGGTATTCCTTGTGTGCTTGTCCTAAATATGTGGGATCTTGCACAACGTAAAGGAATCACTATTTCAGTGGACGAGTTATCCAAATTATTTCCAAGTGTGCCAATTGTACAATCCAATGCACGCATCGGACTTGGCAAAGACCGCATCCTTCAAGCCCTTGCAGGATTAAAAAGCACCTATGTCCACCAACAATCATTCATCGATGGACACCCATTATGCCTTTTGGATGATGTTTCAGGACAAAAATTGGAAGCAGAAGAACGCTTGAAGAAAATCAAAAGTGCCTTACTAAATGTAGTCCATACGAAGGTGCCGCTTGGAGAAAGTGTCTCGCGAAAAATAGATCGTATTTTGATTCATCCCGTTTTCGGATACGTGATATTTGCATTGGTTTTATTGACCATTTTTCAATTTATTTTCACATTTGCCAATGCACCGATGAATTGGATTGATGCAATGTTTGCTCACCTAGCTAGTGGGACGAGTCATGCAATTCAACCAGGACTTGTGAACGATTTACTGTCACAAGGAATCATTCCTGGAATTGGAGGCGTTGTTGTTTTTGTGCCTCAAATTGCGATGCTCTTTTTTTTCATTTCAATCTTGGAAGAAAGTGGGTATTTGTCCCGAGTGGTATTTATCATGGACCGACTCATGCGTCCATTTGGTTTGAATGGAAAGAGTGTTGTTCCACTTATGTCTAGTATTGCTTGTGCAATTCCTGGAATAATGGCCACACGAACGATCTCCAATTGGAAGGAACGACTCATCACCATTCTCGTTGCGCCATTTATGAGTTGTAGTGCTCGTATTCCCGTTTATACCCTGTTGATTTCATTGGTCATTCCAAAAACCTTTGTTTTTGGATTCATCAACTTACAAGGGATCGTCTTATTTGGTTTGTACAGTTTGGGGATTGTTTTTGCGCTGTTGGTCTCTTTCCTTTTAAAATTGTTTATTAAACAAAAGGAGAAAGGATTTCTGCTAATGGAGCTTCCGGACTATAAGAATCCACGTTGGGGAAATGTCTTCATAAACGTGTTGGAAAAAGTAAAGATTTTCATCATCGATGCGGGAAAAATCATTTTGGCGATTTCGATTATTCTCTGGTTTCTAGCGAGTTTTGGTCCAGACATGAAAGATTCCATGGATGGACTGAGTAAAAGCAGCACCTATCAAACAATGACGGAAGCGGAACAATCTCAAGCGATGGCTTCCTGTAAACTTTCAAATTCCTATATCGGACTACTTGGCAAAAGAATGGAACCCATCATCGCACCCTTAGGCTATGATTGGAAAATTGGTATTTCATTGATTACATCTTTTGCGGCAAGAGAAGTATTTGTCGGTTCCCTAGCAACCATCTATGCCGTTCAAAATGAAGGCGCTGCACAAACCTTATTGATTGATCGTATGCGAAACGAGGTAAAAGCTGATGGAACACCTGTTTTCACTTTAGCGAGTGGGGTTTCTTTAATGGTGTTTTACGTATTTGCCATGCAGTGTATGGCAACATTAGCAGTAGTGAAACGCGAAACGAATTCGTGGAAATGGCCCATCATACAACTTGTATTCATGGGAGCCTTGGCATACCTATCGGCATGGATTACTTTCAGTATTCTTTCTTAATTCACGGATAAATCTTAAATTCGTTCAGATATGCAACTGTTGGTTATTTTCCTTGCACTTGGACTTTCCTCGGTATACCTTGGTAGGAGGATTTGGAAACAATTTTTCAAAAAGAAATCCAGCTGTGAAGGTTGTGCCTTGCATCAAACCAAAGAATAACAAGATTATGGCAAACGTTCAACTATATAAGTACAATGCTGCTTTTTATTCCATCAAACAGGAATCCGCCACCTATTTTGCGAATGAATTTTTAGAGTCCGAGCTCGATAACGACCATGTTGCTTGGTTGAATTTCCATGGGATTGATGAAACTGAGTCTATAGAACATTTATGTCAAAAACTGGGCATTGATAAATTATCGATTGAAAATATTCACCACCAGGTTCGTCGACCTAAAATTGAAGAATACACCAAGTACATGTCCTTCTATGTGATGTCCGCATTGCCCAAGGAGGAAGGGAATCCATATTTACATCAAGATCAAATCTCCTTTTTAATGGGGGATAATTACCTGATATCGTTTCAAGATAAACCTTCTGATCACTTTACAGATGTGCGTGACCGAATTGAAAAAGGAAGGGGAAAAATACGAACAAAAGGTCCCGACTTTTTAATGTTTCGCATGTTGGAAGCCATCATCGACAATTATTTTGAAGTATTGGAGGAAATTTCGCTGCAAATAGAAACCATTGATGCCAAGCTTCATGTTGTTCACGATAAAACCATTTTAACGAGCATTGAATTAGAAAAGCGAAAACTCATTGAGTTGCGCAAAATCGCGCAGCCTATGCGCGACATTACCGTCCAGTTAAAAAACAGTGAGAGTCCCTTTATTCAAAGCAGCAATCGCCATTATTACCGAAGTTTGCATTCCTCCTGTACAAGTGTTTTAGAAGAAATTGATGCAAATAAGCAAATTTTGGAAGGAATGGCGAATTTGTATTATGCGGCACAAGGACAACGAATGAACGAAATCATGCGCGTATTAACGGTGGTTAGTTCCATATTTATCCCATTGACCTTTATTGTGGGGGTATATGGAATGAATTTCGAACACATGCCCGAGTTGAAATATACCTACGGTTATTATTCCGTGATTGCATTCATGATTGCACTTGGTATAGGATTATTGTTGATCTTCAGGAAACGAGGCTGGTTGAAAAAATAGTTCCATACAACTCTTGATTTCATCCATCTTTAAAAAATTAATTCTGTTAACATTTAGTTAAATAAAATATGTTCTTGCCAATCCTGCGTATGTTTGGTTTATAAAAATTATTGACTATGAAAAAACTATTCTTATCCTTTGGGATTATGTTCATCGCAGTATTGGGAATGAACACAGTGAACGCACAAATTGAGAAAGGTGCAAAAATCGAATTCAGCAAAGAAACGCATGACTACGGTAACATCAAATACGGTGGTGAGCCTTATTGTAATTTTGAATTCAAAAATACAGGAGATGAGCCATTAATCATTTCTAACGCTAAAGGATCTTGTGGATGTACGGTTCCTGAGTGGCCGAAAGAACCAATTGCTCCAGGAGCTAAAGGTGTTATTCGTGTAAAATACGACACAAACCGTCCTGGTCCAATCAATAAAAACGTAACCATTACTTCGAACGCGATTAATGAGCCAAACAAAGTAATTCGTATTAAAGGTGAAGTTGGTCCAGCTCCAGAAGTTGGAACTCCAGTAAATAACGCTGGCGCACCAATTAACAACTAAGATAATCCTCTTATCACAGAGAAAAGCCGATCAATTGATCGGCTTTTTTTATGACTAATATTTTTAACAAGGATGAATCTCAGTTATATTTCATTAAAGGTGCAAACGGTTTGCTTCCAAGTGCCGGTTGAACCAGGACGAACCAATTGAATGGTTTGGAATCCAATTTCATCTGCTGAAACTAATTCTTCAATGATATCAGACAGAAATAGAATTTGATTTGGTTCCAAATCCAAAATTTCTGCAATCGCTTTATAGGTTGCGGGATCGCGTTTAGGACCTGTATTTGTGTCGAAAAAATTAGATAAGTGTTTGCTCAAATCACCAAAGCAACTATATTGAAATAGTAATTTTTGTGCATGAATAGAACCCGATGAAAAAATACCGATTTTCAGTCCATTCGCTCTCCATTTATTCAAGCAGGTCGGAACGTCATCGTATACATGTCCTTTAATTGCCCCTTCTTCATAGGCTTTTTTCCAAACGAAGCCCTGAAGGGTTTTTAGTGGCGTTGCTTTTCGGTCTTCGCGACACCATTGATCCAAATAGGCTATCACCTCTTCGGTTGTGGTAATGCTTTTCCCTTCTTCCTCTTTGACCATGTTTATGACTTGGGCGAACGATTCTTTCACCTCGCTCACTTGTGCCATTTTAGGCAATTCTTGAATATGTTCTCTGAAATAAGGAAACAACTCATCTACCACAAAAGAAATAGAGGAGGTTGTTCCTTCAATATCCGTTAAAATATACTTAATTTGACTATCCACGTTTTGGGAAATTAAAATCTTTGAATTGTTGTTCCAAGCTTGATTCCGTATACTGAGGAATCCAACCAGACATGTCTATAAATATACGAATGGCTTTGACGAAAGGATGTGTTTCTCCTGCATCAAACCAGTGTTTTGTACCAGCAGGGACTGAAATTAAATCACCACGTTCGCACAGTAAATTGAAAACATCTTCGTTTTCCAAATGAAACCAAAACAGTCCTTGTCCATCTACAAAAAAACGAATTTCATCTTCCGAATGCGTATGTTCAGCCAAAAACTTAGCACGAATTGCCTCGTAATTTTCAGTTAAGGAATTGATGGAAATGACATCTGCTGTTTGGTATCCCCCATTTTTCATGAATGGATCTAAATCTCTATGATATGCCGCCAAAATTTCTTCTGTGCTTGCATGATCTTCAAATTCCACATCACAAAACCATTGATCAAAGAAAATTCCACGATCGTTCATGAAGGACCTAATTTCCTGTGGGTCCGTCACTTGTACTTGCTGATTCGGCATGGATAAAATGGCCATTAGAATTGATTTAATTCACACTCACAAAGATAATCTAAGGTTTCTAAATGTCTTTTAGCTGCGAAAAGATTTTCTCCCCAAGCATAAGTTCCATGTTGACGAATGATAAAACAATGCTGTTGGATTTCAGATTTGCGATCTATCAGCACTTGTTCGAAATAACTCATTTCCTGTGCATTTTCAAAGATGGGTATTTGAATGCTACATGCATGTGTGGACACACCCGAAAATCCTTTTTGCAACTCATAATTTTCCACAGGGAAAATCAGCTCGTATTTTTTCGAAATCAACACTGGATTTTTGGAGTGACTATGCAATATCACTTGAGCTTCAGGAAATAAACGATAAATAAGCACGTGAATCATTGTTTCATCAGAAGGTTTTATACCTTCAAATGGTGCCGTTACTTTTCCATTTACATCGATAGAGATAAAATCCTCTGTGTTAAAAATAGACTTATCTACACCCGAACGAGATACCCATATTTGACCATCCTCCTTAAAAGAATAATTGGTTGAAGTAGCAGGAGACCATCCCTTTTGATGATATGCTCGAATTGTTTCTGCTAAGCTAGCTTTCATTTGATAGATCTTATATAAACGAAGAAAAACGCACCAAAAGATGCGTTTTTCATTATTTGTTGTTTGTTGTCATTAATTCGCTAATCCTTCTTTTACCAAAGAAGCAATTAATTTTCCATCGGCTTTGCCAGCTAATTTCCCGCTAAGTACACCCATCACTTTCCCCATATCTTGAGGTCCAGATGCACCTACTGATTGAATTGCTGCCGCAACTTCCGCTTTTACTTCCTCCTCACTCATCATTTGTGGCAAATAAGCCTCGATGACTTTCGCTTGGAATAATTCATCATCCGCCAAGTCATGACGATTTTGTGCGACATACAAATCATAGGTTTCCATGCGTTGTTTGTGTAGTTTCATGCAAATTTTAATCGCTACCTCTTCACTCACATCACCATTTCCAGAAGTTGCTTCAAGTAATAATTTAGATTTAATATCTCTTAACGCTGCTAACTTTTCTTTTTCTCTAGCCAGCATTGCTTTTTTTATATCCTCGTTTATTCGTTCCGTGAATCCCATTAGTCTACGTTATCGTGTAAGAAATTATTGCTGCGTAATCCAACTTTTCCATCTTCATCTTGCGACAATCCGAAACGAGAAAAACGTTCTTCTGTACTTGGTGTCGATTGTTGAATGCTGATGTTGCGACGAACATATGCTGGCTCGTTTTCAAATTCAACGATGCCTTCTGCTTTCTTCAATTTTGCCGTGTATTCTTGAATGCGTGAAACGCGTTCTTGTGTTTTGCGTTGCTGCTCCTCTGGAGAAAGGATGCGTTTTGCAGGCTCCATGCTTAAACGCTCTTCTGCATCATCCTCCAACATATGACGTACAATTGTTTCCGGTCCCTGTGCTTCAGAAACCATTTGAACTGGCGATTGATATGTTGTTTCTTCCTCTACGGACGAAGAACTTGCGTCCATCACATCCCAGGTAAAAGCACTGTCATCAGTCTCAAAATTATCCATAGACGCTTCTACATCGAAGGCTGGCATATCCGCAACAGAAGTAATTTCATCATCCAATTGGTAGGAAATCACTTCGTTCACGATCGGTTCTTCCAATTCAAAACGCGTTGGTTCTTCTATACTCGTTTCCACCACGTTAATCGGTGCAACTATTGGGGAAGAAAAGGAATGGTGATTCACCTCTTGCTCCTCTTCTTTCAAGAAAGGTTCTTGATTGATTTCACTTTGGATCGTTGTGTATTGTACAGGAGATTCAAGTGGACTTAAAATCTCTTTTCTGTGCTCATCCTCCAGCGCGACGATCTTGCGCTCTGGAGCTCTCTCAAAACCCGTTATAGGTGTTGAAGAGAATCCTGTTGCAATTAAGGTGATGCAAATCTTATCGCCTAATGTCGCATCGTAACCATGTCCCCAAATTACGTCTGCTGTAGCTCCAGCAGCGTCTTGAATGTAGTCCGTGATTTCCGTAATCTCGTCCATCATGACTTCTTTATCACCGTAAGTAATATTCAACAACACATAGCTTGCACCGTTGATATCATTGTCATTCAATAAAGGAGAGGTCAATGCTTCCTTCACCGCAACAATTGCACGGTCTTCACCTTCCGCAAGTGCACTTCCCATGATTGCTTGACCACTGTTGCGTAGCACGGTATTTACATCGTTGAAATCAACATTGATTGTTCCAGTTACTGAAATCACTTCCGCAATTCCTTTTGCTGCAACGGTTAATACATTGTCAGCATGTGAGAATGCACTTGAAAGCGACATGTTTTTACCAAATTCACGTAAACGCTCATTGTTAATGATTAACAAGGTATCTACGTTTTGACGCATTTTATCCAATCCTTCTTCCGCTTGTTGGCGACGTTTTCTACCTTCGAAATTAAATGGAACTGTTACAATTCCTACCGTTAGGATTCCTAAGTCCTTCGCAACTTGAGCAATTACCGGAGCGGCACCTGTTCCAGTACCACCGCCCATTCCTGCTGTAACGAAAACCATTTTCGTGTTTTTCGAAAGGATCTCGCGAATTTCTTCGATGTTTTCAATTGCGGCATTCATTCCCATTTCAGGGATCATCCCAGCTCCTCTACCTTCTGTTAAGTTTGGTCCTAACTGAATTTTGTGCGGAACTGGAGAAATATCTAAGGCTTGACGATCCGTATTACATACGATAAAATCCACGCCAACAATTCCTTGCAAGAACATGTGATTCACCGCATTCGAACCGCCACCTCCAACACCAATAACTTTGATGATTGAGTTTGCGTTACTTTCTGCTACTGCTCCCATTTTAGGTAAGTCAAATTCCATATCCATCATTTTTTCTATTAATCTTTATCATCAAAAAATTCCCCTACTGATTGTCTAATCTTATCAAAAAATCCACCATCTCTGCGCGGATTAGAGTGTGTTCTCGCTTTTTGGTTTGTCAATGGCGCTTCTTCTTGTTTTGGAATAAAATCCAAACCAGATTTCTCTGCTGCCTCAAATCCTTTCAACACCAAGCCAATTCCGGTAGAAAACATTGGACTTGCCAACTTATCTAGGTCGTTGGTATTTGCTAAATGTTCCGTTGGATAGCCAATACGTGTATCCAAACCTGTCATGTATTCGAACAATTGGGTTAAGTGCTTCAATTGAGCACCGCCTCCGGTTACCACGATTCCACCAATGATTTTTTTGGAATAGCCAGAGTTTTTAATTTCGAAATTCACCAATTCGATGATTTCCTCCATGCGCGCTTGAATGATACTCGCCAAATTTTTCAAGGTAATTTCTTTTGGTTCACGTCCACGCAATCCCGGAATGCAAACCACTTCGTTTTCTTTGCTTTCTGAAGCCAATGCGCTACCAAATTTCACTTTCAACGATTCCGCATGGCGTTGCATAATGCGGCAGCCTTCTTTGATGTCCTCCGTGATAACATTTCCGCCAAATGGAATAACCGCGGTATGACGAATCAATCCATCTTGGAAAATGGCTACATCTGTTGTTCCGCCGCCGATGTCAACCAATACAACACCTGCTTCTTTCTCCTCTTCACTCAATACCGCTTCCGCAGAGGCAATAGGTTCAAGAATGATTTCTTTGACATTTAATCCAGCGCGATCAACACAACGCTTGATGTTTTTAATGTTGTTCACTTGTCCAGTAATGATGTGGAAATTCGCTTCTAAACGAACACCACCCATTCCGATTGGGTCTTTAATTTCTGGTTCATTATCCACAATATATTCTTGCGGAATGACCGTAATGATTTCCTCGCCTGGAGTCATCACCAATTGATACATATCATCAACGAATGCATCGATATCCGACTGTGTGATTTCACCTTGCGCATCGCGACGGGTATACATTCCTCTGTGTTGCATACTACTGATGTGTTGTCCAGCAATTCCTACATTCACATTTTTTATTTTCAAATCACCTTCCACGGATGATTGCGTCAAATCAACAGCAGACGTGATTGATTGAACCGTGCGTTCGATATTAGACACCACTCCGCGCATGACACCGAGGGATTCACTTTTCCCCAAGGCAACAATTTCAATTTTGTTGTGCTCATTTTTACGTCCTACGAAACAAGCAATTTTGGTCGTCCCAATATCGAGACCAACAACAATCTTGCTACGCTTCACTTCGCTAGTTGGCTCTTTTTCTACAAACGATTTGTCCTTCATATTTTACACTTATTTCGCTATATTTATTCCACCCTTCATAGGGCATTGCTTCTTTGTAAAAATCCAATAAACGTCCAAACTTATCATTCACATCTTCATCCGAATTGGCTGTTCCGAGATTGATTTTTTGATCACCTACAATAGGAATTAGTACAAAATCACCATTCTTTTCACGGTAAACTTGACCAATTAATTTGTGCAATATTGGATCATTACAAACATAATTTGAAATTCGATAGATATCATCTAAATTTCGAATACTTTTCAAGGAATCGTTGTTAATAATTTTAAAGATTGAATTCGGTGAAAATCGATCTTTTATTTTCCCAGAAAAAACGAGTACCCGTGCGGTATGAAGACTCGATCGATTCATTAAAAATCCGTCCTCATCTAGGTAAAAACTTTGTCCCATAGTATTGAAGATTCGCGCGATGGGTTTACGCAGATTCAACTGTATATCCCACTCATTTCCAATGCGTTTAAAAACCTTGACATTTTTAACCTCTGGCATACATGAAATAACATATTCCAATTTTCGGATATTTAGGTTTCCTACATTATCATTTTCCTGAATCAAGCGATGAAGTTTCAGTCGATCAATTAGTTCGGGTTCGGTTAGAAAAGCATCTCCATCTACATGGATGGATATTTTAGGATTTTTGTATTTCTTTTTGATTTCCTCCTGGTTAGCAAAGTATAAAATGGCGGTCACCCCAGCTGAAAGTAAAATCCACAAACTAATTTTCATCCATTTTTTCATGTCAATCAGTTAGGTTGATGGTTAATAGTTCTTTTAATGAGGGTACAATTCGATCAATGTCCCCAGCTCCAATCGTCAATAAAACTCCTTCCGTTAAATTGCTCAAGTGCGCTAAGACTTCGCTTGGTTTTTTGATTGACTTCTGATCATTTTTGCATTTATTCAAAAGCCATTCGCTAGACACCCCTTGAATAGGTTCCTCTCGTGCCGCATAAATGGGCAGAAGGATCAATTCATCCAACTCCGAAAGTTCCTGTGCGAAATCCTCAACGAAGTCCTTGGTTCTAGAGAATAGATGCGGTTGAAAAATTCCAGTAATTTTCTTTTCTGGATACAGTAAGCGGATCGAATTGACCAATGCATTTATTTCCTGGGGGTGATGGGCATAGTCATCCACAAAGACTAATTTCTCCGTTCGAATGATGTATTCAAATCTGCGTTTCACGCCAAGAAAATGCTTGATGCCTGAACGAATTTGGACTTCATCCATTCCCATTTCATGCAGCAATCCAACGCAAGCCAAGGCATTTTCTGCATTGTGGATTCCGGGCAATCCAAATTGAACTTCGCGCCACCAATTATTTTTTAAGCGAATATCTCCACAAAGGAATCCATTTTTCCATGTTAAATTAAATACCGAATAATCAGCACTTACTGATTCCACCGCATAGGTAAAGGAGGTTCCTAATGTTGGTAAATGGAGTCCTTCTTTTTGAAGGCAAATTCCTTTCGGATCTAACTTCATTGCAAATTGACGAAAACCTTCTTTGAACTGTTCTGCTGTTCCATAAATATCCAGATGATCGGGATCTACGGAAGTAATAATCGAGGCAAAGGGTGATAGATGAAGAAATGAACGGTCAAATTCATCTGCCTCAATCACCGTATATGGGCTATCGTTGTTGAGTACCAAGTTGGATTGAAAGTTCGTGGCAATTCCACCAAGAAAAGCATTACATTTCCAACTGGATTGATCCAAAATAAATGCCAACATGGAACTCGTTGTGGTTTTACCATGAGTTCCAGCAACACAAAGTCCTTTTGATTGCCGCGTCAACATCCCCAGAACTTCGGCTCTTTTCAACAAGGTAAATCCACCTCGTTTAAAAAAGTTCAATTCTTCCAACTGTTTGATGGCTGGCGTGTAAATGACAAGTGTTTTGTTTTTATCCGTGAATACCTCAGGTATTTGGTCCCCTAAATCATCAAAATGAATCAAACAACCTTCTTCCTCGAGTTGCTTGGTCAAAGGTGAGGGAGTTTTGTCATATCCTCCAATGGTCAGTCCGTTCTGCTTAAAATAGCGTGCCAATGCTGACATGCCAATGCCTCCAATGCCGATTAAATATACCTGTTTATATTGCTCGAATTGTTGCATTTCTTTAGATAATTGATTCACAAGCATCGACAATTTCAATGCAGGCATTTGGTTTTGCTAAAATGCCAATGGATTTACTTAACTGTTTGCATAAATGCGCATTGTTTAGCAAGTCTATGGTTGTTGGAATGAGTGTTTCAATGGATTGGTCATCACGGACTAAAACCGCCGCATCTTGACGAACAAGCGCCATGGCATTCTTCGTTTGATGATCCTCCGAAACGTTCGGTGAAGGAACCAAAACAGATGGCTTACCAATTAAGGTGAGTTCTGAAACAGACAAAGCGCCAGCACGGGAAATGATGACATCCGCAGCAGCATACGCTAAATCCATGCGCTGAATAAAGGCATGTACTTGAATGTTTGATTTCCAATTGTCATCAAATTGTGCTTCTATTTGGCCTAAATAATTCTTCCCACATTGCCAGATGATTTGAACATTGGAAGAACAAGCGAGGGAAGCATGATGCATCACGCTTTCATTCAGGGTTCGAGCACCTAAACTTCCTCCAATCACAAGAATGGTCTTTTTTGAAGGGTCTAACTGAAAGTATGTATATGCCTCCGATTTGAGATCTCCTTCTCTTGACACCAAATTTCTCACTGGATTTCCCGTATGAATGATTTTCGAAGTAGGAAAGAATTTTTCCATTTCGCTATACGCCGTGCATATTTTCTTTGCTTTTTTGGCCAATAATTGATTGGTTTTTCCTGGGAAAGAATTTTGTTCTTGAATAAGTGTTGGTATACCTAACATATTGGACATTTGCAAGGTTGGGCCACTCGCATAACCCCCAACACCGATGACCAATTCAGGATTAAAATTTTTCACGATCGTTCTTGCCTTCCATAAACTTTGGAGGATTTTGAACGGCAATAGAAAATTTGAAAAGGTCCATTTGCGTTGAAAACCAGCGATAGGCAATCCGATGATTTCGTAGCCTGCTTGAGGCACCTTTTCCATTTCCATTTTCCCAATAGCTCCAACAAAAAGTATGGCGGCAGCAGGATTTCTTCGTTTGATTTCATCGGCAATCGCCACGGCAGGAAAAATATGTCCTCCTGTTCCACCACCCGAAATAATAACACGTTGAATACTCATTAATTCCATTTTTATGCTTGCTCAAATGAAGCTTCGTCTTTTTCTTTTTCTAAATCTTTTGCAAATGCTTGTATGATACCAATAGAAACGCAAGCCATTATTAAGGCAGATCCTCCCATTGCTAAAAAGGGCATATTTTGTCCGGTCACAGGGAAAACACCCGTGCATACTAGCATATTAATGCTCGCTTGTGTCAATAGGTGAATACCAATTCCCAAGGAAACATAGGATTGAAATGGATCCATTGTTTTTAGTGCAATTTTGATGATTCTGTATAAAAGAATCAAATACAATAGGGCTAAAAATGCTGCCATTAAAAATCCAAATTCCTCAACGAACGTTGCATAATAGAAATCCGCATAGGCTTCAGGTAGGTATTCCTTCAGTTTTCCATCACCAACACCTTGTCCAAATAAGGATCCGACGTGAATGGCCAATTGTGCATTTTTCGCTTGAGCATTCGCCTGAGCCGTTTTAATATCTTGCGAATCACTTTCCATTCGATTCGTTAAGCGATTCTTCCATGTATCAAAACGCGGAAGGAGTCCCACTGCTGGAAAAGCCAAATGGAACATGACCGCTAATGTTGCAAGTGCGATTCCCGCTCCGGCCATCGTTAACAATTTTCCCCATGGCACTCGACCAATATATAACATGGCCATACACAACAAGAACAACATCGCTGCCGTAGAAAAATTATCTTTTACAATCAAGGTGCATATTACCCCAATGGGAATCATCAAAGGTAAAATTCCTTCTTTCCAACTGCTTAACTTATCTTTCTTTTTGACCAATATTCGACTGATATAAATGATCAAAGCCAATTTGGCAAAATCCGAAGACTGAAAGGTGAGTTTTACAAATGGGATTCGAATCCAGCGTCCTGCGCCGTTGACTTCTGTTCCAAAAAATAAGGTAAAGAGTAGCAAAGCAATAGCAAGGTAATAGGAGAATTTTGCCAATTGACTGATGTATTTTGAGTTTACGCGATGGATAGCAAACATGGAAGCGAACCCAATTACTACGTAAATTAAGTGCTTAAATAAATATTGAAAAGGAGATCCTCCCTCAATTTTTACCAAAATTGGAACAAAACTATAAACCGTTACGAGTGAGAATGACATCATGAGGATGGTAATGATCCAAATGACAGGGTCACCTTTTAAATATTTTAAGTATTCTCTCATAACGATTGTAACAGATTGAGGTAAGCAGCAATTTTCAGGGAAACGTACTCACTATCGTTTTCTGTACATGTAAATAGCAAAGTCCCTGTTGTTGTTAATTCTGACATTAATCCGTTTAAGACATCTTGGATATCCATAAACTCGTTTTCCAACATAAAACCAGTTCGATTCTCTCCAAATGAAAAGATGCTTTGAAACTTGTAGATGAGCTCGGGATTGGAACTTAACACGGCCTCAATTTCCGAAGGATTTCCCACCCAAAATATCTTGGTTGGTATTCCCTGTATGAAATTAACTAAGGCGTTTTGTTCAGGCTGCATCCAAGTAAACACATCGAGTCCCTTCAGTTTGCCATGCGCACGAATGCCCGACCCCTGTGCCTTACGCAGAGAATCTCTGGTGGGAGTTGTTTCGATATGAATGCGTTTATCTTGCATTTTAAACGGGAATAATTATAACAATCGAACAGCTTGTTTAAACTGATTTCCTCTATCCTCATAGTTTTCAAATAAATCAAAACTTGCACAAGCAGGAGAAAGAAGAACAGTTTCATCTTTTTTCGCAAATCTATAACCGAACGCAACAGCTTCCATGGCAGATTTTGCCTCTACAATGGTTTCTACTATTCCGGTAAATGCTTCAATGATTTTTTGATTATCCACACCTAAACAGATAATTGCCTTCACTTTCTCGCGCACAAGCGCTGTTAATTCAGAATAGTCATTTCCTTTATCAACACCCCCAACAATCCAAACGGTAGGGCTTTCCATGCTTTCTAAAGCAAACCATGCAGCATTGATGTTCGTTGCTTTTGAATCATTAATGAATTCAATTCCGTTCACTTTGGCAACGAATTCAAGTCGGTGTTCCACATTGGTGAAGTCTTCTAAACTTTCACGTACAATATCCTTACGGATTTCAACTAGTCTTGCAGCGATTCCTGCAGCAAGAGCGTTTTGGGTATTGTGTTTACCCTTTAAAGCTAATTCGTGTATTGACATGGCAAATTGTTGGTTTATATTGATTATTAGTTGTTTGTCTTTTGTATAAGCTCCTGGATTTTGTTCATTTTTCATGGAAAAAGGAGCCAAATTCACGGAAGGATTTCTTTTTTTCATTTCCGTTGAAATAAGGTCATCATCGGCATTATAGATGAACCAATCGTTTGTTGTTTGATTCTGCAAAATGCGGAATTTTGAATCAACATAATTCTGCATTTGGTAATCGTAACGATCTAAATGATCAGGTGTAATGTTTGTTAAAATCGCGATGTTCGCATGAAAATCATACATGTCATCCAATTGAAAAGAACTCAATTCAATCACATACCAATCGTGATCGCCTTCTGCTACTTGTTTGGCAAAACTGTAGCCAACGTTCCCTGCTAATCCAACATCCAATCCTGCTTTTTTGAGGATGTGATGCGTCAACATGGTGGTGGTCGTTTTACCATTGCTTCCGGTAACACAGATTGTCTTTCCTTTTGTATGGTAGCCACCAAATTCAATTTCTGAAATCACCTTGATTCCTTTCTCACGTATGGCTTTCATCACCGGAGCCTTTTCTGGAATCCCTGGGGATTTGATGATTAAATCCGCGGCAAAAATCACGTCCATGGAATGCGTTCCTTGTTCCCATGGTGCTCCAATCTGTGTCAATTCCGTTTGGAATTCCTCCTTGATTTGCGACATATCGGAAACAAAAACAGCCCATCCTTTTTGCACTGCAAGAATAGCAGCACCCACACCGGATTCACCAGCGCCAAGAATGACCATATTTTTGTTTTGTGTACTCACAATTACCTCAATTTCAAGGTTACAATCGTTACCACTGCCAACAATACCGCAACAATCCAAAAGCGTGAGACGATTTTCGCTTCATGAATTCCTTTTTTCTGATAATGGTGGTGCAATGGTGCCATTAAGAAAATTCGTCGTCCCTCTCCAAAACGCTTTTTTGTGTATTTGAAATACCCCACTTGCATCATCACGGATAGGTTTTCGATGAGGAAAACGCCACACAAAACAGGAATCAACAGTTCTTTGCGGATGGCAATGGCAAAAACGGCAATGATGCCTCCAAGCGCTAAACTTCCAGTATCACCCATAAATACTTGAGCAGGGAAAGAATTGTACCATAAGAATCCAACACATGCACCTACAAAAGCTGCAATGAAAATCACGAGTTCCTCAGCATTTGGAATATACATGACCCCTAAGTAGTCAGCAAAATTGGCATGAGAACTGACGTAGGCAAGAATGGCCAAGGCAATTCCAACAATGGCTGACGTTCCCGTTGCTAGTCCATCTAGACCGTCTGTCATGTTTGCACCATTAGAAACCGCAATCACAATAAAAATGACAATTGGGATGAACAACAACCAACCATACGATTTTTGCCAATCTCCAATTAACCAATTGTAATTAAACTCATTCCCACGAATAAACGGAATGGTGGTTGTCATATCATCTGTTTTGATCCATTTAAAATGCTCTCCTTCATGTTGAACATGCAAATGCGTCACGAATTTCTCATCTTGTTGTAATTGATAGTTGACGGAAACGCGCTTATGAACAACGACCTCATCTGAGAAATAAAGCATGCAGCCAACAATGAGACCAACGCCAATTTGACCAATGATTTTAAACGTTCCCTTTAATCCTTCTTTGTTCTTTTTAAATACCTTGATGTAATCATCCAAGAACCCGATTAATCCTAACCAAATCGTTGCAATAATCATGGTAATCACGTAGATATTGTGCAGTTTGGCAAATAGAATTACCGGTATTAAAATCGCAGCAAGAATGATAATTCCGCCCATCGTTGGTGTACCTGATTTCTCAATTTGTCCGGCAAGACCTAAATCACGAACGGTTTCACCAATTTGTTGTTGGCGTAATTTATTTATGATTTTCTTCCCAATGATGATCGAAATAATAAGGGAGAAAATCAGCGCTAAACCTGCACGGAAAGAGATGTAGTGGAACAAACCTGCTCCGGGGAAGTTTAAGGAATCGAGATAGTCAAATAGGTAGTATAGCATCTGATTATTTTTTCAATTGATTAAAAAATTCTTCGGTTAATTGGAAATCATCAAAGTCGTGTTTCACTCCATTGATTTCTTGGTATTTTTCGTGACCTTTACCAGCAATTAATAGGATGTCACCGGATTGCGCGAGCATAATGGCTGTTTTTATGGCTTGTGCCCGATCGACAATGGTCAATGAATGTGCTCGATTATCATCTGTCAAACCAACTTCCATATCCTGAAGGATTTTCATTGGATCTTCTGTACGTGGATTATCGGAAGTTAAAATGACCTGCTGGCTTTTTTTCGCAGCAATTCCAGCCATGACTGGACGTTTTTCACGGTCACGATCTCCACCACAACCCACAACAGCAATCACTTTTTGTCCTTCTTTGCGAATGGCTGCAATCGTATTCAATACATTTTCCAAGGCATCAGGTGTATGTGCATAATCAATAATAGCCGTTATTCCACCTTGACTTCGAACATATTGAAATCTTCCCTCTACGGAGGACAAATTGCTCATTCCTCTTAGGACATTTAGTGAGTCTAATCCAAGTAAGATGCTAACACCGTAAACAGCGATGAGATTCAAGGCATTAAACTCACCCACCAAACGGGAGCAAAGTTCCACACCGTTAATGGTTAATGTTAAACCAGAAATCTCATTTTCCAACACTTTCCCTTTATAATCAGCAGGGGTTTTTAAGGCAAAGCTTCTTTTCTGTGCTTTTGTATTTTGAAGCATCACTTGACCATTACGGTCGTCGCCATTGATCAAGGCAAATGATTCGCTGCTTAATTCATCGAAAAATTGTTTTTTCACTCGGATATATTCCGCAAATGTTTTGTGGTAATCGAGGTGATCATGCGTAATGTTCGTGAAAACTGCACCTGTGTATGAAAGGCCATGAATTCGCTGTTGATGAATGGCGTGTGAACTCACTTCCATAAAACAATGAGAACACCCTTGTTCAACCATATTTCTCAGTAAGGCATTTAGTCTAATTGGATCCGGTGTCGTATGAGTGGAAGGACTTGATTGATCGCCAATTTTGTTGACCACGGTTGAAATAAGTCCACAGGTATAACCTAGGCTGGTAAATAAATCGTGCAGCAAGGTCGTTGTGGTAGTTTTACCGTTAGTGCCCGTAATGCCAATTAATTTTAATTCCCTGGACGGTTGATCATAAAACGAACAAGCCACATCAGCCAATGCACGATCCGTTTTCGGAACCAATATGATTGTTGCATCTGAAGGCATGTTCACCTTCTGTTCCACGATGAATGCACGGCAACCCAAATCGTACGCAGATTGAACAAATTGATGTCCGTCGTTTAAGGCCCCAACAACAGCGATAAAAACACATCCTTCGCTTGCCTTTCGAGAATCGAAGGTCAATGAAGAAATTTCCATTGTCAAATCTCCTTGAGTTAACTCAAAGGATGTTTGCTGTAAAATGGAAGAAAGCGTTTTCATATTAGTTTAGTGTGATTTTAATTAATTGTCCTTTCACCAGTGGATTTCCAGCGGAAACCGACTGAGATTTCACAACCCCTCTACCTTGCATTCGCACGATCATTCCTGCGGACTCCAATAAATAGATGGCGTCTTTTGCGGTTAGTCCGGAAACATCTGGAACTGATTTTTTGTGGATTTTTTTATGATTAAGGTGAATGGAACCTTTCAGTGTATCAGATTGAATCCATTCTGTATCTTCATTTAATTGGTAGCGGAGATTAAAGGATTTTAATATTTGGGTAACATCTCGGTTTGATGCGGCCTTCACTTTCGGGAGATCTGTGGATTTAACCGCGCGTTTTGAGTTCACCGCTCTGTGATACTGAAGAGCTGATGCGTAAACTTTATTGGCGATTTCCGCGAATACCGTTCCGGAAACTCGCGCGCCATAATACTCTCTTTTCGGTTTGGAAATAACAACAATACAAGAATAAATCGGCTTATTAGCTGGGAAATAGCCAACAAAAGAAGCTTGATAGAAACTCATTTTCTCATCGTTGAACTGTTTGTTATCACCCAGTAGTTTCGCTGTTCCCGTTTTTCCAGCAATGGTAAAAAATGAACTTTTTAAATCGTGACCTGTTCCATTTGTCATCACTCCCTCCAAACAGGATCTCATGATTGCAAGCGTGTTTTTCGAACAGATTTGATCTTTGATAATGACCGGTTTAAACGTTTTAATGATGTGACCAGATCGTTTTATTTGTTGAACGAATTGTGGACGAACAAATGTCCCATTGTTGGCAACGGCGTTGTAAAACGCCAAGGTTTGAAGCGGAGATTGTTTTAATTCGTAACCAATGGACATCCAAGGAATGGACATTGCGGACCAACCCGGAGTTCCTGGTTTTGGAACAAAAGGTTTTTTCTCCCCTTCGATATCGATGCCTAATTTTTCCGTTAGTCCAAATTGAGCCAAGCGATCCAAGAATTTTTGAGGTTCCGAGCGGTAAGCTCGATACATGATTTGCGCAATGACATTCGACGATTTCTCAAACGCTTTTTTAATGGTGATGTTTCCATACCCCATTCCATGATTAGAATCGGACAATTTTCCGCCAGCTATGAAATAAGAACCATTCGCATTCACTTTGTCTGTGATTTTAAACTTCTCATCCTCTAGTCCAGCCATTATGGAAGCTAACTTATAGGTCGAACCGGGAACTTCAGCATTGCCAATGGCAAAATTGTACGATTCGGCATAATTTCCTTTTACCTGTTTGGACAAGTTAGCAATCGCCCGAACGAAACCTGTTTTCACATCCATCACGATTACGCATCCTTCTTGCGCATTCATATGAATCATTTGCTTCTCCAATTCCGAATGGGCAACCTCTTGAATTTCTTTATCAATGGAAGTGATTACATTGGCTCCTTCGACAGCATCCTTGATGATTTTCCCTGTTTTTTTCCAACCCGAAGAAATGCGTTGCTCGAGTTCTTCCCCGTCTTCCCCTTTTAGGTAATGATAGAAAGCACCTTCGATGCCAACTTTTAATTCTTTCTTATCGTTTTTATAGTAGCCAAGCGTCCGACTTAATAAGTTTCCATAAGGCTTTTTACGCAGGATGGTTTCCTCGTTATCGATAATCCCACCTTTCATCTGGCCTTTTTCGAAAATGGGTAATTTGTTCAGCATTTTACGCTCGTCGTTTGTGACTCGTTTGCGAATTAACAGGTAGCGTGATTTATTTTCACGGGCATTTCGAATTTCGTTCTCGTATTCCCTTGCTGACTTATCTGGGTACATGCGGTGCAATCCTGCAGCGAGTCCGGCTAATTCAGCATCAAATAATTTTTGATCAACCACGGTTGGATCCATGTGAATGTCGTAGAAAGTCACAGAGGTTACAAATGGAATACCATTCATATCCAAGATTTCACCCATTCGAGGAACTCTTTTTACGATTTGTACCGGCAATTTTTTATCTACATCATTGAACAAGCTACTTCGGCCTTCGATTTGAAGTTTAGCGGTGGAATACAATACAGTTAAAATCAACAACACGAAGGTGAAGTAAATCGTAAAGGCACGACGTTTTAAGTATTTTTTATCTTGATCCTTACTCATTATCTTTTCGTTTCAAACGAATGACTTTCGTTGCGTTTTTTGTTTCTTTTATTTCCCTCGTTTCCAGTTTTTCAGCAAGTTTATACCTTCTTGTTCTTAGTTCTAGTCGAGCTTTTGCTTCAATATATTCTGCCGCGTTTTGATCTAATTCTCTCTGCGCATTGTCTAAGTCCTTATTGACTTGTTTCCCGTAATATCCTTTTGCGACTAGCAGTATTAATAAAAACATGATGAAAAAGATGTAATTCAAATTATTCAACACAAATTCTTTGGTAAGAAAGTCTCCATTTAAAATTTGAGTAAATGCGGAGGCTTTCGCCGTTCGTTTTTCACGTTGCGCAGGTTTAGGCTTTTCCGCTTTTGGTGATTTCCCACCTACTATGTATTCATCTTCATGCATTTTTTTCAGCAATTCTTAATTTCGCACTACGTGCTCGCGGATTCTGTTCATTCTCTAAATCCGAAGAAACAAGGGGGTGTCGAATGATTTCCGTGAGCGGTTTTTGCACATTTCCAAAAAAGTCTTTTTCTATTTCCCCAGTGAACGAACCTCGTTTCATGAAGTTTTTCACTAATCGATCTTCTAAAGAGTGATAGGAAATAACCACCAATCTTCCGCCTGGAGTTAATACTTCCGCTGCTTGACTAAGCATGTCTTCGAGCACTTGTAATTCTTGATTAACCTCAATGCGAATGGCTTGAAAAACCTGAGCGTAAAATTTATGGTCTTTGAATTTGGGCGCAAAACGTTTCAGCATGTGCATTAAATCACCGGTTGTTTCAATGACGCCATCTGCTCTTTTACGGATGATTTCTGAAGCGATGCCACGCGCATTTTTCAATTCTCCGTAATTCCGAAAAATTCGAATGAGTTCATGTTCTTCGTATTCGTTGACTACATGGTGTGCAGATTTTCCAGACTGTTGATTCATGCGCATGTCCAACGGTGCGCTTTCACGAATCGAGAATCCACGTTCGCCCGTGTCGAATTGATGGGAAGAAACACCAAGATCTGCAAAAACCCCGTCCACTTGCTGAAAACGCAATAGTTGTAAGTGATTTTTAAGAAACGCAAAATTTGCTGCGACAAAATGGAAGTTCGGAGCTTCCCATGCATTTTTCTTTGCGTCGGCATCCTGATCAAAAACGATTAATTGTCCTGTATCAGTTAATTGATTGAAAATGGCACGAGCGTGACCACCACCACCGAAGGTAACATCCACATAAATGCCATTTGGACGAATGTCCAATGCATCTATACTTTCTTTAAAAAGAACCGGTATGTGATAGTTTGTATTATGCTCCATTGTCCAAATCACCCATTACTTCATCCGCCAAATCAGCGAAATCAGCCATGTTTCCTTCAATCATGTTGAAGTATTTGGATTTGTCCCAGATTTCAATTCTGTCGTTGTATGCGATGAGCATCACTTCGGAAACCAATCCCACACGATCCATGTGTGCGGTTGGAATCAAAAGTCGACCTGCATTATCTAATGCCAACTGTTTTGCTCCTTGATGGAATAAACGGTAAAACATTCGATTTTGCGGTTTGAATAAATTCAATTTAGAAAGTCTCGCACTAACCTGCTCCCAATCGGTAAGCGGATAGAGGGTTAAACAATCTTCAAATCCTTTATTCAACATGAAATCTCGTTGGGACGCAGGAGGAAGTTGCTTCCGTAATCCGGAAGGCAAAAGAAATCGGCCTTTTTCATCCAATTTCACTTCAAATTCTCCTACTAATCCTGCCATAGCTTTATAATGGGTAAAATTAGTGGATTTCTACCACTTTTTACCACTGGATTTTTAATTGTTCATAACTTCTAACGTACAAAGGTATTTAATGTTTCGTTTTAAACAAAATGCACGTGGATAAAATCCTTTATATATCATGTTTTAAAAGGAATTGTGGGAATATGTGGGATACTTTTTAACATATTGTTTGTTTCGCCCTACTTATTCACAATTTCAGGCCTGAAATAATATGTACTTTTGACGCATGAAAAGCAATTTGAAAAGTTGGTTGTTACTCGTCTTACTCGCTTGCATCTGGGGGAGTTCATTTATCCTCATGAAAAAGGGCATGTTCAATGAGCAACATGAGGCAATTTTTTCTTCCACACAAGTTGGCGCGATGCGCATGCTCATTGCTGGACTCGTCCTCCTCCCTTTTTCTATTCAAGTATTGAGGCAATTAAAAGACCCGAAGGACCTTCGCTATTTTTGCATTGTGGGAGTATGTGGAAATTTCATTCCGGCTTTTTTATTTACATATGCAGAAACACACATTTCATCTGGGTTAGCGGGCATTATGAACAGCTTTACACCTATTTTCACCTTGCTTGTTGGATTTGTATTCTTCGCGAACAAGATTACGCGCTTTCAGGTAATGGGAACCATTATTGGATTTGGTGGGATTACAGTTTTAGTATTCACTGGCGGAGATGTTTCCGCGCATTCGGGGGAACTCCTTCCTTCGTTAGCTATTGTATTAGCCACGTTGCTTTACGGAATTAGTTTAAATACCATCAAGTTTAAACTTTCTGCTTACAAACCTATCCATGTCGCCGCTGGTGGATTCGCCACTGTTTTTATCCCATCGATCATTGGATTCTTTGCCTTCGACGTGATTTCCGTTTTTAAACGGAATCCCGATGCGATGAATGGTTTCGCTGCTGTTGTCATTCTTGCGGTCGTTGGAACAGCGTTTGCCGTTTTTTTATTCAATGGAATTATTCAATCCTCTTCCGCGCTTTTTGCGAGTAGCGTCACCTACCTCATTCCAATTGTCGCAGTTATGATAGGTACGTACTTTCACGAAAGCATTTCGAAAACACAAGTATTGTGCATGTTTATTGTCATTTTTGGGGTACTTCTCGCAAATTACGGACACCTAATCTTAAAAAAGTGTCAAAAACCAAGTAATTCTAGATGAAAAAGATTGCATTCGTTTGGCATATAAAATTAAATATGTATATTTGCCCTCCAATTTTGGATGAATTAATAAATTAAATCAAGCTATATGTACGCAATTGTAGAGATAGCAGGGCAGCAGTTTAAGGTGCAAAAAGACCAAAAGGTTTTTGTTCATCGTTTAGCAGCAGAAGCAGGTGAGAAATTAGAATTCGATCGTGTTATGTTAATAGACAATGATGGCAAAATCACTCTTGGCGCCCCAGCTATAGAAGGCGCAATCATTACCGCAACGGTAATTGATCACGTTAAAGGAGACAAAGTAATTATTTTCAAAAAGAAACGTAGAAAAGGTTACAGAAAAAGAAACGGTCACCGTCAGCAGTTTACTGCAATTACAATTACAAATATTAAAGCATAAACATCCTGTATTCAGGAATAATATAGAGAAACCATGGCACACAAAAAAGGAGTCGGTAGTTCGAAAAACGGTCGTGAATCACATAGCAAACGCTTAGGTGTGAAAATTTTTGGTGGACAAGCAGCAATCTCAGGAAACATTATTGTTCGTCAGAGAGGAACGCAACATCACCCAGGAAACAATGTTGGAATTGGAAAAGACCACACATTGTTTGCTTTAACGGATGGTTTAGTAGAATTTCGTAAGAAAAAAGACAATCGTTCATTTGTATCTGTAGTTCCATTTGAAGCTGCAACTGCATAAGAAACAGATGATATCATTTAAAAGACCGCAATTGCGGTCTTTTTTTTTGTCCACGAAATTGGCGACTCCTTCATTTAGACAATTTCACTACCTTTATTCAAACAGAATACATGAACTTTTCCCGAGCGCAACGTTACCTATTGAGCCTTTGTTCAGGACTCCTTTTGAGCATTTCCTTCCCTTTTACAGGAAGCATCACGCCCCTCGTTTTTATTGGCTTTGTCCCGCTCTTGTTTCTATCCCAAGATTTACAAGCGAAATCCAAAGGCGGATGGCACTTGTTCCTTCAAACGTATATTGCTTTTTTAATCTTCAATTTAGTGACAACTTGGTGGGTAGCTAATTCCTCCATTATTGGTGCACTGCTCGCTTTTGTCTTTAACACTTTGTTCATGTCGCTGACGTTTGTGCTTTTTCATTTCGTGAAGAAAGGACTAAAATCCAATTGGGCAATCTGGACACTCATTCCGATTTGGATCAGTTTTGAATATTTTCATTTCAACTGGGACTTATCCTGGCCTTGGTTAACGCTGGGAAATTTTTTCAGTATTCGCACCACATGGATACAATGGTATGAATATACGGGAGTATTTGGCGGAAGCATTTGGATACTCATTGTCAACATCTTTGTGTTTCTGTGGATGCGCTCTCTATGGATGAAGAAGGGAAAGGCATGGAATTATTGGTTGCTAGGCACTTCTATCAGCCTACTTACTCCAATTATGATTAGTGTATTCCACTTACCAATCCTTCAATTTTACAAAGGAGCAGATTTCTACCGTGTCGCTGTCATTCAACCCAACATTGATCCGTACAATGAGAAGTTTGCCTTAGGAACGAGCAATGAACAGCAACTTCAACGATTTTTTAATCTAGCGAATTCGGTTGTGGATTCCACCACCGATTTAGTCATTGGACCAGAAACAGCGATAAGTCAAGGGTTTATCGAATCGCGATTACAAGGACTCTCATTTTACTCACTGATCCAGGACGAAATGAAAAAATGGGGGGATGCCGAATTATTGATTGGCGCTTCCACCGTGGAACTATTCGATACCAAACATTCCCGTGCGAGTATTTACATTCCTGAACAAAGAATATTCTATGAAAGTTATAATAGTTCCCTTTACATTCCACAAAAGGGAATGCCCTCATTCATCCATAAATCTAAATTAGTTCCCGGTGTCGAAATGATTCCTTTTTCCAATTTATTTCCTTTTTTGGAGACATTAGCGATTGAAAATGGTGGGACTTCTGGGACTTTAGGTATTGAAAAATCGCCGAAAGTTTTCAAATCAGATCCTATTCTCGCTCCGATTATTTGCTACGAGTCCATTTATGGGGACTTTGTATCGCGGCAAGTTAAACAGAGTGCACCCTTTTTAACTGTGATTACCAACGATGGATGGTGGGGAGATTCGCCCGGATACAAACAGCATTTTTCCTTTTCTTCTTTGCGCGCCATTGAAAATAGACGTTGGGTCATTCGAAGTGCGAATACCGGGAAAAGCGGAGTTTTTGATGAATTCGGACGAATCAAAAAAGAAACTAAGTACTGGGGAGAAGATGCTTTTCAGTATTCCATTCCACTTTTGAGCCATGTCACATTCTACTCCAAACACGGAGATTACCTCGGTGTTTTATCCGCCATTTTGGGCCTACTTGTATGCGCCATCACCATTGTTAAGGTTATGTTAAGTAAAAAGAAATAGGTACCTTTGAGTTGATGAAATTTATTCGGGTTTTCAGTTTATTCCTATGTCTTTTGTTTGCCACTGCACATACCCAAGTGCATCACTGGGAAACCATTGTAAAAGACAACAGCTCTTGGTATTATCAAGTTCCGACTTCCGCATCTTCCCCTGAATGGTTAACTCCTTCATTTACCGTAAATTCATGGTTACAGGGAATCGGTGGATTTGGATATGGGGATGGAGACGACAACACTATTTTACCAAGTTCCGCCGTTTCAGTTTACACTAGAATTGAATTCAACATAGCAAACCTCAATCAAATCGTTGCGCTAGCACTTCATTTTGATTACGATGACGGTTTTGTCGCTTATTTAAACGGAACAGAGGTTGCGCGAAATGGCCTTTCTGGAACAGGTCAACCTACATTCAATCAATTGGCAAACATTTCACATGAAGCCAAACTCTATCAGAATCAACAGCCAGATCAACTGATCTTTAATCAAAATCAATTAAGCGGACTTTTGGTGAATGGCACGAATGTTTTCTGTGTAGAGGTTCATAATCAACTCGCAAATTCAACTGACTTCACCTGCCGAAACTTTTTAAGTGTCGCCGTGAATAATCCGAGCATCACCTACGGACCCATTCCAAGCTGGTTTACACCGCCATTTATATTAACAAGTTCCAATTTGCCAATTGTCGTACTTGACACGTATAATGTTGACATTCCCGATGAGCCAAAAATAGACGGGACCATGGGAATTATTTTCAACGGCGATAACCAAATGAATTCCCTATCCGATCCCTATAATGAATTTTACGGTCAAATCGCAATCGAAAAAAGAGGTTCGTCTTCGAATACTTTTCCCATGAAATCTTATGCAGTAGAAACACGTGGGCCAGATTCGGTTAATTACAACGTTTCCCTTTTCGATTGGCCGAGCGATAATGATTGGATTCTTTATGCGCCCTATACGGATAAAGCCATGATACGAAATGTTCTTACGTACGAGCTTGGACGACAAATGGGGCAATATGCGCCAAGGACAAAGTTGTGTGAAGTAATATTGAACGGCTCGTATATAGGTGTTTATGTTTTAATGGAACGGATCAAAATAAATCCAGGACGTGTAAATGTGGACCCGCTTCTTTATACTGACACACTGGATAATCACCTCACAGGTGGATACATTCTTAAAATAGACAAAACAACGGAAGGCGGGGTTATTGCATGGACTTCCCCATTTACGGCTCAAGCTCCAAGTACCGGACCAATGTATTATCAACTGCATGATCCAGACATTAGTGAATTACATCCCCTACAATTGAATTACATACATGATTACGTGGACAATTGGGAAACGGTGTTGAAAAGTACCAACTTCGCCAATCCGCAAACTGGATTCAGGGCTTTTTCAGATGAGTTGTCCTTTATCGACTACATGCTCATCAATGAATTATCTAAAAATGTTGATGGATACCGCATTTCTACATTTTTACATAAGAAAAGGTTCAGTGAGGGCGGAAAACTTTTCGCTGGACCCTTGTGGGATTTTAACTTAGGCTGGGGGAATTCGAATTATTGTCAAGGTGGACAAACATCTGGCTGGGAAATTAATTTTAATTCTGTTTGCCAAGGAAATGGTGCTAATATGAATCCATTTTGGTTCAATCGCATGCTGCAGGATACCGTTTTTGCGAATAATGTCCATTGCCGTTGGACCGATCTTCGCACGAGTATCTTAAGCGATTCAAGCTTAATTCATTATATTGATTCCATGGCGACGATGTTAACAGATGCCGCTGCTCGCAATTACAATCGTTGGCCCATCCTTGGGGTATATGTCTGGCCAAACAACTATGTAGGCAATACCTATCAAGAGGAAATTACCTATATGAAAAATTGGATTCTAGCGAGAACTGCTTGGATGGATGCAAATATGTTTGGTGCGTGTTCCTCTCTTGGAGTAGAATCGCTTAAATCCACATTGAAAATCGTCCCGAATCCTACACAAGATTTTGTCACAATTTCCGGAATCTCCTCCGATAGCCACTTGGAATTGAGGGATTTTTCCGGAAAAACTATTCGAATCATCCCAATAAATCAGTCACAATCAACCATTGATCTATCGGATTTAGCCAATGGAATTTATTTTATTATTGAAACAAAACATGGTATTTATGCAAAAATCATTAAAAACTAAAGGACTATATCTATCATTAGGCATGGTGCTTATTTTCTTTCATTTTTCTTGTGTAAAGAAAATGGTGGGTCCTGGAGGCACATCCGCGATTAAAGGAATTGTTACAGGGCAAGATTTCAAACAAGGTGAAAATGAAATCCAGCACATCACCTTTACTGGGGGATCGCAACTCGAACATGGTGATTACTTTTTATTAAATGATCTAACTTACGGCGCAAATTACTACATCTATTTCTCGAATCCAACTTGGATTTCTCCCGCAAATCCGAATTTACAGGGAAGAATTGGATTAGAAGTTATCTTCAATTATAGTGATTCAAATGTGGAAATCGCTCAAGCTGTCAAAGCAAAACTAGAGTCTGTGGGAGTTTTAAGCGCCAATTTATCGCTGCAGCAAGACATCTTAACACTTTCTTGGAAAAGTAGAGGTAATGTTGTTGATCCAGATAACGGTACGACCAACTTTGCCGTTGATGTTTCCAATCAAGGAGTAGCTGACTTTCTGCAAACAGGTGTTTTAAGCATGGCTGAAAAACGTGTTTATTTGTGTTATGGGGATAATAGCTACTCTAGTGAGGATGTACGTACCAATCAATTGGGAGAATTTTTCTTTACTAATTTACAGAAGGGAACCTATAAAGTATATGTCATTAGTATGGCTCCACCTTATGAGGAAATGCACAAAGAAGTAGCGAAAATAGTGACGATTACTGAAGATAAAAGCATTGTTAACGCGGGAGTTCTCGGAATATATTATTGATGAAAAAAATCTTTTTACCCATCCTTTTATGGAGTAGCTTCTCCTTTGGTCAGACTGGCCTATGGATGGATATCAGTTTGGCTAAAAAATGGAATAAAAACCAATCCTCTGGAATTGGAATTGGTAACAGGCAAAACCTAGGACTTGGTTTCGATCGTATTTTCCTTGATGCAAGCCACCAAGTTCGCATATTAGATGGACTTCAAATCACAGCTTCTTATCGTTTAGCGTTAAATGAAAAAGGGGATCAACTGGTCTTAGCCGGCGATCGATTTTCGCAACGGTTTCAACTTGGTTTTAAATTGTCCATTTTGGATGCCTTTGACATTGGTCCAAAAAGATTAAGCTTAAATTGGTCAAGTATTCAGCAATGGGGGGTGCAAGTTGGCCAACAAACAAGCAGTGTTTGGCGAAACAAAATGAGTTTGGGATACGATATAAAAAACTTTCCACTCAGTCCAATGGTGAGTGCCGAGCATTTTTATCGATGGAATGCGAATGTCGTTTATACACCAACTGAAGTACTTGTCAGCGGAGCAACGGTTCAATGGCGTTATTTTGCTGGGATGGAAATTGAACTTCCCAAAAAACAATCGGTAAAGATCCAAGTTGGACTTAGGCAACGTTCCAGTGGAAATCAACCATTGCTTCGTTTATCGTACAATAAATCTTTTTAATTTTTTACCAATAAAAAAGGGAGACCCGAAGACCTCCCCTTTCCATCAATCAACATCTGAGTGATTAATAACCCGTATTTTGGGTCAAGTTTCTATTCAATACGATATCCGCTGTTGGAATCGGGTATAAGTTCACATACGATGGAACAGCAACTCCAGCTACATCACCACCTTTGAATGGCCAAACATAGCTTCCGCTCGTAAAGTATCCGAAGCGAATTAAATCTGTTCTTCTCGTTGCTTCCCATTGCATTTCGCGTGCACGCTCATCAAGAATATTATCCAAGGTCAATGACGAAACATTGAACGAAGCATTTCCATAACCTCTTTCACGAATGTAATTCACGTATTGAACTGCTGCTGCTGAGTTACCCAAACGCAATTGCGCTTCTGCATACATCAAATACACATCTCCTAAACGGAATAAAGGGAAATCGATGTCCGTGTGAGGTGAAACTGAGTTATTTGTTGCGTTTCCACCCGTAGACGTTTTGTTTTTAAACTTCGGATTTGCGTAACCGTGAGTAAACGTTGACATACTCGTGATTTCTTTCTGTTGTCCAGTAGTATAGAACATCCAACGTGTATCTTGCGTGGTATCCACAAATTTATCAATGAACGGTGCAGTAGCACGAAGTCCACCCCATTTACCATTTACACCATAATTTGCAGCCACCATGCTTCCTCCTAATGAGGCACAAACCAGGAATGTTGTTCCACCCCATGTTTGCGAATAAAGTCCGTTATAAACGATGGGGAAGATGATCTCAGGAGAAGTCTGGTTATCCGCTAAAAACAAATCTTGATAATGATCATCCAATGCAAATGCGCCAGAGCTCATGACTTTCTCACAATACACTGCACACTCTGAATAGCGATCATTTCCAGCACCTAAATACACTTCTGCATTCAAGTACATTTTTGCCATTAACGATTGTGCTGCTGATTTGGAAGCACGACCATAAGGAACAGCGGAAGGATCCAACATCGTTGTCTCCACAGCTTTCAATTCATCTTCGATGTATTTGAATAAATCAGCACGTTGAATTTGTTCTGGTTCGAAAGCGCCTACTCGGTCATTTTCAGTCACGAATGGTACGTTACCAAATAAATCCATTGCGTGGTAATAAGCTAAAGCGCGCAAGAAACGAGCTTCTTCACGATAGGTACGTATCTCCGCCAACTTTGCCTCAGAGAATCCGCGGGTTGTCAATTTCTCTTCGCGTGCTTGCCATATAAACTCATTACATAGCGTGATTTGGTAATAAATACGGTAATACATCCCTTTTACCCAAACGTTGTCTGCATTCCATTGCGATTTATTCAAATCTGGAATTCCCGGGTCGCTCCATCCACAGATAGCCTCGTCAGTTGGGAGTTCTTGAAGGTTCCACAATACACGAATGTATGCAGAGAATCCTTCGTCAATTCCGGCGATATCTGCTGATCCAGCAGGACCTTGGTTTCCCGTCATGGACATACCAGAATACAATTTTGCCAAAACGTGGATGTATTGGTCTGGATTACTGTAAACCGCCTCGGCATTTAAACCGTATTTCGGCGACTGATTTAATTGTTTATTACATGAAACCAATAACAAGGAAACAGTAATAAAAGTAAAAGCGATTATCTTTTTCATGGTTATCATTTTTAGAAGTCAAATGTTAAGTTCAATGAGTACATACGTGGACGTGGATAGAAATTGTTGTCAATTCCACCATTCACCTCTGGATCTTGTCCTTTGTAATGGGTAACAACGAATACGTTTTGCACAGTAAAACTGGCATTTAATCCAAGTTTGTTGTTTGTAAATTTCAATTTACCAAAACGGTAACCAATGTTTACGAAGTCCATTCTTAAGAAATTTGCTTTCTCCAAGTAATGATCTGATAATAATTGGTTGTTCGTTGTTTTCTGCACTTCATCTTCGTAATACAACGAACTAATATTGTTTAAGTATTTTTTCGTTCCATCAACTGTTTGGAAAGTTGCATTATTCGAGTGTAAATTATTGTAAATAGTTGCACCTAACTCACTTCTCATTGAGAATCCAGCAAACCATTTTTTGTAGGTAAAGTTCATTGCTGACCCTAGGAAAACTTTTGGAGCTGCTTGTCCAGCATAATATCGATCACCTACGTTGATGATTCCGTCTCCATTTACATCTTTGTATGCATGGATATCTTTCCATTTATCAGATGTATTTACAACACCGTCATTATTAATATCAATCGATGCTTGCTCACCAACTTGAATCATTGTTCCATCCGTATCATATTGTTGATCCAATACGAAGTAAGTAAATGTAGCATATCCAACTTGATGTACCTGAATGGTATTTCCAATTCCACCACCAATTCCACCAACTAACACACCTGGTGATTTTGGATCAGTCACGAGTGAAAGTTTCGTCACTTGATTTTGATTATATGTTCCATTTATTGTCCAATCCAAGCGCATGTTTTTCTTAGCAATTACACCTGTACTCACGCTTACCTCCACACCTTGATTTCTCATTCCACCAACATTGGTAAGAATATAATTGGTGAAGTTCGTTCCTGCAGGAACTGGCACTGTCGCTAATAGATCACTTGTTTCTTTGCGGTAAACATCAATGCTGCCAGAGAAACGGTCATTTTTAAAACCGAAATCTAATCCAACATTGTAACTAGCTGTCGTTTCCCATTTCAAATTAGCATCGAATCCAGCAGGACGCAAAACTTGGTAGTATTGTCCGCCAAACGCATATTGAGCTGTAGTTGCACCTAGGAAGTAGTTACCGATGTAAGCATAATCACCTATTCCGTCTTGTTGTCCGGTGACACCCCATCCAGCACGTAATTTCAACATGTTAATGGATTTAGAATCTTTCAAGAAATTCTCATCTGAAATAATCCACGCAGCTGAAACCGCCGGGAACAATCCCCAACGTTGCTCTGGACTAAAGCGAGAAGATCCATCGCGACGCAAAGAAGCATTCACAATGTATTTTCCTTTGAAGCTGTAGATTGCTCGAGCATAGTAAGATAACAATACATTTTTCGAATAATTTGGATATGGACTTGATGCCGCTCCAATTATGGAATCTTGCGCTTGATTGTACGATGGATTATTCGGTCCACGACTCATCCAATCTTGGTAGGAATATCCAGCTGTCAAATCCAACACATGGTCAGCGAAACGCTTTCCAGAGTTGTAATTTGCATAGGTTTCGATCAATTTGTTCTCTTTTCTAGAAAGGTATTCTGAATAGCTCCCGTTTGTATAGTATCCAGCAGCAGAATTCGAGTCTGTTTGAACACTTCCGGTTCCTTCTGAGAAGTCACCACCAACGTTAACGATTGCTTTCAATCCTTCTAAGAAAGGAAGGCTATACGTTAATTTCGCATTGGCAATCGCACGGTTAACTTTGGATACATCTTCCGTTTGATTAATTAATCCCAATGGATTGCGTGCTGATAAGGTATTTGGTTTTGCATTGTCCACCCATTCGAAGTATCCACCGTAATTTTCATTTCCTGAAAATACGGGTTGAGTTGGGTCAAAATATGCCGCGCCCAAAGCTCCGCGGTTTGCGAAGAAAGAACTTGTTTGGATATACTTCAAGTTTGACTCCAGCAACAAGGTGTTGTTTAAGAAACTTGGACTCATATTTAATCCAACAGACGTACGGTTGAATTGGTCACGTTTTAAGGTGCCATTCTCATTTCTGTTTCCAATTGATAAGCGGTACGGAAAGTTTTTAATTCCGCCAGTAATCGATACGTTATTATCTAAAACCATCGCGTTTCTGAAAACTTGTCTTTGCCAATCCGTACTTGCATCTCCTAAAAGTGCTTTTTGAGCAGCGGTTCCTCTGGCGTTTACAAGAGAGCGTAAAGAATCTGCACTTAAAACATCTGCGTACTTCGCGATTGTTGATTGAGAAATCTTCGTATCCAAAACAATTTTCAATGGTGCATTTTTACCACCATCTCCTTTTTTCGTGGTAATGATAATGACTCCATTCGCCGCACGTGAACCGTAGATTGCTGTTGCAGATGCGTCTTTTAATACAACAAAAGATGCAATATCATTTGGATTGATTAACGAAAGTGGGTTGGCAACACCTGCAATTCCTCCGTTATCTAAAGGCACTCCATCGACAACGATTAATGGGTCATTACTTGCATTAATGGATGTCCCACCGCGAAGTCTCAATGTGCTTCCTGAACCTGGAGCTCCATCGTTCGATGTCACTTTTAATCCGGCCACTTTACCCATGATTAACTGCTCTGGTGTGGAAAGTGAACCTTGAACAAAGTTCTTTTCATTAATAACCGTTGCAGCACCCGTTAAATCTTTGGTTCGAGAGGTTCCGTATCCAATCACGACTACCTCATCCTCTTCTTTCGCTTTCGATTGTAGGGTCATGTCTTTCACCAAGGCTTGATTTTCTTGTAACTCAACTGTTGCTTTTATCGTTTCCATTCCCATGAAGCGATAAATTAAGGTGTAGCTTCCAGCTGCTAATCCTTTGATTTCGTAGAACCCTTTATCATTGGACATCGCACCTTTGGACTTACCCTCTACTGTAACTGATGCGTTATACAATGCTTTTCCGTCTGAATCAGTCACCATTCCCTTTACACTCGCATTTTGAGCAAAAGAAACAATGGAAATCAACATGAAACCAGCAAATACAGCAAAAGTTCGTGTAATTTTTTGGAACATAGAAGTAATTTTAGTTTATAAATTCTCGTTTTAGAAAGTCAAATATATTTTTTATTTTCCTTAATGTCAAATTGACACATAGATTTTTTATCACCAATTCAATTGAATGTTTTGAACTTTTTCTGTTAAAGTCATTCGTAGCTTGATTTTTTGTTCAAAGACTTCAAATTTCATTTTCTTTCCATTTACGGAAATACTTTTAGGAATGCGGTCTGAATGTATCTCTACACCAAATACAAATGTACGTTTCATCATTTTCTCACCATAATTTGGATCAAAGGAAAGCTTCGTTTTTTTCGCTTTTTGGGACATGCTCATTCGAAGCAATTTATACACTCCTTTTTCGTATGCTTCATTCGTTAAGCCATCATCTTCGTACCAAATTCCTTGGCTCTCCATTAAATCTGGCGCATCGAAATAATGTAAGGTAACCATTGAATCCGCATAAGACTCGGTGGATTGAATTATTGGTGACATCGGCACAAAGGAACCACCTTTTACCAAAACTGGAATCGAGGACAGATCTCCACCAATCAAGAATGTTTGTTCTTTTTTCATTGTGGATGGATGTGCTTTTTCATAATCCCTCAACAAAGCATCCGGAACATACGTTAATTCGGTGCTTTTTAATGACTTTAAAATTAGACCAGACTTTAAATCATACCACGTTCCACCTGGCGCATGCACCACTTGAATGGGAACAGAATTAGCTTCTATCTTTTTTGTAATGGGCTTTACCAAAAAGCAACTTCCCCACATGTACTCATCAGCCATGGACTCAGACCATTTCGCTGTAAGGTCCTCCATGAAAATAGGACGCATTAATGGTGTTCCATTTACATGGTTTTCAAATGCCAATGAATAATTGTACGGTAGCATTTGATAACGCAACTCAATCGCTTCTTTCGCTAGTTGTTTCGTCTTTTCGTCTTTGAATATGGCCTCGCTCGGCACTTCTTCTTGTCCGTGTGGACGAAAAACCGGTTGAAAAACGCCATACTGCAGCCAACGCACATACAACTCTGGATCATCGTTCGGGCCTCCGAATCCACCAAGATCAGAGTGCATGTAAGCGATTCCCTGCAAGCCCATTTGCAACGTGATTTCCATTTGTGGACGCAATCCACCCCACGTACGATTCACATCACCTGACCAAGGAATGATCCCGAAACGCTGTGTCCCCGTGCTTCCGGAACGCATTAAAATAAATGGACGCTCATTGGGATACTCTTTTTGGTATCCTTCGTATATCAGTTTTGCCCATTCGTGTCCATAAATGTTGTGCACCTCATCCGCGTACCCAACTGCATGCTTTAATTTGGCTGGATGTACCTCTGGCTCTCCCAAGTCTCCCCAGAATCCACGTGCTCCATAATTGTGTAAATCTTTGTAAATGTCCCAAAACCAAGTTCGTGCTTCTGGTTTAAACAAGTCTAGTAATCCGGTGTTTCCGAAATAGAAATCGTATGTAAAAGGAGCTCCTGTTTCATTCGTGCCTACTAATTTTTTATCACTGACTTCCTGCCATTTTTTCGAGGTTGTGAGAATAAATGGTTCCGTAATCAAGACAGTCTTCACTCCTTGATTTTTGAAATCGTTGATCATTTCTTTTGGATGAGGAAAAGAGTCGGTGTAAAAGGATAAATTCCCTAGTGTTCCTTGAATTTCTTTTCCAAACCAATAAAGATCGAAAATGATGGCATCTAATGGAATGGAGTCTTTTCGGAATTGATTGACGACATTTCGTGCTTCTGCCTCAGAATGATACCCAAAACGACTCGCGAAATTCCCAAATACCCAACGCGGTGGCATTGGTTGATGTCCGGTTAAGTTCGTGTATTCTGACAGGAGGTCTTTCCAATCATCACCCACAATCACTTGATAGGTTTTGCGTCCACCAATTGTTTCGTAGGTCAATACATTGTTCTTTTTTGAATCTAGGTCCAAATAACCAATTTGTGCATTGTCGAAATGAATGGCGTAACATTTATTGGAAACAACCATTGGCATGGTGTAATTCATGAGCTCTGAATGTTCTTCATAGCCGTAATGCGCACGGTTATAAAGTTGCAAGCGGTATCCACGACGATTCATTCCTAATGCGCGTGCCCCGGCACCATACAGCATCTCGTCCGTTGTTAGGTTGAAATGAATTTTCTCTGAATCCTCTGCTTTTTCATATCCCCAGTTTTCAGAAATCACCGATTTACCATGGTGCCAATAAGAGATCTGAAATGGTTTTTGTTGAATGTTCACTGTTAATCCTGCAGAAGTTGTTAATCGAACAACACCCGTAGATTGACTTAATTGAAGCATGTCTGTTGCAACCGAAGCAACCACTGCATGAGAATTCACAGGATACTTTTGTCCGTTTGGAATAAAGGTCGTTTCAACCATTTTGCCCGAATACGCAGAAAAATGGTAAACGCCATCGGAGACAACAACTTTGTAACCATTGCTTGATTTTTCAAAATTGACAAATTGACGCGTAGCATTTTGTCCCCAACAAAGCGTAGAAACAAAAAGGAATAAAATGAGGTGTTTCATCTTTATTTAAGTTCTAGAATGTAAGCAGTTTTAGCTGGAATGACCGCTGTTTTGAGGTCGAAATTTACGGTTTGATGTGTAAGTACATCCACACCGCTTTCTTTACCTTGTATCATTTCTTGATAACGGTCCCAACGAATCGTTTCATCCTTCGTGGAGTTATTGATAACGACCAAAACAACTTGTTTTCCTGGCATATCGTACATTCCATTTGGCTCCTTGTAGCGGGCATAAACGTAGACATTGTTTTCCGGGACAAATTGCATCAATTTGCCTTCGTGAATGACTTTATTGTTTTTTCTCCAATTCAACAAAGACTTCGTAAACTGAAAATATGCTTCTTCCTCCGGTGTACGTCCTGTTTGATATGCGTGGCATTTCGCATCATCACTACTGCAAAAAGCGGTATGACGATCAGCAGACCATCCACCTGGAAAGTCTCTACGGATGTCTGCATCACCAATGTCTTTGCTTCCTTTCATTCCGATTTCAGATCCATAATAAATCTGTGGAATTCCTCTAGTTGTGGAAATGAGTGTCAATGCTAGTTTATAATCCGCGATGTTCGGACAGTATTCATTGAAACGTTTGGTGTCATGATTTTCAAAAAACACGAGCAAGTTGGAAGGATCCTTGTACAGAAAATCGTTGGCTATATTGTCGTAAAAGCGAACCATTCCTTTGTCCCAATCTTGTTTCGTTTCATTGAAGGCCTGCATAAACGCATCGTGCAGTGGAAAGTCCATCACCGTTGGAAGGTAACTATTGTAAGAGTCAATGGCTCCAACCGGACTATCTTTTTGCCAATAGGAAATTTGCGCCTGATTATGCATCCAAACTTCACCCATGATATTCAAACGAGGGTATTCGTCTGTGATTGCTTTTGTCCAGACAGAAATGGCTTCTTTATCGTTGTAGGAATACGTATCAACTCGAAGTCCATCTAATTGCGCATATTCAATCCACCAAATGGTATTTTGAATCAAATATGTCAACAAAAGTGGGTTGGATTGATTCATGTCCGGCATGGTGGTATCGAACCAACCATCTTCCGATGCACGCTTATCCTTTTGTGATGCATATGGATCCATTTGTGTACTGGTGCGGTAGCTGGAACGTGTAAACGAAGGGAATTGATGAATCCAATCTTGAGTTGGTAGATCTAATACCATCCAATGTTTACTGGACCAGTGATTCGGGACTTCGTCTTTGATCACTTTTAATCCTTGTCGATGCGCTTCAAGCACCATTTCTTTGTACCAAGAATTGGTTCCATAACGCGGATCAATTTTATACAAATCGGATTGCGCATATCCATGATAGGAATACGTCTCTTCGTTATCCTCTAACAGAGGTGTTGTCCAAATTGCTGTAGCACCTAGTTCTTTGATGTAATTTAAATGTTGAATAATTCCCATGATGTCTCCGCCATGTCTTCCACCTGGATTCGAACGATCGGAGACTTCTTTCGTATCAGGATGTGTGTCGAGTCCTTCGTTCGCATTGGCAAAACGATCTGGCATTAATAAGTATATGACATCAGCAGAAGTATAACTTTCCCGCAGCGCGCTGTTGTTCATTCGCTCTTCTAACTTGAAGTCAAAATGGGTAACTTCTTTTTTCTTGTTGATGAGTTTAATCGGATAGGTACCCGCCACTTTGTCTTTCGTTTCAACGGTAACAAATAAATAATTCGGATTTTCCGTTTTAATGATTCCCGTAATCGGTAAACCGGAGACCTGAACTTGATAGTTAGCGATATTGCTTCCGTGAAGTACTATTTGTACTTCATGGTGCTCCATTCCTACCCACCAATTAGACGGCTCCACATGCGTTAATATTTGTGCATTCAATTGAACAACACAGAACAGTATGATTGATAAAAAATAACGCTTATTCATATTCATATAGTTGTTTAACCGATCCATTTTCATAGCTCACAATTTTGATGCAATTTCTAGATTCTAATGGTATTTCTCTACCTAAAACATCTACTGCTTTTATGGCTTTGAGTCCATTTTCAGACGCAAATTCGTCCAATCCTGAAGTACATGGATTCTGCATGTTTTGGTGTGCTAATACTTGACTGTTAGCAGAACTGTATCTGTTTTGAATGTATTCACCAATTGCTTGCGTCACGTGAAGACCCCATGCTTGATCGATGGCATCTAAGAAATCTTGATCCGTAAATCCATAATCGAAACCTTTGTACTCATCTAATAAAGCTGCACTTGCGATTAAATTTTGTGTGGCCTGAAGACTACTCAGCATGCTTGAGGGAATGAAATGATTCGTTAAAATATCCTGCATGTGAAAATTAAATCGATCCTTGAAGTAGGGCACGGCTAATAATTTCGAGTAGAGTGGTCTATTGGCATTCGACCACGTGTAGATGTTACGTGTGGACCAATCCACATTGAACCAATCTATTCCAAAGGTATTATCTAGATCGTATTCCATAAAAATAAATTTCCCATCGGAAGGACGTTCATACAAGAAGTAGTTGTTTTTATTGAATGCATATCCGTCCCATTGTCCGATCAATATTTCTACAGCAAGTGTTCGTAAATACGACTCCACATCGAAAACATCCTGTATTTCACAAACAAAATTGGCGGTTGGCGAATTGTACAAGACTTCTATGAAATGAATGAGTCCTGAATAATCATTTACGGCTTCATTCGTTTTCAAGATATACGTATTTTGGTAATAGCTTGGATTCGATCCGTGGTACGTTAAATCAGATCCATAAAAACACTTGAATAGATTCCCCGTATGGTCATTTGGAAATCTTTTTTGAATATATTCTTCATCAAAATGTTCGATATGGATATACAAGCCCTTGTATTCATTATTGATGAACAATTTAATGTAACTGGTTCGAGCAGACGGCAGTCCACACTGAATCAATAAATCACTAGAGGCTTTCGATCGTAAAATAGAAACATCATTATGCTCCCCATTTAACTTCATTTTCTCCAATCCGCGATATTTTCTACCTGGAACATAGCTGTTAAATGATAGTTCAAAAGACTTCTTTGCCGCATCCCTTGACGTATTTCCACGAACGTGTATACCAACATTCGTCAAGGTGTCTTGAATAGCGCTTGAAGAATAGATCACCGAAGACAAAAAGGGAAAATCTGAATACAAACTATCCGTTACCATAGTTTGCGCATCGACTGCGGACATGCTTACATAAACGCTTGCAACTTCATATTGAAGGAATGCATTATTGTTGGCGGGATGCGTAAATTGTGCATTGCCTTGAAAAGAATAGATAAAAAACCAAAAGAATAATTTTTTATTCATTAATGTTGAATGATAAATGCTTCATTAGCTAAATCCTTGCCTAGTCGAATTAAACTATGGTATGAACCGTTGGCCCATTCACTTACATTAATCGGCAAGTCGTTGAGTCCTGGATTCGCAGTGCCTTTTTTAGTGAATACAATTTGACCTTGTTCATTGATGATTTGTAACTCGATTGCTTTCACATCGGTGGATTCAAATTGAAAATGGAGTATTTCGGCGCTTGGATTTGGAAATACATTTAATTCAAATTGAGAAACCATCACTTCTTCAATTGA
Source organism: uncultured Flavobacteriales bacterium (assembly GCA_903935095.1). GTDB lineage: Bacteria > Bacteroidota > Bacteroidia > Flavobacteriales_D > Crocinitomicaceae > UBA952. The sequence continues at coordinate 70,169 of CAIZQH010000021.1, read as the reverse complement.
TACCGGTGCATCTGTAATTATGGGTTTTTCCAATCGAACATCTGTATAAATTCGGTATTCCCCTGGTTGAAGAGAGAAATTCATGTTGACATCCGTCACATCCAAGCTATCTCCTGTGAAATACTCATACCACCATCCTGTGTGGTGAAAATTAGGAGTTCCTGTCTGCGAAATCACATCGAAATTAGTAATGACAACACCGTTCATCGATGGATCAGTCAATTTCATTTTTTTCACTGCTCCACTTAAACTATAGTTAAAGTTCAATGAACGGAAGGTTTCATAGTCATTACGCAATTTAAGGGTCGCTGCATACACGTCATATAATTGACGTCTTCTTGCTTGTGTAAAGTAATTCCATAAGATGGGTTTATTGCACACGCGACATGGGGTTTCAATGGAAATATCATAACCCAATTCACCAAATTGCCAAATCATTCTTGGACCTGGTTGCGTTAGGAAAATTACCGCCGCTGTTTGCATGCGCCCAAGTGCAACATATGAATTCTTTGCATTATGCAATGGGTTTGTAATATTCCCGTAGGTTAAATTTTTAAACATCAAACGTTCCTCGTCATGGCTCTCCATGTAACTCACTAAATGAGGTACCGTCCAAGATCGACTCGAATAAATCCCTGAACTGATATTAGATGTGCTGGTATATCCCATGGTAGCTTCGCCATAACCATAGGTTAAATTCCCCCATAGCATCATGCCATAATTAGCTAATTGAATTTCTTCTGAGTTATCACACCAATGTTCTAAAATGATATGAGCATCCGATTTTACTTCCCAAATCTCATCCGCCATGCGTTTCAATAAATCGATGCGTTGTTGACTAAAGGATGCGGCAGTATTGGCAAATCCTTTGGTATAATCGAAACGGAATCCATCTACATGGTACTCATCTAGCCAATATTTATTGACCTGATCCATGTAGTTTTGTGTAGCCAAACGTGTATGGTCAAAATCATAACCCCAACAATAAGGTTCGTGCGGACAAATCGCATTGAACCAAGGATTATTGGCTGCCGGACGATTATTCGCTGCATCCCAGTACATTTTGACCATGGGATTTTGACCGAAGGCATGATTCAATACCATATCAACGATCACGGAAATGCCACGGTTATGGCAACTGTCAATGAACTCTTTGAATTTTTCTGGTGTTCCGTAATATTTGTCCAATGCTTTGTGAAAGGACGGATTATACCCCCAACTTTCATTGTTTTCAAATTCTCCTGGAGGCATTAATTCAATGGCATTAATTCCAAGTGCGTCTAGGTAAGCCAAGGTGTCGATCAATGTTTGGTAATTGTGTTTCGCGACAAAATCGCGCACTAATAATTCGTAAATCACTAAGTCCTTTTTCGCTGGTGCTTGAAAGCCGGTGTTTTGCCAATTGTAGGGAGTGGCTCCAGGTTGAAAAACAGAAACAAAGCCGGTTGTTTGTCCTGTTGGATAAGGAAGCGGATTTGGATTCGTTGCTGCGTTTATACTTCCATCGTTATTCGGATCTAAAACAAGGCTACTCAATGGATCTGCAAATTTCATCGCACCATCAATAAAATACTGATAACCATATTTTTGTCCAGCAGTTAATCCACTAATCTCTAACCACCAGGTCGCATTGTCCGTAGACAAATTCATGTGATAAGCTGCTGAAGGAGTCCAGTTATTAAAACCACCAATCACATAAATATGTTGCTTTTCAGGCGCGTACAATTGAAAAATAACCGTTGTATCATTGATGTAATTCACTCCGTTCATTAATCCAGCAATGGAGGGATTCACAACGTTTACGGGAGGATTTACGGTATAATACACACTATCAATGATTGTCGTTGCGCCGTTATTTACTTCAAATTCCAACAAATGTGTGCCACTCGTCGTTGCTGTTAAACTATAATTAAGTACGGTAGCATTGGAAACGCTTGTCACTAAATTACCATCCTCTTTTAAGTTCAACAAAGAAGGCGTATTAGCCTCTGCATTGACCGTAATTTGATCGTTTAGATTATAGATGCTTCCATTGTTGGGATGGAAAAATTGTCCGAGTAATCCAGCATTCACTGGATATACATCGTAAAAAATATCTCCTCCATCCGCTGAACGTCCAACAATACTTCCGTTGGCAGTTCGGAAAACAAAAGCAAGTTTCAGTACCGTTGTTGTTGCGAGTGGATACCCGTAAAATTGATCGATGTCGATCGTAAGAGTATGTTTATTATTTCCGATGTTGGTCATGGCTACCTCAGGATCTGCTGTTCCCCATGTTCCCTGCACGTATTGCCAATTAGATGGCGAAGTACTGGTACTTGTAATCAATCCTGCATGGGCATAAATTTGAGACTGACCAATCAGCGCTGCATTTCCTTGGGTGGCATCATAAGTGATGATTACCACGTCGTTTACGGTTGGGAAGGCTGGGGAAACGTCTAAAACTTGAGCGATGAGCATGGAGCTAAAAGCACTAGCGAATACGGTGAGGAAAATCTTTTTCATTCGAAATGTTTAAGGTAAAAAAAAGCCTAAGTATGTTTCAACTTAGGCTTTCCGTATTTTAAAGAAAAATTATTGTTTGATCAACTTTCCTGTAGCAACACCATTCGCTGTGTTTACTAAGTACGTGTACAAACCATTGTTCAATGAAGAAATGTTCATGTCATTTGAGGTGCTTGTAGCAACCACTTTACCTGCCATGTCAACTAATGTAATCGTGAAGTTTTCAGCATCAATGTTAAAGTTCACTACTTCGTTTGCTGGATTCGGAGAAACAGAAACTTTCACCAATTGGTTTTCTGTTAAACTTGCCGCACCGAAATTGAATGCTCCTGTTACACGGTTAAATGTCACATCGTACGTTCCAGCAGTAACTGCTAAATCACCTGCACCTAATGTAGCCGTTCCCGTTGGGAATCCTGATCCACCCCAATTTGTTGCCCAAGATTCATTTGCTCGGAATTTCAAGTTACCATCTGTTGGGATATTAAACCCATTCAATGTAAAATTCACACCACCATCAGTTGAAACCATAGCAACATCTACTCCAAATGCAGGAGTGCTAAAATCACCAATTAAGCTAACTGGAACTTGTTGAAAAAGATAACCCGGAACTGATTTATCAAAACCTACATTATAGAATCCAGCAGTTAATGGGATTTCAGGGCCATTTAAAACCGCTGCTCCCATTGGAAACATTGTCCCTCCAAAGGTTTGACTCATTGTTGAATTCACGAATTTCACGCCATTTGCGTTAAAATAAAAATCTGATTTGCCATATTGCACACCATCAGCAGAAACCAAAGCTTCTGGCGTTCCGTAAGCATTAAATCCACCGTTAAAACCTATAACATCGAAGTTGGTTACAACTGGTGTAAACGTATATGCTCCTGTAGATGAATTAAAAGCTACATCATAATTACCTGCAGGAACCGGGATATTGGATCCATCTTGAGTACCTGTTCCAGCTGGAAAATCAGCAGCGCCCCAATTTACAGTCCAAGTTGCATCTTGACGAAATTTTACTCCACCTGCAACATTAAATAATTGATTTGTTACTGTCCAGTTAACATTGTCTGCAGAGGTCATAGCTACATCGCTCCAGCTTGAAAAATCACCGATCATAGTCACTACTTGAGCTCGCGACGACATAGTGATAAATAAAATCGATAAAAAAGTAAATAATTTTTTCATAGTTTAATAATTAAAAGGTTAAAAAATACTTAGTGTCAAATTGACAATTCAAAAATAAAAATAAAATTCCATAATACGAAATAGTTTTTTTTTTATTTCTTGGTCTATTTTTTAAACAATCCTCTGTAAATAAGGTGCTCCGATGAAATAGACATGGCAGCAGCTTCAGATAAAAAGAGGCCAAAAACACTGGATCCACTGCCAGACATCGCCGCATATACGGCTCCCGCATCCAATAAATCTTGTTTTAATTGACCAATCTTAGGATGCAATTCAAAAACAGATCTTTCAAAATCATTGATTAATAGTTCTTGCCAATTAGAAAGCGGTTTTATAAGTATTTCTTGAATGAGGCATCCTGAAGGCTTAGGACTCACACCTGCATATGCATCATTTGTACCCACATGTATTTCCGGATTCAACAAGACCAAATAAAGTGTCGGTAGATGTAATTCAATGCTTTCAAGTAATTCCCCTCTACCTGTTGCTAATTGCGCATCCGAATCGACAAAAAATGGACAATCACTGCCCAATTGAGCGGCAAGATTTTTTAATTCGTCTGACCTTAATTGAAGCCCAAAAAGCTCATTTAATGCCAGTAAGGTATAGGTTGCATCCGCTGACCCTCCTCCCAAACCTGCTCCAATCGGTATTTGTTTTCTTAAATGAATGCGGACTGGTCCAATGGGAAATTGATTTTTTAAGAGCTCATAGGCTTTTTTACACAAATTCATGTCCGATGAACCTCCGATGGTTCGTCCCGTTTGAATGAATTCAAAGTGCTCGGAATGGGTGATTTCCAAGACATCAAATACAGGGATTTGAACCATGCACGTTTCAATGTCATGATAGCCATCGGTTCTTTTTCGCAGGATGTTTAAACCTAAATTGATCTTTGCTGGCGGGAATAAAATCATAAAACAAATGTAGTTTTTTTCGACTGAACTTTTCTGCATATACCAATTGGAAATGATGTTATCAGAAAATCAATTAACTTTGTCCACTCAATATAGAAATTATGTCTACGTATCTTGACTTTGAAGAACCATTAAAATCCTTGGAGGAACAAATTGCTCAAACCAAAGAACTGGGTGAATCCACGCATGTGGACATGTCAGAGCAACTTGCCGAACTAGAGCAAGTGTTACAAGAAAAAACGAAAGAAGTTTTTTCTGGACTCACTCCATGGCAACGCGTACAACTTTCAAGACATCCAGACAGACCATATACCTTAGCCTACATTGATGCCATCACGGATGGTCAATTCATTGAATTACATGGAGACCGCAGTGTGAAAGACGACAAAGCCATGGTTGGTGGATTTGGGATGATTGATGGGAAAAGCGTCATGCTCATTGGACAACAAAAAGGCATCAACACAAAAATGCGTCAATACCGTAATTTTGGAATGCCAAATCCAGAAGGATATCGTAAAGCGCTTCGACTCATGAAATTAGCCGAGAAATTTAATAAGCCAATCATAACGTTTATCGATACTCCAGGAGCTTTCCCAGGATTAGAAGCCGAAGAACGTGGACAAGGAGAAGCAATCGCTCGTAACATCTACGAAATGATGCGCTTAAAAGTTCCTGTGATTTGCATCATCATTGGTGAAGGTGCATCAGGCGGCGCACTTGGAATTGGTGTTGGAGACAAAGTGGTGATGTTGGAAAACACATGGTATTCTGTGATCTCTCCGGAGAGTTGTTCATCGATTTTATGGCGTTCATGGAACTTCAAAGAAACGGCCGCAGATGCGTTGAAATTGACATCCACGGACATGCGTAATAATGGACTTGTTGACGAGGTTATTCCAGAACCATCTAGTGGTGCACACCGAAATCCTGAAGAAATGTTTCAAGTGGTTAAAGCAAAAATCAAGGACTACATCTCAGAATTAGAGAAACAAAATCCGGATAAACGCGTGGAAGACCGCATTGAAAAATTCTGTCAAATGGGTGTTTGGAAATAAACACCGCGAAACATTCCAATAATGACTGACTTGTTATCCACACCCATCGAATATTTAAAAGGTGTTGGTCCACAACGTGCAGCCACTTTGCAAACAGAATTAGGAATTTTTTCCTTTCGTGATATTCTTAATCACTTTCCTTTTCGATACCAAGACCGTTCCATTTTTCATGAGATTAGGGATATTCATTTGGTGGATAATTACCTGCAGTTAAAAGGTAAAATCACCTATATCGGTGAAGTTGGAACCGGTCGTCATCGAAAATTAACCGCACGATTTGAAGACAATTCAGGAACAGTAGATTTAATTTGGTTCCAGGGAATTCAATGGCTTAAAGCTAACTTACGGGTTGGAGAAACCTACCTCCTATTCGGGAAACCAAAGGCATATAACCAACAATGGACCATTCCTCATCCGGAATTAACCAAGTGGGGAGAGCAATCCACCGAGCTTGGCTTACAAGCGATGTATCCTTCCACGGAAAAATTGAATGTGAAGGGATTAAATGCGAAAGGAATCGGGAAAATTATTCAAGGACTTCTTCCTCAAATCAGAAATCATATCCCAGAAGTACTGCCGAATTACCTAACCGAAGAACTTCACCTGATTTCCAAAGAACAATCCTATTTTTCTATTCATGCGCCAAAAAATGAAGTCGAATTTAAACAAGCTCGCTACCGACTAAAATTTGAGGAGTTATTCTTTTTACAACTAGAATTGCTGCTTCGAAAAGAAATTCGCTCAAAAAAAATGAAAGGATTTGTTTTCTCAGAATTAGGAAACCTCTTCCATACTTTTTACACAAAACACCTTCCTTTTGAATTAACGAATGCACAAAAAAGAGTACTCAAAGAAATCCGCAAAGACTTTCTGCATGGAGAACATATGAATCGACTCCTGCAGGGGGATGTGGGAAGTGGGAAAACACTCGTTGCTTTATTAACCTTACTCATGGGAATCGATAACGGTTTTCAAGGAGCGCTGATGGCCCCAACAGAAATCCTCGCTTTTCAGCATTACGAATCCCTTCGAGAATTAGTCAATGGTCTACCCATCGAAATTGCTTTATTAACGGGGTCAACGAAAAAAGCGAGAAGAGCAGAAATCCACGAAGGACTACAAAATGGGTCCATTCATCTGTTAATTGGAACACATGCCTTGTTGGAAGACGTTGTTCAGTTTGCCAATTTAGGAATCGTTGTCATCGACGAGCAACACCGCTTTGGTGTAGCCCAACGATCTAAAATGTGGAAAAAAAACGCTGTACCACCGCATGTATTAATCATGACAGCAACACCTATTCCACGTACTTTGGCCATGACCTTTTACGGTGACTTAGATGTTTCCATTATTGATGAACTTCCTCCAGGAAGAAAGCCCATTCAAACGATTCATCGAAGAGAGAACCATCGTCCAAAATTGCTCCAGTTCATCAAAGAACAAATTTCCTTTGGAAGACAGATTTACATTGTATATCCACTAATTCAAGAATCAGAAAAATTAGATTTCAAAAACCTACAAGAGGGTTATGACTTAATAACCGATGCTTTTCCTTCTCCGCAGTACCAAGTGAGTATGGTACATGGAAAATTAAAGCCAGCGGAGAAGGATGCGGAGATGCAACGATTTGTCAAGGGGGAAACGCAAATCATGGTGGCAACGACGGTGATTGAAGTAGGTGTAAATGTACCGAATGCTTCAGTGATGGTGATTGAGAGTGCAGAGCGTTTTGGACTCTCACAATTACATCAATTGCGCGGACGCGTTGGAAGAGGAGCAGAAAAATCCTATTGTATTTTGATGACCGGCGATAAATTATCCAAAGAATCCATGAAACGAATGGATACGATGGCGATGACAAATGATGGTTTTGAAATTTCCGAAGTCGATTTACAATTGCGTGGACCAGGAGATTTAATGGGTACGCAACAAAGTGGAGTATTGAATTTAAAATTGGCCGATTTAGCGAGGGATGGTCAAATCGTCAGTTTGGCGCGAGAAAAGGCCAGAGAGATTCTAGAGAAGGATCCAGATCTTTTGTTACCAGAGAATCAGCGCTTGAATCAGCGCATGCAGCAAGTATTGAAATCACGTCCAAACTGGGGACGAATCGCATAAAAAAAAGGATGACCTTTCGATCATCCTTCTCCTTTTATTTTTTCTTTCGATTAAGCGTCTTGTAGCATTTCATCGTAAGCTTCTTGTGAACCAACAATCATTGATTGGTATTCACGTACACCTGTACCAGCTGGGATTAAGTGTCCAACGATAACGTTTTCTTTCAATCCTAACAAATGGTCTTCTTTACCTGAAATTGCTGCTTCGTTTAATACTTTCGTTGTTTCCTGGAAGGAAGCAGCCGAAATAAACGATTGCGTTTGAAGTGACGCACGTGTGATACCTTGTAACAATGGTGTAGACGTTGCTGGCATAGCCTCTCTCGCTTCCACTAATGTTTTATCCTCACGTTTCAATTTCGAGTTCTCATCTCTTAAACGACGAACGGAAACTAATTGTCCTTTTTTCAATTCCGCTGAATCACCAGATTCTTTCACGAACATCATTCCGTAAAGAGCATCATTTGCTTCCATGATATCTGCTTTATGAATGGATTGTCCTTCCAAGAAGCGTGTATCACCAGATTCGATGATTTGTGCTTTCAACATCATTTGACGTACAATGACTTCAAAGTGTTTGTCATTAATTTTCACCCCTTGTAAACGGTAAACCTCTTGAATTTCATTTACGATGTACTCTTGTACTTTCGTAGGTCCTTCAATGTTCAAGATATCGTTTGGCGTGATTGCTCCATCAGATAATGGTTGGCCAGCACGAACGAAATCATTTTGTTGTACAAGAATGTGTTTAGAAAGTGGAACTAAGTATTTTCTTACCTCACCCAATTTCGATGTAATGATGATTTCACGGTTACCACGTTTCACATTTCCAAATGCTGCCGTTCCGTCGATTTCAGAGACAACTGCTGGATTTGAAGGATTTCTTGCCTCGAATAACTCAGTTACACGTGGAAGACCTCCGGTGATATCTCCGGTTTTACCAGCCAAACGAGGAATTTTAACCATGATCACACCTGCTTCAATTTTGTCGCCCTCTGTAACAGAGATATGCGCGTTAACTGGAATAGAGTATTCTCTTAAAACTTCCTTCGTTTTTGGATCAATAATATGAACCGCTGGACTTTTCTTTTTATCACGAGATTCGATGATTACTTTTTCAGTAAATCCTGTTTGCTCATCGACTTCCTCGCGGTACGTAATGTTTTCAATGATGCCATCAAAAACAACCTTTCCTGAAACCTCAGAAATGATTACCGCATTGTATGGATCCCATTTACAAATGACATCACCTTTCTTGATTTTTGTTTCACCAGCAACCATTAATTCAGAACCATAAGGAACGTTTGCCGTCATGACGGTAATTCCTGTTTTCTCGTCCGTAATTTTCAGTTCTGCTGAACGTCCAACAACGATGATTTGAATGGTACCATCCGCATTTTTACGTTCGATTGTTCTTAACTCATCGATTTCTAATTTACCATTTGCTTTCGCTTTCAAGTCAGAAATATCGGCGATATTCGATGCTGTACCCCCAACGTGGAATGTACGAAGCGTCAACTGTGTACCTGGCTCACCAATTGATTGAGCAGCTACAACACCAACAGCATCTCCTCTTTGAGCTAGGCGGTGATTTGCAAGGTTACGTCCATAACATTTAGAACAAACACCACGACGCATTTCACACGTCAATACTGAACGGATTTCCACTTCCTCAATTCCAGCTTTAGAAATCGTGTTAGCGATATCCTCAGAAATTAAATCTCCAGCAGCAATGATTAATTCATCCGTATCTGGTAAGTAAACATCATGAACAGATGTACGTCCAAGGATACGATCGTACAATGGCTCAACAACTTCATCATTTTTCTTCAATGCTGTAGCAACAATTCCACGAAGAGTTCCACAATCATTTGAATTGATCACCACATCTTGAGCAACATCCACCAAACGACGAGTCAGGTAACCTGCATCGGCTGTTTTAAGTGCTGTATCGGCCAAACCTTTACGTGCACCGTGAGTGGAGATAAAGTACTCAAGAATGGATAATCCTTCTTTAAAGTTGGATAAAATCGGATTCTCGATGATTTCTTGAACGGACGCACCAGATTTCTGTGGTTTCGCCATCAATCCACGCATACCAGAAAGCTGACGAATCTGTTCTTTCGAACCACGTGCTCCTGAATCGTACATCATGTAAATTGAGTTGAATCCTTGACGGTCCGTTTTCAATTGATCCATTAATGTAGCAGTCAAACGTGAGTTTGTATGTGTCCAAATATCAATGATTTGGTTGTAACGCTCATTATTGGTGATAAGACCCATGTTGTAATTCATCATGACTTCTTTCACTTCATTTTCAGCTTTACCAACTAAAACTTCTTTTTCTTTCGGGATAATGATATCGTCTAAGTTAAACGACAATCCACCTCTGAAGGCCATTTCGTAACCAAGACCTTTGATATCATCCAAGAATTGAGCAGTACGCGATGTACCACATATTTTCAATACCTCACCGATAATATCACGCAATGCTTTTTTAGTCAATACATCATTGATGTATCCAACTTCTCTTGGAACATTCTCGTTGAACATCACACGTCCACAAGTTGTTTCAATCAGCATTAGTTCCGGCTCACCACTTTTACCTAAATCATAAGATTTCACTTTGATTCGCGCATGCAAGTCCAGTTTTTTCTCATTGTAAGCAATGATTACCTCTTTCGGAGAGTAGAAAATGCCATCTTGACCTTTCACGATATCACCTTCCACGGAAAGTTTTCCTTTTGTGATATAGTAAAGACCCAAGACCATATCCTGAGAAGGAACGGCAATAGGAGCTCCATTCGCTGGATTCAAGATGTTATGTGATGCTAACATCAACATTTGAGCTTCCAAAATTGCAGCATTACCCAAAGGTAAGTGAACCGCCATCTGGTCACCATCGAAATCGGCATTGAAGGCCGTTGTTACCAACGGGTGAAGACGAATCGCTTTTCCTTCAATTAATTTCGGTTGGAATGCTTGAATACCTAAACGGTGAAGTGTTGGGGCACGGTTCAATAGAACTGGGTGACCTTTTAATACATTTTCTAAGATATCCCAAACAACAGGCTCTTTGCGGTCAACGATTTTCTTTGCAGATTTAACCGTTTTCACGATACCACGTTCGATCATCTTACGAATGATAAACGGTTTGTAAAGTTCTGCTGCCATATCTTTTGGCAATCCACATTCGTGTAATTTCAAATCTGGTCCAACAACAATGACTGAACGTGCTGAATAATCCACACGTTTTCCAAGTAAGTTTTGACGGAAACGTCCTTGTTTACCTTTCAATGAATCAGAAAGGGATTTCAAGGCACGATTTGATTCCGTTTTAACCGCACTTGATTTTCTTGAGTTATCGAACAAGGAATCAACAGACTCTTGCAACATACGTTTTTCATTACGTAAGATTACTTCAGGAGCTTTGATTTCGATCAATCTTTTCAAACGATTATTACGAATAATTACACGGCGGTACAAGTCATTTAAATCTGACGTTGCGAAACGACCACCATCAAGTGGAACTAACGGACGCAATTCAGGTGGAATAACCGGTACAACTTTCACAATCATCCATTCAGGACGATTGTCGATGCGTGTTTGAGAATCCTTCATTGCTTCAACAACCTGAAGACGTTTTAACGCTTCATTTTTACGTTGAACAGAAGTTTCATTCTCCGCTTGGTCACGCAATGTGTATGATAATTCTTCCAGGTTAAGGCCTTTCAATAAATCATACAATGCTTCCGCACCCATTTTCGCAACAAACTTGTTCGGATCGGAATCATCCAAATATTGATTTTCTTTCGGTAAGGCATCAAGGATATCCAAATATTCTTCTTCTGTTAGGAAGTCGAATTTTTTCAATACCACATTTTCTAATGTGAGAGCCGCACCTGGGTTAATTACTGCATAACGCTCGTAATAGATAATTTGATCCAACTTTTTCGTTGGTAAACCTAATAGGTATCCAATTTTATTCGGTAAAGAACGGAAGTACCAAATATGCGCAACTGGAACCACCAAAGAGATGTGTCCCATACGCTCTCTACGTACTTTTTTCTCCGTAACCTCTACTCCACAACGGTCACACACGATTCCTTTATAACGAATACGTTTGTATTTACCACAGTGACATTCGTAGTCTTTAACCGGACCAAAAATCCGCTCACAGAACAATCCGTCACGTTCTGGTTTGTACGTACGGTAGTTGATTGTTTCAGGTTTTAATACTTCACCACTTGAGTTCTCCAAGATAATTTCTGGAGAAGCCAATGAAATCGTGATTTTATTGAAGCTACTTTGTTTTTTTGGTATTTCTCTTTTGAAAGCCATTTTTTATGTAATGTTTTCGTTATTAATCAATTAGTCCATCGATACATTCAAACACAATCCGCGAAGCTCATGCAACAATACGTTGAAAGATTCAGGAATTCCCGGTTCAGGAATGTTATCACCTTTCACGATTGCCTCGTATGCTTTCGCACGGCCTGTAACGTCATCAGATTTCACTGTCAAGATTTCTTGAAGGATATTAGCTGCACCAAATGCCTCTAATGCCCAAACTTCCATCTCTCCAAAACGCTGACCTCCGAATTGGGCCTTACCACCTAATGGCTGTTGCGTAATTAATGAGTATGGTCCGATAGAACGTGCATGCATTTTGTCATCTACCATGTGTGATAATTTCAACATGTAAATTACCCCAACCGTTGCTGGTTGATGGAAACGTTCTCCTGTTCCACCGTCATACAAATACGTTTTACCTGACTTAGGAACACCTGCTTTCGCTGTCCACTCATCAATTTCAGATGGTTTTGCACCATCAAAAATTGGCGTAGCGAACTTCATGCCTAATTTTTCACCTGCCCATCCAAGAACAGTTTCATAAATTTGACCAAGGTTCATACGAGATGGTACACCTAATGGATTCAATACGATATCGACTGGTGTTCCGTCCTCAAGGAAAGGCATGTCTTCTTGACGAACGATGTTCGCAACAATTCCTTTATTTCCGTGACGACCCGCCATTTTATCTCCTACTTTCAATTTACGTTTCTTCGCAACATACACTTTCGCCAATTTCACGATTCCAGCTGGAAGTTCATCCCCTACTGAAATGTGGAATTTACGTCGTTTGTAATTACCGAGTAAATCGTTTGCTTTGATATTAAAGTTGTGAATGACACGACTAATCAATTGATTGGTTTTAGCATCAGAAGACCAGTTTAGCGGATTAACGATGGAATAATCCAAAGCCATTAACGCCTTATTCGTGAATTTCGTTCCTTTCTTAATCAATTCTTCTTTGAAGTTGTTGAAGACACCAGAAGATTTTTGCTCTCCTAAAATGACCATCAATTTTTCCGCAAGTTTTTCCTTTAAATCTGCAAAATCCTTTTGGTACTCTGCGTCGATTGTTTCAAGGATCGGTTTATCTTGAGATTTCGATTTGCGGTCTTTAATTGCTCTGGAGAATAATTTTTTCTCGATCACAACACCACGCAAAGACGGACCTGCTTTCAATGAAGCATCTTTCACATCACCTGCTTTATCTCCGAAGATGGCACGTAACAATTTCTCCTCTGGAGAAGGATCCGTTTCACCTTTAGGAGTGATTTTACCAATCAAGATATCTCCTTCTTTGATTTCTGCTCCGATGCGGATCAATCCGTTTTCATCTAAATCTTTCGTTGCTTCTTCACTTACATTTGGAATATCAGAAGTTAATTCTTCCATCCCACGTTTTGTGTCGCGAACTTCCAAAGAAAACTCATCAATGTGAACGGAAGTAAAGATGTCATCACGAACCACTTTTTCAGAAATCACAATCGCATCCTCGAAATTATATCCTTTCCAAGGCATGAAAGCCACTTTCAAGTTTTGACCTAAGGCCAACTCTCCGGCTTGCGTTGCGTATCCTTCACATAATACTTGTCCTCTTTCTACGCGATCTCCTTTTTGAACAATCGGTTTCAAATTGATACATGTACTTTGGTTTGTTTTCATGAATTTCGTTAATCCATAACGAGTAACCTCGCTATCGAAACTCACCATTTTATCTTCCTCGTTCCAATCGTAACGAATCACGATTTCGTTTGCATCCACATATTCAACTGTTCCCGTTCCTTCAGCATTAATTAACACGCGAGAATCACGTGCAACTAAACGCTCAATTCCTGTTCCAACAATTGGAGAATTTGGACGTAATAATGGAACAGCTTGACGTTGCATGTTTGATCCCATCAATGCACGGTTGGCATCATCATGCTCCAAGAATGGAATGGATGAAGCGGCAATCGATGCAATTTGATTGGCACCAACGTCCATCAAATTCAAATCTTTCGGTGCTACAACTGGGAAGTCACCTTCGAAACGTGCTTTTACTACATCAGACAAGAAGTTTCCTTTATCATCCATCACAGCATTTGCTTGTGCGATCATTTTTGAATCTTCTTCTTCTGCTGCTAAATAAACCGGCTCTTCATTCAAGATAACTTTACCATTCTCAACACGACGGTAAGGCGTTTCGATGAAACCTAATTTGTTTACTTTGGCAAATACACACAAAGAAGAAATCAAACCAATGTTTGGTCCTTCCGGTGTTTCAATCGTACAAAGACGACCGTAGTGTGTATAGTGAACGTCACGAACCTCGAATCCTGCTCTTTCACGAGAAAGTCCGCCTGGTCCTAGTGCCGACAAGCGGCGTTTATGTGTTACTTCAGAAAGTGGATTGGTTTGATCCATAAACTGAGATAACTGATTCGTTCCAAAGAATGAATTGATTACAGACGAAAGTGTTTTCGCATTAATCAAGTCAATTGGAGTAAATACCTCATTGTCACGTACATTCATACGCTCACGGATTGTTCTTGCCATTCTTGCAAGTCCAACACCAAATTGTGCATACAATTGTTCACCAACTGTACGTACACGACGATTAGATAAGTGGTCAATATCATCGATATCCGCTTTCGAATTAATTAATTCGATCAAGTACTTAATGATATTGATGATGTCTGTTTTCGTTAGAACACGAGATTCTTCTGAATCGTCTAATCCTAATTTTTTATTTAAACGGAAACGACCTACTTCACCTAAGTCATAACGAGCATCAGAGAAGAATAATTTCTCGAAAACACCTTTTGCTGTTTCGTAGTCGGGTGGATCTGCGTTCCGTAATTGACGGTAAATGTGTTCAACCGCTTCTTTTTCAGAGTTGGAAGTATCTTTTTGTAATGTATTGTAGATGATGGTGTAATCCGTTGAATTCCCGTCCTCTTTATGTAAAATCATCGATTTAGCACCAGAGTCCATGATGGCATCTAAATGTTCTTCACCAATCACTAATTCACGATCAAGGATTACCTCATTACGTTCAATGGATACAACTTCTCCCGTATCTTCATCAACGAAATCTTCAATCCATGTTTTCAATACACGAGCAGCAAGACGACGTCCCACTAATTTTTTCAAATTAGCTTTGTTGACTTTCACTTCATCAGCCAATCCAAATATTTCTAGGATGTCACGATCTGTTTCGTAACCAATTGCGCGGAACAATGTCGTAACCGGCAATTTTTTCTTACGATCGATGTAAGCATACATGATGTTATTGATATCTGTTGCAAATTCAATCCAAGAACCTTTGAAAGGAATAATACGAGCAGAGTACAATTTAGTACCATTTGCGTGACGGCTTTGACCGAAGAACACACCTGGAGATCGGTGTAATTGAGAAACGATTACTCGTTCTGCTCCGTTTACAACGAAAGACCCTTTAGGAGTCATATAAGGGATTGTACCTAAGTATACATCTTGAACGATGGTTTCAAAATCCTCATGTTCAGGATCGGTACAATATAATTTCAATTTTGCTTTTAATGGAACACTGTATGTTAACCCGCGTTCAATACATTCCTCAATAGAATATCTTGGTGGATCAACAAAGTAGTCCAAAAACTCTAATACAAATTGGTTTCTTGTATCAGTAATTGGAAAGTTTTCAGCGAAAACTTTAAATAACCCTTCACTATCACGATTCTCCGGAGTTGTTTCCAACTGAAAGAATTCCTGGAAGGATTTTAACTGAATTTCCAGAAAATCTGGATATTCAAATTGATTTTTGCTTGAAGCAAAATTAATTCGGGTTGAATTATTTGATGTTGCCAAGGCTTTTGTTTTTTAGTTATTCGATTATTCTGTCAAAATCAACATGCGAAAAAACAGGAGAAGGCATCCGCTAAAATAGCGGTGCCTTTCCTGTAATATTATGGGGTTAATTACTTAACCTCAACTTCAGCTCCAGCTTCTTCTAAAGATTTTTTGAGCCCTTCAGCTTCGTCTTTAGATACTGCTTCTTTCAATGTTGAAGGAGCTGCGTCAACTAAATCTTTAGATTCTTTCAAACCGTTACCTGTTAATTCTTTAACAAGTTTAACAACTGCTAGTTTGTTTGGTCCACCAGCTTTCAAGATTACGTCGAATTCTGTTTTCTCAGCAGCAGCTTCACCCGCAGCAGCAGCGCCACCACCGGCCATCATTACTGGAGCAGCCGCAGCTGGTTCGATTCCGTACTCATCTTTTAAAATTGTTGCTAACTCGCTTACTTCTTTTACTGTAAGGTTTACTAACGTTTCTGCAATTTGCTTTAAATCAGCCATTTTATTTTAATTTAAAAAAGGTTATTATTAATTAATTTATGCTCTTTTCTCGAGCGTTTTAAGGATTCCAGCGATTGTACCACCAGAACCTTTAAGAGCAGACAATACATTTTGAGCAGGACTTTGCAACATTCCAATGATTTGTCCAACCAACTCTTCTTTACTTTTCAGTGATTCAAGAACTGTTAATTGGTTATCACCAATGAAAACTGCTTCATCAATGTATGCGCCTTTCAAAATTGGTTTTGGAGATTTCTTACGGAAATCTGCAATCAATTTTGCAGGAGCATTAGCCACTTCGCTGAACATCACAGAAGTTGATCCTTTCAATACGTCTCTCAACGCACCAAAATCTTTACCCTCTACTTTGTCCATCGCTTTTTGAAGCAATGCATTTTTCACTACACGCAAGGAGATGTTAGATTGAAAACATCTTCTACGCAAAGCGTTTATTGTCTCTACTGTTAATTCTGCTGTGTCTGCTAGATACAACACATTGTTCGCAGTTAATTCTGCTGCCAATTCGCTGATGTACTGTGCTTTTTCTTCTCTTGTCATTTTCTTAAGTATTAAGCAGTAACAGACTTCGCGTCAATTTGTATCCCTGGACTCATCGTTGAGCTCAGGTAGATACTTTTAATATAAGTACCTTTTGCAGCAGATGGTTTTAATTTCATCAGTGTTAAAATCAACTCACTCGCATTCTCGCGAATTTTGTCTCCTTCAAAACTAACTTTACCTACCGATGAGTGAATGATACCGTATTTATCAACTTTAAAGTCAATTTTACCAGCTTTCACTTCAGCTACAGCTTTACCAATTTCCATGGTTACTGTACCTGTTTTCGGATTTGGCATTAAACCACGTGGGCCTAAAACGCGTCCAAGTGCACCTACTTTACCCATTACTGAAGGCATCGTAATAATTACGTCGATATCTGTCCAACCACCTTTGATTTTTTCAATGTAGTCATCTAGTCCAACATATTCCGCACCTGCTTCAATTGCTTCTTTTTCCTTGTCCGGAGTACAAAGTACAAGTACCTTGATATCCTTACCAGTTCCATGAGGCAATGCAACGGTTCCACGTACCATCTGATTCGCTTTACGAGGATCAACCCCCAAACGAACACAAATATCTACAGAGGCATCGAATTTGGTAGTAGAAATTCCCTTCACCAAATCACATGCTTCAGATAGAGTGTAGATCTTCGTCAAATCAAATTTCGACAAGATCTCTTTTCTTTTTTTAGAAACTCTTTTCATAACACTTAATTATTTGGATTGAGGAGCGACTCCACCTTTAACGGTTACCCCCATACTTCTTGCTGTTCCTGCAACCATTCGCATTGCTGCATCAACGGTAAAACAATTCAAATCTGGTAATTTATCTTCCGCAATCATGCGTATTTGATCCCAAGAAATGGAAGCAACTTTTACACGATTGGGCTCAGATGAACCTTTTTTGATTTTTGTGTGCTCGATGATTTGTACCGCTGCGGGTGGTGTTTTAAGAACGAAATCAAAGGATTTATCACCATAAACGGTGATAACAACCGGAACGACCTTTCCCATTTTATCTTGAGTTCGAGCATTAAACTGCTTACAGAACTCCATGATATTTACACCTTTCGCACCCAAAGCAGGTCCAATTGGTGGTGATGGGTTGGCTGTGCCTCCTTTGATCTGCAATTTGATCAATGCTGCTACTTCTTTAGCCATATATATTAAAATTATGTAGTCAACGTGAATCGGTGATGGGAAGCTTTAATCATCGGACTCACTCCTACGGTTAATACAAATTTTACCCTTCTTTCTCAACTTGCATATAGCTGAGCTCCAAAAGGTTTTTTCGGCCAAATATTTTGACCATTACTTTTAATTTTTTCTTTTCTTCATTGATTTCATCTACAACACCTGTAAAGTTATTGAAAGGCCCATCAACTACTTTGACTGATTCGCCAACAACAAATGGGATTTTTACTTCCTCTTGTGAAGTTGCTAATTCATCAACTTTTCCTAAAATTCTATTTACTTCAGACAAACGCATTGGAACTGGTTCTCCACCTTTCACAGTGCCTAAAAAACCAATGACATTTGGAATACTTTTAATGACGTGACTTACTTCTCCTACGAGCGCCGCTTCGATTAATACATAACCTGGTAAAAAAGCTTTTTCTTTCGTGACTTTTTTTCCATTTTGTATTTTGAAAACTTTTTCAGTCGGAATAAGTACTTGATTTACATAGTCGTTCAGTTTCATTCGAGAAATTTCTAACTCGAGGTACTCCTTCACTTTCTTTTCCTTACCACTTACGGCACGAACTACATACCATTTCTTAACAATTTCTGCCATTACTGTATGTGTTAGAATGATCCGTAAATAAACCCAAGTAATCCTTTCCACAAGGAACCTTCTTCTCCGGAAATACCGAAGGCGTAATCCATCGCGAAAATCAGAAGTGCAATGAGAACAGATGCAACGACTACCAAAATGGTGTTATTTTGTAGTTCTTTCCATGATGGCCACGTTACATTGTGAACCATTTCTTGGTAAGTTTCCTGAAAATATGATCTAATTTTTGACACTTATTTCAATTTTAATTGAGCACGGGCGGTAGGATTCGAACCCACGACCAATGGTTTTGGAAACCACCACTCTACCAGCTGAGCTACACCCGTTTAAAAAGGGGAGTTGTTAAACTCCCCTTACTTTAAACTATGTTGTTTCTTGTTAAGCTACGATTTCAGTAACCTGTCCAGCACCTACTGTTCTACCACCCTCACGGATTGCAAAACGAAGTCCTTTGTCCATTGCAACTGGAACGATCAATTTCACATTGATTGAAACGTTGTCACCTGGCATAACCATCTCACGACCATCTGTTAAGAAGATTTCTCCTGTGACATCTGTTGTACGGAAATAGAATTGCGGACGGTATTTGTTATGGAAAGGAGTGTGACGTCCACCTTCTTCTTTCTTCAATACGTAGATTTCTGCTTTAAATTCATGGTGTGGAGTTGTTGAACCTGGTTTACAGATAACCATTCCACGTTTGATTTGAGTTTTCTCAATACCGCGAAGTAATAAACCTGCATTATCACCTGCTTCACCACGATCTAACATCTTACGGAACATCTCAACACCTGTAACTGTAGATGTTAATTTTAATTCTCCCATTCCTAAGATCTCAACTGGCTCTCCAGAATTGATAACACCTGTTTCAATACGACCAGTTACAACTGTACCACGACCTGTAATCGTAAATACATCCTCAACTGGCATCAAGAAAGGTTTGTCAACCTCACGTGGAGGAAGTTCGATATACGTATCAACTGCAT
The DNA here is from genome assembly GCA_903935095.1 of uncultured Flavobacteriales bacterium. Taxonomy (GTDB): domain Bacteria; phylum Bacteroidota; class Bacteroidia; order Flavobacteriales_D; family Crocinitomicaceae; genus UBA952. The sequence continues at coordinate 50,371 of CAIZQH010000021.1, read as the reverse complement.
TCATCAATTCTTCAACAGTAGCAACCCATTTCGCTTCTCCGTTTAATGCTCCTAAAGCAGAACCTTGGATCACCGGTGCATTATCACCATCGTATTTGTAGAAAGAAAGCAATTCACGAATTTCCATCTCAACTAATTCTAATAACTCCGCATCGTCTACCATGTCCACTTTGTTCATGAAGACAACCAAACGAGGAACACCAACTTGACGACCAAGTAGGATGTGCTCACGCGTTTGTGGCATTGGTCCATCAGTCGCAGCAACTACTAGAATCGCTCCGTCCATCTGTGCAGCACCAGTTACCATGTTCTTTACGTAATCGGCGTGACCTGGACAGTCAACGTGCGCGTAATGACGGCTTTCTGTTTCGTACTCAATGTGCGAAGTGTTAATAGTGATACCACGCTCTTTTTCTTCCGGAGCGTTATCAATTGAAGAGAAATCACGAACCTGAGCCAATCCCTTAGAAGCAAGAACGCTAGAGATTGCTGCAGTTAACGTAGTCTTTCCGTGGTCAACGTGTCCAATTGTACCAATGTTCACGTGTGGTTTGGAACGGTCAAAATTTTCCTTAGCCATTTTCTTATTTGTTACTTAGTTAATAATTTACATTTATTTATCATAAAATCCTTTACCAAATAAATGGAAAGGACTAAACTTCATTTTTTCATGAGCCAATGACGAGAATTGAACTCGTGACCTCTTCCTTACCAAGGAAGCGCTCTACCCCTGAGCTACACCGGCGCTCTGCGAAAAGTGAGCGGGAGACGAGACTCGAACTCGCGACGTTCAGCTTGGAAGGCTGAAGCTCTACCAACTGAGCTACTCCCGCTTTTTGCTTTTCCTGTGGGGGGAGCAGGATTCGAACCTGCGAAGGAGTACACCAGCAGATTTACAGTCTGCCCTCGTTGGCCGCTTGAGTATCCCCCCAACAATGTGAGCCGATGGAGGGATTCGAACCCCCGACCAGCTGATTACAAATCAGCTGCTCTGGCCAACTGAGCTACATCGGCAATTTTTTATTGGTTTTCTTAAATAAAAGAACTTTTTCTTTCCCCAAAGTCCAATTTGGGATTGCAAATGTATGAAACTTTTTCTTATCTCAAAGAATTTTTTTAAAAATATTTGAATTTTTTATCGCAATTATTTTCGAGATTCTTTCCTACGTGGATTTCATTACTTTTGTTTCCATGATTAAACAAAAAGTGATTGTTTCTGTATCGAGCGATTTGGTCACCGACAACCGTGTACATCGTACTTGCTCAGTGTTACATGATCAGGGAATGGATGTTTTGTTAATTGGACGAAGAAAAAAGTTGAGCCCTGACCTAAAAGATCGCGCTTATCGAACCAAAAGACTCTCATTGTTTTTTGAAAAAGGACCACTCTTTTATTCGGAACTGAACATCAGGCTGTTTTTCATCTTACTATTCAAACGCAAGCACCTATTATTCGCAAATGACTTGGATACGCTTCTTCCAAATTTTTTAGCAAGTAAATTGTGTAGGACAAAAATCATTTACGATAGTCACGAGCTTTTTACGGAAGCTCCAGAATTGATACATCGAAAAAAAGTACAGCGAATATGGCTCAAAATAGAACAATCCATTTTCCCTTATTTATCGCACATTGTTACTGTAAATGATTCAATTGCAAAAACCTACAAAGACTTGTACGGGAAAGACCTTGTTGTCGTGCGCAATATCCCATCTAAATTTCACATTTCTGCACTTCAGAGCAAACAAGAATTAGGAATACCCACAATTGATTTTCTCGTCATCATTCAAGGTTCGGGATTGAATATTGATCGCGGGATTGAAGAAGCCGTGCTCGCCATGAAAGAATTAGAAGGTGTGACACTCATGCTCGTTGGTGATGGCGATGTCATGCCAATCGTCAAAGATTTGATTCAAACACATCGCCTAGATGAAAAGGTGAAAATCTATGGGCGTCGTCCTTATTTGGAGATGATGCAGTTTACGGTTCATGCCGATCTAGGACTTACCCTTGATAAACCAATCAGTAAAAATTACGAATTTTCACTGCCCAATAAGGTTTTTGATTACATGCATGCGGGTACACCGATATTAGCAAGTAAGCTCGTGGAAATTGAACGTGTGATTAACACACATCACATTGGGAGCATTCTTGCCGAAGTGAGTCCTGAAGCAATTGCTTTTTCTATCAATGAATTAAAAAACCATCCAGATGTATTGGCCGCGCAGAAAGAAGCTTGCTTTATTGCGGCAAACACGGAGAACTGGGAAAATGAACAAAAAAAATTAATTTCCTTGCTTCAATCTGTACTGAGTTAAAAAGCGATTTAAGTAAATCAGTCGGTATAAATCAAACATCCACAAAGTAAAATAACCTTTGGATAGAAAGCCTTTCAGCGAAGTTAGTAGAAGTCGGTCCATGACAAGTATCACACTGCTTAAGAGAACGTTCTTTTCTATCCGTATCGCCAAGCTTAATAGATGGTGTTCTGCAGTAAACGATGGGTCATTCAATCGGAAAGCAATAGACATTAAATTCTGTAAGGCTTCTTTCGTCTTTTCTAGAAATACTTGATTCTCATCCAAATTGCTATTCAGCACTGAATTATCCAGTTGTTCAATCTTGACCTTAGCTTTGCGTAAATAATACCCAAAAAGCGTATCCTCATGTCCATAAGTAGTCAATGATTCATCGAATGGGTTCTTCGCGAAAACTGTTTTTGAAATGAGAAAATTATTCGATTTAAATCCAAGTTGTGGATGTTTCACACGCTCCTCAAAGGACTTACACTCCCTGGTTCGACTATACTTCCATCTAAGGAGCTGCTTTCTGGGTGGTTTTATATCAGCATAAATACTTGCGCCAATGACGACCTCTTTCTCAGATGATTTTAAACACTTAACGTATCTTTTGATGAAGTCGGATGAAGTAATTTCTGAGTCTCCATCTATAAAAAGCAAATAAGTTCCTTTGACGAATGGAAGAAAAGCATTTCTGATTTTGGACCTTCCAACATTCGATGGTAACTCTTGGTAGTCACTGAAGCGTCCTACACTTCTATTTAGTTCTTTAAAAAAAACATCGGAAGCGTCGTCCAAAAAAAGGAGTTCGACTTCCGATGAATATGCTTGAATTTGTCGATGGAGTTCTGTCGCAAGTGGACGGATATCCGTATTGTAAATGGGTATACAAATCGACAGGATCATCTGCTTGAATTATGCCATTGTATTTGGTGTACCAAAGTTCATTGGTGGAAATCCAGCTTGTGGATCATCAATAACACCAAAATTCTGTTCGTATTTTTGGATGTTGTCCGACAAAGCTTGCAAGAATCGTTTGGCATTTTGAGGCGTCATCAATACACGTGAACGAACTTTTCCTTTCGGCATTCCCGGCATTATTTGGACGAAGTCACAAACAACCTCCGCTGGAGAATGTGTGATTATGGCTAAATTCGAATAGGTACCTAAAGCAATTTCTTCAGATAGTTCAATGTTCATGTGGTTTTCTTCGTTTTCCATTATTTTCTTATTTAATCGTTTGTTCTTTTTCTTCAAAGATAATTCCGAAGGACTCCAATTCTTTTAAAATTGGCTCGTAGACTTTCTTATTGACCGGCAAGGTAACACCTTTCTCTTGGATTTCACCTGCCAAAATTAATTTTGCTGCAATCGCAACGGGTAGTCCAACGGTATTTGACATAGCGGTATACACTTCATCTACTCCTAAGCTCACAAGGGAAGAGGTGATTTTCTTCTGCTCATGATTGATTTGATACTCGAATTCATGGTACATTACCAACATGTCTTTGTCCCCGGGCTCCAACTTCCATTTTGGCTCAAGTAATTGCTGTAATAATTTGGCCGGACTCGCATTTTCTATTCCATAGGTATAAGAATCATCGAAAATTCCCATGCTTTCGAATTGATCAAACAAATATGCATTTTCTTCTCCAAGTACCTTTTTGAATTTATCTTCCACCGGTGTATGCAATTCGTACGGTAAAAAGGCATTTAAAAACGATCGAGGGGTCAACGTTTCAGAATTAGTCATGGCATACGAATCATCGGTCATTCCTAGTTGGATGAACACATCCCACCCTTGACAATAATTTGGACGACGTAAGGTCCCTCTATAAATCGTGGGAATTCCTTCAATACCATAGGTGGATGCATAAATCAATGAATTTCGATTCGCATATCCATCAAATTTACCGTAAGGAGGGATCTCAAATCGATCTAACTTTTTGAAGAGTTGCGAATATGGGATGTACTTGTATTCATTATTATCCATGTATAAAGCAGCCGGACCCTGTCCTGCCACAATAACATTGCGTGGATTCCACGTAAACTTATAATGCCATGGATTATTATCAGACTCAGGCGCCAATAATCCACCACAAAAAGACCTGAAACTAGTCAATGTTCCGCCAATCGCTTTGATGTGATCAATCACTTTCATCGCGCTCATGTGGTCAATCCCTGGATCGACACCAATCTCATTCATTATGACAATTCCCGCTTCTATTGCTTCTTGATTCAATGCACGCATTTCAGTAGAAATATACGACGGTGTGATTAAATCTGTGCGCACTTCTATGCAATCTTTGGCTACTTCAACGTGATAAATCGCGGGTAACATGGAAATTACCAAATCAGCATGAGCAATTGCTGGCTTACGTTCTTTGGAATCTAGGGCATTAAACGAAAGTGCTTCTGCATTCGGATGTCCATCGATTTTCTTCTTCACTAAATCAATGTTCTGATCCACAATTTTCACGTGCCAATTTTCAGCTTCTGAATGAGCTAACAAATATCTGATCAATGATGAAGCAGACATTCCTGCTCCTAGTATTAATATGGTCTTCATTCCTTTCTTTACTTTATCCGCACTGGACCTTTGACAAATTTATAAAAATGTTTGGATGCACTGATTTTCCTACTCGTCTTTTATCAACAAGAATTTCATTGGGAATGCCAATCGATTTGCCCAAGAAACCTCATCATGAGCTGTTTTATCCCAAATCAAGGTTTGGTAATTTGGACCGATTTCATAGCCGCATTGAGTCAAGGTCGTATACAAGACCTGATGATAGGGTCCATAATTGGCATCCAAGGTTTCTGTTCCACGGTCAATATACAATTTCACTTTTCTAGATGGAGGCATCGTTCTTTTTACGTATTCATTAAATGGGAGCACCATTGATTTCATGGCGTCTTCACCGAATAGTTGAAAATTAATCATTGGGGTATGGAGCGACAAACAAGCGGACCCACCAAAAGTTTTTGGCATGCTCATTAACGCGTAAAGAGATATTAATCCACCCATACTGGATCCAATTAAGAAACGATCCGCTCGGTTGTGACTAACTGGATAATTTTCTTCAACAAATGGAATCAGTGCTTTCTTTATCCAATCCAAGTAGAAATCTGCTCTTAATCCACCATTCCAAAGTGATTGAGTGAGTTTTTGTAGAAAAGCCGAATCCATATAGCTTGCCGCTTGCTGTGGGAAAAACTCGGCATATCGATTTGGTGGGTCGTTGTATATTCCGACGACTATAAATGAACGTGTAATTCCATTGGAAATTAAACTATCCGCTGTTTCATCTACGCGCCATTCTTTCTGATTCCATGTAACCCTTGAATCGAATAACATTTGTCCATCGTGCATATAAATGGTCGCATACTTCGCCTCAGGATTGTAATTCGATGGCAACCAAACAACCACTTGACGTGTAGTGGAATCACTAAAGGATAACTTGAAACTTTCCAATGTTCCGTGTGAGGTGATTTGATCGTTCGGGATAAGCCATAAACGCTTATTGGTTTGCGCATAAAACGAGCATAAACCAGAAAGGAAGAGCGAAAGAACACCTATGAAATGTTTCATTTGAATCAACTATAGAAATTATTTCACAAGAATACTTCTTTCCTATCAAGAATCAAACGTACATATCGTATTTTTGCAGTAAATTTTAGCACATGTTGGATAAACTTCTTGCCTCCCTTTTTTCGATGCGACTGATGACCATTGGATTATTACTTTTTCTAGTTGGAATCGGTGCCGCTACATTCATTGAATCTATTTATGGCATACAAAGTGCGAAAATCATCATTTACAATGCAACTTGGTTTGAAATCCTTCTTGTTTACCTATCCCTGAATTTAATTTCTAACATCTTTAAATACAAGATGTTTCGGCGTGAAAAAATCGCAACATTATTGTTTCACTTGTCTTTTTTAGTGATCATTTTTGGTGCAGCCATCACCCGTTACGTGAGTTTCGAAGGACAAATGGTCATTAAGGAGGGAACATCCTCTGATTTCATCTATACGGCTGTGCCGCATGTACTTGTGCACATGCAAGATTTGGCCAGTGGAAAAACAAAAACGGAAGCGCACAAATGTTACTTGTCCGAGGTAACCAACAACGATTTCACCTATTCAACGGATTTTCAAAATAAAAACATTGAAGTCAGTTACGTGAACTTTCAAGCGAAGATGATTGACTCATTGGTCGTTCGTCAAGCGTTTAAAGAAACCTCATTGGAGTTAATCACAGATGGAATGACCTCAAATTATCTCGCGGAAAATGACTTTTTCATGGTTGGAATGGTTCCACTTTCTTTTGGACCTGAACCAAAATCTCCAGGAATGCAGGTGCGTAAAAAAGGAGATAGTTTACAAATCAAAACGGCCGTTCCATTGACTTATTTGCCGATGTCAGAAATGAGAAAAGCGCGTCAAAGTGGAGCAAATGTTCCGGACTCGATGTTTACGAACGTTCCTTTAAACACATGGGTAGAATTCAAAACAACGACGTTATATCATTGCGGAGACAAGCAATTTGTCTTCAAACGCGCGTTGAATCATGCGAAAAAAGTTTTGATGCCATCTGGCAAGAAAAATGTAGGTTCAGATTATTTAACCGTTCGAGTGAGCGATGGAAAAGCAAGTAAGGTTATTCAAATTGAAGGTGGAATTGGTGCAATTCCAACACCGGTTCGTTTTGCCATGAATAATATCATGTACCAACTTGAATACGGATCCATTCGTAAACCAATTGACTTTCAAGTATTTTGCAACGATTTTAAATTGGATAAGTACCCAGGAAGTGAATCTCCTTCATCTTTCTCAAGTGAATTAACATTAATTGATTCAAAAAGAAAGGTTAAAATGGACCGAAAGGTTTTCATGAACAATGTTATGGATTACGATGGATATCGATTCTTCCAATCTTCTTACGAACTAGACAATCCTTCAACACCTGAAAATGAAGAAGGAACAGTATTAAGTGTGAACCACGATTGGTGGGGGACAAACATTACCTATCTAGGATATCTACTGATGAGTATAGGTATGCTGATGTCTTTGTTTGCTCCAGTTGGGCGCTTCCGAGAGTTAAATGATAAAATGAAGAAGTTGAAAGCAAAACGTGCAAGCATAAACGCTTTAAGTTTAATGATCGGACTTCTTTCATTTCAAACGGTTTCATACGCGCAAGATCATGCGCATGGATCCAATCCAGCCGCGAAAATATTTAGAGTCATGTCCGAAGAACATTCGGAAAAACTTGCTTCGCTTTTGGTGCAGGACTACGAAGGACGAATTTCTCCGATGCATACGTTGTGTGATCAATTGCTTCGTAAAATCAATCGTTCCAATCACTACAAAGAATACAACGCGGTTCAAACCATCATGAGTATTCAAATGTATCCTCAATATTGGATCAATCAAAAAATTGTTCAGGTTCCTAGTAATTTAAGAGCTCCATTGAAATTAGGTGAATACGCAAGTGTCATGGAACTTGTTGATCAACAAACACAAGAATTTAAGTGGTTAAAGGAATATAAAATTGCGCATCAACGATTAGAATCACAACGCAACGAATTCGACAAAAAACTCATTAAATTAAATGAGAAATTCGAAGTGATTCAAGGCGTCATCATGTGGAAATATTTACGCGTAGTGCCTAAAAAAGGTGATGCGAATCACACATGGTTCATTCCTTTTCAAGTCGATACAACGACATCTTTACAGGTATTAAGCTACATTTCGCTTTTGGATGAAGGTGCGAAAAAAAATAATTTTAGCAAGGCTGAGAGTGTCCTTAAAAAAGTAAAAGCACATCAACGAAAAGTCAGTTCGGATGTCGTACCAACTGAATCTGCCGTGAGCATAGAAATTTCGTACAACAAAATGGAGATCTTCAAACACTCCTACCAACTGTTACTATCACTCGGATTCTTGCTCTTGATTATTTCCTTTGTTGGAATTTTTAAATCGGCCGCATCGCGTTTTTCGAAAGTTCAAAAATGGATCAATCGCATCATCATTGGATTCATGGTTGTGACCTTCCTCTACCTTGCCGCAGGACTCGGAATGCGTTGGGTGATTTCTGGCCATGCACCTTGGAGTAACGGTTACGAAGCAGTGGTATTCATCGCCTGGGTAACCATGATTGCTGGATTTAGCTTCACACGTAAAAACATAGTCATTCTAGCGGGAACTGCGATTCTTGCTTCCTTGATGATTTTTGTGACTGAGTTAAGTCTTTTCGATCCTGAAATCACTCCACTCGTGCCGGTATTGAAATCATATTGGTTAAAAATTCACGTGGCAATTATTACAGGAAGCTATGGTTTCCTTGGATTAGCAGCTATTTTAGGATTGCTGAACTTGATTCTTTACACCGTGCGTAACGAGAAAAATAAAGAGATTGTCACCATTAACATCAATGAATTAACATACGTATCAGAGATGACCATGACCATCGGTCTCTTCATGTTGACCATCGGTACATTTCTTGGTGGAATTTGGGCAAATGAGTCTTGGGGACGTTATTGGGGCTGGGACCCCAAAGAAACGTGGGCGCTTGTTTCCGTGCTTGTTTACGCTGTCATCCTTCACTTGCGATTCATTCCGAAATTAAATGGGAAATTCTTATTCAATGCGCTTTCGTTCTGGGGTTACTCAGCCATATTATTTACCTTCTTCGGTGTTAACTTCATGTTGGTCGGACTCCATTCTTACGCGAATGGAGACGGACTTGGTAAGTTTCCAACTTGGTTGAGTTTGACCATTTTATTCTTTGTGGGATTCACTGCATTTGCTTCTTTCCGAAACAAATCCTTAGAACGAAAGTCTAAAAAAGATCTTTTATCCGAATGATTTCAGAACGCATACTTCATGAGGATAATCATGTGATTGTCATCAATAAAATGGCATCCGAGATTGTTCAAGGGGATAAGACGGGTGATCAAACAATGCCCGATGAAATCAAAGCGTATTTAAAGGAAAAATACCAAAAGCCAGGAAATGTATTCTGCGGGGTTGTGCATCGCTTAGATCGTCCTACAAGTGGCGCCTTGGTTTTCGCTCGAACGAGCAAAGCGCTCGAACGATTAAATGCGCAATTTCGCGAAAAGGAAACCAATAAAATCTATTGGGCGATTGTTGAAACTGCTCCTGAAAAACCCAATGGACGCTTGGTTCACCACTTAAAAAAGAACGAAGCTCAAAATAAAAGTTATCCAGTAAACGCCAGTGTTTCCGGTTCAAAAGAAGCGATTCTATCCTACCGTAAATTGGCATCCGGAGATCGTTACCATTTATTGGAAATCACGCTGGAAACAGGACGCCATCATCAAATTCGTGTTCAGTTAAGTTCCATTGGATGCATCATCAAAGGCGATGTAAAATATGGAGCGAAACGTTCCAATCCTGACGGATCTATCTGTTTGCATGCGCGTTTCTTGAAATTCACTCATCCAACTTCAAAGGAAGAAGTTTCCGTTGTTGCACCTGTTCCGACCGACCGACTTTGGCAAGAAATTACGAAGGGTTTGTAAACCCCTTCTTGCGCCAAAACTGAGCTAATTTTACCAAAAGAATCAAAGCAGGAACCTCGACAAGTGGACCAATAACTCCCGCAAATGCTTCCCCGGAATGAAGTCCAAACACGCCAATAGAAACAGCAATCGCCAATTCGAAATTATTGCCAGAAGCTGTAAAGGAAAGTGCGGCAGTATCCGCGTAACTTGCTCCCATCCATCGTGCAGTCAAAAACATAAGAACAAACATTACGGCGAAGTAAATGACAAGTGGAATAGCAATCGTCAAAACATCCATGGGAATAGACAACATCATTTTTCCTTTTAAACTGAACATCACAATGATGGTGAACAACAAAGAAATTAAGGTAATTGGAGAGACGAAAGGGATAAAATGTTTCGTAAACCACTCCTCCCCTTTTTGTTTGATGAGTAATGATCTACTGAGAACCGCAAGGACAAAGGGAATCCCCAAATAAACGCCAACAGTTTGGGCAATTTCGAGCATTGAGATGTTTAAATGCAGTCCTTTGACACCGAAGTACGGCAACACGATTTCCAAATAAAAATACGCATAGGAAGAAAAGAAAAACACTTGAAGCAAGCTATTGATTCCAACCAATCCTGCGACTAGTTCACGATTCCCATCCGCCAATTCGTTCCAAACAATGACCATTGCGATACATGGTGCAAGTCCAATCACAATTAATCCAGTCATGTATTCCGGATAGGCTTTGAGGAATAAAACGGACAATAAAAACATCAAGAATGGACCAACAATCCACGTAATAAAAAAGGAAACCAATAATAACTTTGGTTTGGAAAGAATACTGGGTATTTTAGAAAACTGCACCTTGGTTAAAGGTGGATACATCATCAAGATGAGTCCAATGGCTAGTGGAATATTCGTAGTTCCATAAGAGAGTGCATCCAATTTTTGATCCATATCGGGAACGATGTTTCCGATCAAAATCCCAACAAGCATGGCAAGGAAAATCCACAAAGTGAGGTAGCGATCTAAAAATGAAAGTTGTTTTACATTCGATTGGGTCGACATAATTAATGGATTAAACGTGAAAAAACATAGAATAATTCTGTGGCTATTTGATGAACACGAGCCAAGTACATTTCCGTTTCTTGCACTGTGCCGTCGAATGCTTTTGGATCATCAAATGGAAGTCCGATTCGGAAATCTGCACCTGCAACAAACGGACAATTTTGCTCAGCATGCGTGCAGGTCATAATTGCAGCGAAATGCTCTTTGGGATTCCCTTCATAGTCGATGAGTTTAGAAAAAGCATCCAACGAATGTGTTGGACTCCATGAAACAATATAATGAGGATTTGAACTATTGTCAGTTGCCTGAATCTCCATTCCTATGGAACGAAGTGCTGCAATCGCATTTGGATGAAATGCGGTTACTTCTGTGCCCGCGGAAAATGTTTGAATGCCTGTGACGTGATAAAAGTCAGCGGCCAACGCACAAAGTATCTGTCCGAAATGACTTCTTCTCGAATTGTGGGTACAGATGAACATCAAAAAAGATTCCTTGTCTATGTTTTGATTTCCTTGAATATAGGAAGTCAATTTGTCGAGCAATAATTTTCGATCCGCTGGAATTTGATCAAATTGAAGGATGATTTCTTCTGAAAACTGAGTCAACTTTAAATTCATATGCTCGATTTAACAACAACCTCCTCCAGGTGTACATGTTGATTTTGTTGATGGAATCAATTCTACCAAACTAATCTTCTGTTTTGAAGGTGGAATACCGCATTTGTCTTCTGCTAAGCAAGCGGTGGTAGTTGAAAGTAATTCGAAAGAAGTACCATTCCATGCCAGTTGGTATTTACCAATAGTCGAACCTTGATATTCAACTTCAATCTCTTCATCGGGTAAGTTCAACGTTCGCTCGGACAATTCAATGATTTTCATCAATTTCTCGGCCTGAAGACGATGATCAAAGTCTTCCGCCTCCCATAACTGAAAACAAATGCGGTCTTCTAATCTAGTTGTTCCACCGCAATCAATAAATCGTTTTTGAACGTGTCCAACTTCCGTGATGTGATAATGTGCAGGAACAGTTGATCCATCCGGTAATTGAAACGACACCGTTGTCATTCCTGTCAATTTTGCTTTAAATTCACTTAGTTTCATTGCTTCTTTTTTTAACAACATGTTGGATTCTGATCGTATTTTAGGGACGCCAGAAAGGCATCTAAAACATTTGTTTTCTCAAGATTCAAGCAGTAACATATACTTGTACCTGAAACGCTTCCTTGTATAATTCCAGCATTTTTCAATTCCTTTAAATGTTGCGAAATGGTCGGTTGTGCAAGTGGAAGTTCGTTCACTAAATCCGTACAAATGCATTTTTCCTGCGTGCGCAAAAATTGAATAATGGCAATCCGTGCGGGATGCCCCATCGCCTTAAACAGTGAGGCTAATTCGTTCACTTCTTCACTAAAACCTTCGCTTTTCGTTGTTCCCATCGCTTACAATATTGCTATATTGCAATATTACGATATTATAACAAATGTAGCGAAGATTTTCTGGAGAAATTAAGCGCGAAAGATTTTTGCAAATGTTTTACAGATAATGACAAGGTCCTGACTTAGCGATGGATTGGCTAAATATCTTTCATTTAACCTAATCTTTTCGGGCATCACCTCTTGAATGTATGTTTGCTGCGGATTGTCTGATTTTGCCAAGAGTTCATTCTCGTGAAAATATGCCAATGAGGCCAAATCGGTAATTCCTGGTTTTACTTGAAGGATTTTTCGCTGTGATTCCGTGTATAAATCAACGTATTCTTTCACTTCCGGACGCGGTCCAACAATGCTCATTTCGCCTTTCAACACATTGATGAATTGTGGGAACTCATCTAATTTATACTTTCGGATGAAATACCCCATTCCGGTGATTCTAGCATCTTTTTTTCCAACGGTAATTTTACCCATGGATTCGGAATTAATGAACATGGAACGAAATTTCAGCAACTGGAAAGGGGCTCCATTTTTTCCAATTCGTTCTTGTTTAAAAAAAATTCCTCCTTTTGATTCAAGTGCAATACACAAGGCAATGATTCCACCAATCGGAAGAAAGCACATCAGGACAAATCCAGAAAAAATGATGTCAAATACTCTTTTCATGCGTAACTTCACATTTGGTACAAAACTAAATCAAATTTCGAATCATGGCGCAGGAACTTCAAGAACAAGTGAAACATGCCATGAGAGAACAGTCTTTCCGAGTAGCGACTTTGGAACAACTTCAAAAGGATTTTCAACGTTGTGGACTTGAGTTAACATCCATTGATTTAAGTGAGTTGATTTCATCCATTACATCGTGCATCACACACGTTTCTAGTACTCAATTACAGCAATTAATCTATCTTGTTGACATTCCGGAATCGTTATTCCTTTCCATGTCAAGAAAGCCTACTTTTCACCGCGAATTAAGCGAAGCCATTTTGATGAGAGAGGCATTAAAAGTATATTTAAGAACTAAATTTAAAGCACAATGATAAAACACAAAGCTTCCATGGATACTTTGACGAAAGGACTCACAATTGGCGTTAATATCCTACTACTTTTATCCGGATTTATTCCTTTTTTGTCAAACAATGAATTTAAATTTTCAGATTTGATGATCCCTGGCCCTGTATATATCATGCCGTTTTCACTGATCATTATTCTTGTAATAACCTATGGTTTTAGTCCAAAAGGTTACGCTTTTGAAGACAGGAAATTGGTTATTTACCGTCCATTTCAAAACAAGCTCTATGCAACAGCGGATATACATACCGTTTCAATAGTAAATAAAAACGAACTTAAAAATTCGCTGCGCGTTTTTGGTGTTGGTGGCCTATTCGGATATTTTGGTTTGTTTCGAAACAGTCGGTACGGAACAATGATTTGGTATGCGACCAGACGTGATCAATTTGTGGTCATTGAACGCTCCAACGGCAAGACAATTGTCCTTACTCCAGATGACCCGAATTCCTTCGTTTCTGAATTCGAACAAAGAAAACAGCGATAAATCGAAGAAAGTAATTGTTTTCACCTTGCGCATTGTTTATATTCTCGCTTGATTTATTAAATTTGTATCTAAATTGATGAGTATGAATTTCATTGCTTCAAGCACAAGCCTATTAAAACACCTTCAAAGTATTTCAGGAGTTCTAAATACGAGCAATACATTGCCCATATTAGACAACTTCCTTTTTGAAATTACCAATGGACAACTAACTGCGTCTGCATCCGATTTAGAAACGACCATGGTCACAAAATTGGACGTTCATTCGGAAGAAGATGGTAAAATTGCCATCCCAGCAAAATTGTTGTTGGATGTCTTAAAAAGCTTACCAGATCAACCTTGTACGTTTAAAGTAAATGCAACGAATTACCAAATTGAAATTGCATACGACAATGGGAAATCGAGAATGGTTGGATTCAACGGGGATGAGTTCCCTAAAATTCCTGAATTAGCGGGTAAAAGCGCCATCAAATTATCGGGAGATATCCTCTCTCGTGCCATCAATAAAACCATATTCGCTTCTGGAAACGACGACCTTCGTCCAGTAATGAGCGGTGTTTTTTGTCAGTTCTCTGCCAGTGAAATAACCTTTGTTGCAACAGACGCTCACAAATTGGTGCGTTTCAGAAGAACAGATGCAGAAGCGAGTGGAAGTTCGGCGTTCATCCTGCCAAAGAAACCATTAAACATGTTGAAGTCAAATCTTCGTGGGGATGAAGAAGTTTTATTGGAATACAATGAGTCCAATGCAGTCTTCACTTTCAACGATTTGATTTTGGTTTGTCGCTTGATCGATGGAAAATATCCAAACTACGAAGCGGTTATACCGAAAGAAAATCCAAACGTATTGACGATTGATCGCGCACAACTGCTTTCATCGATCAAACGTGTTTCCATTTTCTCGAATAAAACGACGCATCAAATTAAACTGAAGTTAGCTGGCTCGGAACTTTCGTTGTTTGCAGAGGACATCGACTTTGCGAATGAAGCAAGTGAACGTCTCACATGTAACTACGATGGTGATGATTTAGAAATTGGATTCAACTCGCGTTTTTTGATGGAAATGTTGAATAATTTGGATTCAGATGAAATCAAACTTTCCATGAGCGAACCAAGTCGTGCAGGAATTTTAACACCATCTGTTCCGGCTAACGAACACGAAGACATATTAATGCTCGTGATGCCAGTGATGCTCAACCGTTAATTCTTTTTCACATACATGCCTCAAGGACTGAGCAACATTCGGAATTTATCCTTGAAGGAACTTCAGGAAGAATTTGTTTCTAAAAATGAGAAATCGTTTCGTGCCAAACAAGTCTATGAATGGCTATGGAAAAAAAATGCATTCTCCTTTGATGAAATGTCCAACTTGAGCAAAGAACTCAGGGAGATGTTGCAACAATTCTATTACATTGATCATATCCAACTGCAAGATCAACAAATTAGCAAGGACAAAACCATCAAATGCGCTTTTACGATTGAGGAAGGAAAGGTTGTGGAAGGGGTACTCATTCCAACAAAATCACGAACCACCGCTTGTATTTCCTCGCAAGTTGGGTGTAGCTTGTCGTGCACCTTTTGTGCGACAGGAAGATTAAAATTGCTTCGCAATTTAAGCGCTGGAGAAATCGTTGATCAGGTTGTCTATTTGAAAAATCAAGCGGAGGAACGATATGGTCAAAACCTCACCAACATTGTCTACATGGGAATGGGTGAACCCTTGTTAAATTACAAAAATGTGCTTCAATCTATTGATCGTTTATGTAGTGACGATGGACTGGGGATCTCCCCAAAACGAATCACCGTATCCACTGCTGGAATTGCCAAAATGATTCGCAAATTAGGCGACGACGATGTCAAATTCAATTTGGCACTTTCCCTTCATGCCGCGAACGACAAGAAACGCGATAAAATCATGGAGATTAACGAGTCAAACAACCTTTCTGAATTATCAGAAGCCTTAGAGTATTTCCATGAAAAAACAGGTTCAAGGGTGACGTTTGAATACATCATCTTCAAAGACTTTAACGATGAAATTGACGATGCGCGAGAACTAGCAAACTTTGCGAAATGTGTGCCATGTAAAATCAACATTATAGAATATAATCCGATTGAAAACGGTGAATTCGAACAAGCAGATGCTCACAAAGTGGATGCCTTCGCTGCCTTTTTAGCATCGAAAAACCTCATCGTTAATGTGAGACGCAGCCGCGGGAAAGACATTGATGCTGCCTGCGGACAACTTGCGAATAAAAACAAAGCCATTCTAAAAGACGAGCGAATCCTGAAGTAACTTTTACCGTAGCTCGGCGTCTTTTTACCGTAACTCATAAGCCATGATTAAAGTATCTCATCTGCGAAAAGAATTTGAACTAAGCAGGCAACAGCAAAAGGAATTAAATACTTCTGATAAAATAGCTTTAGCAGTCAATGATGTTTCATTCGAATGTCAGGCTGGTAAAGTGTATTCATTACTAGGTCCAAATGGAGCAGGTAAAACAACGACCTTACGCATGTTGTCCACTATCCTCACGCCAAGCTCTGGTGAGATTGAAATAGCGGGCATCGACGCAGTGAAATATCCACAAGAAGCGCGAAAGAAAATTGGATTTTTAACAGGTTCTACTGGACTATATGCACGACTAACTCCCATAGAAATCATCGACTACTTCGCCGCATTGTATCAAGTACCAAACAAGGAACGCGATGAACGGAAAAAATACCTTTTTCACCTGTTAAATATGGAGGATTTTCTTCAAAAGCGCATTGGTAAACTAAGTACCGGAATGAAACAAAAGGTTTCCATTTGCCGCACCATGATTCATAATCCAGAAGTGGTGATTTTCGATGAACCAACAAGTGGACTTGATGTTATCACCGCGGAAAACATCATCAAACTGATTCGCGATTGCAAAGACCAAGGTAAAACCGTTATTTTCTCTAGTCATATTATGAGTGAGGTAGATTTGTTATGTGATGATTTGGCCATCATCCACAAAGGCTCATTGAAGTACCAAGGAAGTATGACTGATTTTCGTCAGCATATGGAAGCAACTAATTTGACGGAAGAATTCATCCGTATTGTTCAACGTTAATTCATTCCTCATGATTTTTACCATATTCAAAAAAGAACTCATCGACACCTTACGTGACAAACGCACCATGCGTACGATGTTACTCATACCCTTACTCGTTTTCCCGATCATGTTGACACTTTTTGTGAACGTTTCTTCCTCCTTTGAGAAAAAAGCGAGCGAAGAAAAAATCATTCTTGGTGTTTGGGGCGATCGTTCTGGTAAATATTGGAAGCAGTTGGATCAAATGCCCAAAGGACTAGGTGAAATGGCGACACGAAGCTTCGAAGACACTGCAAAACTAAAACGAGCAATCGAAAATGGTGAAATTCAACTCGGACTTATTATCCCAAAGAACGAAGATGTATTGCTTCGAAACAAAGTCACCATTCCTTTAACCTGGTTGTTTGATGCCTCCGAAATGGGTCGGCAAGAAAGAGCAGAATCATATATGAAAGTGATGTCAGATAATGCGGAATCTGTACGATTAAAAGAATTAGGTGTGGATGCAGAAAAACTTCATCCCTTGGTTCCCGTTTATCAGAATTGTGCAAGTGACAAAAAAATGATCGGACAACTCGCTGGTGGAATTCTACCCTACATCTTCATCGCGTTTGGGTTTATCGGCTGCATGTATCCAGCCATTGATTTATTCACGGGAGAAAAAGAACGCGGCACCATTGAGACCCTACTCACTACTCCTGTTTCCAGGTGGCAAATTTTAGTTGGAAAAATGATGGTAATCGTTACCTCTGGTATGTTGGCCGCAAGTTGTGCACTCTTGGGATTATTCGTCTCCATTGAGTTTCTTGACATCGTACACAACAAAGAAATCTTGGATATCGTTCACGGTATTTTGACACCAATGTTTATTCTGTCGATGTTTAGCCTTCTTTTACCACTGGTTGTTTTCTTTGCTGGCGTAATGATTCCAATTGCTGTGTATGCAAAATCATTTAAGGAAGCGCAAAGCATCATTACCCCATTGAATTTCGTGATGGTCCTTCCTGCCATGATTGGTTTTTTTCCTGGAATTGAATTAAACGCGATAACAGCAGCTATTCCGGTAGTGAACATTGTACTTTCTACAAAAGAATTGATCTCCGGAACATTATCCGTTGGATATTATGCCATCAGCTTAAGCATTATGTTGATTCTGGCCACCGTATCTGTTCTTATATCTTACCAACAATTTGGAAAGGAATCTAGGATCTTGAACTAACGAACCACGTGAATAAATCCACTTTTCTTCTGTTGGTCGAATTCAAGTAAGTAGAAATAAACACCATCCTCTAGCACTCTTCCATTCATGTCTTTACCATTGAATGGTGTGTCGAAACGCTTGCCTGAATAGAGGATCTCGCCCCATCGATTGAATACCTTTAATTGATATTCTTGACAGGTTTTGAACTTCGTTTCGATGTTTAATTCATCGTTATTCCCATCGCCATTTGGCGTAATCACATTCGGAAAGTCAAAATCGTCATATCCATAAATATTCGTGATGGATACTGGAATACTTGCCGGACTTGAAACACATCCGTTGATGGAAATTGTCGCACTATAAATCCCCATTTGTTCGATCTGTACTGGGAAAAACACATCCATATTCGAAGAACTGAAATTCAAAGGCCCAGACCAATTATAAAGCGCATTTGATACAGGTTCAATATTCAATGAAACAATATCACCCGGGCATTCTATAGGGCTGTTTCCAGTCAAAATAGGAGCCGCAGGAATAGGGTATACCGTTAAGTTCAAGGTGACCACAGAATCACAACCAGCAACTGTTTGCAAGGTATGAACATAGGACCCTGATCCAGATAATGTTTGACCGAAAAATAAAATTGTTTGTCCTTGACACAAATTCATCGAACTACTAGATGACAAAACTGGATTTACGGTTAAAGTTAAATTGATAATGGAATCACAACCAGCAACAGTTTGAATGGTTCGACTATAATTTCCTGAAGCAGTCAAATTTTGAGTGCCAAAGGTGTAATTACCACCTTGACAAATGGCAGCTTGAATGTTCGATGTAAGAATTGGGTCAACGATTAATGTAAGATTAACTGTTGAATCACATCCTGTAGAAGTTTGCAAAAATTGTGAATAGATTCCCGACGTTGAAAGGATATTGCCATCAAACGTATACGATCCTCCTTGACAGATATGAACCGTTTGATTATTCGTCACATTGGGCAGCAAGCTTAAGTTCAATACCACCGTTGAATCGCACCCAGATATACTCTGAAACAAAACGGGATGATACCCAGCAGTAGAAAATGATTGAGTCCCCAATGTATACGAAGATCCTTGGCAAATACTCATCGGTAATGTGTCGTTAAACAAGGGGTTTATCGTCACGATCACACTATCAAATGAAGGACAAGAATTGGGGTTTGTCGCCAAATTTGTCATCACTATGTATGATTGCGTAAGTGGTGTATTCCCTGAATTCAACAAATTGACTGTTGGATTCGAAAGAGTTGTATCTGTTATCCCTGGTGCCGCTGTCCAAGCATAAATGTAATTCGGATTATCCGCACTCCCTATTTGAGCCCCTTGTCCATTACACACATTTACATCGGGACCTGCATTTGATGTTGCGATATCCGCATAGATAGTTGCATTTCGAATGGAATGACGGTCATTGGATCCACCTGTACTCGCTGTCCAACCCATGTAACCCGCAAAGTTCAAATTATAGGTTCCTGACAAATATTGCGTTCCATTCACTGAAACAGTTACTACCCCGTAATTATAACTGATAACTGCGGTGTTATACGTGCTTGAGCGGAGAAAATTTAAATTTCCGCCTACGTTATTGAGCGTAGTGATTCCAGCAATGCATTCATTGTATCCAGGTCCGCTGTAAATTTGAATTTCGGGATTAGCTCCACCGCAATTGTTGTATGTGTCAAAGACCACCTTTATACCATTTGCTGTGGAAGGAATTCCCACACCTCCTCCAGAAACAAATCCTGTTGGTGGAACATCAAGAAAACAAAACGCAATTCCGTCGGCACTTGTCCCATCGAACATACGAAAATCAAATTCCACATTCCATTGGTAACATGTTCCTAAGTCAATGGCCTGATTGTAAAAAATAGCACCACTGGAATTGCCAACATTATTGGTGAGAATCAATTCATCTAGATCGAAATTTGGATCACCGCCAGTGTCCCCTGTTGCTGCTGCTCCGGTTAAATTCCATCCTGTGGTATTCATATTTGGTGAACCCGTTAATTCAGCAAAAATTAAGGTTTGAGACCAAGAAAAAGCTCCTGTAAACAAACAAAATAACATGTGTACAAATCGAACATTCATATGGACCAATTTATCTTTAAAGTTGAGTGTTTTTCTGACTAACGGAAAATAGGACGATTTTATAAATAAAAAGTTGCTTATACAAACTCGGCTAATTCAATCCAGCGCTCGGTTAAGGCATCGATTTCTTCGACTACTTTCCCTAAAGCCGTTCCATTTTTTATCAGTTCGTCATTCGATAATTCCCCGCTCGACAAAGTCAAGGTCAATTCATCCTTTGTTTTCTCTAATTCCGGAAGACGGCGTTCGATGGTTTCGTATTCTTCTTTTTCCTTGAATGATAATTTTCGTTTTTTAGATTCTACCGCAGATGGAGAAATCGTTTTTTCTTTGATTTCCGGTTCATCCTTCGTAATATTCTGTTTAACACCACGTTTTTTGTCTAACTGTTGTTGACGAAATACAGTGTAATTCCCTACAATGTCTTTCAGTTCACCTTGTCCTTCAAAAACGAACAGGTGATCGACCATTTTATCCATGAAGTAACGGTCATGTGAAACGACAATCAAGCATCCTTGGAACTGACGTAAATATTCTTCCAATACTGACATCGCGAAAATATCCAAGTCATTTGTCGGCTCATCAAGAATCAAGAAATTTGGATTACTCATCAGAACGCGCAATAATTTCAGGCGGCGTTTTTCTCCTCCACTTAATTTATGCACGAATTGATAATGCATATCACGTGGAAATAAAAAACGTTCTAGTAATTGTGCTGCGGACATTTGACGTCCTTTTTCCAATGGAATGTATTCGGCCACTTCCCGAACGACATCAATCACTTTAAAATCGTCATTGACCTTAATTAAATCTTGGGAATAGTATCCGAAAACAACGGTTTCCCCGAGAATAATTTTTCCTTTATCCACGGCTTCTTGACCAACCAACATTTTTAGGAATGTCGTTTTTCCAGATCCATTGTTGCCCACAATTCCAAGCCTTTCTTGACGCTGAACATTGTAGGAGAAATCATTTAAAATGACACGATTCGGATATGACTTACTTACTTTATGGAATTCAACGATTTTTGAACCTAATCGTTCCATTTTAACTGGCAATTCCAGTTCGTCCTCGTCTAATCGTTGAGATGCTACTTTTTTCACATCTTGGAAGGCATCTACGCGGGCTTTTTGTTTCACTCCACGAGCCTTTGGTTGACGTCGGATCCAATCTAGTTCTTTTCGAAAGGTGTTTTTTGCCTTCTCAATCGTCGATTGCGTTTGTTCTTGACGTTCCGCTTTTTTCTCTAAATAATAGGAGAAATTTCCTTTATAGCGATAAATCGTTTGATCAGCTAATTCCAAAATCGTATCACACACCACTTCTAAGAAATAACGGTCGTGGGTGACCATTAAAATGGTCGATTTGGAAGATGATAAATAGTTTTCTAACCACTCGATCATGTCGAGGTCCAAGTGATTCGTTGGCTCATCGAGGATTAAGAAATCGGCGTCAGAAAGCAGAACTTTTGCCAATGCCACACGCTTTTTTTGTCCACCGGATAATTCGCTGATGCGTTTATCCATATCCTCCAATTTCAATACGGACAAAATTTGTTGCACGCGCACCTCCGTGTCCCATGCATTCAATTCCGTAATGGACTGATATAATTCCTCTAATTTCGCTTCGTCGTTTTTCGCAACGGCGATGTTATATTCTTTGATTAATTTCAGTTCAGGCAAATCGTGATCAAAAATCGATTCGAGAATCGTTTGATCCTCACGCATATTCTCCGTCTGCTCCATGAACGCCACACGAATATCCTTTCGGAAAGTGACTTTACCCGAATCCACAGGCTCCATCGCCATAATACAACGCATCATGGTTGTTTTTCCTGAACCATTTTTTGCTACAATAGCCACTTTTTGACCTTGGTCGATGCCAAAAGTAAGGTCTGCGAAAATCATTCGCTCGCCGTATGATTTGGTTAAATTCTCAATGGATAGGAAATTCATAGTCTAATTCCCGTAAGTTGGGCGCGCAAAGATACGGATAATTAAATAGTGTGTCAGAGGACAAGAAATATCTTAAATGATCAAACGTTTTACCTCAATCGATTCAAGGAATCCAACAGCACCTTATCTTTTTGAACTCCTTTCAAGGCAAAATAGGAAAATGGTAGTCCGCAAGTCAAGAGGTAAAAACCGAAGCCAACATGAATTCCCGTTATTTCTTTTGGAGAATAACCATTGATTCCAAAGGATGTAACGGCTAGAATTGACAAAACAAACAGGACATAAATAAACAAGACAATTTTTGATAGTGTATATTGACGATTGAGTGATTTATAGGACATCATCGCTAGAAAAACGAGCATCACATAAGCAATCACAAACAAATAGGCATATTCGAATTGACCTATCCACTCGATGTGTCCACCCTTCACACTACTTTCCACTCCTAAAACAGACTGTGAAAAATTCATTTGACCATCAGACATGGCAAAGATTTCAATGCCGGATAACAAACTTGACAGAATGGCCATGACAATGATAAAATAGATCGTTTGAACACGTTGTAACATAGTGCTAATAATTAAAGGTGAATTGCTTTATGACGCAAATAAAAATCTAAAAGTACGATGGCCGCCATTGCTTCGACAATGGGAACCGCTCTCGGTAAAACACAGGCATCGTGACGTCCTTTTCCTTCAATGGTGATTTCATTCCCGTGTTGATCAACAGAATCCTGGTCCTGCATGATGGTCGCCACTGGCTTAAAAGCCACACGGAAATCAATGGGCATTCCATTGGAAATCCCGCCCTGAATTCCACCTGAAAAGTTCGTCTTCGTTTGACCGTTTGGTAAAAACACATCATTGTGCTCACTTCCCGTCATTCCCAAGGAAGAAAATCCAGATCCAATTTCAAAGCCCTTCACCGCATTGATCGACAACATCACCTTACCTAATTCGGCATGTAATTTATCAAATACAGGTTCGCCGAGTCCAACGGGAACGCCGTTGATGATACATTGAACCGTTCCACCAATCGAATCACCCAATCCCTTTATTTCTTCAATACGCGCAATCATTTGTTGAGCAACTGTTAGGTCTGGACATCGAACAGGAGTAGCTTCTATATCCGTCAAAGCGAAAAATTCTTTATTGTTGAAGGCGATTGTTCCAACTTGAGAAACATACGTGCTGAATTCAATCCCTATCGTCGATAACACTTGTTTTGCCATCGCGCCTGCTACGACGCGACACGCTGTTTCACGCGCACTGCTCCTCCCTCCACCTCGGTAATCGCGATGTCCATATTTCTGTTGGTAAGTAAAGTCGGCATGCGAAGGACGAAAAGCATCTTTCATGTGCACATAGTCTTCGCTTTTAGCATTCGCATTGGGGATGATGAATCCAATGGGAGACCCCGTTGTTTTTCCTTCGAAAATACCAGATAAAATTTGCACTTCATCAGATTCTTTTCTTGGAGTGGTTAGGCTGGATTGTCCTGGCTTTCTTCGATCTAATTCTTGTTGAACCAAATTCACATCGATTTCAACATGAGCAGGCAGCCCTTCAATAATTCCCCCGATCGCCGTCCCGTGAGATTCGCCAAACGTAGTGAGTTTAAAAAGAGTGCCGTAACTTGATCCTGCCATGCAACAAAGGTAATGAATTTGATTTGTACAAAGTTTCTATCTTTGAGGCATGTATCGAATTAAGCCCATTTTTTTATTGATCCTTATCGGATTAGCTAGTTGTGCACCGGCGCGCTTCGTTGAACCATTGAAAAAAGGACAGCAAGTTATCACAGGAAACTTCGGTGGACCAGTAGCAAAAATCCCGGGAATTGGCAATATTCCCATTCCTTATACCGCCATCGGTTATGGACGAGGACTCACGGACAAAACCACCGTTTTTGGAAACCTGCATACAACTTCCCTGCTTTTTGGTATCGGACAAACAGACCTTGGAGTTTCACAAAGCATTTGGAAAAATGACAAAATGGGAGTTAGTGCTCAAGGAAGTATGAACATCTTGGTGGACTTTTACACCGGTGCAAATCGTTTCTGGCCGCAGGTGGATGCCAATTATTATTTTAAATATGGCAAGCATTCGAAACCTGTATATTTGGACGCAACCCGTTTTGGGGACGTGAAAATTGAAAGTAATAATTATAATTTCTTCTACATCGGAGTAAGCAATTGGATCGACCCGTATAAAACGGAATCTCAGGGACGTCCAAATGCACAATTCTGGATTCCAAGTGTACAACTCGGACACCAATGGATTCGTGCAAAATGGAGCTACCAAGCAGAATTAAAAATGCTTGCTCCCAATCAATCCAATCAAAACATCGTCGTGAACTACCCAAGCCTGCTGAATAATCGTGGTGCGCTCGGACTTTATTTTGGCATCACTTATCACTTGAAAAAATGAAATACATCGCCCTACTTTTTATCTCGCTAAGTTTACTTTCTTGTCGTAAACGACTGGACTCCTTTTTGTTCAATGGTTCCAAACTTGAAAGTTACCAATTAGACGCCTACACCGGTGAGGTTTCTTTGGAGCTCAACGGACAATTTGCTGTTCCGGATAGTCTGATTCACCGCGTTCATTTCCCGGTAGAAATTGATGGGGAAACCGTTCAAGCACAAGGAATCTATGTTGGAGATACGAATCAAATCAGTCAAGACACGGTCATTTTGTACTGTCACGGAAATAAAGACCACATGGATTTTTATTGGTGTCGTGAGAAGTTATATGCAAACATTGGTGGACTCGGAAGATATGGCGTATTCATGTTTGACTATCCTGGATTTGGTTTAAGCGAGGGAAAGGCCACAGAAGCAAATATGTACGCCTCAACATCCTCGGCAATTTCATGGTTAAAAAACCGCGGATTAAGCAATGACCGCTTTGTGATGTTCGGCTTCTCTTTAGGATCAGCTCCTGTTTGCGAAGTTGCTGGACACGCGACGGATTATCCGCTTCAACCAAATAAGATCATTTTGGAAGCGCCATTTGCCTCTGCCGAGATCTTGATTCAAGACGCTGCACTTTTATCCATGCCAGGATCTTTTCTCGTAGATTTAAAAATCGATAATGCCACAGAAATCAAAAAAGTAAATGTTCCATTGCTTTGGATTCATGGAATGTCAGACTCCTTCTTAACAATATCGAGTCACGGTCAACTTGTTTATGACCACAAACCAGGAGCAAAAGAAGCAGTATTAGTTCCCGGGGGAGAACACGAGACAACCCCATTTGTGATGGGGTATCAAGCGTATATCGACCGCCTTGCGGCGTTTATTCAATCTTAATTAAGGACAGCGAATTTTAACTGGCCAATCTGTCCATTTTTAGTGGACTGAAGGTAGTAAATTCCCGAAGTAATTTTCGGTAATTCAATTTGCTCCATTGTGGATGAAGCCGTTCCCTCAAAGATGATTTTACCATTCAAATCATATACCGAAAATGCCGTTTCTAGTTCAAGTCCTTTGATGATAAACGAGCCTTGATTTGGATTAGGGAATACTTGAACTCCATAACTTGACAACTCTGAAATCGAAGCACAGTCCTCTACAACAATAGACAAGGTCTCATTCGCCACACAGCCAATTCCGTCTGTATAAGAACCCGTAATCATCTGCACTCCAATTCCCGCAACCATTGGGTCGAAAGACGTTCCGTTCACTCCTGTTCCAATGAAAACAGTTCCCGTTTGATTAGATGATAACGTAATCAATCCACCTTCAAGACAAACGAGTCCATCAGTGTCCGAAGTTGAGATAATCAAATTTGGCGTTTGGTTAACGGTAATCACTTGAGAAGTTGTATTGCTTCCAGCTGCATTCGTAACCGTTAATTGCACGGTATATGTTCCTGCAGCAGTGAAAATGTGCGTTGGATTTTGAACATTATCCGTTCCACCATCGCCAAAGTTCCAAGACCAAGACGTTGGATTATCCAAAGAGGTATCGTTGAAAGAGGTAAACACACCCGAACATACAACAGAATTTGACGTGCTAAATTGAGCGGTTGGCGATACTGCTGGACCTAGGTTATTATAGTAGATAGAGAAATCATCAAAATAGAAACCATCTTTCCTTGTTCCACCATCAGATTTCAATTGAAAGCGAACTTTGATAACTTGTCCTAAGTAATCGCTTAAGTTAATTTCTTCCAACACCCAATTGGTCATAATCCCATCATAAATGGGTTGATTATTTGGCTGAACACTCCCATTTGCATTGGTCCCTGCATTCGTGTAATTTCCGCACTGACCAATCCACGTAGATCCACCATCAATCGAAACCTGAAATTGAGAGTAGTCATAATCCGCTTCAATGTTCCACTTTGCGTAAAAGGTAATTTTAGCGGCATACGCATTCGTGAGGTCAATCGTTGGAACGTAAGAATAAGTAGTATTGGCATTATTACCATAATTACCAGTTGGCGTATCCGTGAAACATTTTGGAGAAGAAACAAACGTACTCGTTGTCGTACTCCAATTTCCTGTCCAGTTTGTTACTGACGTTGCATTCTCGGCAACTTGCAGGTTGTAGGCACCATATGTTTTAACAATGGTGTCTCGCTTTACCCATAATCCATTGTCTGTTTTTAAAATGTATTTAATTTGATCGCCAAATTGAATCGAAGGATTCAATGTGTAAGAAATCGCTCCCGTTAAGGTTTGCATTTGATTCAAATTGTAAACCACTGAAGAACCAGTACTTACTACATTCAATAAGGGTTGAATGGAAACAGTAACTGGTCCAGACATGCGTCCTAAGCGGTAAGCCGAATGATTAAAGTTCCCACTTAAAGTTGAAATGTTGTTTGGATCTGTATCCTTCACTACCGCATAATTTCGAGTAATATGCGCCAAAATTAAGTTTGGAAAAACCATTTCTTTACATGTTGCAATGATTTCAGATGACGGTTGCCAGAATGCCGTTCCAACTTCTGGTGTGTGAACGAACATCGTATCTTTCACACCAACACCGATATCCATTTTATACATGTAATCATCGGAATCACCAGATGCCTGATATAGCAACGAACTTTTCATGGGCGTGTATCCATTGAATTCTACCATATGATTTGTTTCTGCTTGAAAATAATCATGGTGCTCCGCAAATTCTGCGGTAGTCGTTCCAATTGGAAACAAAATGCTTCGTGCATACGTGTGAGCATTAAATGCCGTTACAAATTTGTGATTTTGTACCAGCCAACGCATTGCCTGAACTTCGGGTTCTGAATATGGAGCTGTTCCGCAATAAGTGTCATTACTGGTATTTGTACTTGTCCCAGTTGTTCCCCAGCCGTAACCATAATTTCGATTTAAGTCAACGCCATAAACACCACCGCCATTATTTCGGCGGTTTTTACGCCACATTCCACCACCTGTTGAATTCGTGGTTTCGTTGTAAACATACCCATCAGGATTGATACACGGAACGAAAAACAATTGGGTTTCATTCAGCAAATAAGTAATTTCCTCATTTGTACCGTAGTTTTCTAAAACATACCACATGAAGAAAATGGTTTCCATCAAACTCATTGGTTCTCGGGCGTGATGAATGGCCGTGTATAAAGTCTTCGGTTCATTTTCATCCACATTTGGATTATCAGATATTTTCACATGATAAATTGGACGATTCTCGTGAGTGACAAAGGAAGAAATAGGTGCTTTTGCAGTGATCAAATTTGGATACTGTTGCACCATCGCATCTAACTCAGCCAACATTTCACTGTATTTCAGGTAACCACCCATGGTTCCCAAATTGAAATTTGTCGGTGTATTTGGATTGGCATAATTCGTTCCACCACTAGATGAATTCGTGCAAATCGTGTTTTTCAGAATTGACTCTTGCTTTTGAGGATTATTTAAAAGGTCAATGTAATACTGCTCAACATCCTCAATCAACACCTCATAATTAAATTCGTATTGATCCATTATAGTTCGCTCAGATCGTGAGAAATCAGAAATAAAGAATGTTCCTTCCTTACGAATTCCATGATCCACTGCTACTCCAAGATTTCCTAGTTTGTATAGCTGGGATTCATTTACAAAGACTTTTAAGCGTGAATAATCTTGTGCATTGAGCGTCCATGTGAACGCAAATAAGACGACGGAGAGTAAAAATGATTTCATAGTTTGAATTTAGCAATACAAATAAACAAAATTTCAAGTGGAAACACAATTAAATATGAAAAAAGAGGCAACCTTAGTACTTAAAGTTTGTCTATGTTTTGCAGACATTCCCAAATAGATTATCTTAGCTAGTAATGATAAAAAGCCTACTTACCTTTATTCTCATCCTTACGCCTTCTTTTGCCCTTTTGGCGCAAAAGGTTTGGATGATTCCCAATAAAGGTCAATGGGATGAACGGATTCAATACAGTGTAGATCTAAATGGCGGGAAATTGTACGTAGAAAATCATGGAATGACCTACTTTCTAACCGATGCGATGAGTCATAATCACCATGATGGAGAAGAAACAACGCATGAATCAACAAAGTATCACGCAGTAAAACACATTTTCCCTCACGCCAGTAAGAGTGTTGAAATACAAGAAAGCGATTCAAGTTCACACTATTTCAACTTCATGATTGGCAGTAACCAGTCTAAATGGAAATCAAGTATCCATGGCGTCTCGAAATTAGTCCTGCCCTCCTATTTTGATGGCATTGATTTAATTTACGATGGAGAAATGGAGCAACTGCGTTTCTCGTTTGATGTCCAGCCTCATGCTGACTTAAGTCAATTGTCTTTTTACTTTGAAGGTGCAGATAAAATTCAAATCGATGCACGAGGAAATCTTGTACTCACTCACTCACTAGGTACAATAACCTATTCCGCACCAAAAGCCTGGAACATTTCGGAAAACGGAAAGAAATCTGAAGTTCATATGCTATTCCAACTTCAGGATCAACTCATTTCTTTTGTTTTACCGGAAGGATACGATTCATCTGAACGCCTTTACATCGATCCAAGTTTAACCTTCTCCACATTCTCGGGTTCTACCGCAGATAACTGGGGATTCACGGCAACTCCTGATCCAAATAGCAATCTATTTGGTGGTGGAATCGTGTTTGGTTCAGGCTATCCCATTACCACCGGAGCATTCGACTCTAGTTTTGGAAGTGGTACAGGAATGTTTCCTATGGATGTTGCGATCACAAAGTTTAATGCGAGCGGTTCGGCGTTGTTGTATTCGACCTTGCTTGGTGGTTCGGGAAACGAAACGCCCCATTCAATCGTTTCTGCGCCGAATGGTGAATTATATATTTATGGCGTCACCTCATCTGCTAACTTTCCAATTACCACGGGAGCTTATGACAATTCTTTTAATGGTGGCCCTAATCAATTGCAAAACGAACTTGAGTTTAACGGTTCTGATATTTACATTGCTCGTTTGAATCCCAATGGTACAGCACTTTTATCCTCCACATACATGGGGGGTTCTGGTACAGATGGTCTCAATACTAGTTCACTGAATTACAATTATGGAGATCAATTCCGTGGTGAAATCGTTTTAGATAATAACCAAAATGTGTATATCTCAAGTTCTACTTCGTCAATTAATTTCCCTGTAGTTGGTGCTTCACAAGCCATGTTAAATGGAAGTCAGGATGCTGTTGTTTTCAAATTTAACTCCGCACTTTCGATTTTACAATGGAGTACCTATTTTGGTGGTACGGGAAATGAAACAGGGAATTCAATTGCTGTAGGAACAAATGGTTCCGTTTATGTTGGTGGCGGAACTTCCTCCTCGTCATTATCAATTTCTTCCGGAAATGACCTTTCCTATAATGGCGGAGCGTCTGATGGATATGTGCTAAAAATGAATGCTGGTTCAGGAAACTTCCAAGCAGGTTCGTATATGGGTTTTTCTGAATACGATCAAACGTATTTCGTTCGCACCGACATGAACAATAATGCGTATGTTTATGGTCAAACTGAATCCTCTTGGCCAATTAGCGCTGGTTGTTTTGGCAATCCAAATTCAGGTCAATTCGTTCGGAAATATTCTCCGGACCTTCAAACAATAGCCTGGACAACCATGGTTGGCGCGGGAACAGGTCACGTTGAACTTTCTCCAACTGCTTTTTTAGTTTCTGACTGTTACGACATTTACCTAGCCGGATGGGGCGGTATTTTAAATCAAACCTATGCTCAAGCAACATTTTCGACAACGAATGGATTCCAAACGACTTTTGACGGCTATCAATTAGGTACAAATGGCAGTAATTTTTACATCGCGGTGTTGGATAATGATGCATCGGCTTTGAAATATGCGACCTACATGGGAGGGATGACCAGTAGCTCTAACCATGTGGATGGTGGAACAAGTCGCTTTGACAATGCAGGAAGAATTTACCACGCCGTTTGTGGGGCTTGCGGTGGCAACAATTTTGGTTTCACGAGCACTCCTGGAAGTTGGTCGCCTCAAAATCAAAGTTCCAACTGTAATATGGCGACCTTTAAATTCGAATTAAATACCATTCAAGCCATCGCAGCTCAACCTGCTCCGCTTATTTGCATTCCTCAATCTGTCTATTTTCTCAATAATAGTGTGAATGGCAATGCATATATCTGGGACTTCGGAGATGGATCAAGTTCTACTTTAATTCAACCTATTCATCAATATACAGTCCCTGGAACTTATGATGTTCAATTAATTGTTTATGACTCGACTGGCTGTTTTGCGCCAGATTCTGTTACAGTTACTGTAAACATTGGAGCATTTACTGCGGGCGCAGTTCAACCGACAACAAGTATTTGTCCAGGAGATTCTTATCAATTAGACGCTTATGGCGGAACATCTTATAACTGGAGTCCGGCTAATGTCTTAAACAATCCAAACATTGCGAACCCAATAGCTACAATTAACGCCACAACCATCTTTAGCGTGATCATAGCCGATTCCTGTGGTTCAGATACGATTCAAATAACACTTAACGTTTCTGCTCCAAATGTCAGTTTGAGCAATGACACGACGATCTGTCTAGGGGGATCAGTTGACTTGAATGCCACTGGAACAGGTGTCATCACTTGGACACCTTCAAATTTCTTAAGTAATACGAATACATTTACGCCTACCGCGACTCCAACATCAACCATTACCTATACAGCAACAGTCACATCAGCAAACGGCTGTACAGCCAGTGACTCTGTGAACATTCAAGTGTTTTTCATTCCCCCTCAACCTATTTTGGATGACACACTCACTATTTGTTATGGAGGATCAGGGACTGCATTTATATCGGGAGGCACTAGTTACTTTTGGTATCCAAGTAACAACCTCATTGGACAAACAAATCAAACGGTTGAGTTAAGTCCGACAAGTGAACAATACTACTATTGCGATGTCACAAATAGCTGTGGAACCGAAAGCGACTCTATTTGGGTAAACATCATTACACCACAAATTTTTGCTGGAAACGACACGATTGTTTGTCCAGGAGCACCAGCCGCAGTTTGGGCAAGTGGCGCCTCCTATTATTTATGGTCTCCAACACCAGTATCGGTGGCAAATAACGGTGCTTTTGCAGTCGTTCAAACACAAACAAATACCAATTTCATGGTCATTGGCACCGATTCAAATGGTTGTCAGGATACTGCAAACGTGATGGTTAGTGTCTTCCCACCTCCATACATCAATGCTGGTTTGGATGTATATGCATTTGTAGGTGAAACCATACAGTTTAATGCAACAACAAGTAGTCCTGGGTCGATTCTTTGGACACCTCAAGAGGAGTTCTCTTGTTCTACATGTGCAAGCACCACCGTTGCCCCTAATCAAAATGCAGTATACAATGTTTACTTCTCAGATTTAAATGGTTGTCAAGCGCAAAGCCAAGTCAGTGTTTACTTTGATCCTTTTATTTACATACCGAATACCTTCACTCCCGATGGAGATGAATATAACAATGAATTCAGACCAATCCTAAATAATGTCCGAGAGTTTGAAATGCTCGTATTTAATCGTTGGGGAGAAATCGTTTTTGAAATGACTAACATCGACGATTATTGGGATGGTTCTTATAATAATTTACCTTGTCAGGATGGTACTTATGTTTGGAAACTGAAATACAAAGATTTCGCTAACAATAAAAAAGAAATCACAGGACACATCAATTTATTGCGTTAGTACCCGTTCTTTCCGCTAAATTTGTCACATGGGAGTACAAGTCAGCGTTTTTCAATTCAATGCCTTTCAGGAAAACACCTATGTCGTTTCAAACGATGAAGGCGAAGCACTTATTTTTGACCCTGGATGTTATTCCAAAGAGGAAGAAAATGAGTTGTCAGATTTCATTGCAGAAAATGAATTGTCGGTCCTTGCTGTTCTATACACACACGCACACATCGATCATGTTTTAGGAGCAGCGTTTGTCCAAAAGCGTTATAACACGCCTGCATATTTACACCACTTAGATCATGTAACTTGGAACTCTGTTGCGAGTTACGCCCATGTATACGGATTTGAAGGATATCAGCTAGAAGTTGTTCCAACTCAATTATTGAAAGATGAACAAGTATTGGAACTTGGTTCATTTAAAATTCACGTGAGGCATACACCCGGACATGCGCCAGGACACGTTGTGTTTTATTTCAAATCGGATCAATTTATCATCAATGGAGATGTCCTATTTAAAGGGAGTTTTGGGCGTGTGGATTTGCCTGGCGGAGATTTGGAAATCTTAAAATCCTCCATTTTTAACATTCTTTTCCAATATCCTGAAGAAACCATCGTTTATTGTGGACATGGTCCAGAAACAACCATTGGACAAGAAAAAAAAACGAATTACATCCATCAATTTTAGCATTTTGATTATAGGAATTAACGCACGAAACATTCTCGGCTCCAAAATGGAAGGTTTTGGTAACTACACCTATGAACTCGTGAAACGAATCACTAGAAATCATCCGGAACAATCGTTTGTATTATTCTTTGATAGAAAAGCAGATTCGAAATTTGAATTTCCTTCCAATGTCAAAACAGTGGCATTATTTCCGCCTACAAGACACCCATTCATTTATTTTTTTTGGTTTGAATGGAGTTTAAAACGTGCACTTAAAAAATATGAGATTGATTTGCTTTGGACACCAGATGGATTTTGTTGCTTAGGTTCCAATGTGCCACAAATCGCCACCATTCACGATTTAAACTTCGAACATTACCCGGAGGACCTCCCTTGGTTCGCAAACAAATATTACCGCTTTTTCTTTCCAAAATTTGCTAGAAAAGCGACTCGTATTATAACTGTTTCCAACTTTTCCAAAAAGGACATCATTGATAAATATGGTGTATCGAGCACTAAAATTTCCGTCGTTTATAACGGAATCAGTGATGAATTCCGTGTATTGTGCTCTGAAGAAATTAGTTCAACGCGAAACGTATTTTCTAAAAACAAACCGTATTTTCTATTTGTTGGGGCCTTGCATCCACGAAAGAATGTGAAGCGTTTAATAGAGGCATTTTCAACCTTCAGTTTGACCAATTCAGAAATCGATTTAGTCATTGTTGGTAATGCTATGTGGAAACAGGAAGAATTCAATTTGTCAGCTGAAACAAAAGAACGCATACATTTCCTTGGACATTTATCCAAGAATGAATTAAGTCGTGTAACTGGAGCAGCCTTTGCACTCAGTTATGTTCCTTACTTTGAGGGATTTGGAATTCCACTAGTCGAAGCCATGCGTTGTGGAGTGCCAATAATCAGCGCTAATACAAGTTGTTTACCTGAAATCGCAGGTGATGCTGCCATTTATTGTGATCCGTTTTCCGTAAATGACATCACCGAAAAAATGAGCCGATTGGCTGAAGATTTAACATTGCATTCCAATTTATCTGAAAAAGCAATCGACCGTTCTTCGCAATTCAGTTGGGACCTTGCTGCGAATCAAGTTTGGGATGTTTTAGCAGAGAAATAGCGTAACTTTGTCACCTAGACCTGTAGTTCTCCCGAGACTCCGGGAGGATAGAATAAGCGTAACTTTGCCATATAGCCCTGTAGTTCAACGGATAGAATTAGCGTTTCCTAAACGCTCGATCCAGGTTCGATTCCTGGCAGGGCTACTAAGCAAACATATTCCCTTTTTTTATGTTACGGACACATCTTGTTGAAATCCGCCACGGCCTCTTCAAACGTACATGTTTGATATTTAGGATTGGACTCGTATTCTTTTTTATACGCTTCACAAGCAAACATATAGGCTTGGATTGCTTTTAATGATTTAAGCGCCTTCAGCCCCGAAACTTCATAGACCTCACCCGTTGGAAGTTTGACATGACGAATATAAATTCCTTCCGTAGTTTGTTTCATCACACCTTGTTGATTGTAAGAACCGTCAAAATTCTCTTTCAATCGATAACTTGTTTGAACATCATCAAAAACATCAACAATCATCTTTCCGCTCACTACCCTTCTACCATAACGGTAATAAGCTTCTGGTTTATCGATTTTTAGCGGCATTTTCACATAAAGCACCCCATCTTGACTGATTTTGTCAATTTCTGGTATTTCATTTTTCTCCCATTTAATTGTTTCATTTTGCATATTAACAAATTCAAGTTCCACCATTTTACCTTGGGCATTGGTATTGAAATAATTGATGCTTTGACAAGGAACAGAATCTTTTGAAGAGAGTATGTAATAGTTTTGCGAAAGTACAACAGGTATTCTGAACAGAATCAGTAAGGATAAAACGGCATATTTCGACATAAACAATGTTTTAAAAGAGTGTGAAATTACCAAAAAGTGTGCATACCAAAAACAAATGATTGAACTATTTATAGTCCTTCTTGATTAACAGAATAATTGCTATTTATGACCTGATTTTTAAAGTACAAAAAGGCCAATCACTCATTACCAAAATAATCGCCAATAAGCGAAAAAGCACAAAAGAAGGACGTAAATCACATTGTTTAGAAGGAATAGATTCCGTGTGATAACCGTCCATGATTTTGCTTTCATTACAAGAAAATTCCAATAAATGAATGGAATGGTTATAAGTACAAGTATATTCGGGACATAAGCTGATAGACTAACAACCTTACTAAATCGATCTTCATATGGGGCCGGAAAATAAAAGATATTTTGGTGAGTACATAAAACATATACATAATAACTCACTAAAAATCCGCTCATGGCAAGAAGGAGCTTTAAGTAATTATACTTGTTTCTTTTAAATAAAAAACTGATGCAAAAATAGATTGCAGAGCAAAACAAGGTGCAGGAAAAGAAAATCATGGATAACATGATCCACAATGTGTTTTTGGTCGTTTTGTAAGCTCCTAATTTTTCGAATTCTGTGTTTTTTGGAAACAAGTCATCAATGGAAAGTAGGTGGTCCCCTTTTTTCAATTCATCCTTCAGATCAAATGTCATATTATGATCATAATCGTGATAAAAGTAAAGATGTATCTTTCCATCATTCAGATTCAAAATTGACGTTAGCAAGGTTCCATCACCGATTTTTGGTCGACACACATGCATAGAATCAGATAAGGATCGTAGAAAAACAAGTGTCGTATCGAGTTTCGAATTCAGTAGTTCAATGCCTTTTCGGTATCGATTTAGCTTAAGCGCCTCTTTTTTGGAAGTAATCGAAGGGCAAAAATTGGATAACACATACGTGTTTTTCCAGCCAATCTGTGTAGAATATGGTTCCACAATTAAATACTTTCCGGATTTGTCAATGTAAATCAATACGTCTTCCAGAAAGGTTGAGCGGTCGAATTGAGACACATATCTTTGAACCTCTTCAACGGTACGACAAGAATGCAAAATGTGTTTTAAAAAATTGGTTTGATTTAATATTGGCCGTTTTTTTCCATTTGTCTTTCGGGCAGGGGTATACGACGCTAATCGAGAAAACGATAGACCTGCTTCGTTCATTCCTGACTGTGGCGCATACCCATTCGAGCCATCGAACCTTGATCCCGTAAAAGCAGCACCATATTTTGCGTTCTTTCCTGCTGTTTCGAACCAAATTCTCGGACTTGTGCGCCATGCATCTTCATTGCAACCAACGAACGTTTTTCCATCTTTGGTGACTTTGTACATACTACATGCATGAATAAGTCCACCATTGATCAGAAGAAGTATGGCAATAAAACGAGTGAATAAAGTAAATTTAAACATATGTTACATGATCCTGGACAATATTTTTCGATCCGAAATGAACTGATTTAATTCATTCATCATTAATCGGTGTTGCTCCACTGTTGGATGTTTGTCGTAGCCACCGTTATAAATTCCTTTGTATTGAAAGGAAGCAATTCGATAATCACCGGTTTGACGATGTGCTTTGATCACCTTTTCGATACTCTTTTTCAATTTTTGCTTCAGTTCTTTTCCTGCCATCGGACTCGTGCAACACACAAACCAACTTTTTGGATAATTCCTTCTTAACTTTTGTAGAAATATTCTGTACTTTTCTTCAAATGCCCTGACTTCGCTTCCACCATCGTTCTGACCTAAGGTAATAAAAACCACGTCGGGTTTATTGGAAAATGCCCATTTTTTATTTCCCTTTTGAAAATTAATTCGTTCATATACATGCAGCATGGAATGCTTTACACCACAACAACTTTTATTCATTCCGATACCTGAAACGGAACTCAACATCCAATCAGCATTCTTAACCCGCGACAAACGTGCTCCGTAACTTAAGTATGCGTTATGGTAATCGTACCATGAACCTTTGCCAAATGGTATTCTCGATGGATCAGCCCCGTTTCCACAGGTAATAGAATCCCCAATAAATTCAAATAATCGCTTGCGCGGCTTCTTCCATTTGCACAAATCTTGAGAATAAATCCCTTTAATTTTGATAAAACCGATCGCACTTTCGGTGTTTTTACAGACTAACACATGGTGTCTTCCATCCTTCACATCTTTAAATAAATGAATTCTATTTATTTTTGAACTCAATTTAATGCGTTTCGTGATACGATGGTCTACTACGATTTCAAGGTAATTGTACGTGTTTCCGAATTTAACTTCATCTTCAACCACAAGTTCGCAACTTGTACCCTGCGCGACAAATTCGAGATAGACTCCAGGTGCCCAAGCTTTTGGTTCTTGCTCATCTGAAAAGTCGAACCTTCCAACATAGTGAATTCGCTTATCATTGGCATGAAAAAAAGTCTGTGCCTCTTTCTGAGAAAAATGAAAAATGACGTAGACGATGGTTCCTAAAAATGCCAGTAAGAATGCGTATGTCGCTATTTTTCGCATGGAATCAAGCGCGTTTTTTGTCCCGTAATTTCATAAATGGAACTTCAATCCACTGATACAAAACAAATGAGATGGAAATGGTGAAAATCCAAAATAACAGGTAATCAAGGATCCACCCCTCTCCTGCCACGAATTTTCCGACACTGTAGTTTCCATGAATAGTCTGCTTGATGATCGCTATCGTCACCACGTTTAAATTCACGAGATACATAGAATAAGAAATAAGACTGAAGAAGGAAATCCAAATGGTCCATTTTCCCAATCCCTTGCGGAGATTGGACATAAACGGCAACATAAAAAACACGGCTAAGGACTTCAAGGTTGGGCACCAAATATTTGCAAATGGACCATAACTTTTGCCCATATGAAATTTCGAATAGTACAACAAATACAAACCAACAAACACCAATAAAATATTCCATTTTGCATTCCAAACCAGGGGATAATAGTGTGCGATGAATGCTGCTAATACACCAAACATGATAGAGTCCAAGCGCGGAATTACTTGGTAATCGATTCCATAGGTTAAGAATTTCTTAAACAATTTGATTTGATATAGATTCGGGTTTTCCGAAATCCCGTAAGAATGGTACAAGTAATAACGGTAGTAGGTAATCGCTGCCAGCAATCCGATAGAAACGAGAAGAATCGTCCATTTCGTTGAAGATTTGAAAACCATTAAGGCCACAAAAAGAAACAAGGGAACAGATAAATAAAACCATTCTTCAATGCTCAAACTCCATGCCTCCGCAAAGAATCCCGGACGATAATGTCCAAATATATTCTGAGTAAAAATGAAAAAACGAAACCATTCCTTCGGGAAATTGACCGGAAAAAAAATCAGGGTATAAACCAAAAGAAAAAGAAGCACGACCAAATAAACGGGAAGTGTTCTCATCCATCGGCGCTTCCAAAAATCCAAAAGTCCCGCCCAACTAGCAGATTGTTTATTGACAATTTTAACGAGAATCCCTCCAATTAAAAAGCCACTTAACACAAAAAATATTGCCACTCCATCGTATAAAAAAGGATTCACTGATTTTTTATATTCTTGAGGGACAAGAATCAAACTGTGCCCCAGCAAAACCATGAAAATAGCCACAAAACGCAATACATCTAAACCAAAAATTCGGTTTTCAGAAATTTCAAACTGAAACAATCGACGCATGCATGAGTGGTATTAAAGTGAATGTCTTTTTTAAGGAACTCAAATTTAAACAATGTTTTAGGATTTCATCTGATTTCCATACTTTTTGTCGATTTCACTTTGTAAAACCAACTTTGGATGGAAAATTGTATGTCGAGAGTGCGCAATTGACTAATTTCGTAAAGAAAATCGCTCCTCATGAAGATATTGATTACCGTTTTCTTTTTACTAAGTTTCACGTCATTCACAAGGGCTGCGATTGTACTCCCAGAAGTACTTAGTGACAACATGGTTCTTCAGCAAAATTGCGTCATAAAAATATGGGGGACAAGTTCACAGAAGAAGAATGTGACAGTTCGAGCAAGTTGGACAACTACGTCATTTAGTACAAACTGTAAAACAGACGGGACATTTGAAATCAGTATTTTCACTCCAAAAGGTTCCTTTGAAAAACACAATATCAGTGTTAGCGACGGTAAAGCCTTAATACTTAAAAACATTCTCGTTGGGGAGGTATGGTTTTGTGCTGGACAGTCCAATATGGCCATGACATTCAGTGGATATAGGAATCAGCCTATTGCGAATGCAAAAGAAGAACGAGAAAAAGTAAAAGAAGAGAGTGGAATACGCATGTTTAATGTAGAAAAAACAGCTTCCTATGCGCTAAACAGCCCATGCAAAGGGAAATGGTTGCTGAGCAATCAGAAAAACATGGCTGCATTTAGTGCGGTAGGTTATTTTTATGCTTTGCAAATCCAAAAAACGTTAAACGTTCCCATCGGCATTATCAACAGTAGTTATGGTGGATCTACCATAGAAGGTTGGTTAAATCCAAGTACGGTGCAGAAATATGCTGACTATCCAATGAATGCGAATATCCCTGATTCATTAAGTCAACTTAGGCCATGTGTAATGTTTCATGGAATGGTTCGTCCTTATCGAAATTATCAGGTGAAAGGATTTGTTTGGTATCAAGGTGAAGGAAATGTTGGACGATCAGCTACTTATGCACAAAAACTTCAGGACCTTGCTTATCTCTGGCGTTTCACATTTGAAAATCCAGAATTACCAATTTATGTGGTT
The DNA here is from genome assembly GCA_903935095.1 of uncultured Flavobacteriales bacterium. GTDB lineage: Bacteria > Bacteroidota > Bacteroidia > Flavobacteriales_D > Crocinitomicaceae > UBA952. The sequence continues at coordinate 10,659 of CAIZQH010000021.1, read as the reverse complement.
GAAATTGCGCCGCATACCTATGATGACATCACCGGACCAGCTAAAATTCGCGAAGCACAGTTCATTGCTACCCATGCATTAGCAAATGCTGGAATCGTTTCAACGAATGATTTGGTTCCTGATTCCGAATCGACCTGTATCCATCCATCTATAAAACAACCTATTGGGGAGCGATTAGGCGAATTAGCTCTATTAGAAACGTATCACTATGATGCCATTCAAGCGCAATCACCCAGTTTTAATCATATCGAAATCTACTACGATTCGGTCATAATCTTTTTCGACCATGCGTACCAAGGACTGCAGCATGAGGGAGCAATCATCGGATTTGAACTTGGAGATACCCTGCATGAATTCCATCCTGTTTACGCCAAAATAGGGCAAGAGAAAAACACCATCATTATTCCACTTGAAAATGGAGCAAGCTATCATGCACTGCGATATTGTTTTAAAAACTATCAAGTTGGCAACGTTAAAAACAGTGCCGGATTACCCCTGATTCCATTTAGAACAGATCAATGGAATGAGTAATTCACTGCAATAAACCCTTTGATTTATTTTAACCAAAACTCAACTAGTTGAAACAAGCGTATTTTTATGTTCATCGAAATCGAACAAAAGCATTGCTTCTGTTCATCACTGCTTGTTTTTTGATTTGGCAACTTCCTGATTTAGTTTTTCATCCAAATGACATTCTTTTGTCGGGTGATGGAGATGGCTTGAAAAGTTATTTTTGCTTTTTTTATCACATTCACTATGATGATTCCCTGATTCACTTCTCCGGAATGAATTATCCACATGGGGAACATTATTTATTTACAGATGGATTCCCTTTAATTACCTGGCTGGTTCAAATACTTCCTTTCTTAAAGCCATACGGAATTGCACTAATTCACTTGACTTTGGTTTTGAGTTTATGGCTCACCCCCCTTTTTATTTATTTGATTCTTAAAAAATTTAAAACAGAGACGTGGATTGCTCTTTTAGGTGCCTTTTCCCTTTTTCTCCTTCAACCGCAATTTCCCCGGTTATTCAGTCACCTTAGCCTCGCCTACTCACTATTTTTTCCGCTTTCATGGTACATTTTAATACGCTACAAAGAAGATGCAACCAATTTAAAATGGCTGTCGCTTTCCTTAACGAACCAATTGTTTTGGTATTTCATGCACCCTTATTTAGGATTCATTATCACCTTGTTTTATGGACTTGATTGGCTGTTTCAACAATTTCAAAAAGTATCTTGGAAGAAACGTTTATCAGACTTTGTTCCGGTTGTAACACCTGTTATCTTTCTGCAAGTTTTTCTGAAGTTGACAGATCACATAAGCGATAGACCTGTGAATCCTTATGGTTTTTTTGAATACCAAGCACATTGGAAGAGCATCTTTCTGCCTCCAACAGGTTCACTACACCGCTGGATGTCATCCTTTATAAATTTCGTCGACGTTGGTTGGGAAGGACAAACATACCTTGGCTATTTGACCATACTACTGCTTTTAGTAGGATTTATCATGGTAATCCCTCATGTTCGAAATCGCTTTCGTTCGTTAAATACCGTGCACAGATCATTATTCTTTTCGTTTTTAGGAGCAGGAATTCTGTTAATCTTGTCTTTTGGTTTTCCATTTAACGGAAATCCAAACTGGTTAGAATTCGTTCCATTTCTTAAACAATTCAGGGCACTCGGAAGATTCTCCTGGCCATTTTACTATGTTGCTGGAATTTTCGGTATCGTTTTGTTGTCGCAACTATATCTTCGCCTATCAAGGAAGAATAAAAGCAATTCATATTTTACCGCTGCGTTTATATCTATTTTAATCGGTCTACAAATCGTTGAAGCATGGAACTTGCTCTATATTCCACCTTCATTTAGTTCTAACTTATTTCAACTGAAAAACTTGAATAAAGAACAGAAACAACTCATTCAATTCAGCAAAAAGGGAATGGCAAAATACCAAGCAATTCTTCCTATGCCATGGTTTCACGTCGGATCAGAGACTTTTGGTAAGGTGGCAACGAATGAAACATCAAAGCATACTTTCTTAATTTCTGCACATACTGGAATTCCTATCAATGCGGTCATGATGGGAAGAACATCACGAAAACAAACCTTGCGTTATTTTCAGTTTTTTAATTTGAAGGAAACCAATCTCTTAAAAGTTGACCATTCATTATTGCTTGTTCATCCCCTTGAAAATGGACTTTATGCTGAAGATGAACAATTGCTCTATGATGAGAGCAAAGCTTATTTTAAAAACGGTCTTGTCGAACTTCAAATCCTTGAAAAACAAAACAGTATTTGGAAGGATCCCTTTTTATATAAAGTCGTTGCGAAAGATGAATTTGAGGACAATAAGCGCTGGGGTAGCAAGGTTAAAAATGGACGTTTTCATGGCTTGATAGAAAATTACAATACCATCTTAACACTCGATTCTACTCAGATAGAACCAAATCAATGGTACGACTTATCTTATGACTATTATCCAGATTGGAGCAAACCCATTGCTAATGTTTGTTATCTTGAATTCATTCACCCTAAAACAAAAGCAATTACTTGGTTTTATAACAGGAGTATCTGTTCCTTTCCTGGAATATCAAAAAAAGCAATTCATGTCAACTTAAGTTTCAAGACACAACCGTTTCCTTGTGAATACCATTGTTTTTTAGTTGGTAATTCAAAAAATGTCTATTTTGAGATTGATCATTTAATTTTGAAAAAAAGGTCAAAATAACAAAGGGCAAATTTCTTTGCCCTTCCCTCCATTAAATGTCTAGTTGATATACATCAGAAAGTGATTTATTGTCGCCTAGATTAACACCTAGATCCTTTATCAATCCATCGTGGATATCATATACCCATCCGTGGACCTGTACATTTTGGCCACTTCCCCAAGCTGTTTGTACGATGGATGTCTTTGCTAAATCTAATACTTGTTCTACAACATTTAGCTCAACAAATCGGTTAAATCGATTCTTCTCATTCTCGATGGCGTTTAATTCATCTTGGTGAAAACGATAAACGTCTTTAATGTGACGAATCCAATTATCGATAAGTCCAATATGCTTATTGGTCATGGCAGCTTGAACGCCGCCACAACCGTAATGTCCACAAACGATGATGTGTTTTACTTTTAATACATTGACCGCATAATCTAGCACAGACAACATGTTCATGTCTGAGTGCACCACCATGTTGGCAATATTCCGATGCACGAATACTTCTCCTGGCTCTGCACCAATTATTTCATTTGCTGGGACACGGCTATCTGCACATCCTATCCATAAAACTGGTGGACTTTGTCCGAGTGATAATTTATGAAAATACTGCGGGTCATTTGCCAGTTTTCCTGCAACCCAATTTTTATTGTTTCTAAGTAATTGATTATAAAATGTTTCCATGAGGATTATTTTTTTAAATGTTGAAAGTTAATCAGTTGGAATTCAATTTCCTTGTGAACTGATCCATATTTTTTAAATTCTTCTAATAATTCGAGTATGTCCTGATCAATACTTTTACAATTGCTTGCATCAATGGTAATTTTTGAGTGAGGGGCTGCGTTTTCCAAGGTTGTATGAATCCCCACCTTATTTAAAAAGGTAACTTCCTCTGATAATTTGATGCGTAAGACACCATCCACCTCTGACTTAGTGAAATGATTTTGAAAATTTCTTCGTAAAATGTAGTAAATAGAAACCATGAGTCCGATACCGATTCCCTTTAACAAATCAGTAAATAAGACCCCAACAATGGTCAAAACAAATGGAATAAACTGATCCATTCCTTTATAAAACATCTCCTTAAATAGGCCAGCTTTTGTCAACTTATATCCAATCATAATTAAAATAGCAGCTAAAGAAGCCAAAGGGATGTGATTCAATACCGCAGGTAACAGTAGGATAGCAAAAACTAACAAAATCCCGTGAAATACTGTGGCCATTTTCGTTTTCACTCCGGCGCCAATATTCGCCGAACTTCTAACAACAACCTGTGTAATGGGTAGGCCTCCGATTAAACCTGAAAAGATGTTCCCAATTCCTTGAGCTGTTAACTCCCGACTCGTTGGAGTTGTGTATTTTTCAGGGTCCAGCTTATCTGTTGCTTCCACACTCAGCAAGGTTTCTAAGCTTGCCACGAGGGCAATGGTAATGGCAACTGTATAGACTTGCCAATTCCCCAATGCACTGAAATCCGGAAAGAAAAGAACCTTTGAAATTTCTCCCATACTCGATAAGATGGGAAGTTGGACCAAGTGTTTTGAACTTACCTCCAGAAATGACCCTTTAAATAGCAACTGAATAACAACGCCTAATAGAACTACTATTAAAGCGCTCGGAATTAATTTAAACAAGCGATTTCGTTTGAAGAAAGGTTTATCCAAAAGGATGATGGCTAAAATCGAAAGGGCGCCGATAATAACTGATCCTTCCTGAAAGGCATTCAAAGAGTAAGCTAATTCGGAAAACGTATTATGGCCATCTAACTGCCAAAAAGATTCGTCACCGAAATAATCTTTGTCATACCCAAGTAGATGAGGGAATTCTTTCAGGATTAAGGTAATCCCGATTGCCGCCAACATTCCTTTAATTACGGAAGTAGGAACGTACTTTGCGATGATCCCTAATTTGAAAAAACCAAAAATGAGTTGAATAATTCCAGCTAAAATGACAGAAACCAAGAAGGCTTCGTAGCTCCCTAAAAGAGTGATCGATGATATAATGATGGTGATGAGTCCAGCGGCTGGTCCTGATACACCAACACGTGAACCGCTGATTAAACCAACAACAATCCCACCAACGACTCCCGCTAAAAGACCAGGGAACAAACTCGGTAATGAAGGGATGTTTTCCACATTTGTGGAAGCCAATCCTATTCCGAGACAAAGTGGCAAAGCCACTAAAAAAACGACTAATCCAGCGAGAAGGTCCTTCCCGATAAATTTATTTAAAGCATTCATACAATTAGTTATTAATTAAGGATAAAAAACGAGTGTTCTTAACTAATCACTTCTGGAGGCTGATGGTTTTTGAAATCCATGAAAGATGAATGGTCATTCTTGTGATAATAGAAATTGGCACCCTTCGCATAAAAAGGAATGATAAACTCCCCGCCGCCAAAATATTCCTTTTCTAATTCTTCTTCTATTAATAAAGAGAAATCTCCTTCATCCGCATCAAGTTCGTCTGCAAAACTATATTCTATGGACGTTTGTTGGCCGACTTTAGACAATTCCTTGGTTATGGTAAATGAAATAGAAATCACATTCATCATATATAATTGGCAGATAAATACAAGTAAAAAAAATAAGGATTTATTTTTTGATTTCATTTAGAGAATGATTTTTATCCTATTGAATAACACCTAAATTCTTGCCAACTTTAATAAACGCAGCAATCGCTTTATCCAAATCTGCTGTCGTATGAGCGGCCGAAATCTGCGTGCGAATACGCGCTTGACCTTTGGCCACAACAGGATAAAAGAATCCAATCGCATAAATCCCTTCCGCAAGTAATTGATTGGCAAATTTTTGAGAAAGCGCTGCATCATAAAGCATGATCGGAACGATAGGAGAGTCACCAGGTTTGATGTCAAAACCTGCTTCAATGATTTGCTTTTTGAAATAACGCGTGTTTGCTTCGAGAAGGTCTCTTAATTCAGTAGTAGAACTCAGGATTTCAAACACCTTAATCGATGCTCCAACAATTGCAGGTGCCAAGGAATTTGAAAACAAATAGGGACGTGATCGCTGACGCAACATGTCGATGATTTCTTTTTTACCCGTAGTATATCCACCCATTGCTCCACCCAAGGCTTTGCCGAGTGTTCCGGTAATAATATCTACTCTATCCATTACGCCACAATGTTCTGGAACACCTCTTCCTGTTTTCCCGATGAATCCTGCTGAGTGACATTCATCGGTCATGACTAAAGCATCGTATTTATCTGCTAAATCACAAATTTGATCCATTTTGGCAATATCTCCATCCATGGAGAATACGCCATCCGTAACAATCACTCGAAAACGATGGTCTTGAGCCTTGATCAATTGCTGCTCCAAGTCATCCATGTCTGAGTGCTTGTAGCGGTAACGAGCTGCTTTCGCTAATCGCACACCGTCAATGATGGAGGCATGATTTAATTCATCAGAGATAATTGCATCTTGTTCCGTAAATAACGGCTCAAAAACACCACCGTTTGCATCGAACGCTGCAGCATACAAAATGGTATCTTCCGTTCCGTAAAATTGGGCAATTTTTGCTTCCAATTCCTTATGAATGTCTTGCGTTCCACAAATAAAGCGTACGGATGACATTCCAAATCCATGCGTATCCAAGGCCTTTTTTGCTGCTGAAACGACTTCTGCATGTGAGGATAAACCCAAATAATTGTTTGCACACATCACAATCACTTCTTCACCAGTCGAAATGTTCACTTTAGCTCCTTGTGGACTGGTAATGATGCGTTCCTTTTTCATTAACCCATTTTCTTCAATGGATGTTAATTCTTCAGATAAAAATTGTTTGATTGATCCGTACATATTACAGTTTTGCGCGTTCTTGCATTTTCTTTGTCAGTAATTGCGAAAGTAATTTCGCCTCCTTTTCGTTGAGTTTTCTCCCAAAAGTTATTTTCTTTTGAAAATAGTCAAAGAAAAACCGTTCGCCGCCATTAATCCAAGGTGACGATTCCCAAATGGACTGAATGGACCCTTGTATTGGAATTTCGTAATTAAAGTTCCTCATGTTATCGAAGTAATATGGATGAGATTTCCCGTAGGAAAGAATACTTTTTTTCAAATGAAAAGCACGGTCATCAATTTTTATGAATTCTTGTCCAAAAAGAATCCACAGAAAGGACTTTGTCACGCGAAAGGCGTAGTAACACCAAAAGACAACAAACACCCATAAGATGATTACTTCTTGTTCTTTTAATGGCATGACATTCAATGCCCAGAAAACAGTTCCACCAATAACATACCACATCGCCAACCACGACCCCATAATGGAATTGATCCATCCATTTTTCTCAGGATCGATGACAATCGTTGTTTTATTTCGTTGATCAACGAAACTGATTCTATTCCCTATCCATTTCACTTTACAAAATTAAAATAAAAAAGCCCCGTTTTACAACGGGGCTTTCAAGTTATTCGATTATTTTAGAAATTCCATAGGTCATGTTCCCACTTACGGATATCTTCTTTGATTCTTTCTGCTTCATACAATGCATCTACTCCATATTTGTAATCTTGAATCTCACGATCAAATTTATCAGACACTTTGTAAATTGTTGAATTAAACTTACGTTTCCAGAATAAATCATCCATCGACATCCACTGTGCGTCGTTTTTGTCGTTGTACACGTAATAGTTAATGATTACGTTTCGTAACTCTTCGAAATAAATCCAAAACATTTCACGTTCTTCAACACGTCCTTCGAATTCTTCAAAGGTATTTCCTGTAGAACTGAACAAGAATGGTTTTCCTGTTTGATCGTATACTAACAACTCCCCACGTGTAGGTAGCTCACCTTCACCTGGTTCTTCATACGTATAGCGTGCAACAGGTGCAATACCTATAATACGACGATCCAACAGAGAACGTTCTTTATCAAAGAACCAATCTTCTTTAATATTATACGCCACGATATTATTGGAAGGAATATACATGGTAATTCCATCTTTACGAACTGGAGAATTTACCGAGGCAAAGTCCCACCATTCTTGTAATTTCGTGATTTCAATTCCGTACAAATCTTCATAATCAGGATCAGAACGCAATGAATCTAAATAAACGGTTAAAGCCTGATCTGTTTTAACGATATCTAAGGTATCTTCTGAAACTGGCCGATAGATTCGAAGTTTCGGACCGATACCACCAGAGGTGAGTACACCGTTAATTTCATTACGGTATTTTTTCACTTCAAAATAGTCATTTTGACCTTGATGGGCAATTGGATATTTGAAACTGAATCCATCTTCCACATCTGGATAAAATTCACTAGAAACGCGGTACATGGTTAAGTCTCCCAACATCAGGTGTCGTAACATGATTGTCCAAAGGGACCAACGACGTTGATCTTTGTTCCAAGTTGGATCATCGATGTCGTTTGGTGAAGACGGACGGTAAGTTGAGCCAGAGGCTAAATCACCATCAAAATAGTCGTATGGCAGAAAGATGTCATGATTGATCTTTTCGCGAGAATCGATTCGAGAAAACACACGTTTCGACCATACTAAGTCCGCTTCGCGAACATATTCTGGCTGAACTGCCTGTCTAACAGGAACTTCTTCCTTAATTACGACCCCATCTTTTACCCCATTGGGTAATGTATTATAGGGTCCTCTTTGAGGACGATCTTGGCTATAGCTAACAACAGTAAGCATACATCCGACAACCAACAATACATTTTTCATATGCATTTCTTTTAATTTATCACTATTAAGGAACTACCTTAAGTACTCCTGAAGCAATCGATGGAGTTGCAGTACCTGTTCTTTTATAGGTCACATCAATCGCAATTTTCTTACCTGCTTTGATCTTCGCAACCACACTAGATGGAACACGGTCACCTGAAAAAGGAATCGTTTCATTTCCGATAGAAACCTCTCCACCCATAACCGTAAAACCTACACCTGTAAATGGACTATCTGGGCCTAAACTTACTACAGCTTTGAAACCAGTAGTTTTTGAGATCGTAGTTCCTTGTAACTGTGCGCTTGGAAAAGGTTTAACTTTGTATTTAAATGTACCAAAGCCTTTCGATTTTCCATCTTTATCCTTACCAGTCAACGTAATCGTTACAAATTTTGAAGGACCTGTAATATTCACATAGAATCCATTGTATTTGTTACCATCTGAATCTGTCCAAGAAGCTTTTGTTTTAGTACCACCATTCACAGTAATATCTGAACTTACCATTCCAGCTACAACTGGAACAACTTTATTATTCCATCCTTTGTAAAGAACACTCATTTCAGGTAATGAAATAGAACCTTGAGGTTTCGCGATTGCCACTTTCCAAGACCAAGGACGTCGGTATTCAACACCTGACTTGTTGCGGATCATCACCGTACCACTTAAATTCATTTCTCCAGAACCTGACGCTCTTGTTTTTACTGTACCAATTCCGTCTGTTACAACAACCGAACCTGGCCCTGTAACTTCTGGGTTGTTATCTGAATCGTAAGCCGCCATGGTCACTTTCAACTCAATGTCTTCACCTTCTGTAGCCACACCAGGGCCAGAAACTAATTCTTGAATTTTGTTGAAAGAGAATTCTCCTACAGTCACTTTACTTTTCAATAAATTAACAGCTTTCGCACGTGCACTCAAAATCTCATTTTGCATAGAAGACAATGAAGCCAAAGCACCAACCAGTGGAGCGTGGTCAAATGTACGCCCCATCCAATGGATGTTTTTTTGCTCATGGTGATCTGCAAATTCAATTTTGGTCAATTCTTGATAAAGTCCAAGTAATACTTCTTCATCTTCCGGATTGACTTTATTTGATTTTGAATTGATCATCGCCGCAATCTTATCTTGCAACTTCAAATTTGGAATGTTATCGTTGATGTTATTCACCTTAACTTTCCAATTGTTTTTCTCTCCTTCACGGTATGTACCTGTTGTTTCCACGATGAATTTACGGAAATCAATATATTGTTTCCATAATTTTAAACCGTGTTTTGTTGGGTCCAATTTCGTAATCTCGGAACCTACAATCTCATGCATTGGAACATCAAATTGATCTTTTGCTTGAACAGCCATTAAGTTTAAACGAGTTGGTAATAGCGGGGATTTAGGATTGTATTTTCTCCATACAATCACCTTTTCATCTTCGTTCTTTACTGTTTTGACATCTTCGTTCGACTTCTCCATTATTTCAATTTTGATGTCGTCGATGTATTTGATTAAGAATCCAGCTTCTTTATCAATTTTCTCAATCATACCTAAGTATTTCTTGATTTTTATGATTTTAGCTCTACCAGATTCGTCTTTTGCTGTTGAACTGATTTCTTCAATCAATGCACTTTTAGCAGCGTTACCGCGCTCTAATTGAGTAATGCTACCACGTTGAATGTTCTCTTCAATTGCAACGAATGCATCCAAAATTTGTTTGGAAACGTTCAATGCAAGAAGAGCAGTCAAAACGAGGTACATCATACCAATCATCTTCTGTCTTGGGGTTTCCTTACCACCTGCCATAATTTCTAGCTTTTAGTTTGTTTGTAATTAAATAAAATTAGTACCTACTAAAATTAAGCTCTCATAGCTTTCAACATGTTACCATAAACGTTGTTCAAATCAGTTAAGTTTTGAGACAACAAAGACATGTTTTCACGGTAAGCTGCCGTATCCGATGCTGAAGCAGCAAGATCCGTCATGATATTTTTAATATTCACTTGAAGATCACTCATTTGACCTAATGTATCCAAGTAGTCTTGAGAAGATTTCAATTGTAATTCGTACACGTTATTCAAAGCACCTAGGTTTTGACCTAGTTTTTGCATTTCAGAACCAAAGTTACCTTGTCCTTCACCTGCAATACCAGCAATTGCTTGTGCAGATGCTGCATACTGATCTGTTAATTTAGATAATCCAGCTGAAGCTGTTTCCAAACTTTTCACATAAGAATCTGTTGCTCCAGCAGCTGTTGCT
>CAIZQH010000020.1:5000-42402 GCA_903935095.1 uncultured Flavobacteriales bacterium | reverse complement strand
GGTTTTCTCCGAAGTAGCGGTTAATTCCAAGGAGCGATTCCCATTTCCGTAGCCATCCAAACGCGTAATCAATGGAGAGGAACCGTAGGAAATCATTTGTGCCGTTCCATCCGCTTCCGGCATTGGATTGTGTGGAACAGCTTCCATTACTTTTACTTCTCCAACTGCTGCTTTACGACTCGTTATGTATTTTTTCTTTTGACCATCAAGCATGAGTGGATCAGTAGGAATGTAGTCCTTGTAATTGTTGTACGCGTATGATACGGCCATGAAATAATAGCGTTTGAAGTTTACCAAACGCGATTCTCCTTGAGCGAATAAGTCGTTTTTCACACTAAAACTATGGCGGATGCCCTTGTCTTCTCCATTAACACGTAAAACAGGTATCGAGGCATTCAAGTCTTCATTAAACTCGAAATTAATGATTTTCCCCACTCCATCTTTTGTATCGCATTGGGCAGTAAGTCGGGCTTTGTCGGGATTAGACAAATCGGACAAGGCCACTTTTGAATCCTTCAATTGATAAATCTGATAACCCTGAAAGTTGTACGTTTTATCTGCATTTGGCTCACTAGCAACAATAAATGGATCAAATTCCTCGTATTTTTCGCGGTAATTATTGGAATTTACGGGGTTACTCAAGAGTAAAATCACTTCGTTTTCTAATTCTTGAAGTGTTAAATCTGGCGCATGTGGTCCATCTAGCACTTTGAAGCAATTTTCAAATAAGGACTGTGCTTTGTCATCGGCGCGTTGAAGTGAGCTTACTGATGCGAAGGGATCACCGGCTGATGCCCGCGCCCAAACTACTCCAACGGTGATGTTATTTACTGCACCTGGTTTCAATACAAAGGGTCCAGCTGATTGAACAAAACGACGGTCATTCGGTGTGTTGTTGGCTGTTTGTTCGGTCCAAACGGGTTGTGGAACACCATTTGTTCCCCATCCAAGTGGGTCCGTGTTTCCCGGGAACATAAATTCACAGGGAGTATTTGGATCGGCTTCCGGATCGGAAATGTGACCACTTCCACCGTAGACAAACTTGGAACCATCCTTCCAGAATCCACGCAGGTAATTATAGTAATCGGAAGCATTTGTTGGATCCGTTTGATTTGGATTGGCACCATTTGTCGTATTCGAATAATACAAAAAGCGACGCATCCCGAATCGTTCATTATCAATGACACCATCACCGTAACCGATTCCGTTTAGTGCTTCATTATCTCCGATTCCAAAGGCATTATCAATTCCGTCGTCGTCCTGATATGGACCTTCAAAGAAGTCTACGCCGACAGCTGGTGGAGAATATCCGTATCCTTTGTATCCAGAATTATCCCCATCGTAATTGTCTCCATTGTAATAGTATCCGAGTCCACGGTTGACGTCACACCCGACGTAATCATCGTATGGATCACCGAGTGCCCCATCCGTAAAAAACCCAAAGTAGGTGTTGTATAAGGTTTGAGTTCCACGATTGATTAATTCGTAGTTGTAAAAGGTCATGTTGTTTATTTCATCATTGGAAGCGAAGGCAAATGCTTGTGCACGGATTTCCATTCCGATTGGATCAGCACCCGTCTCTGTATGGATGTTTCCTTTGTCATTCATGATCCACCAGAAATTTTGATCTCCGTACAGCGCTACGCTTCGGTCGATGCTACAGGACTTTGTTTTTTTAATATCGTACCATGGAAAATCACCATCTTCCCAATGGTAGTGTCCGTCACCGTTAAAGTCATAAAACGGAGCGAGGTAGTAATCTTGTCCGAGGGAAACATCGCCATGAGCTGGCCAATTTTTGATGCTTTTTGGCACCTTGTAACCGGGGAACAGATCATCTTGGGTAGTTGTTCCGTTTTGCTGATCTGCGATTCCGGCTTCATACCAGGCGTTAAATTCTCTCACTTCATCTTGTGTTGTTACAAAATGTTGATCGTATTTGCTGCAGTTATCATATGTTGTTTCTGCGAATACTTTCGAAAGAGGACCCGTCCAATAATCTTGTCCGTTTCGGTAACGTAACGCAGCTAATTTCAACTGGTTATTGACATCTGTTCCGCCGAGCCAAAGTGCAGCGGTAAAAAGGGCATTGATTCCTGAGTTTTTTGGAATTTCGTACTGAGAATAATTCTGATTCGGAATTTGCCAAAGGTTCCCGGCAGTATGAACCATCGCGCGCACGTTATTGAGCTCCATGTAGGTTGTGGTCGTTGGCGGTGCACAATTAGCGGATTTAGCTTCTGATTTCTTGACAGTATATGCGCTCGTATAGGATTGAGCTGAGAATATCAGCACATGAAAACACGTTAAAAAACAAAAAATATACCTTGCCATCTTGGAATTTGGGATGAAGGTACAAAGAAAAAATAGTTCCGTAACTTTGAGGGATGAGGGAAATTGAAAATGCACGGGATGTCCATGAATTGGTTCAAACGTTTTATCAAAAAGTCATGAAGGATGAGCAATTGTCACCGTTTTTTAAGCACTTAAATCTCGATGAGCATTTACCAAAGATGGAGTTTTTTTGGCGTTTTGTATTACTGGATGAATCCGGTTACACCACAAGTGTAACAGATAAGCACATGCATATGCGCTTGAAAGAGGAGCATTTTAAGCGTTGGATTTTCTTATTCGATCAGACTTTAGATGAGCTGTTTGTTGGGGAAAAAGTGGAATTAGCGAAGCAACGTGCGGCAATTATCGGCTGGACCATTCAAAGTAAAATGTAAGCGAGATTCGAAATACACAATGCGCGTTTCAAAACTTGTTTTTCTTGGTCGATTTACTTTCTAAATAGTTTCTATTTTCGTTCCATGTCAAAAAAGGCCGAAGATTACAGCAAAAAAGGATTACGCACCAGTTATATTTCGACGGTGATAGGAATATCGCTCGTATTATTCATGATTGGATTAGTATTGGGTGGGATTTTTGGATTGAAAAGTGTCCAAAAGCAAGCAAAAGAAAGTTTGCAAGGAGATATTTTCTTCAAATCGGAATTAAATGACGCCGACATCAAACAAATCGAGGAACAATTAAATGATTGGAAAGAATTTTCCGATGTTTACTTTGTTTCTCCAGAGCGAGCAATTCAAGAGTTTAGTGGGGACAATCAAGTAGAGCAAGAGGTTCAAGCGATGTTTCTAGATGAAAATCCCTTGCCACCAACGATCGGATTTAAGCCGAAAGAATCTTATGCGACGAGTAAAGGAATGTTGCACATTAAATCAAAATTATTACAGCGTTTCCCGGATGAAATCGATGAGGTAAATTACGACAAAGCCAGTGTTGCTAGTGTGAATTTAGGATTTAAACAATTTGTAGTCTTGTTTTTATCAGTGGCTTTACTGCTCATTATTATAGCGGTAGCCATGATTAACAACACCATTCGTTTGGCTTTATATTCGAAACGTTTTACGATCAAAACCATGCAATTGGTTGGGGCTACAAGCGGCTATATTCGTTGGCCTTTTATTCTTCAAGCAATTTTCCAAGGCTTCATATCCGCACTCATCGGATTAGCTTTTTTATTCACGGTATTTTATGGATTGAACAACATTCTGGAAACGATTGAGATCAGTTATACCATGGAAAGTTTTGTGTTACTTGTTGGCGCTTTGTTGGCGATCGGTGTAATTATGACCGTAATTTCAACCTGGTTTGCCTTAAACAAGTATCTTCGTATGAAATTAGATGATTTGTATTAAGCATGAAAGAGCCAATTAAACACTTCGGATTTGATGTACAGAACTACAAATGGTTGTACATTGGATTAGCCATTAACATTCTGGGATATTTACTAATGATTGGGGGCGGTGCAGAGGACCCAAGTCAATTTGATGGGGATGCATTGTTCAGTTCCACAAGAATCACCCTTTCTCCTGTATTGATTGTTGTTGGATACATCATTATTTTTTACGCGATCATGAAGCGTCCAAAAAAGGACAATTCTGCTGAAAAAGAAGCGTAATCATCCTATAAAACCTAAGGCATGAATTTCTTGGAAGCCATTATCTTGGCCATCATCGAAGGGTTGACGGAATTCCTCCCAATTTCCTCTACTGGACACATGATTATCGCATCGACCATCATGGGGAATGCTTCGGATGAATTCACCAAACTATTTACGGTAGCCATTCAATTCGGAGCCATTTTATCTGTAGTGATTGTATACTTCAAACGTTTTTTACAAAGCTTTCAATTTTACACCTTGTTATTTGTTGCATTTATTCCAACTGGAATCTTAGGATTATTATTGAAAAAACACATTGACGCACTTTTAGAGAATGTCATGGTCGTGGGAGTTTCCCTTTTTGTTGGAGGAATTGTTCTATTATTCATTGACAAGATTTTCGAGAAAAATGAACACGAGAAAGAAGTCCCCTTAACCTTTAAGTCAGCGTTTATCATTGGAACGATTCAGAGCATTGCGATGATTCCGGGAATTTCTCGATCTGCAGCAACAATCATCGGTGGACTATCACAAAAGTTGAGTCGAAAAGCGGCAGCAGAATTCTCTTTCTTTCTAGCTGTACCAACTATGTTTGCGGCTACGGTGAAAAGTATGTACGACGAAAAAGAAATGTTGCTTCAGTCAGAGGGAAAAGAATGGGGCTTATTGTTAGTCGGAAATCTGGTCGCATTTGTTGTTGCCTTTATTGCCATTAAATCGTTTATCTCCTATTTGAATCGAAATGGTTTTAAAGTTTTCGGTTATTACCGCATCGTTTTAGGAGCAATCTTGATCATCCTTTTGTTAGCTGGGATTCCACTTGAAATGGCAGGCTAATGTTAGAAGTAGGCGAAGGATTAACGATTTTAGTAGACAAACCATTTACCTGGACTTCATTCGATGCTGTCAATAAATTGCGCTGGAATATCAAACGACAATTAAAGGTTAAAAAAATCAAGGTTGGACATGCGGGAACTTTGGATCCATTGGCAACAGGATTGCTGGTGATTTGCATCGGTAAACACACCAAACTCATCGAAGGACTTACGAATGATCATAAAACGTATACCGGTACATTTCTCTTAGGAAAAACGACACCTTCCTACGACTTAGAAACGGAATACGACCAAGAATTTCCAACCGAACACATTACCAAAGAAATGCTGGATGAAGTGGTGGCATCCTTGATGGGAACGCAGCTTCAAACTCCACCCATTTACTCCGCAAAGATGATTGACGGCAAACGCGCGTACGATTATGCTCGTGCTGGAAAAGAGGTGGAAATGAAGCAAAATGAAATCACGATTCATTCATTCACCATTGATTCCACCCGTTTTCCCGAGATTGATGTAGAGATTTCTTGTTCCAAGGGGACCTACATCCGAAGCATAGCTTCAGATTTCGGCAAGAAACTACATTCTGGAGCTACGCTGATAGCCTTGCGTCGAACCGTTTCAGGGGCTTATCGCATTGAAGATGCGAAATCTGTCGAGGACTGGATTCAGATCATTGAATCCGAAGAAGTCTTTATTCCTTAACGTGTTTTAATTTCTCCTGCACATCCTTGATGAGTCGCTTGTAATTCGCTGTTTTCTCCTCATATCCATTGCTTTCAGCTCGAACAAGTCGCTTTTGTAAGTAGTGAAGACGACGTCCTAATTTGTATTTATCCCATTTATACAACAACTTTTTCATAGAAATTTGAATTTGGTGAGAACTGAAAAGGAGACACGTTCTGTCTTCATTAAAAGTAATGATTTTTTAGTTAAAAGTCAAGAAAGAGAGCGACAGAAGAGAACAAGAGCGGCGGAAGAGAGCGAGAGCGGAAAAGAGAGTGATGCAATTAGTTATTATAACGGAGAATAAAATAGAAAGTGTAGTGTTTTAAGGTTTGTTGTCAATCAAATCAATATTCATGTTCGAATTCAGAAAATTAACGGTGTATTCAAAAGCAAAGGTATTTCATCATGAATGTAGATCGTTGATTCTTGGAAAGAACTTTGATCGATATGTGATTGATCAATTAGGTAGGGCTTCGTTTAGTGTGCCACTGAATATTGCAGAGGGCTCAGGAAAATTTTTGAAAGCAGACCGAAGAAATTTCTTTGTTATTTCTCGCGCATCACTTTTTGATTGTGTAACTATTTTGGATATCCAAAATGATCATGGAAAGATAACGCGAGATGAATTTGATTTTTTTATGTTTCAAAGCAGATGAATTGTCCCGAATGCTTTATTCCATGATAAAGGACCTGAGCAATTAAACCTCGCTCTCCGTTCTGTTTCTCGCTCTCCAATCCAGCGGAGCATAGTTCAATGTCGGATAAAAACTCGGATAAACGAAAAAAAGCAGAGTTCCAAACTTCGCATTCGCTCTGTTTTTCACTCTGCTTTTATGTACCCCGGGCCGGAATCGAACCGGCACTCCCGAAAGAACAGGATTTTGAATCCAGCGCGTCTACCAGTTCCGCCACCGGGGCATTCAGGGTGCAAAGATAACAATAAAATGATTTAGATTCCAAAACTTGCACCTAGATTGTTGGTGTAAGCTTAGCAAAAGATGTGAATGATTACACCTGTGTTTTGAGATACATGTCATAAATCATTCCGTCGGATAAACCGATTTTAGGAACATCGATTTGTTGGATGCCTAACTTCGCCATGGCAAATAAATAGATCTCCAATGCTGGAACAATAACGTCTGCGCGATCGGGCTTTAATTGAAATTGATCAATGCGTTCTTCGACGGTAAGCTTTCCTAGTTTATTCATCAAGGAGTTCATTTTTGCCACACTTAAAGAATCCTTGTCCTTTAAACCAACCATTTTATGAATCTTATTGATGTTTCCTCCGGTACCGAATAAACGGTGTGGAATCGATGAATCCACTTCGGATTCAATCCAGGAGCTTATGTCCGTCCATATTTTTTTGGACACTTTTCCACGTAACATACGGATGGTTCCCAGTTCGAAGGAACGAGAAGCTCTTTTTTGTCCGTTTTCGAAGACACTGATTTCTGTGCTTCCTCCACCAACATCGATCACCATAAATGGCTGAGACTGATCGAAGTCTATGAGAAAGAAGGTCCCAAAGATTAACTCTGCTTCAGTTTGACCAGAAATAATTTCGATGTTCACTCCGGTTTTCTCCTTGATTTTCTCTTGGACTTTTATTCCATTCTTTGCTTCACGCATGGCTGAGGTGGCTACGGCGCGCAGTTGCTCCACTTCGAAAATATGCGCAATTAATTTAAAAGCCTGAATGCAATCGACGAATTGATCAATCTTCTTTTTGGATAAGCGTCCTTGGTCGAAAACTTCTTCGCCTAGGCGCAATGGAATGCGTGAATAGGAATGTTTCTTTACATAGGCATGATCGCCTTCGTAACATACTTCGCCTACGAGTAAACGTGCTGCATTGGTTCCTATGTCTATTGCTCCAAATTTCATTTCCTTTTTTGAGGAGCAAAGATAAGACAAATCCTTCCATTTGACAGTGAAATGGTTGAATGTACAAAGTATTCCTCATCAATGTTACGTCTACAATAACAGAAGATTACTATTCACAATCGCCTTTTGATAAGGATTTAACTTCATAAAGTTCCCTTAAAACTAAGGAAACATCCCGTGAGCAACTTTGTATAAAATTACAAACATGCAACAGAAACGGGATGTTGAATTAGTGGTGATATCAGATGTTCATTTAGGAACTTATGGTGCACGAGCGAGTGAATTGGTGAGTTACTTACGATCTATTCATCCAAGAACCTTGGTGTTGAACGGTGACATCATCGATATCTGGCAATTTAGCAAGCACTATTTTCCAGCGGATCACATGCAAGTCCTGAAAGAAATCACCTCTTTACTATCCAAAGGAACCAAAGTCTACTACATCACGGGAAATCACGACGAAATGCTTCGAAAGTTCAAAGGCTTTAGCATGGGAAATTTTGAAATCCAAAATAAATTAATTCTTCCCTTAACAACCGGAAAAGCCTGGATCTTCCACGGAGATGTATTCGATACGACCATGAAGCATTCCAAGTGGATTGCTAAATTAGGTGGAAAAGGGTACGACCTATTGATTGTCTTGAATACCATTGTCAATTGGTTTAGCGAAAAACTTGGACGTGGACGCGTTTCCTTATCCAAAAAAGTAAAAGACAGCGTGAAAGGAGTCATCAAGTTCGTGAACAACTTCGAAGAAACCGCAGCGGAAATCGCGATTAACAACGGCTATCAATTTGTGGTGTGTGGACACATCCATCATCCGCAAATCAAGAAAATGACCAATGCGAATGGAGAGTCAGTGATGTACTTGAATTCAGGTGATTGGGTGGAAAATTCCACCGCACTAGAATACGATAAAGAACAGTGGACACTCTACAAGCATGTGCCTAAATCGGGTGATTTCGTGAAGCAAGATTCCATATCTTTTAAAAATGCACTGAGTTACGATCAGTTGCTGCAAGAAGTTGTCTCCGGATTAAATTTCGATGCGCAATGAAAGTCCTATATGCCATCCAAGGAACCGGAAACGGACATTTGAGTAGGGCGCAGGAGATTGTTCCAATACTCAATAAGTATGTCGATACGACCATCTTGGTGAGTGGGAATCAATCACAAATCCAAGCGAATTTCGATGTCAATTACCAAAAAACGGGACTCACTTTTCTCAGTGGGAAAACGGGTAAAATAGATTTACTACGAACGGTATTCAAATCACATCCAATCGATTTTTTTAATGAAATGCGCACTTTTCCCATTAAACAATTTGATTTAGTCATCACTGATTTCGAACCGGTTTCAGCTTGGTCAGCGCTCATGCATGGAGTTCCATGTATTGAAATGAGCCATCAAGCTGCGGTCATTCATCCCAATGCACCAAAGACCACTACGAAAAACAGGATCGGCGAATACATTCTGAATCATTACTGTCCGACCAAGGAAAAAATAGGCTTCCATTTTGATTGTTACGGCGAAAACATTCATACACCTGTGATTCGAAGTAGCGTTCGCACCATTGACGCAAAAAACCTCGGACATTACACGGTGTACCTTCCAGCTTATCACGATGAGGTATTGTTGCATTTTTTAAAGCAATTCCCCGTAAAATGGGAAGTGTTTTCCAAGTTCACCAAAGCAAAAACGACGCACGATAATGTTCATTTTTATCCCATCGATAATGAGGGCTTCACCCGCAGTTTCGCCAATTGCGAAGGTGTACTTTGCGGCGCAGGATTTGAATTGCCAGCAGAAGCATTGTACTTGCAGAAAAAGTTGTTAGTGATTCCCATGATCGGACAATACGAACAACAGTGCAACGCCGAGGCAGCAAAAAACATGGGGGCAACGATGATCGATGGATTGAATTTATTGCATCACCGAACCATCAATCTTTGGTTGAATCAAGGTGTGAGCATTCACGTAGATTACAAGGATGAGACAGAGTCGATCGTCCAAAACATGCTCCATGATTTTGAGCGCGAAACGCGCAAAGTACGCACACAGCTTCTAGACGAAAAAACAACGTTTGAAAAACTTTCTGTACTGAAATATTTGTTTTAATTCAAAAGAACGTTTTTTGTTTATAGTCTTATCGTTGTATAATTCAAAAGGGGTAAAACGATAGTCGTAAATTTTTGAATTAAAAAACGGTGAACGGTCAAACGATAAAACGAATTTTTGATCATTTTGAATTAAAACGGTGAACGGTCAAACGATAAAACGAATTTTTGATCATTTTGAATTAAAACGGTGAACGGTCAAACGATAAAACGAATTTTTGATCATTTTGAATTAAAACGGTGAACGGTCAAACGATAAACGAATTTTTGATCATTTTGAATTAAAACGGTGAACGGTCAAACGACAAACGAATTTTTGATCATTTTGAATTAAAACGTTTAACAGTTCAACGAAAAACGATAAATGGTAACCAAATTCACTCCAGAATATAACTCTTATAAAGTTCCCGTTGTGCGTGGAAAGGAGGTAAGTTACGCTCATTGTAACGGTTTTTCAAGTCTGCACTGATGTTTCTTGCTTTTACGCTACCGCGCCATTGGAAATCAAAAATTCGGTCAAGTTCGGCTTTGATTGCAGCATCCTTAACGGTCATTCCGACTTCAATTCGTTGGTCTAGGTTGCGTTCCATCCAATCTGCACTGGTGATGATGTGCACTGGATCTCCATTGTTTTCAAAGATGAAAAAACGCGCGTGTTCTAGGTATCGATCCACTAGACTGATAGCAGAAATATTTTCACTGAGTCCTTTTACACCTGGTTTCAAGCAACAAATTCCGCGCACAATCAATTCAATTTTTACGCCAGCTTTTCCTGCCGCGTACAATTTATCAATCATTTTCACATCTGTAAGGTTATTGATTTTAATCTTAATTTTTGCCGATCTTTTTGCCCTCGCATGGGCTATTTCCTTGTCGATGAGTGCGAATAACTTTCTTCTCGTATTAAACGGCGAAACCAATAGATTTCTAAAAAGATTACGTTCGAGGTTATTCTCCAGTAATTTAAATACTTTACTTACCTCCAGTGAAAGCTCGCGTTCTGAACTAAGTATCGCTAAATCAGAGTAAATGGTCGCTGTTTTTTCATTGAAGTTCCCTGTTCCTACGTAGGTGATGAATTGGTCTTTTCCGTCCTTCACACGTCTAATTTGAAGCAATTTGGAATGGACTTTTAAGTTTGGAACACCATAAATAACATTTGCACCAAATTCTTTTAAACGGTTACTCCACCAAAGGTTATTTTCTTCATCGAAACGTGCTTGAAGTTCGAAGATGACCGTCACTTGTTTTCCATTAAAGACAGATGCCAGCAATGCATTCATGACCTCTGAATTTTTCGCTACACGGTAAATATTGATTTTGATGTCCTTTACTTTTGGATCCAATGCTGCTTCACGCAGAAGATCAACCACATGATCAAATTTTTGATAGGGGAAGTGGAGCAATACATCTTTTTCTAAAACGACATCGATGTGACTTTTCCCAGTTTTAAAAGCCGGGTGTGCTTGCGGTGGTTCTGCTTGAAAACGGTATTTGGAAATGCCAAAGTCCGGGAAGGACATGAAATCCTTAAAGTTGTGGTAGCGTCCACCGGGAATGGTGTTATTCCCCAAGGTTAAGTCCAATGATCTAAGCAAGAAATTCAACAAATCTTTTGGCATTTTTGAGTCATAGACAAAGCGAACTGGATCCCCTTTTCGACGTTGTTTTAAGCTTTTTTCAATTTTCTCAAAGAACGAAAGAGACAAATCATCGTCCAAATCTAATTCTGCATCACGGGTAAATTTAAACGTGAAGGCGGATATTTCGACTGGTTCGAAAATGGAAAATATTTCTTTTAATTGCAAGCGAATGATGTCATCAATTAAGATGTAATCGATGCGATTTTCACCTTTCAATTGAAAGAAACGTGAATATTCACCTGGGATTTGAATCAATGCGAAGCGTATTTTTTCTTTTTTCTCCACGATTTTTACTGCGAGGTAAATCGCATAGTCGCGCAATTTAGGAAGTGGGTTTTTTTTATCTAAAATGATTGGAAACACAGCATGTTTCAAGTGTTCATTATAGTAATTTTTCAAAATCAATACTTGATCTGTATTCACTTCTTTTTCGTTGATCATGAATATTTGATCTTTCTCAAAGTCCGCTTGAATCAATGAAAATGCCTCCTCAAATTTGAGTTGTTGTTTCATGACCATTTTACGAATTTCCTTGTATAGTTCCTCTGCATCCCCATTGAATCCCTCCACTTTTTGTTTTTTCAGGACGGAAAGTCGTTTTAAGTTAGCAACGCGCACACGGAAGAATTCATCCA
The DNA here is from genome assembly GCA_903935095.1 of uncultured Flavobacteriales bacterium. Classification (GTDB taxonomy): domain Bacteria; phylum Bacteroidota; class Bacteroidia; order Flavobacteriales_D; family Crocinitomicaceae; genus UBA952. The sequence continues at coordinate 30,609 of CAIZQH010000020.1, read as the reverse complement.
TGTTATTGGAATAAATCCCTAAAAATCGCATGCGTTCTGTTAATGGAACGGTGGGATCTAACGCCTCCTGCAAAACGCGTTCATTGAAGGAAAGCCAACTGAGTTCTCGATTGATAATATTCATGAAACAAATATGCACAAAAGCACTTGAAATACACTTACTCTTTTGGTTAAGATTATGTAAATTTTTAAGAGTGCTTTGCTCTTTTGATTGACGTGACTGGTAATAGTTTCTCTTCTGCTCTAATGGACAAAAGCCAGTTTCAAAATTTCATGTCGGTGAACAATTGACCTTTATTTATGTTTTGTGAAAAAGCATTTTATGTCAAAAAACATCTTCTTATTGATTTTACTGTGTATCAGTTCATTCCTTTCCGGTGCACAAACCAATGTGTCCGGTGGAATTTACCAGAATGCCACTTGGAGTTTAGCTGGAAGTCCATACATTGTCGACGGATCCATAGTTGTTTTTCCTGGAAAAACCCTAAACATTGAACCGGGTGTCGAAATTCGCATCAACAATCAAACAAGTAGTAACATCTACATTGAAACACGTGGAACCATTAATTGCGTTGGAACAGATGCGCTTCCGATTAAAATTCATGCGATGTATGACACTATGAATAGCGTGGCTTGGCAAGGATTTGTTTGCGCGAGTTCACAAGGAGGCGTTCTGAATGCCGATCGTTTCCAAATCTCCAATGCGTACTTTCCCTTTTCTTACGAATCACCATTAGCGAACTACAATTATACAAACTGTACCTTCAAACGTTGTTTCCAAGCAGTAACTGTTGGTGAATCAGTGAATTTATCCAATTGTCAGTTTATCGACAACGAAGTAGGAGTATACGGCTGGGCTAACTTTACCATTGATAATTGTTTATTCAAAGACAATACGACATCCATCTACGCGTATGCATCGGCATTGACAATGACCAACTCCGATTTTATCGATAACCAGATTGGACTTAGTTTCGCGGCAAACATATTTGATTCCATGTACATTTCGGATTGCCAATTTTTAAATAATGGTTTGGCGCTTAATTATCCGAATAAAGGAACCGTTCAAAACTGTGTGTTTAGTGACAATGCTACCGCTATTCAATATGCCTACAAATCTGAGATTTCTAATAATGAATTTTTGTACAATGAGCTTGCTATAGATGTATCCGTGAATGTGGATATTCACAACAATCAAATCAATAACAACATGGGTGGATTACTTATTTCCAATGTATCCAATGTTCAGGACAGTCCGTTGATATATAACAATGAAATTTGTGGAAACATCAATTATGCCGTGAACAACAATACAAATATGAATTATTCCTTGTTAAGCAATTGTTTTTGTGATTTGGATTCTGCAGGCATCGAAGCGATGATTATTGATGGTTACGACGACATCACTAAAGGCTTAATCAATTACCAAATTTACGATTCCAGTTGCACTGTGGTTTTAAGTACAGTAAGGAAATTCGGTCCGGGAGCAGGAGTGAACGAATTGACATTTGATGTACAATTTGAAAATCCAGTAAACACCGAATTATCTCTTCTTAGCGCTACGGAATTCACATCCATCCAGGTAACAGATTTAAGCGGAAAATCAGTCATTTTCAAAACCTCAGGAGCCAACAATTTTGATGTATCAACTCTTCCCGCTGGATTCTATGTCCTGACGGCTGTTGATCAACAAGTAGTCCGAAAGAGTTTTGTGAAGATGTAAAACGCTCTGTGCTCTCGCTCTGTTTCTCACTCTGTTTCTCGCTTTGCCTAGCTGGATTTGCAATCTTGCGAAACGCTCTCGCTCTGAAACCTCACTCTCATCACCACCCCAAAATCTGAACTTCAAAAAAAAGATAATTGTCAGGTTCGTCGTAAAAAATTCTTATTTCGTAGCCCCTATTCAAAATATCCTGAACTGTTTCGACGCGTCCTTGATTGCTCATTTCATAGTTTCCGCATAAGGTATAAATGCGTTCGTTTTTGTACATAACGATTGCCTTTCCCTGTTCTACTCTGTTTTTGACGTAACTTTCAAGGATCCTGAAATCTTCCAAATTTCGATTGGGATTCTCAATTCCTTCATAAATTCTCAAGGTTTTTAAATCGAATCCATTTGCCGCCTGTTCAAGTATTGTTGCGGCCGTACCATACCTGTTTTGAGTTGCCCTGAAATAGTTCGCTAAGCTTGAATCTTGGTCTTTATAATATTCCAATGATCTTGTGATGCTTTGCTCGCAACTTCGAAAATGCATACAAAGCGTATCCAAAGAAATAAAAACAGTGTAATCGCCTCTGATCCATTTCCCCATTCGAGGTACTGGCGCCTCATGTGATAGTTCGATTTCCCATTGGGACTGGGAGAAAGCGTTACACGTGATAACGAGAAATAATGAAAGGAACAACAATTTCATTTATCGAAAGTACAAAAAAGAAAAGACCAAGACACTTTTACCTCGTCTCCGCTCTCTTCTTCGCTCTCGCTCTGCATCACTAGATTTACAATCCTGCGAAACGTTCTCGCTCAACGTTCTCGCTCTGAATTTTCGATCTCGCTCTGAAATTAGGACCGGAATATCCAGACGTGCTTCGCAGTCTGAATGGACCTAATGGGGGCTTTACTAAGAAAGGCTCAGATCGCTGCGCGCTCTTCCTTTTTTATTGTCTTAACCATCATCCAAGCAAAGCTTGATTCAGTTTCATCCAATAAAAAAGCCAGTCATTTCTGACTGGCTTTTCTTAGTAGCGGGTGAGCCACAAATTTCTAACTTCCTCGAAGGGTATGAAATGGTGGTTGAGTTGTGGTTGTATATGAATCGTCAATATGCTTAAACCATGGCATCTTTGTTAAAACACTTGCTTGAAATTTGAAAAACCATGTTTTAAGGTTCCATATTTCGTATACATCAATCCTTATTTTGTGTTCTTCTGTTACTTGCGTTCAAATCTACATTTGTCAAAAAAAAGAAAATGAAGAAAACGATTTTAATTACAGGCTCTAGTAGCGGTATTGGCAAGGACACGGCAAAATATTTTCAGTCAAAAGGATGGAATGTTATTGCGACAATGAGGAATCCAGAAAATGAGAAAGAGCTATCTTCTTTGGCAAATGTACAGGTTGTAAAATTGGATGTATTGGATCTTGATTCAATCGATACGGCCATAGCAAAAGGAATTCAACGCTTCGGAAAAATAGATGTTTTGGTCAACAATGCTGGTTATGGGGCTTATGGGCCTATTGAATCTTTTCCAAGGGAGAAAATCCTTCGTCAGTTCAATACGAATGTGATTGGCTTAATGGATGTTACTCGTGCCATACTCCCACATTTCCGACAAAATAAAAGCGGTATCGTTATTAATATTTCATCAATGGGTGGTAAAATGACTTTCCCTTTAGGTTCATTGTATCACGGGACAAAGTTTGCGGTTGAGGGTATTTCCGAATCAATGCGCTATGAAATGGAACAGATTGGATGTAAAGTTAAAATCATTGAACCTGGATCAATTGCGACAGATTTTGCAGGTCGATCGTTTGACTTCAATCACGATGAAAACCTCAAAGAATATCAACCGATAGTTACAAAAATATTGACGGTTTTCCCAACTATGATTAAAAGCGCTTCACCAGTAAACATTGTTTCAAAAGTGATTTTTCAGGCAGCTACCGATGGGAAAAGTAAATTAAGATATATGGCAGGAAAAGATGCCAAGATGTTTAATTTTATGAGTAAGGTTTTTGGCTATAACTTTATTGTTTTCATGAATAAAAAGTTTTTCAAATTGTAAGGCATGAGTCAATTCATTCATTTAAAATCAATTGCTGATCTATCACGTCTTTTAAATGAAAGTGACTTTCATCCTTTGGTTGCAGTTGTAGATTTTAGCAAAACAACGGATCACATCGAAGAGGAAACACGAATCACAACTGATTTTTATTCTGTGATGTTTAAGAATTATTGTAAAAGCGCCCTTACTTATGGTCGAAAAGCAATTGATTTTGATGAAGGCAGTTTGATTTGTATGGCGCCAAACCAAGTGATAACTATTGACAATGAAATTGAGCCCCGAGATAATCCAATGGGTTGGGGCTTATTTTTTCATCCTGATTTGATTCGAAATACGACACTTAATTCCAAAATGAAAGACTATTCTTTCTTTTCATATGAGATGGCAGAAGCGCTTCATTTATCTGAAAAAGAAAAGCAGTTGCTTTACGATTGCATTGTAAAAATTCAGTCGGAAGTTAAAGAAAACATCGATGATTATAGTCAGACGATCATTGTTTCAACCATTGAACTTTTATTAAATTATTGCAATCGCTTTTATGGAAGACAGTTCATTACCCGCAAAGCCACAAATAGAGATGTGTTAGAGAAAGTAGAGACGATATTGAGACAGTATTTTTCTACAGAAACACCCCTTAATGGTTTGCCTACAGTGAAATATCTTGCAGAAACTGTTCATTTGTCTCCAGGCTACCTTGGTGATTTACTCAAAAAAGAAACTGGCATGAATGCTCAGGAGCACATTCATCATGTTGTAATTGAGCATGCCAAAAACACATTATTAAATACAGACCAGTCGGTTAGTGAGATTGCCTTTGATTTAGGTTTTGAATACCCACAGTATTTCAGTCGTTTGTTTAAACAGAAAACAGGAACAACTCCGTTGAAATTTAGGAATTTGAATTGAGCTTAAATAAGCAGTTTAAGAAATGCAAAAACCCGAGCCTAATGACTCGGGTTTTCCTTGTATCGGGGACCGGACTATCCTCCATTTCATTTCGGATGGACCTAATGGGGTGCTTTAATAAGAAAAGTTCAGTCCGCTGCGCGTTCTTCCTTTTTGCATTCCAATTCAGCTTATTTAAGCGAGCTTCCAACGCTTCTTGAAATGCAAAAAGCCAGTCATTTCTGACTGGCTTTTCTGAGTAGCTAGGAGTATTGAATTATCGAACCTGATTTGGGTTGGGTTGGGGGAGATTGATTGGTTATTTTCCTTCTTTCAAAGAGTTGAAAAGTAGGAATATCTTTTCAATATCCTACATATTAAGATATTGGGGTTTTTATCAATTTACATTCCTATATTCTATCGGTGTCATTCCAGTTTTAGATTTGAAAAGTTTGCTAAAATAATTGGGGTATTCAAAACCCAATGAATAAGCAATTTCGCTGACCGTATTATCTGAATTAGTTAAAATATTTTTAGCTTCTTCTATGAGGTAATAATGGATGTGCTCTTGAGCATTTTTACCTGTTTCTTTTTTGAGTAAATCACTCAAATAATTTGGCGACAAGAATAGTTTTTCAGCAAAATATTTTACGCTTGGCAAACCCTTTTTTTGCAGGTCTCCAGAGTTGAAATAGTTGTTTAAACTATTTTCAAATCTAACAAGCAAATCGGTATTTGCCTTTTTTCTCGTTATAAATTGTCTGTCATAATAACGATTACAATAATTTAATAATAATTCAATATTTGATGAGATCAGTGTTTGACTGTGTTTATCGATATTTACTGTTAATTCGTTTTCTAATTTAATTACACAATCCAAAAGTGTTTCTTTTTCTTTATCCGACAGATGTAAAGCTTCATTTACCTGATAAGTAAAAAATGTATAATCTTTCATTTTATTTACCAACGAAGTACCACGAATCAAGTCCGGATGAAAAAACAAGCCCCAACCCACAATATCTTTCGTTGAGCTATTATCACTTTCAATTGTTATAATTTGGTTCGGTGCAATACATATTAAAGTACCTTCCTCAAAATCGTAATATTCCTTACCATATCGAAATCTATTTGCGCAATGGTTTTTGAACATAAGGGAATAAAATCCACATGTCAACTTAATTTCTTCCACCTTATCATGTTTTTCCATTTTGGAAAAATCAACCACAGAAATCAATGGATGCTTTGGAGCAGCTTGTTGAAACAATGAATTTAATTGACTTATGCTTTCTAATCTTATTATATTTTCCATTTGGTTTTTATAAATATTTAAAGATTTCTCGATTCTCCAAAATTTCTGTTTCAGCACCATTCAACCCCACTTTGAACATTGCTAAAGCCAATTCAGAAGATTTTATACTTGCACCTTTTCCAAGGTATTTGGTAATAGGATAAATAAATCTAAAAAATTGATACCCCAAATTTGGTTCTTTACGTTGTTGAACAGGGTAAATATACCCAGGTCTAAAGACGTAAAATTTTAAATTTAATAATGAAATTCGATTTTCAGCCATTCCCTTGTATTTGGCAAAAGATGTTCTACTTTTTTCTGTTCTATCAGCACCCATTCCGCTCAACATACACAAAGTGGATTTTGGGCTTTCACGTTTTAAAGCAGAAGCAAATTCAACTGCATAATTTACAGTGATGATTTTAAATTTTTCGTCTGGAACTTGCCCTGTATATGAGCCAATACAAAAAAATGCGGTATCAATGTTTTTGAATAAATCCAAATGTTTCGAGTAATCTTCAAAATCTTCAATAACCATTTCTTGAAGTTTTGAATGTTTTGTAGCTGTTGGCTTACGAACCAAACTTCTTACTTCATTAACTTCAATTGAGTTTAGGCATTGCTCTAAAATCAATTTACCTATCATACCGGTACTGCCAGCTATTAAAATTTTCATTTTAATTGGCTCATTACAATTTTATCGAAAATCCTATCGCCCATGTTGTTACGTAAGAAAATTGAAGTACTTGACAACTTACCTACTTTGTATCTTGTTTTTGGTTTTTTAGCAAGAATGATTTTAGAAATAGCATCTGCTATTACTGAAGAATGATCACTTCTGCTATAAAATTTTTCGGTTAGTTGTACTATATCGTTTGTAATCTTTTTATACGGACCATTCCCAGAAATCTCAATAAGTGGTTTTTTCCCTACTTCACCTAATTCAGTTGCAATTGCTCCTGGTTGTAATATCACAACATCAATATTAAATGATTTTAATTCTAAGCGCAAACAATCGCTCCAACCTTCCAGAGCATGTTTTGTTGCATGATACCAAGCACCAAGTGGGGCATAAATCCTACCACCAACGGACGAAGTATTTATGATTAAGCCTTTTTTTGATTTTCTCATGTGAGGAATTACCTTTTGAGTAAGGCTTGCTAGCCCAAATAGATTTACTTCAAACTGCCTTCTTGCATCTGTTATTGGAGTTTCCTCTACAGACCCATATAAAGCATATCCAGCATTGTTCCAAAGAACATCAATTTTACCTTCTTTTTCAATAATAGTGTCTATAACGCTTTGAATTTCGGTCTCATTCGTAACATCCATTTGAATAGGAAATGCTCCAATTTGCTCAAGTTCTTTCATGTTTTCAATCCTTCTTGCAACAGGATAAACTTTATGACCCTCTTTGGTTAATTTAAGGGCAGTTTCCTTTCCCATTCCAGAAGAAGCCCCTGTGATTAAAATTACTTTGCTCATTATTTTATTTATAAAAATTAATTTACAAAGTTGAGGTAGCATCTACCTATCTCAAGAATATTAAATACTGAATTTCGGATACTAATTCTCTTTTTTATTCAATATCCTTGTTACCAGGCTTTCGGTTGGCTTTTTTATTACGAGACTCGGATTAATAAAAATCACACCTTAAAATTAGAAAACCGAATTAGTCATTTAAAAGGACTTATCGAACTTGAAAAGTGAATCTTTTAACGTTTTGAATTTCAATAATAGTAAAGATTTTAAGAAGGTTTAAAACAAAAAAAGCCGTCAAAATTGACGACTTTTCTCTCTTTGTAGCGGGGACACGAATATCCTCCATTTCATTTCGGATTGACGCAAAAGGGGGCATAACAAGGAAAAGCACAGACCGCAACGCGATCTTACTTTTTACATTCCCATTCGCTTTTGAAAGTAAACTTTCAGCACTTTTGGAAAAGCAAAAAGCCAGTCAAATTTGACTGGCTTTTCCTAGTAGCGGGTGAGCCACAAATTTCTAACTTCCTTGAAGGATATGAATTGGTGGTTGAGTTGTGGTTGTTTATGAATAGAAATCAAGATTAAGGCATGTCATTAATTGTTGTTTGATTATTTTGGCAAATTTGTTTCATGATAGAAACAATAACAAGAAAAAAACTTTACGATCTTATCTGGAGTAAACCACTAACCAAGGTTCAACTTGAATTGGGATTGACTTACAATCAAATTAAAATCATCTGCAACGAAAAGAAGATTCCCATACCTGGAAGTGGATTTTGGATAAAAAAGGAATATGGAAAACCATTAACCATTTTACCATTAGTTGAGTACTCTGACATCGAAGATGAAATTCGCTTGCCAAAACGAAAAAAAAGTTATCTAACTCCGAAATGTTCGTTAATGAAGCAATTGAGATAGCTCGAAACATACAGTATTATTGGGATTCTTCAGACCTTGAGACCAAATTGAAATTACAGAAAACAGTCTTTCCAAAAGGATTATGGATTTCCCCGTCACAAAGGGGTTATCTAACTCGTTATGTGAATTATTTTTTCCGAAGAATCCCTTTGTTTTCAAGGTCTTTGGAGTGGCAGAAAACAAGAAAAGTCACCATTTCTGATGACTTTTCTTCTCTAGTAGCGGGGACCGGACTCGAACCGATGGCCTTCGGGTTATGAGCCCGACGAGCTACCAACTGCTCCACCCCGCAATATATCTTTAGTTATTGCTTCATTATTTCAATTTTGGGTTTGATCCCCAACGAGCTACTCCGCCGCGGCGGACTCCACCCCGCAATATATCTTTAAACTATTGCTTTTTTCTACGTTTCATTCAGTTTTGGTGAACTGAAATCTCAATGACTTTGCGCTTCGTTTAGCGTGCATTGGGCTACAAAGATACGCCTTTTTTTACAATAAGCAATACTTTTATTTAGGCAACGGTTGGACCTTCGCCAAAATCTTTCTCTGAAGCCAAGAAACTCAAAGTACCTTCAGCATCCTCTGCCATTAAAATCATTCCTTGTGATTCAATGCCGCGGATTTTACGTGGTGCAAGATTCAACAGCACCAAAACCGTTTTTCCGATGATTTCTTCCGGAGTATAGTACGCTGCAATTCCAGAAACGATGGTGCGTTCGTCAATTCCTGTGTGGACCTTTAACTTTAAGAGTTTGTCGGCATTCTCAACTTTTTCTGCTTCTAGGATTTTCCCCATACGCATGTCAAGTTTACTAAAGTCGTCAAAGTTGATGAGTTCTTTCATGGGTGGATATTTGCTCGTGAGTTGATTCGTTGAATGTAGTTTGTCCACTTCTATTTGAACAAGCTCGTCTTCAATTTTTGTAAATAATATATGTGCTTCGCCAATTTGATGCCCTGCGGCTAATAACGTTGAACTTCCAAACGAGGACCATGGAAGGCTTTCGGCATTCAACATCTTTCCTAATTTCTGTGCGGTAGCCGGCAAGAAAATCTGTGTAGCGATTTGCAAGTTTGACGTAATTTGCAAGGCAACGTAGAGAATGGTCTGAACTCGTTCTGGATCTGTTTTGATGACTTTCCATGGCTCCTGATCAGCCAAGTATTTATTACCTATGCGTGCAATTTGCATCATCTCTGTTTGTGCTTCGCGAATTTTGTAAGCATACATCAATTCTGCAATGCGTCTTGGAGCTTGCTCAATTGCGTCGAATACCGCTTGATCTTCTGCACTAAAAGCAAGTGGACTCGGAACAATTCCTTCATAATATTTATGCGTTAGCACCAGGGTTCTATTCACGAAGTTCCCGTAAATGTCCGCTAATTCTGAATTCACGCGTGTTTGAAATTCCTTCCAGGTAAATTCGGAGTCCTTGCTTTCTGGGGCAATAGCAGTGAGCACGTATTTCAACTCATCAATCTTGTCTGGATAGGCTTCCAAGTATTCATGGAGCCACACGGCCCAATTTCGAGAAGTCGAGAATTTATCTCCTTCTAAATTCAAAAACTCGTAAGCAGGAACATTATCCGGCAAAATAAAGTCCCCATGGTCTTTCAAAAGAATCGGGAATATAATTGCATGGAAAACGATGTTGTCTTTCCCAATGAAGTGAACAAGTTTACGATCGCCAGCTTCTGCTTTAGTCCAGTAATTTCTCCAGTCTTTTCCGTGGTCAAGTGCCCATTGTTTCGTGGCTGAAATGTAGCCAATAGGCGCATCCAACCAGACATACAATACTTTTCCATTGGCATTTGGAAGTGGAACTTTGACACCCCAATCTAAATCTCGCGTCATGGCTCTTGGTCTGAGTCCACCATTGATCCAGGACATACATTGTCCAATCACTTGGTTTCTCCACAATTTTGGATCGTGCTGTTGAACGCCGTCTAATATTCCGTTTTGAATCCATTCTTTCAACCATGTTTCGTGTTGATCCATGGGTAAGTACCAATGTGAAGTGGATTTCAGTATAGGTGTTTTACCGCTTAACGTGGACTTTGGATTGATTAATTCTGTTGGACTTAAATCACTCCCACATTTTTCGCATTGATCACCATACGCACCAGGACTCTGACATTTTGGACAATCACCTGTAATGTAGCGGTCAGCTAAAAACTGTTGGTATTCTTCGTCATAATATTGTTCAGAAGTTTCTTCAATAAACTTTCCTTGATCGTGTAATTTTTTGAAAAAATCGCCTGACGTTTGATGGTGTAATTCGGATGAAGTTCGGTGAAAAATATCGAAGGAAATGTCAAATTTCTCAAAGGCATTTTTGATGATTCCATGATACTTATCCACGATATCTTTTGGCGTGAGCCCATCTTTTTTCGCTCGTAAGGTAATGGCTGCACCATGTTCATCGCTCCCACAGATAAACACCACATCGTGTTCATTCATGCGAAGGAAACGAACAAAAATATCTGCCGGAAGGTAAACTCCAGCGACGTGTCCAAGGTGTAATGGTCCATTCGCGTAAGGCAAAGCTGCGGTTACCGTGTATGTTGCTTTTTTCATTGACCACAAAGATAATAAAAGCTAAGGCATGTTTTTAAGATTCCTGATTTCAAAAAGTACGAACATAAAAAAAGGGTCGACGAGCGACCCTTTTCTATATTCGAAAATCGAATTATTTTTTCACAACATTGAATTGTGCAGTTTTACCATTTTCAAGTACTACGTTGAAAATATAAACACCTACTTCAAGGTTTGCGATATTCAATTCAGCTTGACCAGCTTTCAAGTCAACTTGATTCGTCATAGCAACTCTGCCGGCAACGTCTGTCACTGTTAAGCTCGCTACTCCTTCACCTTCGATGGAAATAGTCACTATGTCAGTTGTAGGGTTTGGATATGCCATACCGGAAATGGTAGATTCTTCTCCAAGACCTATGTTGTTTTTGTTAATTAGCGCAATCCCAAGCGCACTTGGAAGATCGCTGCCAAATCCAATAGGGAAGCGATCTGTATCACTTTCGATAGGAAATAATGGTTGTTTATAGTAGTCAGTATTCCATGTGTAATTTTGACTTCCATGACCTAAATACACGTCTAGATTAACTGTTTGAACACAAGCCAAGTAGCGCTGATTATCATTTAGCGCTATTTGATTAGAAAATGAACCATATACTACCTTGCCTTGTAAATCACTCGTGTAGGTGTAGTTTCCAGATGTCACTTCATTTAGTGTCCATGAGTCATTTGCCGGGAAATTTACATCATCTAAATCGGTAAATACATCATCCCAGGTGAATAGTGACAATAACATTTCTTCACCATCTAAAGTTGTTCCTGCCGCAGATGTTGCTGCAAAATATAGACCAATTGCACCCACTCTACTTGCATTAGGATCCTGCAAAACAGTACAAATAGAATATGTTGAGGTGTTATCCGTTGGGCGATAAAAATTATTTGCGCTCATTGCATTTGTTGCCGTGTCAATAGCTGAATAGGAAAACAACGAATCGTTGATGGTGAAAGTAAATTCAAGCACATTGTCATTTGGATAATCGTCAGCAGCACCTACGTCCGCAGTGTATGTCAATGTATACGTACCTTGTGGGTAGTTTGCCATGGAGAATGCTGGGAAAGAGTTAACTTGACCTGGATAAACATCAATACCAGTTGTGTCAGCTGCATTCATTGATAAATTGGAGACGGTGTTGTCGTAAACGGTAGCTCCCGTTGGACTCGTGATTTTCGCATTCAAAGAAGTCGTTGTTTGCGCTAAATTCCCTTGATTGGAGATATTTGCGCCTACCTCAAAATTGAATTCGGTGCCATTTTGTGCTAACAAGGAATGAATCATTCCTCCTTTTGGTGCGAACGCTTTGTTTGCATTTAAAGAGACATCATTTGGATACAAACCAATTTTATTTCCTAAGAACATTACTACTGGTCCATTGGCCATTTCAGCAACTATTGATTCTCCATCTACTAAATTAATCATTACAACAGGAATAGTGACATTGGCGCCAGATGTACCAGCTCCCATATTAAAACCTTCTGATGTTTCATCCCTATTTATAATGATTACCCCAATTGCTCCAGCGTTTTGTGCGTTAAGAGCCTTTACGCCAAATTGACAAGCACCAATTGCTGTTGTCGCCGGTCCGTCTCCTCTGAAAACCACAGCAATTTTTCCAGCTAAACTTCCTGGAGCGAGTGAATTACAACCAGAAGCAGAAACAGGATTCCCTTGCGCATTCAAACCTGGTGTGCCATCATCTGCCAATTTCAGTGTATCCTGAATGAACGTTCCTGGAACGGTAAAGTCTGGGCTACCCCATGCATTAGCCGGGTCTGCCCATGTATGTGCATAATTCGCAACAATAGATTGCGGAGAAACCCCCGCTACGGTTATTTGAGCAGTTGATATGTAGGTTAAAGCTAAAGCACTAATAGTAAGTATAAATTTTCTCATAGTTGATTATTTTATAATGATTCGGGTTAAAGTTAATATTATTTTAACTCAAAACAAACGTATTGAAAACAAAAAAGCCGTCTAAAAACGGCTTTCAAAAAGGTAATAGTAAAAGTACTTAACGTAACCAAACAATTAAATAATAAAAAATTGCGGCTAGTCCAGCACTAACAGGAATGGTTAGAATCCATGCCCATAGTAGGTTGATTGTCACACCCCAGCGAACTGCGCTTAGGCGTTTTGTGGCACCAACGCCAATAATTGAACCCGTAATGGTGTGTGTCGTTGAAACAGGGATTCCAAACTGAGATACGGTAAACAGGGTCAATGCCCCTGCTGTTTCGGCACAAACACCTTCCAACGGTGTGACCTTCGTAATCTTAGTTCCCATCGTTTTAACGATCTTCCATCCACCCATTAAGGTCCCAAGTCCGATCATTAAGTAACATCCGAAAGCAATCCAAAATGGCATTGTGTCTGAATGAACTTTTGTTTTAATCTTAAATCCTTCTTTTAATTCACCTGATTTTTCATCCACATAGTTTCCAAAAATACCTGCGTAAGCATAACGTGTATTGAGGGTTTTATCGGTGAAAACAGTATCGTTTGTTTTGGCATCACACAGAGCATCACCTAAGGTGTATACTTCGATTTTCCCTAATGCATCGTCAATCTCCTTGTAACTTGGAACTGTTGCTTTCGCATATCCATCGCTAACTTTTCCTTCTTTATCGTAGACAACTTCACCTGTTGACGCATCAACAATCTCTTTGTGCTCTAGGTAGTATATGGCACTGTCAATTTGCGCAACTTCAGGTTTGAATTTCTCCAATTTGTCTTCTTCGTTATGGTATTCAATTTGCATCAATTCCGTAATCTGAAGATCTTTTGGAACGGAACTATCTAATTTACCTTCACGTCCCATGTTGCCATAAACAAGTAAGGCTGCACAAATAATACCCATTACTTTTTGAGAATCGGCTCCACCGTGTCCTAAAGAGAAGGCTGCAGAAGAAAGCAATTGAAGTTTCTTGTGCATGTTCGCTTCTTTCATTGCTGAAGGTTTTTTACCATGAACGAGTTCGAACCAAATGTAAACAAGGATAAATACACTAATCATTCCAATTACAATGTACAGCATGATCGGTTTCATGTCGATGTATTCAATCATGTATTCCATAACCATAATGGTTACTCCGGACAAGGCGAGGATGACCAACATTTTTTTCCAAAAGGAACGACTAATTGTTACTACAGCGATCAAGTAGGCGATAAATCCACCGATAATCGGCGCAAGGAATATAAATAAGACAACTTTAAAAATTTCTGCAGAATCGATTACGCTGAATCCAGCGTGAGCTACAGCCGCACCAGCGAATCCACCAATTAAGGTATGAGAAGAAGAGGATGGAATGCCCAACCACCATGTCAATAAATTCCAGAATGTTGCAGCAAGAAGTCCCGCAAGAATCACCCAAAGGTCGATGGCGTTACTATCTACGGTTTTCGCAACGGTATTTCCAACACTCATGTCGAATACCCAAAAGGCAATAATGTTAAAGGCTGCTGCCCAAACAACCGCTTGAAATGGAGTTAATACTTTCGTCGAAACTACTGTGGCAATGGAATTCGCGGCATCGTGAAATCCATTTACTAAGTCGAATAATAGGGCGATTGCAATCACCACAATTAATAGAGTAAACATACGTATGTTCTAGTTAGTTATAATTAAGCGTATTTTACTACGATAGATTCAATCACGTTTCCAGCATCTTCACATTTGTCAGTTGCAGTCTCCATTACTTGGTATAATTCGCGTCGTTTGATTAATTCTTTGGCATCTACATCCGAATTAAATAACCTTTCAATACTCATATCGAAAATGTTGTCAGCGTTGTTTTCGATGCTATTAATTTTAATGACGCATTCAATGATTTTCTGCGTGTTTTTCAAATTACGCAATTCCATTACGGCTTCTTTTACTGCTGTAACTGCTTCCAATATTGCTTCTGCTGTTTTTTGAATACCTTGATCAGAAATTGGATCGATTTGATAAAAGTTTATTTTCTTACCCGAAGCATAAATGTAATCTGCGATGTCATCTAAAGCCGAAGCTAAGCTGTGAATATCTTCACGGTCAAACGGTGTGATGAAGTTTTTCCCTAGTTCAATGAAAATTTGATGTGTAACGTTATCATTTTGATGCTCAATATCTTGCATCTCTGAAATATGAACAGCGCGTTTGCCGAAATCTGGCTCCTGTACTACTTGAACCAATTTTTTGGCGATAGCCTCTAGATTATCACTTGCCTGTTCAAATAAAGAATAAAACACTTTGTCTTTGGGTAAAAAGTAACTCAAAATTCCAGCCATAACATTAATTTTTTTTACAAATGTAGGTTCTTGACGTGGTCGGGCAAAAAGTTATCTTGTTTGATAACGTAAACATAACATTGGCAGTAAAACATTGGTCAAAACAGCCTTTTTGAAATTCTTTTTTTCATTTAATTTTTTTAAAGGTTCAGCGAGAGTAAGTTCACCTTTAAATTTATTTTCGCCCGTCAAATGTTAACAAAATGTTACTAAAATTATATAAACGTTAAATCATAATTAACTCAATGTTAAGCCAATATGAATAAACTAGTTTTGCCTTCAAATTTTAACTCATGAAACACATAAATTTATTTGTTATTGTATTGGCAATCATATTGTTAAATACTGGGGTGTCATTTAGTCAAGTTTCAAAAGACACCGTTAAGAAATCCGCGATCGCGTCAAAAAAGTGGTTTGAGTCAATTAGCATTAGAGGTTATGCTCAAGTACGTTACAATGGCCTTCTTCAAACAAACGAAGATTTAGGCTGCGAGCAATGTGATAAAAGTTGGGGCGGAGATAATGGCTTTTTTATACGCCGAATGCGTGTTATTATTTACGGTCAAATCAGTCCTCGAGTTTATCTTTATGTACAGCCGGATTTTGCAAGTGCACCTTCTTCTTCTACCTTACATTTTGCTCAATTAAGAGATGCTTATTTTGATTTGGGCTTGGACAAAGACAATGAATTCAGACTTCGGATAGGTCAAAGCAAAGTTCCTTACGGATTTGAAAATATGCAATCATCTCAAAATCGCTTACCACTGGATCGAGCTGATGCTTTGAACTCAGCGGTTACTAATGAGCGCGATTTAGGCGTATTTTTCTATTATGCCCCTGTGAAAATCAGAAAACGATACTCTTCTTTAGTAAATGATGGATTGAAAGGCTCTGGTGATTATGGTGTTTTTGGACTAGGGATTTACAATGGTCAAACTGCAAATAGACCTGAATTAAATTCTAATCGCCACATCGTTACTCGTCTTAGTTACCCATTTGAATGGAAGAAACAGATTTTTGAGCCAGGAATCCAAGCTTACAAAGGTGATTATACACTTTCTAGTCTTTCTTCAGGTGTTAAATCGAATGCAACTAAAACGTACCTTGATGAGAGAGTAGGAGGAACATTCGTCCTTTATCCAAAACCTTTCGGTATTCTCGCTGAATATAATGTGGGTACTGGCCCAGAGTTTGACAAATTAGCGGACTCAATTACTAATCAGCGTTTGCATGGTGGATTTATTACGGCATCATATAAAATCGACTTTAAAGGACAAACACTTATTCCATTTGTTCGTTATCAAAAATACGATGGAGGTAAAAAACACGAGTTAGATGCGCGCAGTTACGAAGTGGAAGAATTGGAAATCGGTGCAGAATGGCAACCAAATAAAAACTTTGAACTAGTGGTTATGTATACAATGTCTTCTAGAAGATATGAAGATTATGCAAATCAAAATAATTACCAACGCGGAAATCTTTTACGAATACAAGCACAAGTAAATTTTTAGATAGGATATTCTGATAAAATAAAAAAAGCGACCTAAGTCGCTTTTTTTATTTCTAACGAAAAAGTTAGATTAGATTGCTCCAGCAAATTTACCTGCAACGAAATCCCAGTTTACGACATGGAAAAATGATTGAATGTAATCAGGTCTTCTGTTTTGGTAATTTAAATAGTATGCATGCTCCCAAACATCTAATGCAAGAATCGGAGTGCCTTGACATCCTTCACCCATAACTGGATTATCTTGATTTGCCGTTGAACAGATCTCTAATTTTCCGTTTGTTACACACAACCAAGCCCAACCTGATCCAAAACGAGTCATTCCTGCTTTTGTAAATTCTGCTTGAAAGTTTTCAAAGGATCCAAATGCCTCATTGATAGCACTTGCTAATTCTCCAGTTGGAAGTCCACCGCCATTCGGAGACATACATTCCCAGAATAGATTATGGTTCCAGAATCCACCACCGTTGTTTCTAACTGCAGGCATGTCTTTACATACTTTAAGGATTTCTTCAATGGATTTTCCTTCCAAATCTGTACCCGCAATCGCGTTGTTTAAGTTGGTAATATAAGCTTGATGGTGTTTCGTGTGGTGAATTTCCATCGTGCGTGCGTCGATGTGTGGCTCTAATGCATCGTATGCATATGGTAATTGTGGCAATTCAAATGACATATTTTTATTTTTTGATATTTATTTATTTCGACAAAATTAAACATTAAACAAGTCAGTGTGTTGAAATGTTTTCGATAACTGAATAGATTTCATTTATGAAACTATCCTACGTTTAATGCGTAATTTTGAACCATGAGTATAGAAAGACCCATTTCTGATTGGATTCCAATGTCCCACAAAGAAGCTGAAAAGCGAGGTTGGGATGAATTTGATATCATTTTGATATCTGGAGACGCCTATGTCGACCATCCAAGTTTTGGGACAGCGGTGATTTCTCGTATCATCGAAGATGAAGGACTCCGTATCGGAATCGTTGCACAACCCAACTGGCAAGATGATTTGCGCGATTTCAAAAAGTTAGGAAAACCAAGGTTGTTTTTTGGTGTTACTGCTGGATGTATGGATTCCATGGTTAATCACTACACGGCAAATAAACGCTTACGTTCTACGGATGCCTACACGCCCGGTGGACAAGCTGGCTTTCGTCCAGACTATGCGTCTACTGTTTATAGTAAAATATTAAAATCAATTTACCCCGATGTACCAGTGGTTCTCGGTGGAATTGAAGCATCGTTGCGTCGTGTTACACATTATGATTACTGGAAAGATGAGTTGATGCCGTCTATTTTAGTGGACTCTGGCGCCGATTTATTAGTCTATGGAATGGGGGATCAGCCTTTGAGAACACTTCTGAAACTAATGAAAAGAGGTGTTCCCTTTCATCAAGCGAAAACCATTAATCAAGTTGCCTTTTTGAATCCAAAATCGGAAGAATTGCCAAGAAATAAAAACTGGGAAACCGTGGAATTGGCCAGTCATGAAACCTGTTTGGTGGATAAAGTGCAGTACGCTACAAACTTTAAGGTGGTCGAAGTGGAATCCAATAAATGGGAGGCTAATCGCATT
Source organism: uncultured Flavobacteriales bacterium (assembly GCA_903935095.1). Taxonomy (GTDB): domain Bacteria; phylum Bacteroidota; class Bacteroidia; order Flavobacteriales_D; family Crocinitomicaceae; genus UBA952. Next base: position 12,302 of record CAIZQH010000020.1, on the reverse strand, counting down.
ATTCAACATGTCGGTGATCAAACGTTGGTGATTAATCCACCATTTAAAACGATGACGGAAAATGAAATCGACCAAAGTTTCGACTTGCCATACACGCGATTACCACACCCAAAATACAAGAAGCGCGGAGCTATTCCTGCCTTCGATATGATTAAGTTTTCCATCAACATGCACCGTGGGTGTTTCGGGGGATGTAGTTTTTGTACCATTTCTGCACATCAAGGGAAATTCATTGCTTCACGAAGTGAAAAGTCTATTTTGGGAGAACTGGAACAATTGGTCAATCATCCTGATTTTAGAGGATACATTTCCGACATCGGTGGACCGTCAGCGAACATGTACAAAATGAAAGGGAAGGATGAAGCGATTTGTGCGAAATGTGTTTCGCCCAGCTGTATCCACCCAGTGATCTGTAATAACTTGGATACCTCGCATGAACAAATGACGAAGTTGTATCAGAAAATAGACAACCATCCGAAGGTGAAAAAGGCCTTTGTTGGATCCGGAATTCGTTACGATTTACTCGTGGATGACTTCAACAAAAACAACGAGGATGGAAACCACGACCGATACATTGAACAAGTAATCACGCGTCACGTCAGTGGGAGATTGAAAGTCGCACCGGAACACACTTCGGATGCAACACTCCGTGTCATGCGAAAACCATCCTTTAAATATTTCCATAAATTCAAGGAGAAATACGATAAACTATCCGAAAAACATGGATTGAAACAGCAGTTGATTCCGTATTTTATTTCTTCTCATCCAGGATGTGAGGAAGAAGATATGGCAAATCTTGCAGCGGAAACGAAGGAAATGGGATTCCAATTGGAACAAGTGCAGGATTTTACGCCAACACCAATGACCGTTGCGGAAGTCATTTATTACACCGGACTTCATCCTTACACTTTGAAGCCAATTAAAACGGTAAAAACAAGGGAAGAGAAATTGAATCAAAACCGCTTTTTCTTTTGGTATAAACGCGAGAATAAAGACTGGATCAAACAACGCTTAACGAAAGCGAAACGACCAGACCTCTTAGAAAAACTACTAGGTGAAGAGGCTAAAAAGGAGGAGAAAGTACCTAAATGGTTAGCGGAAAAAAGAAAAAACAACCGTTAACACCTTGTTAAAATTGTTAAAAACGAAAGATTATCCATCCATTATTTGATACCTTGCAAATATGAAAAAGTCACTATTATTACTCTTTGTTATTCTTGTTTCACGTCAAATGAGTTTTGCTCAAGATACGATCGTTGAAGAAGTCTATGCGGAAGAGGAGCCAATTACTTTTGCTTCGACAAGAATCATTTCTGGTCATTCCGTGGAAACAATTGCCAAAGGAATCACCGATTTTCGAATTGAACACCGATTTGGTGACATCGCAGGAACAAATGGTGGGGTGCAAAATATGTTTGGTTTTGATATGTTGTCAGACATGAGGATCGCCCTTGAATATGGTGTAACAGATAAGTTAATGATCGGTTTTGGACGTTGCAAAGGTACAGGAGCACCCTACCGATCTTTATTAGATGGATTTGTGAAATACCGTTTTTTAACTCAAAAGAAAAACGATATACCTGTTTCCATGGCTGTTATTGGTGGATCAACGTTTACGTATATGACCGCATCATCTGATCTTTCACAAGTGAATAGTTTTCCAAAGGTTGCTCACCGTTTTTCTTATTTTACGCAATTAAATGTGGCGCGTCACTTTGGTGATAAAGCATCTATCGCACTGATGCCAACGTATGTACACCGGAATTATGTAGCCGCGGATGATGTGAACGATCTGTTTGCACTTGGGGGCGCAATTCGCGTGAAATTAACGAGTCGCTTTGCGTTGGTTGGTGAATATTACCAGGTGTTCAGTAACAGTGCTTTTCGTCAAACTGGATACAAAAATTCATTAGGAATTGCCCTCGAGTGGTTCACTTTCGGACATAATTTTACGATCAACTTCACCAACGCTGCCGGACTCGGAGAAACACAGTTTATACCTTATACCTTCCAAAGTTGGAGTAAAGGACAATTTCGATTCGGATTTAGCGTAAGTCGAAAATTTTCTAACGATTAACATCAATGAACATGAGCAAAAAAGCAATTTCCAGTTTCGGACTAATCGTTCTAACGGTGCTTTCTACTTCAATCGCTTGGATACCAAGTGCACATTATGAAGTAACTTCTGGATACGCTATTGATTTTAAAAGCAAAGATCCGTCAGGTTCATTTAAAACAATGGACGGAACTGTAGAATTTGATGAAGCAAACATCGAAGCAACGGAATTCAATTTGAAAATTGATGTCAAGTCGATCTCTACTGGAAATGGAATGATGAACAAAAAGTCACAAACAGCTGAATGGTTTGACGCAGCTAAACACCCATTTGCTAAATTCAAATCAACGAAAGTGGTCAAAAAAGGAACGGATTTAAGCATTATTGGAGATTTGACCATCAAAGGAATCACCAAACAATACACAATTCCAGCTTCTTTTACCAAAAGTGGAGAACAGTTGACCTTTAAAGGATCGTTTAATGTCAATCGCATTGAATTTAAAGTGGGACACAAAAGTGATGTCGTACCGGATTTAATGAAAGTTACTTTTCAAGTAACCGTGAAAAAATAAGACATGAATGTAAAGCTTGCTTTAACGAGTGCGCTTTGTGCGAGTTTAATCGGGACTCTTTACACTTATTTTTATTATCAATTGCTCTTTGATTTCTCGACAGTGCTACCCATTTGGAAAGTCGCTTTTGGACTCCTTTCGTTTACTTTGATTTTGTTTTATGTTCACCTAGCGTTTAGAAAGGTAATGAAACAAAACCCAACGTTTTGGTTTGGATTGACGTTTTCCATTGTGACATTTGTCAGTATTTTATACCCAATCATGGAGCGAGTATATGTGGACGCAACTGAGTTCTATCCAGGATTCGTTATTCCACTACACTTTTTGCCATTGCTTATGTTTTTTACTTTTCATCAATTAGATACTCAAAAATGAATAGAATCCTTTTTATCACTGTTTGTTCCCTTTTCTTCGCAAGTTCATGCACGAAGGAAAAAACTCCATTTTCACAAACCCCAACGTGTAACGGAACCGTTTCCTTTGCAAATGATGTGCTTCCACTAATTCAGCAACAATGTACAAGTTGTCACGATAGCGGTAATGCTTCAGGCGGATATAACCTTTCCGATTATGCAACAATTTCATCTCACGCAAACGCAGTTTTAGGCTCGATGCGTAACTCTGGATATAAACTCATGCCTCAAGGTGGACCAGCACTTCCCGATTCGACTATTCAGTTAATTGAGTGTTGGATTTACCAAGGAAAACTGGATAACTAGTCATTTGTTCATGCGTTTTATTGTATCCTTATTCATGTTGATTTCAGCATTGACTTATGGTCAAAGCGAAAGAACGATTTTATATGCTCAAGCAACCGATTATGGTTATCGAAATCAATTCAAAGAAGCAGAGAACGTTTTATCGCAGGTGATTGCTATATGTCCGAAGGATTCCATTGCCTACTTTGACCGAGCTATCATGCGCGAAAATCTTGGAGACACTTTGGGTGCAATTTCTGATTTAACGAAACAAATTGAAATTGACCCTAAAAATGCCGACAATTACTTTTTACGTGGGATTCTTTACCATAAAACCAAAATGCACCAAGAAGCATTGGCGGATTTTAAAAAGGTAAGCCAAATTGACAACGGTAATGCAGATGCTTATTTTTATTCTGCTCAATTATATCAATTGCTAGATAAGAATAGCTTACTAACCAAAAGATTATTGAGAAAATGCCTAAAGATTAATCCAAGTCATCAGGAAGCAGAAAAACTGTTCTACCTAGTATAACATCTTCCAGAACATGGTGATTCTGTAAGTTATTCTTTCAAATTTTCAATACCTTTGTAATCAATAAACAACGATCATGAAATCTACCCTTTTAACATTCGTCATATTTACTTGTCACTTATTGACAGCACAAACACAAGGAACACTCACTCTATCTTTCACACAAACACCTCATACCTCCTATGAAGCAACAAACAATGTGATGGCCGTATGGATTCAAACAAGCACTGGAACTTTTGTCAAAACACGTACGCGCAATGCAGGTGGAGGAACATCCGATCATTTGCCTGTATGGGCATCAAACGCTGGTGGTTCTGCTGGAAATTGTTTGGCTGCAAATTGTAATGTGCTTGGCGCAATTACTGGCGCGACATTGAATAATTTTTCCACTAGAAACTTTAGTTGGGATGGAACGAATACATCTGGAAATCTAGTGGCAGACGGAACATATAAAATCACCGTTGAAAGCACATGGAATCATGGTTCAGCCGCAACGACTACGCGTTCATTTACGTTTGTGAAAGGAACAGTTGCGGACGTTCAAACTCCTGCTGCTGATGCAAACTTCACAGGAATCTCTTTAGCATGGAATCCTGCAAGTTCAGGCATAAAAGAAGAAACGCCAGAAATGATTGTTTCTATTCACCCAAATCCAAGTTTAAATGGAGTCTTCAATGTTGAGTTTAATTATGCGACAAGAGTTTCTGCCATGAACTTAGCAGGTGAGGAAGTCTACACAGAGGATGTGAAAATGAACGAAGTTTCTAAAACAGTGAATTTATCCAACTTGACAAGTGGTGTTTACTTTATATGTGTTACCAACGGTACATCCGTGTCAAAACACAAAGTGGTGATCAATAAATAAGATCTTAATCAAAAGATGGTGAAAGGGGGGGTATATGCTCCCCTTTTTTATTGCTCATCAGCAATCCAATCAATCAGCTTGGGAGTTATGTACACTTGGTATTTTCCATCTTCATCGCTGTAAATTAAATACGCTTGAATTTCAGGATGCGCCGATAGGAAGACTTTCGCTTTTTCCAAGCCCATGACCAAAATAGCCGTAGCCAAGGCATCAGAGGAAATGCACTTATCCGTAAAAATGGAGGCACTGAGCAATTGATTACTCGTCGGCTTTCCTGTCTTCGGATCAATGTGATGAGCGATCTTCACGCCATTTTCGACAGTGAATTTGCGGTAGTTTCCCGAGGTAGCTACACCTATATTTTTAATTTGAAAGATGACGTTCAGTGGATTAACATTGGTTTTATTTTCAATGGGTTGCTCCAATCCAATGTACCATGGAAGACCGTCCCTCTGACCATGCGCATAGACTTCTCCTCCAATTTCAACTACGAAAGATGCGATTCCTTTAGCAAGGAGTAAATCAGAAACGAGATCAACGGAATACCCTTGTGCAAAAGCATTGAAGTCAAGAGAGACGCGCGGATCGCTCTTGGTTATTTTACCGCGAGTTAACGTGATTTTCTCAAATCCAACAAAGGTCAACAAGCTGTCGATTTTTGCTTGCTCCAATTTGTCCTTTTTTTCTGGACCGAATCCCCACGCATTCACCAATGGATAAACAGTTGGGTCAAAAGCACCATTTGTTAACTTCCATATTTCCTTTGCCTTTAAAAAACAAGCATTGAAATAGTCGTCAGTTTTTCCATGTTTCTGATTGTGATTAATTTTAGAAATCAAGGAATTGGTTTGATACGTTGAAACGGATGCATCGAAGCGCTTTAATAAACGCTCGATTTCTTTTTGTAAGTTTCGATTCTTGGAATCGAAATATTGAATATGATAGGTAGTGCCTTGTGCGTAACCTTCCAGATAAATGGCCTCTTCTTGCGCATGGATTACGCGATAAAAAGATATAATGATCAGGAAATAGCATATTTTCTTCATGTATCGAAGGTAGGGATTGTTGGAGAATTATAGAATTATTGATGCAGCTTTACTTGCATAGAATCCATTTGCTCGAATAATTTCCTGTTTCAAATCGCTAAAATCTTGTATTTTCCCTTGAGCTTTAAAACAAAGAAGTAAATACCACTGTTGTTCTTCGTCGAAATTGTCAAACTTCGCTAAGTCCATTACTTTGAGACGTTGTTCGCATAAGTTGAATTGCTTCAAATTATACAGGCAGAGCGCAGAGTAAAATAAGGCGTTGACATCATCTGGGTATATGGATAGTATTTGATCCATTCCAAGTAAGGCAACTTTGTATTCTCCACGATTAAAATCGCGTAAAGTCACACCTAGATAGTTCATGTAACTAAATTCTATAAAGTCTTTTTCATTGGCATCTCTTTCTCGTGTCTCATTGGCCGCGGGTGTCCCTGTCAATAAATTGGTTTTTTCTTGCCTTCCTTTTTTTCGGTAGTATCGATAATCAAGTACTTTCAAATCGTTCACATATGTTTCCATGGCAAAGTTTGAACGTTTGCTTGCCGGATTTCGGTCGACCTTATCCATGCTATATAAGGGAAGCTGAACGAGTTCCTCCGTTGGGAAAACAGGATTTTCATTCGTTCGAAAAACCGTTCCTTTGTCCTTCGCCTTAAATTCTTGTTGAATTTTATGCGGCAACAGAACTTTCTCTTTTGGAAGAACAACTAATGTTTCCAGTTTTTTGGTTGAAATGCGATCAAGATGAATGGAAATAGGTGCACGTGAAATTTTTGTTTTCACCACGTACTTAGCTGGCGCATAGAGATAAGCAATCAATCCTATAATTGAAAGGGCAAGTATGCCAGAAATTTTCCAAATGCGATTTCTCCCACAATAATAGCGTTTATCAAGCTTATCCAAAGATTTCAGTGCCTCTGGATTCTCATTAAATCCATCGAGCGCATCGGAAAGAAATGGATCCTTCAAACTTTCTTTTTCAATCAAATATTTCTCTTGAATAGACAAATGATTGAAGTAAGACGTGAACAATTTGCGATTAATTTTCATCACCTTCCTTTCTTTTTTCTAATAGTAATTTCAGATTTCTTCTGCCATTTTGCAAATGGCTTTTCACCTCTTTCATGGAATATTGAGTAATTTGAGACACTTCCTCGTAGCTCTTTTTTTGGAGGTAAAATAAGTGAATACAGATGCGTTGTTCCTGTTTTAATTCCTCAAAAACCATGGTCAAACGCTCAAGCAATTCATCTTGTTCGAGTTTTTTATCCAAACGTTGGTCGCCATCATCATATAGAATATCATCATCCTTTAGTTCTTGACTCATTTTATTTGAACGCAGAAACATCAAACTACTATTTCGTGCAGAAACATAGATCCAACTTTTAAAATGTTGAACTTGATGCAGTAATAACTTTTCTGTTAGCGAAGTGAATAGGGAAAGGGTGAGGTCCTCAGCATTTTCAATTTGTTTGACATACTTCATACATACACCAAATACCATATGACTATAACGTTGATACAATT
>CAIZQH010000020.1:0-2500 GCA_903935095.1 uncultured Flavobacteriales bacterium | reverse complement strand
TGGCTAGAGCACCTGCCTTGCACGCAGGGGGTCAACGGTTCGACTCCGTTATCCTCCACAACGTTACTTGTAGTAGTAACAAAGTTCATTGACATATTGGAATTGATTGAAGTAGTAAACAAAAAGAATTAACTCAAGAGTTAGATAAGTTACTAAGGGCACACGGGGAATGCCTTGGCTTTGAGAGGCGAAGAAGGACGTGATAAGCTGCGATAAGGTACGGGGATGAGCAAATATCAGTTGATCCGTACATTTCCGAATGGGGAAACCCGGCTGGTTGAAGACCAGTCACCCGTAAAGGGGGCGAACGCGCTGAACTGAAACATCTAAGTAGGCGCAGGAAGAGAAAACAATAGTGATTTCCGTAGTAGTGGCGAGCGAACTGGAAATAGCCCAAACCGGATTTGTTTCGGCAAGTCCGGGGTTGTAGGACTACGATATGGACTATTAAATTATAGTGGAACAGTATGGAAAGGCTGTCCGTAGAGGGTGAAAGACCCGTACACGAAATAGTTTAGTTACCTAGTAGTATCCTGAGTAGGGCGGGACATGTGAAATCCTGTCTGAATCCACCAGAACCATCTGGTAAGGCTAAATACTCCTCAAAGACCGATAGCGAACGAGTACCGTGAGGGAAAGGTGAAAAGAACCCTGAACAAGGGAGTGAAATAGACCCTGAAACCGTGTGTCTACAAGCGGTCGAAGCCTTTAGGGGCGACGGCGTGCCTTTTGCATAATGATCCTACGAGTTACTCCTCATTGGCAAGGTTAAGTGTTTAAGACACGGAGCCGAAGCGAAAGCGAGTCTGAATAGGGCGCGATAGTCAGTGGGGGTAGACGCGAAACCTTGTGATCTACCCATGGGCAGGTTGAAGTTCCGGTAACACGGAATGGAGGACCGAACCGATAAGCGTTGAAAAGCTTCCGGATGACCTGTGGGTAGGGGTGAAAGGCCAATCAAACTGGGAAATAGCTCGTACTCCCCGAAATGCATTTAGGTGCAGCGTTGATATTAAGTTTTATAGAGGTAGAGCTACTGATTGGACTAGGGGGCTTCACCGCCTACCAAATCCTGACAAACTCCGAATGCTATAAAATATGATCAGCAGTGAGGGCATGGGTGCTAAGGTCCATGTCCGAGAGGGAAAGAACCCAGACCACCAGCTAAGGTCCCCAAATATATGCTAAGTTGAACAAACGTTGTGCGGTTGCATAGACAGCTAGGATGTTGGCTTGGAAGCAGCCATTCATTTAAAGAGTGCGTAACAGCTCACTAGTCGAGCGATCGTGCGTGGATAATAAGCGGGCATTAAGTATACTACCGAAGCTATGGATTATATAGTAATATATACTGGTAGGGGAGCATTCTATGTGTGCTGAAGGTGAGTGGTAACGCTTGCTGGAACGCATAGAAAAGCAAATGTAGGAATAAGTAACGATAATGCAGGCGAGAAACCTGCACACCGAAAGACTAAGGTTTCCTGGGCGACGTTAATCGTCCCAGGGTTAGTCGGGACCTAACGCGAACCCGAAGGGGGTAGTGGATGGCGAACTGGTTAATATTCCAGTACTTGTTATAACTGCGATGGGGTGACGGATTAATGAAAGTACCGCGCACTGACGGAATAGTGCGTTAAAGGGAGTAGGTATACGATTTGTAGGAAAATCCGCAGATCGTGCTGAACCTGATAGTACCGAGAGGCTTCGGCTGATTGGATAGTGTACCTAAAGGATTCCAAGAAAAACCTCTAAGCTTCAGGTTATAACAACTCGTACCGTAAACCGACACAGGTAGTCGAGATGAGAATTCTAAGGTGCTCGAGTGATTCATGGCTAAGGAACTAGGCAAAATGGTCTCGTAACTTCGGGAGAAGAGACGCCAGCAGCAATGCTGGCCGCAGTGAATAGGCCCAGGCGACTGTTTAACAAAAACACATGGCTTTGCAAAATTGAAAGATGAAGTATAAGGCCTGACACCTGCCCGGTGCTGGAAGGTTAAGAGGAGATGTTAGTTTCGGCGAAGCATTGAATTGAAGCCCCAGTAAACGGCGGCCGTAACTATAACGGTCCTAAGGTAGCGAAATTCCTTGTCGGGTAAGTTCCGACCTGCACGAATGGTGTAACGATCTGGGCACTGTCTCAGCCATGAGCTCGGTGAAATTGTAGTATCGGTGAAGATGCCGATTACCCGCAACGGGACGAAAAGACCCCGTGAACCTTTACTATAGCTTCACATTGATATTGGGTAATTCATGTGTAGGATAGGTGGGAGACGTTGAGACTGCATCGCTAGGTGTAGGTTAGTCGTCCTTGAAATACCACCCTTGAATTATCTGATGTCTAATCCGCCGCAGGCGGAGACATTGTGTGGTGGGTAGTTTGACTGGGGTGGTCGCCTCCAAAAGAGTAACGGAGGCTCCTAAAGGTACCCTCAGCACGCTTGGTAACCGTGCGTAGAGTGTAATGGCATAAGGGTGCTTGACTGAGAGACCGACAAGTC
>CAIZQH010000019.1 GCA_903935095.1 uncultured Flavobacteriales bacterium | reverse complement strand
TGGTTGTGTTGACACAATATCGAATGTATTCTGGTTAAACGACATGTTGAACGTATATGTACCAAATGCGATCACGATCAACAGTGATGGATTAAATGAGTTATTCTTACCAGTATTCTCGAACGTGGGTGCCGTGAAGAGCTATGATTTATGGATTTACAACCGTTGGGGACAAACCGTATTTGAGACCGATGAGATAGCAGAGGGCTGGAATGGGAGATACAAAGACAACAAAGATGTACAACTCGGACTCTATACTTGGAAGATTAGGTATATAGATAATTTAGGGGAGGTAAGAACGTTGGTTGGACATGTAACCGTATTAAGGTAATTGATATAAACAAGATTATTTTAAATCATTCTTGTAACTTTGCACTTCAAAAAAATAGTTGAATGAAAAAATTAATAGAAGAATTCCCGCAAAATATCGTAGATGCAACGGCAATTGCCAAAGCAAGTACATTTCAAAAACCTCTTAATGACATTCACAATATTGTGATTTGTGGTTTAGGTGGTTCAGGAATTGGCGCAAAAATCGTTTCAAACTGGATTCAAGATGAGATTCAAGTTCCAGTATTAGTGAGCAATGAGTATGTCCTCCCTGCTTTTGTTGGAAAAAACACGTTAGTTATTGGTTCATCTTACTCTGGAAATACGGAAGAAACAACGATGAGCATCAATGAGGCACACGCAAAAGGTAGTCACATTATTGGAATTACCAGCGGAGGTAATCTTGCTTCTTTCTGCAAAACGAATGGATATGATTGCGTGATTGTTCCAGGTGGAAATCCACCACGTAGCGCATTGGCATTTTCAGTTGTTCAATTGTTACATGTTTTGGCGGAATTAGGATTTACTTCAGCTGCGCATGTTGATTCTATGAATCGATCTGCAGTTGTTCTTACGAATGAAATCGAAGAAATTCAATCCATTGGAAAAGAGCTAGCCGCACATTTATTTGGAAAAATAGGTGTGTATTATTCTGAAACGAAATACGAAGGTGTGATTGTTCGTGCACGTCAACAATTCAATGAAAACTCAAAATATTTAGGGTGGCATCATACCATTCCAGAAATGAATCATAACGAACTTGTTGGATGGAGTGGAGGCGATGCTCGATTTGCACCAGTTTTCTTTAGCACAGGAGATTTGCACCCAAGAAATCAAAAGCGTTTGGAGATTACCATGGCGGCAGTTGAAAAGAAATGTGGTAAAATCTTCACGCTACATACGAAAGGAGATACCTTAATCGAAAGATCTTTGTACTTGATTCATATCGTTGATTGGGCTTCTTATTACTTGTGTGACATGAACGGAGCTGATATTATCGATATTGAAATCATCGACTACCTAAAAGGGGAATTGGCTAAATTTTAATGGAAACACCGCTGGTTCGTGTTCGTGACCTTGGACTCTTGGATTACAAGGACGCATGGGACTTGCAAGAATCCTTATTAAAGGAATCTGTTGACCTAAAGGTATCGAATCGTTCCAATGAATCTGGATTAATCCCAATAAATCACTTGCTTTTTTGTGAGCACCCACATGTTTATACACTTGGAAAAAGTGGAAAACCTGAGCATTTATTGCTGGATGAAGGACAGTTAGCAAAAGTATCCGCGACCTATTATAAAATAAATAGGGGTGGTGATATCACGTACCATGGTCCGGGTCAACTGGTAATGTATCCCATTATTGATTTAGAGCAATTTTTCACAGATATTCATAAATATTTAAGGTTTTTAGAGGAGGCTGTGATTTTAACTTTGCATGATTATGGCATCCAAGCTGATCGTTATGATGGATTAACCGGTGTCTGGATTGAGCCAAACACTACTTCCGCACGAAAAATTTGTGCAATGGGTGTAAAGTGTTCTAGATGGATTACCATGCATGGCATCGGATTTAATATCAATTCAGATTTAAGTTATTTTTCAAATATTGTTCCGTGTGGAATAGATGATAAGGCGGTTACCTCTCTCGAAAAAGAATTAGGCAGAAAAGTATCTATGGAAGAGGTGAAACACCGTCTATTAACCCACATGGAAACGATTTTTGGATTTAAGTCAACACTTTAAACGATATGAGAGAAGAATTGAAAGGACCAAAAGTAGAAAATGTGTCCGTTGCCATCGTTGAAATTCCGCTTGAGAATAATGAAAAGGAATACATTGTTTACCTACTGAACTTTCGTGATGACATTATGGAAGGCATCATTGTTACTTCATCAGGATATGGTGAAAATCCAAGCACGGGTGAACAAATCAAAACATCAACCCTACGAAAAGGAATTGAATTGATGTTGCCGAATGAAGCTGCGCGAATCGAACCCATTATGCCTGAATTATTTACCCTTACCAATGAATTTTGGGTGAGTTTTTGGGTAAATGACGTGATGTATGACAAACGTTTCATCTTTGTTCCTGGAAGCATCAATGATGAAGCATTTAAGCTAATTGACATTCTTGGTTACAAAGGGGTCGTTTTAGCAACTTAAGAATTCGTCTGTAAAAGCGAATGACCGGTCATTTCAATAGGAGCCGCTAAACGCATTCGATTGAGGATGGTTGGTGCAACATCCGCTAGTATGCCATCATTCAATTCAAGACCTTCGTCATCCGTTACAAGTATCACCGGCACAGGATTCAAACTGTGAGCAGTGTTCGGAGATCCATCAGGATTAACGGCGTAATCGGCATTTCCATGATCGGCAATGATTAAGAACTCATATCCTGCTGCTTTACCTGCCTCAACGACAGCATTTAAACACGCATCTACGGTTTCCACCGCTTTTACAATGGCAGAAAATACACCGGTATGCCCGACCATATCTGGGTTCGCAAAATTGAGGCAAATGAAATTCGGCTGATCTAGCTGAATACTGGAAACAATGCGATCCCTCACTTCTAAAGCACTCATTTCAGGTTGTAAATCGTAGGTGGCAACTTTCGGCGAATTCACAAGGAGACGTTGTTCTCCAGCAAATGCTTCTTCTCGTCCACCACTAAAGAAAAAGGTAACGTGTGGGTATTTCTCTGTCTCAGCAATACGTACTTGTGTACGATCCATGTTGGAAATTACTTCACCAAGGGTATTGATTAGGTTGTCTTTTTCAAAAATAACATGTAGTCCTTTATAGGTGACATCATAACTTGTCATGGTGCAATAAAACAAATCAAGTGGTGACATATGAAACTCGGGAAAAGCTTCTTGAGTGAGAACAGTTGTAATTTCTCTTGGACGGTCTGTTCGGAAATTAAAACAAATGACCACATCTCCATTTTCTATCAGTCCTAGTGGATCAATCAAATGTGCTTCGAGGAATTCGTCTGTAATCCCGTTTTCATACGAATGAAGTAAGGCTTCAGCAGCGGATGAGGCTTCATTTCCAATTCCTTTTGTCAGTAGTTGGTACGCTTTTTCTACACGCTCCCAACGTTTGTCGCGGTCCATGGCAAAATAACGTCCGATGATACTGGCAATTTTACCTGTACTTAACGTTAACTGTTCTTCTAGTTTTTGAATAAATCCGAGTCCACTTTTCGGATCACAATCGCGTCCGTCAGTAAATGCATGGACAAACACTTTTTCGAGTCCATGTATTTTTGCCATGTCACAAAGTGTATGCAAATGAGCTTGTGAACTATGCACGCCACCTTCTGAAACTAGTCCAATAAAGTGAAGCTTGGAATTTCGTTCTTTGGCAGTTTCAAACGCGGAAAGTAGGACCTTGTTTTTCTGAAATTCTCCGTCTCGAATAGATTTATTGATTCGTGTTAATTCTTGATAAACTATGCGTCCAGCTCCAATATTTAAGTGTCCGACCTCTGAATTCCCCATTTGTCCATCAGGCAAACCTACATCTTCCCCACTTGTTTTTAGTGTTGCATGAGGATAGGTATTCATAAGCGCATCCATAAAAGGTGTATGAGCTGCTGAAATAGCGTCTGATGCGGATTTGTCCCCAATTCCCCATCCATCCAAAATGATGAGCCCGAAATGATTTGTCATAGGATCAAAGTTACCTCAAATATCGTTCCTTGCGGGTTATTTTCTTTACAAGTAATTGTCCCTCCCTGAAGCTGTGCAAACTCAGAAGCGATGAATAATCCCAAGCCACTTCCTTGTTTTTGACGTGTTTCCTCGTTACCAATCCGATAAAACTTATAAAAAATAGCTTCCCTTTCGGAAGCAGGAATACCCGGGCCTTCATCTTTGACACCAAAAACCAATGTTGAACTAGACTTTTTAATGTAAAAGCAGATATTCGCGTTCGTTCCGGCATATTTGCACGCGTTTTCCAAAAGGTTTACTACAATCATTTCTAAAATAAATGGATCACCGAAAAAACGAATGTTTTTTTCTAGTTCCAATTGAATAAATTCTTGCATGTGCCTTTTATGAAAACGATCCACAATGGAGTGGATTAAGCCAGATAAATCAAGATCGCTCTTAACGACCTGAAGCGATTTATTTTCGACCCTCGAAGCGTGGAGAATATTATCAATCAACAAGCCAAGGCGTTCATTTTCATCGAGTGCTTTTTTCAATAAATCGGTCTTTTTATCCTCGGGGAGTTCATGTTTGACGAGCGTTTGAAGAAATAATTTAACGGATGAAATAGGGGTCTTTAATTCATGTGTGACAGACAACAGGAAATTAGATTGTCGTTGAGTTAAGGAGATTTCTTTTAATATGACTTTTCTGATCTTCCAAATGCCAAGTAAAAGAATAATCATGAATACAGAACCTTCCCCGATAATCATCCAAACTCGACGTTGAAAATCGCTATCCGAAACGGCAACTTGAATATTCAATCTGATGAGTAGATTTCCCCACCAAATGAATTGTAGAAAAACATAAATGATGAGAATAACCAGGAAAAAATTCGCTTGCTTTTTCATCATAATATACTCCTAAGATTTAATGCGTTGAAAGGAATGCTTTAAAAGAAAGGGAGTGGATAAGGTGGTCACAAGCCCCATAATAACCAACATGGAGAAAATCTCTACATTAATAAATCCATTACTGAATGCAATATTGGCGATAACAAGCTCCATAATTCCACGAGCATTTAACCCATATGCTAGCGTGATGGACTCGCGGTGACCAAGGTGCGCAAATCGACCACCGATATAGCCCCCCACCATTTTAGATAAGAACGAAACGGCAATAATGGCAAATAAGAGTCCGTAATTTTCGATAGCCGAAAACTTAAATTCTAATCCTATCCCCGCAAAAAATATCGGTGCTAAGAATCCCATGGCCATGCTGCTTGTTGTTTTTTGGAATAAACCAAGATTCTTTTCTCCGATTAATTTCTTGTTTAAAAGCATCGCGGCAAAAAAGGATCCAATGATAAAATGCAGTCCGATACTTTCTGTCATTGTGGCAAAGAGTAAGATAAACATGAAAAGCAAGGCAAACAAGGACTCTTTTCCTTTTAATACACCCAATAATTTATCAATTTGATTTTCGACAAAATTCTCTTTTTGTGAAAAGTGTTTGATAACGCGGTAGGAAACGTATATGACAAGTATAAAACAGAGCAATTTTACCGCCGTAATGATTGTTGCCGAAGTAATGGCGGAAAACGATTTATCGATGTGATTTAAGTCTAGCAAAATTCCTAGAATGGTTAAGGCAAGCACATCGTCGAAAATGGCTACCGAAATAATTTTTTGACCTACCTCTGTGTTCAGCTTTCCAAGGTCCATTAGAATGCGAATACTCACAGGCAAAGCAGTAATCGCCACACATAGACCAATAAAAACGGTCGTCATAACACTTTGACCAAATAATTTACCAATCATGAACCCACTAAGAATAGGCAAAATAAATGCCAACAAGGAAACAACGATGTTTCGTCCCCTCATGGATTTTAGTATATCGTCAAAGTTGATTTCTAGCCCAGCCAAAATGACCAATAAAAAGACACCTAAATCTGAGATCACTTTTAATTCTTCCGTGCGATGAATGAAATTCAATAAGGTCGGACCTAAAATAATACCAGCGATGATTTCTCCAATCATGGCAGGTTGTTTCATGCGTTCAAATATCTCACCAAAGAATCTCGCCAAAACTAACAATAAAAGAAGCGCAGCAAAAAAGGGCAATTCGAATTTTGGAAGATCAATCATGGTTGGATAGTTTTAAATGTAAACGCTTTTTGTCTCAAAAAATCAATCGCGTATTGCAGTGATTCGAACAGCGTATCTGCTGCTTTTGGATTGTCATGAAACACGAGGATATCTCCGCCATTAATGGTGTGAAGTTTGTTTTTTAATTGATCCATGCTTTGAGATGGGTCAAAATCATAAGAAAGCCAACTCCAAAAAACGACCTTCATATGAAGTCGTTTTATCTCGAGGTATTGTTTTACGCTTAGTTTCCCATAAGGTGGACGAAAAAGTGGGCTGTCAATCTGTTTCCTTGCTTCTTTCACGGAGGTTAAGTAATCCCCGACAGAAGTTTTCAGTCCATTTTCATGCTGCATGGTATGATTCCCCACTTCATGCCCATCTGCAACAATTTGACGATAAAGTTCGGGATGTTTCTTTACATTGTTTCCCATACAGAAAAAGGTCGCTTTAATTTCTGCTTTTCTCAATGTTTCCAGTAACCAAAGTGTTAATTCCTGAGAAGGGCCATCATCAAATGTTAAGTATACCGCATGTTCGTCAGCCCCTTTCCATATGGCACTTGGAAAAAGCCAACGAAGTAATCTTGGACTGCGGTAAATACGCATTAGCGGATCGTATCAGTAGGTTTGGCACCTTGTAACAATGCACTAGGGTCAATTGCTCCAGCATTTGGGTCCGTCATAACCGGTTTGATTTGGCGTGATTTAATTAGGCCGTAATGTTCTGCCATGGCACCCATAAACGATTGAAGGTTACCAATCATCTCCGAATAAGCACCGGTGTATGCTTCTACACTTTCACCATTCTCCAGTGCTAATTGTTCTAATTCACGGTAAATGCGAGGCATCATAGCTTTGTACACATGATTGATTTCAGCTTTCAACGATTTAGCAAAAGGAGAGGATGGATTCCCATATCGAGGGTCCTGTGCGAGGGCATTCATTTTGAAACAAGCATCCATCGCGGCAATTAAATCTTCTGCGTTTTCAGGATTCCCTGCAAAAGTCGCATCACTATGATCGAAATACGCAAAAACACTGTGGAAGTTTTTAAGTAGTTTTTCACCTAGAGCTTCGGCTTTGGCTTTTTGTCCTAATAGGTAATACAATTGAACATATTCGTGCAAGGAACCACTGCATTTAGATCTCAGGGACTGTCCTTGATAATTGTACTCCTGATCTGGTTCATTATACTTCAAAGACATAAATGGATCACATGAATTTACCTCTCCGAAATCCAAGACCGTTTCAAGAGGCATCAATTTTAAGGAGTAATCCAAGACGTTCACCGCTTTAGTATTTTGCTTGCGCTTCATTAATTGTTCGGCCAACAACAAGAAATTTGAACGGTATTGAACGGTATGACGACGCGCGTAATAATCTGTCAATACCTTCGGATTCGACATATCGCCATACTCATACACATCCATCATGTTTTTCAACATTTTGGACACATTGTAGAACATCGGTTCTTCCTTTAACGGACTTAATTCATAAGCCATACCCACTTGTTTGATAAACCCGCTAGAAAGTAAGGCTACGGAAAAGGATGAGCCGCGACTACTCGAAAAGAAAACCCCTCGTTTCCAATCATTATTTGCCACTACATCCATCATCATCACTTCATCACGGGCCAATGCTGGATCTCTTTCCGTATTAAACTCGAAGTTAATTTGATCTAAACAACGACTTTTTTCTTGCGTGGTGATGGTCCCTGCTTGTAAGGCGTTTGATTTGTTTACATCTAATGTGAATCGATTTGATGGGAAGAAACTATAACGTTTACCTTCATCAATCAACATATTGTTATCGTCGCGAACAAAGGCCATGGCTTCTGTAAAATCTACAGCTGACCAAATACCTTCGTAACGCTCCAACAACTCTTGCAATTGTTCTGCGGAACCATTTTTGAATTCGACAGTACCCGCTCTAGCCCCTTCAAACAATTGGAATACACCTAGGTATTTCTGAATGGTAGCTTGAATAAGGTTTGTCGTATCCGTTGTTGAAATCGCTGCGCGTGTCGCTTCAAATTCTGGATTTGTAATGGTCACATTTGCAAATATTTTTTGAACCTCTTGGTCAAAATAACGCGCTGCTGTTACCGCTTCCTTTGGATTGTTTTCCAAGCGCATATTTAGCACTTTGTTCAAGATTTCTTCACTTGCATTCATGGAGAATAACTGAAGCAATGGCATGAAATATACTTGATCCGTATTTCCAGCATACATTAAAATTTGGTCTTCGCGGAACTTGATAGGAAGTGGATCCGAATCATATGATTTCATTTTCATCTGATTTGTGTACCAGTCTGTTCCCATTAAGGATAGGTTACATACACGAACATCTGTCCGTTTCCCTTCCACTTCTTGTAAGTACCAAAGCGGGAAAGTATCATTATCTCCATTGGTGAAAATGATGCTGTTTTTACCACAGGACTCCAAGTAATTCGTTGCTAAATCGCGTGCAGATGTTTTTCCGCTCCGATCGTGATCATCCCAACCTTGAGCGCCCATAATAACAGGTACAACTACTCCTAGGGCACTAGCAATCATTGCGCTGCTCACTTGAGAGGCAATTTTTCGTTGGATAAAGTTGTAAATCGCATACACACCAACCCCAATCCACATGGCAAAGAAATAGAAAGATCCAGCATACGCATAGTCTCGCTCTCTAGGCTCCATTGGTTTCTGGTTCAAATAAACAACAATCGCTAATCCAGTAAATATGAAGGCCAGTGTTAATACAAAAGCGTCTTTCGGTGATTTACGGTAGTGGAACACAAGTCCGATTAATGCCAAAATCAACGGCAACATAAAGAACTTGTTGTTAGCTGGATTTTCTGTCGTATAATGTGGTTGAAATTCTTGACTACCCAGTCGGACTTCATCTAAGAAAGAAATACCAGAAATCCAGTTTCCATGTAAGTTATCTCCGTGTCCTTGAATGTCATTTTGACGTCCCGAAAAATTCCACATGAAGTAGCGCAAGTACATCCAATTTACCTGATAACGCATAAAATAGGTGAGGTTTTCACCGAAACTTGGTAAACGTTTTCCATCGCGACCAATTTCCGTGTTTGTCCCGTCATTTTCATCGTAACCAGACCATTTTGCATAGCCTTGTTTATGAATTGGACTATCACCAGAGTACATTCTAGGAAAAATCGTTGATTGAGCATACGTCGCTACAGCACCATGACGAATGGAAGAATTGCTTTCATAGTATTTTTCTTCGATGGAATAAGCTCCTTTGTGTTCCCCGACCCATTTGTTTGCGTCGGCTTCCTTCGTAAAAGCTTTAACCTCGACATCACCTTCCGTGATCACAAAGCGACGTAAGTAATAGGGAGATAAATCCTTCCAAGCATCATTACTCAAAATTCTCGCACCATTTTCGGTCATTTCTTCTCCGTTACGGAAAGAATTCCAATAGTTTCCAAAGAAAATAGGCGCGGAGCCATATTGTTCGCGTTTTAAATAGGAATGAAGCGTTACCAGGTTTTCAGGGTCGTTTTCATCAAGCGGGGTATTTGCATTCGAACGGATGACAATCACAGCAAATGAACTATAACCAATGAGTAAAAAGACTAATCCCATCATGGCATTGTAAACTAATGTATTCCCTTTTTTTCTTGCCCATCTAACCAAATAAACACAAGCGCCAATCAATAAAATGAAAAAGAAAATGGTTCCAGAAAAGAAAGGCAAGCCGAGGCTATTGACAAATGCAACTTCAAAATTAGAAGCCATGGCAATGGAGCCCGGGATAATCCCTTCTTGAATGAACCCGAGCGTAACGATAGAGATGATTCCAGTCAACAGGATGCCCTTTAAATTGGTTTCCTCTTTGACCCTAAAGTAAATCATGTAGCCAATTGCTGGCACAACCAAGATTCCTAGTAAGTGAACTCCAATAGCTAATCCAAGCATAAAGAAAATCAAGAGAATCCATCTATTTGGACGATAATCATCAGCCATTTCGCCCGATTTGAACATGCCCATTTCTTCATCCCATTTTAGAATGGCCCAGAAAATGACCGCAGTAAACAAAGACGCCATGGCGTAAACCTCCCCCTCAACTGCTGAGAACCAGAAGGAATCAGAGAAAGTGTAAGCCAAAGACCCAATAGCTGCAGAAGCAAAAATGGCGATTTGATTTCCCATTGCCAATTCTTTTTGCTGCGCAAGAACGATTTTTTTAATCAATAAGGTCAAGGACCAAAACATAAATAATATGGTCAATGAACTGGAAATAGCTGAAAGCGCATTGATCCAAACGGCAACGGAATCCGGCGCTGCGAATAAACTGAATAAACGTCCTAATACCATGAATAATGGAGCGCCTGGAGGGTGACCAACTTCTAATTTGTATGCGGCGGTGATATACTCACCACAATCCCACAAACTTGCTGTGGATTCAATCGTTAATAAATACACAGTACTAGCAATAATAAAAACAAGCCAGCCAAGTAGGGTATTCCATTTAGTATAATTCATGAGCATGCGAATTAGTTCATTTTTTTGTCCTGCGAATTTAAGAATATTCGCATTGAAAATTCAATCCTTTCTTGCAAATACGTAAGAACATTGAAATTATTTTTTCAATCTAGTTGAAAACAACAAAAAATGTTCTTAAATTTGCATCGCATTTGAAAAAATGTTGAATGGCCCATGGTGTAACTGGCAACACGTCGGTTTTTGGTACCGAAGAGTCTAGGTTCGAGCCCTAGTGGGCCAACACTTAAAATTTAAAACCCTTGAAATACAATTGTTTCAAGGGTTTTTTGTTTTAACGGTTTCGTTCTTCTTGCTCATTGAAAACCAGCAAGGTGTGCTTAATCATTTGATAGATTTGCTCCGCATTTAATGCATTTGTATTGGTGATGGAACCCAATTGGCTTGTGTAACTGATGCTCGTTATTTTATCGAAATCCCAAAGCCTAATTTTACGAGAATAGATTTTCTTTTTATCCAAATCGAATGCTTTCATTTTAAATTTCACAGTTGGATGGATGTTTGAATATTGAACTCCCACGGCTCCCAAAGAAGGTCCTTTATAGCCTTGAACTTTTAGCTTTATTTTGACATATACTTCTTCTTCGTACCCGAAAAACGCTCTTTTTTTGTTCATTTTTGGAAAACCTCCAGCGTAAGTTCCTGTCTCTAGGGTTGCTCGGCGACTTCCATCTGCTTTGAGATCATAAATGAAGGTAGCATCCTTGAAAAGTTGTGTTTTTACGGTTTTTTGAATCGCTGCTTTGATAGAATCTTGAAGATTAGAAGGAAACCTGAAATTTGAATAAGCGTTAACACTTTGATTCGCCGTGGTGATCATTACGCTACTCGTGAGCGCTTTGTCCACCATTAACCGCACCTTGAATATACCAGCTTGCGCGTTCGTCAATAATGGAGATAAAGGTATGATTGCACTAATCAAAACGGAAAACAAGACTTTTTTCATCGATTTCTTTTTTTCAAAGTTACGAAATGCCACGTTTATTGCATCGGAAACTGTGTAAAATTCAATTCAATGATTATCATGTATCTTTGTCGAAAATTATGGATATGAGTGAAACACGCACAGACATTAGTGAATTAGGTGAATTTGGCATCATTGATCAACTGACCAAAGGTGTGGAATTGAAAAATCCGTCTTCTATTTTAGGAGTGGGGGATGACGCTGCGGTGATTGATGCGGGAAATGAGGAGTATCTACTTGTTTCCACGGATGTTTTAGTTGAAGGCGTACACTTCAACCTGATGTATATGCCATTGAAACATCTTGGCTACAAAGCCGTGGCTGTAAACGTTTCTGACATATGTGCAATGAATGGAAAAGCCGAGCAGATAACGGTGGCCATTGCGGTCTCTAATCGCTTTAGCCTAGAAGCTTTGGAAGAGTTGTATGCGGGAATAAAATTAGCATGTACGGAATATCAAGTTGATTTAGTCGGAGGAGATACAACGAGCTCAACTTCTGGATTAATACTGACTATCACGGCAATTGGACGAGTGAAAAAAGAAGAAATCGTTTACCGTTCAGGCGCCAAAGAGTTCGATTTACTCGTGGTATCCGGTGATCTGGGTGGCGCATATATGGGCTTGCAACTTTTGGAAAGAGAAAAGGATGTTTTTAAATCCAATCCGGCTATTCAACCAGATTTAGATGGACATGATTACATCATGCAACGACAACTCAAACCAGAAGCAAGGGTCGACGTGGTAAACTATTTGAAAGAACTCGGTGTTCAGCCAACTTCCATGATTGATGTCTCAGATGGATTAGCAAGTGAAATATTACACCTCTGTAAATCGAGCAATGTTGGTTGTCATGTTTATGATGAGAAAATTCCTATTGATGCAAAAACCTCTATGGCCGCCATTGATTTTAATTTAGACCCAAGCACATGCGCCTTAAACGGAGGAGAAGATTACGAATTGCTCTTTACCATTAAACAAAGTGATTTTGAAGTCGTGCAATCCAACCCAAACTTCTCCATTATTGGTCACATCACAAGTGCTGAAGACGGAACGTATTTTGTCGATAAAAACGGTTCCGCGGTCACCCTAAAAGCGCAAGGCTGGAGACATTTTTAGCCATTAATCGATTCTTGGTAAATGAATCAGTGTTTTGTGGATTATTACAATGGTGAATTGCCCAGAAATTTCTTCTTGTATTTTCTCCGCCTCTAAAAGTGTTCGAAAATCGCCTACCATTAAATTGAAGTTGGGAGCTTCAAATGTTACATAAGTATCTATCTTTGGATAGATAGAGATGAATCGATTTCTCGCTTCATCAATGATCGACTTATCTGAATCAAAACAAATTTGAAGCCTATAGCCATTCATTTGTTTGCTCGCCTTCTTTGCGATTTGTTGTTCTATTCGGTCATCCGCTTGAATGCTAATTTGTCCCTGAAGTTGTTGTGCCACCAAAATATGAAAAACGAAAATGATGAACACTAAATTTCTTGTTTTCATGCCTCAAAATTAAGGATTTAGATTGACCCTTCAATTCATCTTATTTAGAATGATTTTAAATTAGCTTTATTTTTTCTTTTTTTGTCATGAAAGTGTCATATAATGCCTTGATTCTCCTAATTTTGCTCCCGATAAAAAGCGGTTTGACCGCCCTATTTTTAAGAGTGAATTAGTAGTTTTTACATGGAAATATCTAGAATTCAATTGCTTAAGCGTTTTAAATCTTTAGCGTTCGTCGCGTTAACGTTTGGCTTTGTTGGTTTAACCAACTTTACGAAAGCTCAAGGTGAGGCACTTTTCAAATCAAAATGTGCAACCTGTCACCAAACCCACAAGAACAGTACTGGTCCAAAGTTGTTCCAGGTCCGTGATAAATGGGCTGCTGGCGGCGCGAAAGAAGGGAGTATCATCAAATGGGTGAACAATTGGCAAAATGCAGTGGCTGTAGATCCGTATGCTGCTGAGGTTTCCAAATGGTCTCCAACTGCGATGTCTGCTTTCCCGGATTTAAAAGCAGAAGAAATTATTTCGATTTTTGATTGGATTGATGCGCAGCCAGATCCTGCCGCTGCAACTACCGGAGGACCAACGGACCCTAATGCTCCGCCTTTAGATCCAATGGAAGAAGAGGGTTCTGTTGGATGGATATGGATTGTGATGGGTGTCATCTTCATCGTTGTCATCTTGGCTGTCGGTGGAGTGCGTCGCCAATTAAATATTGCAACTTCTGACAATCCAGAGCATCAAGAAAAATTAACATACGGAGAGGAATTGCGCACCATCGCATGGAAATATAGATTGTGGGTCGGACTTGCTTCTCTAGTAACAGTAATTGCTGTCATCGTTACCTTGTTCCAAGGATTGTACCGAATCAACATAATGGAAGATTATCAACCTTCTCAACCTATTGCTTTCCCTCATGACCGTCACGCTGGTGTCAATGGAATTGATTGTAAATATTGTCACAACTCTGTGACAAAATCGAAGTCAGCCGGAATCCCATCTGTAAATGTCTGTATGAATTGCCACAAACAAATCAACGGAGAAGGAAAACCTTTTGCAGGTGAAATCAAGAAAATTTACGCTGCAGCAGGATGGGATGTTTCATCTGGAGCGGGTAGATACACAGGAAAAACAAAGCCAATTGTTTGGAACAAAGTTCACGTTCTACCTGATCACGTTTATTTCAATCACTCACAACACATTGTTGTTGGAGGGGTAGATTGTAAACAATGTCACGGTGATATGAAAGTAATGAATGAGGCGGCGAAAGTACAGCCTGTTTCTGAATTGAATAAAATCGAAGGAAACATTCAACTTACGAAACCTACCTTAACAATGGGTTGGTGTATTGAATGTCACGGAAAAAAAGACGTAAAAATTGGTGATGGTAAAAATGCTTATTATGATGAAATTCACCGTCGTTTGAAAAAAGACCCAGCGCTTTACAAAAAATATTACCAAGATGGTAAAGTATCTGTAAGCGAATTAGGCGGTTGGGAATGCGCGAAATGCCACTATTAATAAATTAATAATATTCTTGTCGAAGAAAAGACTATGGGAATGACTAGAAAATATTGGAAAGGACTTGAAGAATTAAAGGAGACTCCTGAATTCATTAAGCATAAAGAACAAGAATTTCCGAATCAACAAACGGTTGAGGAATTTTTGTCAGACGAAAAATTAGCTGAAACTTCTACTGCAAGAAGAGATTTTCTTAAATTTTTAGGATTCTCCGTTGCTGCGGCAACCCTTGCTGCATGTGAAGCTCCTGTAACAAAGGTTGTTCCTTATGTGATCAAACCTGAAAACGTGACTCCGGGAATGCCAACATGGTATACAAGCACGTATTACGATGGAAATTCTTATGCGAGTATTTTAGTGAAAACGCGCGAGGCTCGTCCAATTTTTGTGAAAGGAAACAAAGATTTCGGTTTCACCAAAGGAGGAGTAAATGCACAAATCGTTGCGTCCGTTTTAGGCCTGTACGATAGTGAGCGTTTGTCATCCCCAACTGCAGGCGGAACGAATGCTTCTTGGTCATCGATCGACAAAGCAATTTCGTCGGCGATTCAATCAGCGAAATCAGTAACCTTATTGACGAACACCATCATTAGTCCTTCTGTGAAGCGTGCTATTGCTGAAATGTCTGTTTCATTAAACGGAGAAAATGGAAGTAAATTCCAACACATCCAATACGATGCTGTTTCTTACGCTGGTATGCGTGAAGCGAACTTAGCTAATTTTGGAGCAAGAGTGATTCCAAGCTACGATTTCTCGAAAGCAAAAACGATCGTTTCTGTTGATGCAGACTTTTTGAATACGTGGTTGTTAGCAACAGAATTTACAGGACAATACGCTGCAACGCGTAATCCAGATGCGGCTTGGATGTCAAAACACATTCAATTTGAAACAGTATTGTCCGTAACTGGATCGAATGCAGATTACCGTGGAATGATCAAACCGTCTGAACAAGCGGCTGTATTAGCATATATTATTAAAGGTTTAGGTGGAAACGCTGGAATCTCTGCTGAGTTAAATGCTGCAGCGAAAGCGATAGCTGATGAGGCGATTAAAGCACTGAAAAAATCTAAAAATGAATCATTAGTTGTTTCTGGATCTAATAATATTGGTGTTCAACAACTGACTAACAAGTTGAATGACTTATTAAAAGCATACGGGACAACCATCGATTTAGCGAATCCAGTCAATCTTTTCCAATCAGAGGATGCGAAAGTTTCCAAATTGGTAAAAGATGTTGTCGCTGGGGCTGGTCCAGATGTACTCTTAATGATGGATGTGAATCCTGCGTATACCTTACCTAATGGTGATGCATTTGCGAAAGGATTGAAAAAAATTAAAACATCTGTTGCTATTTCATCTTATGCAGATGAAACAGCATCGCTTTGCTCTTACGTTTGTCCTGGTTTCCATGCATTGGAATCATGGGGTGATTTTGAAGCGAAAGCAAGTGAATATGCATTAGCTCAACCAACCATTCGTCCGCTAGGTGAAGCAACTGCTTCTGCTCTAGAATCATTGTTAGTATGGAATGGAAAAGCTGTACGTGGTGGAAAAGATTCTTCTGTCGCTTATGACTACATTCAAGCAACGTTTGCTGCTAAATTCCCAATGGCTGACTTCGCAATGGCTATTCACAATAGTGTGATGCCTCAAGTGCTTGCCCCAAGTACATTGGTTTATGCGGATGCGAAAATTGCCACATTGCCAAAATCTGCTGAATGGGAAGTTTCTTTCTATCAAAAAGCGGGAATTGGTACAGGTGCTCATGCAAACAATCCTTGGTTACAAGAGTTGCCAGATCCAATTACGAAAGTAACTTGGGATAATTACATTACCATGAATCCTGTTGAAATGACAGCGAAAGGTTTTGTTACGACATACGATCAGGAACACGGACTTAACTTAACAACAGTTAAAGTAAATGGGAAGAGTGTAACATTGCCCGTTTATCCATTGCCAGGACAAGCGCCTAAAACAATCGGTATCGCATTAGGATACGGTCGTGGAGCGAATGGAGAGAAAATTGGTAAAGCAGCTTTCCAAACAAAAGAATACGGTGGATATGAATTAAACGAAGCGGGAAATCGCAAGCCGATCGGGGCAAATGTTTATGCAATGGTTTCCAACGGAGCGACATTTGAATATGCTGCTGCTGTAACAGTTGGCGCATCAGAAGGTGTGTATCCAATCGCAGCAACACAAATTCACCACACAGTAATGGGCCGCTATTCAATTGTTCGCGAGACAACATTGGATATCTATCAAAACAATGACAGAAGCGCATTCAACCCTCCTCATACCTTACAGAAATTGGATGAACACGGTAACCACGTGGAAGCACCTGTTTCAGAGTTTGACTTATGGGATGCACATCCAATTGAAAAAGTTGGTCACCGTTGGGGAATGAGCATTGATCTTTCTTCATGTATTGGTTGTGGAACGTGTTTGATCGCATGTCAATCTGAAAACAATGTCCCTGTAGTTGGGAAAGATGAAGTAAGAAGAGGTCGTGAAATGCACTGGTTGCGCATTGATCGTTATTTTGCATCAGACGAAGAAGCAGCTGTAGGAACAAGAAAGGACAAAGAAACGTTCTCTTTTGATAAAGCAGAATTAGCTGCGGAAAATCCGAAAGTATTACATATGCCTATGATGTGTCACCACTGTAATCACGCACCGTGTGAAACGGTTTGTCCGGTTGCAGCAACGACACACAGTAATGAAGGATTAAACCAGATGGCTTATAACCGTTGTATCGGTACAAGGTATTGTGCGAACAATTGTCCATATAAAGTACGTCGCTTCAACTGGTTTAATTATCCATCATACAAAAAAGTGACAGAAGTCAATCCTGCACAGGACGATTTAGGACGTATGGTATTAAATCCAGATGTAACCGTTCGTACAAGAGGGGTGATGGAAAAATGTTCACTATGTGTTCAACGCATTCAATCAACGAAATTAGTAGCGAAGAAAGAAGCAAGAGAAATTGTTGATGGTGAATTCGCCACAGCGTGTTCTGATTCTTGTCCAACTAACGCGATCACTGTTGGAGACTGGAACGATTTGAAATCAGTGATTCGTACAAAATCTGAAGCAACACGGGCTTATCAAGCATTAGAAGAAGTTGGTGTTAAACCAAATGTTTGGTACCAAGTGAAAGTGCGAAATGAGAAAAATGACTTGTTAAGTAAATTACAAGTTGAAGCACATCACGGAGGAAACAATAAACATCATTAATCAATTTAAATAACTGAAATGCAAAAGGAAGCAGCAATCAGAGAACCCCTCATTTTAGGTCATAAGACCTACCATGATATTACAGAAGATGTTTGTCGCCCAATCGAAGATAAAGCGCCTAAAATGTGGTACACATTATTTGGGATTGCTTTGATCATTGGATTGTATGGTGTAGGATGTATTCTATACTTATTAGGGACAGGTATTGGAGTTTGGGGATTGAATAAAACTATTGGATGGGCTTGGGATATTACCAACTTCGTTTGGTGGGTAGGTATTGGTCACGCGGGAACCTTGATTTCAGCTGTGCTTTTATTATTCCGCCAAAAATGGAGAATGGCGATTAACCGTTCAGCTGAGGCGATGACTATTTTCGCCGTATTCATGGCTGGATTATTTCCATTAATTCACATGGGTCGTTTATGGGTTGGATATTGGGTACTTCCTTTGCCAAATCAATTCGGATCTCTTTGGGTGAACTTCAACTCTCCTTTGCTTTGGGATGTATTTGCGATTTCTACTTACTTATCAGTATCGTTGGTTTTCTGGTACATCGGTTTGATTCCAGATTTTGCTACGATACGTGACCGCGCTAAGAAACCATTATCGAAAAAAATGTACTCGATTTTGTCATTTGGTTGGTCTGGCCGTGCAAAACATTGGAACCGTTTCGAATTAGTTTCCCTTGTATTAGCAGGATTGGCAACACCATTGGTATTCTCGGTTCACTCGATTGTATCCTTTGACTTTGCTACATCGGTAATTCCAGGATGGCATACAACAATCTTCCCTCCGTACTTCGTTGCGGGAGCAGTTTTCTCTGGATTCGCGATGGTTCAAACCTTGTTGTTGGTGATGAGAAAAGCAATGGGACTTGAAGCATATATTCACACAAAACACGTGGAGTATATGAACATCGTCATCATGGTAACTGGATCAATTGTAGGTACTGCATACATCACGGAATTGTTCATCTCTTGGTATTCAGGTGTGGAATATGAATCATATGCATTCATCAACCGCGCAACTGGACCTTACTGGTGGGCATATTTTTCGATGATGACATGTAATGTTGTCTCTCCTCAGTTAATGTGGATTCCTAAATTAAGAAGAAGTTTAATGTTTACATTCTTTATTTCCATTGTGGTAAATATTGGTATGTGGTTCGAGCGTTATGTGATTATCGTAACCTCTATCCACAGAGACTACATTCCTGCAGCATGGAGTATGCACTTCCCGAGTCACATCGACATTGGGGTCTATATTGGAACAATCGGATTGTTCTTTGTTTTCTTCTTGTTGTTTGCTCGTTTCTTCCCAGTATTAGCCTTGAATGAAGTGAAAACGATCTTGAAAGGATCAGGACAATCGTACAAGGAATCACCAGATTATCACAAACACCATTAATCCCTAGGGTATGTCAGATAAAGTAATTTATGTAATGTATGACGACGACGAGGCATTGAAAGACAGTGCGAAAAAACTCGTTTCGAAAGGCGTCAAAATTTCTGAAGTGTTCTCTCCATTTCCAATCCACGGCATTGATCCGATTATTGGAATTAAGAATACACGTCTAGGAATCATGGCTTTCTTATATGGAATAACTGGTTTGACAGTTGCAACATTGGGAATGCGTTATTTCATGGTTTCAGATTGGCCCATGAATATTGGTGGTAAACCAAATTTTACCTACCTAGACAATATGTTGGCATTTGTTCCAATCAGTTTTGAGTTTACGGTACTTTGTGCAGCACACGGAATGGCAATCACATATTTATTGAGAAATAAAACATTGCCCGGAATGCCCGCACAAAACCCAGATCCTCGTACAACAGATGATAAATTTGTCATGGAAATCCGTTTGAATGAAAACCACGGCATTACCGAAGCAGAACTTGATGAAATGTTGAAAGAAACAGGATTCTTCGAATTAGATAAAAAGGAAATTAATTAAGAAACGAACGTAAGATGAAAAGAAATGTATTTGCAATCATAGGTACGTCTGCGTTAACGTTATCATTATTGATGCTCAATTCATGTAAATCTGATGCGGATAGCCCAGGTTTTGAATATGCACCTGATATGTATCGCACGCCTTCAATAGAACCTTATGTGGATTATGGCGAAGTGAGAGGCCGTATCGATGAATCGAAAAAGGTATTGTTATCCGCAAGAATTCCTGCAAGAAATACCATTCCTTACTATGGAACGGATACTGCTGAAGTGAAGTTGATGCTTCCTTATTTTAGAAAACCAAATGTGGCTTTTAGAGAATCTCACGGATTATATGGTGTAGATGTATCGCTATCAGATGAATACACATTAGCAGCAGCAGATAAAAATCCAATGGGAATCAATGTCCTAAATGGAGAGAAAATTTTGGCGAATGGAAAAGAGCTATTTACAGCTATGTGTCAGCACTGTCATGGTGAAAAAGGTGATGGAAATGGACCAATGGTTATTAGCGGTGCATATGTAGGTGTTCCTAACTATGCGAACTTAGCAAACCTGTCTGATGGTCAAATGTTTTATTCGATTTATTATGGTAAAGGAATGATGGGTTCACATGGATCAATTCTTTCTAAAAAGGAAATATGGACATTAGTACATTACGTTCGTCAGTTCCAGAATAAAGATTATGGGAAATTTGATGCAACAGGAAAACCAGTAATGTCTGCAGTAGTATCTGATACAATGGCTGTTAAACCTTAAACGATCTCAAGAAATGGAATTTCAAATAACCAAAAAAGCAAAAAATGTAACTTTCGGACTCATGGGAGTTGGATTGTTATTGACCATCGTCGGCGTGTTGATGAACATGAACGACCATCATTTCTTAACTCGATTTCTAGGTAGTGGATTAATCAGTGGATTCTTCTTCTTTGCCCTTGGACTTGGAGCTTTATTCTTCTTGTCACTGCAATACGCAACAGAAACTGGTTGGTATGCTTCGGTAAAAAGAGTCATCGAAGGAGTTGCTGGATTCTTGCCTTACGGAATGGGTGTATTAGGTTTAGTTTTGTTAGTAATAACATTGAACGATGGTGCACACATTTATATTTGGATGGATGCTAAAGTATTGGAGCATGACGAAATCATTGCAAATAAGTCAGCATATTTAAATCCCCTGTTCTTCTGGATTAGAACCATCGTTTATTTTGCTACCTATATTCTGTTCTTGCGTGGATTTCAAAAAAGATCAGCGGAAGAAGACCGCATAGGTGGAACTGATTTACATTTTCAGAATTACAAAAAAGGAGCGATGTTCCTTGTATTCTTTGCGGTTTTTAGTTCAACTTCCGCTTGGGATTGGTTGATGTCAATTGATGTACACTGGTTCTCTACACTTTACGGATGGTATACATTCGCAGGCATGTGGTGTTCTACCATGGTTGTTCTTGTTTTAACAACACTTTACTTAAAGAAATTAGGTTACTTACAAAAAGTAAATGACTCTCACATTCATGATTTAGGTAAATGGACCTTCGCCACTTCGTTCTTGTGGTCATACCTTTGGTTCTCTCAATTTATGTTGATTTGGTACGCAAACATTGGTGAGGAAGTAGCTTATTACATGACACGTATCGCAAACTTTAAGGTATTATACTTCTCCATGTTCATTATCAATTTTGCTTTTCCAATGTTGATTTTAATGTCGAGAGACGCGAAAAGAAATGCAGGAATATTAACCTTCGTAGGAATGGTTATCCTTACCGGACACTGGTTAGATGTATACATTATGGTGTCAGCAGGAACGCTGGGAGCAAACGCACGCATCGGAGCATTAGAAATTGGAATGGCTTTGTTAATGTTAGGCTTCTTTGCCTTTACGGTTTTAAAAAACTTAACAAAATCGCCTTTAACCCCAGTTAACCATCCTTTCTTGGATGAAAGTATTCACCACGAAATTTAATTTATACAATCATTAAAGCATCATGGAAAATAAATTAATCATATTAATCGTCATCATTCTCGGGGCTATCGCCATTGCTCAATTGGTTCGTGTATACGAAATTTCAGCAAAACTGAGAAAGACTCAGGAGCATGAAATTAGCAACAGAGACAATAACCTCAATGCTAAATTAATGCTTGGGTTTATCATCGCTCTTTTTATTGGGTTTATCTACTTAATGTTAGAGTACGGATGGACAGGTAGAGGAGTTGCTGCGTCAGTTGAAGGAGTAGAAACAGATTGGCTATTGAATTTGAATTTTATACTCGTTATTATCATTTTCTTTTTCACCAACTTCTTGTTATTCTTCTTTACCTACAAATACGTAAGAAAACCGGGTGTCAAAGCATTCTATTATCCGCATAACAATAAGTTAGAAATGATCTGGACTGTTGTCCCGGCTATCGTTTTGGCAGTGATCATTATTTTAGGTTTACAGACTTGGAATGATTTAGTCGCGCCAACAGGCAAGGAAGCTATCCGAATAGAGTTATTTTCTAAACAATTTGATTGGACTGCTCGTTACGCTGGCGAAGACAATTCGTTAGGTAAATTTGATTACAAGTTGACAACCGATAACAACGAATTAGCTTTGTTAACAACGAACACCATTGATTCTGCTATCAACAACATGATGAACGGAGCAAATGGCATAAGTCGCATTCAAAATTTATTAAACAACAGAGATACCATCTTTAACGATTCAGTATCGAATTCCCTTCGTGCTGAATTATCGAGAAAAGAAAGATTATATCGTTTGCTTGCACAAATGAAAGCCAATCACGACAAAAAACTAGATGCTTCTGCATGGGATGATATCATTCAAAAGGATACGCTAGTGCTTTGTAAAGGACAAGTGTATGAAATCTCTTTGAGAGCAAAAGATGTCATTCACTCGGCATTCTTCTTACACATGCGCGCTCAAATGAACGCAGTACCAGGAATGCCAACTCGTTTGAAGTTTACTCCATCCATGACTACCGAGGAAATGCGGAAGTCAAAAAACAATCCGGCATTTAATTACACCTTGATGTGTAATAAGATTTGTGGAGGTGCTCACTATAAAATGAAAATGATTGTTGTAGTGAAGGAAAAAGCGGCGTACAATGCTTGGATGGCAACAAAGAAAAAAGAAACGTTCAAAGATAAATATTTCCCCGCTCCAGCTGCTCCAGTAACGGCAGCGGTTTTGGACACAACAATGACTAAGTAAGATTCGTATAATATTTTAAATAAACTAAAATGGCTTCAGTAGCACACGAAGGACACGGACACGATCACCATGGTGAGCATCATCATCATGAAGAGAATTTTATCTCAAAATACATTTTCTCTCAGGATCACAAAATGATTGGTAAGCAGTTCTTGATGACTGCGGTATTTATGGGTGTGGTAGCCATGATCTTGTCTATCCTATTCCGCATTCAATTGGCTTGGCCAGGCGAGAGCTCTGATTTCTTGACGTTTTTCTTAGGTGAAAAATGGGCTCCAAACGGCGTGTTGAAAGAAGATATGTATTTGGGATTGGTGACCATTCACGGTACCATCATGGTATTCTTCCTATTAACAGGTGGTTTGTCTGGTACCTTTTCGAACATGTTAATCCCTTTGCAATTAGGAGCACGTGATATGGCATCGGGATTCTTGAACATGTTATCATACTGGTTCTTCTTCATTTCTTCCATTCTCATGTTGGTTTCTTTATTTGTTGAATCAGGTCCAGCTATGGCCGGATGGACGATCTATCCTCCACTCTCTGCATTACCGCAAGCAGTATCCGGTTCGGGATTGGGGATGACCTTATGGTTGTTCTCCATGACTATCTTTATCGCTTCTTCTTTGATTGGCTCATTGAACTACATTGTTACCGTAATTAACCTACGTACGCAAGGGATGAATATGACAAGAATGCCATTGACCATTTGGGCCTTCTTTGTAACAGCAATTCTAGGGGTATTATCCTTCCCAGTTTTACTTTCTGCAGCATTATTGTTGGTGATGGATAGATTGGCAGGTACATCTTTCTACTTATCAGACATCATCGTTGGAGGTGAAATGTTAGCGAATCATGGTGGATCACCTTTATTATACCAACATTTATTCTGGTTTTTAGGTCACCCTGAAGTTTACATCGTATTATTGCCAGCGCTTGGACTTTCCTCGGAAATCATTGCAACTAATTCACGTAAGCCAATCTTTGGTTACAAGGCGATGATTGGTTCTATTTTAGCTATTGGATTCTTATCCTTCATTGTATGGGGTCACCACATGTTCGTCACAGGAATGAATCCATTCTTAGGAAGTGTATTCGTATTCACAACCCTGTTGATTGCCATTCCGTCTGCGGTAAAAGTATTTAATTACTTGACAACGCTTTGGAAAGGATCATTGGTGTTAACACCGGCGATGTTATTTGCTATTGGTTTGGTTTCTACCTTCATCACAGGTGGGGTTACGGGAATTATTCTTGCGGATTCAGCCTTGGATATTGCTTTGCACGATACCTATTTTGTTGTAGCGCACTTCCATATTGTAATGGGAATGTCTGCCGTATTTGGAATGTTTGGTGGAGTATATCATTGGTTCCCTAAAATGTTTGGTAAAATGATGAATACGCGTTTAGGTTATGCCCATTTCTGGATCACACTTATTGGAGCGTATGGTGTATTCTTCCCAATGCACTTTGTTGGACTAGCAGGAGCGCCAAGACGTTATTATGATTATTCAGTATATGCGGACACAGATTCTGCATCAGCGGATATGATGTTGGACTTAAACGTTATCATTACCATTTTCGCGATTTTCGCTGCACTTGGTCAAATCCTTTTCTTATTCAATTTCTTCTATAGTATTTTCAGAGGTCCAAAAGCACCGATGAATCCTTGGAATTCTAATACATTAGAGTGGACAACTCCGGTAGAACACATGCATGGTAACTGGCCTGGAGCCTTGCCAGTGGTTCACAGATGGCCATATGATTACTCCAAGCCAGGATCTGAAGTGGACTTTATCCCCCAAGATATTCCGCTAGCCGAAGGCGAAGAAGAACATTAATACATAAAAAAGTCCCGACATTATTGTCGGGACTTTTTTATGCGATTTACTTTCTAATTTATTTCTTTTTCTATGGCAACTAATTCGTCATAAAAGGAAGTTCCGAAAGCGCGGATTAAAGGTTCTTTCAAGAATTTAAAGACTGGAACATCTAATTTTTCACCACAAGCACAAGCTGGTTTACAAATATGCCACTCTTCATAATTCAAGGCAGTAATGTGGTTAAACTGCTTTACGCGAATGGGGTATAAGTGGCAGGAAATAGGCTTTTTAAAATCTATTTCCTTTTCTAAATACGCTTTTTCTATGGCGCATTTTGTGATTCCTGACTCATCAAAATAAACAAAGGAACATTCTTTCCCGTTTACGAGTGTCGTGGCTGGATGACCTTCGCCATCCATGTAATAAATACCTTTTTCAGTTACATTAGCGATTCCTTCTGGACGCATGTGAGTAGTTATTTGCTCATAGTTTTCCTCGATAATTGCAACTTCTTCTATGGTTAAGGGCGCGCCGCCATCACCTTCCACACAACAAGCGCCTTTACAGGCGTTTAGGTCACACACGAATTTCCGTTCGAATAACTCGGTTGTAATGATTTTATTTTCTATTTCTATAAGCATACATCAAAGATAAGTCCAATTGATTTTGTAAATCCATATAAAGGATGTATATTTGTACCACATTTATGAACGAATGCAGTGAGAGGGGACGAAAGTCCCCTCTTTTATTACAACAAATGTTAGATAAAAAACTCATATTAGAATTAATCGACGAGCGCATTGCCGAACTCGACAATGGCCTATACGTCGTAGAATTGACCATCTCATCAAGCAATGTGATTAACGTTGAATTGGACAAAATCAAAGGTGGTGTATCGGTAAACGATTGTGTTTCTGTCTCTAGAAACATTGAACACAACCTAGATCGAGAAAAGCAAGACTTTGAATTGCACGTTTCCTCGGCTGGACTAGACAAACCTATTAGACATATTAACCAGTACTCAAAAAACATTGGACGCAGTTTCAAGGTAGTGATGAAAAGTGGGGATAAGTATGAAGGTGAGCTCATGAAAGTAACAGATGCAAGCATCGTCGTGAAACAAATTTCTATGCAAAGTTCAGAGGAGAAAAAAAGGAAAATACAAGTGGAAGAAATACTAGAGCTTCCCTTAACTGAAATAAAAGAGTCTAAAATTGTAATATCTTTTAAATAAACGCTATGAATAGTACGGAACTAGTTGACTCGTTCTCGGAGTTTAAGGAATTAAAAAACATTGATAAACAAACAATGCAACATGTCTTGGAGGATGTTTTCCGAGCGATGTTCAAGAAAAAGTTTAATACAGATGAGCACATTGACATTATCGTAAATATCGATAAAGGAGATGTTCAGATTTTCTTGAATAAAGAAATTGTTGATGATGGTGAAGTGGAAGATCCAAACACAGAAATTGCTTATTCCGATGCGATTAAAATTGAACCAGATTTTGAAATTGGAGAGGAAGTTACTGAAGAATTCAAGTTTATTGATTTCGGACGTCGCAATGTCTTGTCTTTGCGTCAAAATTTAATTTCACGCATTTTAGAACTTGAAAAAGATCACCTATACAAGAAATACAAAGAACGTATCGGAGAAATTGTTACGGGTGAAGTATACCAAGTTTGGAAAAAAGAAATTCTTGTCATGGATGATGATAACAACGAATTGATTCTTCCCAAATCCGAGCAAATTCCATCGGACTTCTTCAAAAAAGGAGAGTCGGTTCGCGCTGTAGTCGCAAAAGTGGATATGAGAAATAGTACTCCGGTAATTATCTTGTCTCGTACGGCTCCAGAATTCTTAGAGCGTTTGTTCGAATTAGAGGTTCCGGAAGTATTTGACGGATTAATTACCATCAAGAAAATTGTTCGTGAGCCAGGAGAGCGTGCCAAAGTAGCCGTTGAGTCTTACGATGACCGTATTGACCCAGTTGGAGCTTGTGTGGGAATGAAAGGCTCCCGTATTCATGGAATTGTGCGTGAATTAAGAAATGAAAATATCGACGTCATTAA
Organism: uncultured Flavobacteriales bacterium; assembly: GCA_903935095.1. GTDB lineage: Bacteria > Bacteroidota > Bacteroidia > Flavobacteriales_D > Crocinitomicaceae > UBA952. Next base: position 107,296 of record CAIZQH010000019.1, on the reverse strand, counting down.
TTATACAACGAATAATCAGTTGTTGATTCAAAGAGCTTTATCTCCGGCGAAAGTGACGTCAATGGAAATATTAGAAGAGGAAAAAAGAGTAAAAGTATACTTGAAACCAGACCAAGTGTCATTAGCTATCGGTAAAGGTGGTAACAATATTAAATTGGCTGGAAAATTAAGCGGATACGAAATTGATGTATACCGTGACGGAGAAGTAGATGTAGAGGATGTTGATTTAGAGGAATTCGCTGATGAAATCGATAGCTGGATTATCGACGAATTAAAAGCAATTGGCTGTGATACAGCGAAATCTGTTTTGGAAATTGGCGTTGATGATTTAGTGTCGCGTACGGATCTTGAAAAAGAAACGATTGAGGAAGTATTCCGAATTTTACAAGCAGAATTTGAATAAATTTAACTCCACTTACAGAAGCGTAAAAGGATAAATATGGCGGGAAAACCGATTCGATTAGGAAAAGCAGCAGGAGAGCTCAATGTTGGATTACCAACCTTGGTAGAGTTCTTAGAGTCTAAAGGAATTAAAATTGATTCCAATCCAAACACGCGTTTGGAGCAGGAGCATTTTGAACTTTTGCGTCAAGAATATGCAGCTGATCAATCTATGAAAGAGCAATCAAAAGCCACCTCTCGTAGAGAAAAACGTGAGTCTGTCACCTTGAGCGACAAACCTGCGGATGCGCCAAAAATACAAGAATCATCTGAAGATGAGGATGAGGGAGATGCGATTAACTTGGATGAGATTAAACGCCAAGTTTATGCTACGGAAAAACCAATAGCTGCAACACCAGAGCAAGTAAAAGAACCAGAACAATCCGAAGAATCAAAAGAAATTGATCATACGCCGGAAATAACACCTGTCGAAAGTAATCACGTAAATGTGATTGGAAAAATTGATCTTTCTGCCATCAATCAACGTACACGCCCGGATAAGAAAAAAGATGAGCCTGTAACAAAAGCAAAAACAACACCTGTACCTGCGCCAAAAGCAGAGGAAAAACCAAAAGCTCCGGTCGTTGATCCCAAAGTAGAGGAAAAACCGAATGTTGTACCACTCATTGAAACCATTCGTTTTGAACGTCAAGTACTAAGCGGACCAACGGTTTTAGGTAAAATTGAATTGCCAGTCGAAAGACCAAGAAATCCAGTTGCCTCATCAAATGATGACGCGAAAAGAAAACGCAAACGCATTAAGAAAGTAGAAACTCCAGCACCAAGTACAACTCCTGGAAATACACGCCCTAACACAGGTAATAATCCTGCTAATAAAGGTCCAAGAGTCGATAAGCCAGAAATTTCTGCAACCGATATTCAAAAAGAAATTAAGGATACCCTAGCGCGACTTTCAAATCAAGGAGGTAAATCCAAAGCGTCTAAAAATAGACGTTTGAAAAGAGATACTTTCCAACAAAAACGCCAAGAAGAAATGGCTGCTGCGGAGTTGGAAGATAAAATCTTAAAATTAACGGAATTCGTTACGGTTTCTGAGTTAGCTTCCATGATGAACGTGCAACCAACACAAGTCATTTCGGTATGTATGTCCTTGGGAATCTTTGCTTCCATTAACCAACGTTTAGATGCTGAAACAATTCACATTGTCGCAGACGAATTTGGATTCGAAACGGAATTTGTTAGCGCAGAAGTACAAGATGCAATTCAAACAGTTGAAGATAAACCAGAGGATCTCATTAATCGTCCACCAATTATTACCGTGATGGGTCACGTTGACCACGGTAAAACATCATTGCTCGATAGAATTCGTAATGCGAATGTAACAGAAGGTGAAGCAGGTGGAATCACCCAGCATATTGGAGCGTATTCGGTGACTTTAAAAGATGATCGAAAAATGACTTTCTTGGATACTCCAGGTCACGAGGCCTTTACAGCCATGCGTGCTCGTGGAGCTCAAGTAACCGATGTTGCCATTATTATTGTAGCAGCGGATGATGACGTCATGCCACAAACGAAAGAAGCGATTTCTCACGCCCAAGCGGCGAATGTCCCAATGATCTTTGCGATCAATAAAATCGATAAGCCTGGAGCTAATCCAGATCGAATCAGAGAACAGTTATCAGCCATGAATATCTTGGTGGAAGATTGGGGAGGAAAATACCAAGTACAGGAAATTTCTGCAAAACAGAATTTAAATATTGATGCATTATTAGATAAAGTACTTTTAGAAGCTGAAATCCTAGAATTAAAAGCAAATCCAAACAAAAACGCAGTTGGAACTGTCATAGAATCTTCTTTGGATAAAGGAAAAGGTTATGTGACCAATATGCTCGTTGAATCAGGAACCATGCACGTAGGAGATGTCGTTCTTGTTGGAAGATACTTTGGTAAAGTGCGTGCGATGCATGATGAACATGGCGTTGCTTTGAAAGAAGCAGGGCCAGCTTGTCCAGTTTCTGTATTAGGAATCGGTGGAGCACCTAATGCAGGTGATAAATTCCACATTCTCGACGACGAAAAAGAAGCGAAAGCCATTGCTACGAAACGCGAACAGTTATACCGTGAACAAGGACTTCGTACAACGAAACACATTACCTTGGATGAAATTGGTCGTCGTTTGGCAATTGGAGACTTTAAAGAATTGAACATCATCGTGAAAGGTGACGTGGATGGTTCTATTGAAGCACTTTCTGATGCTTTATTGAACTTATCAACGGAGGAAATCCAAGTGAACATTATCTTGAAAGGCGTAGGGGCAATCACAGAGGCCGATGTCAACTTAGCTTCTGCATCCGATGCAATCATCATTGGATTCCAAGTTCGACCTTCATTGACTGCACGTAAATTGGCTGAAAGTGAGCAAATCGATATTCGACTTTACTCTGTAATTTACAAAGCTATCGAAGAAATTAAAGCTGCAATGGAAGGAATGCTTTCTCCAGATATTGAAGAGCAAATTCTTGGTTCAGCGGAGATCCGCGAGACTTTTGATATTACGAAAGTGGGAACAATTGCTGGTTGTTATGTCATGGACGGTGTCATCAAACGCTCTTCCAAAATCCGCGTAATCCGCGATGGAATTGTTGTTCATACTGGTTTATTAGGTTCACTGAAACGCTTCAAAGACGATGTTAAGGAAGTGAAAAATAACTACGAATGTGGTTTGAATATCGATAAATACAACGACATTAAAATCGGTGATATCATAGAAGCATACGAGGAAGTTGAAGTAGCAAGAAAATTATAGTCAAATTAGGCTGAAGGGTATTTCTACTTGCTTTTTTGCGTAGTTTTGTGTTTCATCCTTTAAAAGAAATCTTATGGGTAAGTTAGGACCAACAGAAATCATCCTTATTTTAGTAATCATCCTTTTGTTTTTCGGAGGAAAGAAAATCCCTGAATTAATGCGTGGACTTGGAAAAGGCGTAAAAGAATTCAAGGATGCTTCTAAAGGAGAAGTAGAAGAAACAACGAGTTCTTCCACAGAGATCAAAGCTGACGATAAATAAGATTCTCATGTATCGTACGATTGGTGATGTTCAGAAAGCAGTGCTTTCAGGTGAATCGGTTTTGGATATTACTCAAAGCTATCTTCAACGTATCGAAGAAAATAAGCACCTGAATGCTTTTTTAGAAGTGTTTACAGATTCTGTTCTGGAAAATGCGACATTGGTCGATGAAAAAGTGAAAAATGGCACCGCAGGACCCCTTGCCGGTGTTGTCATCGGAATCAAAGACAATATTTGCTATAAAAATCACCGAGTAAGTGCTTCTTCTAAAATTTTGGAAGGATTTACATCGCTCTATACCTCTACTGTTCTACAACGTTTATTGGATCAAGATGCAATCGTTATTGGACGATTGAATTGTGATGAATTTGCCATGGGAAGTTCCAACGAAACATCTGCTTTCGGATCCGTTGAAAATAATTGGAAAGCAAATCATGTTCCAGGTGGTTCTTCTGGTGGAAGCGCTGTTGCGGCAAGTGCAAATTTATGTACCATCACATTAGGAAGCGATACGGGTGGATCCGTTCGTCAACCTGCCTCTTGGACAGGAACCTACGGCTTAAAACCAACATATGGTCGCATGAGTCGTTACGGCTTAATCGCCTATGCTTCCTCCTTCGATCAAATTGGTTCTTTTACCAATTCTGCAGCAGATGCTCAATTGATCTATGAATGTAGCGCAGGAGCGGATGAAATGGATGCAACAACTTCATCAAACGTGGTGAAGAATGAAACAACATCATTTCCTGAAAAACTAAAAATCGGACTCATTAGTGAGTGTATTCATCACGAAGGACTAGATCCAGAAGTCCGTCAAAATTTAACGGAACTCATTCAAAAGTTGAAAGATGCCGGACACGAAGTATCGGAATTAAGTTTTCCATTCATGGATTATCTTGTTCCAACGTATTATGTCTTAACAACCGCTGAAGCGTCTTCCAATCTATCGCGCTTTGATGGTGTCCATTTTGGTTACCGTAGTCAAGAAGCGAAAGGAGTAGAGCAAACATACATTAAATCACGAACAGAAGGATTTGGGCCAGAAGTGAAACGCCGCATTATGACCGGGACATTCGTTCTTTCACATGGCTTTTATGATGCGTATTATACCCAAGGACAAAAAGTAAGAAGGGTACTAAAAAATCGAACAGATGATTTCTTTAAAAACGTAGACTTGTTGCTTCTCCCGACAACTCCAGGTACTGCCTTTGAGAAAAATACCGTGAAAGATCCGATTCAAATGTACTTACAAGATATTTTTACGGTTCATGCTAATTTAACCGGTAATCCGGCCATCAGTATGCCTTTTCGCGTTCATTCAAATGGACTCCCATACGGAATTCAGTTGATGGCTGACTGTTTTCAGGAGGAATTGTTGTTCCATGGAGTTAAAAAAGTGGAGGAATTAATATGAAAGGAATTTTGTTTGTCTTTTTAATGGTCGCTGGTTTTTCGTTTGGGCAAAAACCTGCACACCTCATTAGACCAGCAGATACCCTTAATCCAGATGCTTTCTTTAATACGGTTCAGCAAAGTTTGAACTTGTTTTATTCGGAGTATGCCAATCAATACAATTACGACTCCATCATTAATTCATTGAATTATGAACCGAATCAAGTTCCGTCGTTCTCAGATGAGGTATATTGCCAGCGCTTAGAAGAAATGAGTAAAAAAAGTCCGTTTCACATGGACTGTAATGCTGCAACCCTTTCTACAATCAAGTTTTTTGCCGCTCAACGACGTGGATTTATACGCGTTGTCATGGGTCGCTCTGCCTTGTACTTTGATTTATTCGGAGAAAAATTAGCGGAGTACGGATTACCACAAGAACTTCGCTACTTGTCCGTCATTGAAAGTGGTTTACGTCCTCAAGTGAAATCTCGCGCAGGAGCATTGGGATTATGGCAGTTTATGTATAAAACCGGACTCTATTTTGGCTTGGAAGAAAATTCATACATCGATGAACGGATGGACCCAGAAAAAGCTACCGATGCTGCATGTCGCTATTTGAAACAACTTTATGGAATTTATGGGGATTGGAATTTAGCATTAGCAGCGTATAACGCCGGACCGGGAAATGTAAACCATGCCATTAAACGCTCTGGTGGACAAACAACCTATTGGGGTGTACGTCCTTTTTTGCCTCAGGAAACACAAGGATATGTGCCAAATTTTATTGCAGCCGCTTATTTAATAACGTACCATGCAGAACACAATATTGTTCCAATGGAAGCGAAAGTACACAATGCACAATTAGATACTATGTGTATGAAAAATGGGGTTCACATGAATACCATTGCTCAATTAGCTACATGGGATTTAGAAGAAATAAAAGCATTAAATCCCGTTTATAAAACAGCATTCATTCCTAAAATGACCCCCGCTCGTTGTTTGACGGGCCCTATGGAAAAAATAAATCTGCTAGTAAGTCTAGAAGATTCCTTGTATGCCATGGAACATTCCATTTATGCCCCAAAACCTCCAGCGCCGAAACCAATCATTATTATCCAACCGGACTCTTTACAAAACATCGACTCTGCCTCCATCACACCATTGATCGTGGATTCACTGAAACCTACCAATGAAAACCTTCAATACCATAAAGTCAAAGCTGGAGAGAACTTAAAAAATATTGCCCTAAAATACAACGTGACCATTGAACAAATTATGGAATGGAATGGCTTACAAACCACCAATATTTATGTTGGACAAAAACTGAAATTGTTTAGTTCGCTTTCTGCCACTCCAACTCCCACACCTGCTCCACGACCCGTTCAACCTGCTAAAAAATACTACAACGTAAAACCAGGGGATACCTTCGGTAAAATAGCCCAACGAAATAATTTAAGTCAAGGACAACTCCAACGCTTGAATCCTGGTGTAAGCATCAACAATATTTCAGTCGGTCAACGCATCAGAATTAAGTAAATTACCGTTAAATCAGGAATTGGAGCGATGAAATTAACAGGAGTCATCATCACCTTTAATGAAGAACGAAACATCGATCGATGCTTGCGCTCATTGAAATTGGTTTGTGATGAAATCATTGTCCTCGACTCATTTTCAACGGACCGAACTGCAGAGATTTGTCAATCCCATCACGTTACATTTTTTCAGCATGCATTCGATGGACACATTCAACAAAAAAATAGGGCCCTTCAAATGGCCGAAACCGATTGGGTACTGTCACTCGATGCGGATGAAGCCTTAACGGATGAATTAGCCGCTGCGATCAGTCAAGTAAAAAATGGCCCCAAAGCCGAAGCGTATTCCTTCAATCGACTCACCAATTATTGTGGATATTGGGTGAAACATTGTGGATGGTATCCAGATACAAAAACACGCTTGGTCATGAAGTCAAAAGCATCATGGACGGGCGTTAATCCACATGACCGCTTGGCACTTATTGAGGACGGTAAAATCGGCTGCTTGACAGGAGATTTACTCCATTATTCCTATTACACGAAGGAAGATCATTTTAAGCAAATTGATTATTTCGGTAAAATAGCCGCTAAAGAACTTTTTGACCAGGGGAAGAACATTTCATGGGGACTACTTTATGTGAAAGTCTTGAATCAATTCGTTAAAAGTTTTGTCATCAAAACTGGATTTAGGGATGGAAAAACGGGATTCTTGATCTCTGTGCGGAGTGCATATGCAACTTACGTAAAATACCGGCTTTTAAGAAAACTAAACACTGGTAAGCAATGAAGCGCATACTGATTTCTCGAACGGATAGTATCGGCGATGTAGCATTGACCTTGCCCATTTGTCAAGCCTTGAAAAATAAATACCCGGATGCTGAAATTATTTTCATCGGAAAAAATTATACGCGTCCAGTGGTGAGCTGTTTTGAAGCCATTGATGCCTTTTGGGACATCGATGAACTCCTCAATCAACCCTTGGCGACACAACTACAACAGTTGAAAGCGGATTGTATCATCCATGTGTTTCCAAACAAAAAACTGGCTTTTTTAGCTAAAAAAGCGAAAATACCCATGAGAATTGGAACATCTCACCGTGTTTTTCACCTTTTCACGTGCAATGAGCGTCCGAGCTTCACACGTAAAAACTCATCTTTACACGAGTCCCAATTAAATTTCCATTTACTCGCTCCATTAGGAATTTCTGAAATTCCGTCCTTTGATCAGCTGCCATCCTTGATTCGATTTCAAGTAATTCCAGCAGAACTTCCAATTTGGCTTCCCCTTTCCAAGGAAAACGTAGTAATCCTTCATCCAAAATCCAAAGGGAGCGCATTAGAATGGCCTTTAGTAAAATACATGGAGCTTGCTTACCAACTCGCGGATTCAGGCAAAACAGTGTGTTTTACTGGAACCGAACAAGAAGGCATGCAGTTTCGAAATTTAATTCCATTACACGAACGCATCATCGATACAACAGGTAAATTGTCATTGGAGCAATTAATCACATTCATATCACGTTCAAATGCCTTAGTTGCTTGCTCAACTGGTCCCTATCACATCGCAGGACTTTCAGGGATTCACGCCATTGGATTGTTTTCGATGCGCAGACCTATCGATCCAGGAAGATGGCGCGCAATTGGTCCAAAAGCGGATTATATGGTGTTTGATCCGAACTGTAGCGCTTGCAAAAAAGGGACGAAATGCACCTGTATTGAGAACATCACCGTTACTTCCGTAATTGATCGGATCGGATGATTTCAAGCTCCTTAAAAAGCAATGTGCTGCTTGCAATTTTTGCATTTGTTTTTTCCTTGGGATTCCTTTCTAAAACGAACTGGCCTTTTGCGGCATTATTCAGCCTTTCTATTTTGGCATCCTACCAATGGTTATTTGAACGTAAAAATCATTGGTCTTACCTAATTCTTGCTGGAGTAACAAGCGTATGTTACGCCATTTTGTTAAGTCCATTTTCATGGACATTCGCCACATATATCTGCTTGGCTCTCCTAGTTCTAACCTATGAAAAAGGATTAAAATGGAGGAAAATCCCATTTTTAAAACCAATAATCATTTCGGTTTGCTGGTTTACATTGGGAATAGCCATCCCGAAATACACGCTATATGGACAACTACTTTTCAAGGACTTTCTGCAGCTACTCCTGTTTTTTGCGCTTGCTTTGGTGGAAGACCTAGAGGACATGCCAAAGGATCAAGGACATATCAAAACAATACCACTTTTCCTCTCCAAAGGTACAACAGAAGTGCTGATTGTCATTTTATTAGCGAGCTACTTTGCACTTTGTAGTTTAATTCAACCTTTCAGTGAACATTTGGAAATCAAGATCCTTTCCATCGCACTCATATTTTGCCCTTGGATTTATTGGTATTACTTAAAAAATACCCCAAAAATGAATCACCGTTATTTCGATTTTATCCTTTTCCTGATAGGGGTCCTTCATTTACTTGTGCAGAATAAGGTAAACTCTTGAATCCTTTTTATCTTTGTCCTTCGAAAACAAGGATATGGAATACGATTTTAGAAATCTAGAGAGCAAATGGCGCAAGAATTGGCAAGATCGTGGTACCTATCACGTGAAGGAGGACACAACAAAACCTAAGTATTACGTCTTAGACATGTTTCCTTATCCATCTGGCGCAGGGTTGCACGTAGGACATCCACTTGGATACATCGCATCAGATATATACGCCCGCTACAAAAGACTTCAAGGATTTAATGTCCTACATCCAATGGGTTACGATTCCTTTGGACTTCCAGCGGAACAGTATGCGATTCAAACTGGACAACATCCTGCGATTACTACCGAGGAAAACATTGCGCGTTACCGCCAACAATTAGATCAAATTGGATTTAGTTTTGATTGGTCACGTGAAGTAAGAACCTCTGCTCCGGAATACTACAGATGGACTCAGTGGATTTTTAAGCAATTATTCGAATGTTACTATGACGTAAAAACAAATAAAGCGGAACGTATTTCACAATTAATTCAACAATTTGAATCAGAAGGAAATGTACTTATCCAAGCTGTCACAGATTACGAAGGACAATTCTCTTCAATGGAGTGGAACGCTTTTTCGGCTCACAAAAAAGAAGAAATCATCCAAACTTATCGACTTGCTTACCTGGCGGAAAGTTGGGTGAATTGGTGTCCAGCTTTAGGAACCGTCTTAGCCAACGATGAAATTGTGAATGGTGTTTCTGAACGTGGTGGACATCCTGTAGAACAAAAACGCATGCGTCAATGGTCGATGCGCATCAAAGCATATGCGGAACGATTACTAGAAGGATTAGAACGCATAGATTGGTCAGATTCCATCAAAGAACAGCAGCGTAATTGGATAGGAAAATCGCAAGGTGCAAGCGTGGCGTTTGCCATTGAAAATTCATCGGAATCCATCGAAGTGTTTACTACACGTCCAGATACCATTTTTGGCGTTTCCTTTATGGTTTTAGCACCCGAACATCCATTGGTGAATCAGTTGGTGAGTTCTGACTGTAAAGCCGCCGTTGAAAACTACCAACGAGAAGCTGGATTAAAATCCGAACGAGACCGTCAAGCAGACGTGAAAAATATTACTGGTCAAGCGCTTGGAGCCTACGCCATTCATCCATTTACGGGCGAATCCATTCCGATTTGGATTGGGGACTATGTATTAGCATCCTATGGAACAGGAGCTGTTATGGCAGTGCCGTGTGGAGATCAACGTGACTACGATTTCGCGAAACATTTTGACTTAGAAATCAAAAATATTTTTGCGGATGTTGACATCAGTGAATATGCATATACCGAGAAAGATGCGTTTATTGCCCATTCCGATTTTTTAGATGGACTTGAAGCGAAAGCAGCCATGAAAAAAGCCATTGAAGCCATTGAAGAAAAAGGCATCGGGAAAGGAAAAACGAATTTCCGTTTACGTGATGCCGTATTCTCTAGACAACGATATTGGGGAGAACCTTTTCCAATCTACTACCAAGACGACATTCCTTCCTTGATTTCGGATGAGCTGTTGCCAATTGAACTTCCTGAAGTCGATAAATATCTACCTACGGAGGACGGTGAACCGCCTTTAGCTCGTGCCAAAAAAGACGCTTGGAATCACTTTCAAGGTGAACGAATGGAACATAATACCATGCCAGGATGGGCGGGAAGTTCTTGGTACTTCCTTCGTTATATGGATCCAAAAAATGAACAGGAATTTGTGAGTAAAGAGAAAGTAGCTTACTGGCAAAATGTAGATCTGTACATTGGTGGATCAGAACATGCAACGGGACATTTATTGTATTCCCGATTTTGGACCAAGTTCCTTTACGATCAAGGATTCATTCCATTTGATGAACCCTTTGCCAAATTGATTAATCAAGGGATGATCTTAGGCAAATCAGCCATTGCTTTTTTGGATACTGATGGTAAAATGCATTCATATGACCTTATTTCTTCCGATGTTTCAAACTTCCGGGAAGTCCGCATCCTAATTGATTTAATTCAAGACGATGAAAGCATTGACCTAGATGAATTACGCAAATGGCAACCACAATTTGAGGACATGCATTTTGTGACAAATGAGCAAGGTAAAATCATCGTGAAACGCGAAGTGGATAAAATGTCCAAACGCTGGTATAACGTGGTTACTCCAGATGATTTATGTGAGAAATATGGCGCAGACACCTTGCGAATGTATGAGATGTTCTTGGGTCCATTGGAACAAAGTAAGCCTTGGGATACAAAAGGCATTACCGGTGTTCATGGATTTTTGAAAAAATACTGGAGACTTTTCCATCAAAGTGGACAATTTCAAGTAAGCGATGGGGAAGCGTCAAACGAGTCCATGAAATCCTTGCATAAAACAATCAAGCGCCTAAGAGATGATTTGGATCGCTTTTCCTTTAATACAGGTGTTTCATCGTTTATGATTTGCGTGAACGAATTAACAGATCAAAAATGCAACAATCGAGAAGTATTAACTCAGTTGAGTATATTAATGTCGCCATACGCACCCCACATTACCGAGGAAATATGGTCGAAATTACAGTTGGATGGCAGCAGCATCTTCGATCAATCCTATCCCGTATTTGAAGCAAATTATTTGAAAGAATCAGATTTCGAATACCCTGTATCCTTTAATGGGAAACTGCGATTTAAGGTAAGTTTAAGTGTGGATTTATCCCCGAAGGAAATAGAAGAGCACGTTTTAAACATGCCGGAGGCTCAAAAATACCTAGAAGGTAAAGTGCCGAAGAAAACCATTATCGTTCCTGGAAGAATTGTGAATTTCGTTAGTTAACGAAATGCGCTAAGAGGGAATCTGCATTTTTGATCTCTGTTACGTATCCGATCAAATCCAATGAATGCAAATTGATTTGTGCTCCACCGGCAAAAAGCATGGCGTTTGGAGCATCTTGTTTCAACTGCTTAAAATAATTAATGATAAAAGGTTTGTCAATCGCAGTTAACCAACTACTAATGATGGCTTTCGGTTGAATGCGTTGAATGCAATCTAATAGGGAATCGTATGGAAGACTTTGCCCCAAATAAACCGTATGGAATCCTTTACTTCTTAGTAAATATTGGTAAAAAAGCAATCCGATCTCATGCCAATCGTGTTCTGGCAAATAGAGCATCACAGGATTCGATTTATCAGCAGGAATTTCTTGCTTATCGATTTCAGAAATAATTTTTTGACGGATGAGGTTTGAAATAAAATGTTCCTGTGCGGCACTGATGCTATTCACTAACCACATTACACCGATTCTTTCTAGAAAAGGCATGAGGTCTTCACTAAATGTTTTAGAGAGCCCTTTATCGTCGATAAGCACTTGGAGTGTTTCACTAAAAAGCTGCTCATCTGTATGCAACAAAGCCAAAATTAATTTCTCTTCTGTGAAATTAACATTACGGCTCATCTTAATGTCCCAAACCAAACGATTGATTTTGTCTTTATCCCATTCGGCTATGTGAGAAATTTTGTGGCCATTTTTATTGAGTAAACTGATATTCAATAAAGAAGACAAATCCTGGTCACTATAGGTCCGAATTTGTGTTTCCGTTCGCTCAGGGATTAATATCTTATAACGTTTTTCCCAAATACGAATCGTATGTGCTTTAATCCCTGTTAGGATTTCGATGTCTTTGATTTTATATTCTGCCATGGGTGCTTAGGTATCTATTAACACCTAATGACAAACTTTGTTCGAATTGCTGAAAAATATTTTTATTCAAGTAACTTTGCACCATGATTATTAAAGAAGCTACGTTCCTTATTTCGAATACCGAAATTGCAAAATGCCCTACGGATGGCAAACCTGAATTCGCTTTTATCGGACGATCAAATGTGGGAAAGTCCTCTCTAATTAATATGTTGACTGGAAAGAAGAATCTGGCAAAAACATCCTCTACACCAGGAAAAACACAGCTGATTAACCATTTCGTGATTAACGAAAAATGGTACTTAGTGGATTTACCCGGTTACGGATACGCCAAGGTATCAAAGTCCAAACGAAATAACTGGGAAAAATTTATTTCCGATTTTTTAACCAAACGAAAAGAACTCGAAAATATCTTTGTTTTGTTAGACGCTAGACTAGAACCACAAAAAATCGACTTAGAATTTATGAACTGGTGCGGTGAGAAAAATTTACCTTTTTCGATGGTCTTCACAAAAATTGACAAAATATCAAGTTCGGCGCTTCAGAAAAATCTAGCGAAATACAAAAAAGAAATGTTGAAGTACTGGGAAGAACTTCCACCGGTATTTACGACCTCGGCTACTTCAGGGTTTGGTAAAGAACCCATCTTGAATTACATTGGACAAATCTTAGTTTAGTCCACTTTCAAAACCCTGGCGAATTGCTTTTGTTTGGAATTGGAAATCTCCAAAATATAATTTCCGCTTGTTAGGTGATTCATCGGAATCATTTCTAATATTGGTCCAGCTTGTTGCATTTTTCCATCTAAGGAATAGATGGTGTAATCCGTAAATGCGTTGCTGAATTCAGTGGATAAATAAATTTCATCTTGAACGGGATTCGGATAAATATTAAATGTTGAGGATAACTCATCCAGACCGACAATGAAATCGCATGCATCGGAAAAATGCGGAGCATAGGTAGCAAAATTATCGTGGGAATAACAACGAAAAGGACCTCCTTCACTTCCGTCTACCGCACCTTCAAATTGATCATAGGGAAGAAAATACGATCCTATGAATCCTATATTTTCTACAATGGTATCTTGACCCCAACCTAGGGAACTTAAGTCTGGATTGCAAAAATCCACCACGACATATTTTCTTGTTTCATTGTTTATGATTTTGTTGCCAATGGCCATAACGTTTAAACGGCTATTTTCTGGACAAACGCTCACGATGGGTTGCTTGGCCATGCGCCAATGATCTCCAACTTGTGCGTTAAAATGATACAAGGTATCCCACTGATTTTGGTAACGAAGGTAAATGACCCCATTGTTTTCATAGGTAAATTCCTTTCCAATAGCACTGCTTATCACAGCCATGCTCCAATCCATCCCATTATATGTTTTGGTGAGTGTTTTCGCTGATTGACCATCAATCAAGGTGTCTCCTGAATACATTACATCTACATATCCTGGAAAAAATCCATTATACGAATATTTCCAATTCGCACCGGATGGCGACCAATTTTGCGCCTTAAATGAAAAAGAAAACAAGGTAAATAATACAATGAAATGTGTTTTCATAGCTGATGAGTTTAGTTAAAACTAGCTTTTTTTTACATACGATAACTCGGCAAATTCTTTTTGAACGTGCATACGAGTGAATTCCAATCTTGAATCGAAGGAAAGTCCTTGTTCGACACTTGAAAATTCCTTCTGAATTCCCTATTTTTGCCTAAATTATCGAAATTATGGGAAGAGCCTTTGAATACCGCCGAGCAGCAAAAGAAAAACGATGGGATAAGATGTCTAAAATTTTCCCCAAATTAGGAAAAGCCATTACCATGGCAGCCAAAGAAGGCGGGATTGATTCAGCAACGAATGCGAAGTTGAGATCGGCCATTCAAAATGCGAAGTCGGAAAACATGCCAAAGGACAATATTGAAGCAGCAATCAAGCGTGCTGCTCAAAAAGATATTGCCTCATTTACAGAAGTAAACTACGAAGGAAAAGGTCCACACGGAGTTTTGGTTTATGTTGAATGCGCCACAGATAATCCCACAAGAACCGTTGCAAACGTTAAATCTTACTTCAACAAAGCTGGAGGAATGGTCGTTCCAAACGGGTCAATGGAATTCATGTTTGCCCGAAAAAGTGAATTTGAAATCGTTAAAACCGCAGAAATAGATCCTGAAATGCTTGAATTAGAATTAATCGATGCAGGCTGTGAAGGAATCGAAGTGGAAGATGATTTGATCATAATAACAGGAGATTACACTTCCTTTGGTTCCATCGCTAAAGCGTTGGAAGATATGGGTACGGAAGTTCAAAAAGCGAGCTTAAAACGCATTCCAACTACGCCAGTGGAATTTTCTGAAGAACAATTAATCGATATTGAAAAAATGTTAGACAAAATCGAAGACGACGATGATATTCAACAAGTCTTTACAAATATTGCTTAAGACAAAATAAAATCGATCATTTTCAGTTATATTAGTCTGGCCTTCTACCTTATGATGAAATTTTACACCCGTATTTGCTTTCTGTTTTTCGCGCTCATTTTCTTGGGAGCTTGCTCTACGGAGAGTAATACGTTTGTCAATCGAACCTATCATTCAACAACCGCTCGATTTAATGGTCATTTCAACGCGCAAGAACTCTTGCGTGTTTCCTTAAAAACATATTACAGTAGCCGAAAAGATGATTTTTATGGCGTCTTGCCGATTAATCCGTTACCGAGTGAAATAGAAGTGAAAGGAATGCTTCCGGCGATTGATACAGCGGTTTCTAAATGCACGAAAGTTATTTTGAATCACAGTATGCCAAGCGCAGAAAATATGTTCTACAAACAAGCCGAATATAATACGTGGATAGATGAGAACTGGCTGACCGTTGGACAAGCATTTTTTTACCGTAGAGATTATGATCGTGCACTGAGCAACTTCCAATTCGTTAAACGCTTTTTTGTGAAGGATCCATCTACCTATGCAGCGGAAGTCTGGATTGCAAAAATTTTCATTGAGCAACGAAAATTTGCAGACGCCAAATTAATTTTGGATGGACTCAACGAAATCGCGCAAGTTCAAGAGAAAAAAACAATAAAAGATTACATCCCGTTCTTAAAAAAGAAGGAAAAAAGTGAGGCGCCAATCATGAAAAGGAGTCTTCAGTATGACATCCACAAAACGTATGCTGACCTCGCAATCAAACGGAAAGACTACGAGGAAGCAATTAATGGACTAGTATTGGCTATCGAAAAATGCAAGGATGGAAAAGAAAAAGCACGATTAAATTTCATTCTTGCCCAATTATATCAACAAGCCAATCAATTATCTGATGCAGAAAAGTGTTTTTCTAAAGCGATGAAAGCATCAGCTCCCTTTGATATTTCCTTCAATGCGCGCCTAAATAGAGCCGTTGTTGGTGGAGGAGATAAGTTGGCAAAAGACTTGAAACGCATGCTGAAGGATGCAAAAAACGCTGGTTTCAAAGATCAGATTTACTACACTATGGCAATAGTTGAATTAAACCGAAAAGAACAAGCTAAAGCAAAGTCCTATTTGACAGAATCCGCATTTTATTCCACCACGAACAAACGCCAAAAGGCAATGGCCTACGAAAAACTAGGTGACCTTTCGTTTAATACCAAAGACTATGTATCTGCACAGAAGTACTATGACTCTTGTTCAAGATTTATTAGTGAAGATTATCCAAATGGTGCATTCATAAAAAATAAAGCGGCTAAATTAGCCGATCTAGTGAGGGCCATTGAAACCGCTAATTTTGAGGATTCGGTTCAGCGAATTGCAAAAATGTCCGTAGATGATCGTGAAGATTTCTTGAAAGAAACGTTGAAGCAATTGAAACGCGAACAACAGCGGCGAAAAGAACAAGAAGCAGCAAAATTATTGGCACTGCAACAAAATCAAACGACTACCGGAACAGTGAATAATACCAATAAATTCATCTTTAATAATCCAAAGTTGAGAGAAGATGGATACAATGAGTTTCGTAAATTATGGGGACAACGTGAAAATGAAGATGATTGGAGACGGAGTGAGAAAATCATGCTCAATGACCCGTCTTTAAAAACCGGAAATCAAGATTCATCAATGATTACAGCTCAAAATAATCCAATAAAGGATTCCTTAACTATAGAAGTGTTAAGAAAAAATATCCCGCTAACTGATTCTTCTTTTGCGCTTTCAGAACAACGATTATTAGAAGCGCGTTATACTGCCGGTATACTCTATAAAGAAGTATTGGGAGAGATGGAACTTGCAGCAGGACAATTTCAAGCCATTCTTGATATGTTCAAAATAAATCCAACCGATTTATCTGCAGCTTTTCAGTTGTATAAATTGAATGAAGGCACTGCAGAAGCAGAGACATACAAGAAGTACATTCTAAAAAATTACCCCTTGTCAGATGCGGCAAACTTCTTTAGAGACCCTGATTTTTATGCGAAACAACGAGAAAGTGCGCTAAAGGATCAACAGAAATACATCAAATTATTGGAGAAGTATAACCAAGAAAGTTATACTCAGGTATTGTCTGAAACACAAGTAGTTGTGGATAATGACCTTTCCAATGCCTTTAGAGCGGAATACATGTTGCTGAATGCGCTCGCTTTTGGACAATTAAATGAAAATAAAAAAGACTTGATCCCACGGTTAAATCGCATCGTTGATGAAAAGCCTTCAAGCGAACAAGCTGCCAGAGCAAAAGAAATGTTAGCCATTATAAATAATGGGTATTCGACATCCATACCGGCTAATTTTGAAAAAAAATCTATGTTCACAGATATTCCTAATGTCCCTCAATTTGTCATTGTTTTACTCGATGAAGACGAGGATATTGAAGAAGCACGAAATGCCATTTCAGATTTTTCAAGTAAGGCATTTAAACTAGCAAAAGTGAAGGTTTCTCAAAAAATGACAGTCGCCGAAAAGGAATTTGTCCTTGTGCAAGAGTTCCAAACAGCCAAAATCGCAGGGGAGTATATAAATGCGTATAAAGCGGGATTTGAGTACCTCGATGATTTCCAAAACAATAAAATTTACATAATTAATCAAGAAAATTTGAAAAAGTTAATAGAAACGTCGAAATTTGGGGATTATAAAGTTTTTTACGACGATAATTATTAGCCTGCTATGTTAAGAAAAGAGTTATTTGGTGGCCATGCAACACATGATCAAAGTGATCGATTAAATAAAATTTTATCCGGAACCGAAATCACAGGTGATATCGTTTCTGATTCAAACTTGTTGATTGAAGGAGAAATTATTGGAAACGTTTCGTGTTCAGGTAAAGTTGTGATTGGTACATCAGGCAAAATCAAAGGAAACCTTGTTTGTGTAAATGCAGAAGTAGACGGCGCAATGGATGGTGAATTAACCATCGAAAATTTGCTTGTTCTGCGTACAACGGCAAGAATAAAAGGAGACATTCAAACCCTTAAGTTGAACATCGAAGAGGGAGCGTATTTTGAAGGTGCGTGCGTCATGAAATCCCCCGTTTCAAATACAAGCATGAAAACAGATTTTGAATTCGATGAGTAATCGAAAAAAAAATCCCAAACCCAACAATTCCCCTTATTTGCGTTTAACAAGCGCCGGACTTCAAATGACCGGTGTCATCACCGCTTTTTCCTATTTAGGGTATTATTTAGATAGCCGATTCAACCTTTCAACACCTTGGTGGACAATCGTTCTTGGTTTAATGGGTGTTGGATCGGGATTGTATATCGTTATTCGCGAAGTCACTGAAATTTCCAAAAAAAATGATGAATAAATCAGCCCTCCGTTTAGGATCCATGTACCTAGTAATTTTTGTGATTTTCTACCTTTTTACCTTGACTGGATTCTCCCATTTAGCTTGTTCTGATTCTCTTTTTTGCATCGGGACATCTGCGTTTATCGGCTTAATTGGACTCTTGATTCTATATGTTAAAAAAGAAGCAGATGCTCAGGCGGATACCTTTCGCTTACTCATCATGATTACCGTTCAATTATTGTCCTTTTTATCTATTTGCCTAGCGCTGATTTATACCAATCAACCGAATCAACTGGTAATTCATTTACTCGCTCTAGCTCTTGCAATGATTGTCGTTCAAACAATTTACATCGCTAGACGATTAAAATCCACGAATGAATTCTAATAATAATTGTTGAAGTTTATCGAATTTATCGAAAGTCAAAGCGTCATATGTGTCAAATATGTCATGGTAATGTTTATCTGGTCCCATGGTGTAAATGAAAAATGCAGGAACACCAGCCTCTGTAAAGAAATGATGATCTGAATTCGCGGCCTTACCTCTTGGTTTAATGAGTGGCAAATAGTTGGAGGAATCGTTTAATTGAACCATCCGCTCAAACTCATTTTTAAATAGTGTCGAATTCACACAAGTAATTCCCTCTTCACCACTCCCCATAATATCTAGGTTCAGTACAAAACGAATCTTCTTTAAAGGAATAAGCGGATGCTCCACAAAGTACTTGGAGCCTAACAAGCCAATCTCTTCACCCGCAAAGGCGATGAAAACCACATTGTAATCATCCAAAGGGTTTTTAACCAACTCTTGTGCAATGGAAAAAATCATACCATTTCCGCTTGCATTGTCATTAGCACCGGGGAAATAACTTGCTTGACCCATTCTTCCGAGGTGGTCGTAATGTGCGGTAATAAATAAAAAAGGCTTCTTCTTAGCGTGTTTTCTAGCTGGCACATATCCAATGACATTTTTTGTGACATGGTCTTTCAAAAGGCGCGTTTCTAAATGAAGTTCAATGGTGCCTTCATTCATTCGCTCAAATACCGAATCTTGGACTTGTACGAATGGATAAGCATTCGCCGTTTGACTCACAGACCAGGTAAATTTATCCCTAGTGATTTCCATCACAGAGGCAAACGCACTCAATTCACGCAAACGTGTCTTGATGATTTTTAAACTGTCCGAATTCATCCCAAATGAACGAACTGCCAAAATCACATTCTTTGGACATGGATAAAAACTTGCGGTGGATTTATACAGGGTCTCCATGTTACACGTAACCACGCGATATGATTTGCCTTTTTTACAATCGAACTCAGCACAAGATGGGCCAGAATTAGGAGCAACAAGAAAATGGACACCCGGAATCAAAGATTCCCCATCCATTTTTAGTTCACAAGCTCCTGGAAAGGTTTGTACAGGAAAACGAAACTCCTGGAAGTAGCCCCCTTCATAAGGACTCAGTCCTATTTCTTGAAAACTCTTGGCAATATAACTTGCTGCTAGGGAATCACCACCGTTGACATATCCTCTTCCATGAAAGGAAGGGGAACAAAGCGTTTCAATAAAGGTTTTGGTCGAATTATTTTGACCAAAAACAGCAAATGAAAGTAAAAAATTAAGAAGCAGAAGTCGCATAACGACGACAAATTTTAAAAATAAAATCTTCCACAATTTCTGACTCTAAATCCCAGCTGTAGGTAGATGAAAATTCGCTTAGCTGCTCTCGAGCTTGCGCCATATTTTCACTCGCATCCAATTTTTTTGTTGCCGTTGAAAAGGCATCGCTTGAACCATCAAACAATTCATTGATAAACTGAAGTTTTTCGTTCAAAGAAAAAGACCCAATTAAGGTTTCCAAGGGGAAAACAGAACGATCAGAACGAATGGTTTGTTCGATTTGTAAAATCCATGCACTATTGATGGAAGTAGATTCTGGATGCTGAATATCGTCTAAGAAATTAGCTGCCGTTTCCGTGCTCATGGCTGGCTCCTCAGTGACGGGTATTTCTTCAAGTACAGCTTCCGCTTCTTCCGTTTCTGTTTCCTCCATTTCGCTTTCTTCAACAGGTACCTCTTCGTGTACAAGTACCTCACTTGTATCTTCTTCCTCCGGTAATTCAGTAGAAATCACTGTTGTTTCCATCACTGCATCAAATAGACTTGCTTCTTCTAAAGGAATTTCAGGTTCTTCCAGTTGAAAATCCATGACAGGTGAATCTTCCTTTGCTGGAGCCGCTTCCTCATTCATTTCGAATAAATCAAAAGAAGTTTGTTCCAATTCCTCCAAAACCGGATCAATATGTGCGGACACTACCGCTTCGCTTTCTTCTTTTGGACCCAAGACATTCAATTCATAAATTTTATAGCGAAGTACAATCAGACGTTCATATAATTCTTTGGCATCTTCTACCAATAATTCCATTTCTGCTTGTGTTAAATTCCCATTTTCCAAGACGGATAGTCTTTCTGTCAAGTTTGATAAGATTGTTTTCATCATAAGGACATGCTTTTTTCGGACTTTACATTTAAGTTACTAACTTCGTTATCAATTCATCTGCATGATTGGAACGTTGCTAAATCAAAATTAGAAAACATGCTGATTAACGCGACGTTTTACAGTCAATTCTTTTGAAATAAATGTTAACAAACGACTGATTTATGTTTTTAGAGCAATTTCCGTTAGATGGAAGAGCGAATGGTTGGGTTGAAGTAATCTGCGGATCGATGTTTTCTGGAAAAACCGAGGAACTCATTCGACGTATTCGCCGGGCAGAATTTGCGAACCAAGGATTGATCCTTTTTAAACCAAAACTAGATAATCGCTATAGTCAAAACCATGTGGTGAGCCATAAAGGAAGCTCCTTCGAAGCAGTCATTGTTGAACAGGCCAACGAAATATTAGCACATTGCAAAGATGAAAAAGTTGTAGCCATTGATGAAGCTCAATTCTTTGATGCAGCCATCGTGGAGGTGTGTAATGAATTAGCAAATAAAGGTGTAAGGGTAATAATCGCTGGACTAGACATGGATTATTCGGGTGTTGCTTTCGGACCAATGCCACAGCTTATGGCCATCGCTGAATATGTGACGAAAGTACACGCCATTTGTGTTTCTTGTGGAAACTTAGCACATTATTCTCAACGTACTGTTCAGCAAACGGAACAAGTATTAGTTGGTGCCATTGAAAAATACCGTCCACTTTGTCGAACGTGTTATCAACTAAATAAAAAGTGAAATTAGAACTGACATACCAAGACTTTTGTTCCCAATTACAGGGTAGAAGTGAGGGGATTTCTTACACTGGATACATCCAAGAAGTGGTATATGACTCACGGAAAATAAATCAATCCCCTGGACTCGTCTTTTTTGCTTTAAATGGACCTTTTCGCAATGGCCATGAGTATATTTCAGATGCCTACAACAAAGGTGTTCGGGCTTTTGTCGTTCATCAGATTCCGCTGAATAATTGGTCAGATGCCAGTTTTGTTGTAGTTGATGACACCTTGTTCGCCTTACAAATGCTTGCCGGACACTACCGAGAACAACTGAATTATCCAATTCTTGCCATCGCGGGGAGCTTGGGAAAAACAACGGTAAAGGAATGGATGTATCACCTTCTTGCTGGAAAAATACACGTATTTAGAAGTCCAAAAAGTTATAATTCACAGTTAGGCGTAGCACTATCCCTTCTTCAACTTCCCCGAAAAGCAGATGTAGCTATTATTGAAGTCGCAGCTACAAAACCAGGCGAGATGAAAATTCTAGCCGAAATGCTGCGTCCAACATATGGCATCTTAACCAATCTACTTCCAACACATGTCGGCGAATTCAAGGATTTTACGCACTATTCAAGAGAATTATGTTCCATGTTTGATGAGGTTAAATGGCTGATCACTTCAGAACCATTGGAATCGTTAACTGAGTTGAATGAAAAAAAGATTTTAGTTCAAAGCCGCGCACTTGATTCATTGATTCCTTTTCAAGACGAGGTCAGTATTCATCAGTCCAAATTAGCGATGGAGGCGGCACAACAATGGATTCCATTGGAAGAAGAACGAATTCAATCACTTCCGCATTTGGCCATGAGATTGGAAACGTTTGAAGGAAATGCTGGATCACTGATTATAAATGACACCTACACCATGGATAAAGAGGCATTTAAAAGCTCTTTGTCCTACCAACTTTCTATTGCGGGGTCAAAACACCGCATTGTGCTTATAGGACTCTCTGACGAACAGGAGCAAATAGCGGATGAACTTCGCGAGCTTTGCCAACAATTTGACGTCAACGACGTACACTTTTTACATCAAGATGAAGACCTAACATTGTCACTGAAAAATGCAGTGGTTTTAGTAAAAGGCGCTCGCTACATGCAACGCGTTGCCAACCGTTTGAAATTAAAACAACACAAAACACAGTTATCCTACAATCTTTCTTCCTTAAAACACAACCTGAATCAATACAAGAATAGCCTACTTCCTGAAACGAAAATGTTGGCAATGGTCAAAGCCCAATCTTACGGTGCAGGTTTAACAACGATTGCTCGATTTTTGGAGAAACAAGGCATTCATTATTTTGGAGTGGCTTATTCTGATGAAGGTAAAGAATTGCGAAAATCAGGGATTAAAACACCCATTATGGTGATGAACGCGGAGGAAGAGGGAATGGAAACCTGCGTGAAATATGACCTGGAACCAGCCATCTATGATTTCAATCAACTGGATGAATTGCTCAAAGTGTTGATCGCACAAGAAAAAACGGCGTTCCCAATTCATATTAAAATGGACACTGGCATGAAACGACTTGGATTTTATTCAGACCAGGTTCAACAGTTAATCGAAGTGCTGGCGGCACAACCAGAATTGAGGGTTAAAAGTGTCTACAGCCATTTAGCGGAAGCGGACAAGAAAGAATCCGCATTTACGCAGCAGCAAATTGCACAATTCGAAGAAAGTACCGGACAGTTTGCGTCTTATTTGTCCTATCCCTTTCTGAGACATATATTAAATTCAGAAGGAATTGCCCACAATCCCAATGCACAGTTTGACATGGTTCGCATCGGAATTGGTTTATTTGGATTAAGCTCAAATCGTTCTTTTGAACAACGCTTGAAACCAGTTATTCATTGGACCAGTAGTATCTCGCAAGTGAAAATTATTCGTCCAGGAGAAAGTGTAGGTTATGGACGCTCCTTTGTCGCCGAAAAAGAAATGCGCATCGCGATTATTCCCATTGGATACGCGGATGGATTCAAACGCAGTTTAAGTAATGGCGTAGGGGCAGTTTATATTCAAAATCAACGTTGTCCAGTGGTTGGAAGCGTTTGCATGGACATGATCATGGTGGATATAGGAGCTGTAATTATTGAAGCGCATACAAAAGTGGAAATCATTGGACCAAATCAAGGGTTAAACGAATTCGCAAAAGATTGTCATACCATTCCATATGAATTACTTACCTCTATTTCACCTCGCGTTCACCGAAGTTATTCTGAAGAGGAATAAATCTTATTTTTGTTTAAATTCAGTCTATGAAAAAAATAGTATCCTTACTTTTTTCTTTACGCATTTCACCAATGTGCACCTGGTTTTATAAATTTTAATCATGCATAGACTTCAATCTGACCTATTAAATTTAGTACGCGTCAAACTAAATGGCGGCGACTCTATGGGATACGTGCTCAGCGATGTCTTACACGTGAGTCAAGATGCTGCATACCGCAGATTGAGAGGAGAAACAGCCTTAACTATTTTCGAGGTGCAAAAGATCTGTAAGGCATTTGACATCTCTTTTGATGCGCTCATTGAGCAAAAAGCGGGAAATGTAGTTTTTGGTTATACACCCTTAAACGCATATGATTTTAGCCTGGAATCGTACTTGGAAGGAATTTTGGAGTCTTTCCAACGCTTAAAATCCTTAAATGACCCACGAATTATACTAACCATCAATAATGCCCACTTTTTTCAATTGATTAATGTGCCTCAACTATTACGATTCCGTTTATTCTTTTGGGCGAAAACGCATTTGCAGATTCCAGAATATCAGAATATCCTCTTTAAACACGAGAAAGTCACCGAACGCGCATTTGAATTAGGAATGAATATCGTTTCGATCTATAATTCGATTCCGTCAGTGGAAATTTTTGATCCCGAGTTGATGCGTGGATTCATGAGGCAGATTCTTTATTATTATAAGTCGAACCAGTTCGAAGATCCTTCTTACGCACTTTTTCTATGTGACCGCGCCATCATGTTCTCACAACACTTGAAAGCACAAGCTGAATGTGGAAAGAAATTCATTTATGGCACGCATCCCCCAGAACAAGGAAACCAATTTGAAATGTACTTGAATGAAACCATCAATTCCGACGCAGCGTTCTATTATGAAAGCAAAGAGAAGAAAGGTTTGTACGTGACACATAACATCATGAATTACCTGCAAACGACAAATCCACAATACGTCTCTGATTCAAAGCAAGTGCTGGACAAACAATTGGCTAATTCCAGTTTAATAAGTGTCGTAAATGAAAAAGAACGCAATAACTACTTCTTTGAGTTCGAAAAGACTATCAATATGTTCCGTAAAAAGATTGAGGCTGATATTGAATTCAACTCTTAGTTGCGTAAAACGCAAATGGGCAATTGGACGTTGCTTAATTCAGTTTTATTTTAAGCGAAAAATGCAGAAATATTTGCAGTATAAATTTAAAATTTAAAACGAGATGAAAAAAACACTTTTACTACTTACTACTTGCCTGATCGGAATGATGAGTCAAGCGCAAACAGAAAAAATGCCAACGATTGCTGTGGCAAATCCAAATGTGAATGGTTTAACCGTTAAACCAGAAGCTGTTGCGAAAATGATGCGTTTAGAAACCATCAAGTTGAACAAGTACAAAGTCTTTGATGAATTTGACATGGCGGATGTATTGAAATCGAAAGAAGAATTCCGGACGCAATGCTTTGGTCAAAACTGTTTGATCAAACTAGGGACAGAATTGAATGTGGATTACATCATGTGTGGAAGCGTGGATGGATTAGGCAATAAAATCGCCTTATCTATTAAAATCGTAGATGTGAAAAATCAAACATTATATAAGTCTGCCGTGAAAGAGTTCGATAACCAAGAAACAGAAATCCAACGCATGTTGGAAATTGTCTTGTATGAAATGCATGGTTTTACGGTGGATAAAGTAATTGCTGATCGTTTAACTTTCAAAAATGAGCCTATTACCTCAAACAACATTGGTAAAATCAATAACTCTGGACCACGCATTGGTGGCGCTGCTTTGGTCGGTTCTTTGCATGAATTTGCAACTCGACCAACGTCACAAGGAGGACTTGATATCGCACCGTTCGTTTCAATGATTGGGTATCAATTCGAGGGACAATACGTTGGAACAGAGAACTTCTCTGCATTAGTAGAGGGAATTGTAAACGTTTCTGGACTGGAGCAAGGTAAATTCCTTCCATCATTTACCTTAATGAATGGTTTCCGCTTCGGAAAAAGCGGATGGGAGTTTGCTTTTGGACCACGTTTAAGTGTGAAACATACCTCCCTCGGTTTCTTTGACAAGGATAATCTATATAGTACTAATGGGCAATATTTTTCTGAAAGTGATTGGAATAAATATTCATTAAATAATCCAGTGACTTTAGATGAACGCTATACATTTGAGGAAAACCTAGACATGAGAGGAAGCACAAGACTAAGTACAAGTTTCGTCATTGCCTTTGGTAGAACCTTCCAGGCAGGCTCGTTAAATATCCCGGTGAACTTGTTTTATACGTCCCAAAAAGGCGGAGGATTTGCAGGAATAAACGTTGGATTCAATGTCCAAAAGAGCAAACAACCGATAAACAAACCAGCCCCGAAGAAAGGGTACTATTAATGGAAGGGGCTTTGGCCCCTTTTTTTATGCATGGTTCGCTCATTGCGCTTTGGTATTTCGTAAATTTGTTCAGATCAATTGTACCCACTAGAGCAAGAATTTGAATGATTGAGTTAACACGAGAAATACATTTTTGGCAAACCTGGTGGTTCTGGGTCTTGACAAGTGTTATTTTATTTTTTAGCATTTTTATTTTTATTCGCAATAGCATTGAACGCTCAAGAAGAAATCAGGTGCGCTTAGAAGTAAAAATTGCCGAAAGAACGAGGGAAATCCGCCTTCAAAAAACCAAGATTGAAGAACAAAACCGGTTAATTGAAGAAGAAAAAAACAAAGTGCTTCAACAACAAGTACTCCTTCAAGCCGAAAAGGATCGAACGGAACAATGGCTAAACAATACCTTGCCTTCTGAAGTTGTCATTGAATTAAAGCGTTCTGGTAAAGTAAAAGCGCAAGGATTCCAACAAGTATCGGTGATGTTCACCGACGTAGTTGGATTCACCCGTATTTCTGATACGATGCAACCAAGTAGAATTGTATCGAAATTGGATATCCTTTTTCAAAAATTTGATGAAATCATCCAAGCTAATAACTTGGAGAAAATTAAAACGATTGGAGATGCCTACATGTGTGCTGGTGGCGTGCCAATTGAAAACTCTACCAATCCAATTGATGCCTGTACAGCCGCTTTGCAGATTCAAGCATTTATGGATAAACTTAAGTATGAAGCCATCGCTGATCACGAAGATTTTTGGGAAATTCGTTTAGGTATTAATACAGGACCTGTTATTGCGGGGATTATTGGAAATATCCGCCTCGCATACGACATTTGGGGCTCGACTGTCAATCTAGCACAACGAATGGAGATGCTCGGTGAACCTGGAAAAGTAACGATTACTGGAAATACCTTTCAATTGATTGAGCCTTATTTTGAATATGAATACAAAGGGAAAGCCTTAACGAAATCGCGCGCCAAAGTAGATACCTATGTCGTGAACCGCATTAAACCTGAACTTTCGGTAAATGGCGAAGGACTTGTTCCGAATAATCGTTTTGAGGAAATCAAGAAATTACACCATTATAGTTCCATTAAATACTACAAAACAGAGCATAATGTACTCTCTTTCATGGAGAAAAGCCTTTCTGATAAATTGTACTACCACTCCTTAAAACATACAAAGGATGTGGTCAAATCCGTTGAGCGCATCGCCTTACTAGAAGGAGTGACAGATGAAGGCTTGTTTTTGCTCAAAACTGCAGCTATTCTTCATGATGCCGGTTTTATTGAGCGCTACGACAATAACGAAGAAATCGGGGCACGTATGGCCACCGAAATCCTCCCGAAATATGGCTATACCGAACAACACGTAAAAACCATTGTGGAACTCATACACGCAACGGAATTACCGCATAAACCGATTAATAAATTGCAAGAGATAATTTGTGATGCGGATTTAGATTACCTAGGAACGGATGATTTTGAAGAAATTGCAGATCGACTTCGCCGTGAATTAACCGAAATGGGCAAACTAGAATCACGTAAACAATGGGATGAAATCCAAGTGAAATTCTTGAAACAACATCAATACTTTACGCAAACAGCCATTCAAATGCGTCAGGAAAAGAAAATGGAAAATTTACAGATTGTAATAGATCGATTGGAAGCGGATCAATACGAAGAAATGCCACAGAATTTATAGAAATCGGGCATTCTTTCCTTTTCGTGATTCTTTTTTCTTTCCCTCTCCAATTGCATACGAATAAGACAAATTCAGAATGCTTCGATTCACCGAATTAGCAACTTGGATTTTTTTATCGTAATAATATCCGAGCTCTAAGTTATGGGGGCCAGCTAATTCCAAAGCGACACCAGCGTAATAACGAAGGCGTGTAAATTGTTGACCTTGATTTCCTGGTGAAGGATTGTAAAAAAACTCACAACTTATTTTTGGTGTCAAAATGCTATTGTTGATGTCGTAAGCATAACTTGGTTTGAAGCGAAATGCTTGATCAAATTCAGACTCGTAAAGACCAACTGTCGTATTGAAGGAGTATTGGTAACGCGTTCGAAATCCAAAAGAATGACGTTTAATCCCATAAGAGAGCTGTAGGTTCCCATTGATGCGGTGACTCACTAACATATTCCCGTTCAATTCTTTTTTACCAATCAATCGGTAATCAACAGACACGCGGACGTACTTATTCCATTTATATTTCAATGAAAGTTGCGGAAACACAGTTCCTAATCCATCGCTGCCAAAACGCGTGGTTAGATCAACACCATAGGAAAAATCTTTTTTTAATTTCCCGCTAACACCTAACTCGTTCCACACTTGAAAAACAGTCGATTGACAAAAAACAATGCTGGTGTTGAAACATAAAAGCGTGAGAAAAATAAATGTTCTCATTAGATTTTACGAATGTTAATCGTATCCAAATCTATGATTTGCCCCTTTTCGGTAATATCAAAGGTTTCTTTGATGACATTTTTGCCGCTGGGCTTTGTGGCATCGTCTTCATACACAAAAATGGTATAGGTCCCTTTTTGAAGGTACTTAAACATAAAGGAGCCATCATAACTTGTTTTCACGTCATCATCGTAAAATTGGTCCGCTGTTCCGTAGATCAAGTAAACATCCTGATCCGACCCCGGATATTCAGCAATGATATTTCCTAGAGCATTATACTTTTGCTCTTGAATGATCCCTTTTATCGTTGCACCGCCGCCGGTTCCCTCTACTTTTTTACATGAATTGGAAAGACTAAGTACAAGAATAGAGAAAATAAGAAGGAGAATGTTTTTCATGATAACACTTTTTAGTTCATGCAATTTTAACAAAAAAAACAACTTGTTTTAACATTACTCGTTTTAACATTGGAAATTGTTCGTCTTTTCGCTAATTTTAGTCGCTCTTAACCAAAAACTATGAAACAACTCCTCCTTTGTTTGATTCTCCTTGCTTTTCAACAAATTGCAATTAGTCAAGTTGTTATCAATGAATATTCTTGTTCAAACATAACGGGTCCCTCGGATGCCTATGGAGAAAAAGAAGATTGGGTAGAACTGTATAACGTAACAGCCTCACCAATTGATCTTACGGGCTGGTACTTATCCGATAAAGCGACTAATTTAACAAAGTGGATGATTCCAAGTGGATCTATTCCAGCGACGGGATTTAAAATGGTATTTTGTTCCAAAAGAGATCTTGTGAATGGGAATGAGTACCATCCAAATTTCAACCTTTCGCAAACGGATGGAGATTGGATTATTCTTTCCAATGCATTCGGAAATGTGGTGGATTCCTTCAAAATAGTTCATTTAACAAAAGCAAACCACTCTGTTGGTAGATCGACAAATGCAGCGGTGGATTTCAAGTTGTTTACTACCCCAACACCCAACGCGAATAATAGTGGAGCAGTCAATTTTTACCCGCCAAAACCGGTTTTTAGTGTTCCACCAGGATTTTATCCTACAGCTCAAATGGTTTCTATTAGTTGCGCAGATCCAAGTGCAATAATCAGGTATACGCTCGATGGATCAAATCCCATAGCAACATCTACGGTTTACTCTACACCAATCAACATACCCACAACAAAGGTTTTAAGGGCTGCTGCATTCGGAACAACGTTGTCCTCATTTATTGAAACCAATAGTTATTTCATTAATGTAACACATACAGTTCCGGTAATTTCTGTTTGTAGTCAAGGAGTATTTTCTTTGGTAGCAAACGGAAGTCAGAATCCCGCCAATCGAATTGGTGGATTCGAATTGTTTGAACAAGATGGAACCTTTATTGATGAAGCGGAGGGTGATTTCAATAAACATGGAAACGACTCCTGGTCTTATGATCAGCGAGGATTTGATTTCATCTGTCGTGACCAATATGGTCATAACGGAGATATCGACCACGCTATTTTTCCAGAAAAAAGCCGAGATGACTTTCAACGCTTAATTCTGAAACCCGGGGCAAGTGACAATTATCCATTTGAACAGGGTGCGCATATTCGTGATGCGTTTATTCATACCCTATCAATCAGGGCAGATATGAAACTTGATGAACGTACTTGGCGCCCTGCAGTCGTTTATTTAAATGGAAACTATTGGGGTGTTTATGAAATCCGTGAAAAAGCGGATGACCACGATTATACTGACTTCTATTTTGGACAAAATAAATTCAATCTTCAATACCTGAAAACTTGGGGTGGTACTTGGGAAGAATATGGTGCTCCAAATGCACAACCAAATTGGAACGCTTTAAGAAACTATATTATGATAAATAATATGGGAAACCCGACTAATTTTAATTATGTTGATTCACTTTTAAATTGGCAATCTTTAGCTGATTATTTTATGATTAACTCATACACGGTAAACCAAGACTGGCTAAATTGGAATACGGCTTGGTGGAGAGGAATGGATCCCACTGGTGATAAAAAGAAATGGCGCTATGCACTTTGGGACATGGATGCGACTTTTGGACACTACATCAATTACACAGGAATTCCTGATCCAAGTGCGAATGCGGACCCATGTAATGCGGAAAACTTACCGAATCCAGGTGGACAAGGTCATACCGATATCCTTGAAAAGTTAATTGCTGAAAATCCAATTGTAGAGCAATATTACATTACACGCTACATTGATCTTATTAATACCTCGTTTAGTTGTACAAGTATGTTAGCACTTATCGATAGTATGGTGAATGAAATTGCACCAGAAATGACTGCTCATTGTACAAAATGGGGAGGAACCTATAATGGATGGCAGGCCAGAGTAACACAATTAAGGAATTTCATTAATCAACGCTGTCTTGCTATGGAGCAAGGACTAATCGATTGTTACCAACTTACTGGGCCATTTCCGGTAACGTTTGATGTTTCTCCAGTAAACGCAGGGACCATTAAAGTGAATTCGATTAATCCACCATCTTATCCATGGTCAACAACCTACTTCGGCGGTATTCAAACCAATGTAAAAGCGAAAGCAAATGCAGGATATGTTTTTGACCATTGGACCTATACTACGGGACCAATGGGGTTAGCTATTACACAAGATTCGAACTTCATCAATATCAACGGACCAGAAACCATCGTGGCTGTTTTCGTCCCGGATATTCCAGATTTAGATGGTGACGGATGCTTAAACACGGTCGAAATGACCGCAGGAACTAATCCCAATTTAGTAGATACAGATGGCGATGGTGAAAACGATTGCGCCGAACTTGGCCCAAATCCAGCAACTCCATTGGATACAGATGCTGACGGAATCATTGACGCATTGGAATCAATCATCATTGATACAGATGGTGACGGTGTGATGGATGAATTAGATCCAGATAATTTGAATCCATGTATTCCGAATGCCAACGCTGGACCATGTGATCAAGATGTCGATGGACTTACCAATACACAAGAAGGATTAGCGGGAACGAGTCCAACCAACCCTGATACGGATGGTGACGGAATTAACGACGGAACTGAACTAACCAATGGTTCAGACCCATTGAATCCATGTGATCCAGATGACACCTTGCCTGGCTGTCAAATTGACTCTGATTTCGACGGTTTAACAGACGCTCAAGAAGCTATATTAGGTACGAATCCGAATAATCCTGACACTGATGGAGATGGTTACAATGACTTATTGGAAACCACACAAGGTTCAGACCCTTTGAATCCATGTGATCCAGACGCAAGTTCACCTGAATGCTCAGATGGTATTTACATTCCAACGGCATTTTCGCCCAATAACGTCGGAAATGAAGACAATGATGTATATCAAATCATCGTTGGGAAAAATATTGAATCCATTGGATTCAAAGTCTTTGACCGTTGGGGGAATGTGATGTTCGAATCTACGAATAAACTATTCAAATGGGATGGAAACTACAAAGGAAAGCCACTGAATACAGGTGTGTATGCATACATCGTAGAGGTCACTTATGTGGGTGGAACAAGTAAAAAAATGACAGGTAACATTACCTTAATTCGATAGGCACATAGGATGAGGTTCACACTTACAGGTTTCTTTCTTATTGGCTTTGGTTTCTTATTTGCTCAGGATTATCATTTGACTCAGATAGATAAAATGATGTCCATCTTGAATCCTTCCACCGTTTCCATGCATCAAGGATTTGAAAAAATAAGCCTGCAAAACCGAAATCAATGGCTGGGTTCTGGAACACAATTCATGACAAGCTATGGAATGGCAGAATTGTCTGTTGGAAAAACAAAGAAAAGCGAAAAAGCGTATGCCGGGATAGGTGTGTTTTTTAGCAATGACGTCGGAGGTGATTCGAAAATGTCACAAAAATCATTTGGAACTTCCTTTAGTGGACACCTACCTTTGGCCAAAGGACATTGGCTTTCTGCTGGAATTCAAACAGCATTTTGCAATCGAAGTGCTGATTTCTCTCGCTTAGTATATTACTCGCAATGGAACGGAACTTCTTTGGATCCTAATGTGTATTCTGGCGAGGCAAACGACTTTGCTTCTTTTTCCTACCTTGATGCCGGTTTAGGAATGAACTATCGTTATATCCCAGGAAATAAGCCAAATTTAAGCGCTCGACAATTTTCTTTTTTAGGTGGATTTTCCATCGCTCATGCAAATAAACCAACCTTAAATTACAATAGTTTAACAGAAGACAGACTGTACCGTAAATTCTGCTTTAATACCCAAGTCAAATATGCATTCGATGATCGATCGAGTATGGAAGTAAGCATCACGCAATTGATACAAGGTGCGCATAAAGAAACAATTTTAGGATTGTTTTACCGCGCTCAGTTGCGCGGAAACTCCGAAATAACAAACATGGTAAATTCTCAGTCCGTTGTTGCAGGACTTTACATGCGATCTATGGGAACAGTTGCTCCTTATATTGCCCTTTCATTCGGCTCCGTCGATCTAGGACTTTCGTATGATTACGACTTCGGAAGAATAGGCATTGCATATAAACATTCCATTGAAGTGAATGTTGCCTATACCTTTACGAAAAAATCAATGTTTAAAGGGAGTCGTTTGCATTAATAAACTGAGTCCACTTTTCAGCTTGAACCTTGTTCAATACCCGAGGCATTTTGTTTTGAGCGCCCAATTTCCCTAAAGACTCCAAGTACCCGTAAAATGTTGATGTAGGAACAACCGTTAATGTTGGTTTCCCTAAATTGTACTTGCGAACGTATGCATAATCATCATTTATCAAGCTCAGTTCTTTATCCATTTCCTCAATGATGAGATCTGAATCAAAAGGAACATCCGAACCAAAAAACCAATGGTGGAGCTGTTGATCTTCATCCGCAAAAAGTGTATACTCTGAAATTTTTACTCCCGTGGCTTTGGCCACTTTCATAATTGCTTGGTTAATGTTATCCAATGATAAATGCTCACCGCATAAACTTAAAAACTGTTTGATTCTCCCTGAAATTATAATTTCATGTGCCTCTAAATCTACAAAGCGCACTAAATCGCCAATGAGGTAACGCCATAATCCAGCATTTGTGGTAATCACCAAAGCATAATCAATCCCCTCTTTTACTTCACTAATCGTATATGCTTTATGTGGGTTAATCAACTCACCATTTTCATCAAAATAATCGGAATTAAACGGGACGAATTCGAAGAAGATTCCGTTGTTCATTAATAATTTCATTCCTTTCCGATTGGGACTCGTTTGATAACCAAAATATCCCTCACTCGCTAAATAAGTGTCTAGTAATTCTACTTTTTGTCCGCAGATTTTCTCCAAACGCTCGCGGTAGGGTTCCATGTATATTCCGCCATGAACGTAAACGTGTAAATTCGGCCAAATATCGTGAATGGATTTTAATTGATAATTCTTCACGATTTCCTCCATTAACAAGATACACCAACTAGGAATTCCAGCAATGATGCCAATGTTCCATTTCGGAGCTTCCTCAATCATTAATGGCAATTTTTCTTTCCAATTTTTTAAGTTGGTAATTTTCTTGGATGGTTTGGTAAATGGTGCAGCAATGATCGATGTGTGCTTTTTCAGGATGCCACTTAGATCCCCCTCAATGTGCGTACTTTTCTTTGTGAGTTTTGTTGATCCACCAACGGCAAGAATACTGGCAGAATAAAACGCTTCTGGTAAATTTAATTCATGCAAAATAGAAAATTGACGCAGACTAACTCGTTGAAAGGAACGAATCATTTCCGTAGTAACAGGAATTCGTTTACTTGGCGAACCGGTTGTTCCGGAGGATAGAGCATAGTACTTTATGCGTCCTTTCCACGTATGGTCTTTTGCTCCAGCAATGGATTCTTTCAGCCATTTTTCATAAAATTCGTCGTAATCTGTGATAGGTACCATTTTCTGATATTGTGAAACAACATCACTTTTGGTTAAAATGGCATGAAACGAATAGACAAAACCAAATTTTGTGCTTTTTGCACGTTCAATAGTGGCGCGCAATGCCTCCAATTGATGACGGTAATCAATCCCTTTTTTCGCATTTCGCTTAAAGCTTAAAGCGGTCGTTTTCCGGATAAGTTTTCCGATAATTGGCATAATCCTATTTTAGTCGTGAAAAGTAAATACCCTCCTCGCAAAAATAAAGATAAAACTAGTGCGTTCTTTAGTCACTTTGTCTTAATTTTGTAAAAAATACAACTATGCAACAAAAAACTTTTATTGTACCTCATGATTTTACGATGGTTGCGGATATTGCTCTGCAACATGCGATTGCAACTGCCAAACCTTTAAATGCAGTGGTACAACTTCTTCATGTTGTCTCAAAAGAAAACCAGATACAGGAAGCATTGACTCAATTAGACGAGTTGATTGAAAAATTTGCGGGTGAAGGTGTGAATCTTCAACCAAATGTTCGCATAGGAAGTATTTTTGAAGATATTGGTGCATTTGCAGCGGAACACCAAGCTGAGTTGATTTTCATGGGAACACATGGGGCGCATGGATGGCAACACATCACGGGAAGTCACGCCTTAAAAGTGGTGACGAGTTCTCAGGTACCATTCATTATTGTGCAAGAAAAATCCGTGAAAGCGACTGGATATGATTCCATCGTTGTACCAATGGACTTACACAAAGAAACCAAGCAAAAATTATCGATCGTAGCCAACCTTGCTAAGTACTTTAATTCTAAAGTACACGTGGTTACTCCAGATGAGACAGATGAGTATTTGCGCCATCAAGTTATTTCTAATATTACGTTTTCAGAAGGATTCTTTAAGGACCGTAATATTGAAATGACTTCTGCCAT
The DNA here is from genome assembly GCA_903935095.1 of uncultured Flavobacteriales bacterium. Taxonomy (GTDB): domain Bacteria; phylum Bacteroidota; class Bacteroidia; order Flavobacteriales_D; family Crocinitomicaceae; genus UBA952. The sequence continues at coordinate 71,840 of CAIZQH010000019.1, read as the reverse complement.
CGTTTCTAGAAGTGGATTCGATAAAGAGGTGGTAAAATATGCCGTAAGTGTAGATGCTGATTTAATTGCCATAATGAATTTGAATCGCAGTAATTTCTTGTCAGCTTTAACCACAAATTACGAGCAATACATCATCACAAACGATGCATTGATTCCAACCTTGATCGTGAATCCAATTCAAATTGGAAACGAGCATGGGAATATGTTCTCAATCTAATTTACACCATGTCGAGATTGATCACCCTGCACGAGTTTATCGTGACGAATCAAAGTCACTTTCCCTATGCTACAGGTGAACTTTCACGATTACTAAACGACATCGTTCTCGCTTCTAAAATAGTGAGTAACGATGTGCGTAAAGCCGGACTCGTGGAACATATTTTAGGCGCCCAAGGTGGACAAAACGTGCAAGGCGAAGAACAGCAAAAATTAGATGTCGTGGCAGACGATGCCTTCATTCGTGCATTTGCCAATGGAGGAGAGGTTTGTGGAATTGCTTCAGAAGAAAACGATGATTTCTTAGCCTTCGAATCGGAAACCTCAAAAAATGGTAAATATGTCGTATTGTTTGACCCCCTTGATGGCTCCAGTAATATCGATGTTAATGTTTCCATTGGAACGATCTTTTCCGTTTACCGACGTATATCCCCTCAAGGGACAACAGCAACTTTAGAAGACATGTTACAACCGGGCAAGGCACAAGTTGCGGCAGGTTACGTTCTCTATGGCTCTTCAACCATTCTTGTCTATACAACTGGAAATGGTGTAAATGGTTTTACACTTGACCCAAGTATCGGTGAATTTTTCCTTTCTCATCCCGACATGAAAATGCCCGATAATGGACGGATTTATGCAGTAAATGAAGGGAATTTAAACGATTTCGAACCTGGATTAAGAGCATACATCCAATATTGTCAAAGTCACGAAAATCAAACTGGAAAGCCCTATTCCGGAAGATACATTGGATCCTTAGTTGCGGACTTCCACCGACACATGATTAAAGGAGGAATTTACATTTATCCAGCTGTTCCATCCGTTCCAGAAGGCAGGCTGCGCTTATTGTATGAATGTAATCCCTTGGCATTTATTGCGGAACAAGCTGGCGGACTCGCTACAACAGGTAAAGTCCGAATCATGGATATCCAACCTGAAAAATTACATCAACGCATTCCATATTATGTGGGATCGAAATTGATGGTTGAAAAAGCAATGAATCTTTTAGCTGAATAAAACGATGTTATCGCGCGTTTAGCCTAATCGTATAGTCAGCCTGCACCAGTGGTGCTCCAGGATCTTTATTAAATCGAACTTGTTGTTTGACAAGACGAATTACATCGTTAATAATCGTCTGATTCGTGCAAGTTGTGACAGATTTTATCGTGCGACAATCGGTGACAATACCATCTGAATTAATGGTTAATTTTAGTCCAACACGGCAATCAACATCAATATCGTACTGAGGTGTAGAAACATTGTTGATGCGCACTCGCGCCTTCCCGCTACCTGAACCTTTACCTGGACCAACGCCATCATCTGGACCACTTCCTGGGCCTCCAAAAGGACCATTTCCAGAACCCGTTCCACCACCACTTCCACCACTTCCAAAATAATTTGTACCACGTACCGTCGTAGAAGTTGGATTCGTTGAATTATCTGTGTTATGATTATTCGATTGTCCACTAGTGGTCGTAAAATCACTTGAATGACTCGTCGCTACACGTTCGGTTTGATCTTGCGGTTGATCGATGGGTGCATCAGAGGATGTTCCACCGCCTCGGCTTCCACTTTCCTCAGAGATTAATTCTACATGCTCCATTTCAAATAATTCGATCACCTCATCGGATTTCAATGGAGGCACGTCTTCTGGAATTGCAGGTAGGATATTGAATTGCGTAATCATCAATAAAATGAAAAGAATCAATAGTGTAATGGAAGTGTACACCAAGGAACGCTTGATCTCACTTCTAGACTCCATGTAGTCTTGTTCAAATATGTCAATATATGCACTCATTTTTATCTGTTTGATTGTAAACGAAAGGAATTAGTAATCCTAACTATGTTCCTTCGTAGCAATAATCATTTTTAGTTGATTGATCATCCCAATTTCTAATAAGTCAACCAATTCTTGAACTTTTGAATCAAAAGGAATGCGCAATACGACGGTACTATCGCCTTTCTTTTTGGTTTCTTTGACAAGAACGGACCCAATTTGATCATAGGGAACCTCTTTGTTATCTACACTATATTTTTTTGCATTAGTCACCGGATCAATCTCAACAGATAATGCCACGTGAGCCTTGTTCGTTTTCTCATTATTCTTTGCTTGTGGAAGCGGAACTTTAATCACGTTCGGATTCGCAAGCGTAGAAATAATCAAAAAGAACAACAACAAAAAGAACATGATGTCGCTCAATGCAGAAGTAGCTACCTCCGCATGGAACCTTCTATTACGCTTTATTGCCATCGCTAGGTCGATTCAATTTGATGAATTCTAAGTTAACTCGTTGAATGGCTAAAGCATAGTTGTCAATCATGCCATTTAACAAATGGTATGCTGTAAATGCAATGATTCCCACCACTAATCCAGATCCAGAGGAGATCATTTTTTCGTACAAACCACCAGAGATATTTCCAATAGAAACATTCTCTGTTACGGAGATGCTATAGAAAATCTTGATTACACCAGAAATGGTTCCGATGAATCCAAGTGTTGGTGCGATACCCGCAATTAATCCTAAATGCCCAATGTTTTTCTCCATTTTACCAATTTCGATATTGGCAACTTTTTCCATATTGGATTCAATTTGTGGTATTGGTCTACCCATGGACTGAACTCCTTCGCGTACCACGTTTCCGAATGCGGTGTGATCGTGCGACAAGGTATCCATCGCCCCTTGAATGTTCGCATTTTGTAAGTTGTTTTTTATCTCAGCCAACATGTGCTTGTTGTGCTTTGCCATGCGCTTAATGTATAAATAACGCTCGACTGTAACATACGAGGTGTAAAACAAAAGAATAGCGATTGGGATTAAGAAGAAACCACCTTTCATTAAAAACTCCAAAGCAGAAATTTCTTCTACAATTTTTCCTGTTTCTGCTGCTGTTGTAGCAATTGGTGCTGCTTGATCCTGAGCATACATAAATCCTGTCGAGATCAATGATGAGATCACAAATAGATATTTCAATTGTTTTTTCATATGATTAATTAGTTTTCGTCGGATAAAAGTAAAGAATGATTAAAAGTTAATTTGATGGGTATTCATTAGATATTCACATCAAATTGTTATTTCACTTTTCCAATACAAGGACAACGACACAAAGTTCATTTTGGTACATCGGATTCATTCGAAAATTCATTTCGTTTGAAATATCCTCCGTCAATCCGCATTTCGTTCAAATAAGATTCACTATTTTCGCGCTATTCATGGACCAAAATAACCTCCTGAGTTCCTTTGCTAAGCTTCGGCAAATTGATGAAACAGCTTCGGCTCTTAGTCAGGGGAACGTGCGCGTCCATTGGAAAGGACTCGTTGGTTCATCTAAGTCACTGACATCTATTTGTGTAGCGCAACAAGTCCCAGGAAATCACCTGTTCATACTCAACGATAAAGAGGAAGCGGCATATTTTCTCAATGACTTAGAAGGGCTTTTTCCTGACGATAAACGCGTTTTGTTTTTCCCAGCTTCTTACCGAGTTCCATATCAATTGGAGGAAACGGATAATGCCAATGTGGTGACAAGAGCAGAAGTTCTTGAACGAATTTCTGGTGGAGCGAATGCTTGGATAGTGACCTACCCAGAAGCCTTGTTTGAAAAAGTGCCTACCCAAAAGAACTTAGTGAAAAATACCCTTCGGGTCGAACAAGGAAAAAATTATAGCATTGATTTTATCAATGAATTGTTGTTAGAATATGAATTTGAACGGGTTGATTTCGTTTATGAACCAGGTCAATTTTCCATTCGCGGCGGTATTGTTGACGTTTTTTCCTACGCAAATGATTTTCCCTTTCGAATCGAGTTTTTTGGTGAGGAAGTGGAGTCCATTAGAACGTTTGACGCAGCGACCCAGCTTTCGATTAACACACATGCATTTTTTAATGTCATTCCAAATATTCAAGGTCAGCTCAGTATTGAATCCCAAGAGGACATTTTTTCTTTTCTCGGACCTCAGTTAACCTGTTGGATCAGTTCTTTTGAACGTATGGAGAGCATCCTTAGAAAAGAATACGATCGCTCCGTGGAAATATACAGTGGACTTAACGAAACGGTCAGACACACCTTGCCGAGTTCACTTTACCTATCATCTGTTGAATTGCAACGCAGCATTGACCATGCACGAATCATCGAGTGGGGGCCAGTGTATCATTTCAAATGCACCAAAAGTTTTGCCTTTGATTTCATTCCTCAACCGAACTTTAATAAAAATTTCGAACTCCTTAAAAGTGATTTGTTAGCTCGTCAAAACAATCGCTTTGAAAACCTCATCTTCTCCAATCAACCAAGGCAAATTGAACGCCTTTATCAGATTTTTGAGGACATCGGAGCAGAAGTAAATTTTACAGCAATGAATTTTGCTCTGCACGAAGGATTCATTTCGCCAGAAATGAAACTCGTGTGTTATACGGATCATCAGATTTTTGAGCGTTACCATCGATTTAGGTTAAAAGAAGGATTCCGTCAGGCAAAACAAGCACTGACCTTAAAGGAAATTTACAACCTTCAAAAAGGCGATTATGTCACGCACATTGATCATGGTGTGGGCCAATTTTCAGGACTGGAAACAATCGACGTCAATGGGAAACCACAGGAAGCAATCCGTCTTATGTATAAAGACGGGGATGTCCTTTACGTCGGCATTCACTCCCTGCACCGTATTTCGAAATTTACCGGCAAGGACGGATCTATCCCAAAAATGAACAAGCTTGGAACACAAGCATGGTCGATACTCAAAAACAAAACGAAAAAGAAAATCAAGGAACTGGCCTTCGATTTAATCAAATTATATGCAACCAGACGCAGTCAACCCGGATTCGCTTTCGCACCAGATAGTTACATGCAAAATGAATTAGAAGCTTCGTTTATGTTTGAAGACACACCGGATCAATACAAGGCGACGCAGGACCTCAAACGCGACATGGAAGCGCCGAGGCCTATGGATCGCTTGATTTGCGGTGATGTTGGTTTTGGGAAAACAGAAGTAGCGATTCGTGCGGCGTTTAAAGCCGTAACAGACTCAAAACAAGTGGCTATTTTGGTGCCAACCACCATATTATCCATGCAACATTACCGAAGCTTTAAAGAGCGTCTTTCCGCTTTTCCTTGCACGGTGGATTACATCAATCGCTTTAAGTCTGCAAAGGAGATTACGGAAACATTAAAGAAGCTAGCTGAAGGAAAAATAGACATCCTCATTGGAACACACGCGGTGGTAGCCGATCGAGTGAAATTCAAAGATCTGGGACTAATGATTATCGATGAGGAACAGAAATTCGGTGTCTCTGTCAAAGATAAATTAAAGACCATTAGAGCGACGGTTGATACCTTAACATTAACAGCGACTCCGATTCCAAGAACCTTGCAGTTCTCCTTGATGGGCGCGCGGGATTTAAGCATCATTAATACGCCCCCACCCAATCGTCAACCCGTTTTAACAGAAATCGTTTCCTTTCAGGAAGAAATGATCCGAGATGCCATCGCATATGAAGTTTCTCGTGGTGGACAAGTATTCTTCGTCAATAATCGCTTATCAAATATTCGTGAAATCTCAGGAATGATCACGCGCTTATGTCCAGGAGTACGTGTGGGAATTGGTCATGGTCAAATGGACGGCAAACAGCTAGAGAAAATCATGATGGATTTCATCGATGGAAAATACGATGTATTGTTGGCCACGACCATTATTGAATCCGGAATTGATATTTCGAACGCGAATACAATTATTATCAACGATGCGCATCAATTTGGATTAAGTGATTTACATCAATTACGTGGCCGGGTAGGACGATCAAATAAAAAAGGATTCTGCTATTTAGTGGCGCCAAAGTATAGTGTGTTAACCAGTGAAGCTCGAAAACGATTGGAGGCACTGGTACAATTCTCCGATTTAGGATCTGGATTCAATATCGCTATGAAAGATTTAGACATCCGAGGAGCTGGAAACATGTTGGGTGGGGAACAAAGTGGATTTATTTCAGAGATCGGATTCGAGATGTATCAAAAAATCCTCAATGAAGCCATGCAGGAATTGAAAGAAAGCGAATTCAAAGAACTCTTTGATGATCGCAATACCGACCAATTCGCGTCCTCTTATGTTCAAGATTGCATCTTTGAAACAGACATGGAAGTCAGAATACCAGATGACTACGTCAACAATGTTGCAGAGCGTCTGAGTCTATATCAATCCTTGGATAGCCTAAAAAACAAAGCTGAATTGGAGCAATTCTCGAAGGAATTAATTGATCGTTTTGGCCCGCTTCCAAAAGCAGTGAAAGAACTACTTTTCTCCTTTGAATTACGTTGGTTGGCAGAGGAATTGGGATTGGAAAGACTCGTGATAAAATCGGAGAAATTAGTCGGTTATTTTATCGCAAATCCACAATCTACTTTCTTTGAAACGGAGGCATTTACCTTTGCCTTGAATGCGATAATGAAGCACCAGTCGGGATATCGCTTGGTGCAGCAGAACGATAAGTTGCGTTTAGTGATTGAACCAATACGTCACATCAAAGATGCATTTGAAAAACTGGGCGCGCTCCACATGGAAAAGGAATAGGCAAAAAAGGATCTTTTTTTCATTCCATTAACCTACGTCAAGAAAAAATTAAAGTAAAAGTGTAAACTTTGTAACTCATTAATTGTTTAACCAAAAAAATAAAAAAGTATGAAAAAAGTAGTTTTATCATTATTCGCTGCGTTTGCATTGTTTTCTTTCACAGCATTAGAAGTAGCTAATTGGTCAATAGACGGTGCGCATTCTCGCTTAGGATTTGCGATCACCCACATGGGTATTACAGATATTCATGGTCAATTTAGTAATTTTGATGTGAAAATCAGTACGCCAAATGAAGATTTTACAGGCGCAAGCATCGAGATGACAGCTCAATCGAATTCAGTAAACACTGGACTTGAAATGCGCGACAATCACTTGAAAACAGCGGATTTCTTTGACACGGAAAAATTCCCAACATTATCATTCAAAAGTACTTCAGTGAAAAAAGCAAAAGGCACTAATTATACTATCGTTGGTGATTTCACGATGCACGGGGTAACAAAAGCAGTATCGCTTGTTGGCACGCACACTGGAACGGCAAAAAACAGAGCTGGAAATGATGTTGCTGGTTTACAAATTACAGGTGTTGTGAAACGCTCAGATTTCGGAGTAGGTCAAGCTGGACCAGGTTTGTCAGACGAAGTGAAATTAATGGCAGATTTGGAAGTTTCTAAAAACTAATTCTGAGTTTCATCATCTTATGAAAAGTTTCAGTTTTATTTTCATATTGTTTCTTTCCTTGTCCAGTTTTGGACAAGGATGGAAAATTCTGGCAACGCACAGCGTAACATTTTCTAATAAGGATGTCAGTGGAACCTTCGACGATATTTCTGGAGTCATTGTCTTTGATGCAGCAAATGTATCAGCCGCAAAGTTTAATTTTAAATTAAAAGTGGAATCCATTAATACAGGCAATGGACTTCAGAACAAACACGCACGCGGTGATGAATGGTTTCATGCGGAAAAATATCCCTACATAGAATTTGAATCAACGAAGATTGAAAAAACAGAAGCAGGATTCAAAGCCATTGGTAAACTCGAGATGCATGGGGTTTCTAAAGAAGTTACCATTCCCTTCACCTTTTCGAAAAAGGGAAGTAAAGGAACTTTTATTGCTAAATTTAGCGTAAACAGAACGGAATACAATGTCGGCAAAAAAGGAAATGACGTCGCTGATGCCATTAAAATAACAGCCACTTTACCCGTTCAAAAAAAATAAAAAAGTTATGAGAAAAAAAATCATTTTCGCCCTTAGTTCAGGGCTTTTGGCTGTTGTTGTATCCTATTTTTATGGAGATATGATCCAAACTCAATTAGTGGAGGATTATTCGAAAGATGTCCCTACAATGGCGATCTTTTTTTCGTGTTTAATCGGAACTAGTTTAGCAACAATTGGACATTGGTTGATCACTAAATTCATCCCTAGATTTGGCGAACTCATTTTCGCATTATTATTCGCTGGACTTACCACAGCAAGTTTGATTGGGGTGCTTGGTTTCGTCTTCAAAGGAGAAACAACAGAAGCTCATCAGTACATCTTTTATTGCTATGCAATGCCGATGCATTTCTTCCCGTTTTTGGCATGGTATTCGCTAAAATCGCTCTTTGAAACGAAGTAACGAAATCTAAGATTTTGAAAAGGATGCTACGGCATCCTTTTTTTTTGAAAAATATTATCATTTTTTCACAACGATTTCTTCATTCAGACGTTTAACCTTTGGCAACAATGATGAGAAGTAATTTTTTGATGGTTTTGGTCGCATTTGCGATGCACTCAACGACATGGAGTCAATTGATTACGAATTCCACATTATCTCCTCTAGGACTCGTTCAAAACGTGCTTCTGGGAAGCGGAGTTACTGTTTCCAATGTGATGTATAATGGCAGTCCTGGAGCCATTGGACAATTCACTGCAAACAATACCACCCTAGGAATCTCACAAGGAATTGTGATGACCACAGGGACGGTTCAAGCAACCAGTAGTGGTCCTCAAGGACCCAATAATCAAAGCAACGCGGGAATGGACAATAATGCCCCCGGCTCGCCTTTGTTGAGTAATCAAGTCTTGGGAGGGACTCAAACGTTCAACGCAGCAATTTTAGAATTCGATTTTATTCCATATGCAGATACCGTTCGATTTAAATATGTTTTTGGATCTGATGAATACCCAGAATTTGCTCCACCGAATAGTTCAGCGTACAATGATGTATTTGGATTCTTCATTTCTGGACCTGGAATTGTCGGCATGCAAAACATTGCTCGATTGCCAAATGGCGGAGGCATCGTATCCATCAATAACGTAAACGCCATAACTAATCAACAATTTTTTACGTTTAACGGTGATGGAAATTCCCCACCATATAACAGTAGCCCTCAGTACATTCAATACGATGGTTATACAAAGGTTTTAGAGGCGGTATCTAAAGTTCAATGTGGACAAACGTACCACCTAATAATGGCCATTGCAGATGCGGGTGATGGACAATGGGACTCTGGGATATTTTTAGAGGCAAATAGCTTATCCACCAAAACACCAATTGAAATAGATTATACCTTATCTCAACAAGTATACACGAATCCGGATTGGTTGGCGGAAGGTTGTGTTTCGGCAACTGTAACCTTAACACGTCAAAATAATTTATCTTCTTCATTGTCAATTCCCGTTCAAGTAAGCGGCACAGCTACGAATGGACAAGATTTCTCCGGAATTCCTGGCAGCATCACCTTCAATGCTGGTCAATCAACTTCCACTTTTACCATGAATGCCTTGTTCGACAATTTAACTGAGGGATTGGAAAATGTTGTCTTAACTTTTCCCATTAGTGACCCTTGTGGAAATATCACGCCATTAGTAGTCACGTTGTACATTCAAGATGTGACTCCCCTCACTGTTTCCATCAATGGCGCAACGATTGCTTGTCCCGGTGATCCGATTAACTTAACGACCAACGTCTCCGGTGGAGTGACACCATATCAATATGCATGGAATACGGGAGAAACTACGAACTCGATTAATTTTACCCCGACATCTACACAAACAATTTCAGTTCAAGTGACGGATGCCTGTGCGAGTCCGGCGGCTAATGCATCCATTGTGGTCAATGTACCACAATACCAGCCAATTAGTTTAATCGTTAGCAGCGACATCACGGTAATATGTCCATATTTACCGCAAGATTTTGGGGTCATAGCGAGCGGTGGAACGGGTGCCTACAATTACCTTTGGACCGCCAACAATTCCTTTGTAAGCGCGGGTGATTCGATTTCGATTAACCCATCGATTTCAACGAATTACATGATTCAGGTGAGTGACAATTGTGGAAACATTGCCGTCGATTCGATTCTTTATACCATTACGAGTCCACCCTTAACCGTTCAAATGAATGGACCTATTCAAATCTGTCCGGGAGACAGTGCGTTTTTACAAGTTACTGCATCAGGCGGATTTGGAAATTACTATTACTTATGGACCCAAACAAATGAAACAGGAACAGGGATTTGGGTAAATCCGAATGCCACAACTTCTTATTTCGTTCAGGTTTCAGATGAATGCCAAACATTTTATGTGACTGGTGTTGCATTAGTGCAAGTGGTGAAACCAACAGCAGACTTTTGGGTCATGACTCATTATCCTACAGAAGGACTGATGACTTCCTTCTTAAATCAATCACAAAATGCGTGGGCATATGTTTGGAATTTTGGAGATGGATCCGCAAATTCATTCCTTGTCAATCCGACACATATTTATGATGACCCAGGTGATTACCTAGTTACATTAGTGGCAGTAGATCAAAAAGGTTGTGTTGATAGTGTGAGTAAATGGATTCAAGTTCTTCCTGAACGATATATTTATTTCCCAAATTCTTTTACACCAGATAATGATGCATGCAATGAATTCTTTTTTGGGAATTTTATTGGCATTCTCGGCGGACATTTTTATTTATATAATCGTTGGGGTGAATGTATTTTCGAGTCAACAGATTTGAATTTCAAATGGGATGGAACTTATCAAGGAGCACCCGTTCAAATTGGCACGTATTCTTGGTATTTCGTTTATGAAATAGGCAAAGGAATATTTGAGGATTTATCGGGACATGTAAACGTCATCCGTTAAAGGAAGTCTTGTCAATAGCGCTATTTGGGCAATTCATTATTGATTGCTCATTAATCGTTAGAGATAATCTCGAATAACTCATTTAGGTTAGGTGAAATAATGACCTCAATGCGTCTGTTTTTTGCCTTATCGTTTACATCAACTGGATGAAATTCCCCTCGTCCAGCAGCCATAACTTGAATAGGTGACATCGTTGAATTCGATAAAAGAATTTCCACTACCGAGGTTGCGCGGAGCACCGAAAGCTCCCAATTGTTTTTTGGTGAGTTTGGACTCGATAATTTATCTGTGTCCGTATGTCCTTCCACGACAATTTCTAAGTCCTTCTCACTTTCTAACACTTGTCCTAATTGAATCAAGGCATCTCTTCCCTCTGGCTCCACAAAGGTTGAACCCGATTTGAATAATAATTTTGCTTCCAGGCTGACATAGATTTTGCCGTTTTTTTGAACAACAGTTAAACCTTTGTTTTCAAATCCACGAAGTGCGTTAGCTACCTTTGCTTTTAACAATTGAATTCCAGCATCTTTTTTGCGAATGGCATCTTCTAACTCATTCACGCGTTTCTCACGTTCTTCGAGTAATTTTTGCTTCGCTTTCAACTCCTCATCCAATTTCAAGAGGGCATCTGCTTTCCGTTGTAATTCCTTATTCGTATTTTCCAATTCCGTTTGTAATTCAGCAGTTTCTTTTGCGCTGAGGTTCTTCATTTTATTAAAAGAATTTTCCAATGATTCATGTTGAGACAAAAGCTGTTCATAATCCCTTTGAAGAAGCCTCATGGCATTGCCAGTTGCCGATGTATCTTGCTTCAGTTTACTTACATCACGTGAGGCAAGACTATATTTGTTTTGTAAATCCTTCGATAAAGATTCAAAATCACTTGAACTCTTTTTGAATTTAGCTAGTTCTTCCGAGCAGGCTTTCTCTCTTGCTTCCAATTCTTTATATTTTTTCGGAGCAACACAAGAACTAATTCCGATACTCGCGAGTATTACAGTAATGATCAGTGACTTAATTTTCATAATAAAAGTGCTTTGGTACAAATTTCGAAAAGATCAGCAAACAGAATTCATTCGTTGAATGAACTTTTAAACAATGAAAATTTCATAATTGTCCTGTTCATCCTTCGAAGGAAGTAGATGCGGTCATTGGTATTTTGTAACTTTGCACAAAAATCAAGCATGCAGTCAAAAAAAGTAAAGCTTTCTGAGGCATTAAAACAGTTTCAATCAAACGTTGAAACAGATGTCCTTGCGGCGCTTAAACTATTCGAACAACAGGGAGACATTTCCATTTTGCCTATTGTTTTCGAGAAATTACGAAGCTGTGAGTTAAGTATTGAAAAAGCCATTTTGGGATTTTTATCGGATATTCAAAAAATACAAGCGAAAGCTGTTTTTATTCAATTTTTATCGGAAGAAAAGGAACCTTTGCTCCGACAAAAGGTATTGACAAGCATCTGGAATTCAAAAATGACCTATGATGAGCATTTACCCTTCTTCGTTATGCTTGCTTCTACAGGCGACTTTATGCAGTCTTTGGAATGTTTAACGATCATTGAGAATATGCAGGGTCCATTTGCTGAGCAGGAGTTACTTGAATCCCAATTGCTGCTCAAAGAATACGTGGAGGAAACGACCAACGAAGATGAACAAAAGCGTCATATCATGAGCGAAATCGCATGGTTTATTAAAGAACAAAACGATGGGATTGATGCCGATTTATTGATCGAGGATTAGTTCATTTCAATTACTTAACTTAAAAAACATACTCAGATGTTGCAATCGATGACAGGATTTGGAAAAAGCAATGGCATTTACCAATCAAAAAAAGTATCCATAGAAATTCGGTCATTAAATAGCAAGGGCTTGGATTTAAATCTACGTATACCAACGATTTATAGGGAGTTGGAATCAGAACTACGAAAATTACTTGGAGAGCAATTGGATCGAGGTAAAATTGATTTTGGTATATATATTGAAAGTCAAAGTGATCAGTCGAATGGGCTAATTAATACTGAATTGGCCACAAATTATTACCAAGAATTGAAAACCCTCAATGAAACTTGGGGAGAAGCTCCGGTAGATTATTTATCTATGGTGCTAAGAATGCCTGAAGTACTCAATCAACAAGCACCCGAAATTAGCGACGGTGAGAAGGCCTTCATCATGGATTTAGCAGCGAGCGCCTGTCAAAAGCTAACACAGTTCCGTGAGCAGGAAGGACAGGCATTACAAAAAGATTTTACAGAGAAAATTGAGTCGATTCGAAATGGAATACAAGAAATTATCGTCTTTGAACCCGAACGAATGATTGCCATTCGAGAACGAATTTTTAAAGCACTCACAGACTTGTCTGATGTTCGTATTGATGAAAACCGCTTGGAACAAGAAATGATTTTTTACCTCGAAAAATTAGATGTGTCCGAGGAGAAAATGCGCTTAACAAATCATTTGGATTATTTTTTGAAAACCATGATCGTTCCACGAAATGGAAAAAAATTGGGATTCATTTGTCAAGAAATGGGTCGGGAAATTAATACCCTTGGAAGTAAGTGCAATCATGCAGACATTCAAAAACGAGTAGTCGACATGAAAGATAACCTTGAAAAAATGAAGGAACAGGTATTAAATACCTTGTAAAGAATTGCATATGGAGGAAAAATGCATCATTATTTCGGCCCCAAGTGGAGCAGGTAAAACGACAATAGTCCGAGCGCTGTTAAAAGAGCTGCCTCAACTTGCTTTTTCTATCTCCGCTTGTTCACGTGAACCAAGAGGATTAGAAAAGAATGGGGTAGACTACTACTTTTTAGGGGAAGAAGGATTTGGGCAACAAATCGAAGCAAATGCCTTTGTAGAATGGGAAGAAGTATATGAAGGAATGTTCTACGGAACGCTGAAATCTGAACTTGCGAGAATTTGGAAGGAAGGCAAAATCGTTATTTTTGATGTCGACGTTGTAGGAGGAATTCACCTCAAAGAAATCATGAAAGAGAAAGCGTTAAGCGTCTTTATTCAGCCACCTTCCTTGGAAGAACTGGAACGCAGGCTCCAATCAAGAAATACGGATTCAATGAATAAAATTGCCATGCGTGTGGCAAAAGCAGCACAAGAAATAGAACAAGCAAAAGAGTTTGATGTTATTGTAGTAAATGATCAGTTAGAATTAGCAATTCAAGCGATTCATTCCGCTATCGCTAGGTTTATAGAATTATGAGGATAGGACTTTACTTCGGGACATTTAATCCGATTCATGTCGGACATTTAATCATCGCAAATTACATGGCAGATCATACTGATTTGGACCAAGTTTGGATGGTGGTTACACCTCAAAATCCATTAAAAGATAAATCTACCTTATTAAAGGACTCACATCGTTTAAACATCGTCCGAGAGGCCATAGAAGACAATGCGAAATTACGTGCTTCAGATGTTGAGTTTCATTTGTCTAAACCAAATTATACGATTTCCACACTGACACATCTTCACGAAAAATACCCACAACATACTTTCTCTCTGATCATGGGGGAAGACAACCTTCGCACCTTTCACAAATGGTATAATCATGAAGTGATTTTAGCTAAACATATGATTTATGTGTATCCACGTGTACTGACCAGCTCAGAAGAAGCAGAGGTTGTCGCACAGAAAGGAACTATTGATCACCCCTACCGAAATTCGGAAAAAGTCATTTTTTGCGATGAGGCACCAATCATGAAGGTTTCTGCTAGTTTTATTCGTCAATCGATTAAGGAAGGAAAAGACGTTCGGTATCTGTTAACAGAGCCAGTGCACAAATACATTATGGATATGCATTTTTATAAATAAAAAAGGGGGCTTCGTCGAAGCCCCCTTTTTGTTTCTATTCAGAACATTTAGTTTTTCATAAATTTCACTGTTTCTACGCCATGAGCATGGGAAACATGAATGAAATAAATCCCGTCATTTAATCCATTTAAGTCAAACGTTAAATTAGCGTTCGAGGTTAAATTTCTTTTCTCAATCGTTTTTCCTTGAACGTTCGTTAATACCGCTTCTGTAGCTTTCATTGACGAAGTAATGCCATTCACTGTCACCATGGAGTGCGCTGGATTTGGACTCACAGAGATTGGAGAAATGATTCCTTCGATGACACCAGCTGTTCCAACAATGATTTTATATCCATCGAAAGTTACACTTTGTGTTTGAGCGAATGTGCCTAGAATTGTTGTAATGATAACTGTGGCACTGACATCAACGCTAATCGGATAAATCCCTGCAGTTGTGGTCGTTCCCCAAATGTTTGCGCAGCCATTTGCTCCCCCGGCATACGAACATCCACTAATGTTACATCCATAGTTGAAACCAATTGGTAATCCATTCACTCCGGTTACCGAAAACCCTTGAATCGGAGAACCAATTAACGCTTGTCCTGTGGGACCCAATCCAGAAACTAATTCTGCACTGACGGTCGCTGGCACTTTAAAATTTAAGTCCGTAGAATAAGCAACATTTACAAGCGCTGGCGGCAAGTTTTGTGTGGTATCTGGCCAAATACCATAACTTGAATCAGCGTAATTAGCTCCTGGTGTACATGATTGTGCCCAAGATGCAGCATTCAACATGAAGATTGAAAGCGAAAGAATCAAAAGTTTTTTCATAGTTTCTGTTAATTAATAGATTCAAAGATAAGGTTTTTTGCAATTATCTTCATAAAACGAAGAAATTCTTGTTTATTGTATGCCAATCAAGAAGTATCTTCTCAAGTTTTTTAATTTTGCACTATGGTACTATATAATGTAACAGTAAGCATTGATCGAGAAATCGAATTAGATTGGCTTGATTGGATGCGTGCAACACACATTCCGCAAGTAATGGAAACCGGTTGTTTTTTAGAATGCCGAATTTCTAGAATTCAAGGCGAAGAAGATGGAGGATCTGCTTACTCATTTTTGTATTTGGCTCCGAGCCAGGAAAAGATGGATGAATACCATGAGAAACATGCCCCGATGTTGCAACAGGATCACGCGCAACGTTATGGCGGAAAATTTGCGGCATTTAGAACCTTTTTAACGGTCATTGAAGAATTCAAAGCACCATGAACGTTAAACCAAAAAAACACCTTGGGCAACATTTCCTAAAAGATCTTGAGACCTGTGAAAAAATTGCGAATCAAGTAACTTTTCACCGTGGATGTAAGCGCGTATTGGAGGTTGGTCCAGGAATGGGAGCATTGACAGATTTTCTAAAGTCACACGAGGAAATCGAACTTTTCTTAGTGGATATAGATGCGGAGTCGATTGAGTTCCTGCATCAAAAGTATCCACTTATGGGGGATCGCATTATTTACGCCGATTTCTTACGCCAAGATTTGACAGAAATAATGGGTCAAGAGCCGTTTATCGTTGCGGGTAATTTTCCTTACAACATCTCTTCCCAAATTTTATTTAAGTGCCTAGAACACCGAAATCAAATTCCCGAAATAATGGGGATGTTCCAAAGAGAAGTAGCTATTCGTATTGCTGAAAAGCCAGGAACAAAAGAATATGGAATCCTCAGTGTATTTATGCAAGCCTTTTACGACATCACCTATTGTTTTACGGTGGATGAGCACGTTTTCATACCACCACCAAAAGTAAAATCTGGTGTTATTCGCTGCGTGAGAAATGAGCGTGAGTCGTTGCCGTGTGATGAGAAGTTGTTCATGCGTGTTGTTAAAACAGCCTTTCAACAAAGAAGAAAAACGTTAAGGAATTCGGTTAAATCACTGACGCAAGATGCGCAACTTCCGGATAAGTTTGTGACGCAAAGACCGGAAAGATTGAGCGTAGACGATTTTATTGAATTAACGCTTTTTATTGAGGGATTAGGGAGTAAATAACTCACTTTCCCCCTTCATAGAAATCTGTTTCCCATACCTAAATTCTTTTTGAGAGACGATGTTTCCATTTTCACCAAAAATCAGGAAGGGACCATGTTTCAATCCATTTTTATAGTGTATTTCATATACCAACCTTCCACGAGGATCACGTTGTTCAAAAACACCATCTAGCTTTCCGAAACGGTATTCAGATACAATGGTTGGAACTACTCCACCAGGATAATAGTCGATCCATTTGCCATGTTTCATGCCTTTATGGTATTTTCCTTCTGATTTTAGCTGAAAGTCCTTCTGCGAGTATGCCTCAAATTTCCCATGAAAATCACTAACAGTTTCTTTTAAGCCCATAATGGCCATATCATTTGTTACATTCGTCTCGGTAAATATTTTATAGTGAACTTTTTCTTTGAGTCTCCCATTATTGAAGTAGGCATACCAAGCACCCACCTTAAAACCTTTTTTATAATTTCCAGTGTTGGACAAAATACTTTCCGGTGTATAAGAAACCCAGGAGCCATCCATCAATCCATGTTTGAATTCCGCCTTGTTTTTCAGGGCACCATTCTCCCAGTAATTATACCATGTCCCTTCTTCTTTGCCGTTCTGGTAATTTCCATTCATCAACAGCGTGCCATCTTCATACCACGTTTGCCAATTTCCTTCTCTTAGATCCTTGGAGTAACTTCCCTTTCGATAGGGAGCGCCATTTTGATAATAATAATCCCATTCTCCCGATCGCTGCCCATCTTTGAAATGTGCAATGTAAGAGAGTTCTCCAGATGAAAAATAATAGTGCCAAATACTATCTTGCATGTTTTGTTTGAAAAATCCACTCATTTCAATCGTTCGTTGAGGTGTTTTCCAAATCCAAAATCCTTGCTTTCTCCCGTTTTCGTAAGTCCCCGAAGTGATTGTATCGCCCGTTAAAGTAAGGGTTAAATAAGCGCCATCTAAGGAATCAGCTTTGTAAGTCAACCTCTTTTCTAAGATTCCTTGAAATTCATAAAACTCCCAAGTCCCGTTCTTTTTCCCATCTTTAAAGGACCCTCCAACAGATAAAACCCCATTGGCCGTTCGCTCTTCAAAAACCCCGTTTTTCAACCCGTTTCTAAAAGTGTAGGATGCTTTTACCACACCGTTCACATAGCGTTCTTCAATGACGCCGTTTCCTTCGCTCACCGTTTGACGATGATTGGTATCTGCTTCCCAGCTTGACATGAGATAAACGGTGTCATTCACCATTTTTTCAATCGATTTTTCTCTACCATCGTCAAAATAATAATGCCATTCACCTACCGGACTACCTAGTTCAAATTGACCTTTGGTTATTAGTTTTCCGTTTTGATTCCATTGAAAGAATAAACTATCTGGAACATTAAATTTAAAGTAGGACTCTTCTTTCATTTGTTTGTTAGGGTAATAAAAAATACGTTTACCTAACAAGCGATCACGGTAATAATTACTCTCTTCTTCTAATAGCCCGTCATAGGTATAGAAGGTCCATTTACCGTGTTTTTCTGATGTTTTTGGGGTTGCATTGCTTGTGAAATAACTTCCAATCGCTTGCAATCGTTTGTTTCCAGCGTCCCAATACAAGCGAACCTTCGGGCCAAGATTTTCTTTCAATACTTTTTGCCCATAGACTTGATTGATACCGAAGAAGAGCAAAAGAAATAAAAACTGTTTCATAGTACCTTATTTCTTTAAAAAGAATTGAAGAATCAAGAAGATGCCAAATATGGTAAATACAATGCCGATAAGTCGATTTAAGGCATTCAACAAGTTTTGATTCACCAAAGGACGAATTTTCTTTGCAGCAATTATTTTTAATATATCCACACTAAAAAAGGTAAGTAATACGATTCCTAAAAACACTAAGGCCCAGGTCGTGCTGTTTTCATCTGGAACGGCGTTATTCGCTACCGAAGCAACACTGACCCAATAAAAGATAACCATTGGATTGGCAAAATTCAAGACAAAGCCTTTCAAGCCAAGAAAGACGTAATCTTTTGTGTGGATTTGTTGACGACTGATTTCTGGACTTACATCCATGCCTTCTATTTTTTGGCTGTCCAAAATGGCCACTTTTTTCACCAAACTGATGACGCCATAAATAACAAAAATCCCTCCCCCAATAACACTAAACATGAGTTTGTTGCCAGCAATTAATCCTTTTATTTGTTCGACGAACATTACCGCAATGAGTACATAAATAATATCGCTGACTAGCACGCCAAAGTCCAAGGCAAGTGCAGACCGAAATCCTTTCGTTATACTCGTCTCCAGAAGAAGGAAAAAGATAGGGCCTACCATCACACTCAGCAAAAACCCAATACTAAATGCTTGTATAAAGAAATCCATGTAACAAAAATAGGATTTCTTTTTGCTTGGAAAACGGCTTTTGAAGAATTGTTATGCTTGGATGCATGAATATTTCAATGATTTCCATTAAATTTGCCTCACAAAAATGACTACATGAAAACTGGACTAGCGAATCAAAAATTAGATGCGATCATCACAAATGTTGAAAAGAGTGGTGTGACTGCATCAAATTTAGTGGAGGATTTAAAAGCATTACGCGAATTAGCGTTGTTGGAGCAAGATCCTTTAGTCGTTAAATTATTGCGTTTAACGTATGAGTTTTTAACAGAAAACGAGTGTTTTGATGTTCAAGCTCAATATGATGAAGACGAGGAAGGAAATGAATATCCGATCGAAATAGAAGAAAAAGATAATTTATTGTATTTACTGAATTTATTGAAAAATGCAGATCACAAAATCAATCGTGAAGAAATGATCGATTACCGAACTGCATTAAAAGCAGAATTATATTAATCATATCAAGGCAACTTTAAACGAAGGTATTTCGTCTTAAAAAAAGCGGAACAAAAACGTTTGTTCGGTTTTGGTTTTATTTAACTTGCAGTAACCTGAAAAGAGCTAAAGCGGATGTGTCCCTTTTTTTCTTTTCAGGTTTTTTTGTTTAAGAACAATATTGGCAATAATCTGCATCAGGATTATGCTCGAAAGGTAGCTCTACATCAGTCAATTGATCGAGTACTTCACTCAATAATTCATGTAACACAGGCATCATATCCGATAACTCGCCATCTTTAAACGTAAGGTTAAAGTCTTCTTTCACATTGATCAGTGAAGTGATCTTTGCTTCATCGGGCAATACACCATACTGACCCTTAAAAAATAAACAGTAGAGGGATAATTGAAAGGCGTGTTTGCATTTGAGAAAGGAAGGGATCAATCCTTTATTCGATGTTTGATAAACAACCTCTTCTTTCTTTACTTTGCCTGTTTTGTAATCAATAACTCGGTAACTATTTCCAATGCGATCAATGCGATCAATGTATCCTTTGAAACGCAATTTTTTGAAACCGCCATCGAAAGGGATCATTAAATCTGTATGCATTTCAGCTTCGATCTGTTCGATGTATAGTGGCTCGCTCAGTCCTTTGATAAATAGCAGTTCTTTTTCTAAAACGTTTTTAGTGATTTCAACAGCCATCTCATAACTCAAGCGATTTTTTCCTGTTTTAAAGAGTGATTCATCTTGATCAAAATGATCTAAAAATCCTTTGTACAGGTTTTTTTTGAACGTATCTAGCATTTTTAACACATCTTTTTCCCGAACTGGTGGAGGTGCTGGCTGGACATATGCCCCATGCTTATCGCGCTGTGCGTAGGGCTTAAATAAGTCTTCTAATGTCGTGTGAATAATGCTACCAAATGTATGATTTTCGATTTCTTCCTCTACTTCTTTATCCTCACCAAATTCCACTAAATAACGGTAATAATAGTCCAATGGACAAAGCATGTATTTATTGACTGCGGATGCAGATAGTGGTTTTTCTAGAAATTCAAGAATGCGATTCAACACTTCAGGTGTTTTTTGAATGTGTGTAGTATTCAAGGCTACTCGTTCAGTAAAAGGAATGTGATAAAATGATTTTTTCCACTGTATGGCTGGATTCACTTTGCATAATTCCATTTCAATTTGCATCAAATAGCGACTCGCCTCATTGCTTCCAATTTGCTCTGCTGCAGCTGTATAAGTCGCTAATACCTTTTCAGCATGGTGTAAAAGTCGGTAAAAGTGATGTGCAAATAAGCCTTGTTTTTCGCGGGTTGAAGGGAGCTTGAAAGCAGCGCGCAAATCCATGGGAATCAAGGTGCGAACTGGATTGTTATTCGGAAGTTTTCCTTCATTCAATCCTAGAATGATGAGGTTTTTAAAATCAATCATCCGGGTTTCTAGTAAGCCCATGATTTGCAAACCGTTCGTTGGATTTCCGTGAAATGCAATAGTTGCTGAGGACCAATGTTGATTTAACAATAACTTGAAACTTCGGAGTTCCATGGATGGAATACCCTCCTTGAGCAAGGACTCGAATCCACGCATCGATTGATCAAAAACCTGGATGGCTGTTTTTTCAAATTCATGAATTTGTGCGAAATCATCAATGAATAGGGTATTCAACTCCCTAATTTTCCCTAAAGCGATATGCCAATCTTCTGACCAATCAACTGTAACCAAATCAAAAAGTATTTTTGCTTTTGGGGGAAGATTCAGCCGGTCAATCGATTGGAAAACTTTGTTTTTGCGTATGCTGTCTTGTTCGATGGAAGACAAGCGTTTTTTTTCTTCTTCAGGTAGGCAAGCTAAACAAAAAACGTGGTTCAGAATGCGTTGAAAATCTTTAAAGTAGATTGCTTTTGTGCGGAACCTTTTCTTATTTTCTTGAATGGTAAATAACAAATCAACCCAAGACTTCACGGGTGTTTGCTGAAGGGGTAGCCCAAGGGTAATATTGGCTTTCCCAACAGATGATGGAATATTTTTAACCAACGAATGAATCAGTGTTTCATCAGCAAGCAACACCAATGTTTCGTCTAATTCAGTAGCACTTAATTTCGCGAGTTCAGTTGCCGCAACTTTTATTTGTCCCGTATGCTGAGCGCATTCAATGACGGTAAATTCAATCGGTGAATGTTGAAGACTACGTTGAGTAAAATCCGCCTTCCTCATATCTAAATAACTGAGGTCGTTCCGTAAAAAAGAACCTGCTTCATGTTGTTCATTTTCCAGGTAATAAACGTCCGCATCAATGATGAACTCGGTCATTCCTCGTTTCATTAAATTCTTGATGATTTGAAGTTCAGCTTTGGAAAGGGCATTGAATCCGGCAAAAAGATAGTGTTTACCTGTAGGAATCAAGGCCGCGGTCTCTTCCGCCAATTTACGGTAAGCTTGAGCGAGTGTAATCTGGGACCTCTTGGTTAATTCCGCCATCAATTGGGCATGCAATTTTGGGATTTGTTCCCAAAAAGCCATAAATTTTAATTGAGATTCACTATAGTTTTCCTCGTCAATTTGCCAGCTTTCTAATTCCTTTATGGATTTAAGATTTTTAAATATTTGTTCTTGGTCAATCATGTAACGATCCAAGTCGTTGAAATCGCTTAGTAAGATGGATCCCCAGGTGAGAAATGACTCAAAACTTTGACCTTTTCCTTCCTCTGTTTGAAGGTAACTTTCAAAGAGGACAAGGAGTAATCTGGTTGGATCTATAATATCGTTGAATTGGGATTTAATCCAACGGTCAATGGTCAGCATTTCCGGTGCAATTAAAGGCCCATTGTTGAGTTTGAATAAGGAATTTCCTAGGTATTTGACGGCTCTTTCAGAAGGTAAAATAACCACCAATTCATTTAGATGAGTGTGGTCATCTAAAATTTTTTGAGCAAGGTTATCTATAAATTTCATCTGAGGAGTGTTGTTAGTTGAATGGGAAAGAATACATGAATATTAGTCAAACCACACTCTGAGAAAAAATTGATTTGGACGGTTTGAGTGCATGTATTTATTCCCCCCATACGTTTTAATCACTGCGAAGTAATCTGGGCTAAATTGGATTTGCACATAATTTAGTCCTTCAGGGTAGGTATTTGACAATCCTTCAAAAACAATCCGACCATCATCCAGTAATAATTTACGAATGGAGGTATTAGGAGGCGTTGCAATGTAAATAGCCGCAATCTCTTCCGGGCTTATATTGGTATCCATTGGAACAATGGAAATTTCATACGTATTCCCTTGTCCCAGTTCCCGGTAAACAATTCGTTTGATTCCATCGGGTTCTAGAATAGTAATGGGCTTCCCGGGTAATTTCACGACAAGTCGGGATACTTCATCATGATATATATATTCTTTAAAAGAACGAACGTTCAATTCATCTTTACTGGCTTTTTCAGAGTGATACCATGTCACCATTCTTACCTTGTATCCTTTAGACCGAAGCAGATTGATGATTCCGCTGGAACCCCCCAAATGCCCTGCCCCAACGGCACAGAAAAAATTGGTTTTTGATCGCAGAATGGAATCAAGTTTCTGTGACATTCGAATATTTCTTTTCGTAATTACTTCCTCGTAAAGTCCTTCCTGAATCGACATGTTCGCCTTCATGAATTTATCGATGGCGATTAGATCCCCTTTCATGTAAAGCTCAATTAATCGATCGTGCGTAAACGTATTTAGGACATTATCGACGATTTGCTTATCGGAAAGTTGAAGTTCATCGGAAAGTAAATCGAATTGTTCCTTTGCAGATTCCAACGGGATAAATCCTTTTTCTGCATTGAAACAAAATTGTTGGAAATAAGCATCCAAAAATTGTGGCATTCCGTCCTCATCTCCGTAAAACGTTTTACTTGGTTCAGTTTCTGCGGTATATGGATTCCCAATCTTATCGTAAAGTGTTGTTGGCAGGCTCGTTCGCGTATCTAACTCATTGAATAACTCAAAAATATCTGTTTCCAGAATGAGTTTATCCGTGTTAATCATTGCTGTATATACGGAATCTGCCAATTGAAATAAGCGCTTATCATTCGAATGAAGGGATCCAAACAGGTAAGACTTTTGTTTTAATCCATTGCCAGAAATCTCCCAAAGTAATTCTCGATCCGCAAAGTAACTTTGACCAAACGCTACGAAGCATGTGCAATAAATGATACAAGGGATAATTAGGTATTTCATCGTAACTTCAAAGGTACATTTTTACACGGAATCAAATGAACATTCGTTGGACATGTTCTTCACCAAAGGCGTATGCAAGGTAAGCCAAGGATGGAATCTCTTTGGTTAGCATGATTGGTGATTTTCTGCCGATTGCAATTTTTCCATGACTATCAGAGAGTTCCATGGCTGCGGCTGCATTAATGGTTAATGCATTTATTCCTTCTTCTGGAGTCATTTTTTGTTTTATACAGGCCAAAGACAAGATGGTCATTAAATGATAATTTGGTGCGGACCCAGGATTGTAGTCACTTGCTAGCGCAAGTGGAAGTCCTGCATCGATGATGCGTCTAGCATCTCCAAATGGGATCGATAAAAAGTGGGAACAGCCTGGAAGTAGCGTCGGAATCGTATCAGACTGTTTTAAAGATTGAATGTCGTTTTCATCGATTTCTTCCAAATGGTCCACTGAAATAGCGCCGAGTTCAACTGCTTTTTGAACCCCACCAAGAATGCTAAATTGATTGACATGAACTTTTGGTTTTAGCCCACAAGCCATACCGGCCTGAAGAATTTCTTCCATTTCGGTTACGGAAAAATAATTGCGTTCACAAAACACATCGATATAGTCGGCAAGTTGTTCCTTTTGAATCCTTGGCAACATTTCTTGGATAATGAGGTCGATGTAGCCACGTTTATTTTCTTTATATTCAAGAGGAAATGCATGCGCGCCTAAGAAAGTAGCTTTAATGGTTATGGGCATGCATTCCTTTAAGCGTTTAATGACGCGTAACATTTTTAATTCTCCATCTACGGAAAGTCCATAACCAGATTTTATTTCCAGCGCGCCTGTTCCTGATTGAATAATACATTTGATTCGTTTTTTTGCTGCTTCAAACAGATCATCTTCGGATAACTCACTTAATTTTCTAGCTGAATTTAAAATGCCCCCACCTTTCGCAGCAATATTCTCGTAACTAAGTCCGTTAATCCGATCCACAAATTCTTCTTCACGTGATTTTGCAAAAACAGTGTGGGTATGCGCATCAATGAAAGCTGGAAGTACATAACACCCATCTGCGTCAACGACTTCAACATCTCTCCAATCGATGATCCCTTCCCACTCGAGCATGGATCCATAGGCAATCACTTCGCTATCTTCCAGTGCTAAAAAAGCGTTTTCAATGATGTCTAATCGTTTCATTTCAGCCCCTTTTCGAATGGAGGGTATCTGTTCCCCCGCTTGAACGAGTCCCTTGATGTTTTTCAGTAGAATTTTAGACATAGATTGAATTTAACATAAAGATAATTGCTTGTTTGATTCACTTGGAAAATCGGATGGAAAATTGTATATTTAAGTAAAAAGAAAATGAAAAAAGAGGAGTTAGGAGTGTGGGGAGAAAATGAGGCTTTGGCTTTTTTGAGTAATCTGGGGTATCGATTGATTGATCGGAACATTCGATTTAAAAAGTATGAAGTTGATTTAGTTTTGGTAGATGGCGAAGATTTAGTCGTTGTAGAGGTCAAGGCAAGGTGCACTGGTCAAATAGGGGAGCCATGGCGTGCTGTAACAAAATCAAAGCAACGTCAAATAATTACGGTTGCTGATCGCTATGTTCAGGAGCATCAAATTGATCGAAATGTCCGTTTTGATATTGTGTCCATCGTTCACAATCAATATCAAACAAGCATTGAGCACATAGCTGATGCCTTTTCAGCGTAACTTTCTTAAATGTGTAGTGCCCGATTGTCTGTAGCAGCTAATGCTGCTTCTTTCATGGCTTCTGAATAGGTTGGATGTCCATGGCATATACGTGCAATATCCTCGGCTGAAGCGCGGTATTCCATGGCTGTTACGGCTTCCATAATTAAATCGGCTGCACGTGGCGCAATCATGTGTACACCTAAAACCTCATCGGTTTTTTCATCCGCTAATATTTTGATAAATCCACTTGTATCCATACTCGCACGTGCTCGTCCAAGTGCTTTAATCGGGAAACTTCCCACTTTGTAGGAGATACCAGCCGTTTTTAATTCTTCTTCCGTTTTTCCAACTGCAGCAATTTCTGGCCATGTATAGACAACACCTGGAATCAAATTATAATTGATGTGTGGTTTTTGTCCGGCAATCATTTCTGCCACAAACACTCCTTCTTCTTCGGCTTTATGAGCCAACATGGCGCCACGAACGACATCGCCAATCGCATATATGTGTGCTACTTTCGTTTGTAAATGGTCATTTACTTCAATTTGACCACGTTCTGTTGCTGCTAATCCTGCTTTTTCTAGGTTCAGTCCTTCCGTATATGCTTTTCTACCAACTGCAACTAAGCAGTAATCCGCTTCCAGTGTTACAAGCTCACCTTTCTTATTCTCAGCAGATAAAACGACTTTTTTACCTACGTTATCGACTTTCAACACGCGGTGCTCCATGTGAAATTTGAAACCTTCTTTTTTGAGGATCTTGGCAAATTCTTTTCCAATTCCTGCATCCATTGTTGGAAGAATGCTTGGGGCGAATTCGATGACTTCCACTTCTGAACCCAATCTCGCGTAAACAGATCCTAGTTCTAGTCCAATGACACCCCCACCAATCACCAACATTCTTTTTGGAATCTCGGTCATGTTTAGGGCTTCCGTCGAAGTAATGATGCGTTTTTTATCTGGTTCCATTCCTGGGAAAAAGTTTGGCTTAGAGCCAGTCGCAACGATGATGTTTTTTCCTTGTAAAGTTGTTTCGGAACCATCTATTCCTTTCACTAAAATGGAATTTGCATCTGCAAATGAACCATGTCCGTGAAACACGGTCACTTTGTTTTTATCCATTAAAAATTTCACTCCGGCACATGTTTGACTCACCACCTCATTTTTTCGGTTAATCATTTGGGTCAAATTTGCTTTTAGCCCGGTAATTTCAATTCCATGAGTTTTGAAATTGTGTTGCGCATTGTGATAGTGTTCTGAAGAATCCAACAAGGCTTTGGAAGGAATACAACCAACATTTAAACAAGTACCTCCTAAGGTGTTATATTTTTCAACAAGTGCTGTTTTAAGTCCTAGCTGTGCACAACGAAGTGCTGAAACATATCCACCTGGACCAGACCCTACTACAATTACATCAAAAGCATCCATTTCACAAAATTTTGGTCAAAGTTAGCACAACAATTCACAAGTTTAAAACAGAAAGAGGATATCCGTAAATAAAAACAAACACTTTTTTGTTTTTTGCGTTTAACAAACGAATGAAAAATTATTTGATTATAGGATACGGTTGGCTAGGTAAGGCACTTGCAGAAACGCTAAAAAGCAAGGAAGCCAGCGTTTGGGCTACCTCATCTGACGACCAAAAGTTGAATGACATCAAAACAGCCGGTATTTCTGCATTGCGTTTGGAAAAAAACAGGGGAATCCTTTCTTGGGCCAGAGATGAGCTTCCGCTTCTGCATTTTGATTCGGTGATTGTAACCTTGCCTCCATTTGAAGGCGCACTTGATTCACTGTCAAATTTGCTGCAATCGTTGCACGTCAAATCGATTGTTTTCACAAGTTCAACAGGAGTTTACGAGGATGCTTCAACACTCGTTAACGAATCTTCGTCAATCAATAAAGATCATTTAGTTTTTCAAATGGAAGAACGAATACGTTCGCTACAACCTTTAAACTATACCGTTTTGCGCTTGTCCGGGCATATTGGCCCAAATCGTCATCCAGTGCGGTTTTTCCTTCGTCACGGACGAGACATTCCAAACGGTCAAGCCCCTATCAATTTAATCCATCAAAAAGACATCATTGCATCGATATTAGTGACTATGAATGAATCGCAGGGGAATTCTGTTTACAATGTATGTTGGCCTGAGCATCCGACGAAAGAGAACTATTATGGAGCTATATCACTTAAATTAGGCGGAAAAAAGCTGGTCTTTTTGAAGGGAAATCAGGGGAAAATTATTGAAGGCTGCAAAATCACCAATGAAACCAATTTTAATTATCGCTTTTCAATAGACGAAATCGATGATTTAGATTTGAGAAAAGACAACATTTGACCTATTTTTGCGTCTTAGAAACAACATGAAGAAATTCTACCTTATTTTTTCCTTTTTCATGATGACCAATACCTATGCTTCGCATATTATTGGTGGAGATATTTATTATGACTACTTAGGAAATAATCAGTATCGTTTTTTCATTACCCTTTACCGAGACTGTAATTCAACAGGAGCGCAATATGATGATCCGCTTGCGTTGACGATTTATAAACCAAACAATGTATTTTTCGACAATATACTCGTCCCTTTTCCCGGAAGTGTTATTTTACCGATTAATTTTAATAATCCCTGTGCAACTCCACCAAATAACATTTGTGTGGAACGCGCCATCTATACTACTGTCGTTACTTTACCGCCATCACCGGGTGGATATGACGTGTCCTATCAGCGTTGTTGCCGTGGACCAAATATCACCAACTTGTTGTTTCCTGACGATACAGGCATAACACTTACGACACATGTTCCAGGTTCGGATACAGGATTCACGGCAAATAGTAGTCCACGTTTCACGAATTATCCACCAGTATTACTCTGTAACAATGATGAGCTTGTTTTTAATCATTTAGCAACCGATCCAGATGGTGACCAATTGATCTATTCATTGGTAACTCCTTGGTCCGGAGCAAGTTCAGCGAATCCGCAGCCAACACAAGCTCCAGCACCACCTTATTTTCCGGTACAATGGAATGGCGGAACGTTTAATGCACAACAACCACTTGGGGCGGGATCTTCCACCGTGATAGATCCTGTTAGTGGAGTTCTTACGGTGAATCCAAATATGATTGGATTATTTGTTGTCGGCGTTTGCGTCAAGGAATATAGAAATGGTGTATTGGTTGGACAAACCATTCGGGATTTCTTGTTTCGTGTGTTCGATTGTAACATTGTTATGCAGGCTCTTTTGCCTTTGCAGACACAATTACCCACGTTTCTTTCTTACTGTCAAGGTTTAAATGTCCAATTCGTCAATAATTCATATGGTGGTTCATCCTATGCCTGGAATTTTGGAGTTCCGAATATCACCAATGATATAAGCGCGCAATTTGCGCCTAACTACACATTCCCTTCTCCGGGAAATTACAACGTTCAATTAATCGTGAACCCCGGAATGCCCTGTACGGATACTGCTTACATGACTATTATTGTAAACGACCCACTTAGTGTTTCTTGGACTTCCCAAGATTCCTTGTGTATTCTTGGGAATAATTTTGATTTTATCGCGAATGTGTCCAATCCAGTTGCTAGTCTCACTTGGGTCCTTGATCCTACAGCGAGTCAAGCGACTGGAACCGGAAACTCCCTCCTGAATGTAAATTTTTCAACACCTGGTTTTCATACAGTTGAAGTAATTGCCGATGATGGATTTTGTCAATTAAGTTATGTGGATTCTATTTTCATTTTCGAAGTTCCAACGAGTGATATCTCTGTCCCTCCTTTGGTGGAGTGTATCGGATTCACGGTCCCATTTGGCAATCATTCTAGCTCAGCAATCAATTATTCATGGGATTTCAGTTTGGGATCGAATAGTGTTGGACAAAGTAATTTAACGACACCGACCTTTACCTTTCCAGCACCTGGTCTTTATACCGTTCAATTAATTGCCAGCTCCTTTTCTACGTGTTCTGACACCTCCGAAGTTCAAGTAACCATTAAAGAACCCTTAGTCATGTCGATTAGTCATACGGATTCGTTGTGTATCGATGAAACATTTGATTTTTTTGCTACTGTTTCAGGTCCGAGCAATGCTGCTTACCATTGGGAATTTGGAACGAATGCGAATCCAAGTTCTGCAACGACATTGAGTGTGCAAGGGTTGAGTTATGCGCAGGCTGGAACACAAGCTGTTTATTTTATAGGTCAATATGACAACTGTGCTGATACGGTGAGTTCAATCGTCCAAATTTTTGGACATGCCACCATTGATTTCATGTTTATCAATACCCTGCAATGTGCTCCTTCCCTTGCGCAATTTGTGAATTTGAGTCAATCGGATGTTCCGACTCAATATTATTGGGATTTTGGCGATGGCGTTGGCTCTACCGCAGTGAACCCGAATCATATTTACCTCACTCCAGGAAATTATAGTGTGAGTTTAACATTGAATCAGCTCTATGGCTGCATGGACACGCTTTATTTAATGAAACAAGACTTGGTGACGGTAAATCCTTCCCCAACAGCAGGGTTTATGGTGAATCCCGAGAAAGTTGATGTTTGTCAAAACACGGTTTCCTTTATTGATCAATCTCAAGGCGCAGTGAGTTATCAATATGTGTTTGACCACAGACAGTACACATCTAATTCGGCGAACTTTACGCATAACTACGTTAATTCAGGTTCTGACTATCCAATCCAGATTGTGTCGAATCAATATGGTTGTCGAGATACAGCGAGAAGTACAGTCATGGTAGAACCATTTTCTATATACATTCCAAACACGTTTATTCCGGATCAGAATAACCGAAACGAATTATTTAAACCAATAACTGATTTTGATGTAGTCGCATGGGAATTAAGTATTTATAACCGATGGGGGGAGTTGATATTTCAAACCAACGATCCGAACCAAGCTTGGGATGGTCAAGTGAATGGAGTGATGTGTCAAGATGGATTGTATTCGTACAAACTCAAATTCAGATCATGCGATAAGCCCTACATTTGGCAGGCAGTGGATGGATTTGTTACCTTGATTAGGTAATTATTTTCGCAACACGAAATTTTGACCTAAATAGACTTTTCGAACTTGTTCATCTGAGGCTAATTCTTCGGCAGTTCCTGATTTCAATATACTCCCTTCGAAGAGTAAATACGCTCGATCAGTGATGGAAAGCGTTTCTTGAACGTTGTGATCCGTGATGAGAATGCCGATGTTTCGTTTTTTTAGTTCCGAAATGATGCTTTGGATGTCCTCTACAGCAATGGGATCCACACCAGCGAAGGGCTCATCCAATAGGACAAATTTTGGATTCGTTGCCAGCGCACGGGCGATTTCTGTCCTGCGTTTTTCCCCACCAGATAGTCGATTACCCAGGTTTTTTCGAACATGCGTTAAACTAAATTCTTCCAACAGTTGTTCTAGTTTTTCTGACCTTTCTTGTTTGGATAGATCGGTCATTTCAAGAATGGCCATGATGTTATCTTCTACACTTAGTTTTCGAAAGACAGACACTTCTTGCGGAAGGTAGCCAATGCCCATTTGAGCGCGTTTGTACATGGGAAGTTTAGTGATTTCCACATCGTCTAAAAACACCTTTCCTTCATCCGGACGAACCAATCCAACCATCATGTAGAAGGAGGTTGTTTTTCCAGCACCGTTTGGACCTAAAAGCCCAACAATTTCTCCTTGTTCGACTTCGACTGAAACACCGTTAACAACGGGTCTTCCTTTGTAGGATTTACGGATATTTTGGGTGTATAATTTCACGATACGAAGGTATTAAAAATTCAGTGCATAGCGTGCACGAATTCCAAATGGACTTTGTCCTGGAATCGGATGAGTCATTCTCCAAACGAGGTCAACTCGAATCACTTTTAAAATATTCTCTATACCTACTGATGTTTCGATATAGGGCACACCATTAAAACGCTTGACAAAATCAGGGATTAACATAGCGTGCTCATGTTTTTGGCTGATGTCGCCGAAAAGTATTCTTCCGGTCGAAACAAGGCGCAAGTTCAGTTTTTTTACGAGTGGAAGGCGGTCGAAAAACAATCCTTCCCAATGATTTTCAACGAACCCCGTGATGTATTTATCACTAATGAATTCCATGAAGTTTAGTTTATTAAAGGTACTGGTAAGTAACCATAGGGATTGATTCCCTTCATGCACTTTTAAAAAAGGGTATGCGGTTGTACCAAATATGTAACCAGCGGTCACACCGTAGCGCATACGGCCCAAAATACCCAATTGCGTATTGTGTTCCATTTGAAATTCTAAACGCTGATAATTGTATTCACTGCCAAAAACGTTCTTCATTCCAATAATTGCCTGAAGGGAAAATATCGGATAAACAGAACGCAAACTGGTGCGATCAAAATAACCAGATAAAAACTCCTCTCCTTTTGTCCATCGAACCCGTCCAATAAATTCAAACGTTTTAATATTAGACACATTTACCGTGTCGAAGTTGATAGTGCGTTGATAATTCGCTAGTCCAAGTGGGGTATAGCCTTTCCATTCAAATCCACCATAAAGAATCAGGTCTTTTTTTATATCCTTTTCTAAATTAACACCAATTTTATTGACGAAAGTCAATTTATCAAAAGGCGCGGTATTGAATACAGTAGCAAAAGTACTCCCCATGGAAGCTGCAGTAGGAGATTGTCCGATTTGTTCAATATCGTATGAATATATCCCCGTCAGCATCCCTCTTTTTTTTGGCGTGATGTTATAGCGGATTTTGGCGGCATATTTTAATTTATCATCTCCAAATCCGTAAGCGACGCGTCCACCGAGTTCTAGGCGCTTGGAAAAATCATTAGATGTTCTGAGTGCCATGGCAAGGCGGTATTTTTCAACCGGATTGCTACTTATTAAGGAGGTCGCATTTCCAAGCTCAATTTTATTGAACTGATAATAGCCAGTGGTAGCGAAGTATATGAATTTCTTCATCGACTTATAAAAACTGGTTTTACTCAAAGAATCCACCATTTCTTCGATGTGTTTTTCTTGAACATTTAAAACAACTGGTCTGTTATTTTTCCAATACTCTTGCGATCGAATTTTCGCACTGTCGCTCATTTCAACCGAATTGGTGGCGTAAAACAAATTTTCTTTGGCTTGATTAATCTCAAAATCATCTCGTTTACTGTATTTTCGGCCGTAGAGTCCAAGAACTTTTGAATCTTCTGTCAAACGAAATTCTATAATCAGACGTTCTTCCGTCAACATCCACACCTCATTTTGAACCTGATTAAAATAATGTTCAAAGTAAAAATTTTGAATATAATTCAAATTGGCATCTGGAGAAATAGCGGCTTTAATTTGTTTTACCGCATAGGTGGTGTCGTTAATCCACATTTCTCCCGTGAAGGCTAAATCACCCGTTCTTTTCGGTTCAAATCGCAGTTTATAACACCAATCGGAACCAATAAATGTTGAATCTTCCAGGACAAACTGATAATAGGTGCGCGCGAAGGGAGCTAGCGGGCTTATGAATGATTTATTGAATAAATCATAGATATTGTCGTAGATGTTTAAGTCGAGGTACATGTCACCTAAAAACTGATTCACTTGAAGATTCTCCAAGCCAGTAATTTTAGTTGCTTGTACGATTTCTTTTTTTTGTTTGGGTTTATTTTTAAAGTAAAAATCAGATACCGATTCTGAAAGAATTACGGGTAAATAATTTTTGCCATCAGTTGTTGAATCTAAATAATTCATGACGAGATCCATTCGCTTAATGAGCCCATTTTGTTGAAACTTGTCACCGATATTGTTTAAATCAAGCTGAATTTTATTGTAGAGTTTGTACTGATAGGCATCAAGCTTTTCTTTGTTATTAATGGGTTTATTCGCAATAACTTTCTTATGTAAGGCAATCGCAGGGGACTCATTTGAAATCAGTACAACGACGTCTCTGTAATCAGTAGATTGAACGCGCATGGTCACATTCAAGGTCTGTTCGATATCCTTTTTGATTTTGATAGATTGTGATTGGAATCCAATGAATTGAATATGAATGGAATCTGTTGCGTAGTAGCTTTGAAGAAAATAGGCTCCCGATGAATCAGTTAAATCTCCGATTTTTGTTCCAACAAACCTTACCCGGGCAAAAGCGATTGGCTCTCCTTTTTCATCTTTCACAACTCCTTTCACCGTAGTTGTTTGCGAAAGCGCAATATATGGACAAAAGAAAAAAAGAAAGGGTAGGATTTTCATAAGGACTAGTTAGTCTTTTTGATTTTTTGCTACACGTTTGGCAACTAGGACACTAATTTCAAACAATAAGTAAATTGGAATGGTCACGATGACTTGTGATATTACATCAGGGGGAGTAATAATGGCTGCAAGTATAAGAATGACAACGACTGCATGTTTCCGATATTTCACAAGGAATTCAGGTGTGAAAAGCCCAATTTTAACCAAAAGATAGGTAACAACCGGCAGTAAAAAAAATAATCCTGTATAAAATACGGTGGAGAGAATGGTACTCATGTAAGAACTAATGGTGAAGTCATTCTTGATTTGATCAGTAATTTGAAAGGCTCCGAAAAACTGGACACTTAATGGAGCGACAACAAAATAACCAAAAAGAATACCCATAAAGAAGAGAATGCTTACATAAAAGACAATTCCCTTTGCCATTTTACGTTCTTTAAACTTTAATCCGGGTTTAACAAAAGACCACAATTGATAAAAAATATAGGGAAATGACAAAACAGCTCCGCCCATAATACTCATCATCAAGGCATAGGAGAATTGCCCAGATAGTGTCATACTCTGAAAGTTCACTGGAATTTTATCGATACAGACATTCAAGTATTCACACAAAAGTTGGAAGGTAATAAAATTTGGGTCAATCATGATTAAGAAAACATTCTCCATGATTTCCTTTTGGTAAATCCAAATCACTACGGCAAATATGATGATGGCCACCGCTGAGCGCATTAATCTCCAGCGCAGTTCTTCGAGGTGGTCAAGAAAGGACATTTGCTTATTGTCTGACATGCTGCAAAAGTAGTGATTTTATCCCGCTTTAAAATGAAGTTTTAGAACGTAAATACTTTACGATCTGAACCCTCAACTTTGTTTAAAATTAATCGAAATGGAAAAGAAATTTGAATTAAAGGAAATGTGGTTTAATAATACGGATAGTGAAGTCGTATTAACCGGGATATTACACAAAGAATTTTTACAATATGATACGAAGGTTCGCATGCCAATCAATCGATTAAATGCCTTGGTTAATATCCTTCAGAAAAACAATGAACACTTTGATCTGTACGACCATTTGTGCTGTTTTAATTTGGGTTTTGTAACAGAGTACAATGTTGTCCTACCAGTTGAGCTGAACAGAATGTTTACTCCATCAGAATTGAATGGCGAGGACTTGGTGCCGCTGAAACAAATTAGGGCTTAAGGTTGAATGTAAACGGTTTCTTCGTTTACTTTTTCAGCTTCAATTTTAATAATACCTGCACCTGATTTATTTCCTTTTTTAGCGTCAATATCTAAAACGGCAACTCCCGCTTGTCCGAGTTGGTATAATTCATTATAATTGAAGGTCGCCATGCCATTTAAATTGGTATACGCAGTATCAAATACAGCTACTTGTTGAGGCGTCCCCTGTGTATTCGTTCCATATAAAACAACCATAGCGTTGCTAACACTTGCATTATTTTCATCCTTAATGTAAATATTGGCTACGGTATCTAATTTCTTTCTACAAGAAGTTGAAACAACTATCGAAAGGATCGCAAGTAAAATGATATTTTTCATCTTGATAAAATTTAGTTCGGTAAATATATCGTTTTAACCGTAGTCGTATGTACACGACAACGTGCATAATCGTAGGCAACTTTATTGTTGTATTTAACAATGATATCGAAATAGCCCGTTGTATTATCTTCTCCTGAAACATTAAAGTACTGATCCATGTCCGTGATTGAGAATCCAGATGCATTTGTGAATACAGTATCTACAAAGGCTAACGTTGCAGGGTTTGATTGTTGGTCGCCAATTACAATCACTTTCGCACCATCCATTAACTGGTTGGATGAAGACCGCACAAACACCTTCAATACTGCTGGGTCTTTGGACTCACAAGAAACACTGACAAGAATAACTAGGGCCAGTGAAAGTAGGTTTAAAATGTTTTTCATATTAGTTCGTAAGTTTCAAATTTACATTATTTTTTTTAAATGCTCAAATGGCAATCATTAACTTATAATATCACTACTACGATTCGGTTCCGTTTTTCTTCCTGCACTTGAATCACTTTGTTACCAATTAATCCGAAGTAAAATGCTTGTACTTTCAACACGGCAACACCAACTTGTCCGGATTTATAGTATTTATCCAAATCGAAAAACGCTAATCCTCCCGAATTTGTTGTTGTGCTGTCATTAATTATTGGAACTTGGCTTGAATTGGTTGTGGGTTCAGCTATTAATTTCACTTTCGCATTTTTAACGAATTCACCATTCGAAAATTGCACCGAAACTTCTAATAAGGTCGGGTCTTTTTTGTAACAGGAACTGAGCAAGAATACACTCAGTAGAAACAAGGGAATAATTCCATCCCACAGCTTGATTTTACCAATAAAATTCTTGTACATTTGCATGTTTTGGGCTGTTTAGCTAAGAGTTAAACAAGTTTTAGGCTCGAAAAGTTACACTATGTTAGGAGAAAATGAATATTAAAGAGATTTTAGACGCTGTTCGGGCATTCGAAATTCTATCAGCAAATGATTTAGAAAACTTTCGAATCCACTTTTTAGGCTCAAAAGGAAAAATAAAAGACCTTTATGGGGCGCTAAAAAGTGTGCCAAATGAAGAGAAGCGATTGGTTGGACAACAAATCAATGAACTTCGTCAAACTGCAGAAGATAAATTCTCTTTTTTCAAAATTACATTCGCTTCTGAACAAAAGCAAGGCGATCAACTAGATCTAAGCCGACCTGGATCAGATGCACAAATCGGCAGCCATCATCCTTTATCTCTCGTTCGAAATGAAATCATTGAGATTTTCAACAGAATTGGATACGTTGTTTCAGAAGGACCAGAGATTGAAGATGATTGGCATAATTTTTCTGCGTTAAATTTTCCACCAGAGCATCCAGCTAGAGATATGCAAGATACTTTTTTCGTGGAGAAAGGAGCAAATGAAATGGCGCTGCGGACCCATACGAGTAGCGTTCAAGTTCGCGTGATGGAAAATTCCACACCGCCCCTAAGAACAATTTCTCCAGGACGTGTATACCGTAACGAGGCCATTTCTGCACGTGCGCATTGCTTCTTCCATCAAATCGAAGGACTTTACATCGATAAAAATGTATCCTTTGCCGATTTAAAACAAACTTTGTTGTTTTTTGCGAAAGAATTATTCGGTGAAAAAGCATCCATTCGACTTCGGCCATCTTATTTTCCATTTACGGAACCAAGCGCTGAAGTCGATGTTTCTTGCACACTTTGTCACGGAAAAGGGTGCAATGTCTGTAAGTACTCAGGATGGCTTGAAATTCTAGGATGCGGCATGGTTGATCCAAATGTACTAGACGCATGCGGCATTGATTCTTCCGTCTATTCCGGTTTTGCATTTGGGATGGGAGTGGAACGGATTGCTCAACTAAAATTCCGCGTCACAGACCTACGCTTATATTCTGAAAACGACCTACGTTTTTTAAAACAATTCACCCCTGGAAATTAACAGCATGACTTGGAATATTCTTTCAGACACCAATCAAATTCAACAAATCGTGGAGGCAAGTAAGCACAAGCCCCAACTATTTTTTAAACACAGTACACGTTGCAGTATTTCCACGATGGCGCTTAGTCGCTTCGAAAAATCGGGTATACTATCCAACGAACACATTGTTTGTTGGTATTTGGACCTGTTAACTCACCGGCAAATATCTGCAGAAATAGAAAAATTAACACAGGTGACACATCAATCGCCTCAAGCAATTTTAATAAACAGCGGACAAGTCATGTACTCGGCCAGTCATGGCATGATTGATTCCACGGATATTCAAAACTTAGTCTAAAACGTATGAAGAAAATTCTTGTAATCGTTCTCGTTCTCGGGTTGTTAGGAAGCTATCTTGTTCCCATGCTACTGAATAAAAGTGAAAACACCGAGGCGCCTTTTCAATTTGGTTTCTCTGATAACTTAGCGATAAAATTCGGTGATGTCGTATCTATACCTATTGAAACCAATGGTGAAGTGAAAAAATTAACAATCACTTTTGGAGGAAAAGTTCTTGAACAATTGAAACAGCCCAAAGAAAAGGTAAGCGTTCAATTAGACTCTAAAAATTATCAAATAGGTGCTTACGAAATCGAAATGCACGGTGTTGATTTGCAAGGACAATTTTTTACGGAAATTCGAAATGTCCGCATTCTATCGGATGTTACTCCAGAAAAATGGAAGTTGGGAATTATGAATCGCTTCCCACACAACGAAAGTAGTTTTACCCAAGGACTCGCATTTTCAGGCGATCAATTGTATGAAGGAACCGGTGACCCAAATCAAAATGCTGCATCCATGGTCGCTAAAGTGAACTTAAAGACAGGTGAAATAGGAACAAAAACGGGCTTAGATGCGAGTCGATTTGGAGAGGGAATAACCATTTTAGGAGATCAACTATTTCAATTAACTTGGTTGAATCACACGTGTCTTGTCTACAATAAAGAAACACTAGAATTGATAAAGGAATTCGACTATACAACAGAAGGTTGGGGCATTTGTACGGATGGAAAAGTTCTTTATATGTCCGATGGTTCAGAACGAATTTATGTCCGCAATCCTAAGAATTTTGAGATCATAAAAACCATAGAGGTATATACCAATGAGTTTGCAATCCCCAGATTGAATGAATTGGAATTTGTGAATGGACTCATTTACGCAAATGTATGGACATCCAGTGAAATCGCGGTGATTGATCCAATGTCAGGAAAAGTGATTGCATTGATTGACGCAACGAATCTTGTTAATGAAGGCAAAGGTAATGGGGAAGTCTTGAATGGGATTGCCTACCATCCAACAACGAAAAAGCTGTATATGACCGGGAAATTCTGGCCAACTTTGTTTGAAGTGAAGGTGCTTAAATAACCCTTTCTGATCATAGATTTGCTATTCATCACAATTTTTCTGTACTTCAAACGTTTGAAAGTTTTACCTTAACACTATGGAAAATACACAAAAGGATTGGAATGAATTTAAAAGTAACGATAGTTGGTCTATTTTTAAAATCATGTCTGAATTTGTCGAAGGTTACGACAGAATGTCTAAAATCGGACCATGTGTCTCCATTTTTGGTTCGGCAAGAACGAAAGAAGAAAATCCGTATTACCAATTAGGTGTGGATATTGCTGATAAATTGGCAAGAGCAGGTTACGGGATTATTACTGGTGGTGGACCAGGATTAATGGAGGCAGCTAATAAAGGAGCGCAGCAAGCGCAAGGAAAATCGGTTGGTTTAAACATCGATTTGCCTTTTGAACAAAATCATAATCCATATATCGATCAAGAACACAATTTGGAATTTGATTATTTCTTTGTGAGAAAAGTAATTTTCGTGAAGTATTCTCAAGCATTTGTGATACTACCAGGGGGATTCGGGACCTTAGATGAGTTCTTTGAAGCAATGACCCTTATTCAAACAAAAAAAATCGCCAAGCGTCCTGTGGTCTTAGTAGGAACTTCCTATTGGAGCGGCTTGTTAAATTGGGTGGAGGAAACCATGTTGTTGAAAGAAAATAACATTTCTAAGGATGACTTGGCATTATATAAATTGGTTGATACAGCAGAAGAAGTAGTACAGCATATCGAAGAATTCTACCGTTCTCATGCACTATCTCCAAATTTCTGATAATTTAACGAAAAGGAAAGATTAACTTTGACTATTGATAAATGTAAAAACAGTGTTGCAGAAAATTAAAAATTTTGTTTTAACGAAGCACTTCATCAAGCATGTTGGATTAGTGATTTTGTTTTATTTGGTTCTGGTTTTCGCCACGGTTCTTTATTTAGATTTAGCTACGAATCACGGAGAAAAGATAGCGGTTCCGAATTTTGTGGGAATGAATGGGGAAGAGGCAAAAAAGAAAATCGAAGAACTAGATTTACAATATCAAATCCTCGACAGTATCTACAATCCTAAAATGCCTGAAGGTACCGTTCTAGAGCAGTTGGTTGAACCAACGGGGTTATCCAATGTACATGTGAAATCTGGACGTATTATAGGCCTGCGCTTAACAAAAAGAACCCAAATGGTCGAAATGCCAAGTTTGGTTCACAAACAATTGCAATTTGCTGAAAGTATACTTGAACAACGTGGCTTACGATTTAGTATTCAATATAGAGCGACAAGTGAGGCTAATGGCTCTGTATTAGACCAACTTTTCCGAGGACGCCGAATTAAAGAAGGAGACCGTATTCCAATTGGAGCTGTTGTCACCCTAATTGTTGGTCAAAATGATCAAGGAGAGCCAATTACGATTCCTAATTTTGTCGGTCTGACCATGTCCGATGCACGTTACATTATGGATACATTAGGAGTGACTTCCTTCAGTTTTGTGTGTCCGGACTGCAGTACTTCGCAAGATTCTTTAGCGGCGATTATATTTAGTCAAACACCCGAGTTTATTGAAGGTTCAACAGTGTTTAAATCGACTCAATTTACCCTTTCGATGAAACGAAATATTTTGGATATTGAAATCCCTGATTGACATGAAACTCTTATTCATTTTTTGCTTGTTTGCGCTGAACTCATTTGCTCAACAAATGGAGATCGGTCCAATCATTCGGAATGTTCACCTAAATCTAAGGCAAGAAACATTAAAGTCGGGAAATACAAGTGTGGACAGCACCTTTATTTACATTTCCGATACGCTTAGCCTTCCTTTTTACGATGATTTTTCAAGCAATAAATTCCAACTTTACACAGCTCAATTTAATACTCCTGGTACAACAAATCAATTGTTTTACCAATTATTAAATCCAACTAACCTAGTTCCGTTTCCTGTGAACGCATGTTTTACCAATGGAGCAACATTTAAAAGAACCTTTGATAGCACGACGGGTACTTTTGTTGACAGTGTATTTACTGCCATTGCAGTGAAAGTGGCTGATTTCACGAGCTACCCCATTAATTATCAAACGGAAGATTTATACCCTCCTTATTATATCTACGATACCATAGGTGTTCCGGATGTAAGAGATACGGTATGGTTAACCAATCCAACCTACATTCAAGATTCTGCACGTGTGTTCTTTGCGAATTTGCTTGATCCGAATGCACTTTGGTTAGACCACAAAGCATATTTAAATGAACGATTTGGTGTAAATCCACGATCTTTAGGAGTAGTCACTTTTGATGGCTTAAATGAATTTGGATATCCATATGAAATTGGAACAACCATAACAAATTATGCAGATCGATTGACCTGCAAGCCATTGGATTTGGCTCCATACACAGCAGCAGATTCTGTTTATTTATCCTTTCTTATTCAACCGGAAGGATTGGGAGATATTCCCGAGCAAGGCGATTCATTGGTTTTGGAGTTGTACGCAAAGGACTTGGATCAATGGTTTCGTGTTTGGGCAACGAATGGAGACACCTCTTATGCCTTTAAGGCAGTTCACATTGCTGTCAAAGACGCAAAATACTTTAAAAAAGGATTCCAATTTAGGTTTAAAAATTATGGTTCGCTAGCGGGTGCATTGGATCATTTTCACATTGACTTTGTTCACTTGCGTACTCAATCCTATATCGGAGATACGCTATTCAAAGACTTCGCATTGGTTTACCCATTGAATACGCTTCTAAAAACGTTTACATCTGTGCCTTGGGACCATTACAAGAATACCACGGAAAACAAAATGAGTGACGCCCTAATGATTAAGGTGCACAATGGAAGTCCAAATCCGGAAAACTATCAAAACGGTAGTATTGTATTTTCTCAAGGGTCAACAAATCACGGTACGTTTACCTTGCAAGGATTCACCTTAGCAGAGCAACAAATTAATTATCAGCCAAGAACAACACACACGTCTTTTCACGACTTATCAAGTGGTGCTGAATTCCCAAGAAGTTTGACTGGTAATACACAATCTTTCGATGTTTTAACGGCTGTTTCAGCTCAATTTCCAAACGACATCAATAATGACCAATCATCATTTCAACAAGTGTTTTACAATTATTATAGTTACGATGATGGAAGCGCTGAAGCAGCTTTTGGGCCAACGGGAATCCAGTCTCGATTAGCAATTGGATATGAAGCATATGAAGAAGATTCTTTAATTGGAGTTGACATGGCTTTTGTTCCATCAGTAACAGATGTGAGCAATAAACTATTCTTATTAACTATCTGGGCGGATGATGGCACTGGAAATCCGGGTCAAGTGATCTATGAAGACGACATTTTCCATACAAGAAGTCCAATTTATGGGACAGAGATGAATCAGTTTATCCATTATTATTTCCCCGATACAGCAAAAATCGCTTGTCCCAAAAATTTCTTTGTTGGATGGAGGCAACTTGATCAACAACGATTGAATTTAGGCTTGGACAGAAACATTGATCATGCTGATAAAATAAAGTTCAGTGTGGATGGTGGCGGTTCATGGATGACCTCACCGTTTCCAGGAAGCGCAATGATGCGCCCTATTTTTTCCACTGCTCTCGATCCAATTTTGGGCTTGAGCAAACCAAATCAAATACAAACATTTACGTGCTATCCAAATCCAGCTATGGATGAAATTCAATTTCATAGTGAAGCAAACTTGTTGGGTGCAGAGAAATTCATATTCGATGCTTCAGGTCGACTTATTACTTCAAGCAAAGAATCGGTTATTTCTTTGATTGGTTTACAATCCGGCATGTACTTTATTTCCATACCATCCATCTCACCTCAACCGGTAAAGATCATCAAACAATGACGGAGGAACAAGTACTTGATCTCGAAAATGAAG
Organism: uncultured Flavobacteriales bacterium; assembly: GCA_903935095.1. GTDB lineage: Bacteria > Bacteroidota > Bacteroidia > Flavobacteriales_D > Crocinitomicaceae > UBA952. Next base: position 29,384 of record CAIZQH010000019.1, on the reverse strand, counting down.
AGGAAGAACTTTTTGAACACCATCGATTTAAGGCTGATCCTGGTCAAGAAGCAATTCGAATCGATAAATTCCTAATTGACCGAATGGCCAATACATCGCGGAATAAAATTCAAGTAGCTGCGAAAAATGGAAATATCCTCGTCAACACGATAAAAGTCAAGCAAAATTATAAGATTAAACCTGGAGATGAGGTATCCATTGTGTTGCCTTACCCTGTGAGAGAAATCGAGCTTATCCCTCAAGATATTCCCATTGATATCGCTTACGAAGACGAGGATTTGCTCGTGGTAAATAAACCATCAAACATGGTTGTTCACCCAGGTTATGGAAATTACTCTGGCACATTGGTAAACGCCTTGGTTTTTTACATTCAAAACCTACCTTCCCCCCCCAAAGATTATTATGGTAGACCTGGACTTGTTCACCGCATTGATAAGCATACCACAGGGTTGCTATTAATTGCAAAAACAGAAATAGCGCTAGTGGAATTAGCGAAACAGTTTTATAACCGAACAACTGAAAGGCGTTATAATGCCTTGGTTTGGGGAGATTTGGAAGCCGGAGGAACGATTGAAGGCAATATAGGCAGGTCACTTAAAAACAGAAAAGTAATGGCGGTTTTTACAGATGGCACTCACGGTAAAACAGCGATCACTCATTTCAAAGTTCTTGAACGATTTGGGCTAGTGACATTGGTAGAATGTAAATTAGAGACAGGTAGAACACATCAAATCCGCGCTCATTTTCAATCGATTGGACACCCTTTGTTTAATGATTTGGAATACGGTGGAAATAAAATCGTAAAAGGCACGAGGTCGGCAAGTTACGAACGTTTTGTACAACATTGCTTTGACTTATTGCCGGGACAAGCATTACACGCAAAAACACTTGGTTTTATTCAACCAACAACCCACACCTTTCTAGAATTTGACTCAGAACTGCCAAAAGGCTTTAGCGAACTCATCGAGCGATGGAGGAACTATTGTTCGGATTTTAAATAAATATTTCTTATTTTTGCTTTCCTTGGATGAATATCCGAGCTTAAAACACGCTTTATGAAACAATTTTTTATTTTAGCAATTCTTACGCTTTCCATATCACATTTTACTTTCGGACAAGAAATCCCAGAGCCGAAGTACATAAGAAAAGCAAACGACACATATTACTCTGGAAATTATTTTGAAGCAATAAAAGTTTGCCAAGATGCATACAAAACATTAGGTTACAAAGGCACTATTCGTCAAAAAGGTGAAATGGCCTATAAAATTGCTGATTCATACCGCAACATGCAAATTTATGACAAAGCAAATGAGTGGTATGGAACGTGCATTGAGTTAAAGTATTTTGACATTGTTCCCGAAGTATATTTCTACCGCGGCGACATGCAACGCATGTTAAAAGAATTCGACAATTCCTTAAAAAGTTACAGAGAATTTAAACGAATTGCGCCAAATTCTCGTTCAAGAGAATTAGAATCGGCAATGGCAGCTATTGATAAATACCGTGATTTTGAATCGGAAGAATCAAATTTTGTCATTAAGTGCGAAGAGAAAATCAATTCAAAACAATATGACATGTCTCCATCTTTTGGAGATAAAAAGGGAAAAACGATTTATTTTGGCACAAGTCGTGATGAATCTACTGGCGCAGATCGCGATCCAATTTCAGGTCAAAAATACATGGATATTTTCAGCGCGGAATATGACGTGAATGGAAATCCAACCAATGTAAAATCTATTGATACGAAAGGTGTTGTCAATACAACTCAAAACGAAGGAACGGCATGTTTCGATTCCAAAAAGAAAAAATTATATTTCACACGTTGTCCAAATGCTGAAAAGATGGACTTGGGCTGTGAAATTTGGACAGCTGATTTGAGCGGTGAGGATTTTGAAAATCCATTAAGAATTTCCTTGAAAGCAAATGACACGGTTTCAGTTGGTCACCCATGCTTGACACCAGATGATCAAATGTTGATTTTTGCTTCGGACATGATCGAAAGTGCAAATGGAGAAAAAAGTTTTGGCGGACGTGATTTGTGGTATGTGATGTATGACAGACGAACTAAAATGTGGGATTCTATTCCTCACAACATGGGCGCTATGTTTAATTCGGCTGGAAATGAGTTGTTCCCATCTATTGGTCCAAAAGGACAATTGTACTTTGCTAGTGATGGCCTTCCAGGAATAGGTGGCTTGGACATTTTTGTTGCGCAGAGAGAAGGAGACCAAAATAAATGGTCAGGAACGAAAAACATGGGCGTTCCGTTTAATTCTCAAGGGAATGACTACGGTATGTGTGATTTTGATGGCCGATCAGGTTTCTTTACTTCTGAAAGAAAAACGTCATCTAGCAATGAATATACTTCTGATATTTGGAGTTATTCTATCCCACCAAATTTATATGATTTAAGAGTCATTGTTTACGAATCAGGTAAGAAAACCAAAAAGTTAACTGGAGCGAAAGTAACCGTAACCGTTTCGGATGGTACCACTTGGGAAGGGACAACAGATGCTAGAGGTAAAGTAAGTTGGAATGAGAAAGCTGACAAAAAGAGTCGTTGGATACTAGTTGGAAAAGACTATACATTGAAAGCAGGGAAAGAAGGATATTACGAGGATAAAAGAGGTGCAAAATTCAGTACAGTTGGATTGGATCAAAGTCAAACATTCATCTTAGAAATGCCTTTATTACCAATTGGTGAAATTCGCACTCCTGAAGTTCGTTACCCAGTGAGTCAATGGACATTTATTAATGACGCTACATGTATGAGTTTGGATTCATTGAAATTCTTAGACAGCATGTTAAGAGAATACCCAAATATTACCATTGATTTATTCTCACACACAGATGCGCGTGATACCGATGTGAAAAACCAAGTGCTTTCTGAAAATCGTGCAAAAGCGGTATATAAATATTTAGTAGAGCAAAAAGGAATTGATGCTCGTCGTATTCGTCCTGTTGGAAAAGGTGAATCAGAACCAGCAACATGGGAAGATGAAAATGGTCAAAAGGTTATTTTGACGGAATCGTATATAAATCAGTTTAAAACAAGCGACCCAGCTAAATTCCAAACCTTGCATCAAATTAATCGCCGCACTACGGCTAAAATTACAGGAACAGATTTTAATCCTGCTATTGCCCCACCAGCGAATCCAGAATATTCAGTGTTTAAGGCACTACCAAGATAAAAAAAGGCGCTCATTGAGCGCCTTTTTTTGTATCTTAAAGTATTCAAAAGAAGCATACTTTGATCGAACATCAATTACAACAATTATGGCAAGATAAGCGCTTGCCCTTCCATTTATTCAGGCTAACCAACGGTAAGCCCGTATCTATCATTCAAACGGGCGCATGGAATCTTGCAGGCAGTGGTCCAGATTTCCAAATGGCCGAAATACACTACGACAACTTGACTTGGTTTGGGTCTGTTGAATTTCATCTGAAATCTTCCGATTGGTATAAACACCAACATCATCAAGACCAATCCTATGAAAATGTCATCCTTCACGTTGTGCATGAGCATGATCAAGAGATTTTCATTCGCGAAAGTTTAGTCCCAACAATAGAATTAAAAAACTACTTAAAAGGAGAATTTAGTATCCCTACGCTTTACAGTCGGCAGAAAGCCGCTGATTTTATTTGTACGAAGCGCTTACACGAAGCGCTACCCGAACATCAGCGTATGCAGCAATTAGCCATTAAACAACGCTTAAATCGAAAATTTAACCAAGCTTTTGCTCACTCCAAAGGGGCCGAATCTATTTACCGCATTATTTCCGCAGCATTTGGCACAAAAACGAATTCCCTTTCCTTTGAAATCTTAGCACAGCAAATCCCATTAGATTGGCATCAAGCGAAGTCGGAATCCGAGTTATTATTTATCATACAGTCCAATACACAAGGATGGAAAAGTAAAAACATGATTCTTCATCCAAAGATGTACAAGAGGATTCTTTCTTGGTTGCGCTTCGTGCAATGGTATTTTTTTGAGGGCAACCATTCATACATGGAGAGGGCTCAAAATTTGAACGAAGGGTTTAAAATATCTGGAGTTATTGGTGAGATCCTTCAAAAAAACATACGGATTAACGCCATGACCTATATAGAAATGTTTCATGAACAATCGAAAAGCAAAAGGGCCTCCGGATTAGTGAAAGCAATGAAATACCTGCAAGCGATTCCAAGCGAAAACAATCGAAACACTCGAATGTGGGAAAAGATCGGCATTCAGGCTAAAAATGCATTGGAGTCACAAGCTAATTTGGAAATTTATCAGCAATTTTGTACTAAGAAAAAATGCCTGCACTGTTGCATTGGGCAACAGCTCTTAAAACCATGAGACGACTCTTACAAAAAATCATTTTCTTCTTCGAGATGCAATCCTTTGGGGTCTGCGAGTGGTGGGCCAGACGCTTGGGAATTCGAACGAGTAAAGTCCGTTTAGGATTTATTTATTTTTCATTTATTGGCCTAGGCTCGCCCATTCTCCTATACCTCATTATGGCTTGGATTCTGGAGCACAAACACTACTTTAAATTTCAACATAAACGCAAGAAATCAATTTGGGACTTATGAGGATTTTAATCACGGGAAGCAATGGATTATTGGGGCAAAAAATTGTTTATCAACTTCTAAATGCGAAGGAGGTGTTTTTAGCGACATCACTTGGAGTGAATAGAAACGATGCGTGTCCAACTGACCATTACTGCTCCATGGACATCACAAATCAGGTGGATATTGAACGCGTGATGAAAGATTTTCAACCCACTCATGTTATTCATACCGCTGCCATGACGAATGTAGACGCTTGCGAATTAGATCCTCAGACTTGTGAAAGCATCAATGTGTCTGCCGTGCGTTACTTGGCCCACGCTTGTCAAAAAAACGGTGTTCATTTCCAAATGCTCTCTACTGATTTTGTGTTTGATGGTGTGAAAGGGAACTATTCTGAGGATGATGATCCAAATCCACTGTCCGTATATGCTAAATCCAAAGTGGAAGGAGAAAAAATCGTTAGTTCTTTGACGAATTTGAGTTACTCCATCGTTCGAACAATTATAGTTTACGGAACCGGTCAAAACTTATCGCGGTCGAATATTGTCTTATGGGCGAAGGAAGCCTTGCAAAAAGGACAAGAATTAACGATCATCGATGATCAATTTAGAGCACCCACATGGGCGGATGATTTAGCATGGGCCTGTATTGGAATTTGCCGTTTAAATGAACATGGCATTTTTCATATTTCTGGACCTGAAACGATGTCCATTTTTGCTCTTGTTGAACGCATTGCGAAGCATTATCAATTGCCCATGTCCCAAGTAAAGCGAACGGATAGCTCTTCCTTAAATCAACCTGCAGTGCGTCCACCGAAAACAGGTTTTGACTTAAGTAAAGCTAAAAATAGACTAGGGTATCGCCCAATGACCCTAGAACAGACACTTGATTTATTATAAAATAGCTCGACTCTTTTTATCTATTGCCATTTAGCTTGAAAATGATATATTTGTTTTCACTAAATTCATGCTATGTCACTTTGGAGAAAAAAATCACTTGTAGATTTACTGGCGCAAGCCGAAAATAGTCAAATGAAACGTACACTTGGTGCGGGAAGTTTAATTGCTTTAGGCATTGGAGCTATTATCGGTGCCGGATTGTTTGTGAGAACTGCCGCGGCTGCATCAGAAGCAGCTGGATCAGGCGTAACGATTTCCTTTGTTATCGCAGCAATTGGTTGTGCCTTGGCTGGACTTTGTTATGCGGAATTTGCTTCGATGATTCCTATTTCCGGAAGTGCTTATGCCTATTCATTTGTTACCATGGGTGAATTGGTTGCATGGATCATCGGATGGTCCTTAATCATGGAATATGCACTTGGCGCTGCCACAGTTTCCATTGCTTGGAGTGAATATTTAAATAATCTATTAGGAAATGCCATACCATACGAATGGTGTCATTCACCCTTCGAAAGCATGTACAAGGTTTCACAGGAAATGGTCGCTCAAATTCAAGCATTACCTGGTCATTGGGAAGGAATTGAAAAAGGAATTTTAAGTGCAGCGCAATATGAAAATTTACCTGCGGATATCATGAGTAAAGTGTCCATTACTAGTGGATTTATCAACGCTCCTGCACTCGTTATTTTGTTGGCGCTTACCTTATTGCTTATTAAAGGCACCAAAGAATCAGCCTTAGTAAATGCCATCATTGTATTTGTAAAGGTTGCGATTGTATTGGTCTTTATCATCATCGGTTGGCAATTCATAAAACCAGAAAATCACACGCCATATTTAATTCCTGAAGGCACTTTCGGACACGAAGGATTCTTTAAATGGGGTTGGGGTGGAGTGCTAGGTGGAGCTGGAATTGTGTTCTTTGCTTTCATCGGTTTTGACGCGGTAAGTACCACAGCGCAAGAAGCGAAAAACCCAAAACGCGATATGCCAATAGGAATCTTAGGCTCTTTGGCGATTTGCACTGTACTTTATATTTTATTTGGTCACGTTTTAACAGGGGTTGCGAATTGGAGTGAATTTGCAACTGCTGGAAAAGAAGCATCTGTTTCATACGCGATTAAAACATATATGGTCGGATACGAATGGTTAGGGACAGGAGTTACTTTGGCTATCCTAGCTGGATTCTCATCCGTGATTCTAGTGATGTTGATGGGTCAAAGCCGTGTGTTTTTCTCGATGAGTCAGGATGGATTAATTCCAGCAGCCTTTGGAAAATTACACCCGAAATTCCAAACTCCATATATTGCAAACTGGATGTTATTTATCTTCGTGGGAGCATTTGCTGCGTTTGTCCCGGGAAGTGTAGCAGGAGATTTAACGTCCTTTGGGACTTTATTCGCATTCATCCTGGTATGCCTAGGTATTTTAATCATGCGTAAAAGCAATCCGGAGTTAAACCGACCGTTCAAAACACCGCTAGTGCCGGTTGTTCCGATTTTAGGGATATTGATTTGTACAGCGATGATCATTTCGTTGGATTTCGCAACATTACAAGCAGCAGCTTTGTGGATGGGACTTGGTTTGATTATCTATTTTACGTATAGTCGTAGAAATTCACATCTACACCCAAAAAAGTAAACAAGAATTTGACTTATTGATTTGACTTTGAAACTGTCTTCTCTTTGGGGAAGACAGTTTTGTTTTAACCAAAAATGAAACTATGGAATCAAAAATGAAACAATCACTCGGACTTTTAGACGCAACGCTATTAGTGGCGGGGTCGATGATCGGGTCAGGAATCTTTATTGTAACAGCCCCTATGATGCGCGATATTGGCTCAGCGGCATGGATGATTGCGCTTTGGATTTTGACAGGATTGATCACCATTTTTGCTGCGCTTAGTTATGGTGAATTAGCTGGAATGATGCCGAATGCCGGCGGACAATACGTTTATATTCAACGGGCTTATGGTAAAATGATGTCATTTCTTTATGGCTGGACCGTTTTTACAGTTATTCAAACCGGAGTAATCGCAGCCGTTGCTGTGGCATTTGCCAAGTATGCAGGGGTTTTCTTCCCCTCATTGAATGATGTTTTCCTGGAGTCCACTTACTTCACCATTTCATATGGACAACTACTAGCGATTGGAAGCATTATGTCCTTAACCATGCTCAATTCCAGAGGTGTACAAAATGGCAAACTTCTTCAATTGATTTTTACATCAGCGAAGTTATTCGCCTTATTTGCACTGATTGTATTAGGCTTGGCCATCGGATTAAAAACCGATGTTTTCTCGCAAAACTTTGATCATATGTGGGATGCTTATAAAACCATCCAATTACCAAGCGGACATATCGACACTATTCCTTTGACAGGATTTGCACTGATGGGGGCTTTGGGGGCAACAATCATTAATTCTTTATTTTCCTCAGATGCGTGGAATAATGTGACCTTCATTGCGGGTGAAATCAAGGACCCAAAAAAGAACATTCCCAAAAGTTTGTTTTTCGGAACGACCATAGTTACAATCATATACATCCTCGCCAACCTTGCTTATTTAGCCCTATTGCCAAAAGGAGGAGATCCAACCGCTACAGATGCTTTAGGTCAAGGCATTATGTTTGCTGCAAACGACCGCGTAGGTGCTGGAGCAGCATCTATGATTTTTGGTGGATTGGGGATTACCATGATGGCAGCGTTGATCATGATTTCAACCTTCGGATGTAACAATGGATTAATATTGGCGGGTTCTCGTTTATTTTATGCGATGTCATCGGATGGGTTGTTTTTTAAACAAGCGAAAAAATTGAATCAATTTAATGTACCAAGTGTTGCCATGTGGATCCAGGGGATTTGGGCAAGCCTTTTGTGTCTTTCTGGCAAATATGGTGACTTACTTGTCTACAGCACATTTGCCAGTCTTATTTTTTACATATTGACCATCTTCGGAATTTTTATCCTGCGCAAAAAAGAACCAGAAACAGAACGGCCATATAAAGCCTTTGGTTATCCATTCATTCCAGCATTATACATCCTAGTGACCACAGCAATCTGTGTTGATTTACTGGTGTATGACCTTAGAAATGCAGGAATGGGCTTGCTTATCGTTCTTCTGGGAATTCCAATTTATTACATCGCGGATAGAAAAATGAAATAATTCAAATACTAATTTCACCGTTCTATCGTTTAGGTATACGGAGAAAGATTACTTGAAAATTTTGTTTGACTTAAATTTTGAACGCACATGTTTCAAGGTAATCCGTTTGATATGTCTATCCGACACCAGCGCGGTGTATGGATTTTACTCATCGCATCCATTCTCATTATCTTCGCTCCTCGCTTTTTTTTGCTGCTAGAAAAGGAGGAGGAGTTTAGCGAATTAATACTTATTCCTGTTGAGAAAAAAGCAAGCTGGGAAAATACAAGAAAATACCACCCTTGGAAAAAAACACGCAAAAAAAGAAAGAATAAAACATTCAAAAAACCCACTGAGTTATTTGATCCGAACGACCTGTCAAAAGAAGAATGGATGCAGTATGGACTAAGTGAAAAACAAGCATCTATTGTTCTTAAATTCACAAAACGCGGAATACATTCCAACGATGAACTTCAAAAAATTAAGTTTATTCCAAAGGAAACCTTCGAAAACATGAAACAATTCACACGGTATTCCGCGGCAGAAAACGCTGAAGTGAAGAAGTACATAAAAGCGTTGTCAACTTCAAGAATTTTAGTGGATGTCAACAATGCTACAGAACAAGACCTTTTGAATATCAAGGGAATAGGCCCTTTTTATGCTCGACAAATCATCAAATACCAACAGCAACTTGGAGGGTTTATACGAAAAGAACAGCTAATGGAAGTATGGAAAATGACACCTGAAATGTATGAGCAAATTCAAGATAAAATAAGCTGTGAATCTAGCATGATAAAACAGCTTTCAGTTAATCAAGCCAGTGTGGAGGAATTACAAGCCCATCCTTACTTGAATTGGAATCAAGCAAACTCAATCGTGAAAATGAGGATGCAAAAAGGAGTCTTTAAATCCATAGATGAAATAAGGCAATCTGTAATAATTGATCAAGAAACATTTGAAAAAGTCAGACCTTACCTATCTTTGTAGGTATGAATATTCAAAGTCGACTAAAAACATGTATTCGAGATGTGGCGGATTTCCCAAAACCAGGCATCTTGTTTAAAGATATATCCACCATTATGTTGGACGCTGAACTGTCAGCGGATGTGTTAAATCATTTGGTGGAATTGTACAAGGACGCCAACTTAGATGCCATAGCAGGGATTGAAAGCCGAGGTTTTTTATTTGGCTTCCCATTAGCCATTCGCTTAGGTTTGCCATTTATCCTAATCCGCAAGGAAGGCAAACTTCCTTATGACAAAATCAAGCATGCCTATGATTTAGAGTATGGCAGCGCAGTGGTTGAAATGCATAGTGATGCCGTTCAAGCCAATCAGCGCGTTTTGATTCACGATGACCTACTTGCCACAGGAGGATCCGCATGCGCCGCGGCGGAATTGATTCAAAAGAGTGGTGCAGAAGTTGCTGGATTCAGTTTCTTAGTGGAATTGAGTTTTTTAGAAGGACAAGAAAAATTAAAAAACTACTCGAATAACATAAATGGAATAATTAGCTATTAAGTAAAAGCATCAATCAACCACAATCAACCACAATGAATTTCTCTCTGAATGAAAATCAAGCAATGATCGCTCAAATGGTGCGGGACTTTGCAGAAAAGGAAATCAAACCTTTTTACAAACAATGGGATGCCGACGAGCATTTTCCCGTTGAAACAATGAAAAAAATGGGTGAACTCGGCCTATTAGGAATATTTATTCCAGAGGAGTACGGAGGATCCGGTTTTTCTTATTTCGAATATGCAACTGCATTAATGGAGCTCGGAAAAGTTTGTGGCGGTATCGGTTTGAGCGTTGCTGCGCATAATTCACTCTGCACAGGACATATCTATTATCACGGTAACGAGGAACAAAAGAGAAAATACTTGCCAAAATTAGCTTCAGGTGAATTTATTGGAGCTTGGGGACTCACTGAGGCAAATACCGGATCTGATGCGATGCGCATGCAAACAACTGCCGTAAAAGATGGAAATGACTGGATTATCAATGGCGCAAAGAATTGGATCACTCACGGATTAAGTGGAGATGTGGCAGTGATTTTAGTTCGAACAGGTGAATTATTAGATTCGAATGGAATTACGGCATTTATTATTGAAAAAGGAATGCCTGGATTCTCAGCAGTCAAAATCAAAGACAAGTTAGGTGTTAGATCGAGCGAAACGGCAGAACTAATCTTCGACAACGTCCGAGTTCCACAAGAAAATGTTCTCGGTAACATAGGTGATGGATTCAAACAAGCCATGCAAATATTAGATGGTGGACGCGTTTCCATTGCTTCGCTAAGTTGCGGAATTGCACGTGGTGCATATGAGTCATCTGTGAAATACGCGAAAGAACGCGAACAGTTTGGACATCCAATTGCTCATTTTCAGGCCATTGCCTTCAAATTAGCGGACATGAAAACCCAAGTGGAAGCAGCGGAATTATTGACGTATCAAGCAGCCTACCGAAAGAATAAGAAATTGCATATGACCAAAGAAGGAGCCTTTGCAAAGTACTTCGCTTCAGAGGTTTGCGTTAAATGCGGTAATGAAGCGGTGCAAATTATGGGTGGATACGGATACACGAAAGAGTATCCAGCAGAGAAATTTTTACGCGATGCCAAACTCATGACAATTGGAGAAGGAACCTCAGAAATTCAAAAATTGGTAATTTCTAGAGAAATATTGAAATAATTTTTTGGGAATTAGGATTAAAGTTCTATCTTTGCCCACCTAAGTTTAAATGTAAATAATAGCATATGTTGATCATTCCAATTAAAGAAGGCGAAAACATCGAAAGAGCTTTGAAGAAGTACAAGAAAAAGTACGAGAAAACAAACATGATGAAGCAATTGCGTGGACGCAAAGAGTTTATTAAACCATCTGTGTCACGTCGCCAGGAAATCATCCGAGCTGCTTATAAACAAAGAATGCAGTCAGCTGAACTGTAACATTTGTTCAATATATTCGTTGAAAAGGAGCGCAAGCTCCTTTTTTTATGCTCGAACAATTTATCCAATACCTTTCATTTGAAAAAAGATGTTCCCCTCATACGATTGGAGCATACGAGCATGATGTGCAGCAATTCATCGATTTTGCTGACATTCGAGTAAAAAGCGATCTGCAAGAAGTAAATTCTTTTCTCATCCGCGGTTGGATTGTTCAACTGATTGATAGTGGAATCAGTAACCGCAGTGTAAATCGAAAATTAGCCTCCTTAAGAACCTTTTATAAATGGTTGAGAAAAGAAGGTGAAATAACCATCAATCCGCTAGTAAAAATACAGGGTCCAAAAAACGAAAAACGCTTACCCATTTTTGTGAAGGAATCTGAACTTAATTCAGCAAAAACAAGCCTCCTTTTTTCATCGGATTTCAATGGCTTAAGAGATGAATTAATGTTTGAACTATTTTATCAAACCGGAATTCGTTTAAGCGAGCTAATTGGACTCAAAGACTCAGATGTTGGGCAGCAAAACATTAAAGTACTCGGAAAACGCAGCAAAGAACGGTTAATCCCGATTTCTCCCCAATTGGCACAAACGATTCAGTTATTTCGTACCATGAAACGAAAAATGAATATCGATTCAATGAAACTCTTTACACGTGAAAATGGCAAGGATCTTTACCCATCTTTGGTGTACCGTAAAATAAATGCCATACTGGGAACCTTAACAACATCCGATAAGAAAAGTCCGCACGTGCTCAGACATACTTTTGCCACGCATTTATTGAATCGAGGAATTGGATTAGAAACCTTAAAAGACTTGCTTGGACACGCCAATTTATCTGCAACTCAAGTCTATACACACAACTCTTTCGCTCAACTTACTGCCGTTTATTCACAGGCACATCCACGAGGAATGCATAAATCAAAATAGTTGTAGAGTCCCAATCTGAAATTCCATATCTTTGCATGGAATTTTTTGTATATGAAGTTAGTAACTGTAGGAAGTGTAGCGTTTGATGCTATAGAAACGCCGTTTGGAAAAACGGATAAAATCGTTGGAGGTGCTGGAACGTTTATTTCCTTGGCTTCTTCGTTTTTTGCGAAAGAACAAGCATTGATATCCGTTGTAGGAGAGGATTTTCCCAATGAAACATTGTCATATTTAACTTCGCGTGGTGTGAATATCGATGGAATTCAAATTAAAAAAGGGGAAAAAACCTTTTTTTGGTCAGGGAAGTATCACAATGACATGAATTCGCGTGATACCTTGGTAACTGAATTAAATGTTCTTGGAACTTTCGACCCAATCGTCCCTGAAGTTTGTCAAGATGCGGATTACTTGATGTTAGGAAATTTGAGTCCACAAGTCCAACTTACCGTAATTAACCGCATGTCAAAACGTCCGAAATTAATTGCGATGGACACCATGAATTTTTGGATGGATATTGCCTTGGATGATTTGAAGGAAACCATGAAACATGTCGACGTTTTGATCATAAATGATGAGGAAGCAAGACAGCTTTCGAAAGAATATTCCTTGGTTCGCGCAGCAAAAATTATTCGTCAAATGGGTCCAAGAATTTTAATCATCAAAAAGGGTGAGCACGGTGCATTATTGTTTCATGGAGAAAACATATTCTTTGCTCCAGCATTGCCATTAGAAGAAGTCTTTGACCCAACCGGAGCAGGAGATACCTTCGCTGGTGGATTTATGGGATATTTAGCAGCATCAGATAATGATTCTTTTGAAAACATGAAGCGCGCTATTATTGCAGGATCAGCCTTGGCTTCTTTTTGTGTAGAGAAATTTGGTACACAAAGACTTACAGAAATAACTACAGAAGATATCGATCAACGAATTCGTCAGTTCGTGTCATTGTCTAACTTTGAAATGAATTAAATGGAACTCACTAACTTTCAGGAAAAAATACAAGCATTAGAATCAGCTGAAGACTTAATCGGACTCGGAAGAGATGCTTCAGAACTTCGCCAAGAATTCGAGGATTTTATCATCGAAGCAGAGCGTGTTGAGCAAGTAAAAAGATTAGAGGCATCTGATGTGGGAACGAATTACGAGGAGCATGATTATGCGCCAATGAAAGAAGCATTCTTCGACCTGTACAAATCTTTTCAAGAAAAGAGGAAGAAACAAGTGGAACTTAAAACGGCGCTTGAAAACGAGAACTTAAAACAAAAGAAAGTACTCGTTGAACGCTTGAAGGATGTGATTGAGAACGAAGAGAAAATCGGAACAGCATTCAATGCCTATAAAGAAATCCATGAAAACTGGAAGAAGGTCGGAGATATTCCACGAGATAAACGAGAGTCAGTTCAAAAGGAATACTCCAGATTATTAGAAATTTTCTTTTACAACATTAAAATTTATAAGGAATTAAAAGACCATGATTACAAACGTAATCAACAGTTAAAAGAAGCCATTATTTTCAAGCTAAAACAGCTACGCACAGCTAATTTACCTGTGCGTGATGCAGAAGCCAATCTTCGTGCCCTGCAAGACGAATGGGAGGAAATTGGTCCTGTTCAGAATGAGGAATGGGAATCCCTGAAGAATGCATATTGGGAAACGGTTCGCGGTGTTTATGAAAAATTCAATGAACATTACGAGCAACAACGAGTCGTTTTAAAAGAGAATATAGATGCGAAAAAAGCCTTAATTGAAAAATTAGTCGCGGTCAATCAAGATGTAGAAAAGGTAACTTCTGCGAAGGAATGGGATCAAAAAACTAAGGAAATCTTAGGTTTACAAGAGTCTTGGAAGAAAATTGGATTTGGATCTAGAAAGGAAAATGAAGTGGTTTATCAAGAATTCCGTAAACATTGCGATGTCTTTTTCCAAGCGAAAAAAGAATTCTCAAAGAACATCGAAAGTAAATTTAAGGAAGTCGCGGATAAGAAAAGACTACTCATTGAAGAAGCGAAAACGCTGAGTAAATCCGAAGATTGGAAAAATACATCAGATAGATTGATTCAACTTCAGAAGAAGTGGAAGGATGCTGGAAATGCTGGCCATCGTTTTGAAAATAAACTATGGAGTGAATTTCGTGGCGCGTGCAATGTCTTTTTTGAAGCCAAAGAAGCTCATTTTAAAGTGCAAGATGACGCGAATACCGCTAACCTAGAGGCAAAAAAACAGTTGATTGCAGAAGTGCAAAATTGGACTATGCCTGCTGATAAGCAAGAAGCAATCGCAGCGCTAAGAACCTTTCAAAACACGTTTAATGAGTTGGGCCAAGTTCCAATGAAAGACAAGAATTCCGTTTATCAAAATTTCAAGAAAGCAATGGATGAAAAATATGCTTCATTGAAATTAGAAGGAATAGAGAAAGAAAGCATCATGTTCAAAGCAAAATTGGATAATTTAAAGTCTAGCCCAGATCGATTGAGGTTACTTCAAGGGGAGAAAAATGAAATTCGCAAGCAAATTGACATCCTGACCAAAGAAATGATGTTACTAGAAAATAACCTTGGTTTCTTCGCCAAATCGAAGGGCGCGGATGCATTAAGAGCAGAGGTGGATAAAAAGGTAAAGCATGCACAAGATAGAATTCAACAATTGAAACAAAAACTCAAATTGATTCCTAATGAATAGTTTTATCAATGTCCTATTATTAGTGGTTACCTTTCCAACAATGTTGATTTCCGTTTTTGTGGGATTCGATTTACCCATTGATTTTTTGAATACAACTGGAGCCAATTTACTGTATCGTTTTGAGGTTTTTTTAGGACTGGGATTACTGTTTGCAATTATCAGTTTACGCCGCTCCGTGCGCAGGTGGATGGGTGTTAGTATGACCTCTAAAACAGCGAAATTTGCTTGGAATGGTGAAATCAGTTTGGAAAGAAAACAACGTGTTATTCTCTATACAGTAATCGAGTCAATTGTATTAATTTTCCTCGCTATTTCCTATTATTACGTTACCAAAGAAGCAATTTTCATTAGCGGTGTTTTGGTGTTTTTTGCCATTGAATCAATGGTCTTTCTTTTGGTAAATGCGAAAAATAAGTTTAGAGTTGGAATCACATCAAAGGCAGTACTCGTGAGTGATCGAGAAATTATTTTGATCTACCTTGCCGGACTCCGAAAAGTGAGTGTGAGTCAACAAACGATTTACTTTGATTACATCCAAGACCTGCAACTTTCTTTTCCGATTGATTGCGTAGTAGCGTCTGAAAGAGCGGCCTTCTTTTCCAGTCTTGAAGCACAATTAGATCCTAATCGAGTGCTATTTCAAAATACAAGTCCAAAGTAATTTTTGTATTTTCGAAGAACCATTAAATCGTCAATCATTTGAAAATCCTTCTCATTCGTTTTAGCTCCATCGGTGACATTGTGCTTACGTTTCCCGTTGTAAAATCGATTCGAAAAGCCTTCCCTGATGCCAAAATTCATTTTGCCAGCAAAAAAAACCTTGAAACTTTACTGCTTGGGGCAGAGGGTATTGACAAATTTCATTTTTTATCAGATTCGTTCGTTCACTTTAAAAAGGAAATAAAAGAAGAATCATTTGATCACATCATCGATTTGCATAATAACCTTAGAACAAAACGATTGACATTTGGACTTCCCGGAAAAATAGTGCGTTTTAATAAGTTGAATCTGAGAAAATGGCTTTTCACTCGGTTTAAATGGAATACGCTACCCAATATTCACGTGGTGGATCGTTATTTGGCTACCCTACAAGGATTGGGAATTGTAGCTAGCGATAAGACAGAAAATCATTTTTCCATACCACAGGCTTTTCAAATCAATATGCCAGAACGTTTCCCAAGGCTCGATGGGAAATTTGTAGCTATTGCCATCGGAGCACAGTATAAAACGAAAAGAGTCCCCAAGGAAAAATGGGTGGAAATCCTACACGAAATGGATGAAAAAATCGTCATTGTCGGTGGCGAAATGGATCGTGAAGTTGGTGCATGGTTGATCGATCAGTTCCCAAATAAAGTCATGATAAATTCTTGTGGGGACTTCAATATTTTAGAATCTGCAAGTATTGTTTCACAAGCAAAAAGTTTACTGACTAATGACACTGGGATGATGCATATTGCGGCTTGTTTTGATATTCAGATTATTTCCATTTGGGGAAATACCACTCCGAAATTCGGAATGAGTCCTTACAGACCTAAAAAAAATGAATCAGATCGAATTTTTCAAGTGGAAGGATTGTCCTGTCGTCCGTGTTCGAAAATTGGTTTCGATGAATGTCCTAAGAAGCACTTTCAATGCATGACTATGCAAGACGCCAAAAGCATTGCGTCAAGTATTCAAAATAGTTAATCTAAAAAGAGTTTTTTGAGCTCTGTGGCATCTGAAGGTTTCATTTTTCCCGCTAAAATTAAACTTAGTTGCTTGCGTCGCAAGGCACCCTCAAAACGTTCAATTTCTTCCCCTGTCTCTGGGATAAGTTCTGGAACTTGAATTGGCCCGCCATTTTGGTCCACCGCAACAAATGTGTAAATGGCTTCATTGCATTTTTCTTTTTCACCCGTTAGGTTGTCTTCAACGAATACATCGACAAAGATTTCCATGGATGAATTAAATGCCCGTGAAACTTTCGCTTCTAACGTAACGATGGAAGCATGATTGATGGGTTTTTGGAAAGAAACATTATTTACAGAGGCTGTTACCACTACGCGTTTACAATGCCGGTGAGCTGAAACACTCGCAATGACATCCATCCACGCTAAAAGTTGTCCCCCAAATAAATTACCCAAGGTATTCGTATCATTTGGCAATACTACTTTCGTAGAAATCGATAAGGTATCACATGCTTTAACTGCTTTCATAAGGACAAAATTAGTGAAATATCAAGCACTCTGAAACAAATGCCCTTTTTCATGTGTTCTCCACATGAAATAATTGTGAAATAGTGATTAATTCACTAATTTTAACGCTGAACTATTTTGCTAGAAAACTACTTACTTATGAAAAAAAGACAGCTACTCCTTGCTTTTTTATCCACATTGTCAATCTCCATGAATGCCTTTGCGCAACAAAAACGCATTCCGGATCCGGGAAACATGCGCCAAGGTGAAAAAGTTGAATATTGCATACAACATAAAAAACAGGCTGAACTTATGCAAAATCCAGCCTATGTTAAAGCAAAAGAATTGGACGAAGCAGAATTCGCATTACTTTCAAAAAAAGGAAGTACAGAAAAAGCGACAATTTATAAAATACCCGTGGTTTTTCACGTACTTCACATGAATGGAGTAGAAAACATCTCGGACGAACAAATTTACGATGCCCTGGCTATTTTAAATAGAGATTACAGAAAATTAAATGCGGATACCGCTAATGTGCACCAAGATTTTGCTGGAATGCCAGCGGATATTGAGGTGGAATTTGTTTTGGCAACAAAGGCTCCCAATGGAACATGTTTTAAAGGAATTACACGAACATATAACACAATCAGTTACGATGGAAGCGATGGCGGAAATCAAGTAGATGCAATTGTTGCAGGAAATGATGTGTTTCAAGGAAATTGGCCAGGAAATAAATACATGAACGTGTTTATTTGTGGTGAAATTGGTGGTGCGGCAGGTTATACAACCAATCCTTCTGGTTGGAGTGCGAATCAAATGACAAATGGAATTTGGGTGCTGCACGATTATGTAGGATCAATAGGAACAAGTTCAATAGGAACAAGTCGTACATTAACACATGAAGTGGGTCACTGGTTGAATTTATCTCATACCTGGGGATCAAATAACAATCCAGGTACTGCCGGAAGTTGTACAGGAAATGGTGACCAAGTTCAAGATACACCAACGTGCATTGGAGTAACTGCGTGCCTTTTAAATTCAAACACATGTAACAATGACAATGCCTATTGGGGATTTGACATGCGTGACAATGTAGAGAACTATATGGATTATTCCTACTGTTCAAAAATGTTTACCGAAGGACAACGTACGCGAATGAGAACTGCATTGCAAGCGACAAATACTGGTCGTGCAAATTTATGGTCAACCGCAAACCTGACAGCAGTTGGTGGGAACGGAGTTCTTTATTTGTGTAAAGCAGAATTTACTGCGGATAAAACAACCATCTGTACAGGTGATGAAATTTCTTTTGCTGACGACTCTTACAATGTTGCCACTGGTTGGACCTGGACAATCACACCTTCAACAGGGTGGTCCTACAGCAATGGGAACACGTCTACAAGTCAGAATCCAACAGTGATTTTCGATACTCCAGGATTATACACGGTTCAGTTAACATCAACGGATGGAACCTTATCCGATAGTGAAATAAAAAACAACTTTATTCAGGTATTAAATACAGGCGCTAATTTACCTTTTTGGGAAGGATTCGAAGATTATGCTAATTTGACAAATATTCAAACATGGGATGTATTTAATTCTTCTACCAATAATGCTTGGACCATTGAATCGACAACTTCTTACACTGGAGTAAAATGTGCGAAATTGATGAACTTTGGACAAGGAACCGCGAATGTTGATGACTTAACCTCTTCTCAAATCGATTTATCGACAGTTCCTGCTACAGGGACCGTGACATTAAGTTTCCGTTATGCTTACCGAAAAGTATTGTCTGCAAATTATGAGTACTTCAAAGTCTTTATTTCTGGCGATTGTGGTACAGATTGGATCCAACGTAAAACCATTCAAGGAAATCAACTTTCTGCCTTGACATCGACCACTTCATGGAAACCTTCCGCTCAGTCCGATTGGGTGACGGTTCACATGACGAATGTAACCTCTAATTATTTTACAGATAAATTTAGAGTAAGATTCCGTTTTGAAGGGGAAGGTGGAAATAACATCTACCTTGATGACATTAATTTGTATGATGGAAGTCCATCCAATGAAATCGTAACAGGAATTATGGAGCAAGTATTTCTTTCACAACTAGAGATGTACCCAAATCCATCGGATGAGGAATTGAATGTATCATTCAATCTTCCAAGTGCAGATGAATTAACGATTTCCATTGTGGATTTATCCGGGAAGTCCGTTCAAAAACATTTGATTAAAGCAAAAACCGGTAAAAACTTAGCGATGTTGAATACACAAGAATTAGCAGCTGGAATGTATCAATTGCTGATTCAAAGTTCAAATGGACAAAAATCTTTGCCGTTTATCGTGAAGTAATTTAGCTTGATTGAAAATGATTAAATAGGAGAAGCGCTTTAGCTTTTCCTATTTTTTTTGCCATTTCTTCTTTGGAAATATTTTTGATTTGCTCAACGGATTTATATTCCTGAAGCAAGAACGTCCATGTTTTTTCTCCAATCCCTTTGATTTCGGATAACTCTGTACTAAACGAGTTTTTACTGCGCTTGTTGCGGTGATGTGTGATGCCAAATCGATGCGCTTCGTCTCGCATGTGTTGGACCAATTTTAATCCTTTTGAACGGCGGTCTAAAACAATAGATCTCGAATGATTTGGTCGAAATAATTCCTCCATGCGTTTCGCTAATCCAAAAACGCTGACCTGATGCGAAACACCGAGTTCATCTATGGATTCCATCGCGGCGCTTAACTGCCCTTTACCGCCATCAATAATGATTAACTGTGGAAGCATTAGACCTTCATCCAATAAACGACGGTATCGACGGTAAACTACTTCTTTCATTGTGCTAAAGTCATCAGGACCAACAACAGTTTTTACGTTGAAATGTCGGTAATCACCTTTGCTGGGAGTGCCATTTTTGAAAACCACACAAGAGGAAACAGCATTCGTGCCTTGTAGATTGGAATTATCGAAACATTCGATGTGCATCGGTAAAGTCGTTAAATTTAAAGATTGTTGCAATTCCAATAAGGCATCCATTCCCCCGTGTTCAGAAACGCGATTCATTTCTCTTTTTTTCAATTGTAAACGGTAGTGCTGTACATTGTGTTTAGAAAGCTCAACAAGTTTTTTCTTTTCACCAATTTTCGGACAATGGAAGGTGAACTCCGGAAAAACAGAAGCGAGTTTTTCCAAAACCAACACTTCCTTCGAAGTGCTTTCAAACTTTAACCTAAGTTGAGGCAATACATACGTAAAAACATAGGCGCTATTTTCAGACAGTTTTAATTCCAAATGTGATGTGTAAGTATGGATAATTGCTCCTTCGCGAATAACCATGTAATTAAAGAACAAATACTCCTCATTCAATTCATATGTCAGAACATCTACCTCATTTAATGTATGAGAAACAATCATTGATTTGGATTGGTATTTTTCAATTTGCTCAAGAATCTCCTTTACCTTTTGAGCACCTTCAAAATCATATTTTTCCGCCAAGTCAAGCATGTGTTTTTTTAAAGAGACACAAAGTGCAAACGTTTTCCCACGCAACAATAATTCAATCGAATGAACCATGTCATCATAGTTTTGCTTAGATTGATTTCCAACGCAGGGTCCTTGACATTTCCCGATATGATACTCCAAACATACCTTGTATTTTTGCTCTTTGATTTTCTCTTCCGCTAAATCCAAGGAACATGTTCGAAGGGTAAACAATTCCCGGATTAATTGAAGCAAGGTTTGCATGACCCTACCGTTCGGATATGGACCGAAATAGTTGGACCCATCTTTGAATTTACGCCTTGTACTAAAAACACGTGGGAATGCCTCGTTCTTAATGACAATCCACGGATACGTTTTATCATCCTTCAGTAGAATATTGTAACGAGGATGGTACGATTTAATTAAGTTATTCTCTAAAAGGAGCGCATCTAATTCAGAGGAAACAACCGTAAATTTAATATCCTCAATGTTCTTGACCAATGCCCGTGTTTTCCCATCTGTAATATTGGACTTGAAATAAGAGTGAACACGTTTGTTGAGGTTCTTTGCTTTTCCTACATAAATAATCACCCCTTTTTTATCGAAGAATTGATAAACACCTGCGTCGGTCGGCAGGACATTAATTTTTTCTAAAACAAGTGGGGAATGATGTGCATTCATCCGATAAAATTAATCACAATGTTTCAGAAGAACACGAGCTATGTTATCTTTGTTCCATGTTAGATGAATTCATTCGAAAATCTTTGCAAGAAGATATTGGTGACGGAGATCACTCAACACTTGCATGTATTCCCGCTGAGGCTAAAGGTAAAGCAAGGTTGCTTGTAAAAGAGGCTGGAATTATTGCAGGACTTGATGTCGCAAAAAGAATTTATGAAATAGTAGACCCATCCTTACAGGTCTCCTTTTTCAAAAAGGACGGTGATGCAATAGCTATTGGAGATATAGCTTATGAAGTTGAGGGTTCTTCACAGTCCATTTTGACATCTGAACGACTCGTTTTGAATTGCTTGCAACGCATGAGTGGAATCGCCACACAAACAGAACGCGTTTTACGATTGATTGAAGGATGTAAAACGACAATCCTAGACACAAGAAAAACAACTCCAGGCATTCGTTTTTTAGAAAAATGGGCGGTGAAAATAGGCGGTGGAGAAAATCATCGCTTTGGATTGTACGATATGATTATGTTGAAAGATAATCACATCGATTATGCAGGTGGCATAAAAAATGCCATTGAGAAAACACATGCATATTTGAAGGAAACAGGACGCTCTTTAAAAATCGAAATTGAGGTTCGATCGTTGTCAGAATTAAATCAAGTACTTGAAATTGGCGGAGTTGACAGAATCATGCTAGATAATTTTTCCCCAGAAAGATTGAAAGAAGCACTGTCTCTCATCCCTCATATCTATGAGACAGAAGCTTCTGGTGGAATCAACATCGATAATATTCGTCCATATGCTGAGACGGGAGTCCAATTCATCTCAATAGGTGCATTGACCCATTCGGTTAAAGGACTTGACCTTAGTTTAAAAGCAAGTTTTTAGAAGTTTCTTTAGGTGAAACTACTCACGCTAAGGACGAGCTCATCGAGTTGAAAACATTCCAACTTGACCTGTCGCCAATTTTCCACTGTTAACATTTTACCAAAATAAACACCCCCCGATTGTTCTTCAATGATTAATTCCGTTTTGAATTCAATTCCTGAGCGGTCATTTAATTTGAACATGGCCTCTTTCATTGTCCATAATTTCGTCAAATCTAACAGGTGATCAGTGCCGATAAATTTTTCTTCATCTTGGTGAACAAATCGTTCTGAAATTCGCTCAATTCTCGGACTGACCTCTTCAATATCGATGCCAATGTGGTATGTGCTGGCTCCAAGGGCACAATATTTTTTGGAATGACTAATCGAAATGAACATATGCTGGTTTCCATCGAGATAAGGCTTTCTATTTTCTGTATAATGGATCGCTTCAAGTATTCCTAGCTTATTTCGTAGGCTTCTAACGCCTAAAAATTCTACCTTTCTAAATTCATTACTCAAGGCACTGAATTGTTCCTGTTCTTCTGAAAAAAGTGCTGCTTGAGCATACGTGTTTAACTGTTTTTTTGATTCGACAACAACGGAACTAGTGGAGTCTGACATATAAATTCTTTGAAATGATTCGGTCATTTATCAATTAATTAACAGTTTGTTCATTTGAGCCTTACAAAGTTGCATAATAATTTTCATATATATTTTTTCAAAATAGCAAGGAAATCAATATGGATTTTTCTATATTTACAATCTTTAAAAAACGAGATATAGTAAAATTTATACGCATTCTTATGGTGGGTAAACTGAAGTTATTATTACTAAGTGTTCTGTTTGCAGGCACTTATGCATTTTCTCAATCGGGTCTAGGGACCTTGAAAGGGACGGTTAAGGATGAGTCAACTGGTCAGCCAATTGAACTTGCCAAGGTCCTTTTGAAACAGGGAGACCAAATTAAAAGCGGCGCGACAACAGACGCTCAAGGGAAATTTCAAATCAATGGTATTCCTCCAGGATCCTATGATTTGCATTTTTCCAATGCGATTTCTGGTTATAACATGTCAGTGATGACAGGTGTTTCTATTTCACCAGACCGTATCACGTTCCTTGATAATTTAACCCTTGCCAAAAAAGTAAAAGATGAGCAAGAAGTAAAAGTGATTGTCTACAAAGTTCCACTCATTGATAAAAATGGTGGTGCTTCAGGTGCTACAGTTACGCGTGAAGACATTAGCCGCATGCCGGTTCGTTCGGCAGAAGGTGTTGCTCGTTCCGTAGGTGGAGTGAATTCCAACGAAGGATCAGGTGCAATTTCTGTACGTGGATCTCGTTCCGATGGTACATATTATTACATTGATGGTATCAAGGTTCGTGGTTCAGCGAATATTCCAAAGTCTGCCCTAGAAGAAGTTTCTGTCATTACTGGTGGTGTGCCTGCAAACTATGGTGATGTTACGGGTGGTATCATCTCGATTACAACACGTGGACCTTCTGCAGTTTATTTTGGATCGATTGAAGGAGTTTCTTCTGGAATTTATTTCAAAGGTTCGGATCCAGATGGATATGACGGTAAAGTTTTTGGATTAGATAAGTATGGGTATAACCTCGTTGAAGGAATGTTGTCCGGTCCACTTTGGATGCAACGTGATTCAACAGGAAAGAAAACAAAACCAAAATTAGGTTTCTTAATTTCCGCTAACTTAACAGATCAATTGGATGGACGTCCACTTGCAGGTGGTGGTTACCGAATCAAAAAAGATGTAAGAGACGAATTATTAGCGAATCCATTAAGACCAAACTCTACAGGTTTTGGAACCTTTCACAATGCATTGTTCCTACGTGATAGTGACTTTGAAAAAGTTGCTTGGAGAATGAATGCTAGAAATACGGTCTATTCAGGTCAGGCGAAAATTGATGTGAATACGGGACCATCTGTGAATCTTCAATTCGGAGCCTCCATGAATTATAGTACCGGAAATAGCTATTCCTACGGAGGTTCACTCTTGAACTTCAGTAATTTCGGTTTTAGTAAATCTTATGATTATCGTTTATTTGGACGTTTTACCCAACGTTTTAATAATGATCGAGAAGGTAGCAGTTCCAAAATTAAATCCGCACTTTATAATTTGATGGTGGATTACTCAAAATCGTTCAGTGAATCTTATGATCCGAAACATCAATTCAACTTGTTTAATTATGGATACGTTGGTAAGTTTGTGACGACGCGTAGACCTTCTTACTCGTATAATGATGCAACTCAAATGTATGTTCATGATGGATTTAAGGATGTTCAAGTTGATTTTACTCCTTCTGAAACCAATGCTGCGTTAGCATCAATCACTACACAATATTACAACATATATGAAGGATCTCCTTTAGGGCATTATGAGAATTTAACTCAAATCAACCAAGGAAATGCGCTTCGTAATGGTGATGCACCTCAGAGCGTATATGGAATATGGAGTAACATTGGAGCTCCATACAATGGCTTCGGAAGATTTGAAAATGATCAATTTCGTGTAACTGGTGCTGGTTCAGTGGTGATCGGTGATCACAGTATATCTTTGGGATTTGAATACGAGCAGCGTGTTGACCGTGGTTGGTCAAGTGGTGATTTTGGACCAACTGGAATATGGAATATTGCACGTTTGTTGACAAACTTCCACATCAGGGAATTGGACATGAATACTGGAGTTGTATCGGATTCAGGATCATTTAAAGCAATTACCTATGACCGCTTAAATTCTGGGTATGCACAAACAAGTGGTACCGGTGAGTTTGGTGGTCAACTTAACAATGATAATCAATCATTCTTTGATTTTAACTTGAGAAATAAACTTGGGTTAAATACGGCGGGGGATGATTTTATTGACATTGACCAATATGATCCAAATCTTTTCCAATTCGATATGTTTTCGCCAGATGAATTATTGAATAGTGGGAATTCGTATGTGTCATATTACGGCTTTGACCATACCGGTAAAAAAGTGAAAGGAAATACAGACATCAATAAGTATTTTAATGAGTACGATGAGAATCGAAATTACAAAAGATTTGTAGGGGCATTCCAGCCAATCTATATGGCCGGTTACATCATGGATAAATTTGCATTTAACGACATCGTTTTTAACGTTGGTGTGCGTGTGGATGTGTTCGATGCCAATCAACCAGTATTGAAAGATCAATATTTGTTCTACAATGCGAAAACAGTGAAAGAAGTTCGCGCCTTGAAAGAAAGTGATCCAAATCAATATGCTTGGGTTAATTTGCCTGAAGGTATGGCAGATGATAACATCGTTTATGTGAATGATGTGCAAAACCCAACCGAAATCAAAGGATTTAGAACAGGAATGACATGGTTTAATTCTGTGGGAACGCCTATTGAAGACCCTAAACTAGTAGAAGGACCAAATGGAATTGCACCTTGGTTGCAAGATCCATCGTTGGAAACCCCTACAGCTGATGCCTTTACAGATTACAAAGCGCAAGTAAACATAATGCCACGTGTTGCCTTCTCTTTCCCGATTTCAGAAGAGGCATCATTCTTTGCTCATTACGATATCTTAACGAAACGTCCTACATCAGGATACCGTTTTGATCCATACGAATACCAATACATTCAGTCAAGAAACGCTGTTATTAGTAACTCAAATTTGAAACCTGAGAAAACAGTTGATTATGAATTAGGTTTCCAACAAGTATTAACGCGCACCTCTTCTGTTAAGATTTCTGCGTTCTATAGAGAACAGCGTAACAATGTGCAGTTGGTGAATATTTTCCAAGCGTATCCAGCTACTTACAAAACTTACGGAAACAGAGATTTTGGAACTGTGAAAGGTATGACAATAGCTTACGATTTAAGACAAACAGGAAACATTCGCATGACAGCAAACTATACGCTGCAATTTGCTGATGGAACAGGTTCAGATGCGACATCTATGGGTGCGCTTGTGAATGCTGGGCTTCCTAACTTGAGAAATATTTTCCCTTACAGTTATGACCAACGTCACGCTTTCGCAGTAACTTTTGACTACAGATATGGTGAAGGAAAAGATTACAATGGACCAATCATTGGAAAATCTAAAATCCTGGAGAACACAGGTTTGAATATTTTCTCTAACTTCTACTCAGGAAACCCTTACTCTTCTCAAACATTTATTACGGATGAAGGAATTGGAAACTTAGCAGCAGGTATCAATGGAACACTAAATGGTTCTAGATTGCCTTGGTCTTACCGTTTAGACTTGCAGTTGGATAAAACAATTAATTTGCAATACGGAAACAAAGACAACAAGAAAAAAGTAGCATTCTTGAATGTTTATGTACGTGTAACGAACATGTTTAATCAGTTCAACCGTTTGAATGTATACCGTGCAACAGGAAACTGGGATGATGATGGATACCTTGCAGCAGCAGCTAGTCAAACATCTATTCAAAACCAAACGGATGAGCAATCTTTCCGTGACTATTACATGATGAAGATTCAAAATCCATTTAATATTAGTGCTCCAAGAACTATTCGTTTAGGAGTTAAATTTGATTTTTAAGAAAGCAATAAACGTATAGATATGAAAAAGCAATTATTTGCAACGTTTTTTGGGCTTACATTTGTGTTTAATGCACTAGCTTATTTAGGCCCAAACGACAAAATGGACAAGCCCAACCCAAAACCAAAAGGGGCGAATTGCAGTCCGGCAACAGCTAAATTATACATGGAGTTTAATGACGTCAAAGCGTTGATTGAACAAGGTGGAAGTATGTTTCAAAATCGAGCTGCAGGTGTAGCAGCATATGAAGTACCTAAAAACAGTAAACGCTATGCTATTTTCGCTGGTGCACTTTGGATGGGAGGAACGGATGTAAACGGTCAGTTGAAATTGGCGGCTTTACGCTATAGAAGTGGAAACGACTTTTGGCCTGGTCCCTTAACTGCAACTCCAGGTACTGGTGATTTTAATCCAGGTAGTCCGGTAGGAGCGGGAGTTACAAGAGATTTCGGTGAGGCAAATATTGATCCTGATCAATGTATCGCTTACGATAAATTCTATACCATTCGCAAAGCGGAGGTTATTCGCTTCAATATTTGGTGGGAATGTTCTCAAGGTATTGTGACGGAAGGATGTAATGATGTTCAAGCACTTTCGAATGATGAGTTAAATCGTATTTATGGATGGCCAGCACACGGTGACGTATCAAGAGGACAAGATTATTGGTTAGCTCCATTCTATGACAGAGATGGCGACGGATCGTACAATCCAGATAATGGAGATCATCCTTGGTATGATGATATCCTAGGTCGTGATGACATCGAATGTGGTATCGATCGTCGTGTATCACTTTATGGTGACGAAACACACTGGTGGGTATTCAATGATAAGGGAAATATTCACACGGAAACTAGTGGTGATCCAATTGGAATGGAAATTCGTGCTCAGGCATTCTCATTTGCTACAAATGATGAAGTCAACCGCATGACATTCTACAACTATGAGTTAATTAACCGCGGAACACAAACACTTTACAACACCTATTTTGCACAGTATTTAGATGCGGATGTTGGAAACTATGCAGATGATTACGCTGGTTGCGACGTTTCTCGCGGACTTGGATACATGTACAATGGCGATTTAAATGACCAAAGTGATGGTGGACGTTTAGGTTATGGAGAGAATCCTCCAGCTATCGGTTGTGACTTCTTTGAAGGCCCATATCAAGATGCGGATGGAATTGATAACCCTGGACCTTATTTTGATGAAACAACACAAACGGAAATAGTTCCGACAGTGGTGGATGCATTAGCAAATGGTGGAATTGTTTACAAAGGAATCGGTATTGGTTATTCTGATGGAATTATCGATAACGAACGTTTTGGTATGCGTCGATTCACATACTATACATCAACTTCTGCATACCCTTACAATGATCCAGGTCCTGCTTCTGAATACTACCGTTTTATGGAAGGTAAATGGGCGAATGGTGCAGAAATGTATTATGGCGGCGCCGGTACGCAAGGAACAGTTTTAAGTGATTATATGTTTCCTGGTACTTCGGATCCAATCCATTGGTCAACTGGAGGACAAGATATGACTAGTCAATTTCCGAATGGATGGGATGAGTCGACAAGCAACAATCCATCAGGTGATAGAAGATTCGTTCAATCTGCTGGTCCCTTTACTTTACGTCCAGGAGCAACGAATAATATTACCGTAGGTATCGTTTATGGTAGAAGTTCAGAAGGTGGATTAATGGCGTCCGTAGATGCGATGAAAAGAGCAGATACGAAAGCACAAGCATTATTTGATGCATGTTTTAAAATCTTATCTCCTCCAGACGCGCCTAAATTGACTATTCAAGAATTAGAGAATGAACTAATCTTAATGATTGAAAATCCTTCTTCGTCAAATAACTATCAAGAAAAATACGAGGAAATGGATGAAGTGAATATTCCAGATCCAACGGTTGATCGCTATTACCGCTTCGAAGGTTACCAAATCTTCCAATTGAAAAATGAAGAGGTTTCCATCGCAGACATCGCTGATCCAGATAAATCTCGTTTGGTAGCACAATGTGATAAAAAGAATAGCATTGCTCGAATTATCAACTTTGTTTACGACGAAGCGTTAGGATTCTCCGTGCCAGTCGAAAAAGTAAAAGGTGGTAACATTGGTATTCAACATACCTTCCAATTAAAAGAGGATGCATTTGCTCAAGGTGAACGTAAATTGGTGAATCACAAAACCTATTATTATGTAGCTGTTGCATATGCATACAATCAATTTAAGGAATACAATCCGAATGACCCATTGTTATTGGACGGACAAAAAATCCCATTTATTTCGTCACGTATTAGTTATGATGGAACTGCCATTAGTCCTGTTTCGGCTGTTCCACACAATCCAATGCCGGAAGCGGATGGAACGGCACAAATGATTTCCTACGGTTCCTCTCCATTGATTACGCGTTTGGATGGCTACGGAAATGGGAATCGCTCCTTGGAATTAACCGCTACTTCGGAGAAAACC
>CAIZQH010000018.1 GCA_903935095.1 uncultured Flavobacteriales bacterium | reverse complement strand
CCTTGATGAGGACTTGGATAAGAAATTGAAATCTACGACTGTTGCGGCCTTAGATGAAAAAGATGTATTAATTTCTGGTACATATTCGAACCTGAGGGGATCTGCAAGTACCGGATTATACATGACAACAACCGTGGATGGCGCCTTACAAGAACCGCGTTTTTACAATTTCATTGATTTAGAAAATTTCCTTTCTTATTTGCCTGAACGTTCGAAGGCTCGCATTGAAAAGAAACAAGAGCGCATGGCAGATCGTGGAAAAGAGTTAGCGATTTCGTATAATATGGCCATTCATGACATCATTCCATGTGGCGATGATTATCTTTTTCTTGGAGAAGCGTATTATCCTACTTATCGAACGGAATCCCGCACAACCTATGTAAACGGCAAACCAACCACCACCTATGTTCAAGTGTTTGATGGGTACCAATACACGCATGCGCTCATCGCCAAATTCAATAAAGAAGGGGAGTTATTATGGAGTCAGTGTTTCAAAATGTATCCATTTACTAAACCTTACTATGTAAAACGATTCATACGGATCGCTGGACAAACACAAAGTACGATTAAACTTGTCTTTGCAGATGGTAGTTTTATTTATGGTAAAGAATTCGACTTCAATGGAGCTATGCTATCGGAAAAAACCTCCGCCAAAATCAACGGCTCCCTTGATAATGACAAAGTAAGATTTGCGAGCTCTGAGATCTATTTCTGGTACGACAACTACTTTCTTTCCTATGGTGTTCAGCGCATTAAAAACACAAAGGACGATGACGTGAAGCGCAAGCGAAACGTGCTTTTTGTCAATAAAATTACCTTCGAATAGTTGATGAACAACTGGAACGAAACGAATAACGAACTCAAGAAAACCTTTGTGTTCTCTTCTTTCAAAGATGCCATCGATTGGATGGTGAAAGCGAGTGTTGAAATAGACAAGCAAAACCATCATCCAACCTGGACCAATGAATACAATAAAGTACACGTATCTTTTACGACGCACGATGAAGGAAATACCATCACGCACAAGGATAGAGAACTCGCACAGGCATTGGATACGATAGATGTGAACGAAGCGTTATGAGTGGAATGGTTTAAACCATTACTCCACCGTCACCGACTTCGCCAAGTTTCTTGGTTGGTCGACATTACAGCCACGCATCACTGCGATGTGGTAGGAAAGCAATTGGAAGGGAATCGTTGCCAATAATGGAACTAAGAACTCATTCGTTTCTGGAATTTCGATTACATGGTCAGCCATTGCACGTACTTGGATGTCCCCCTCGGTTACGACTGCGATGACTTTTCCTTTTCGTGCTTTTACTTCTTGAATGTTCGAAACGACTTTTTCGTAAGAATTTCCTTGTGTCGCAATCACAAAAATTGGCATGTTTTCGTCGATTAAGGCAATCGGACCATGTTTCATTTCTGCTGCTGGATATCCTTCTGCGTGGATATAGGAAATCTCTTTTAATTTCAATGCGCCTTCTAAGGCAACTGGGAAAGAACTTCCTCTACCTAAGTACAAGGCATTGGATGCGTCTTTGTATTCGGCAGCGATTTTTTCAATGAGAGAATCCGTTTCAAGAACTTGTTTGACTTTCTCTGGAATCGCTTCTAGTTCCGCTAACAAGGTTCTGAAATGCGTTTCGCTAATCGTTCCTTTTTTGTGCGCTAAGGAAAGTGCCATTAAGGTTAACACGGTAACTTGTGCGGTAAATGCTTTTGTAGATGCCACACCGATTTCTGGTCCAGCGTGGGTGTAAGATCCACCATCGGTCAAGCGTGAAATAGATGATCCTACAACGTTACAAATTCCAAGAATCGTTGCTCCTTTTGATTTTGCTAATTCCAAAGCCGCCAAGGTATCTGCCGTTTCTCCTGATTGTGAAATGGCGATGACTACATCGTTCTCGTTTAAAATTGGATTTCGGTAACGGAATTCACTTGCATATTCAACTTCGACATTGATGCGCGCTAAGTCTTCGATCAGGTATTCACCTACAAGTCCAGCGTGCCAAGATGTACCACATGCGACAATGATTAAGCGATTGGCGCTGATCATCTTTTGCTCGTAATCACTCAGCCCACCAAGTTTTACCCATGCTTCTTCTGCGTTCAAACGTCCACGGAAACAATCGTGAATAGAACGAGGTTGCTCATGGATTTCTTTCAGCATAAAATGCTCGTATCCACCTTTTTCCAAGGCTTCCAATTCCAACTCTAATTGCTGGAAAAACGGTGTGCGCTCTTGGTCGGCTATGTTGTATAATTTTAATCCGTCTTCTAGGTCGATGACAGCGATTTCTTCATCGTCAAGGTAAACCACTTTTTTCGTGTATTCCACAATTGGCGTAGCATCAGAAGCTAGGTAAAAATCTCCTTCCGCTCCGATTCCAACCACCAAAGGACTACTTTTTCTAGCGGCAACTAAGCGATTTGGATAATCTTTTGAGATAGCCACAATCGCATATGCGCCGTGAACTTGAGATAAGGCTAAGCGGAGTGCTTCACCGTACCAAACATGTTCTTTTTTACTGATATAATCTACTAAGTGAACAATTACTTCGGTATCTGTTTCACTTTTAAAAATGTATCCTTGGTTTTGAAGTTCGCGTTTCAGCACATCGTAATTCTCAATGATTCCATTGTGGATTAATGCTATTTTTCCGTCCATTGACGTATGCGGATGCGCGTTGACATCCGATGGTTCTCCATGGGTTGCCCAACGTGTATGTCCGATCCCCGCATGTCCAGAAACATCTTGTGAGAGGGCGAACTCTTCCATGACGGTGACTTTCCCTGCTTTTTTATACACGTTTAAGTCGCCATTCGTTAATAAGGCAACGCCAGCGCTATCGTATCCTCGGTATTCTAATCTTTTCAGTCCTTTCACGACAATGGGAAAGGCTTCTTTTTTGCCGATATATGCTACAATTCCACACATAAATTAATACGTTGTATAAGTCAAAATGAGTTGGGGTTTCTTTTTATTGATCGTATTTGGACCATTAAAAACGATGCGTTCTGCCGAGTTTCTAAAGAAAACAGGAGAAACAACAACGCCTGTATTATCAATTTTATCAGCGATTAACGCTTGAGTATAGGTTCTTAAATCAATCGTAAAGTGTTTTTTACTATCGACAAATGCACCAACTACATTTAAGTTTGCCAATTGGGTATCGCTTGCTTTCAATCGAGCGGCAACCGAAACAGCTGAGCCGGGCTTATAGCGGTAACCATTTTGGAATTGCACGGGAAGTGTTAAATCGGCCCTGTGAATCACCACATTCTTCGGTAGGTTGTCTAATCCAGGGATTTTAATGACCGCTCTTTGGCGAAATGCTTGTGCATAAAAGGTCGATTGTCCTTTGGTGCTGTCCTGCAGAACCATCTCCAACGGAGTGCCAGAATGATCTGTTTCCATGTGAACAAAATCGGAGCAATAGCTATTCATCACGATGTCATAACTTTTCTTAACGCCGCCTTGCGAATAATAAATGGTCAATTTTGAAGCCGCGTTATTATTGATGTTGAAATAGAATATCGCTCCTTTACCAATAGTTTGAGAAGGATTGTTCACTTGAACTTTAAATCCTTTAAAAAATTGTTGGAATTGAACATTGGAAGTAAAGGTACCGTTTCCGGATGCGGACTCTTGAATCAAGTTCTTTGCAAAATTTGTATCAATGGGGATGCGTAATTGTGGTGCAAGTGTATCGCCGCCTACGACCGCATTCGACAAGGGTCTCGGGGTAATGGTTCCCATTCCATTGGGTACCAGATTCCCTGGCTTCATTGGTTTAGAAGAGAAATCATAATAAACCGAATCCATGGAAAGGCTATCATTTAACTCATAAACCTCGAAATTCTGCGGGCTGACATCACCATAGTACCCGACATATTGTAAGGCTAGGACACATGAATCATAAACAATGGTTCCAAGGTCGCCAAAATTTGGGGTTAATGATTTAAGGCGAAACTCCGTGTAAAAGGATGCGGATACCTTTCCGAATTTTGGGTCAATATAACTTCCTAGAAGGACATTGGCCATATTATCGGTAATGGCGGAATCTTCATCAATCGTATAGGTGATTAAATCAAATGTATCTGTCGTAATGCCATTTAATAATTGATCTTGGTCAATCGCAGGTTTACCTATTTCGTGCTTGTTCTTTTGACAAGAGACGAAAAAGATGAGCAATCCTAGTAAGATAGATGAAAAGCTTCTCATGTTGAATGCACGTATTTTGATTAAGCTAAAACGGATTCTTCCATTACTTTATCAAAGAAAGCGGAAAGTTCTTTCCCTTGATTTTCTTCTGGAATATAGTCCAATTTCAAGGTGTTCGTTTCGTCAAAAATGGCTTTCAAGTTTGGCGCTAAATTCTCGCAGGCAATGTTTATTCCATCGGCGTATTCAGCAAAAACCCTCATGATGTTTTCATGTGTTGGGTCTAACAATTTATCCGTGATTTCTTTAGGAAATCCGTCGAAAGTTAGTTTCTCATGAAAGCGTTTGTCCCACGTAGCGGAAAAATCATCATTATACAAACTAATGACCACTTTCGTATTCTTGAAATGAGGGTCTTTGTTGTACACTTGTTTGATATACAAAGCCATGATTCCGGTCATCCAACCATGACAATGAATGACATCCGGTTGCCAGCCCAATTTTTTAACAGTTTCCAATACACCTCGTGAGAAGAACATGGAACGCTCGTCATTGTCTGGAAAACATTTTCCCTTTTCGTCTTGTAGGGTAGTTTTGCGTTTGAAGTAGTCGTCGTTATCAATGAAATATACTTGCATTCGCGCCGCAGCCACAGAAGCTACTTTGATGATCAATGGATGATCATGGTCGTCAATACAAATATTCAGTCCAGATAGACGAATAACTTCATGCAATTGATGTCTTCGTTCGTTGATTGCACCAAAACGAGGTGTAAACACACGAATTTCTTTTCCAAGATCTTGAACAAGTGGCGGTAATCTGCGCGCTGTCGATGAAATATCGGATTTCGGTAAAAAAGGGAAGATTTCTTGCGAAATAAACAGGATTTTTTTCTTTTCCATTCAGTAGTGATAGGAGTACAAAATTAAGAAATTTAAATGAACTTTCATAAAAAGCAATAGCTTTGTCGACGATTCTCTCAATCCTATGTCGAAAGTTAAGGTCATTCATACAGCAGAAGAGTTGCATCAGTTTCGTAAAAAGCTGGTCAAAAATTCTCAAACACTTGGATTTGTGCCAACCATGGGTGCCCTTCACAACGGACACATAAGTCTGATAGAAAAATCCATTCAAGAGAACGACTACACCTTGATCAGTATTTTTGTCAATCCCAAGCAATTCAATAACAGCGTGGATTTGAAGGAATATCCAAGAACCTTGTCCGCGGATTTATCGCTATTAACTGGTTTTCAAAACTGTGTGGTATTTGCTCCAGATGAAGCAGAATTGTACCCTCAAAACGACGGATTTATTCCCATGGATCTTGGCTCAATTGGCAGTGTTTTAGAAGGTGCATTTAGGCCAGGGCATTTTGAAGGTGTGGTGCATGTCGTGCACAATCTTTTTCGCTTGGTGGAGGCAAATCAGTCCTATTTTGGACAAAAAGACTTCCAACAATTGGCGATTATCAGACTATTAACCAAACATTTTGGCTTTCAAACACGCATTATTGGGTGTCCAACCGTGCGTGAAACAAACGGACTGGCGATGAGCAGTCGAAACATGCGCTTGAGTAAAAAAGAGCGCCAAGATGCCTTGATCATCATTGAAACTTTGCGCTTGGTGGAGTCCTGCAAGGACAAGGAATCGCTTAATGACACCATAGATTCCGCAAAACGATTGTTTCATACTGGAAATCTCACCTTAGAGTACCTTGCACTTGTCGATCCCGAAACACTTTGTGAATTACAGGAGTGGCAAGAAAATCAAATTTGTTGCATTGCTGCTCATTGTGGAAGTGTGCGCTTGATTGACAATTTATTATTCTAATCCGTTTATTTCATTTATTTTTGCGCCGGAAATTGTTATGTTAATTCAAGTTTTAAAATCTAAAATTCACCGCGTTCGTGTCACACAAGCTGACTTGAACTATATCGGTAGCATCACCATTGATGAGTCATTAATGGAGGCTGCTAATTTGATTGAAGGAGAACGTGTTCAAATCGTAAACATCAATAATGGGGAGCGTTTTGAAACGTATGTCATCAAAGGAGATCGTCAATCTGGTATGATCTGTTTGAATGGTCCTGCTGCACGTAGAGTAGCCGTAGACGACGTTATCATCATCATTGGCTATGGGTTTTTAGAATTTGAAGAAGCGAAAACATTCAAGCCTTCCTTGGTATTTCCGAATGAATCCACCAATTTGTTGGATTAAATTTCTTGGTTTCATTTCTCGAAACCACTACCTTTCCAAAAAAATCACATGGCTAGATTGGCGTACATCCAAGATAAAATCGTTTCCATTGAAGAAGCACAAAAGCGCATTGCTTTATTCAAACTGAAAAACGAATCACTTGTTTTCACAAATGGTTGTTTCGACGTTTTGCATCTTGGACATGTTCGTTATTTAGCCACAGCGGCAGATTTGGGCAGGCACCTCATCGTTGCCATCAACACAGATGAATCCGTTAGAAGGTTAGGAAAAGCACCGAATCGACCCATCAATCCGAATGACGGACGCGCAACATTGATTGCTGCCTTAGGATTCGTGGATTTAGTTGTTTTTTTCAACGAAGACACACCATTGGAAATTATCACAGCATTGAATCCAGATATATTGGTGAAAGGAGCAGATTACGATAAAAATGAGACGAATCCATCCAAATCTACGTATATCGTTGGTTCAGATGTTGTTCGAAAAAATGGTGGAATCGTCGAAACCATTGAGTTGGTTCAAGGATATTCGACGACAGACATTTTGAAAAAAGGAGCGAACTAATTATCCGCCACCTGAACCAAGCTTGACTCCCGACTGCTGTTCTTTTTCTTGTTGTTCCTTCCAAGAATTGAGTGTTTTCTTCAATTTAGATTCCTTTGTCTGCTTTTTCTCTTCCATGAATTCTTGTTTACTCGCTGGACCAAATTTGATTTTCAGGTCTTCTTTGGGAACATCTTTCGGGACATATGCTTTCACCGTGGAGTCTTTGTGGAAAAAGCCGAATTCCGCTTTCAACATCGATTTCGCTTGAACTTTTTCTTCTTGACGGTATTCTTTCGCTTGTGCTTTTCGTCCTTCATTATCCCACTCATAGATTGGTTTTTCGAGTGTCCCGTGCATGCGCAAGAACAAGCGGACACCTGTTCCATCGTCGATCACTTCGCCAAACTCCGTTTGATTCTTCGCGGCTTTCAGGTCCCTAAGTCGGAAGGCAAACCGATAATCGATGACATTTTCGAATGAATGTCGGCCCGAAAGATCCATGTCTAATGCGGTGGAGCGAATGGTCATTTTTGGAATTTCAATCATTCCATTTTGAATAATGATGCTGTTTTCCATCATTTCAAAATCGACATCTTTCAATTTCCTCTCTAACAGGTCAATGTTTTCTTTTCCTAAGACCAATTTTCCAGACTTCGTCTTTAAGCTTTCCGTGATGTCTTTAAATGATGCCACATTTTTTAAATGTCCGTTGTAAACTTTTAAATCCAATTTGGCTTCGATCCCTGGGTAGGAAATTCCTTTCGCCAAGGTGAAGGGAGCTCGAAAAAACAAATTAGCTTCCGCTCGTCCGGAGATGTTTTGCTCGATTATGACCGTTTGATCGAAGTTTTCCCATTCTTTGAAAAGTGATTTGAAGTTCAAGTTTTTTCCAGCAATCTGTGTAGTGAGCATAAATTTTTCGGGTTCCTTCTCTTCGATAATCAAGGCTCCACTAAGTAGTGCTTCGGCGTTCACCAAGCTCATTTGTGGGAAATGTAAACGACGGTGCTCAATGTTCATTTTACTGATGAGGTGTTCAAATTGGTGTTTTCCATATCGAAGTTTTTCAATTTGCAAGTTGATTTCACCTTGAATGTTATCTGGCAAGGAATACACCTCACCTGCTTCAATTTTCATTTCTTTCGTTGTTGAACCAAGGTCTTCCACGTTTAAGTACTTGCTTTCGAGTAAGATGCTCGTTTTCAATTCGCCCTTTCCATTGATGTATGGAAAAATGTTGCCAAAGATGCCATTGAGTTTGACATCGCTGGAGCCTAGTTTGAGTGCTGTGTTTTCTATTCCTGCTTCATTTCCACGAAGGAACAAGTGTCCATTCACCTCGCTGAACTGACGTTTATCGTCGTTTAATTTTAGGAATATGTTTTTTAATTCGAGCTGTCCGCTACATTGTTCTACCGCTAATTCTCCCTCCGAATTTGTCGCTAATTGAAAGTTCGTTTGAATGCCCAAATTACCACGTACCTGATTAATGTTAGGCAAGTGGAAAATCGCATGAATCAATCCTAGGTCTACATTTCCTTTGGCGTTCCCTTCCACCTTTGGCCGATCAAATTCTCGGAGTTCAAACTCGCCGGAAAAGGGTCCGCCAGCTGTTCGAAAACGCACATTCCTCATCGAGATATATTCTCCTTCCGCTCCTGTGTTGCTATACTTGCCACTCAATTGAATGTCTTGTATGTTCAGTCCATGTTCGGGCTCCGTTAGTTTTCCGTGTTGAATGCTAAAATCAGCATCCACCCCAATGGGATCGACTGCTGACAAGGCGCCAGCCAAAGCCAAGTGAAAATCCACTTTTCCACTTCCTTTAAATGCTTTCACATCTTTTGCAGCATCTAAGGAGAATTCATTTACCAACTGCGTCAATTGAATGTTTTTCGATTGAATAGTAAATTGAAGGCTATCAGGACTCACGCTTCCGTTCACGGAGAATGGTAAATGTTCCACAGTTAATTCCGCATTTTTGAGGGAAAATAATCCCGTTAGTTGATTGACATCCAACGCGAAATTAAACTCCGTATTTTTATTGCGTAGTAATGTAATATCCCCACTTTTCAAGCGGCCTAAGTTCATTTTGCCCATGGCTGTTGCCACAAAAGTTTCGGATGAAAAATCACCTTTTAAGCGCGCATGCTCAAACATAGAGGAAAGGTATTGTTTTGAAGAAATGTTGTCATAAATAAAGCGAAGTCCGTCGATTTTCACTTCTTTTAAGGACAACTGAAAGTCCGTTTTCGTCTCGCTCGGACTTGGTTTAAAGATGTCGAAGTTTTCCTTTCCGCGTGCGTCGTATCGAATAGCTAGTTTTCCTGGATTCACTTTCACCTGTTTCACGTGGTATTTCCCCTGATAAATATCCCAGGGATTAAACGTTAAACGCAATTGTTCTGTGTAAAACAAGGTGTCGTAAACCTGTGCATTCGGAAATGACTCTTGAATATAGAGCTGCTCAAAATCCACCGATAAATTGGGGAAAGATGACCAGAAAACCAGGTCCATGTCCGCCACATGAAGCGGTACGTTTAAATGCGTATTCACTTCGGTCAAAACGAGTCCACAAATGCGGTCCTTCAAGAAATAAAGAGAAAGCGTGATCAATAAACAAATACTGATAACGGGGATGAATACCCATTTAAGAAGAAGTCGGAGAAATGATTTCATATGTGTTAGACGAAGGTAGTTGAAGAATGGGTACAGCTATCAGCTTAAAATGCCTATTTATGAACGTGGATTTGTCAGTTTGTCACATAAATTTTCGTTCAATTGCCTAGAGGCATGAGTAATTTTCACGAGATGACTTATCTTTGTAATCTTAATTCAAATCCAATGAGTCACATCGACCTTTCTGAACAGGAAATCCTGAGAAGAGAATCCCTTCAAAAATTACGTGATTTGGGCATCGACCCTTATCCAGCTGCTTTATACCCTATTGACGCGTATGCAAGTCAACTGAAGCAGGATTTTGAAGAAGGTAAGGAAGTTTGTTTGGCGGGAAGAATGATGTCTCAACGCATTATGGGAAAGGCATCCTTCGCTGAATTACAAGATTCCTCTGGAAGAATTCAAGTGTACTTTAACCGCGATGAAATTTGTCCGGATGAAGACAAAACGCTTTACAACGAAGTTTTCAAAAAATTACTCGATTTAGGCGATTTTATCGGTGTGAAAGGATACATGTTTAAAACACAAGTAGGTGAAATTTCTGTTCACGTGCAGTCCTTTACTGTTTTGAGTAAGTCATTGCGTCCGCTTCCGCTACCCAAAACGGACACAGATGGAAACATACACGATGCTTTTACAGATCCAGAATTACGCTACCGTCAGCGTTACGTTGATTTAGTCGTGAATCCACATGTGAAGGAAGTGTTTGTGAAACGAACAAAATTATTCAATGCCATGCGTCACTTCTTTAACGAAGCTGGATACATGGAAGTGGAGACGCCAATATTACAAGCGATTCCTGGAGGAGCATCTGCAAGACCATTTATCACACATCACAACGCCTTGGACATTCCATTATACATGCGAATTGCCAATGAATTGTATTTAAAACGCTTAATTGTAGGTGGATTTGATGGCGTATACGAGTTCTCTAAAAACTTCAGAAATGAGGGAATGGACCGTACACACAATCCCGAATTTACGGCAATGGAGATTTACGTTTCCTACAAAGACTATAATTGGATGATGGACTTCACCGAGCGCTTGTTAGAACATTGCGCGATGAGCGTGAATGGAAAAACAGCGGCTACTTTTGGTGAGCATCACATTGATTTCCGCGCTCCATACAAACGTGTGACCATGCGTCAATCGATTATCGATTTCACTGGATTCGACATCGATGGTAAATCAGAAGACGAACTTTTTGCTGCGGCAAAAGGAATGGGCATCGCTGTGGATGAAACCATGGGGAAAGGAAAATTAATCGATGAAATATTCGGAGCAAAATGTGAAGGAAATTACATTCAACCAACATTCATCACAGACTATCCAAAAGAAATGTCTCCCTTGTGTAAAGTTCACCGCGATAATCCAGAATTAACGGAGCGCTTTGAATTAATGGTTTGCGGAAAAGAGGTTGCGAATGCATACTCCGAGTTAAATGATCCGATCGATCAACGCGAACGTTTCGAAGAACAACTTCGTTTGCAAGAAAAAGGAGATGATGAAGCGATGTTTATCGACCAAGATTTCTTGCGCGCATTGGAATACGGAATGCCGCCAACAAGTGGACTTGGTATCGGAATGGACCGTTTGATTATGTACTTAACCAACAACGCATCAATCCAAGAGATTTTGTTCTTCCCTCAAATGAGACCGGAAACAAAAAGTGTGAAAATTGAGCTCAACGAGAGCGAACAAGCTATTTTCTCAGCAATGCAAAAACAAGGCGAATCCATTTTATCTGAGTTCAGAGCTCAATTTGCCGACATGAGTAATAAGGTTTGGGACAACAGTTTAAAAACGCTGACGAAAAACAACTTGTTGAAGGTGAGTAAAGAACATGAGATTCTTTACATTCGCTTGGTTTAATCGTATTTAATCCACTTGAGCATTTCTGTCTGACTCTCTCCAAGGTAGTTGGTACAGGTTACGCGAACAAAGTAACATCCTGCCGCCAATTCCATGGGTAAAGTCACGTACGATTGCTGCTTGATGTGAAAATCAGCCACACAACTTCCGTTCGCATCGACGATGTTTATTCCAAATTCCGAAACCTCATCATTCGGTAATCTGACGTACACTTCCTCTCCAACAGAAGATGGATTCGGATACAATTGCACGTGTTCCGTACTTGGTGTCAAGAACTTCGATCGGTCAAATTCGAATAAAAAGAATCCATTGTTTCGGTCCGAAATTAAAATGCGTTCACTGGGCAACAATGCATGGACTCCCCACGCTCCCCACATGGAAAAACCATTTGTTTGAACGTTATCCATATAGGTGTCGAACACGCCGATTTCTGTGGGTGGATTTTTTCGCAAATCATAAATCCGTAGTCCGTCGTTGTAGTACGCCACAAAAGCAAACTCATTAGTGATGTGAATGTTATGCGGTGTTTTGGGATAAGGTGCGTTCTCTGTCCCAAAAAACTGTTGGACTTGGATTTGTCCATTCGCTGACACTTGACATTTCTTTATCGGTAATCCGGCCGTTTCATCGGCAAAAACATAGGTGCTTTCATCCGGACTCAACCATCCTTGGTGATTGTATCCTTGTTGCGGATAGAAAGACAAATTATTCACGTAAACAGGATTACTTGGATTGCTAAAATCATAGGTGCGCAGGCCATCAAATCCGCAATTTAAAATCGCTCGATTGTTCTTCACATATAAATCATGAACCTCCGGAATATCGTTTGGCCCTTCCCAAAGTAGCACAGGAAGAATCGGATTTGACAAAGAATAAACGCGCAGGGGAATGATGCCAAGTTCATTTCCATTCACAATCGGATTGACTAAGGTCAAATAAAGCAGTGCATTTGCTGAATCGATAAATACATTGTGTGATTTCCCGAAATACTGATCTTGTAAGTCGGCAACGAGGTGCACAGAATCGGGCAAATACGATAAATCCATGATTTGTAGACTGCTCGGACCTTCATCGCACACAGCATACAAGTAATTTTGGTAGTGTTTGTACTCGCGGGTGATGGCTTGAGCGGACTGAAAACGTCCAGGAACAAAGTCCACCAAACGTAAACTATCTTGGTCCGACAGTTCAAAAATATGCGCGCCTTCCGTGGAGCCAATGACTCCGTATTCTTTTCCATTTTGCACAAAAGCCCAACAGCTACTGAATCGCACCTGACTTGAGCTCGTCATGATTGTATCTGAAAACCAATGATCTAACAAACGAACATTTTTTATTTCTTGGGCTGAAAAGCTTCCAAAGAGGAAAAGAAAAGAAATAAAAACGAACTGTTTCATGTCGACTATATGTAGCGTTTACAAAATTCCCACATGACGATTCCCGCACAAACACTAACGTTCAAACTGTGCTTTGTTCCAAATTGGGGGATTTCAATGACATAATTGGAAGCGTCAATTACCTGCTGATTCACCCCATTTACTTCATTTCCAAAAACGAGGGCAAACTTTCCATCCTTTAGTGCATGTATGTCCTGCAGCATCGTTGTTTGTTCCGTTTGCTCAACGGTACAAACGGCATAGCCATGTTGTTTCAATTCGGCCGTTAATTCAAGAATGTCGGAACGGTATTCCCATTGAACTGTTTCCGTTGCGCCAAGGGCTGTTTTGTGAATATCCCGATGCGGTGGACATGCGCATATTCCGCAGAGGTAAATTTTCTCTACGTTAAACGCATCAGCGGTACGAAAAAAAGAACCGATGTTATTCAAGGAACGAATGTCATCCAAAACAATAACGATCGGGTTTTTCGCTTGTTCTTTATACGCTTCATCGGAAACACGGTTCAGTTCCCAAAGCTTTAATTTTTTGTTTTTTGATTCAGTACTCATCTTGAATCAAAGTTAAGAGTAATTGTTAAAATGTTCTTGGAAATAGGTGTAGAAGGCCCCATAAAAATTCCTAATTTTAAGTTCCAATTTTAAATTGCCCAACTTGTCAAAAACGAACACAGAGAAAGTCGTTGCAGAAACGCCTTTGATGAAACAATACAATCAAATTAAAGCCCGGCATCCGGAAGCTTTGTTGTTGTTTCGTGTGGGAGATTTTTATGAAACTTTTGGTGCGGACGCGGTGAAAACTTCGCGCATTTTGGGGATTATTTTAACAAAGCGTGGAAGTGGTTCGGCAACTGAAATAGAATTAGCTGGATTTCCTCACCATTCTCTTGATACGTATTTACCGAAACTTGTCCGAGCTGGACAGCGCGTAGCGATTTGCGACCAGTTGGAGGATCCTAAAATGACAAAAACCATTGTCAAACGAGGCGTGACGGAATTGGTAACTCCCGGTGTTTCCTTTAACGATCAAGTACTTGAGCAATCTCGAAACAATTTTCTTTGTGCAATACATTTTGAAAAAGCCGCAATAGGCGTCGCATTTTTAGACGTTTCCACAGGAGAATTTTTGGTGGCACAAGGAAATAAAGAATACATCGATAAACTTATTAGTGGCTTCGAACCTACTGAAATTATCTACCAAAAAAACAAGCGAACGGATTTCGAACAGCAGTTTGGCGAAAATCATTTTACGTTTCGGGTGGAGGATTGGGTATATACCAGTGAGTATGCGAATGAAATGCTCACGAAACATTTCGGGACAAAATCATTAAAGGGATTTGGGATTGAAGGATTATCCGCAGCCATTGTTGCCGCCGGTGCCGTGTTTCATTATTTGAACGAAAACCAACACCATCGGTTAGGACATATTTCGACGATTTCAAGAATCGAAGAAGAAAAATATGTTTGGCTCGATCGATTTACCGTTCGAAACCTCGAATTGATTTATTCAGCCAATGAAAATGCAGTCACCCTTTCTGATGTGTTGGACCACACCTTGACACCCATGGGCGGACGTCAAATGAAGCGATGGATTGTTTTGCCATTGAAGGACCAAAAACCCATTGAAGAGCGCTTGGACATTGTTGATTATTTGGTCGGGCATCCGGAAATTAGCTACGAAATTGGGCAACGACTGAAAGAAATTGGAGATTTAGAACGACTGATTTCCAAAGTAGCCGTTGGGAAAGTCAATCCGAAAGAAGTCATGCATTTGCGTCGAACGTTGATGCAAATTGAGCCCATCAAGGAGCTGCTGAAGGATGGAGATTTAGTTTCCTTGAAAAAACTGACTGAGCAAATGAATGCGTGTCAGAGTTTAATCGATTTGATCGACAAAACACTGTGCGATGAACCAGTTGCCCAAGTTGGAAAAGGAATGATTATTCGCTCAGGTTTTCACACAGATTTAGATGAGCTTCGTGAAATTTCTTTCAACGGAAAAGATTACCTCGAACAAATACAAGAGCGTGAATCGAAGCGCACTGGAATACCGAGTTTAAAAATCGCCTTTAATAATGTTTTCGGGTATTTCATTGAAGTGCGAAATACACACAAAGACAAAGTTCCAGAGGAATGGATGCGAAAGCAGACACTTGTCAATGCGGAACGATACATCACCGAAGAACTCAAAGAATACGAAAGTAAAATTCTCGGTGCAGAGGAAAAGATCTATGCAATTGAATCCAAATTGTTTCAGGACCTTGTCTTCAGTATGGCGGATTACATTCAGCCTATTCAACACAATGCTTCATTGATTGCTCGTTTGGATTGTTTGTTCTCCTTTGCGCAAACAGCGAATGAAAATAAGTATGTGCGTCCAGAAATCAACGAAAGTTTTGTTTTAGACATCAAAAACGGACGACATCCGGTGATTGAGCGTCGACTTCCGGTTGGAGAAAGCTATATCGCTAACGACGTGCTACTCGATAACAATGACCAACAAATCATCATGATTACGGGTCCAAATATGAGTGGTAAAAGTGCGATTCTTCGTCAAACAGCACTCATTGTGTT
This sequence comes from uncultured Flavobacteriales bacterium, assembly GCA_903935095.1. Classification (GTDB taxonomy): domain Bacteria; phylum Bacteroidota; class Bacteroidia; order Flavobacteriales_D; family Crocinitomicaceae; genus UBA952. Next base: position 86,163 of record CAIZQH010000018.1, on the reverse strand, counting down.
AATGGCACAAATGGGGTCTTTCGTTCCGGCAGATGCGGCAAAAATCGGATTAATCGACAAAGTTTTCACGCGAGTAGGGGCTTCGGATAATATTTCTTCTGGAGAATCCACGTTTATGGTGGAAATGAATGAAACGGCAAGTATTTTGAATAACATTTCTCCACGTAGTTTGATTTTATTAGATGAAATTGGAAGAGGAACGAGTACCTATGATGGAATCTCCATTGCTTGGTCTATTGCAGAATTTCTACATGAAAATGCAAAAGCCAAATGTAAAACCTTGTTTGCTACGCATTACCATGAGTTAAATGAAATGAGTAAAAGTTTTGAGCGCATTCGAAATTACAATGTATCAGTGAAGGAACTTGGGAATCGCGTTTTGTTTCTGCGAAAATTAACACCAGGCGGCAGTGCGCACTCCTTTGGAATTCATGTGGCTCGGATGGCTGGAATGCCGCCGATGGTTCTCCAAAGAGCAGAGCAAGTATTAAAGGACTTAGAGTTTTCTCATTCACATGTTGGGTCAACCGGTGGAAAGACAAAAAGCAAGAAGGACAAAGATCCCAACATGCAATTGAGCTTTTTCCAGTTAAACGATCCTGTTTTAGAGCAGATTCATGAAGAATTAATCGGAATTGATATCAACACATTGACCCCCGTAGAAGCTTTGATGAAATTAAATGAAATCAAAAAATTAACAGGTGGATAGAATCAAAGATTTCTTATTGTTGGCCTTGTTGGTTGGGTGTCTTTTCGCTTGTTCGATTGATGAAGCACAGCCATTAGCGCATAAAAAATTAGTCATCGCCTCTGATTTTCTCTACCCGAAAGACGCTAAATTCTTTGCGGAATTGACAAAAAAAGAAAAAATAGCAATTGAAATCATTCACATGCGTGCAGATTCCATTCAGTACCGTTTAAAGAAAGATGGCTTCAATACAAACATCGATTTGGTATTTGTGCAGTCGCTACTTGGAATAAAGACCTTGGAGAATCAAACGTTTCAACCCGTAAAAAATGGGTTTTCTGACGGAGAATTATACGGGCTCAAACAGATTCGAAACAATTGGTTTTTAGTAGGAAAGGATCCATTTGTGATTAGTTATTTGAAGGATAGTTTAGATAAACCTTCTTCATATAGAGAATTGAGTTCCGATTATTTATGGACTAGTCCAAATTTAGCTTCTTTGGAGGTGTTGAAAGCGTATGTCCGTTTTCAGTTTCAAAAAAAACCTGGCAACAACCAAAAGGAATTAAAGGATTGGCTACGTGGCTTGAAGGACCATCGAGTTACTTATCAAGAGGGGGCGGATAGCACCGCCAGCACACAATTACTTCTACTTAAATACAGTGCGTATTCGAAGAATAAACCACTCGCTAAAATGAAAAAACGAAAAGTCATCTTCCCAAAACAGCTTTATTCTGATTACTTCGGTATGGCCGTTGTTCCGCAAGCAAAAAATTATGCGGTGACCAAATCATTTTTACTCTTTTGGAATGAAAAGGCGAACAGTTCAAGGTTTCTTAAGCACTTTGGCATGACTGCATTGGGTCGTATTAAAAAAGGAAAAGGTTTCTATATTTCTCCTGAGGAAATTCTTGCCTTACTTTCCAAAAGAAACTAATAAAGGATTTAAGAAGAATTGATTCTTATCCGTAATTTTGTAATCTAAAATCGGAAAAAATGTATCCACCAGAATTAGTACAACCAATGAAAGACGATCTAACGAGTGTTGGGTTTGAACAAATGACAAATAGTACAGAAGTAGACCAAGCAATTAACGAAACTAGCGGTACAATGTTAGTCGTTGTTAATTCTGTTTGTGGCTGTGCTGCTGGAAATATGCGTCCTGGAGTAAAGTTGTCGCTTCACCACGATAAATTCCCAAATAAATTAACAACTGTTTTTGCAGGTGTTGATACGGATGCAGTTTCTCAAGCGAGAAAGTACTTCTTGCCTTATCCTCCATCTTCTCCCTCAATTGCCTTATTCAAGGATGGGAAATTAGTTCATTTCTTGGAGCGTCATCACATCGAAGGCGGAAGTGCACAAATGATTGCGGCTAATCTTGCTGCAGCGTATGATGAATTTTGTTAATGAAACGAATTTATCAATTAAATACCTGTGACAATTGTCGCAAACTGTTAAAAGCATTTTCGGACACGTCCGACTATGAAATCATTGATATAAAAACACAGGGAATCGAAGCGAAAGACTTAGATTTCATGAAGGAATTAGCGGGGTCTTACGAGGCCCTGTTTTCCAAACGAGCGATTAAATACAAGGCCTTAGGATTGAAAGACAAAAATCTTTCTGAATCCGAAATGCGTCAATTTATAATAGACGAATACACCTTTCTGAAACGTCCAGTTCGTGTAGATGGAAACACGATTTTCATCGGGAAACTAGAAGCTTAATCCACACGAAAAAAAGAAGAGGCGATTCCATCGGCCTGAAGTTTTCCTTTTTCCGTTAACACAAAAGAAGCATCCGCTTCAAGTATCCATTCATTCTTCAAGTAGGTATCCATTAGCGGTAACTCGCTTGAGTTCATTCCACCCATTTTCTGGATGTTCTTCTTTAATATTCCCCATTTGGTGCGCAGTCCAGTGAGGAAATACTCATTCCATTTTTCGGATTCTGTCAGTGTTTCAACTTCAAACCAATCTTGGTTTTTTCCTACGTGTTGGTAATAGTTCGTGTTGTTCGCTACATTCCATCTGCGTTGTTGACCATCAAACGAATGAGCGCTCGGACCAACGCCTAAATATGGTGAAAAGTTCCAGTAGGCTGAATTGTGTTTTGCGTATTTCTGATCCTTGGCGAAATTGGAAATTTCATATTGTTCGAATCCCGCATGGGCGAGTGTACTCACAAGCAATTCGAATTGCTCACTTTGTTGATCCTCTGTTGGACGAATCAACTTTCCTTTTGCCACAAAATCATTTAAGGCCGTTTTTGGTTCGATGGTCAAACAATAAGAGGATATATGCTGAACATTCAAGGACATTGCTCGGTTCAAGTGTTCCATCCATTGTTCATTGGATAAACCAGGTAAACCATAAATGAGATCGATGCTGAGGTTTGTGAATCCGAGTTTTTGAGAGAGACGAACCGCATCCGTTCCTTGTTTGAGGGTATGTGAGCGATTCATCCAACTCAAATCGCTTTCTTGAAAGGACTGAAGTCCTATGCTCAAGCGATTGATCCCCAGTTTTTTCCAAGTCAACAAATTCGCTTCGTGCGCATCTTCAGGATTCACTTCAAACGTAATTTCTGGAGTGTCCGCGAGTTGATAGTGTTCACGAATGGTGGACATGATAGATGCAAGCTCATCCTTCGTTAAAAGGCTTGGTGTTCCACCTCCAAAATAGATGGTTTCGATGAATTCTGACTTTAATTCATCTTTCCGCAAGACCAATTCCAAGCAAATAGCCGAAATCAAATCCTGGCGATACTTCGAAAAGGTCGTTGAAAAATGAAAATCACAATACGAACACCGCTTTTTACAAAAAGGAATGTGCACATAAATTCCTGCCATTCCTATCGCCTCCTAGTGTTTAATGAATGTCTTCGTGGAAGTTGATCCATTCGCAAAATTCACTTGCACAAAATAGGTCCCGTTGGACAAAGACTCAGTAGTCAGGTTTCCTAAGTTGTTTTGGATGGTTTGACGCAAAATAGTTTTGCCGTACAAATCAAGAATCACCAATTCCGTTGCTTGACCGTGTTGAACAGCTACGCTTAAGTTTCCTTTTGTCGGATTCGGATAAACATTCCATTGCATGAGTCCAAGTTCTTCCACTCCTGAATTATCGGTATTTTTAATGATGTCTGATACCATGTCACCAAAATCCGGAGCTGTAAGCGTATACAATACCGCACCAGCATTATCCAATAAGGTTAAATTACCGTCGACACCTTGCGGCCATTGAGCAGCACCAAGTCCATCGCCATAATAATCATAGATAGTAAACGTATAACAATCGTTCACTGAAATGGGAATGTCGTAGTTATACGTTGTGGTCCCAGTAAGTGGTGCGGTTGGGTCCGTTGGTGCAGGACTATTTCCCGTTCCATAATTTCCAACAATCGCCTCGTTTCCTTCAAACCAAACAACAGTTCCATTGCTAGCTGTTAATTCCATGTATGTTTCATCTGGATAAGTATCCGTTAACAAGGTTACTTTTAATAATCCCAAGGTTTGATCAATCGGATCAACCGTTAAGGAGCTATTTGCCACATTGTTTACGGCGTTCTCATCAATTCCTGCATTCGGATTTGAAACGCTTACATTAAACGTATGGTTTCCAGGTGTCAAATTAATCGCTGGCAGTGTAATTAATGCTGTTTGCCATTGCGCTAATGAACCGCTCCAATTATAGATTTGATTCGCTCCGCCATCAATGGAATACGTCACAACAGCCGATGTAAGCATACTTGTTCCAGAATTTGCGATGGTTACTTTTGGCGTATAGTTCGTGCCACAAAAAGCAGTTAATTCTAATGCAGGACTTGAAAGCCCAGCATCCAATTGCGCGACTGTTGCATTCGATGGGTCGAAACCATCAATGAATTGTGCTCCAGCATTGTTTGGATCTAACCAGCATTTCAATTGATTGGTTGTATTGCTTCCAACTGGCTCCCAGGAAACACTTACTTTTCCGTATTCATCAGATAGGTTGGCTGCTCCACAAGCAGATGCTCCACCATGCAGTTGGCCAATAATTCGGTGATTTTGGTCAAACAAGGGAGAGCCGGAAGAACCTCCTTCGGTCACACCACTATCCCAAGTTGTTACCCCCCAGTGGCTATTTGGCGGGCAATTCCCAAATGTTGTTGAAATTAACGGCTGATTTTCAAAGGATATTTTTTTAATGTCTCCAGATGGATGATGGATTCCTACTGCTGAAGTTGGCGTATTACCAGAGCGATCCCAACCAGAAAAATATGGCGTATAAGCCGCTGGCACTGTTCCATTGGATAATCCACCCGTGATTTCTACTAGACAAAAGTCAGATGCTGCTGCGCGCGCGCGAAGTACGGCTCCTGACAAAGATTGAAAAGTTGGCGATGTTGCTGGATTATTACAATCCGGTGATTGCCAATTGAAACGAAAAATCCATGAAGTAGGATTGTTGCCGCAATGATCAGCTGTTAACACGTAAGGCTTTCCATCATTTAAAGTGTTGTTGATTAAAGAGCCTGAACAAAAGCCACTGCTTCCAGAAACTAACATGACCGCGCCATTGCGTTGTTGCGTCCAAGGCAATCCTTCTGAACAATTCACATTTCTATTACAAGAGCCCGAACTTCCAAAGGCTTTCAACTGAAATTCCGAAGCTGTTCTATATCCATGCGTAACAACCCCAATTTGCACATGTCCTTGCGCATTGTTTTTAGGAACAAAGTACTCCACAATAGAAGTATTTCCAGGTACTAATTCTGTCCCCAATTGTCCTTCATATAAATGATTCGCTGTAAAATTCCCGAGGATAAAATCCTTTTCCGGGTTGAATACATACAACTGATTTCCCGCTGGAATCACAGTATGATTAAACGTTAAATTAATAGTTAAGGCATTTTCGCAATGCACCACTAAATGCCAAATACGATCTCCATTTGGAAGGGTGGTCCACGTCCCTGTATTATCCGTATTCAGGTTGGTGTAGTTATTCCAACCAAAACGCCAAGGAGCTGTTCCAGTTCCATCGACTAATTCATCTTCAGCTTTTAAGACTTGAATATCCGGTTGCGGGAAATTGATTCTTGTCAATTCCTTCAAATTAATGGAAGTTTTATAAGATTTTTTTACCCCATCTCCCTGTTGAGAGAATCCATTAAAAGCGAGCATTGTAAGTAATAAAGTAAGCGTTGATTTCATCGTTAATATTAATTAGTGATTCGTTTAATTCCACATCCTTTAGGTGCGGTTGAGTCCATTTTTATTTTCTTTTGAGCAGCTAGTTGTTGCATAGCATTCACTAGGTAAGGCACATCTTCTTTTCGTTGTTTATCCCAAATGTTATCAATTGATCCCATATACACCAACTCCATTTTTGCGTTCAGCAGAAATGCGTGAGGTGTTGTTTTCGCTCCAAAAATATTGGCCATTGTTGAATTAACGTCCACTAAATACGGCATCTTATAGTGCTGCGCTTGTGAATGCTTCAACATTTCTTCGTAGGAATCAACCCCTGTTCGTTTTGCTTCATTTGAATTAACCAAGATCATTCCGATGTTTAAGCTTTCGGCCAAGTCGTAAAGTGTATTGTATTGTCTTTCCCATCCAGGAAAATCTTCGGTTCCAACAACGAATGGGCAGGTATTACAGGAGAAAACAACCAGAATTCCGTTTGCTTTTTTAGCATCATTCAAAGAGGTGGTTTCCCCCATCGTGCTTTGAAGCTGATCATCCAACATCAAAGGAATGGCGCCCAATTTTAATTGAGCATTCAAGGATATTGCGCAAAGCAGACAGAATAGAACGGAGAGCGTTTTTTTCATAAGGATCAGTATTAAAAGAGAAAGTTACGATTTTTCTTTTATTTAGCACATCGATTGGAATAAAAACCTGCCGTACATGTTGTATATTTGTGAGGAGTATCGTGCATGAAAAAGAAACCATTTGTTGTTGGAATATGTGGAGGTAGTGGCTCGGGTAAAACCACATTGCTTAGAAGATTGTCAGAATCTTTCGGGGGAATTACACCTTCCGTATTTTCAATGGATAACTATTACCATCCGCTTGACATGCAATCCATAGATCCCAATGGAAAAGTAAATTTTGACTTACCTACCGCGTTAGACCAGCATAAATTGGAGGAAGATCTTCATACATTGGTTACTGGAAATCCAATAGAAGTTAAAGAATATTTTTTCAATGCGCCTCCCAATAAAAACGTATTATTGACCATTCAGCCGAGCGAGGTGATTATAGTGGAAGGATTGTTTCTGTTTCATTATGAAAAAGTATTTGAAAAATTGGACTTTAGTATTTTCGTAGATGTAGATCACCAAACACAATTGGATCGACGCATCTATAGAGATCAAGAAACCCGTGGTTATAAAAGGTCTGAGATCCTCTACCAATGGGACCATCATGTACTCCCGTGTTATCAAGATTTCATTGAACCGTACAAGGAGCAAGCTCATTTTATTTTTAGAAATGACCATCGTGCAGATGCCGATTTTGTACGCTTATTTGATGCGCTTTCCGGTTTGACAAAAATGGAACTGCAAACATGAATAAATGGGTGCACATAACCTTGAATATCAAGTATTTTCTGCTTGCTATTGGTTCGTTTGGTGTACTGTTGTTTCAGCAATTTAACCTTGAAGAAGAACAAAAGTTACCTTATAAAAAGATTCAGGAACTTTTTCTGCAACAGGAGCAAAAAATTAAGCGCGTTGCGCCAAATACTTTGCATTATTACAAGCGAAATGGGTCCATTTCCGAAGAAGAAAAATGTCAAATACACATTTATCAACGAGATCGATTAATTAAGTGGAATACGAATAAAGTCCCCGTTTCCAATTTTTCTAGTATTCAATTCCCAGGCCGTGGACTCATTCAACTTCAAAATGGATGGTATTACGGCGAGCTGTTTAAAGAAGGTGATTATACCTGCTGTGCCACTTTTTGTATCGTGCAAGAATATCCATATTCAAATGAATTCATTGAATCCCATCCCAATCCCATATTTGGTCGAGCAAAATTTGGCATTTCCCTAGACATTAGCCATGGATTCCCCATCTACAATGCAAACAAACACTTTTGCTTTTCCATAATTCCTGGTGACCATCCTTCCGAATCAACACCCTGGTTTATTTTACCGCTTTTTTTAGTTGGACTTATTTCTTTGCTTTTTGGCATTTTTAAACAGATTGAGTCCAGTAAAATAGGCAGGTGGTGTTTGGTTTCAGGACTCTTGGTCACGCGAATTATTTTGTTTGAAGTACCACTAGAGCAACTTTTTGAGGAGGCCTCATTTCACTCAGCCGAACTTTTTGCATACAACGAATGGTTTCCCAGTTTTTTGGATTTTTGCATCAATAGCATTTTTATTTCCTTTGGATTCTTAACCATTTTCAAATCTTTCAAGGCAACGAAAAACTCCTTTTTTATTTGGATTCAGTTTGTTGCCATTTATGGAGTTTGGTTGTCTATTATCTATTTGATCAAGATGGTGGTGTTACATTCGAGCATCCCTGTCAATTTCAACCAATTTTTTGCTTTAAACACCGATTCTTTTGTCTTTTTTGGCGTCATTGGCCTGTGCTTCCTAAGTTTCCAGAAAATCATTTTTGTTATGGCGGAAAGCCTTTTCGAACAAAAAGCGAGCAACACCCTGGTGTTAATTGGGTCCATCGTTCTTCTTATCGTTTACCGGACTGTCGCGGGATTGAATGATTTTTCTTACTTCACGTTGGTCATCCCATTTGTGATTTTATTTGTAAATCTTTTGTTTTACAGAAGAAAGGATACCATACAACAATTCTCCTTTCAATTGGTGTTATTGTGTCTTTTTTCCTTGGTTTTTGTTCATGAATTAATTGGTAAAAACGAACAAAAGGATTTAGAAAACAGAGCCATTTATGCCAAAAAAATAGCCACAGAAAGAGACGTAAATTTAGAACTTGAGTATTCAGAGCTCCGCGAAAAACTCTTATCTGACCGAATTTTTCAACAGTTTTCCATTCATCAAGCCACCAGCTTTGAAATTGGCACATTGAATGCCATACTAGAAAAAAGGTATTTTCATGGGATATGGGATGGGTATGATTTAGCACTAGATGTTTTCGATGCGCAGGGAATTTCGTTTTTTACTCAGGACAGCACCTCATTTGATCAGATCAGCGATTTAATTTCCTTGCATGGAGAGCGATCAGATATTGATCCTTCTATCTTTTACTTACCGAATGAAGAAGAGGGTTTAAGCTATGTCATCCTTCAGAAAATCGATTTAGGTCAGCAGTTCATATTTCTAGGGCTACGCTTGAAATCGAAGCGAATACCTGAGGAAATTGGGTTTCCCAGATTGCTCATTTCAGACAAAGCTAACGTGATTCAGGATTTAGAGGAATATTCGATTGCTAAATACGCCGAGGGAAACTTAATCCACCAATCCGGGGCTTTTAATTACCCCGTTTCTATTTATTCGCTGCTTCCTGCGAACAAGATAGAAGGCTCCTTCTCTCAAGAAGGATTCCATCATTATTTCTATCGGAAGTCCAATCAAAACGCCATCGTCATTTCCATCATGGCTAAAAGTTGGTTTGATTACATTACTTCCTTTGCGTATATCTTTTGTTTTTTGGGGATATTAATGGTGCTTATTTACCTCATCAATGGACGGGCGGTTTTTAGAGGGTTAAATTTATCCTTTGCCTTTAAAATACAAATTGCTTTTGTCTTGGTTTTAGTGCTCTCTTTGCTCTTGTATGGGATTGGAAGCGGCGTTTTTGTTGGAAAACAATATGAAGATTTTACCCGTTCGAATATTCAAGATAAACTTAGTTCAATTCAAGAAGAATTAAGGTCAAAGGTAGCTAAGAATACCTCTTTAACAATAGCGAAAGACCGTCTGTATTTACAACATACGCTTCGAAAAATTTCTGCTATTTTTCATACGGACTTAAATGTTTATGACAGCAAGGGACTACTTGTTGCTAGTTCACGCCCGAAGATTTTCGATCTTGGACTCATCAGTGAACAAATGAATCCGATTGCATTAACGGAACTTCAAGTAAAAAACAAGAGTGCCTTTTCTCATTCAGAAGACATTGGTAAATTATCTTTTATTTCTTCCTACCTGCCCATTTACAATGAAAAACGGAAAGAAATTGGCTTTGTCAACTTGCAGCACTTTGGACAACAACAAGAATATGAGCATCAAATTGAAACCTTTGTTACTTCCATTATCAATGTCTTTATTTTATTGCTCGCGCTTTCCGTTATCATAGGACTACTCGTTTCGAATTGGCTTATTGAGCCACTCATCGTGTTGAAAAAGCACATGTCAAACATTCAATTTGGAAAAGAAAATAGCTACATTAAATACCAGCAGAAAGATGAAATTGGCGCCATCGTTCAAGCTTATAATGACAAATTGGATGAGCTTAAGATTGCTGCACAACGTTTAGCCTCTACGGAACGTGAGATGGCATGGAGAGAAATGGCTCAGCAAATTGCCCATGAAATTAAGAATCCACTGACACCCATGAAATTAAGTATACAACACCTCTTGCGGAGTTATGACCCGAAAAATAAAGAGGGAGAACAGCAATTGAATCGGGTACTGGATTCCATCATTGAACAAATCGATGGACTAACCAGAATGGCCAACGAATTTTCCAACTTCGCGAAAATGCCAGAACCTATTTTACAGCTCGAAAACATGGTTGACATCGTCGAAAAAGTATGTTCCCTTTATGAAAATGAAGAGCAGATCAAACTTGAATTTCATCCGGAGTCAAGATCAATCATGGTCCATGTAGACCGCAATTTATGGATTCAGGTCTTGGTGAATTTGCTGCAAAATGCACAGCAAGCTTTGGTCGGTATACCAAATGGAGAAATACACATTCAACTTACGACGGAAAATCACTTTTGCTTGATTCAAGTTTCCGATAATGGTTGTGGCATTTCAAGCGAGGAGGCAGAACGCATTTTCACACCGCATTTCACAACGAAATCATCGGGAAGTGGAATCGGACTATCCTTGGTGAAACAAATCGTAGAAAAACACGGGGGAATTATTTCTTTTGAATCTCAAGAAAATATTGGATCAACCTTCCGTCTAGCGTTGCCAACCGTTGACTAATCCAAATTGAAAACTACGGGTATTTTTACTCGTGCCTTTAACTCGTTTCCAACATTATCCTTACCTGGAATCCAATTTGGCATACGTTTAATCAAACGAAGCACTTCCTTTTCACAAGACATATTTCCTTTAATTCCGCGAAGAATGGTTATTTGTTCAATGCTTCCATCCTCAAAAACAACGAAACTCACAAATACTTTTCCTTCAATTCCCAGCTCAATTGCATCTTGCGGATAAACCAAATTCGATTGAAGGTAGTTCTTTAATGCTTCCTGACCTCCTGGAAATTCTGGCAAGTACGCAGGAAAATCATAAATAGTATCCGCTTTTATCACGACTGGATCTACTGTTGGGCACACGACAGGTGGTTCTCCCGGATCATACGGAAGCGGGTCGGGTCCTGGGTCTGGATCAAATGGACCAAATGGCACAGGAAGGATTTCTGGTGGTATGATTCGTCGCGTTTGCTTATCCGTCTTTGGGGACTTGTGGACTTTAGGTGTCGACTGAATCACCGCTTCCGGTTGAATCTTCTTCGGTAATGATTTCTTTTCATTATGTTCACAGGACATGAATAAAAACAAAATGAATACGGGTAAAAGTCCTTTTAAAACACTCATTGATCTTTTTAATTTTCGACGAAACAAATATCACACCAAAATCCCGATTTAAAAAACAAACTATCCGTACTTTTGTTATGCATACATACACATCTAGTTCATGATTCCAACTTATTGCATTGATCCATTCAACCGAAAACGACTTCCAACGATGGAGGTGCGTATAGGTGAATTAACATTAGGTGGAAATAATCCTATTCGACTACAATCGATGACCACAACTGATACGATGGATACTGATGGTTCAGTTGCGCAAAGTATTCGAATGATTGATGCTGGATGTGAATTGGTTCGTTTAACAGCTCCCAGTAAGAATGAAGCAGAGAATTTAGGTGTCATTCACTCACAACTAGCCGAACTTGGCTACCATGTTCCCTTAGTTGCCGACATTCACTTTACGCCTAATGCAGCAGAAATTGCGGCAAAATTGATAGAAAAAGTTCGGGTCAATCCTGGAAATTATGCCGATAAGAAGAAGTTTGAAGAAATAGACTATACTGACGAAAGTTATCAGGCGGAGCTTGTACGCATAGAAGCAAAATTTACTCCGCTCGTATTGCTATGCAAAGAACACGGGACTGCAATGCGCATTGGAACGAATCATGGTTCCTTATCAGACCGCATTTTAAGTCGTTACGGTGACACCCCTGAAGGAATGGTGGAATCTGCGATGGAATTCATCCATATTTGTGAGAAGAATGATTACCACGAATTAGTGATTTCCATGAAAGCGAGTAACACACTCGTGATGGTGCAAGCATACCGTTTATTGGTGCACCGCATGTTGCAGAACGGACGTTGTTACCCTTTGCATTTGGGTGTTACAGAAGCGGGTGATGGCGAAGACGGACGCATTAAATCGGCTGTGGGAATTGGCGCTTTATTGGAAGACGGGATTGGTGATACCATCCGTGTTTCCTTAACGGAAGAACCAGAATTCGAAATTCCAGTGGCGCGTAAACTGGCAGAAAAATACCAAGATCAATCTATTTATCCGCTAACAATAGATTCCTCGAAACTTGCGCATAATCCCTTTGAATATGCACGAAGAATCAGTCGTGAAATTCACAATATAGGTGGAAAACATGTCCCAGTTGTCATTGCGGATATGTCCACTAAAACGGAACTTATTCCAGCTAATTTCTATGGCTTTGGATACAATTATTCCGTCACTTTAGATAAATGGAACCTCCAAGATCTCGCTGCCGACTATGTATACATTGGTTCAAATTCTTTAACTTTTGAAGTTCCGGGAACACTGGGTGTGATTTGTGATTTCACGTCATGGAAAGCACATTTTTCCGAGCGAGTTGGATTCTATCCTCAACTAACTATCGACCAGTTACAGGAACTGCCGAAGGACCAAGGGGGTTTTTTAACCTTGCATGCAGAAGATGAAATTCCAGCAATACTCGCTGATTATGCGAAATTGACACTGATTGTATCAACGAAGTACGCAAACAAAACACAGGTGTTTAGGCGTTTTTTCAGTGAATTAGCGGACAAACTGATGGACATTCCAGTCATCATTAAAGTAGATTCGTTGGAAAGTGACGCGGAGAAGTTCCAGTTAAATGTTTCTAGTGACGCAGGATCTCTTTTCATTGATGGATACGGAGATGGCATTTGGATCACTGGTGAACAGCCGAAAACCTTCATCAATTCGACTGCCTTTGGTATTCTTCAAGCAACTCGAACACGTATTTCGAAAACGGAATATATTTCTTGTCCTTCGTGTGGACGAACCTTATTTGATTTACAAGAAACCACGGCCAAAATTCGCGACAGGACTTCCCATTTAAAAGGAATTAAAATTGGAATCATGGGATGCATTGTGAATGGTCCAGGTGAAATGGCTGATGCCGATTATGGATACGTTGGAACAGGACCAGGTAAAATCCATTTATACAAAGAAAAAACCGTTGTCCGCAAAAATGTGGCTGCAGAAGAAGCCGTTGATGCCTTGATTGATTTAATCAAAGAACATGGTGATTGGGTAGAACGATCCTAGTTAGAAAGGAGCAGGACACGTAATTTCGATGCGTTCCTTTGTGATGGGGTGCCAAAAACTAAAGTATTCAGCGTGCAGATACAAACGATCTGATTTCTGTCCATACAGATCATCCCCAATGATTGGAGCGTTTAATCCACTTGCATGAGCAGCATGGACCCGCAATTGATGCGTTCGTCCAGTATGCGGATAGAAATACACACGTGTGTGTCCTTTCGTGCGCTCTAAGACCTCGTATTTCGTTAAGGCATGCTTTCCATGGTCATAACAAACTAACTGTCTAGGACGATCTTCTAAGTCCACGCGAAGTGGGAGTTGAATCTCTCCTTGCGTAGATTTTACGTAGCCTTGTAGAAGAGCCATGTACCGTTTCTCGACGCTACGTTTCAGAAATTGTTTCTGCAAGGACTCATGAATATCCTTCTTTTTCGCAATGAGCATGATTCCAGAAGTGGACATATCCAAACGGTGAACGAGTAAAGGACCAGTAGCATACGGATATAGATGCTGAATTCTTGTTTGAACAGAATCAGTAATGGTTTTTCCCGGAACCGATAAAAATTCTGGGGGCTTATTGACAATAAGAAGGTATTCGTCTTCAAATAAGATTTCCAATTCTTTTCCTTCCGCTGGATTAATGCTCATCGGATTGATGTCCATTTCAATGCCCTTTAACATATGTGACAAAATGGGTTCGCATTTTCCACGACAAGCGGGATAAAATTCTTGGTGGATTTTCACCTCAGATTCCGGTGACATGCCCCACCAAAATTCTGCCAAGGCAATAGGTTTCAGGTGGTTTAAAAAGGCATACTGCAGCAATTTAGGAGCAGCACACTCCCCTGCACCGGCCGGAGGCGTTTTAAATGGTGTTTCCTTGAAAATGTCTAATAAACTTTTTGTTTCTTGTGTCGTATTCAAAAAGGTATACGATTGAAATATTCGGCTTTGTATATCTGCCGACATTGCGGCTCTTTTTTCGCGCAATTCAGTTAGTTGATTTTCAAATTGACGCAATGATTCTTCTAATTGAAGAAGTTCCGCCTTTTTTGTGTAGTGCTGCTGTTTAAATAGAATTTGCTGGCGAATACTTTCTTGTTTCAAGTCCTCAATTAAGGCATTGTATGCAGATATATCTTGTTGATTGGCTGCGTCTCGTTGTTCTTGTCGGCTTTTTTTATGCTTTTTTAACTGTGCTTTTTCTTCTTCTATCCATTGAGAAAACGTATTTCGATATAATTCGGCCTTGTTTTTCAATTGAAGGAATGCTTCATTTTGTTCCAAACGATGTAGCTCCACTGTCAACTCATTGACTTCGATTTCTTCCTTTCTAAAAAACCCAGATGGATCGAGCAGATCATAAACGGGAGGAACGAATCCATCATGATGATTTGAATTTCCTAATTTTCCGGAGAACGCCGCAATGTATCCTAATTGTCCAGCTTGATTTTCCACAACCAGTACACCAAACATTTTGCCAATAGCTCCCTCTCGTTGCGTACGCCCAATTCCAAAATCATGTTGAAAGCTTTCTGTTTTCAAGCGCTCTTGAAGGAGTCCTACTGCTTCTAACGCAATGGGATGCGGTGAATAGTAGAACGGAAAAGTAAATTTATCTGGTAGTGGTATGGAAAGCCCCACTTGAAATGGAATAAACATAAAGTATAGTCAAAAAAAAACGCCCTCAATGAGGGCGTTTCCAAATCGTGAGAGTGATTATTTAATCACTACGTTTTTCGTTGTTTGTAGACCGTTAGAAGCAACTGTAACAATGTAACTTCCAGCTGCCACATCTCCTGTAGAGAATGTAACAACCTGCGTACCATTCAAGTTTGTCATTTCTTTAGAAGAAATCACACGTCCTTGAAGGTCTGTTAAGGTAATAACGAAATCAGCATTGTTTGCTTCAAATGTTACGTTCAATACATCAGATGCAGGGTTCGGGTAAACATTCAATGCGATTGTTTCCATTTCGTTTAATCCTAGTACCCCTGTTTTGAATAATTTTTTCTCGCTAGAGGCAAATGAACCTCCAGAACCTAAAACAGTTCCAGCCATGTCCACAATAGAGTACGCGCCGTCGCCATAGCTACAACAAATACCATCCCCAAATGCATCTAAAATTTCAAAGGTATAACACATAGAAGGACTTAACGTAACCGTCACCGGAGCTTGAACAGTTTGTCCAGCTGCAGTTAAGTCTACCCAGTTACCTCCACCTTGAGCGACGATCGTTCCTGTGCTGTTTTTAAGGTTCCAAGATGTCTCTGATGCATAAGCATCTGTTGTAATATTAACGGTAACATATTGTGATACTGCGTTTGAAGCAAGTCCAATAGTTGAGGAAACACCATTATTGGTTGCAGAAGCATCGCCAGTAGTTGCGACAGTGACTACCAAGTTCCCCCCATTAAATGCAGGAATTGGAGTACACGTTACATTTGCTACACCGTAAGTCGCTAAGTTGCCAGAGTATGTTCCTGTAGAAACTGTTGTTCCACCCATTGTAATCGTTACTGTAGCACTTGTTAATGCAGTTGTACCATTATTTTGTATTTGGACAGCAGGTGTATAAGAACCTTCACAATGTACCAAAGGTCCAGTGTATGATAAAGCAGCAACATCACTTGTTTGAGAAGCTGGAGCTGGACAAGACGCTACTGATGCATACAATGCCGCAGATGTTAAAGGCCCTACTTCAGTAATTGTGCGATTTGGACAGATTTTGTAAATCGTTGGGAAGAATGCAATATTATACCCCGTCATGAATGATTGCCCAGCAGAGTTGTTAGGAAGATCAACAATCGGATATGTGGTACCTGTAACCCAGTTACCTTGCGTATTCGAAGAATATGCATTCCCTGTTGTTCCTGTTATACCGTTTAATTGAGCTTGAGCGTTGTTTAATTGACCTTCTAAGAAGAAAACCATAACATCATTTGTTGTTCCTGCAACTACACTTGGAAATCCTGTTGGCCCATGGTTTTCATACAAATCACGTAAAGCATGTGTGTTATGGTAGCTCCAACAAGGGCCACACCATGTTGCAGACACATCGATAAATACCGTTTTTCCTTGATCCAAATATGAATACAAAGATTGACTTGTGCCATTCAAATCAGTGAATGTCCAGTTTGGTGCAATACTTCCGTCTGCAAGTTGGGCATTAACGCTAACTCCTGACACAAGCAATAAAGCTGAGAATAATAGTTTTTTCATGAATTAAAATTTTAGTTTGGGTAAATATAATAAGAAACTATGAAGAAAAAAAAGGGGAATTACGTTTTTTCTTTAAGAAGTATTATTTCTTTTTTAATTGTTCCTTGATGAACAATTCGATGGCGCCCACCATGGAAGGTGCTTTTGGGTGTGGGGCATGAACATCCAGACGCAAGTTGTTCTTAATCACCGCATTCGCCGTTGTTGGTCCAAATGCGGCAATAGCCGTTTCGTTTTGTTTAAAATCCGGGAAGTTTTTGAACAAAGATTCGATTCCTCCAGGACTAAAAAACACGAGTATATCATAATATACATCTTCTAAATCGGATAAGTCAGAAGCCACGGTACGGTACAAAATCACCTTTGTAAAAGGCAATGCATGTTGTTCTAATGTCAATGGGATGTTGTCGCGAAGAATATCAGTACATGGAAGTAAAAACTTCTCATTTTTGTGTTTCTTCATTAATTCCGCTAACTCGTCAATGGTCTGTTTTCCGAAAAATATTTTGCGTTTTCTGTAGGTCACATACTTTTGAAGATACAAGGCAACAGCTTCGGTAATACAAAAGTATTTCGTGGTATCTGGCACTTCGAAACGAGTAGCTTCAGCAATTCTGAAAAAATGGTCAACCGCAACTTTAGATGTTAATATGATGGCTGTGTGTTCTGAAAAATTCACGCGTTGCGCTCGAAATTCTTTGGCGTCAATGCCCTCTACTTTGATAAACGGACGAAAGTCTATTTTCAATTTATATTTTTCAGCTAAGTCGTAATACGGCGACTTATCCCCCTCAGGCTTCGGCTGCGAAACTAAAATTGTCTTAATGGCCAAGTTTCGTGTTTTTAACGTATACTATCAGATAACAATTGTGAAATGATGCCAAGCTATTTTTGTTAAAATTATCAATGGTAAAATTTCTAGTGTGCAAAGATACAAAATTAAATAATACCATTTGTATCTTAATTGCGCGCCAAGAATCAAGCCTTTAGCGATGCGCCAAATGATTAACAGAAAACCAATGGCAATAAAAAGTTGTTCGAAAATCGTTTGAATCTCCTGATTTAAAATCCAAAGTAAGGCGAGAATGGTTAATAAGTATCCCCCGAATGACCACACTTGTTTGTTAACTGCGCTCATTGAATCCAATATCGCTCGCTCACCCGACAATAAAAATACGAGCCGAAAATTAATGAGTTGAACGAATGTCAATGCCGCTACTATTTTTAGGGTAAGGCTCATTGCCTCCAGTAGGTTTTCATCTTTATACAGAAAAAGAAACACACATGTCGCAAATGAAACAATGTAATTTAGCAAAATCAATGCTGCCATGCTGGGCTGAAGCTTTGAGCCTTCAAATCCATTACTATCGGGACGTTTGATTTTAAAAAATCCAGTGAAAGTCTGCGCAATTAAATCCGGCTGTGCCACACGAGCTATGCCAACAAAGGCAAAACAAAGAAGAATGATTACGAGCAAGTAACTATTCATTTGTGTATCGCGTTCGATGAGTTCGAAGGAGCTTTGTAGGGAATATATCATCAAGGACAAAATTAATTCAAAAATGTATGGGGTGGGCATTTTAATTATTACTTACTTTTGCAATCAAATAAGCTGAAATATGAAAACAGATCTATTTACACATCCTGATTATTACGGAATGGATGATCTTCTTTCGGATGAGCACAAACTCGTTCGCGATGCCGCAAGAGCATGGGTTAAAAAAGAAGTTTCGCCTATTATCGATGAGCATTATGAAAATGCGACTTTCCCCATGCATATTTTGAAGGGCTTAGGAGAAATTGGTGCCTTTGGACCATATATCCCGGAGGAATACGGGGGGCCAGGATTAGATCATATTTCTTATGGTTTAATTATGCAAGAATTAGAGCGTTGTGATTCAGGTTTGCGCTCCACTGCATCTGTTCAATCTTCATTAGTCATGTATCCTATTTGGAAATATGGGTCTGAAGAACACAAACAAAAATATTTACCAAAACTTTCTACTGGGGAAATGATGGGCTGTTTCGGCTTAACTGAGCCTGATTATGGTTCAAATCCAGGTGGAATGATTACCAACTTCAAAGATGCTGGAGATCACGTCATTTTAAATGGTGCTAAAATGTGGATTTCTAACGCACCATTCGCGGACATCGCAGTGGTTTGGGCGAAAGATGAAACAGGTAGAATACACGGTATCATTGTTGAACGCGGCATGGAAGGATTTTCCACGCCTGAAATGCATGGGAAATTATCGCTTCGCGCTTCCGCGACTGGTGAGCTCATCTTTGATAACGTCAAAGTGCCAAAATCAAATATCCTTCCAGGAAGATCCGGACTAGGCGCCCCATTAAGCTGCCTTGATTCCGCACGATTTGGCATTGCTTGGGGTGCAATTGGTGCAGCAATGGATTGTTATGATCAAGCATTGCGCTATTCAAAAGAACGCACGCAATTTAATGTTCCAATTGGGGCTTTCCAATTGATTCAGAAAAAACTGGCGGAAATGATCACGGAAATCACCAAAGCACAATTGCTCACGTTAAGACTGGGGCAATTACGCAATGAGGGACGTGCAACCACTGCTCAGATTTCTATGGCGAAACGAAACAACGTTGAAATTGCATTAAACATTGCACGTGAAGCCCGTCAAATTCATGGTGGAATGGGAATTACAAGTGAGTATTCGATGATGCGCCACATGGCTAATCTTGAATCCGTTGTGACCTACGAAGGAACGCATGACATTCATTTATTGATTACTGGAATGGACGTCACTGGAATTCCAGCCTTTACCCGTGAAATGCCGGATTTACATTAAACTACTGTTCGTCTGAATCGACTTCGATGTTTGCATCTCCCCTTAGAAAACGGATGCGACTCCTTGCCTCGGTTGAGAACAAACTCCCTTTAAAATCGATCATTAAGCGCTTGTAATATTCAAGCGCTTTTTCTTTGTCCTGGAGTTGGTTTTCCGTTAAGTCAGCTAAGCGAAAAAGTGCGTCATCCCCAAGAATGTCGTCTGAATAAAATTTCAACAAATCCGTATAGTACTCTATTGCTTGCGTCCATTTACCTTGCTGTTCCATCGCTTTCCCTTTTCGAAACAATATTTCATCAGCCAATGAATGCATGGGGAAGTTTACTTGGATACTGTCAAATAAAACAAATGCGGAATCATAGCGGTGTTGTTCGATGAGTCTTTCTGCGGTAGCAAACCACAACATCGCCTGGTAATTACTATCCAAGCCATAATTATCCGTAATCATCACGGATAATTGTAGTGCATCATTTGCGATCATTTTTGATGTGGATTCTTTCAGTATATTCAATTGTCCTTGGGCAAAATCAAATTCCCCATCAAAATAGAACACCCGCGCATTTTTGTACTTTGCTTCGTTGCCGATTTGTTCAAACTTAAAATCGGTATCCACTTGCATGTATAAAAGAGATGCTTCCCAAATGTCCCCTCCCAGGACATGAACATCTGCCAACTTCATTTTAACCTGTGCACGTTGCATATCGGTCAATCCCGGTGTTTCTAATAGGCTGTTGAGCAGCTCGATGGATTCCATCACTTGTTCCGCATAAAACGCTTTGATGTGCGCCAATTCCAACATGATCTGAAAGGTGAGCCTAGATTTTCCAAGGCGCGTTAATGCATCCATGTAATCTTGGATAGTGGCCTGTATTTCGTTGGGTGAATAGGCGCGATTGGTGGTGATTTCTATGAAACGTGTATTTAATAAGGATTTTTGTGCCTCAAAATACAATGCTTGGCTCGAACCAAGCGAAATAACATAATCAAAGCATTTACGGGCGATTTCATACGATTTATTTTCCACGCAGACCAAGCCCAGTTCCATCACCCGGGACCCATCACCTTGCACCCTCTTATCCAATGCTTGCGCTTGGATGAAAGCTCCATTAAAATTCTGGTTTTGTACAAACAACCAAATCAACATTTCCGCGTAAATCAAAGGCGCATTTGTTTTTTGCGTCTTTGTGATTAATAACTCTTTCAAAGCTAGAAAGTCAGGAGCGTCACTTTTCGTTAAATCAACACGGCTATTAATAGCCAATTGGATGGACTCTTTCATACTTGGCTGCAATTCCAGGTATTCGATGTACTCCCGCATCATCTCAGACTTATTCCCCATCAATGAGTAATAATCAGCGTATTGGAAATTAAACGGATAGCTTGGGGCCAGTTTTCTTCCTTTATCCAAACAGGTTTTTGCAAAATCAAATTTCCCCCTCGCGATAAAGGCCTGGTATATTTGAATGGTTAAGCCTGGATTGCTATTGACTTCTTCGAGGATATCTTCGTAAATTCTGCGCGCTTTGACTCCGTCATTGATGTCTTCATAAAATTGTGCAAAAGTGACACGTAGTTCCAAGTCGCCTGGGTTTTGGTTTACTTGTTTTTTTATGATTTTCTCCGCCGTTTTTACGTCTTTGATCTCTAATAAGCACTCAAAGTATCGTGTAAAAATAACTTTGGACGGGTCATTGGCATAGATCTTTTCGTAATAGGTGCTTGCTTTCTCAAATTCGCCATTAGTGTAATAATACTGTGCTAATTGAATATCCGTCTCCGTTTGACTGAAAGAAGTACTAGCCCAGAAAAGAATGAACAGGAGGAGAAAGGTTCTCATGGATGGCTTAAGTTGTTTTTCCTTAATAAGGCTAAAGATAATTGATTCAATTCATCATGTAATTCACGATACGTGTGAAGCGTTTCGTTTTTTAAACGCATGTGCTCATCAAGCAAGATTTGTAATTGCTTGATCTTGTTTTTCTCGAACAAAATGTACGATTCGTATTTATCCCTGCTCCCAGAACCATTGTCGATGTCCACTCTTAAATCTTTTAAGGTTTTACGTTCTTCGCGTATGGCAGATTTAAGCTGG
Source organism: uncultured Flavobacteriales bacterium (assembly GCA_903935095.1). Lineage (GTDB taxonomy): Bacteria > Bacteroidota > Bacteroidia > Flavobacteriales_D > Crocinitomicaceae > UBA952. The sequence continues at coordinate 64,575 of CAIZQH010000018.1, read as the reverse complement.
CTATTTTGTTTACCCAGCGGCTTAAAGTTTCTCCTCATGATTTTGTATGCATCCATTTTTTTGCCTAAGACCAAATTAATCGTGTCTAAAACCAAATACGTCTTGATGCGAATCTCCACAGCATTCGTTGATATTTTTAACGCTGTTAATGTATCAATTGTGTTTTTCGCGCGCTCTTGCTCAATCTTCGCCAACGTTTTCTCCAATTTGGAAATCCGAGATAATTGTTCATCCTTTTTCAAATCCGCACAGGAAAACAAAAGGACACAGCATAACGCCACAAGTGAATAAGAAAATTTCAGGACCATTGTAAATAAATAAAATGAGTGAAAAAGGTAATGAGTACCGCGAAGGTCCAGCCTGTATAGACTTCAATCGGACGGTGTTTATTTAAAAACAAACGCGCTGAAATCGTCAAGCCTGAAGCGATGATGGCTACCGGTAAGATCCAAACAGCAAAGGACTGTTGTTCAAGGAAAAAAGCGAAAAGAAATCCAACCAAAATCCCTGCTCCACCGGCGTGTAAGGATATTTTAATCCACCTATTTATCCCCATGAAAAGAGCTGTCACAATAAAACCGGATAATGGTAAGGCATAGAATGCGATGGGCAGTGCAGCATTCGGCGCTTTCACAAAGAACAATAAAAATAATACCAAAGAATACGCCATCATTACGAGGAGTGGAATGCTTCGTTCGCGTTGATTTTCAATGTCTATGCTGGTAATCACTTTTTTTTGATGCAAGGCTAAAAAGGAGAGTCCAGGAGCAACTGCACTAAATAGGAAAAAAAGCAGAAGAAGCCTGGTTTTCATTTCTGGAGCCAAGAAATACATAGACACATGGGAAAGGTCCTTTGGAACAGATGGAATATACATGGCCAATAGAATTCCATATGTTGGCATGAAGAGGGGTAAAAACACCCAAGAGAGAATGTGTGAGGTTATGCTTTTCATTTCTATAGTTCTTTTCGCATTCGAGCGACTGGAATATTCAATTGCTCTCTATATTTCGCTACTGTTCGACGGGCAATATTATACCCTTTTTCATTTAACAAATCCATTAATTTCTCATCCGTTAAGGGATTGTGTTTGTCTTCCGCTTCAATCGCATCCGCTAAAATCTTTTTCACTTCACGTGTAGAAACTTCTTCTCCACTATCTGTTGACAACGATTCTGAAAAAAAATATTTTAAGGGGAAAATCCCATAATTGGTTTGTACAAATTTAGAATTTGCCACCCGTGAAATGGTCGAAATATCCAAGCCAATGACATCTGCAATGTCTTTTAAAATCATTGGGCGCAGTTTGGTTTCGTCGCCGCTAAGAAAATATGCTTCTTGATAATCCATCATTGCCCCCATCGTCAAAAGGAGTGTTTGCTGACGTTGTTTTATGGCATCGATAAACCACTTTGCGCCATCTAATTTTTGACGAACGAACGACAAAGCTTCTTTATCAGATTTAGATGATTTTGCTCCCTCTGCGTATGACCGCAGCATTGTTTCATATTCGCGACTCACTTTTAATTCTGGTGCATTTCGGCCATTTAACCCTAATTCCAATCTTCCTTCACTTTCGAATAAGGTAAAATCAGGAATAATCTGCTGGTAATTTTTGGCAGATTCCCTCATTGATCCTCCTGGTTTTGGATTTAATTTTAAAATTTCATCGATTGCATCCTTGAGGTCATGATCATCTATCTCCAGTTTTTTGGCGATTTTATCGTAATGTTTTTTGGTAAATTCTTCAAAGTGATTTTCCAGGATTTTTTTAGCCGTGTAGCGCGATATATCTCCATCTTGTTTTCGCTTGATTTGCAAAAGAAGACACTCCTGAAGGTTTCTTGCACCAACGCCTGCAGGATCTAACTCTTGCACCAATTGCAGGATATGAAGCACTTCTTTTTCTGTTACATCCAAATTCATGGAGAACGCTAAGTCATCGACGATGGCCTCAATACTTCGATTGAGGTACCCCGATTCATCTAAGTTTCCTACAATGACATCAGCAATCGTAAATTGCGTATCCTCCAAGTATAACAAATGAAGCTGTTCGGTTAATTTTTCTTGAAAAGACTGTTCTCCTGATAAGGGAATCACGCGTTCCTCGTCGTCCTTGGATTGATTGTTCGCTTGTGTTTTGTAATCCGCTACATCGTCATCCAAATAATCAGATAGGTCAAATTCTTCCTCCCCATCTGCATCATCGAATTCGTCTTCTTGCTCAAACTCATCTTCCAACTCATCATTCCCTTCTTCGAGCGCAGGATTCTCTTCTAACTCTTGCTTGATTCGTTGATCCAACTCCATAGTTGGAACTTGAAGCAGCTTCATCAACTGAATTTGTTGAGGTGAAAGCCGCTGTTCCAGTTTTTGAGCAAGGTGTTGTCTTAACGCCATTGGAATTTAGAAAATATCGAATTAAGGGATGATGTTCTGTCGAATCACTTGGTAAATCTCCCAAGTACTTCGGTCATATACGTAAATTAACACGTGCATGTTTTCAGCATGGTACGTATTATCTAATTGATTTGGTACGACAAAACTATAATTTACATAGTATTTTCCGTTTTGCATATCCGCTACATCTAACACTCTTCCAAATGCTTGCGCATTCAAATTTCCTCGGTGAATATCTCGGTGAATGTAACTTGTATTGTGTGAATTGTCACTCATCTTTTGATCACCGACTAAAGAATCCTCTAAAATGTAAGCAACTATTCCTAATTCATTCGTCAATGAAGCATCCAATTTATCCACTTCCACATGTAAAAATGCTCCATGGGTCTGGGGATAATAATTCAAAGCTGACTGCATATTTACCTTTAAGGTGTTTTCCGCCAACATCGTATTCACCATGCTGGTCCATGCGTTTGGACTCTGGAAAATATTTCCGCCTGTCAGAAAGCGGTTGATTGTTCCCCTCGGATTTCCACTGAATCCACCATCATTTGCACCAAAATAGGTGCCGATTTCTACACATTGAGGATTCGTAAAATCTACTGGATATTCCGGGGCGCTAACTGTTTGAAAATCACCTATTCCTAGCGGACCAACGTGCATGGAAGCAACGAATATTCTCCCTTCATGCGATAATTCCAATTGATGAGCCAAATCAGCTGCTGCTGGACAAAAAATGCATTTATGTCCGGTGTAATCTTCGATCAGAATGTTCCGGTCTACATTTGTATTTGCGGTAAAGGTTGGCCACTCATTGGCCACGTAATCATCCCAATTTCCTGGGTACAGTGTTGAGTCAAGTTCCAAGGGAACTTGGGGTGGATATGGGTTTGTTACGTGATCACATGAGCTTAAAAAGCACATGGACCAAGCAATCAAGAAAAGAAGCGCCGTTTTTTTCATACTAAAAACTTTGGGTAAAGCTAAGTGTTAAACCATTAGAAGCTGGGACGAATCGACATACGCCACCAACACAGAACAATCCTGCTCGTTGACGACCATAGGAAACGGTGAAACGAGTGGCATCACGAATGTATCCACACGTTAAAATTGGATAATTCACACGTTTATCTACATCAGGGTTTCCATAATTATATTGATTCATGAAACTGAAAAACCATCCTGGTGAAATCGAGTACTCTACTAATAAGGTAGCCCAATTTCCCTTGTCTTTAATTGCCCCAGCTTCCTTTTGAACAAATAATCCTTGGATTTCTGTGCGTAGGGAATGTTTGGAATTGAATTTATATGCGAACTCTGCAACACCGATGTTTGCATGGATAATTCCAGATGCGTCATTGGAGATTTTCACTACGTCATTGTTGATTTTAATGGAGTAGAAACTAAGAATCGTGCTGAATTTCTTATTAAATTTTTTAGTGAAGTTGAAGTTGATGTCTTGCCAGTACATACTGTCACTCGCTTGAAAGGGACGACAAACATACGTTACACGCGTAGAATCCAATGGATTAATCCCATCTAAACTCTGTCTAGGCCGATAGGTCGTAGAGAAATTTCCGCCTATTGTCGTTCCGTACTTTCCTCCCAATTTCGTTCCTTTTTTAAACGTATACAGCACATCAGTTTGATAAGCGACTTCGCCCAATGGTTGCGTCGCATATGGATACAAGGTAGCCACAAGGTTGTAGGTATGAGTTTTATTCAAAGACGGAAGATAGTTAACGAAAACATCTTGCAAATCCTTTGTTCGGTCAGAACGATAACTCATATTATCATTAGATTTTCCAGAAACTAAAATTCCTAGTCCTTTGCGCGTATAACTCACATTGAAAACCGACGCATGTCCATAGTTATATATGTAATTATTGTCACTAGATGGATCTTGTTCTTTTTGAACATATTCTATGTCCCCATAAAAGTTCTTATAGCGTAATTTCAGACGTCCCCCATAAGTGGCCACATTTTGCGGTAAAATCAAATCTGGATTTTTGTCCTCTTGATATTTGCTCACAAAAGAAGCTCCAAGAACAACATCCAACGGAAATTCCTTCATCTTTTTCAATCCTTCATTGAGGTGAAATTCTCCGTCCAAACCGCGAACAATTCCATCCCCGTGAATGATGTTTCCTCCTTGAAAGGAAAGGCGCTGGTATCCATAAACACCTTTTAGTACGACTCCTTTTGTTGGACGAACAATGATTCGAGCGCCATCCATCATATTGTCGTATCCCAAAGCACGGTCTTCATACGCTCTCAACGAAAGACCAGAGCCAAATTGCTCATAAAATGAGCCCATTGTAACTTCTACAAAGTCATTGGTGAATCCGATGTAACGCATGCCAATTCCCGTACCATCAAAACGATTTGGATAGCCCTGAATTCTTGGTAAATACGACTCCAGCCTCATCCCCGCTTTGAATTTTCCTTGCGCATAGAAAACATTCATATAGGAGTTCAATAAACCCTTTTGAACAGGTTGTTTCGCATCAATGATGGAATCGGCATTTAAATACTGAAATGTACTTTCGATGTTTCCAGTTAAAGAGCCTTGAGCGAAACTAAAAAATGTGAGCATCAGGCTTGTTGTAGCAAGAAGAAGTTTGTTCATTTGATTTATTTTCCGCTTAGTTGAAGTAATTCTTTGTATAGTTTTTCTTCATCTCCTGGCGCATAATTATTGTGAGAGTACACAATGTTTCCATCTTTATCCACCAAGAAAGTGTGTGGAACATTATTGACCCCCATTGCTCGTTTAAAGTCTCCATTTGGATCCATCAAGACCAAGTAATCCCATGCCTTACCATTGACATAAACTGGGACTTGACTTTTTGTTTTTTCGTCGTCAATCGAGACTGCGACCAAAGTAACGCCTGTTTCTGCTTGCCAATCCTCATATAAATCATGAATGGTATTCAATTCTTTTTTACACGGTGCACACCACGTTGCCCAAAAACTAATGATTATTGGCCCTTTAACATCGATTGCTGCTGTATTCACTGATTTACCATTGATATCCTTCAAATTCACCGAAGGCAATTTTTTTAATTCGTTTTCTGAAGTATGTGTGTCCTGCGAAAAAGCCGTTATTCCAGCAAAAAAGACCCATGCAAGCGTTAGAATTGTTTTCATCGTTTTATCATTTTTTGTGACTCGGCCATCCAAAAACCTTGCCGAACCCAAAGGTATAAAAAAACCGAGACCTGAAAAACTTTGCTCAATTTTGAAAATTAGGGAATAATCCTTATTTTTGAACAAACTGTAACTCCATGATCAAGTCCTTATTTCTCGTTTTAACACTTTCCATAAGTGCTTTTACATTCTCACAAGATGGCATTGTCATTCATGTGGATGGACAAACAACAGACATTTCTGGAGCGTCGCATACAGTGGTTGCTCCTTCAAGCACTTCTTTTGATATCGCGTTGGATGTTGAAAATAATACTGGTGCTCCTCGCGCCTGGCGTGTTACTCGTTTGCGTATTGAAGCTCCTGCTGGTTGGACTGACGGATTATGTTGGGGGCATGGAACAGACTCTTTTGGGGGGACATGCTTTTCTTCTTCGCAAATGAACACCAATCCATGGACAACACCTAGTTCGCCTTCCGTTTTATTTACAATTAATGATGGTGAATATGGGAAATTGAAGGCGTCTGTAGATCCTGCAGATGGTGTTTACGGAACAGCTCATTACCGTTATTATATTTCTACCAATGGGCTTTCTTTCGTCGACTCTGTTGATGTTGTTGTAGATTATTTAGCTGCAGTGAAACCCGTAAAAGAAGAAGTTGGAGTAAATATTTACCCAAATCCAACATCGGAATATGTTTCCATCCAACTAGCTGGTATGGACCAGTCAACGTTCAAATTAATGGATGCCGTTGGTAACGTGATCATGAAAGAGACGATTCACGGTAGCAAGAAAATCAATGTAGGTGATTTTAGCAATGGAATATACTTCCTTATTTTTGAAACTTCAACGGGTAAAACTATTACCAAAAAATTAGTGGTTCGTCACTAAATTGTTACTTTAAATCTTTTCGGACACTTCAGACAATATTATTGTCTAACTTCGTGCTATGTCCAAAAAAAGGAATTCAAACCCCGCTCACGGTAAAAAAAAGTCGGGTATCCATGCGATTTTAATTCGCTTATTCGAAAAACACCCTGGTGTTGAATTAACCCACCAACAAATCTGTACGATGGTTGAGGCTCGTGATCCCATGAGTCGACAAGTGGTCTTCGAGGGCTTAAATGCCTTAGCAAGTAAAAATACCGTTAAGCGAATCAACCACTTCACCTTTTGCCTTAACGGTGGGTCGAACCTCGTTGAGGGGGTCATTCAGTTGACGCAACGTGGAGCAGGATTTGTTGTGGTAGAAGGAAAAGACAAAGACGTTTTCATTGCTCCTCAAAATATAGGACAGGCATTAAATGGTGATACCGTGAAAGTTCGGGTCTTTAAATCTGGGCCAAATCGAGATGAGGGAGCTGTTGTTGAAATCAAAGAAAGAGAACGCGTTCAATTTGTAGGAACCATCATGTATGGTGATAAAAATGCTCTGCTAATTCCTGATAATAACCGTAGTGGTTTAGAAATTCGTGTCGCGAATGAACACCTGAATGGTGCGCGTGACGGAGAAAAAGCATTGGTGAAAATTACAGTTTGGCCAAAATCTGCCGAAAAACCTTTTGGTGAAGTGGTTGCCATTTTAGGTATGCCGGGAAGCAATGACACCGAAATGCTTTCTATTTTATACAACCAAGGTATTAATCCCATTTTCCCAGACGCTGTTTTAGAGGAGGCTGAGCGAGTTCCAGTTGAACTGGATGATAAGGAAATTTTAACCCGTCGCGACTTTAGATCCACCTTGACATTCACCATTGATCCTTTCGATGCGCGTGATTTCGATGACGCTATTTCATACCATGAATTAGAAAATGGGCATTACGAACTTGGGGTACACATTGCAGATGTTAGTCATTATGTTCGCCCAGGTACTGCCATGGATGCAGAGGCTTTGCTTCGATCGAACTCCGTTTATTTGGTGGATCGTGTCATCCCTATGTTGCCGGAACAATTATCCAATATTGCTTGCTCATTAAGGCCTAACGAAGATAAATACACCTTCTCTGCCGTATTCGAAATGGATGAGAAAGGGAAAGTCTATCAGGAATGGTATGGAAAAGGCGTGATCCATTCCGACCGTCGATTTACCTATGAAGAAGCACAAGAAATTATTGAAGGCAAAGAGGGAGATCATCAAATTGTTATTCGAAAACTGAATGGGGTTGCGCATATCTTAAGAAAACAACGCTTAAAAGATGGCGCGTTAAGTATTGAATCAGAAGAAATGCGCTTTCGATTGAATGATACGGGTAATCCGTCAGAAGTAGTGATTAAAACGTCGAAAGATGCACATAAATTAATCGAAGAATTTATGTTACTCGCGAACCGTAAAGTAGCCACTTTCTTATCGAAACCGGAAAAAGGCAGGGACCCATTCCCGATGATTTACCGTGTTCACGATTCCCCAGATCCTGGGAAAATGGATGTTTTCTCTGTTTTCATTGAAAAATTTGGACACAAAATAGATTTGCATGATACGAAATCCATCGCGAAGAATTTGAATGCATTGTTTGAAGAGATTCGCGAAGAAAACGAATTCTCACTTGTGCAATCCATGGCCATTCGCTCCATGGCAAAAGCTTCCTATGAGACTGAAAACATTGGTCATTACGGATTAGCATTTAAATATTACAGCCACTTTACCTCGCCGATTAGACGCTATGCAGATTTAGTGGTTCATCGAATTCTTCAAGAAGAATTGACAAGCAAACAGCACAAGTATGGAGGGGAATTAAAAGCAATCTGTACGCGCATTTCAAAAAATGAACGCAAAGCAGCAGAGGCAGAAAGAGAATCCACAAAGTATTTCCAAACCTTATTTGTGTTGGATCACTTAGGAGAAGTATTTGAGGGGACAATTTCTGGAATAGCTGAACACGGCATGTTCGTGCGTATGGACGAAAATCACTGTGAAGGAATGGTGCCAATGTCAGAAATTCCTGGAGATCGCTATTATTTCGATCAAGACAACTTTAAAATTACGGGAGCACGCTTTAGAAAAGCATTTAATTTCGGAGATAAAGTACGGGTAAAAATCGCAAAAGTAAATCCTAAAAAACGTCAGATTGACTTAGAATTAGTAGTAGACTAGTATAAGAAATTATTGTAGGGGTAGCGCACACGAAATATCGTTTTCACCTCCTCATAAAGTACTTCCTTCAATTCTTCCACATTCTCTTTGTTTTCAGCAGAAATAAACACACATTTTGTTTTGTTCATTTTTGCCATCCATGATTTTTTGAGTGATTCCAAAGTGGTGACATCCTCCTCTTCCTCGTTCATTTCATTTAAAACTGGCTGATACGCATCAATTTTATTGAACACAACAATGGTTGGTTTCTCCGTTTTATCAATTTCGTTTAATGTTTCATTGACCACATTAAACTGATCTTCGAAATTTGGATGAGAGATGTCCAATACATGAATGAGCAAATCAGCTTCGCGAACCTCATCTAATGTAGACTTAAACGATTCCATCAATTGTTGAGGAAGCTTTCGGATAAATCCAACCGTATCAGTTAAGAGCATCGGCATGTTGTCGATCACCACTTTTCGAACGGTGGTGTCCAAAGTGGCAAACAATTTGTTTTCAGCAAAGACCTCCGATTTAGACAATAAATTCATTAAGGTACTTTTCCCCACATTGGTATATCCTACCAAAGCAACTCGGACTAGTTGTCCTCGGTTGCCACGCTGAATGGACATTTGTTTGTCAATGTCCTTTAATCTTTCCTTCATTAAGGAAATGCGCATCTGAATGATCCGGCGGTCTGTTTCAATTTGAGATTCTCCCGGTCCGCGTAATCCAATCCCTCCTTTTTGACGCTCTAAGTGTGTCCACATGCGCGTTAAGCGCGGAAGCATGTACTGAAGTTGTGCGAGTTCAACTTGTGTTTTTGCATGAAAGGTGCGCGCACGGCTAGCGAAAATATCCAAAATAAGAATGGTGCGATCTAGGACTTTACATTCCAACTCGCGTTCAATGTTCCGTAATTGTGAAGGGGACAGCTCATCATCAAAAATGACCATGTCGATGTCCATCGCCTTCATATACTGTTTAATTTCTTCTAGTTTACCAGAGCCGACGTATGTTCTTGGATTCGGATAAGGAAGCTTTTGCAAAAATTTCGTGTGCGTCATCGCGCCAGCTGTCTCTGCTAGAAATTCGAGTTCATCCAAGTGTTCATTGGCAATGATCTCATCGATTTCCGACGTAATCACACCAACTAAAATACAAGATTCCTCAACTGCATCTACTGTTACGTGGCCTTCTTGCATTATTTTCTTAATGTTTTAATGTGCTGGATTACCAGCTCCATGTTTTCTTTGTTCTCCAAAATGGTGGACATGGGCGGCATGGCGTTTTTTCCTTGTTTCAGGATGTGTAGAACTTGACGATCCGTCAACGTGGACATGGTCAAATCCTTTGCTCCAGACGCCCCTAATTTCCCATTATCACCATGGCAACTTGCACAATGAAGCGTGAATAAGGAAGCTCCCTTCTCTGCGGGGGATTCCATCGGCAAGGCATCGTTGTTTTCTGAAGAGTTGTCGTTCCCACAGGAAGATAAGCATACCAAAAATAAGATAAAAGATATGCGTGTTAGAACCATGATCCACCAAGTGCTGTTCGGAATGGCCATGGAATAGAAGCAATGATCAAGATGAACGCAATCAAATAATACACTTTGATTGATTTAAACTTTGCTGCATCTGTCGCCCCTTTTTTGGATTTACTATAACCCATGGTGATGAATACAATGGCAATAAACATTCCTAACAAATGCTCCATCCCGAAAAAACGATACAATTCCACTTTCATCCAACCTGAGGTAAAATTGGTTTTCGGTGAAGTAAAGAAATATTGTACTAATCCAATAAGTAATTGTGTGTGCATCGTAATCAAGGCGAACAGATTGATCATCTTGTGTTTCTTTTCATAGGTTTTCGCTGTGAATGCATTTGCAATCGCCCAAAGAATTAACATAAGTGCTATCCAACGTAAGCCAGAGTGCGTGTGATTTAAAATAGAATTCATAGGTATAGATTTAGTCGTTTAATTTTAATACAGCCAAAAATGCTTCTTGGGGAACTTCTACTCGTCCCACTTGGCGCATACGTTTTTTACCTGCTTTTTGTTTCTCTAATAATTTACGTTTACGCGAAATATCTCCCCCATAACATTTTGCTGTTACATCTTTTCTCAAGGCTTTGATGGTTTCACGAGCGATTACTTTTGCGCCAATGGCCGCTTGAATCGGAATTTCAAATTGTTGTCTTGGAATTAATTCGCGCAATTTGACACAAATACGTTTCCCAAGATCATAGGCGTTGCTGCGGTGAACCAATGCAGAAAGTGCATCTACTTGCTCCCCATTTAACAGGAGGTCCATTTTGATTAAATCGGACTCTTTGTACCCAATTGGGTGATAGTCAAATGAAGCATATCCTCGGGAAACAGATTTCAAACGGTCATAAAAATCGAAGACAATTTCCGCCAAAGGCATTTCAAAGGTAATTTCCACGCGGTCTTGCGTCAAGTATACTTGATTTTGTAATTCGCCACGTTTTTCAATACACAAAGTCATAATTGCACCTACATATTCTGTTTTCGTGATGACTTGCGCTTTAATGTATGGTTCTTCAATGCGTTCCATTCCAGACGGATCAGGAAGTTCTGATGGATTATTGACAATCAACGCATCCTCAGGGTCCTTTTTCATGTAAGCCTTATAAGATACGTTGGGAACCGTTGTAATAACCGTCATATTAAACTCGCGCTCCAAGCGTTCTTGAATGATTTCCATGTGTAACATTCCAAGGAAGCCACAACGGAAACCAAATCCAAGCGCAGCTGAAGATTCAGGTTCGAAGACTAACGATGAGTCATTGAGTTGCAATTTTTCCATGGAGTAACGCAACTCCTCATAGTCTTCATTATCTACTGGATAAATTCCAGCAAACACCATTGGTTTTACATCTTCAAATCCTTTGATTGGAACTTCACATGGATTATCTGTTGCGGTAATGGTGTCACCGACTTTTACTTCGTTTGCTTGCTTGATTCCAGAAATAATATATCCTACATCTCCTGCTCTCACTTCATTTCGTGGCGAAAGCTCCATTTTTAAGATCCCGATTTCATCGGCATTGTAGTCTCTGCCTGTATTCAGAAAACGAACTTTTTGTCCTTTTCTCAATACCCCATTTTTTATCCGGTAATAGGCGATAATCCCTCTAAATGGATTGAAAACGGAGTCAAATATCATGGCTTGTAATGGGGCGGACTCATCTCCTTTTGGAGCCGGTATGCGGTTGATCACTGCGGATAAAATCGCATCGACACCAAGTCCCGTTTTTCCCGATGCTTGGATGATGTCCTCAAAATCGCAGCCAATTAATTCCATGATTTGATCGGAGACTTCCTCCGGCATCGCGCCTGGTAAATCCATTTTATTGAGGATCGGAATGATCTCCAAATCGTGTTCGAGCGCTAGGTATAAATTGGAAATGGTTTGTGCCTCAATTCCTTGAGATGCATCCACAATCAACAAGGCGCCTTCACAGGCTGCAATTGATCGCGATACTTCATATGAAAAATCAACGTGTCCTGGTGTGTCAATCAAATTCAAAATATAATCCTTCCCTTCAAAAGTATAACTCATTTGAATGGCGTGGCTCTTGATGGTGATTCCTCGTTCGCGTTCCAAGTCCATATCATCCAAAGCCTGAGCCTGCATGTTCCGGTCGGAAATCGTTCCGGTAGTTTGAAGTAAACGATCGGCGAGGGTACTTTTACCGTGATCGATGTGTGCAATTATGCAGAAGTTTCGAATGTGATTCATAGCGAGAACAAAAATACGACTTTCACATTGATTTCAAGCCTTACATGCGAGGTATATTAAGGATTCCCCCTAGAAATTTTTGTCAAACGATGAGAAACGTGCCATCAGCTATTTAGCGCGCTTATTTTTTTGTAAAATCGTTCGATTGATATTTCCTTGTCCAGCGGAATTCCCTCGAACATAAAATCGCTTAATTCCCTAGCTAAAGTAGGGGCCATTAGGTAGCCCTTCGTTCCTAGTCCATTGAATAAGTACAGATTTTTAATCGTATGATGTTCCCCTAAAATGGGTCTTCGATCCAAAACGGTTGGACGCACACCCACTTGCTGATCAAGAATTTTGTAGGAATAAGATCCCAAAATACCTAGGTGTCCAATTAGCTCATGTTTTGCTTCTTCGGTTGGCGTCAGATCTGGATTGTCCCATTCATAGGTCGCCCCGATTCGGAATACTTGATCTCCCATCGGAAGCACAAAACATTTACGATTTAAGGATTCATTTTCTGGCATTTCTGCTGATTGAATTCGGAGTGTTTGTCCCTTCGTTTGTTGAATAGGTAACTCTTTAAAGAAGGGCGTGTTCACCTGTTGATGCCCTACTGCAAAAACGACTTTGTCGTATGTTATTCCTTTGTAGTTGAGCGTGTTTTCATCAAAACTTAGGGGGTCGAAATCCTCTTTTAATAGATTGCCTTTTGCTTCGAAATAATGAAGGTTTTGCTCATAATATACCTTTGCATCCACCCAAAAAGAGGATTTTAATCTTCCGCTTCCAAATTGATTTTCAGCAAGGGAATAACTTTCGTCTTCTGGTGTGAGTTCCGTTAAATAATCTTGGTATTCAGGGAGTTTTGAGCGTTCGATCCAATAATTGCGTTCCTGTTCAGATGAAAGCATTCGTCGGATGACAATCGGATGAAATAATGAGCGTCCCAATTCTTTTTCGATGTGAATATAAAAAGTGGTGGCATCCTTCATGAATTCATCCAAACGCCAAGATTTATTCATTCTTCTAAATACCATAGGATTGACCATCCCCGCGGCAATGGCTGTTGAGTGATTTATGCCGCGATCCAGAAGACTAACACGGTGTTCTTTCGCAATAAGTTGATGAGCCAAACATGTTCCGGCAAGGCCTGCGCCAATGATTAAAATATTTTGTGAGTCCGTTTTCATTTTGCTATGGCGAAACTAAGCAAACTTATTTGAAGATTTGGGTATTTCGTGCGCAATAGTTGGGCCATTGCTTCCAGGGTTGATCCTGTGGTAATCACATCATCCACAATGGCAATGTGACGGTACGAAACGGGGGTTTTCCCTAAGCAAAATTGCTCGCTCGCATTGTCCCAGCGAAGGAAGCGGTTTTTCCCAGTTTGACTCATGTTGTTTGCTTTTTTCTCAACTGCTTCCAATAAAACGGGTAGCTCCAAAATCTTTGCCATTCCTTCAGCCAATAATTCGCTTTGATTATACCCTCTTACAAATCGTTTTTGAGCATGAATTGGAACGGGGATTAAGGCCTCTATTCGCTTGTATTTTTGACTATTCAGGATAGCCTTTCCCATGGTTTCGCCGAAGTGACGTCCAAGTGGCGCTTTAAACTGATACTTCAACGCATGTAAAATTTCCTGAATGGGCTTTTCTTTTTCAAAATAATACAAAGCAAAGGTTTCGGTCAATTCCATCCGACCCCAAAAAAGCTGATCCATGTCACTTGCCCCTTCGTAGGATTCAAAATAGGTACGCTGCAACTTATCCCAGCAAAAGGCACAAATATGTTTTTCAAATCGCGACAACTCTTGTGAACATTGCAAACAAATTGTTGGAAAAAGGAGGTGTTGAAATCCCTCCAAATAGCGATCAATACATGAAGTGATCTTCGTGTTTATTAAGTGCATCTTTGGTTTGGTTTGGTATGAACATTAACGTGTTCAAAAACTCATTGATTGTTTGAATGGAAAAATTTATTTCCTACCTAAATTTATAGGGCTTAATGTCATAAGAAAATTTTTTGACTTATTGGGTGTTGTTTGAGGGAATAGTTATTAAAATCAATCCTTTATTGATGTGAATATCTTTCCTTTTAGTGTTGAAAATTGCTGTAGGGTTTGTTGGGGAAAGGATTGCGATTTTCGGTGTTAATAACATCCTACGAATGTTAATTTCTTTAATTGATTTAAGACAGTTTTTTGACAATTTTTGTATTCTCAAATTTCGCCAACGTTAAGTTTTCATTAACACGCGTTAAAAGTGGATTGAGTAATACAAAAACAATTTAACGAAAACTGGTTTAGGAGGAATAATTTTCATTCTTCTTTTGGCCCCTTTTTCGTTTATAAAATTATTTAGCAGCTTATGACAACACGTTTACGCGAACCCATTCTTGAAGAAAACAAAAGCCGTTTTGTATTATTTCCTATTCAACACGATGATATTTGGGCTTTCTATAAAAAAGCTGAGGCAAGTTTTTGGACGGCTGAAGAAATTGATTTATCTCCAGATCAAATTGATTGGGAGAACAAATTGAACGATGACGAACGTCATTTCATCAAACACATTTTGGCGTTTTTTGCCGCATCTGATGGGATTGTTAATGAGAACCTTGCGGAAAACTTTTTGTCTGAAGTGCAATATACAGAAGCAAAATTCTTTTACGGGAATCAAGTGGCTATGGAAAATATTCACTCGGAAACGTATTCGCTTTTGATTGATACATACATCAAGGATTCGGCAGAAAAAACCCATTTATTCAATGCAATCGACACGCTTGATTGTGTGAAGAAAAAAGCAGATTGGGCCTTACGATGGATTGATAAAGGCGATTTCGCAGAGCGATTAGTGGCATTCGCTGCCGTAGAGGGGATTTTCTTTTCCGGGTCATTTTGCTCCATTTTCTGGTTGAAAAAGCGTGGATTAATGCCAGGGCTGTCCTTTTCGAACGAGTTAATTTCTCGCGATGAAGGATTACATTGCGACTTCGCATGTTTGTTATACAACAATCACCTTGTAAACAAACTTTCCAAAGACAAGGTGCGCGAGATTATCATGGATGCTGTTGAAATTGAAAAAGAATTTGTCACAGACGCCATTCCGGTAAAACTTATTGGGATGAACAGCGACCTGATGCAGCAATACATTGAATTCGTTGCGGATCGACTTTTAGTTGAATTGGGGAATGAGCGCGAGTACAATACCTCAAATCCATTTGACTTTATGGAAATGATTTCCATTCAAGGAAAAACCAATTTCTTTGAAAAACGCGTTGGTGAATACCAAAAAGCTGGCGTATTGTCTGGCGATGCGAACAAAGAATTCAGCATGAACGAAGAATTTTAATTATTTAATTGCGGTAGTAAAGATGTACGTAGTAAAAAGAGACGAAAGAAAAGAGACGGTTAAATTTGATAAAATCACCGCTCGTATAATTAAAATGTGTTACGGATTAGATCCATTGGTCTCCCCAGAGGCTGTTGCCATGAAAGTGATCGAAGGAATCTATGATGGAGTATCCACATCAGACTTGGATAATCTAGCAGCAGAAGTTGCCGCCGCAAAAACGATTGATCACCCAGATTATGCCTTGTTAGCATCGCGTATTGCCGTGTCCAACTTGCACAAGGAAACGAAAAAAACGTTTTCAGAAGTAATAGATGATTTACACCATTACATCGACCCAAAAACAGGTCAAAATGCTTCGTTGGTTGCAGATGACGTGTACGCAATTATCCAAGAAAACAAAGAAGCATTTGACTCTAGCATCATTTATGATCGTGACTTCCGCTACGATTATTTTGGATTTAAAACATTGTCGCGCTCGTATTTGATGCGTTTAAATGGTAAAATTGCCGAGCGTCCACAACAGATGTTGATGCGCGTTGCCATTGGTATCCATAAGAAAGATGTTGCTTCTGCCATCAAAACATATAACTTGATGTCTGAGGGCTGGTTTACGCATGCGACACCAACCTTGTTTAACGCCGGAACGCCTAAGCCTCAAATGTCTTCTTGCTTCTTGCTTACGATGAAATCAGATAGTATTGAAGGGATATACGACACGTTGAAATCTTGCGCGCAAATTTCTCAATCTGCAGGTGGAATTGGATTGGCTCTTCACGATATCCGCGCAACAGGTTCTTACATTAAAGGGACGAACGGAACATCCAATGGAATTGTTCCAATGTTACGCGTGTTTAATGATACGGCGCGTTACGTGGATCAAGGTGGGGGGAAAAGAAAAGGATCCTTCGCGATGTATATTGAACCTTGGCATGCGGATGTTTTCGATTTCTTAGACTTGAAAAAGAATCACGGAAAAGAAGAACAACGAGCACGTGATTTATTCTATGCTCTTTGGATTCCGGATTTATTCATGAAACGCGTTAAAGAAAACGGTGAATGGACGCTGATGTGTCCGCACGAATGTCCAGGGCTTTCGGATACACATAGTGCGGAATTTGAGGCCTTGTATACGAAATATGAAAAAGAAGGGAAAGGAAGAAAAACGATCAAAGCACAAGATCTTTGGTTTAAAATCCTTGAATCCCAAATTGAAACAGGAACTCCTTACATGTTGTATAAAGATGCGGCGAATGCCAAATCAAATCAACAAAATTTAGGAACGATTAAATCCTCTAATCTTTGTACGGAGATTATTGAATATACCGCACCTGATGAGGTCGCTGTTTGTAACTTAGCTTCTCTTGCACTTCCAAAATATGTAATGGAAGATGGGCAGTTTGATCATGACAAATTATTTGAAGTAACCTATCAAGCTACCTTGAATTTGAATCGCATCATCGATGAGAACTTCTATCCAGTTGTTGAGGCGAAAAACTCTAATCTTCGCCACCGTCCGATTGGACTTGGTGTTCAAGGATTGGCAGATGCTTACATCATGATGGGGCTTCCATTCGAGTCTGAAGAAGCGCGTACATTAAACCGTGAAGTATTTGAAACCATTTATTTCGCATCGATGTCCGCATCAAAAGACCTTGCGAAGGTAGAAGGTCCATATGAAACAATCAAAGGATCTCCCGTGTCAAAAGGGATTTTCCAATTTGATATGTGGGGAGTTACCCCATCAAGCCGCTGGGAATGGGATGTGTTGAAAGAAGAAGTTAAAAAATATGGTGTACGTAACTCTTTATTGTTAGCGCCTATGCCAACCGCTTCGACTGCACAAATTCTTGGAAACAATGAGTGTTTTGAGCCATACACCTCGAATATTTATACGCGTCGTGTTCTTTCTGGTGAATTCATCATCGTGAATAAGCACTTATTAAAAGACTTAGTTCGTGAAGGATTATGGACCAAGGATATGCGTCAAAAAATCATGACGGCTAATGGTTCCGTTCAAAACATCAACGAAGTTCCTCAACGCTTAAAAGATTTATATAAAACCGCTTGGGAGATTTCTCAAAAAGCGATTATTGATCAGGCTGCAGATCGTGGAGCGTATATTTGTCAAAGTCAATCCTTGAATATCTTCATGGAAAACGCAAACTTTGGTAAATTAACTTCTATGCACTTCTATGGTTGGGAAAAGGGATTAAAAACCGGTATGTACTACCTACGCACGAAAGCAGCAACGGACGCGATTAAATTTACCGTTGAAAAAACAGTTGTTGAAGAACCATCCGCTAAATCATTGGAGGAAGAAGCTGCTGCAATTGCTTGCTCTCTTGAAAACCCTGATAGTTGTGAAATGTGTTCTGGGTAGCAGCGACGCTAGTCGGTTATAGCCAGAACGTAAATTCACGAGCTTGTCTCGCTAAATGTGTTCTGGGTAGCAGCGACGCTAGTCGGTTATAGCCAGAACGTGAATTCACGAGCTTGTCTCGAAAAAAAATATACTAAACCTCGTTCCAGACGAGGTTTTTTTATGGCCATATATTTCTTCTGCTTTTTGAAATGATCGTTCGATTTAACGATTAAATCGAAAAAAATATACTAATTTTGCGCTTTCTTTTACACCTCATGACAGACTTAAAAAACATAGAAAGCGCCTTAATTTCAGTCTATTATAAAGACGGATTAGACGAGATTGTGCGTGAATTGCACAAACACGCCGTGACCATTTACTCTACAGGAGGAACATTAGCCTTTATTCAGAAATTAGGAATCCCTGTTATTGCTGTCGAAGACTTAACTGGGTTCCCTGAAATTCTTGGTGGAAGAGTAAAAACCTTGCACCCTACCGTTTTTGGTGGCATTTTAAATCGTCGTGCCTTGCAAGAGGATCAAGATGCGCTGTTGAAACACGGGATCCCATCCATAGACCTAGTGATTGTTGACTTATATCCATTTGAGGAAACAGTTTCGTCTGGAGCTAGTGACGAAGACATCATTGAAAAAATTGATATCGGTGGAATTTCGTTAATTCGCGCTGCGGCTAAAAACTTCCAAGATGTAGTCATTATCTCTTCTGTCAAACAGTATGTTTCCTTTTTAGAAATGCTGCGTGCGCAAAACGGAGCGACAAACTTGTCACAACGAAAACAATTTGCGGGTGAAGCCTTTCATGTTTCATCGCATTACGATACGATGATTCATCACTATTTCGTTCAAAACAATAGCCCTTATTTAAAATTAAGCATAGAGCAAAGTGAATCTTTGCGTTATGGTGAAAACCCTCATCAAAAAGGACAATTTTTCGGGAATTTAGCTGCTTTGTTTGACAAACTTCACGGGAAGGAGTTGTCCTATAATAACCTTTTAGATGTTGATGCTGCTGTTTGTCTGTTGCAAGAATTTCAACATGACGGTCCAACTTTTGGCATCTTGAAACACAATAATGCCTGTGGCTTGGCAACACGCCCAACCTTAAAAGAAGCATACGAAGTAGCCTTAGCCGCTGATCCAGTGAGTGCTTTTGGTGGAATATTAATTTCCAATCAACGCATTGACTTAGCTACAGCGAGTTTGATTAATGAGCTTTTCTGTGAAGTATTAATTGCACCAGCCTATGATGAAGATGCATTAGAGGTATTAAAAAGCAAAAAGAATCGCATCATTCTTGTTCAAAAAGAAACGGCATTGCCTCAACAACAAGTGCGTTCCATTTTGAATGGTGTCCTTGTTCAAGACAAAGACGCGAAATCGGAGACAAAAGCAGATTTGGAAGTAAAAACACTTCTCGCTCCATCAGAACAAGAAATAGCAGATTTGTTGTTTGCTAATAAACTGGTGAAACATACGAAGTCGAATACCATCATATTGGCTAAAAACGGGCAGCTACTCGCGAGCGGAACAGGTCAAACATCCCGCGTTGATGCATTGAATCAAGCCATTCACAAAGCGAAAACATTCGGCTTTGATTTAACTGGAGCTGCGATGGCGAGTGATGCCTTTTTTCCCTTCCCTGATTGTGTAGAAATTGCGCATCTAGAAGGAATCGATGCGGTCATTCAACCGGGAGGCTCAGTGAAGGATGAACTTTCGATCGAATATTGCAATAAACACGGAATGCGCATGGTATTTACGGGAGTGCGCCACTTTAAACATTAACTTTGCATATATTTACATTAAATTGTAACCTTTTCTTCGAATATCTCGAAAAAGGAACAACTTAATCACTAGTTGGACTCAACATGGCATTTTTTAGTTTTTTAACGCAAGAAATTGCGATTGACTTAGGGACAGCAAACACACTTATCATCTGGAATGACAAAGTGGTGGTTGACGAGCCGTCCATTGTAGCTAAAGACATTCAAACAGGCAAAGTAGTTGCCATTGGACGAAAGGCGCAACAAATGCACGGAAAGACTCATAAGTTGATTGAAACAGTAAGACCATTGAAAGATGGAGTAATCGCTGATTTCCAAAGCGCGGAACAAATGATTCGTGGAATGATCAAAATGATCAATCCTGGGAAAAGCCTTTTCAACCCAACACTTCGCATGGTCATCTGTATTCCATCAGGAATTACAGAGGTTGAAAAACGAGCAGTACGTGATTCCGCAGAGCACGCTGGAGCAAAAGAAGTTTATTTGATTCATGAACCAATGGCTGCTGCTATTGGAATCGGAATCGACGTGGAAGAGCCTATGGGAAATATGATCATCGATATCGGTGGTGGGACTTCCGAGATTGCGGTCATTGCATTAGGTGGAATTGTTTGTGATAAATCCATTCGTATCGCCGGCGATGATTTTACTAGTGACATAGAAGAGTACATGCGTCGTCAACACAACATTCTAGTTGGAGAGCGAACAGCAGAACAAATTAAAATTGAAGTAGGGGCAGCATTGCCAGAACTAGATAATCCGCCGCCTGACTTTGCTGTAAGAGGACGAGATTTGATGACCGGGATTCCAAAAGAAATCATGGTTTCATATGTAGAAATTGCTCACGCATTAGACAAAACCATTTCAAAAATTGAAGAAGCCATATTAAGTGCTTTGGAATTAACTCCACCTGAACTTTCTGCTGATATTTACAAAACAGGTATTTATTTAGCTGGTGGTGGTTCCATGTTAAGAGGTTTAGACAAACGTATTTCGGCAAAAACCAAATTACCGGTGCATATTGCGGAAGACCCGTTGCGCGCAGTGGCCAGAGGCACAAGCATTGCCTTGAAAAACATCGATAAATACCAGTTCTTGATTAGAGATTAATAAGAACAATATGACATAATAAAAAGGGCTGTGGAAACAGCCCTTTTTTATTTCTGTGTGGATTTATTTTAATAAGTCCAATGCCATTTCAATTTCAAATTGAATTTTATCCGTGAGTTCTTTATGGGCGATTCCTGTTGCTGGACCACAATATCCCGTGTGCACATGCAGCACTTTTCCCCCTTTACCAATAATGACCGTCGTTGGAAAACTCATGATTCCATTTAACATAGGAAATTGGGCGGAGGCAACTTCTTTTGAAGACTTTCCGGCCAAAACCATATCGTATTCCATTCCGATTTTTTTCTTGAACGCTTTTAATTTTTTACGCGTTTGTTTTTCATCTGTTCCCACTTCATAAGCCAAGGCGATAATTTCCAATCCAAATTGTGCATATTTTTTGTGTAATTGATTCATGAATGCAACCTCATCCAAACAATTGGGACACCACGTCCCCATAATTTGCAATACGATGACTTTTTCTTCTGCTGACTTAAACGAAAAGCCATTTCCGTTCAGTTGGACCATGTCTGTGGTGTTGACATTTTGGTCATTTACCACATATGTTAATGAAGCCTCATTTCGAAGTTTTGCGTCGGGATTACGAACCGCTATCCAATCTGTGGCAAAAGAAAAACCACTGTAAAATTTTCCTTTTAACGTATCTTCATCTAATGTCGCTTCAAATAGCATTGCCCATGAACCGTTGAAGGTAGACAAAGCAAAATTTAGTCCCGAGCGATTTCCATCCAAATACCGGTAATCCCCCGTTTCCGTTAAAAAGGTTCCTGTCATTCGTGAAGCTTCCCCACATTTGAAAATTCCGACTGCTTGTTCTGCGTCTTTCGTGCCTGGTTGAAAGGTTACGCTCCAAATGCCATTAAAAACTTCATCCATTGGTTTTGTTTCCACCACATCGAATCGTTTTTCAATTCCCCATGAAAGTGTTAATGGGATTTTCACCTGGATTTTTTTATTGCGGTTTAACCAATATCCTCTTGCCGTGATTTCATTTTGGTCTACACGGAAAACAACGATCGCATCTTGAAAAGGGAATTGTAAAAAGACGGAGTCCTTTTTTTGTCGTACAGCCATCTTCATTTCTTCCTCGCCATTCAGGACAAAAATGTATTTGCCATGATTGGTCACCTTCAGTTGAAAAGGGATCATCAATCGGTCGTTCATGGCTAGTTGTCCTCTCCATAGCCCATCTTTCAAATTCGATCTAGAAAAAGAAACATTACTTATTAAAAGTAGGAGAAAAAGAATCTTATAGGTCATATTCCATTTGTTTAAGCAAACGAAAATACGTTAATTCGTAGGAATTTAATTGCACTGTGCAACTATTTCAGAACAAAAGCAGTCAAAGAACCTGAGCATGGAGGAAGTTACATTAATAAAACAGTGTATTGATGGGAACCCAAGGGCTCAAAAAGCGTTGTTTGACATGTTTGCCCCAAAAATGTTCTCCGTTTGCATGCGTTATGTAAAAGACAAAATGCGTGCGGAAGATGTGCTCCAAGATGCATTGGTAAAAATCTACTCAAAACTTCCTGAATATAAATTCGAAGGGGTTTTTGAGGGTTGGATTCGACGCATTGTGGTGAATACCTGCTTAGATCAATTGAGAAAAGATCAAAAATTTCTCAAAGAAATTCAAGTAGAGGAGGTCTCCTATCGAATTGAACAACATGAGTTCATTGCCGAAAAATTGATGGCAGATGATTTGATGAAGCTCATTCAATCGATGCCCGATGGATACCGCGTTGTGTTCAATATGTTTGCCATTGAAGGTTATTCTCATAAAGAAATCTCCAAAGAATTAGGTGTTACAGAAAGCACATCCAAATCACAATATTTAAGAGCAAGGGCATACTTAAAAGACCGCATAGAAAAAAGATAAAAATGGAAGAAAAAGATTTCATAAAAGAATTATTTCAAGAGAAGCTGGCGCATCATGAGTTGCCTGTGCGTCCAGAAATATGGACTTCCGTTTCTTCTTCTCTTATCACAGGAACAACGGCCGTCAGCAGTGGCTTATCCATCTTAACGAAATCCATCATTGGAGGATTAAGTGCCGCAGCAGTGGTTGGAAGTATTTGGTTTATGAATCAACCAGCGTCAACTCCAACAAAAAAACCACTAAACCTTACGGAAGTATCGCCCGAAAAAGCAGGGGCAACGAAAACAGAATCCCACACAGGTTCAAACAATAAATTGAACACAGGTTCCCAAGTAAACATCCAGCCTAACCAAACGCAATATCTCCATGAAGAGACTATAACATTTGGGCCAGGTATTGCATGGAGCAATAACGAAACAACGGTTGTGCCCACACTGACCCTTCCCCAATCTTATGCTGTTCAGTCCAACACTACAAATTTGCAAACTTCCGCTCAGAACAATCCAATTGAGCAGCAAATAATGCCCGTTTCTAATGTTGAAGAAGCGACGATCCTTTTACCTAATGTTTTTACTCCAAATGGAGATGGAAATAACGACCAATTCAGCATCGATTTAGGCGCCTATACATTCGTAGATTACAGTTTGGTGATTCTTGATCAAACAAATCAGCTAGTTTTCAAGAGCTCACAAACTCAGGAGGCGTGGGATGGAAAAAACATGAATGGTGATCGTTGTCCAAAAGGAAACTACATCTACTATTTAACCGGGAAAACGGATGCCGGGAAAACCATTACAAAGTATTCTACGCTGCGCGTTGAGTATTAAACTTCTGGGTCAACTCAGGCGTCACTTTGACAATCCCTATGTAAAAAAATACGTTTCCAATCGACGCTAAAATGTGCGCCACATCGTTTTTATCCATCCAAGGATGTATGTTTATTTTCCATAAAAAGAAAACTGCTGCTGGCAACATGGCAAGGACACCAATGGCAAACAAATGGAATGGCGCCGCGTGTTTTCTGTAGAAAACAACGCCCAAGATTCCAGCGCTTAAAATAGTTCCAATGATGGTATTGATGGCTATTGGTAAGAATCCAATCTCTGGTTTATCCATTACGTTTTTAGTAAGACAAAGCCAAGTCACCAAAGCATAAACAGCAATCATTTTCACCCAAGAGAACCATTTATACACCGCTAGAAGCTTCGGGTTAAATACAAAAGAAATCATTGCTCTTTCAATGAAGAAAACGGCCAATACAGCTGTAAACCAACCGAAAAACTTACCCGGCGTGCCCCAATAATGATAAAAAGCATGTCCCAGTCCACCTGTGAATGTACTCACTCCGAGCATAAAGAAAAAAGCCATATACCAATTAACAAATGGATTTTTTGAATGCCCTTTCCAGATTTTTATAGCTAAATAAATACAAGTGAAAGCCAAGAGCGTGTCGGTCAAGAAGGTATTGGGCTCCAGAACGATGAAGTTTCCCAATTTCACACTTATTTTTTCAAAATCGGCACCTATAATCATTAGGCAAAGATAGTGATTTGATTTTTCATGAACCAAAAGGTTTTGTAATGATTACAGATAGTCGTCTATTTCATTAACTTTGGGAGATGTCAAAAACACTTTGTTTACTGAATGGCAGCAAGAAAAAAAGTTCCATCATCTTTGAACTTATTGCACAATGTCAGACCAAATGGGGCGGTGATTTTCAAGTAATTGAGTCCCGGTTTGAAAAAGAGCTCATTGAAATCGCACGAGAATACGCACCCAAAGTCGATGTAATCATTGCTATTGGCGGAGACGGAACCTTGAATGAAATCATGAATGGGCTTATCTCTTCAGGTCATGAAGCATTACCTGCCATTGCGATTGTTCCAATTGGTACGGGAAACGACTTTTTTCAAAGTGCTGGATTGAACTCCTTTAAAATCCACGCATTTATGGAGGCATTTACTCATAGAAAAACAATTCCTTGTGACATTGGGAAAATTCAAACGGAAAAAGAAACACGGTATTTCATGAATGTTGCAGATATAGGATTTGGTGGGGCCGTTGTTCTTTCATTGAATCAATTTCGAAAACAATTTGGACCAGGTTTTTCCTATGGATTAGCTATTTTAAAAACTTTTGTTGGTTATAAGCGGCCACATGTTCGCATTGAATCGGAATCCTTTCCATATAAGGGAGAATTATTATTAGCTGCAGCATGCAACGGTGCGATTTTTGGAAATGGGCTACACATTCATCCAGGTGCATCCATTCATGACGGAAAACTCAATATGACCATCTTAGGAAAAGTTTCTATGTTGGATTACCTTCTTAACGTCATCAAAGTGAAAAGGGGTAAACGCATTATTCATCCAGAGGCGCATTATTTTGAGAGCAATGAACTGGTGCTTCTGGCAGATGAGGAGTATCTTCATGCAGAAACAGATGGGGAATATCTAAGTGGAAAGCGTTTCGAGATTTCCATCTTGCCACAAAGAATAAAAATTCTTCTGCATTAATTCCCTCGTATTTCTTATTTTTGAATCGTTATGAACGGATCTGTCATCATTACCGCGGGAGGAATTGGAAAGCGAATGGGGACTGATTTACCTAAACAATTTCTTGAGATTCAAGGCAAGTCAATTTTACTTCATTGTTTGGAAATATTCCATTCGTATGATCCAACGTTACACATCGTCATCACCCTACCACTTGATTGGATTCCCTACTGGGAAGAATTAATCCTTCGGTCCCTCTGTCAAATACCACATACCGTTGTTGCGGGTGGAGAAGAACGCTTTCACTCTATTCAATTAGCCTTAGCACATTGTCAAGGTGATTTCATCATGGTGCACGACGGAGTACGTCCATTGGTTAGTCATGAAACGATTCAACGTTGCCACGAGGCGCTTAAGCATTCCCTTAGTGTCATTCCAGTACTCGACGTAAAAGATTCCTTGCGCATGCTTTCTTCAGATGGATCGAAAATGGTCAATCGTAATGACTTCAAATTGGTGCATACGCCACAGTGTTTTGAAGCCGAAACCTTAAAAAAAGCGTATCAAACTCCTTTTCAAAAGGGGATGACGGATGACGCCAGTGTGGTAGAATGGATGGGGATCGCGCCGTATTTCGTTGAAAGCAACGAAGAAAACATTAAAATCACCACGATGAGTGACCTAACTTATGCAGATGCATTCCTTTCACATAAATGAACGAGATGATCACTCCTCCCCCATTAAAAGAAGGTGATTTAATTTACATCACCGCTCCAGCAAAAGCAACGGATTCCGCATCTGTTTTTTTCGCGAAAACCTTTTTAGAAGAAAATGGGTTTCGCGTACTTTTAAGCGCGCATTGCCTGGGTGCGCATCGTTATTTTTCAGGAACGGACGAAGAACGAATATCAGACATGCAGTATGGCATAGACCATCCTGAAGTGAAGGCAATTTTGTGCGCGCGGGGAGGATATGGCTGTGTACGCATTGTTGATGAAATAAATTGGGCCAACATGCTGAGAGAACCCAGATGGGTGATTGGATTTAGTGATATTACCGTTTTTCATCACCGCTTAATGCGCTTAGGCATCCAAAGTATACATGGTTCGATGCCGCTTAATTTTGAAAAAAACACGTCGGATGCATTGATTACGATGTTGAACATTTTGCGTGGAGAAAGACCCGTTATTACATGTCCTGCAAGTGATTCCAATAAACTCGGAGAAGCAGACGGCATTTTAATTGGCGGGAATTTAAGTATCGTATATAGCATGCTTGGCACGGATGACGCCTATATATTTGACCATTCCATTTTGTTTCTGGAGGATCTTTCTGAACAACTTTACCACTTAGACCGTATGTTTTTCGCACTGAAAAAAACCGGTGCTCTATCGAAAATCAAGGGTTTAATTATTGGAGGAATGACCGATTTAGAAGATACGGATAATCCAACAGGATTAACAATTGAAGAAATTGTATCTCAGCATTTCAGGTATTCCCAAATTCCCATTTGTTATCATTTTCCCATTGGACATTTTTCAGATAATCGATCAGTTATCGTAGGAGCAAATGTTCAATTAAAGGTGGATAAATTGACCACAGGTCTCTGTTATCTAAATTCATTCTAAATAGAGAGAAAATTCCCTTTTTCTTGTTAGTTAGAAGTAACTTTGCATCACATTAATGGTTAACAATTATGAGTAACTCTGTATTATTTAAATCATCCATCGCTAAGAAATACTTCATGGCGTTGACGGGATTGTTCTTATGTACTTTCCTTGTAGGCCACCTACTCGGCAACCTACAACTAATTTTCAAAACAGGTGAGGAAGGACGTCGTGCCTTCAATGAATATGCTTACTTCATGGGGCATAATTTATTCATTAAAGTCTTGTCTTATGTTACGTACATCGCGTTAATCATTCATGCTGTTGACGGAATTATGTTGACCATTCAAAACAAAAAAGCGCGCCCAGTTAGCTACGCGTACAATAATCCAAAAGCTAACTCGGGAACAGCCTCTAGAAATATGGCGATTTTAGGAACTTTGATTTTGGTGTTCCTAGCTACGCACATGGCGAATTTTTGGTGGAAAGCGAAAATTACGGAAGAAATTCCCTTGCACTCATTAGTAAAAACGGTGGATTATCCCGTTGGACAAAATCCGGCAACCGGCGAAATGATCACTAAGCCCATCGAAGTCACACATTATTTAAATACGAATGGTACTTACCAGCAATTCAAAGTGAAGGACCCAAGTACTGGACAAGAACAAAAATTATTTGAGATTAAAAACAAACACGAATTTTACGACATTACTTCAGGGGTAAAAATCGGAGAAGGATACAAAGATTTGCATACCGTTGTGATGACATTCTTTGATAAAAGTAATTCCAGCGCGTTATTTGGTGTCCTTTTTTACGTGATTTCCATGTTGGTTTTGGGATACCACTTGTGGCACGGATTTGCCTCTGCTTTTCAGTCATTAGGATTGAATCACCCCCTTTATACGCCGATTATTAAGAAAATTGGGATGGCCTTCAGTATTGTCGTGCCTTTCTTGTTCGCAATTATTCCCGTAATTATTTACATGAACCATTAGGAAAAACAGGATTATGTCAAAATTAAACTCAAAAATTCCAGAAGGATCAATTGCTGATAAGTGGACAAACCACAAAAATCACATGAAATTGGTTGCTCCCAATAACCGTCCAAAGATTGACGTGATTGTTGTTGGAACAGGATTGGCCGGAGCATCGGCTGCTGCGTCTCTAGGAGAGATGGGATACAATGTGAAAGCGTTTTGTTTTCAGGATTCCCCGCGTCGTGCGCACTCGATTGCGGCACAAGGTGGAATCAATGCAGCAAAGAATTATCAAAACGATGGCGACTCTGTTTACCGCTTGTTTTATGACACCATTAAAGGTGGTGATTACCGCGCACGCGAAGCAAACGTTCACCGTTTAGCGGAAGTTTCTGGCAACATCATCGACCAATGTGTGGCTCAAGGAGTTCCTTTTGCACGTGAATATGGTGGATTATTAGATAACCGTTCATTTGGTGGGACACAAGTTCAACGTACGTTTTATGCCGCTGGACAAACTGGACAACAATTATTGTTAGGTGCTTATTCAGCATTGTCTCGTCAAATTGGCTTAGGTCGCGTGAAAATGTATCACCGTCATGAAATGATGGACTTGGTTAAAATCGACGGAAAAGCGCGTGGAATTATTGCACGCAACTTAGTTACCGGTGAATTGGAGCGTCATTCTGCACATGCAGTGGTGATTGCCTCAGGAGGTTATGGAAATGTGTACTTTCTTTCAACTAATGCCATGGGAAGCAATGTTTCCGCAGCTTGGAAAGTTCACAAAAGAGGAGCGTTATTCGCTAATCCATGTTTTGTTCAAATTCACCCAACATGTGTTCCGGTTCACGGAACTAATCAATCGAAATTAACCTTGATGTCTGAGTCCTTAAGAAACTCAGGTAGAATTTGGGTTCCTAAGAAAAAAGAAGATGCTGAAGCCATTAGAGCAGGGCAATTAAAGCCCACTCAAATCACGGAAGAAGAAAGAGATTACTTCCTAGAAAGACGTTATCCAGCATTCGGGAACTTAGTTCCACGCGATGTTGCTTCCCGCGCAGCGAAAGAACGTTGTGACGCCGGATGTGGAATTGAAGCAAACGATACAAACGAAGGTGTTTACTTAGATTTTTCTTCTGAAATTAAAAACAAAGGAAAGCAGGCAGCATATGCTTTAGGGGATCATGAGCCTACGGAAGAGCGCATGATTGAATTAGGTAAAAAATGGATTGAGGAAAAATACGGGAACTTGTTTCAAATGTATCAGAAAATCACCGATGAAAATCCGTACGAAACACCGATGAAAATTTATCCAGCTGTTCACTACACTATGGGTGGCGTTTGGGTTGATTATAACTTACAAAGCACCATCGAAGGATGTTTTGTGACAGGAGAGGCGAATTTCTCTGAGCACGGAGCAAATAGACTTGGGGCATCGGCATTAATGCAGGGATTGGCAGATGGTTATTTCGTAGCCCCATATACTGTTTCAGATTATCTATCCAATGAAATCCGCACAGGAAAAATTTCAACTGATGGGCCTGAATTTGAAGCAGCAGAAAACGAAGTAAAAGAAAGTATTGATCGTTTCTTAAATAACAACGGTTCCAAATCCGTAGATCACTTCCACAAGCGATTAGGATTAATCATGTGGAACAAGGTCGGTATGGCTCGAAATGAGCAAGGCTTAAAAGCAGCGATTGAAGAAATTGGATTATTGCGTGAAGAGTTTTACAAAGACGTATATGTACCTGGTAGTTCTGACGAAATGAATCCTGAATTGGAAAAAGTAATGCGTGTTGCGGATTTAATTGAATTAGGTCAATTAATGGCCGTGGATGCGCTTCACCGTGAAGAATCGTGTGGCGGTCACTTCCGTGAAGAACACCAAGACGCTGAAGGCGAAACGTTACGAGATGACAAAAACTTCAAATACGTAGCAGCTTGGGAATACCAAGGGTCAGATTCTAAACAATCCACGCTTCATAAAGAAGAGTTGAATTACGAGTTTATCAAAATAGCAGACAGAAATTACAAATAATTAAGAAAGACATTATGGCTTCTAAGTTCATTAATATCACCTTGAAAATCTGGAGACAGAAAAATTCAAATGCCAAAGGGGCATTAGAAACCTATTCATTAAATAATGTTTCTACGGATAGCTCTTTCTTAGAGATGTTGGATCAATTGAACGAACAATTGATAAATGAGAAACAATCACCCATTACATTTGATCATGATTGTCGCGAGGGAATCTGTGGAATGTGTTCATTGTACATCAATGGTCGCGCACACGGTCCAGACTCAGGTAACACAACATGTCAATTACACATGCGCAAGTTTAAAGATGGGGATACCATCTATGTTGAACCATGGAGATCTCGTGCATTTCCAATCATCAAAGATTTGATGGTTGATCGCAGTGCGTTTGACCGTATTCAACAAGCAGGTGGATTTGTCTCTGTCAATACATCTGGGCGCACAATGGACGCCAATGCTATTCCAATCGCTAAAGCTGACGCAGACAAGGCATTTCAGGCTGCTGCATGCATAGGATGTGGAGCTTGTGTCGCTTCATGTAAAAACGGTTCTGCCATGTTGTTTGTTGGAGCTAAAGTGTCTCAGTATGCCTTATTGCCTCAAGGAAAAGTGGAAGCAACTGACCGTGTATTAAACATGGTTCGTCAAATGGATGAAGAAGGATTCGGGAATTGTACAAATACTGGTGCTTGTGAAATTGAATGTCCAAAAGGAATCTCCATTGAGAACATTGCACGTATGAATAGAGAATTTTTAAAAGGCGCTTTGACAAAAGCATAAAAAGCACTTTTTAAATACGTATTAAACAGACTCCTTTGAGTCTGTTTTTTTTGCGGGAAAATTTAAGGCAAAAAAAATGTCCGCATGATGCGGACATTTGTATATCTTAGATTGAACTATTATTTCAATTTTTGGTTTTCTTTTTTGTACCAGCCTGCATTTTCTTTTACATCAACAGGAACGTTTGATTTTGCACTCATTTTACGCTGTAAATTCATCCAATACCCAAAACCGAAAAACCCTAAAATGATTAACATCGTATTAAAGTTATTTCCTACGAATTCGAAAAAACCAAAAGACCATTGAAACAGGTCACCAATCGCGTAAATAATTTCTGTTGTTGTCATGATCTTGAAATTTGTGAAACAAAAGTATAATAAAAATCAACGCAAAGCTAGCATCTGATTAAATTTCTCCCATTAATTGCAAGGTTTCTCTTGCCGCAGCTTGTTCAGCATCCTTCTTTGAAAAACCTTTCCCCCTGCCATATTCTGTGCGATTTACCAACACTGCCATCTCGTAATTCCATTGTCCATTTAAGTGTGTTTCCTCAACTAATTGAAATTCTAAGGGGAGTTTTTTCTTTTGGCACCAGATGAATAACTTTGATTTGAAATCTAGCTCCTCGGACAATAATTGATTAAAATTCAAATAATTACGAAATACCTGCTTAATCAGCGCGTTCTTCGTTTTTTCAAATCCTCCATCTAAATAAATGGCACCAATAATGGCCTCAAAAGCATTTCCTTCAAGGGTCGCTAAGTTGATGCTTCTCGCTTGATTGTAGATTAACATGCTGCGGATATTCATTTTTTCTCCGATTGCTGCAAGGGATTTACGGTTGACAATGCGGGACTTTAATTTGGTTAAGTAGCCCTCATCATCGTCGGGATATTTTGTATAAAGAAATTCAGCAACTACCGCATCCAAAATGGAGTCCCCCAAGAACTCTAAACGTTCATTCGCAAAGTCGTGCTTTTCTTCAGGTAAAAAGGATTTATGGGTTAATGCTCGCTTAAAAAACGACACATTTACCGGCTTATACCCAAAATGTTTGAGTATGAACCGAATGATTTTTAACTCATCCTCTGTTCTTTTAGTTGAAAACAAAGGGAGTTTCAGGGCACTTAAGAATTAAATTTTTTGACAATAATACTCGTGTTGTGTCCGCCAAATCCAAATGTATTGGAAAGCGCAATATTCACGGTACGTTTTTGTGGAGTATGGAAGGTGAAATTCAATTTTGGATCAAGTCCTGGATCATCCGTAAAATGGTTAATTGTGGGAGGGACGATGTCATGCTTTACAGACATTACACAAGCAACCGCTTCAATCGCGCCTGCAGCACCTAATAAGTGACCTGTCATGGACTTTGTTGAACTAATGTTCATATTGTATGCGTGATCACCGAAAACAGCTTGAATCGCCTTAACCTCAGCGATGTCCCCTAAGGGAGTAGATGTCCCGTGAACGTTTACGTAATCAATTTGATCAGGTGTGATTTCTGCATCCTCAAGGGCTGCTAACATGGTGTTTCTCGCACCGATTCCGTCTGGATGAGGAGCGGTCATGTGATAGGCATCACCAGACATTCCGCCACCGACAACTTCGGCATAAATTTTAGCCCCGCGTTTAATCGCGTGTTCGTATTCTTCTAAAATAAGTGCTCCTGAGCCTTCGCCTAAAACAAATCCATCTCGATCCAAATCAAATGGACGAGAGGCCGTTTCTGGAGAATCGTTTCTTGTGGACAATGCTTTGAGTGCATTAAATCCACCCATTCCCATTTCGTTTACTCCAGCTTCTGATCCACCTGTTACGATGGCATCTGCTTTCCCTAAACGAATTAAGTTAAAGGCATCAATAATGGCATTTGTTGCGGAAGCGCAAGCCGAAACACAAACGTAGTTGGGTCCGCGCAATCCAAATTTAATGGAAATGTGTCCCGCAGCAATATCGGCGATCATCTTTGGAATGAAAAACGGATTGAAACGAGGAGTTCCATCGCCCGCGAAATACTCGCGCGCTTCTTCTTGAAATGTTTTAAGTCCACCGACTCCCGAACCCCAAATTACCCCAATACGGTCGTAATTTGGATTAGACTCCATCAATGCAGAGTCCGCCATAGCTTCCGTTGCGGTAACTATGGCATACTGCGAAAATTGATCGAGTTTACGGGCTTCTTTTTTATCAATGTGGTCTTCTACATTGAATCCCTTCAACTCACAGGCAAACTGAGTTTTGAATAAGGAGGCATCGAATTGCTGAATGGGTGCAGCACCGCTTTTTCCAGCAAGCAATCCATCCCAATACTCTTGCAAATTATTACCGATTGGTGTCAATGCACCAAGGCCAGTTACGACTACTCGTTTTAATTGCATGCCTGTTTAAATTGGATTCAGTAAATATTAGTTCACATTACTTTCGATATAAGCAACAGCGTCTCCAACCGTTTGGATCCCTTCTGCTTTATCGTCTGGAATGGAAATATTGAATTGCTTCTCGAATTCCATGATTAACTCAACGGTATCCAATGAATCGGCACCTAAGTCATTTGTGAAGCTCGCTTCGTTAGTTACTTCACTTTCTTCAACATTCAGTTTATCCACGATGATCGCGATAACTTTAGCTTTGATTTCAGACATCTTTTCTTAATTTAAAGGTTTCAGCCTGCAAAGAAAAAAACAAACATCCAATTAACAAAACTAAATCAGTAATATTTATCAACTTAAAAGTCTTCATTACACGTGAATCCCAACAGATGTTTAACTTTGCGCATAGAATGAAACATCAACGAATCGCACTATTTATTTCTGGAAAAGGCAGCAATGCCCATAATATCATGCAATTTTTCCAAAATCACCCTGATATTAGTGTGTCGCTCGTCCTTTCTTCTGTGGAAAATCCAGAAATGAAAGCGCACTGTAAAACACAACAAATCGCGTTTGAAAGTTCTTCCAACTTGGTTTTTGAAGACTATTTACGCATCTGTCAGGCAAAGCAAATCGATTGGATCATTCTTGCGGGATTTCTAAAAAAGGTTCCTGCTGATCTTGTTCACCTCTTTCCAAATCGGATGATTAATATACATCCAGCTTTGTTGCCAAATTTTGGGGGCAAGGGCATGTATGGAGCCCATGTTCACAAAGCAGTGGCGGAATCGAATATGCATTTCTCGGGCATTACCATTCACTTGGTCAACGAAGAATTTGATAAAGGAAAAGTGTTGGCTCAATTTGCTGTTTCGCTGAATAGCCCAGACTCACCAGAATATATCGAGACGGAAGTGCGTAAATTAGAGATGAAACATTTTCCAAGCGTGATCGAATCGGTGATTTGCAGTGCTCTTATTGAATAGCCTTTTCTAAATGAACGCCGAACCAATAGCAATCTTCAAATGAATTATACAAGGGCGCTGGTGCAACACGAATAACATTTGGTTCTCGCCAATCGGCGATGACCCCTAAATCAGATAATGCATCGAATAGTTTTCGGCCTTGGCCATGTGCCATGATGGATAACTGTGCGCCTCTTCGATGAATTTCACTTGGTGTGATGATTTCAAATGTGCATTTTTCTGAATTTCGCGCAGAAATCTCCTGAATAACGAACTCTAAATATGCCGTCATTTGATCTCTTTTAGCGCCAATTTGTTTCATGCCCGCAGCCTCGAATAATTCCAAGGAGGCTAAATGAACCGCCATTCCCAATACCGGTGCATTGCTTAATTGCCATCCCTCTGCACCTGGAAGCGGGTCGAATCCTGGCTTCATTAAAAACCGTTCTTCTTTGTTATGTCCCCACCATCCTGCCAAGCGCGGAAGGTCTTTGTTGTATGCGTGCTTTTCGTGAACAAACATTCCCGATACCCCTCCTGGAGATGAGTTTAGGTATTTATACCCGCACCATGCAGCGAAATCAACATGCCAATCGTGCAATTGAAGATTGATGTTTCCTGCAGCATGTGCTAAATCGAATCCAACATATGCTCCGACTTGGTGTCCCGCTTTTGTGATGCGCGCTAAATCAAAGAATTGTCCGGTATAATAATTCACTCCGCCTATCATGACCAATGCTAATTCATCTCCCACTTCTAAAATTTTCGTGCAGATATCATCTTCATGAATCAGCTGTTCTCCTGGTCTCGGAGAAATTTCAACAAGATGTTCCATGGATAAGCCATGCATCTTAACTTGCGATTCTAATGCGTATTGATCACTTGGGAATGCTTTTGCTTCACAAATGATCTTCGTTCGTTTGCCCTCGGGACGGTAAAAACTTGCCATCAACAAATGCAAATTCGTAGTCAACGAATGAGTAACCACGACTTCAATTGGCAATGCCCCTATTACTTTTGCCGCCATGTCCGTTAATTGTTCATGGTACGAAAACCAAGGGCGTCTCGACAAAAAGTGGCCTTCCACACCAAATTTTGCCCAATCTGCTAATTCTTCTTGCAAATACTGCGCGGCCTTCTTCGGTTGCAGTCCAAGGGAGTTCCCCGTGAAATAGATGGGGTTTTTACTGTGAAAAGTAGGGAACAAAAATTCATCACGGAAACCATGAAGAGGATCTTGTTGATCCATCTTTTGTGCAAATTCCAAGTTATTCTCAAAAACCTTATCCATCCTTTATTGTTACTTTTGTAGCACGACAAATATACGCAAGAAATGAAGATCGAACATTCCATCAATCGAAGCACATCTGAAAAACTCTTTCAAGAATCTCAAACTTATTTTCCAGGCGGAGTAAATTCTCCCGTACGAGCATTTAAGTCTGTTGGGGGAACGCCTTTGTTCATTGCCAAAGGAAATGGAGCTGAAATATGGGATGAAGACGGAAATCGATTTTTAGATTTTTGTGGGAGTTGGGGACCTTTAATTAATGGGCACAATCACCCACGCATCTTTCAATCTGTCGTTGACACCTTGCAAAACGGAGCAAGTTTTGGGGCGCCAACACGAAAGGAAAGTGAATTAGCAAAATTTATTTTGGATCGCATTCCATTTATAGACAAGTTACGGTTCCTCAGTTCAGGAACGGAAGCAGTCATGTCCGCTATTCGCTTAGCTCGTGGATATACGAACAAAACAAAGATTGTCAAATTCGATGGTTGTTACCACGGGCATGTAGATGCGCTATTAGTGAAAGCTGGAAGTGGATTAGTGACCTTTGGAACCTCATCGAGCGCTGGCGTTCCCGAAGCTTTTGCCAATGAAACAATTGTCCTCCCTTTGAATGATTTGGACGCGCTAAAAACGTGTTTCGAAACGCTCTCCAACGAAATTGCGTGTGTCATCATTGAACCTATTCCCGCAAATAACGGACTACTTTTGCAAGACTTGAGTTTTTTAACTGCTTTGCGCACGTTGTGCACAGAATATGGAATTTTATTGATTTTTGATGAAGTCATCTCCGGATTCCGCGTGGCGTTTGGTGGAGCTGCCGAATATTATAACATTACTCCGGACATCGTAACTTATGGTAAAATCATGGGTGGGGGTCTTCCTGTTGGTGCCTATGGGGCAAAGCGGGAGATAATGTCTTTTGTTTCACCTGACGGCCCAGTTTATCAAGCGGGGACTTTATCTGGAAATCCGGTGGCGATGGCTGCTGGACTCGCACAATTATCGCTGTGTGCACAAGAGAATTTCTACGAAAATCTTGAAAAGAAAACGACTACATTTGTTGAGGGAATCAACAACTTTGCAAATACACATCAGTTACCCGTTGAATTAGTGAGTATCGGGTCGATCTTTTGGTTTTCTTTCAATGGGAAAAAACGCATTGCTGCTGCAGACCAAATTGATGCTGACATGACTTCTTTTAATAAACTTCACCATTTTCTTTTAAATAGAGGCGTGTATTTTGGTCCGAGTGGTTATGAAGTTGGATTTGTTTCGAGCGCACATAGCCCAGAGCAATTATCCTTCGCGGCAGAACAAATTAAAGAGGGATTGACCGCCATTTACCAATAAAGGAGTTTAATACCTAGCTTTGCCATATGATTTTAGTTACAGGTGCAACGGGTTTATTGGGAAGTCATTTGTTGATTCAATTGACACAGCAAGGACATTCCTGCCGAGCGTTGTACCGAAACGAACATAAAATCAAGGACGTAAAAGCACTCTATTTCTACTATTTTCCCGAAGATGCAACAGATAAATGGGACAGCATTCATTGGGTGTCCTGCGATTTATTGAACCTCATGGAGGTGGACGAAGCCATGAATAACGTCGACTATGTTTACCATTGTGCGGCTTTAGTTTCCTTTTTCAAAGCAGATTTTGAATCCTGCATTCAAAACAACCGCGTTGCAACGGCTAATATGGTCAATTATTCATTGAAGCATCAGATTAAAAAAATGTGTTACGTGAGTTCGACGGCGGCAATTGGAGTGAACACGAATGGCGACACAAGTGAACAAAAGAAATGGGAACCGGGGAATGAAGTAAGCGGTTATTCCATTTCCAAGTTTTTAGCGGAGAAAGAAGTATGGCGCGGCATAGAGGAAGGATTGAACGCCGTGATGATTAATCCCTGTGTGATTTTTGGTCCAGGTGACTGGAATAGCAGTTCACTAGCGATTTTTAAAGCCGCTAAAAAAGGAATGCCTTTTTATCCACCTGGGGCAAATGCGATTGTGGACGTGAGAGACGTCGTAAACATCATGATTCAGTTAATGGAATCTCCCGTTTCCAGCGACCGCTTTTTATGCGTTGGTCCGAACCTACGTTTTCACACCTTATTTTCCGCGCTTTGTGAGTCGCTCGGTAAAAAAGCGCCCAAATTCACTGCGCCTAAGTTCGTTGCCTTGTTTTATGCATTAATCAATGAGTTGCTAGGACATGTAACGGGCAAAAGAGCAGGAGTGAGTATTGAGTCTGTTCATTCGGGATATAAATCCATTCGCTATACCCGCGAAAAATTAGATAAAACCATTCCGCACAGTTATTACACACTGGATGAAACCATTAGCAACGTCATCCAGGGAAGTAGATTGATTACTAAAAATGGTCTTTTATGAGTGAGCGTTGGATCCGCATAATATTATTGATTTTATACCTCGTTGGCGCAGTGGGTATGCTCCTGCCGTACACGAGAGGATGGTTTGTTCAATTATCGGCGTTAAATCTCTTCATCTCTTTTCTTGGAATCATTTTTAGTAGAAAATCCAAGCAGCTAAGTTTCCTCTTGTTTTTGGGGATAGCGTTTGTCGTTGGCGTAGCGGTTGAACTAATCGGTGTACATACATCCTATCTATTTGGCCACTACTATTACGGCAATAACTTAGGTTTAAAATGGTACGGGGTACCGTTGATTATCGGCGTGAACTGGGGGATTTTGTCCGTTGCGTCCTCTGCTGTGGTTCATCGCTTTGAGTTGAATAAGCATTTGGAGGCGTTCATTTCTGCTGTGCTCATGGTTTTGTTTGATTACATTTTGGAACCTGTTGCCATGAAATTAGATTATTGGCATTGGAGCAATGGTGAGATTCCGGTGTATAATTTTGTTTGTTGGTTGGGTGTTTCTTACTTCTTGCAATGGATTTATCAGCGGATGAAATTACCAGAAGTGAACAAAGTAGCAGAATCCTTGTTTTTAATGATGTTCATCTTTTTTACCCTTTTAATGTTGTAGTCATGTATTGGTGGGGACCCTTCGTATTATTCGCTAGTTTCATGGGCATGGAGTTCGTGGCTTGGGCAACGCACAAGTTCGTCATGCATGGATTCATGTGGTACTTCCATAAGGATCATCATCAGGAAGAGCCTGGGTTCTTCGAGCGAAATGACGTGTTTTTTTTGATTTATGCAATCCCTTCTTGGTTATGCATTATGTTAGGAATGATGAATAACGCCTATGTGCCTGTTTGGATTGGTTATGGAATCGCTGCTTATGGATTGAGTTACTTTTTAATCCACGATGTGTACATCCACCGACGCTTTAAATGGTTGAGAGATATTGACCACCCGTATTTTTATGCCATTCGTAAAGCGCACAAAGTCCACCATAAGCACTTAGGAAAAGAACACAGTGAAAGTTTTGGGATGTTATTCGTCTCTCCAAAGTTTTACCAAGAGGCCCGTGCGGCCTTCTACCGTAAAAAAGGAATCTGATGAGTGCATATGGCTGGGTTATTCTATGTTCGTTTATTGGTCCACTTGCCCTAAGTTTTGATCAAAAGGTCGCTTTTTACAAAGTTTGGCGCTACCTCATTCCAAGTATTCTTATTGTAGGAATTGGCTTTCTATTGTGGGATGAAGTATTCACGCGCATGGGCGTATGGGGCTTTAATCCACGTTATTTATTTGGGGTTTATCTTGGTCGACTTCCGCTAGAGGAGGTGCTTTTTTTCTTGGTTGTTCCGTACAATTTCATCTTCATCCTACTGGTCCTTCAAGCATATTTTCCCAATCGAAAAACGGAAATGATCCAACGTATTTTCACCTGGACGATGGGGATTAGTTCCCTGTTGATGGTGCTATTTTACGGTGGGGGTCAATTGTTTTTTTCCACGCTCAAAACATACAATTACTACACGATCTCCGCTGCAGCAATGGCATTTATTCTCACGTTGTTTGCTTACAACAGAAAGTGGTTTGGAGATTTTATCTTAGCCTACATGGTCTGTTTGCTTCCTTTTTTTATCGTTAATGGCATTTTAACCGGGTCCATTACTGATCAAGCTATTGTCTGGTATTCAGAACAGCACATCATTGGATGGCGAATGGGAACCATTCCGTTCGAAGATTTATATTACAATTACGACCTATTGCTTCCGCTGACTTGGTTGTTTTATTTCTTTCGTGGAAAGGCGGTCTAATCTGCTCTTTTTTTAATAAGTGTTTTGTAAGACGAAAAAAATCTTTAAATTTGCCACCCCAAGCAGGTAATCAGAAATGATTTTAGCAGAGGAAGAAAACAGCGGTTTTCTAGGAATACATAAGCGAGAGTAGCTCAGTTGGTAGAGCACGACCTTGCCAAGGTCGGGGTCGCGGGTTCGAATCCCGTCTCCCGCTCGTCTATGCTCGAGTGGTGGAATCGGTAGACACGCCGGACTTAAAATCCTGTGCTCTTTTGGGCGTGCGGGTTCAAGTCCCGCCTCGAGTACAAAACCCTGACTTCAACGTCAGGGTTTTTTGTTTTTGAAAACCTTGTGAATGGGCTTCCACCTTTCACGAGAAAGTTAAATCCCAGATAACTTCGGTTGTTTGGGATTTTTCAGTTTAAGAAATGATTTTTCTAAACGTCAAATTAATCCTTGAGTCTTTAACTTTTTTCTGCTGAGGAACTTGATGCAGCCAGTTTTCTTGCGTGGAACCACACATGATTAAAAGGGACCCAGCAGGAAGTTCCAAGCGTTTTTTGAGCGACTTAATTCGTTTATGTTTTAAGTCGAAAAAGCGCGTGGCGCCAAGACTCATAGAAGCGATAATCGGGTGGTTTCCAAGTTCTTTTTCGTTGTCCGAATGCCACCCCATTTTATCATTGCCATTTCGGTATTGATTTAATAGCACGCTATTAAAACTTGCGCCTGGAAGAAGTGATTCAATGTCGGTTTTTAATTTTAATAACCCATCGGTCCAGGGTAATGGATGGTTCTTTTTACCAGCATAAGTGTAAACGCACGCTTCATCACCATACCAAGCTGTTTTTCTAGGCTCTTTGTATTTTTTACCAAAAACATAGACCTCTTCTTGTTTCCATTCAATGGTGTTGATCAACAAAGACTCCTGATGTATCGCTTGATCTTTGCTTAAAAAATTCGGCATGAACCAAAATTCACCATCCTCTATGAGGTGTTTTTCAAAATGCTTTGGCGTGTCCATTAAATTACTAAATAGATTTTTGCTCACCTGTTGATGGTTCAAATTAAGTTACAAGGATAACACTTTTGCAGCGCTTTGGTTTATCTTTTCGTGTTCATTAGGGGTCCTCCAAAGTTGGTTTTCTCCGTTTCTCCTAAATATTTCTTAACTTCACCCCTTGATTTTTATGGTAACTATCTATGTGGGGTAAATTTGCGAGCATCATTTTAAGGAATCGATTATACATCTTGGCAATTATTGCTTTGTTGACTGTATTCTTCGGCTACTTTGCCTTTACTTCGTTAAAGGTTGATAACCGCGTTGGGAACACGCTTCCTAAAGATAGTCCGGTTCAAAAGGACTTCGAAAAATTCAAATTAGAATTTGGAGAGGATGGATCAACGATTGTTGTTGCAATTCAAACGGATTCCCTGTATACGAAACGCAACTTCACCAAATGGAGAGAGTTATCCTACAAAATTCTAAAGTACGATGGTGTTGAGAATGTCATATCCGAGGCCACGCTTTGGGGGCTAAAAAACAACTTGAAAGAACAAAAGTTTGATCCTTATCAAATTTTTGGAGATCCTAAAACAGCTTTTCAAGAAAAAAGTATCGATTCCCTGAAAAAAGAAATCAGACACAATCCTATTTACAGAGGGATGCTTTACAATGATTCGACGAATGTTTCGTTGTTGCTTATCAGCATGAATGAGAAATGTCTTTCAAATCCAAAGAAATCAAAAGTTGTATTTGAAATTGAAAAGTTAGCCGAATCCTATTCGCCCTATTTTGGTAAAACATACTTCGCTGGACTCCCTCACATTCGGGTGGTAATGGGTAAGCGAATCGTCAGTGAAATGTATATTTTCCTTGCGTTGTCCATCATCGCCTCTTCGCTTCTTTTGTATTTATTTTTCCGATCCTTCCGGGTAGTCCTCCAGTGCAACATCGTTGTATTTGTCTCGGTAATTTGGGCGCTAGGCAGCATTGCGTTGTTTGGGTATAAATTGTCCATTATGATGGCCCTGATTCCGCCGTTATTGATTGTTATTGGCGTTCCAAACTGTGTCTTTTTAATTACACGCTATCACCAGGAATATGTCCGAACGAAGATGAAGACGAAAGCTTTGTACATCATGATTCGTCGCATTGGATCTGTTACATTCCTTACGAATTTGACCACAGCGGTAGGTTTTGTGACCTTTACGAGTTCAGAAAAATTAGCACAATTCGGAATCATTTCTAGCATCAATATCATGGTGGTATTTGTTCTGTCATTGTGCATTATCCCGATAATGGCTTCTTACTCCAAACCACCTAAACCAAGACACTTAAAGCATTTATTCCGTGTTTACTCCAAAGGGTTTTTAGAGTATGTGATTATTATCGTCAGTAAATACCGTAGTTGGGTTTACGTATCTTCAGTGGCGCTCGTTGTCATCGGGCTTTACGGAATGACCAAGATTATTGCTACAGGAAATATTACTGGGGATATTCCAGAGGACGATCAAATACTCATCGATTTGAAATTCATAGAGAAAAATTTTGGGGGATCCATTCCATTTGAAGTAACCGTGGACTACAAACAAAAGGCTCGCTTGTTTTCACAAAAAACATTGGAGAAAGTAGAAGAGATTCAGCAAACCTTTGCGCAAGACACCTTGTTTTCGAAAAGCCTATCTTATGTGGATTTCTTGAAGTCCATCAACATGAGCTACCACGGGGACAACCCTGAATTCTACCGATTAATTTCTGGCCGAGATAAATTACGCTTGAAGCGTTACTTCGATAAATTCGACGTGAGTAGCTTGAATGGGGGGAATATTTCACTGAAAAACCTGATCGACACGAGCAATACAACCTTGCGCATTCGCATGCAAATGCGGGAACTTGGATCCTATAAGGTTTCGGACAAGGTGGACTTATTGCGATTAAAAGTAGATAGCATCTTGAATCCTGAAAAGAAAGATTTTGAACGTTTGTACACGAAGTATTTAAAAGGAGATAAATCAGCAGCAGATTCTTTGGTTTATAATTATTCGAGTATTTACAATAATGTGACGTCCTTGCTTTCAAAAGGAAACAACAACGTACAAATGTCCTTTGATTTAGATCCTGAAAATCTACGTCCATACCTAAGTAAACCAAACTTCAAAAAAACACTTCGCTCGGCTATCGATCAAGAGTACTATGTGTCAACATTTACCGGGACCGCTGTGGTCGTGTCTGAAGGTACAAAATACCTGTTTGTTAACCTTCTTCAAAGTTTGGTGTTCGCCATTATTTCCATCGCCATTTTAATGGCCTTTTTATTTAGGTCGTTTAAAATAATCGTGGTTTCCATGATTCCAAATATCATTCCTTTGTTATTCACCGCAGGTATTATGGGGTATTTTCACATCCCCTTGAAGCCATCCACTATTTTAGTTTTTGGGATTGCCCTGGGGATTACCGTAGATAATGCCATTCTTTTCTTAGCAAAATACCGCCAAGAATTACGCGCACACTCTTGGGACGTGCAACATGCTATTTTATTGTCCTTGAGGGAAACGGGATTAGGTATTTTCTATACATCCGTTATCCTTTTCTTTGGGTTTATCATGTTTGTTTTCTCGCAATTTGGAGGAACAAAAGGACTCGGTTTATTGGTTTCCATTACCATTTTAGTTGGAATGGTGACGAACTTAATCATCCTTCCTTCCCTATTGCTTACGTTTGAACGCAAATCTTTTGTGAAGTCATTTGAAGAGCCCTACTTTGATATCTACGATGAGGAAACGGATTATGATACGGATAAATTAGAAGTAGAAATTGAAGGGCTACGAAAAGAAATTGAGGGATAGAAAAAATCTAAACCCATAAAAAAAGACAGCTTTAAGGCTGTCTTTTTGTTTTCTATAAACTTGGGTTATTGATCGTTCAACTTTTTGACCATTGTAAGAATGGTTGCTAATGCCACAGTTTCTCCTGTTTCATCATATACATCTACCAAAAACTTAACAATTCCTTTAGCAATGTCGTCTTCGCTTCGTTTTTCTTGATCAACTTTTTCTTTCACTGTAAATCGTACACCTATGGTTGCTCCTGGATACACCGGCTTCGTGAAACGTGCTTCCTCTAATCCATAATTCAACAGGACGGGGCCTTTTTTCGGGTCGACAAATAATCCCGCTGCTTTGGAAAGGATGAAATATCCATGAGCCACTCGACGTTCGAAAATCGTTCCTTCCAAAGATGTTGCGTCCATGTGTGCATAGAAATTGTCTCCCGAAACGTTGGCAAAATTGATAATGTCCGCATCACTTACTGTGTGCTTATGTGTAAAAACTGTTTCTCCAATCACCAATTCCTCAAAGTGCTTTCTAAACACGTGTGGATTTGCTTCGGGCATCTCTGCTCCTACTTGGAATTGCTCTGTGATTGCAGTTATGGTTGTTGGATGACCTTGAATGGCTGTTCGTTGCAAATAATGTAATACGCCACGCTTTCCTCCCATTTCTTCTCCGCCGCCTGCACGACCTGGTCCTCCATGAGTTAACAAGGGCATTGGTGATCCATGTCCTGTGCTTTCTTTGGCACATTGCTCATTCAAAATGAGAATACGTCCGTGCATACTTGCCGCTCCGACCACATAATCACGTGCTTCTTGATTGTCCGGAGTGACAATAGACGAAACCAATGAGCCTTTACCCATTTTAGCTAATTCAATCGCGTCATCCAACTCTTTATATGGCATAATGGTCGCAACTGGACCAAATGCCTCTATTTCATGACAAGCCGTTTGATGGAAGGGGTCATCATTTCTAAACAAAACCGGTGGGAAAAAGGCCTCTCTTTTGGCGGAAGCGCCTTTGATTTCAAAATCAGCTAACTCTCCAAAAACGATTTTTTGAGATTTGGATAATTCGTCCACGGATGAACGAACACGTTCTGCTTGCAAGCGTGTTGCAAGCGGACCCATGCGGACTCCTTCTTCCGAAGGATTCCCCATTATGGTTGTTGCTAATCTTGAAGAGATGGCTGATTGCACCTCGTCTATTAACTCGCCTGGAACCAATATTCTTCGAACGGCCGTACATTTTTGTCCAGCCTTAATGGTCATTTCTTTGACTGTTTCTTTAATAAAAAGGTCAAACTCGACTGTTCCAGGAACCGCTTTTTTTCCAAGAATGGTTGCATTTAAGGAGTCTGCTTCTAAATTAAATGGAACGCTTTCTTGAGAAATGCGCGGCAACC
Organism: uncultured Flavobacteriales bacterium; assembly: GCA_903935095.1. GTDB lineage: Bacteria > Bacteroidota > Bacteroidia > Flavobacteriales_D > Crocinitomicaceae > UBA952. The sequence continues at coordinate 19,711 of CAIZQH010000018.1, read as the reverse complement.
CTTTTAAAATTTTTCCGGTGGAAGCACTTCCTGTAAATGTAACGATGTCTCGTGCGTCAACATGATCTAAAATACCTCTTCCTAAACCACAAATCAATTGTAGAGATCCCTCGGGAAGAATTTTCGATCCGATAATGTCACGGACAACTACTTCTGTTAAATAACACGTGTGTTCTGACGGCTTTACCAAGGCTGGAACACCCGCCATTAAATTCACGGCGATTTTTTCCAACATTCCCCAAACCGGGAAATTAAAGGCGTTGATGTGAACGGCGACCCCTTCTTTTGGAACCATAATGTGATGACCAATGAAGGTCCCATTTTTGGAAAGTGGTGCGGCTGTGCCATCCACATAATATGGTAAATCTGGGAATTGTTTTCTCAAAGATGCATTTGCAAATAGGTTTCCGATTCCTCCTTCAATGTCAATCCACGAATCTACTTTCGTTGCGCCGGTCCAGGAGCTGACTTCATAATAACGTTCTTTGCGTTCCATTAAAAAAAGCGCAAGTGCTTTAAGCATTCGGCCTCTTTCTTGAAAGGTCATTTTACGTAAGGCTCTGCCGCCAGTTCTTCGTCCATAATCTAGAACTTGCTCGTAATCAATTCCTGCGCTAGAAACTGATCCTAATTCTGAGTTCGTTACAGCATGAAAAAGATGTGTTTCCACCCCATCACCTGTGATCCAATTTCCAAGGATGTAATTTTGAAAAGTCACCATAAATGAAAATTTACAAAGAAGTTAGCCAGCGGATGAGGTCATTGCCATTGGCATAAACCATTAAGGTTAATAATAAAACAATTCCAACCATTTGAGCATATTCCAATACTTTTTGAGGGGCTTCTTTTCCTGTGATCATTTCATATAATAAGAAAACCACGTGTCCGCCATCTAATGCAGGTATAGGAAGGATATTCATAAAAGCTAAAATGATAGATAAAAGCGCTGTCGACAACCAAAATGATTCCCAATCCCATACAGGAGGGAACATGTTTCCGATCGCGGCAAATCCACCAATAGAAGTAGCTCCTTTTTTCGTGAAAACAAATTTAAACTGAGAAATATAGTCCGAAAGCGTGTTTTTACCATACATCATTCCAATCGTGATACTTTGACCTAATCCGTAGTATTTGGTTTGAATGGCATTAGAATCTATGAGGATTTTGCCGCTCGTTTGGAATCCGATTGTTCCATCTGGTTTCACTTTTGTTTTTAATTCGAGCGTGTCTGTTCCTCGTAAAACGGTTAAATCTGTATGTTTACCTTTTGCTTCATAAAGTCCTTTTGAGAGTTCGTCAAAATAAGTCACTTGTTGATTTCCAACACTAAGAATAACGTCGTCTTTTTTTAAACCTGCAGCTTTCGCTGGAGAATTTTTCACTACTTCGCCAACACTATGAGCGCTTGATCTTAAGCCAAAAGCAGGTAAAGCGCCCACTTGAAATAATGTTCGATCAATTTCTTTTGGTAAGCGAATCGCTTCTGTTGATCCATCTGGATGAAGTACCGTCAAGTTTCGAGCACCACGGAACATAATTCCTTTATTCAACTCATCTAAATTCAAGACTTCTTGTCCTTCAATCGTTAACACTTTATCGCCGGAGCTCAAATGGTATTTTTCCAAATAAGGATGAACACTTAATCCATGTTTCAAATTCACTGGCTTCAATTCCATTTGTCCCCAAGTAAAGACAACGCCTATGTAAATAACAAATCCAAGAATAAGATTCACCACAACACCGCCTACCATAATGATCAATCGTTGCCAGGCTTTTTTCGAGCGGAACTCCCATTCTTGTACAGGCTGCTTGAGTTGTTCTGTGTCCATGGATTCATCAATCATCCCGGCAATTTTCACATAACCACCTAGTGGAAGCCAACCAAATCCCCATTCAGTACTATCCGCGTCTTCCTTCCATTCTTTCGGGGAATCTTTGGTAAACCACGCTGTTTTCGTATCCCCATTTACTTTTTTTCTTCTAAATACAGAAAAGAACGGATTAAAGAACAGGTAAAACTTTTCAATACGTGTTTTAAATAGTCTAGCAGGAATAAAATGACCGAATTCGTGTAAGGTCACTAAGATGGCTAGAGACAAAAATAACTGTGCTGCTTTAATCAAAAAATCCATGTTTCTTTTTTATGAATAACAAATATACGCTTAATAATACACCTAGTTTTTGCCGATGACGCGCAGTTGTTAATGTGCTTCAAGCCAATTTGGTGCTAACTTTAATTCCACCTCCATTGGAACCGCTAATTGAATGGCTTCTTCCATTGCCGTTTTAACTAAATTTTGCATGCGGATTTCCTCTGAAACATGCACATCAAAAACAAGCTCATCATGCACTTGTAAAATCATTTTTGATTGAACCTTTTCTTTATGCATGGCTTTATGAACGGCGATCATGGCCATTTTTATAATATCAGCGGCTGAACCTTGAATAGGAGCGTTTACCGCATTTCGTTCGGCATAACCTCGAACAACGGCATTCGCCGAATTAATGTCTGGTAAATACCTTCTGCGCTTCATGATGGTTTCCACATAGCCTAATTCTCTTGCTTGAGAAATCACATTTTCCATGTATTTTTTTATCGTGCTATATTGTTCGAAATACGCGTCGATGATTCCTTTTGCTTCGGTGCGAGAAATGGATAGGTTTTGAGCTAACCCAAAAGCTGATTGTCCATAAATGATTCCGAAATTAACCGCTTTTGCTGCGCTACGTTGATCGCGTGTTACTTCCTCAAGGGGCGTATGAAAAACTTTTGCCGCAGTAGCGACGTGAATATCGTGTCCTTGTTGAAAGGCTTCAATCATGTTTGCGTCAGCACTTAAAGCCGCGATTATACGCAATTCAATCTGCGAATAATCCACTGCCATTAATTTATAATCGGCTCCCCGTGCAACAAAGGCGCGTCGAATTTCGCGGCCTTTCGCCGAGCGAATCGGAATGTTTTGAAGGTTAGGGTTATTCGAGCTTAAGCGTCCAGTTGCTGTAACTGTTTGCATGAAGTTGGTGTGGATTCGTCCATCGACAGGATCGCACATCGTCGGAAGTGGATCAACATACGTACTTTTTAATTTGCGAAGTTGTCGGTACTCCAATATCATTGGAATGATGGGGTGATCGTGTTCGTGTTTTTGAAGGATGTCCTCCGAAGTCGCATATTGTCCTGTCTTCGTTTTCTTTGCTTTGCTAGATATTTTTAGTTTTTCGAAAAGCACCTCACCTAATTGTTTCGGTGAATCGATGTTGAAATCTTCCCCTGCAGCGGCTTTTATTTCTTCGTCTAGACGGATTAAGGTATGATCTAATTCTTTCGAATAATCGATTAAAGCTGGAACATCAATGGAAATCCCTTCAAACTCGATATCCTTCAATACTTTTACCAAGGGCATCTCCATGTTATAAAACAATTGAGATAAATGCGGTTTTTGGATTTCTGGTTCGAATAGCTGTTTTAGTTGGAAGGTAATGTCCGCGTCTTCACACGCGTAATCACAGATTTCTTCGGGTTTTAGGTCCCGCATATTTCCCTGTCCCTTTCCTTTCTTCCCAATTAACGTTTCGATAGAAACCGGTTGGTAATTTAAGTAAAACGTGGCTAAGAAATCCATGCTTTGTTTGGCTTCTGGATTAATCAAATAATGCGCAATCATCGTATCAAATAACGGTTCGGCGACTTCGATGCCATAACGTTGCAGTACTTTTAAATCATATTTGATGTTGTGCGCAATTTTTTCAATCGATGGGTCTTCAAAAAATGGTTTAAATTCCTCCACTATTTTCTTCGCGGCCTCAAAATCTGATGGCACGGAGACATAAAAAGCTTCGCGTGCTTTGTAAGAAAAGGAGAAGCCAACCAAGTCCGCATGCAGCGCATCGATGTTCGTTGTTTCCGTGTCAAAACAAACCTGAGCATGCTTCAATAATATCTCCAATAGTTCTTTACGTTCCTCTGCTGTCGAAATCAAATGATAGCTTGGACGTTCGGTGACAATCGTTTTATAATGCGCAGTTGGTGTGGCTTCTTGAGGTTCAATCATGCTTTGCATTCCGAACAAGTCCAATTGTGACATATCGGAAGGTGATTTGGTTGCCGGCGAACTCGAAGAAGAAACAACAATCTCTTCACCGATCACGCGTTTCGCTAAGGAGCGGAATTCGAGTTCCGTAAAAATATCCATTACCTTTTCCGAATCAACATCGCACATGATCAATTCGTCCTCATTAAACTCAACATCCACATCACAAATGATTGTAGCGAGCATTTTAGATACACGTCCTTGATCCGCAAAGTTGATGACGTTTTCTTGCTGTTTCCCTTTTAGCTCATGGGCATGGTCGATGAGGTTTTCCACGGAACCATATTTAGCAATGAGCGTTTTTGCTGTTTTCTCTCCGATACCTGGAATACCTGGAATGTTATCTGAAGCATCTCCCCAAAGTCCTAAAATATCAATGACTTGCTCCGGTTTTTCCACTTCAAATTTTTCACATACTTCTTTTACGCCTAAAATTTCCGGTGGATTGCCTCCTCGTCCCGGTTTAAACATAAAAATATGTTCACTCACCAACTGTGCGTAATCTTTATCAGGGGTCATCATGTATGTAGTGAAACCTCGTTTTTCCGCCATTTTTGCGACGGTGCCGACCACATCATCCGCTTCAAATCCAGGAACCTCTAAAATGGGCACATTAAACGATTCAACAATTTGTTTAATGGGATGAATCATCGAACGAATGTCTTCTGGCATCTCTTCTCGTTGTGCTTTATAGGCGGCGAATTCCTCTTGGCGATGTGCGGATCCGCCTGGAGGGTCAAACACCACCGCTAAGTGAGTGGGTTTTTCATTTTTGATGACATCGATAAGCACATTGGTGAAGCCAAAGGCGGCGGAAGTATTTTGTCCTTTTGAATTGACTCTTGGATTCTTGGAAAAAGCAAAGTACGCTCGATATATCAAGGCGTATGCATCAAGTAAAAATAATTTTTTTGGGTGTTCAGCAGATAACATTATTGTTTGTCTAAGTTAAGATTTAGGTTTTTAGGCGAAATCGTTTTGGTGTAATTTACTGGTATTTTAATGGGGATGAACAAAAGACCTGTTTTTACGTTGCCTTGCAATTGCAATTGTGCGCTTTCTTTAAAACGATAGACAAATAACTTAGCCATTAAACCATCTTCAAAAGTTACATGAACTAAGTTATTCAATTCATTATCCTTATTTGACTTTAGTCGGATTTTCTCATCCAAATAAAGGTCGCCCCATTTTTTACCATCTACATACACCTCCAGCGTGGACGGTTTGATTTTAATGGGAAGCCATGTGTTATTGTGTACCGTGCCAACAACACGAATGCTCGCTTCTTCGGTGTTTATGCTCTCCAATTTAGATCCATCGTAACGGATTACTTCCACTGGATCTTCAAAAGAAGCGCAGGAAGTCAGAAGGAAGATAAGAAACAGAAAACTAAACGTTTTCATTCGCTATTAATTGGGTGTAATTCTCAAAGAAATAAGGAATCGTTTCAATTCCACGGTAATAATTAAATAAACCAAAATGCTCGTTTGGCGAGTGAATGGCGTCGCTATCTAAACCAAAGCCCATCATCATGGTTTTAAGTCCAAGTTCTTGTTCGAACATCGCAATAATGGGAATACTTCCCCCGCTTCTCACTGGAATTGGTTTTTTGCCAAAGGTTTTTTCATAAGAAAGACTGGCTGCTTTATATGCGATTGAATCCGTTGGGGTAACCACTGGTTCACCGCCGTGATGCGGCGTTACTTTTACGCGAACACTTTTCGGTGCGATGGATACAAAATGCTTCATGAATAATTCGGTAATTTCTTCGGGTGTTTGGTGTGGAACCAAGCGCATGGAAATTTTCGCTTGTGCTTTGGACGCAATCACTGTTTTCGCTCCCTCCCCAATGTATCCTCCCCAAATTCCATTCACATCTAATGTTGGACGAATAGACCCTCTTTCCATCGTGGTATAAGTCGCTTCGCCATGAGTTTCGCTGATGTTCAACGCCTTGCAATATGCTTCCTCTGAAAACGGCGCTTTTGCCATTTCACTTCGTTCTTCGACAGAAAGTTCTTCGACGGTATCATAGAAACCAGGAATGGTTATTTTTCCGTTTTCATCGTGTAAGGAAGCAATCATGTCTGTTAAAATGTTGATTGGATTTGCGACACAACCACCGTAAAGTCCGGAGTGCAAATCTCGATTTGGACCAACAACTTCTACTTCTACATAGCTTAATCCTCTTAGACCGGTGGTAATCGAAGGGACATCGTTTGCCAACATGCCTGTATCAGAAACTAAAATGATGTCTGCGGATAATTTTGCTTTATTTTTTTTGACATAAATGGCTAAGTTCGGACTTCCGACTTCCTCCTCGCCTTCAATCATAAATTTCACGTTGCAAGGAAGTTCATTCGTTGCTAGCATCGCTTCAAATGCTTTCACATGCATGAACATTTGTCCTTTGTCGTCACAAGCTCCACGTGCAAAAATAGCCCCCATTGGATGAATCGGCGTTTCCTTTATCACTGGTTCAAAAGGAGGCGAGGTCCATAATTCAATCGGGTCTGCCGGTTGTACATCGTAATGTCCATAAACCAAAATGGTGGGTAATGTAAGGTCTATTATTTTTTCGGCATATACAATTGGATGTCCAGCTGTTGGACATATTTCCACAGCGTCCAAGCCGATGGTTTTCAGGTGTTCCGCCAATTTTCGGGCGCAAGTTGCTACGTCATTCAAATATGCTGGATCAGCTGAAATAGAAGGTATTTTTAAAAACCCTAAAAGCTCTTCCAAAAAACGCCCCTTGTTCTTTAAAATATATTCTTGTGTTAAGTTCATTATGCTATAATTATATGAATTCAAAAATCGTTATTATTCCTGAAAAAATTTGCCGTCTAGATTTTTTTCTTCAAATTAGTGCATCTTTTAGGATAGAAGAGCCGTCCTTGGTTTTGTAAATTAGAATAAAATGATAAAAAAATACTTTTTCCTTGGTTTTTCCTTGATAATTCATTTATCATTATTTAGCCAACTGGTCGTTAACAGTGGTCAAACTCCATTGCAATATGTCACGAATAATTTGATTGGACCAGGAGTTACTGTTTCGAATGTCACCTTTACAGGAAGCGCAACTCAAATTGGTGAATTTTCTGATGCTACCTCTAATATTGGTTTTCAAGGTGGTATTGTGTTGTCTAGTGGCGCGGTAACAGAATTGGTTGGGGCATCAAATAACACTACTGCTGGACAAACCATAAATAGTGGGATTTCTGATAACGACCTGTTATCCATCGCTCAATCTGTAACGAGCAACCCTAGTTCCGGGAACATTAATTCAACGGATGACCTTGCGTCTTTAGAATTTGACTTTGTTGCGGTTTCCAATGTGGTGAGTTTCAATTTTGTCTTTGGATCTGATGAATACACACAATGGATAAATAGTTCGTTTAATGATGTTTTTGGGTTCTTTGTGAGTGGTCCTGGAATAACAGGTCCTTACGCTTCCCCGGCAGCATTTCCAAATGGTTCTGTAAATTTGGCATTGGTTCCAAACACAAACTTGCCGATAACAATCAGTACGATTCACCCAGGTTTAAATGCGCAATATTATGTGTCTGGCGGGGCGGGAAACGCCTTAAATGGTTACACGACACCCATTCCTATTACTTTCAATGTTCAATGTGGAGAAACCTATCACTTTAAATTTGCTGTTGCTGATTGTCAAGACGATTACCTAAGTACAGCTGTTTTTTTGCAGGATGATTCTTTCTTTTCTCCACCCGTTGATATCACCTTACAAACTGCAAACGGAACAGATACCATTCCGGAAGCTTGTGTAGATGCGAATGTACTATTTATCAGAAGTGAATGTCAATCAAGTTTGCCGCTAGCTGTTAATTTCACCGTTACGGGTACTGCTGTGGACGATGTAGATTTCATTTTGGCAGATAGCCCGATTATTCTTGCTCCAGGTCAAGATACGGCAGCGATTAACATAGCCCCTATTGTAGATGGGATAGCAGAGGGGGTAGAATCAATTGTTATTACGGTTAGTTATGTGGACGGAAATGGCGACTCCCTGTCCATCTCTGGGGTTTTATACCTTGCAGATATCACCCCTTTATCAATTAACGAAACGGATATCACCGCTCAATGTTTTAATGATAGTATTCTTTTAACAGCCATAGCGCAAGGGGCAACAGGATTATACACATATGATTGGCTCAACAGCTCTTCTGATTCCACACAAGACATTGTTTCCGTGAATCAAAATGGTGTGTTTGATTTCCTGGTCACTGTTACAGACGCGTGTTTAGGAGCAATTACGGATACGGTGACAGTAACGATGATTCAAACCATCGCTATCGATACGATTAATGTTGGATTAACCACATGCCAGCCAACCGGATTTGTTTCCGTTATAGCTAGTGGGTTAAATGGAGCTCCGAGTTATTCATGGACTGGTCCAAATGGTCTTAATTCCTCCTCAAGTTGGCAAAATATTCCTTCGGGCTGGTACTACATCACCGTTGATGACAATGTTTGTTCTGTTTCCGATAGTGCTTTTGTTGGTGTTCTAAACGCTGCAAATGCGGAATTTACCGGCACACCTATTCAAGGTTGTGCTCCATTTGATGTTGTCTTCCAAAACAATAGTTTATACGCAAATAATTATTCGTGGAGCTTTGGCGATACACAAACAGCAACAAGCGCTGATTTAACTAACGTTTCACATACCTATACCGGTCCTTTTGGAATGTATACTGTTCAACTTGTTGCTTTCCAAACAGCACTGTGTTCAGACACAGCATATTACCTCATCCAGGTTGATGTTTGTGGTTGCACCGATCCTGTAGCGCTCAACTATAATGTAGGGGCAAATGTTGACAACGGAACGTGTGTTTACCCAACGCCAATTGTTGAAGCGCCAAATGTCTTTACCCCTGGTAATGACGGCAATAATGACGCCTATTTCTTAAGCACAAAAAATGTGGTTAAATTAGAATTAGTCATTTTAAACCGTTGGGGAAATGTGCTTTTTGAAAAGAGCAGCATTGACCTAGTCAACGACAATCCAAGTTGGGATGGAAAAATCAACGGCGTCATTGCCAACGAGGGTGTGTATTTTTATAAATACACCGGTTACAATATCTCTGGACAAGAAATCACAGGACACGGATTTTTACACCTCGTGGAAGAATAACTTGATTGAAGAAACAACCTTGTAATTAAACCGAATCTTATGAAACAACCCTTTCGGCGCGCTAAATTTATATTGATTTTAGCGGGTTTAGGGATGTTTTTATTGGCTTTTTTTTATTTCCGCTCAACGGAACGGTTAAAAAAAGCAAAGGGGGATCGTTACTATGGCGGTGTCTTTTCTTACTCACTTCCAGAATCATTGAATAGTTTGTTCCCATTGGAAACAAATGCCCTTTCCGAACTTAGAATTATTAGTCAATTATATGACCCTCTTGTTAAACAATCAGATTCAAAAGGAACGATTGAGAATTATTTAGCAAAAGATATACAACTTAAACAAAACGGTCGACTCGTATACATAAAACTCAGAAAAGGCGTCTTGTTTCATCAGGACGATTGTTTTTCTGGGGAATCTCGGGAATTATGTGCAAATGATGTTGCCTTCACCTTAAGTGTTGCTTGTTCAAATAATCCGCTTAATCAATCTGGGTCCTTGTTAATGGGGAAAATACGTGGTTCCGAAAGGTATTTTGAAAAAGGTATGCGCCCGGAAAAATCCTATGTTTCAGGAATTCATATTATCAATCCATATGAATTAGAAATACATTTAACTCGTCCCTATAACAACATCAAACAACTTTTAACACACCCCAGTTTAGGGATTCTATCAAAAGTTGCGTGGCGCATTTACGGAAAAACCCTGCGTGACCACCCTGTTGGTTCTGGGCCATTTTACATTAAATCAAGATCAAATTCAAGATTAGAGTTGGGGCGAAATGAGGATTACTGGAAGCAAGATCGCTTTGGAAATCAACTTCCCTATTTGGATGAGGTGCATGTTTATACAAACACCCGTCTTTCGAACGAGTTCCCCATGTTTTCATCAGAGAAAATTGATTTGTTGTTTGATCTTCCTGTAACCGAACTAGAAAAAGCGTTTGGCACATTAACGGATGCTAAAAAGGGTAAAAACCTACTTCACCGCGTCCACATTCAGAAAGCATCCAAAATTCATTACCTAGCTTGGGACTTGACAAAGCCCCCGTTTAACAATCTATTGGTGCGAAAAGCATTCTCTTTAGCGCTGGACAAAACCCTCATTTGTACAGAGGTTTTAAGGGGTGATGGACAACCTATAAACCAAGGTTTTATTCCGAAAAGCGGCTATTATTCGAATCCTAATCTGCCACTCACCGCACAAAACACAGCCCTTGCTGGGCAATGTTTAAAGCAAGCAGGATATTCAGTTGATAGGCCTTTTCCCATCATCTCTTTTTACGTCAATGCACAGCAAGGAAGCAATGCCGGACTTTGGTGCAAGGAGGTGTGCAGACAGCTAAATAAAGTATTAGGACTTAATCTGAAGCTTGTTTACGTTAGCACAAAGACGCGGGACAAAAAAATAAAAACAGGACAGGCGCAATTGTGGAAAGCGGGCTGGGTTGGCGATTATCCCGACGCTGAATCGTACCTTCGTTTATTCTATAAAGGTTCTAACGAAAACACGTATGGCGTCAGATTTCACAACGATGCATACGACCAGTTGTATCTAAAGTCAATTCTTACGTCCAATATGGTTGAAAAAAAGATGTTTCAGCGGGCTTGTGAATCGATTGTTACAAAAGAATCCGCGATCATTCCGATCTATTCAGAGGACTTTTTTGTCATGATCAATCTGCGGGTGCGTGGATTTAACATGAATCCTTCTGGAATTATTGATTTCTCTCAGGTTTACCTGAAGACACTTCGAAAATAAATCTTTACGCGCTTAAGGAAGCGTCTACCCATGATTTACCCCAGTTTTCTTGTTCTTCTTTTGTCCATAAAGCTGGGTAAAAAATGCGTTTTTGAAAACGCGGAGGAAGGTATTTTTGCCAATTTGTACCGCCAGTAGCTGCAATGTCATTTGTATCGCGAGCTAAATACCTAACAGCAGATTTGTAATGAGCCAATGGCCAATTCACATTTACGTTAATGTCATTTTCTCTTAATGCTCTTTTAACAAATTCGTCCGCTTGATCTTCCGGGCTTAAACGAAGGTAGGACTGCCATAGATTTTTATTTCGGCAACTTTCTCCTAACGCAATAAATGCATCTTTATACTTTTCTTCGAATTGGGTTAGGGTTAAGGTTTTCTTTCCACTAGTCACGTCTGTTGCTCCTGATTTCCAATAGATGTGTTCAAACATAGCTGAAATACTGTCGGTATTGGAGAAATTAACACGCTGGTCTTTCGCTACTAATTGGAAGAAGTCAGTACTATATATTTCGATTTCTCTGTATTGAGCCGACTGAAAACCACTTGCGGGAAGCAAAGACATTCGGAATTTTAAAAATTCTTCCCGATCCATTCCCTCAATCATGATTTCAAAACTTTTTATTAGGGCATCAAAATAACGGTTGATTCTCGTCACGCGCGCAATGAAAAACGCTTTGTTTAGTTCTTGATTTGCTCCGATCTGTTCAAATTCCCGAAGCGCTAATTTAAAATACAACTCCGTGATTTGATGATACATGATAAAAACCGATTCATCTGGAAAATTGGTTTTTGGTTTTTGAAGAGTTAGTAATGTGTCAAGTTGAATATAATCCCAATATGTAGTAACCTCCGCATATAGCAAGCCCTCTAAATAGGAGTTCACATTTTCACCTAATGCCGCATACTTAATGTTGAGTTTTTCTAGTAAATCTTTTGTGGTTTCCATATGCGATGTTGTTTGATATTCGAAATTACATTTTTTTTCTTTACCTACTTTATTTTAGCTTTGTGTCCTTAACAATATACCATGATTAATTACAACCCCAAAAATTGGTTTTCTTTTATTTTCTCTTTTCACAAAAGCGATACAGCAAGAATGCTCTGGAAAGAGTTAATATATATTGGGTTATTAACTATGCTGATTACCTATATTGAAATACACTTTTTTCCGGATGCTTACTATTTGAAGAATTTAACCACTGTTTATTCTTTATTGGGCTTTGTGATCTCTTTACTGTTGGTTTTTCGGACAAACACAGCATATGATCGTTGGTGGGAAGGCCGTAAGATGTGGGGCGCAATGGTAAATGACTCTAGAAACTTTATTTCAAAAATTACCGTCTTGCATTTGTCGGAAGATGAACGCGCACTCATTCGTTTTTATCTTCCTCTTTTTACACATTGTGCAAAAGAACATTTGCGGGGGCTTCGTGTAAATACAGATGGGTTTTTAAACGAACAAGATAAACAATCGTTTTCCGCGTCTAAACATCAACCTTTGTGGGTGATTAAGCGCCTAAGACAAGTCTTGCAAATGTTAAAGTCCGAGGGAAAAATGGACCAAATAGAACTGAGTATGCTAAATCAAAATTTGGACCGATTGATAGATAGTCATGGGGCGTGTGAGCGCATTCGAAACACGCCCATTCCATTCTCTTATAGTCTATTTATTAAAAAGTTCATATTCATCTATGTCGTTACTATGCCATTAGCATTCGTTGAGCTTTTTGGCTACTATTCTGCTTTTATCTCTACGTTTGTTTTCTACGCATTGGTGAGCATGGAATTGTTGGCTGAGGAAATTGAAGATCCGTTTGGAACAGATGAAAACGACCTGCCAACGGACGTACTAAGTGAAACGATACAAAAAAACACGAAAGAATTTATTTGAAACAAAAAAAGCGACTAATAGTCGCTTTTTCAATGGTTTATCTTGATTTAGTTCTCTTCTTTTTCTTCGAAGATGCGTTTCGGGCGTAATTGCTCGAACAATCCTAATGTTAACCAATAAGGAAGGATGAATCCTAATAAGAACAAAAGCATCCAAAATGCCATACCGAAAATTAAAAGAAACAATACAATGCCGAAAGTGCTCATCTTCTATTATTTTTGTGTTTGAATACAGTTCAAAATTAAACAATTTAATTTACAATACACGAAAAAATGGGGTTTAGGATCGAAAAAGACACGATGGGCGAGGTTAAAGTGCCGGCAAATCGTTATTGGGGAGCTCAGACAGAGCGCTCGCGAAATAACTTTAAAATTGGTCCAGAAGGCTCGATGCCAATTGAAATCATCCATGCTTTTGCCTACTTAAAAAAGGCTGCGGCACATGCAAATCACGACTTAGGCGTTCTCTCTGTAGAAAAACGCGACCTCATTTCTGCTGTTTGCGACGAGGTGTTAACTGGACAACACGATTCCGAATTTCCATTAGTTATTTGGCAAACAGGTTCGGGTACTCAATCAAATATGAATTGCAACGAGGTTATTGCCAATCGTGGACATGTACTTCAAGGCGGAAACTTAATGGATGAAACAAAAGTGTTAAACCCAAATGATGATGTGAATAAATCACAATCTTCTAATGACACCTATCCTACCGCGATGCATATTGCGGCATATAAAATGACCGTGGAAACAACCTTGCCTGGTTTGATGCATTTAAGAAATGTGCTTCAAACCAAAGTGGAGGCTTTTAAAAACATTGTGAAAACAGGTCGCACACACTTTATGGATGCTACACCCTTGACGCTTGGTCAAGAATTTAGTGGATACGTCGCGCAAATTGATTACTCTATGCGAGCGATTAATAATGCATTAGTTGTTGTGGGTGAATTGGCGCTTGGAGGAACAGCTGTTGGGACAGGTTTAAATACCCCAAAAGGATACGATGTGCTTGTCGCAAAAAAAATCGCGGCGTTTACTGGACTTCCATTTGTTACTGCAAAAAATAAATTTGAAGCGTTGGCGGCGCATGATGCCATGGTGGAATTATCTGGGGCCTTGAAAAGAGCAGCTGTTTCTTTGATGAAAATCGCGAACGACATACGCATGTTGTCATCTGGACCAAGATGTGGAATTGGTGAAATCATCATTCCAGATAACGAACCAGGGTCATCCATCATGCCGGGAAAAGTGAATCCAACTCAACCAGAGGCCTTAACGATGGTCTGCGCGCAAGTCATGGGGAACGATGTCACGGTTTCAATCGCAGGCTCAAATGGTCACTTTGAATTAAATGTTTTCAAACCCGTTATTGCAGCAAACGTATTACAGTCGGCGCGATTAATTGGCGACGCCTGTGTTTCCTTTACGGACAATTGTGCCGCTGGAATTGAGGCCAATTTGCCTGTGTTGAAAAAACACCTGGACAACTCGCTGATGTTGGTGACCGCGCTTAACACGAAAATTGGCTATTACAAAGCCGCTGAAATCGCAAAATATGCTCACAAAAACGGGACAACCCTGAAAGATGCGGCTGTTGGACTTGGTCATGTAACAGCGGAAGAATATGATCAGTATGTAGACCCATCTAAAATGATCGGTTCATTGGATTAGTGTTTAATGAAATTACAACTTAAAGCGGCGGGTTAACTTCTCCGCTTTTTTTATGAGAAAACAGTACATTTGACAGTAATAATTTACGCAAATGGGTAGGACAAAAAATGATTGGATTGCTTTAGTTTCATTGCTACTTGCCTTTTGGTTCTTATTAGCCGGTACTGTTTGGGTTTGGGGTGCCGCATTAATCGTTGCATATCCTTTTGGTTTGACCAGCCTCGTTCTTTGGCGCTTTTTTCTAAAGGGTGAACAAAAACAAAGCAAGCTTATTCCAACGATTCTTGGATTTGGATTGGTCTTATCATTAATGGTCCTATTCTTTACTTGGTTGTCTTATTCGCCCCGGTAATTCCCGAAAAATTACGTAATTTTGTCGGGTAAAAATGTACCTATGTCAAAAATTAAAGTTGCCAATCCAGTAGTAGAGTTAGATGGGGATGAAATGACCCGCATTATTTGGAAATTCATTAAAGACAAGTTGATTCTTCCTTATTTAGATCTTGATATTAAATATTATGATTTAGGAATTGAAAAACGAGATGAAACCAGAGATCAAATCACCATTGATGCTGCTGAAGCAATAAAAAAATATAAAGTAGGGATTAAATGTGCAACCATCACTCCCGATGAAGCACGAGTAAAAGAGTTCAACTTGTCGTCCATGTGGAAGTCTCCAAACGGAACGATCCGCAACATTCTTGATGGAACCGTTTTTCGCGAGCCCATCGTTATGCAAAATGTTCCTCGTTTGGTGACAAATTGGACAGCGCCTATCATCGTTGGTCGTCATGCATTTGGAGACCAATATCGCGCAACAGATGCGGTATTCAAGGGGAAGGGGAAATTAACCATGACCTTTACTCCAGAAGATGGTGGTGAAGTTCAAAGCTTTGAAGTATACAACTTCAAAGGAGACGGTGTCGGAATGGCCATGTATAATACAGATGAGTCTATTCGTGGATTTGCATATTCTTGTTTTAACATGGCGCTTTCTAAAAAATGGCCGCTTTACTTATCGACTAAAAACACCATCTTGAAAAAATACGATGGTCGTTTCAAAGATGTTTTCGAAGAAATTTACCAAAGCGAATTCAAGACTAAATATGAGGACGCTTGTATTGTTTATGAGCACCGTTTAATCGATGACATGGTCGCGTCTGCACTGAAGTGGAACGGAAACTTTGTTTGGGCATGTAAAAACTATGATGGAGATGTTCAGTCAGATACCGTTGCCCAGGGATTTGGATCGTTGGGATTGATGACTTCTGTTTTAATTACGCCAGATGGTGAAATTATGGAGGCTGAGGCGGCTCATGGAACAGTGACCCGTCATTATAGAGATTACCAAGCCGGGAAACAAACATCGACAAATCCAATCGCTTCCATTTTTGCTTGGACACGTGGATTGGCTTTCAGGGGTAAACTAGACAACAACCAAGCACTGATTGATTTCTGTTTGTCTCTTGAACGCGTGTGTATTGAAACGGTTGAGTCTGGTATTATGACCAAAGATTTAGCGGTGTGTATTCACGGAAACAAGGTAAATCACGGCGATCATTATGTGTACACAGAAGAATTTTTAGATGCTTTGGATAAAGGCCTCATCGCCAAAATGAATTCATAACATTGGGGGCTTTGGCCCCTTTTTTTGACTTATTTTTTCATGCGTAAAATATGACATATCTTTAAACATGCCATATATGAAACTACTTGTTTGTCTTTTGTTATTTGGATTGAGCTCGTGTAAAACGATTGATATTGCTAAGCCCATTCTATCATCCGCCGACACAAGCTTGTTGGTGTTGCCGCCATCACAGATCAACATTCCTGTTGAGATTGATTTAACAAGTCAATTAAAAGATGTTGAGAAATCATTGCCTAAACAATTTGATGGGAAACAAGAGCAATGTGAAGGCGTGAGTTTTTACTACAACTTCATTAGAGAGCCTATCTCCTTTCAATTAAGGGCAAGCTCATTGTATTACGAAGTAGATGGTAAATTTGAACTAAAACTGAATTATTGTCCCAAATGCCATGAATTATGGGATGAAAAGGGATCGTGTACGGTTCCTCGGATTTATGCGAGCTGTGGATCGGGAGAGCCGATGCGCAGAGTGAAAGTAGCCTACTCCACAAATGTTTCCATTACAGATGCCTATCGGTTTAATACAAGTACTAAGTTGAAGAAGTTCGATGTTTTGGACCCGTGTGAAATCACTGTGTTTAAATACGACGCTACCAATCAGGTAGAAAAACAAGTTCGTGTGCAACTGGAGGCGCTTGAAAAAGATATAGATAAACAAATCGAAGATGTTGATATTCGATCTTCCCTTCAGGATGTTTGGAAACAATTGGAGGAGCCCATGGATTTGAGTGGTTATGGATTGCTTTATTTAAATCCGAAAAGCATGGCGTTAAGCCCTGTTAGTTTTGATAATAATCCGAAAAGGGCAACTTTAAACGCATTATTGACTGTTCAGCCGTTGATTTCAACAAACAGTATGACACAACAACGAACAACCTTACCAAATCAAACTTCTTATAAAAACGGAGATGGTTTTCAATTGGCTATTTCTGTCAAAGCCTCCTACGATTCCATCAATAAGCTCTTGAATCAGTCGATGATGGGTATGGATATTCCTTTTCAAAACAAACATATTATTATTGATTCACTGCGGGTCCTGGGGCAACAAGACCAGAAATTACTAGTGGAAGTCCATTTTTCTGGTTCAAAAAGAGGTGTTTTTTATTTAGTGGGCAGGCCATCTATTACAGCAGACCAACACTTTGTTATGTTGGATGTGGCATACGATCTCAATTCAAAAAGCGTCTTGCTGAAAACGGCTAAATGGTTGTTTGATAAAAGAATCCTACAAGAATTGAGTAAAACTGCGGATTATGATTTAAATCCTCTGCTCGAAGAAACAAAGGTGAGCATTAACCAACAGTTAAACACCACCTTGGCGGAGGGGGTCTTTTTGACAGGAAAAGCGGACCAACTTTCTGTTTCAAACATCATTTTGGGCTCAACGGGTTTTTATATGGTGACACGGGTTTCAGGAAACATGAAACTAAAGATGAAATAATTCGTTAAACGCTACGTGCGAACTTTTTTTATTCTCTTACTATCTCCACTACTTGCTTATACACAGCAGCGAGACTTTTCATCGTGTGAAAACACACTAAGCGTCTTACTTGGGGGGGAATATTCCGTGTCTTTCTTGGGTAAAAAGGGGGCTGTTCCCAGTGAGGGGGTTTTTCAACACGCCAAAAACCCCGGAAAAAATCAAATTTGGATGGACTTTACCACAAGTCAAAAAGGAAGCATTAACTTTTCTTTTTTACACCAAGATCAACCCATTCAATTACTTATTTTAAAGGAACAAGAGATTGATTTGTGCTCGTCTTTACAAGAACAAAACGTACAAATTATCGTTGAGCGGAGCATTGATTCCCTGGTTAAGCTTGAGACGGAATTGAACGTAAACGAGAACGAGCATTATTTCATGCTTCTGTTGGGTGTGGAGAAATCCAAACAATCAGTTACGTGTCAGCTTGCTTTTGTTTTAGATAAAGAAGAGCGAAACAAAACTTGGCCACTAAATCTGGTTTACAACGAGTCTATTCCTATTTATCACTTGTTGATTCGCGATAAAGTCTCACAAAAACCAGTAGAGGCGCGCATTGTTATCCAAGGATCAAATGAAATTAACGGGGTATATCGAGCAAGTGATTTGGAAATGAACTTATTAAAAAAAGTGAGGGGGGGCTTGTTAAGAGTCGATGCAGAAGGATATTTATCAGCAGACGTTGAAAACACAAACATTCCAATTAGCGCTCAGTTTTATGATACCATTTGGTTGAACCCCATTAAAGAAGGTGTGTTGGCTGAATTAGATGATGTTTATTTTGCGGCTGGGTTAGCGACCGTTTTAGAAGAGTCTTATCCCAAATTAAAACGGCTACGGGATTTTTTGATTTTAAATCCTACAGTTTCCATTGAGGTGCATGGTCATGTAAACGAAGATAACGACAAGGATCTGGTTTCTATGAAATTATCCAAGAAGCGGGCACAAAAAGTGGTAGATTACCTTGTGGAAGGCGGGATTGATTCGAGAAGATTAACCGCTATTGGGTTTGGAAACACCAAGCCCATCTACAAAACACCGCAAACAGAAGAAGAAAAAGAAGCCAATCGACGCGTAGAAATCCTAATACAAAAATCTAACAAGTGATTTTATTCACCCTGTTTTGGTGTCTTCCTCCTTCGAATACCGTTTCTAAAAATGTATCCACCATGTCAATAGCTAGTTGCTCTGATACAAAACGAGCAGGAATAGCGATGATGTTTGCGTTGTTGTGAGACCTTGCTAATGCTGCAATTTCTATTTCCCAACACAAGGCACTTCTCACCCCGGCGTGTTTGTTTGCCGTCATGTTAATTCCATTACCAGAACCACACAACAAGATTCCAATCATTCCTGGGTTTGCTTCAATCATTTCAGCAACCGGATGAGCATAATCAGGGTAATCAATGCTTTCCTCGGAGTAACAACCAAAATCCTTTAACTCTAATCCTTTGCTTATAAGGTGCTTAACGATAAGTTCTTTCGTTTTAAATCCTGCGTGATCGCAACCAATAGGAATAATCATCTCTTTTCTATCTTTATATGACAAAGGTAATCACTATTCACAAATAGCCATAGTTATTCACTTTTTAGATTTACCATTGAGTTTAAAACCCTGGTTTTACTCAAAATCCTAACTGGACTTATCAACTAAATTTTTTCTTTAATTGTTAATAAGCGTGTATAACAACTGAAAAGATTTTCTTGTTTTATTAATGGATTATTCTCATTGACTTTTTTTTCCAATTAAACACACATAGTTTACTTTATTTACCCTTTTATATCACCAGTGTTATGAACTAAAAACATAGGCTTCACATAAATTATTTATAAACAAGCTTTGAAAATTGCATGTTGTGAATAATCACATAACTATTTTATTATCAATATTTTAATTAAATATAACTTGTTAGTATCACACGTGTAACTATTCATTATTTTAAACGCAACTTTTAAGAACAAACTTATACACATATGAACACTCTTAATAAGAGTAATAAATAGTTTAAATAATT
>CAIZQH010000017.1 GCA_903935095.1 uncultured Flavobacteriales bacterium | reverse complement strand
CTATTTTCGAATGGATCCTGCATATGTGTTGCCGATTTTTCCAATAAAAAGAACGCCGATGAAATCGCAACTAGTAGAGGGGTTTCAAAAAGGCCATCAACGCGAAGTGAGATGGCTAGTGTGATGACGAAAAGATAAATAGTTCCATGTAGGAACATACGATACGTGACTGGGAAAACGGTAGATTTAATTCGTTCCGCTTTTCCTTGAGCATCACACAACCTAATAAGTGTCTGATCAAGTTGAATTTGAGAAAAGGCATCTAATTGTTGTAGCTCTCTCATTTCTTTGATATTCTTTCCATGTAATTGAAGTAAAGCCAGTGGTTTATTTTGATGTTGTTCTATTTCATTCAGTTCTTCTTTCGAGATGAATTTCTCTAAATTCTCAGTCGGACTTAATCCTCGGAGTGTTTGTCCAAGTGAATAACACCATCCGATTTGCCTTAAAGCAATCATTCTTATTTTCTCTTGATCACCATCTTTTGTTAATGTTTGTAATTGAAGGACAAAACTTCGAGAATCATTTACGATTGCCCCCCATATTTTTCGTGCTTCCCACCATCGATCGTAAGATTGACTAATACTAAAGGAGAGCAGTATGGAAATGGCGGTACCAATAAATGCCGGGATAGTTAAAGGCATTTCAGGCATAAAGATGACATATTTATCCGTAAGAAAAAGAACCGATAATGATACAATTAGCACATATAATAAATCGAATTTAATTTTATTAGCAATATAGTATAGGGGTATTTTGGGTCTTTTAAGTAACATTTGCTGATATTGAATTTCGAGACAAAAATAGTAATAATATTTAAAAAGATAGTAATACTATTAATATAAATAGTAAAAATATTTATTGTATTTTTGGATATCCGTTTATTTACTATTAATTCACTACGATTGAAATTAGCCTTAAAAATAACCATGAACGAAGCATTGTTTCTTCGCAATCCGGAAAGTTCAGAACTTGGAAAAAAAATCATTAAGCACAGTATTGAATTAATTGATAAGTCAGGTTTCGAGTCATTTACTTTTAAGAAATTGGCAGATGAAATTCACTCAACAGAGGCTGGGATTTATCGATACTTTGAAAACAAACATAAAATCCTTCTGTATTTGACTGCTTGGTATTGGTCCTGGTTAGAATTTCAGATAAGTTACCAAACGAATAATATGATTGACCCAAACATGCAATTAGAAAAGGTCATTGAGCTATTAACCTCGCCAATCGAAGATGACGAAAAAACGGATTATGTGAATGAACGGTTGTTGCATCAAATTATTATTTCTGAAGGATCAAAGTCTTATCTTACAAAGCATGTTGGTTTGGATAATCAACAACAATTTTTTAAATCGTACAAGGACTTGTGTGCAGCTATTGGTCAAATAATTTCTGCTTGTCATCCAGTTTATAAATACCCAAAATCATTAGCTTCCACATTAATAGAGATGGCTCATTTTCAGAGTTTCTTCATGAATAATTTACCTTCATTGACTGATTTCAGTTCCACGAAAAAAAATAGTGACATTTCTTCCTTTTTGAAGGATTTAGTTCATCGATGTTTAAGGTGAATGGTTGATTTTAAATTACCTTATTCTTCATACAGCTAACGTAATTCACTTCCAATCCACTCGAATGCGTTCTCGCTGATAGTCTTTGGTGCTTTTTTCATCCATCATGAAGAAAAGAAGGTACAAGGGTTGCTTCACTTGCGAGAGGACAAGCGTTTGTGTGTCACTGTTGTCATTTTCAGAAATAAATAGACTTGATATCGTTTTCGTTCCAATCACACGTCCTTTTTCTACTTTCGGATTCGGGTCAAATCGATGCCAGGAATCTTCTTTTGGATTGTAAAACCAATAGAAGTATCCATCTTTGGAAACGATGATGTCTTGATCTTTATTGAATTCCGGTTCGACCGCAATTTTCCATTGGATGAGGTCCGACTCAGGCAAAGATTGATTCAAAGGAATGCGAAACAGGGAATCACTCAGGGAACACGAGCCATACACACCATCTACCTGGAGTAATTCCACTTGAATTTGAAAGGGTTTTTTCGCCAAGAGAACATGTTCCTTCACAATCGGAACTTCTACCCCATCTTGTATAAAATGAACGCGGTAATCTTGGGCAAACGAAATGCGTGTTTCCAAAAGTATAAAAAGAACAAGAATGATCGATTTCATGTGCAAAAATTAATAATCCGCACGAATCACGATGGACTTATTTTCGTTTAAATAAACAGAGCAGGATTCAAACGATGGAATAGAAAGTATGGGACGTATATTATTCGAAAAGGCAAATTTCTCTGTTGGAATGCCAAAGAAATTCTTATCACATTGGTCGTTATTGTTTTCATCTAAATAGATACAAACTGCGTATTTTCCCTTGGGTAAATTGTGGAAAGTAACTGTTTCCTCTGATGCTTCCGCTTTTACGCGCATCATGCGATATGTTTTCCCAACTTGTGCAAAATATTCAGGGTCTCTAAAGAGTCCGAATTCCACCATGCCTTTTTTGTTCTTTATACCGTTCACTTTTACCGTCAAATCGTAGGTGTTCGTTTGCGCATCAATCGAAAGACTAAAAAAGATTAATAAGAACAAAAGAAAACTTCTCATCATGCCTTAAAAATTGGTTTTGAATAAGCGATCCATCCAAGAAAACGTAGAAGCGTAATTCCCCGTTAATTTGGCGTGGTGATCGTCGTGGTTTTTACTGGTGCTAATACCAGGGATGTGGCTAATATCTGGAAGTTTTAAGTCCGAATGAATGTGAATTTCATGCAAATTGCGAATCGCCCCGAAAATCCAAAAAGAGTAAATATGCACTGGCATAAACAACAGAATGATCCCGAATCCAAGGAAAGCACCCACCATTCCGAGCATCCATTCAAAGGGATGCGCATACAAATACTCCAACGGAAAGGGTTTGTGAGCGCGGTGATGTATGGAATGGACATGTTTCAACATGTATTTATTTTCGTGCAGCCAGCGATGCATGAAATAGAAAAAGACATCGTCAAATACGAAGGCTACGAAAACTTGTAGGACAATGATCCACCAAGCCATTCCCGTTTGTTGTAATAGGGGATAGCCAATGTACGCCCCAACCCCGGAAAGAACTAATAAAATACTAAAGTTCACTAAATAGCGCGGCATTCGTTTCGAAAAAACACCTTTTTCGTATGGTTTTTTTTGAATTTGAAAGGATGAAAACCAATTTGTTTTCAGGACAATTAAGCTATAAATCAAACCGATTGTATTGGTTCCGATTAACAGTAAGATGGTCTTGATTGCTAGTTCCTCACGTGTCATGATCTTAGGGCAAAAATGTTAAACATAAGCGATTCTTCAAGTCCTTGCTCTTGTTCGATGTGTTGCTGCGTAAATCCTTTTTCCGTCAACAGTGACTGCATTTGTTTGACACGTCCATCTTGGTCATGGACTTCAATGACTAAAGAAGAAATGATGGGCCAATGTTCGGATTCAATGCCTTGAAGCACATCCCATTCAGCTCCTTCACAGTCAATTTTTAGTAGATCTATTTTCGGGATGTTTTTCTCGCGAATCAGGCTCGATAAAGTACGTAATTGACAGTCAACCGTTTTGCGTCCTTTAACCAATTGTTTCGCTATGACCCCGGAAAAGACCGTTGGAATCAATCGAAGGTACCACATATTTTTAGGTGGGTTCTTCATCGTGCTTTTCACAGCTCGACCAAATGCCTTTGGATCTGTATCCCATTGTTCGGGATGTGCCGTAGACAAAGCCGGAGTATTCGGGAAATAAGTAAAAATAGCCCTTGTATCAATGGACGAAACACCATACGGAAGCACATGTAGGTTTCCTTTGCCATGTAATTGGCTATTTTCTTCGAGTACAGCAAAAATTTCTGGTATCGGCTCAAAGCAATATACCTGAACATTCTTGGCTTTTTGCAGCACACGAACACCAAACACACCAATATTTGCTCCCACATCAAAAACCACTGCATCGTCGTTGATCTTTATTCCATGTTGCAAATAACCATCCACATGATGGTCTAACATTCTTGCTTCAGGCTTGCGTAAACAATGAATGGGTGTCCCATCTGAAAGTGTGGTTTTCATAGCTCAATTTTTATCTTCTAAAAATAAACAAAATAAAGAACAGAAATTCACTGTTTACAAAAGTTTAATTAGAAAGAAAAGAATCGTAAATCTTGAAGTTCACTAATTGGCGAAAAATAAAATTGATTAATTTTCGATCAAATATACGTTCATTGATCTTATCCTTGAATGAAATAAATATTATTGAATAACATGTATAAATCCATGCCTTTCTTCATTCTCAATTCTCAATTTATAAAAATAAATACCTTCAATTAATGCTTGTCCTGAGGTATCCTCCCCATTAAATTTAGCTCCATATCTGTTACCTGAAAATACTAATTCTCCCCATCGATTCATGAAGAGAAGTTCAAAGTCAAAACAATTTTGAAATAGTTCATTTAAATCCCAATAATCATTTATTTGATCGCCATTAGGAGTGATGACATTTGGTACATTGAAATCGCTTGACTTAATTAAATCTTGTAGTTGTAAGGAGATGTCACTTGTGTCCGAATGACAACCATTTAAGTCGATATAGGCTGAATAAGTGCCCGATTGAGCTATTGTACCCGAAATAAAATTGACCCATTCATTTGATGAATAATTTGAAGGCCCTGTCCAATGTATTGTGCCTGGAGAGAGATTCGAATACAATTTTATGTTGTCATTTTCACAAATAGGGATTTCTGAAGAAATTATTGGTTGGTTAGGTTTTGGTAATAGATTGACTGTTAATACAATAGTACTATCACACCCTTCCGATGACTGTAAAGGAATGGTATACGTGCCAGGATTAACATAATTGACCCCATTCAAAGTCACTTGTTCTCCAGGACATAAATTGGTGGTAATGGCAGTGGAATAAATCGGGTTAATGGTCAAATCTAATTGAAGAATAGAATCACATCCATAGATTGACTGCAGGATTATTTGGTAATTTCCACTTGTATTAAAGTTCTGTCCTTCCCATGTATATTGTTCACATGCACTAGCGGATGATACCGTTGGGATAATTGATCCGAGAATAAGATTTAAGGTAATCGTGCTATCACAGCCTAGAAGTGTGGTATAGGCCTCTTGGTAGGTTCCGCTTTGATTTAGTATTTGTCCGTTCCACAGATAAATGGAGTCACATTCTTGTACATTTATGGTGGTATGAAAACCAGCGGTGTCCAAATTGAGATTGTACACGACCGTATCTGCAATACATTCAACGTATTTAATCAAAGTAACCGTATAGTTTCCTGCGTTCGGGTATGTGTGGTTAGGAGAAGTTAACCCAGAGAAATTTAAAGACCCAGATTGAAGATCCCCAAAATTCCACAAAATTGAATCAACCCCTTGGATGGGTGGGTCCAAAGTAAATGCAACGCTGTTACATGTCGCCTGTGAAATGATATTCGCTTGTGGAGTAAAAAAGGATTGAACAAATGGAGGGAGTCCTAATTGTGCATTACGACCTAGTAAATCAATGGCAGCATGTTGTAGGTTGCAACTGGTACCAACTTGATTAGGATTTTGAATACAAGAAAGGAAAGGTTGACTAAAGTGTGGGATATATAGTTTTCCATCAAGTCCCTGTTGAATCGCCCCACCTTGATAGCCGGCACCTTGCCCTATGCCAATTATTTGCACGGAGGAAATAATTGCAGCGGTTGTTCCCGCGGTTAAATCCCATTGATAAATTTCACCACCAGAAATTTTACAACCGTAAAGAAGTTGATTATTAGGTGAGAAAGATACACCATATGCTTCACTAGGATTTAGAAGAAGGATGGGGTTCGAAACTACTCCTGTTAGATTATTGAAATCAAGTAATTCAAAACCCTGATTACACATAGCGCTGGCAAGTTTTGTTCCATCCGAACTTGATGCTAGATATCCCCAGCCTGGATTGCCTTCGATCTGTCCGACAGCTGACGTAACAGGAGCGTTAATTCCATTGCAATCTACCAAATAAGCATAGTATGTGTTGTTATGTAAACCATGTCCGATAACCCAATAATATACGCCATTAGCATGTGCGACCGCAGCAACTTTTTCAACGGAAGGAGCAAATAGCAAACTATTTTTAGTTGAATTGATAACATCACCTAATCCACCATCTAGCGTAATATCTACTTCGGAGTAGCGAAATCCATTTGGACCACCTTCTGCATCAACGGTGAAGATATAAAAATCGGTTTGACTTCCTGGTTTTGGCACAATGACACCAGATTGCGCCGAAGATGGATTTCCAAGTAATCCAAAGCCATTTGGCATTTGTTGATGAAGTTTATTGTAAACAAACATCCCATCGGTATAGAACAATAAATTTCCTTGTGCATCAGAAAAGGTAGAACTACCTTCAAAGGTAGATATGGCACCATTCAACAAAGCTGTGGGTGGTGAAGTGGCAAAAGAAATTCCAGCATTGTTGCCAAAATACCAATTTTGAGTTTCAAGTTGTGCGAACGCCAAAATAGAAGCCCAACAACTGAATAAAAGAATCAAATAGCGCATTCAAACTAATTTATGTAGAACAAAACTAAACAATTATGATCAAAAACACATTAGAGCTTGGGAACTTAGGGTTGTGAATACAACGCTCTAATGCCGGCTCTCCAGAAAGCTATCCGAAAAAATAAAGGCATAAAAAAAACCTTGACAGTATCGTCAAGGTTTTTTTTGTAGCGAGACCGAGAGTTGAACTCGGGACCTTAGGGTTATGAATCCTACGCTCTAACCAACTGAGCTATCTCGCCATCTAATATTTTTACGCTCTAACCTCCGCCGCGGCGGATGAGCTATCTCGCCATCTAATATTTTTACGCTCTAACCTCCGCCGCGGCGGATGAGCTATCTCGCCATCTTACTTTACTTGATGAACGAAGATCATCTCCTAAAGTTGCGGGTGCAAATATAAAGAGAAATTTAAAATCTCCGCAAATTCAAGTCCAATTTATTTCTAAGCTATTTTTTTTAATTCTACTTGAAGGAAGTCTGCCAATGCTTTCAGGCGTTTTGTTGAAAAATCGAATGGGATATTCGCCGCCTCGTAAATTTGTGGAATGGATTGGGTGTATCCCAATTTCAATGCTGCTTGATAAGCCGCTAAAGCTCCGTTGAAATCAGTTAAACTATTCATCCACACGCCCAAAGCGCCTAATTGTGCAATGCCATATTCGATGTAATAAAACGGGACTTCAAACAAATGTAATTGTCGGTGCCAAGATGTGGCGATTTGATCTTCGTACCCTGTCCAATCGGTTAATCCCGTCCCAAAGTCTTTGGATAAACTCGACCAATGTGCATGCCTATCTGTGACCGTATGTGTTGGATGTTCGTACACCCAATGTTGAAAGGCGTCGATTTGTGCAATCCATGGCAGTACTTTCAACACTCCTTCTAACTGTTCGCGTTTGGCGCGGTTCAAATCGTCTGCGTTTGCATAGAAATGTCCCCATTCTTTCATGGAAAGTAACTCCATGGACATCGATGCTAATTCTGCTACTTCGGATGGTAGATTCTTGAATCCAGTGAGGGACAAATCTCGACTTAAAAAGGAATGAACAGCATGTCCGGCTTCGTGAATCATCGTCACTAAATCACGCTGTGCGCCGACAGCATTCATGAAGATGAAGGGAACACCAATTTCATACAGTGGATAATTGTATCCGCCTGGCGCTTTTCCTGCTTTGGAGTCTAGGTCCAAATGACCCATTTCCTCCATGGTTTTCAAACAGTCCGCAAAATAGGGATTCAAATTCCCTAACATCTGAATGCATCCATCTAATAGCTCTTTACCAGTTTCAAAGGGTTTTAAGGGCGCTTTTCCTTCTGGATCCACTTCCACATTCCAAGGTTTGAATGTCGCCTCGCCTGTGATCGCTAGTTTTTTTGCTTGAATTTCTTTCACAAGCGGAACGATGTGTGTTTTAATGGCGTGATGAAACGCAAAACAATCTTCTTTGGAGTAATCAAAGCGTCCGAGTGCTTGAAATTTGTAGTCTCGGAAATTGTCAAATCCAGCGTTCAACGCTAATGCATGTCGTTTCGTAACCAACTGCGTATACAATTCGTCTAATGAGTCTGTATCGACGCGACGTCGCTCCACCATTTTATCGAATACCGTTTGACGAACAACTTCATCTTGTTCTTTCAACAATTGACTTGCTTTTTGCATGGTCATCGTTTCGCCAAGGTAATCAATGGATTGCGCCGCACTAATGGCACCATACTTTTGAGCCAATTCGTTCAGTTCTGCTTCAATGGGAACATTTTTCTCCTGAAACAAATTCACCTGCGTTTCAATGCTTCTAAAATAGATCTGATGCGCTGAATCCGTATATTCCTCTCGAAAAGGAGACTCCATGAATTTGCGATTTAAAGCATCGTCCAAGGGAGCTAACTCCGGTTGAATTTTCGTCACAAAAAACGTGTAGGCAGATGCGAGTTCTTCGTTGTTTGTTTCAATGGACATACGAATGTAACGCCACGCTAAATCTTCTTCTAAGACAGCGTCTAATTCACTGCGGTCACTCAACCAACGTTCAAATTCCTCTTGACTATGGAGATCTCTAGCCAATAAATCGTCAAAATAGGGTTTTAAGTCCTCCCAAGCTTGAATATTCAAGTCATCGTCGAGAAAATATCGTTTGTTTTTTTGAATAATCATAGTGATGGCATTTTTGGACAAAAAAATTCACCTGACGATTAGACAGGTGAATTTTAAAAATTGTTTATGATGTTATTTTCCTCGAGAACTTCCAGTTTTTACTGGCGCGGCTTTCTTCAAGTTAGCTGGCTTCGCTGATTTTGCTGGACCTGCAGTAGTTACGGCTTTCTTCTTTGCTGGTTCAGCCTTCGCTTTTACTTCCTTTGCAGGAGCTTCTGCGGTAGCTTCTTCTGATGCTGCATCAAACAATCCTGCTTGCTTGATCAAATGATACCACTGAAAGATCTTTCGCACGTCAGATGGATAAACTCTTTCTTTGTCCCAATTAGGCAAGAACGTCTCTAGAGATTTTCCCAAGACTTTCATATCCTCTTTGTTCGATGGACAATCATCCGTGAATGTTTCATTCATTTTCGAAAGCACATCCGTCAATTTTACATCTTCATCATACGTGAAAATACTGATGTCCTCTAAGGTTGAAATTCTCTCTGTAGCATAGGCTGGAAAACGTTTTTTGTCAATCATTGATTCAACAATCACGCTATTTTTACCTTGTGCGATTACTTTAAATAGTCCTGGTCTACCAGAGATGGAAATGATACCTGTCAGATTCATGCGTTTGTTTTAATTTGGGTCAAAAATAGGGAATTTAGTCATTGTAAACGTTGCTTTTTTATTTCATGTTGTGTATAAGGATGAAATAAGTTGATATTCCGTTCAATTTTTCAATGTCTGATTACCTTTTTACATGCGATTTTTTCTACTCCTCATTTTAGCGTCAAGTGGAAAATGGATTTGTGCAAAGTAAATCCCTCTACTTTACAAATTGATGAATCCAATTGCCTAGGGAACATCCATTTTCGACGAGTCTAAAATGCTATATTTTAGGAGGTTTAATAGTTTTTTAACATTAAGAATCAACTTATTAACAACTTATCCTTTTATTATGCGTATCTTTGCACCCAAATTTAAAATAACAAGATGACATTTGAAGAGCTCGGATTGAGGAGTGAGGTGCTGAAGTCGTTAACAGAATTGGGTTTTGAAGCACCGACCCCCATCCAAGAAAAAGCAATTCCCTACCTGATGCAGGAAGATTGCGACTTTGTCGGCCTAGCGCAGACAGGAACAGGAAAGACAGCGGCGTTTGGTTTGCCGTTAATTAATAACATCGATACAAAAGCCAGACTCCCACAAGGTTTAATCATTTGTCCAACGCGCGAACTCTGTTTGCAAATCACAAAGGACTTAAATGTTTATTCTAAATACCTTGACATTAGCATTACAGCGGTATACGGAGGTACAGATATTAGAAAACAAATCACGGACATTAAGAAAGGAACCTCCATTATTGTGGCGACTCCTGGACGTCTCGTTGATTTAATGAATCGTAAAGTCATTCAACTATCTCAAGTGCGTTATGTCGTACTAGATGAGGCAGATGAAATGCTGAACATGGGATTCAAAGAGGACATTGATGCGGTTTTGGAAACAACACCAGTCGATAAAAATGTTTGGTTGTTTTCCGCAACAATGCCCAACGAAGTTGCGCGCATTGCGAAAACATACATGCATGATCCATTGGAAGTTTCTATCGGACACAAAAATCAGAGTAACGAAAACATCGACCACATCTATTACATGGTGAAGGAACGCGATCGTTATGAAGCTATAAAACGTTTAATCGATTTTAATCCAAGTATTTACGGATTGATCTTTTGTCGCACCAAAAATGAAACAGCAACCGTTGCGGAGAAATTAGGTCGCGAAGGATACAACGCTGAGCCTTTACATGGTGATTTGACGCAAGCAATGCGTGACCGTGTGATGGATCGCTTTCGTTCGAAAGAATTACAAATCCTTGTAGCGACTGATGTTGCTGCACGTGGATTGGATATTGACAATATTACACACGTCATCAATTATAATTTACCGGATGATATTGAGAATTATACCCACCGAAGTGGACGTACGGCTCGTGCTGGTAAAAAAGGGGAGTCGTTGGTATTGATTAATGGACGTGAAATTGGAAAAATTAAAGCCATTGAACGTCAAATGCGCACCACGTTTACTGTTGGTGAAATTCCTAACGCAGAGGAGATTTGTGAAATTCAGTTGATGAAATTGATCAATAAAACCATTGCAACAGAAGTAAAAGAAGATGACATCGCGAAGTTTATGCCACAGATTTTAGAGGCATTTGATAGTTTATCGAAAGAGGACATCATCAAACGCTTTGTTTCTACAGAATTTAATCGCTTCATCAATTATTACGATCGTGCAGGAGATTTAAATGCTGCTGCAAGAGATGACCGAAGTGGTGAACGCAATAAAGGAGGGAAATCTGACCGATCTCGTGACGAAGGAAAAACACGTTTCTTTGTCAACCTAGGAAAACGCGATGGATTGAATCCAGGTGCACTTCTGAGAGTTGTTTGTGATGCTACTGGTTTGAATTCTCAGGCTGTTGGACGCATTGACTTATTGACTTCATACTCATTCTTCGAAGCGGACCAAGAACACACAGAGAAAATCTTGAAAAATGTAAATGGTACCGATTTCGAAGGACACCAAGTAAACGTAGAAGTAACTGCTCAAAAAGAAGGTGGTTCAGATCGCAGTGAAGGCGGTCGTGGACGCGGACGTTTTGGCGGTGATTCACGCTCAGGTGGCGGCGGATTCTCCGGTCGTTCTGGAGGATCAGGCGGTGGCGGATATGCTGGTCGTTCTGGTGGATCAGGTGGTGGCGGTTACGCTGGTCGTTCTGGTGGATCAGGCGGTGGCGGATATGCTGGTCGTTCTGGTGGATCAGGCGGTGGCGGTTACGCTGGTCGTTCTGGTGGATCAGGTGGCGGCGGTTACGCCGGTCGTTCTGAAGGCGGAAGCACAGGTGGATCTAACCGCAGTGGTGGATTCGGTGCGAAAAGCGAAGGCGGAGATCGTCCTCGTGGTGAAAGAAAACCGTTCGGTGGAGACCGTAAACGATCATAAAATAGATCTCATTTAAGTAGCTAAAAATAGCATAATAGTATTATGGAAATTAGAAATATCGCCATCATTGCTCACGTTGACCACGGTAAAACGACATTGGTGGATAAAATCATTGAAGCAGGTACAATGATCAATGAACGTGATCGTCCAACAGGAGACTTGATCATGGATAACAATGACTTAGAGCGCGAACGTGGAATCACCATCGTCTCTAAAAACGTTTCTGTCACTTACAAAGGGACAAAAATCAACATCATTGATACCCCAGGTCACGCCGACTTTGGAGGAGAAGTGGAACGCGTATTGAACATGGCAGATGGTGTGTGTATTTTGGTAGATGCCTTTGAAGGACCGATGCCACAAACACGTTTCGTTTTGCAAAAAGCACTTTCATTGGGATTAAAACCATTGTTAGTAATCAATAAAGTGGACAAAGAAAATTGTACACCAGAAGAAGTTCATGAAAAAGTATTCGACTTAATGTTCGAATTGGATGCAAGCGAGGAACAATTAGATTTCCCTACCATTTATGGTTCAGCGAAAAATGGTTGGATGTCCGAAGATTGGAAAAGTCCAACCACAAGCATTACTCCTTTACTTGATTGCATTTTATCGTATTTTCCACCGCGTCCTATCGAGGAAGGAAATACACAAATGTTGGTGACTTCTTTAGACTTCTCATCTTATGTTGGTCGTATTGCGATTGGACGTTTGTCTAGAGGTGTTTTGAAAGAAAATCAACCAATCATCTTGGCGAAATCAGACGGACGTTTGGAAAAACACAGAATCAAAGAAGCGTTTGTTTTTGAAGGAATTGAACGCATGAAAGTGACGGAAGTTCAAGCAGGAGACCTTTGTGCTGTCACAGGTATTGAAGGATTCGAAATTGGAGATTCCATTTGTGATGCTGAAGATCCAGAACCGTTGCCGACGATTAAAATGGATGAGCCTACGATGAGTATGTTGTTTTCGATTAACGATTCACCATTCTTCGGTAAAGAAGGTAAGTTTGTGACATCTCGTCACATTTCTGACCGTTTGCAAAAGGAATTGGAGAAAAATTTAGCGATGCGTGTTCATGATACGGACAAAGCAGATAAATTCATGGTATTCGGACGTGGAGTATTGCACTTGTCTGTTTTGATTGAAACAATGCGTCGTGAAGGTTATGAATTACAAGTTGGACAACCACAAGTAATCATCAAAGAAATTGATGGCGTAAAATGTGAGCCAATTGAAGAATTAACCATCGATTTACCTGAAATACACAGTGGAACAGCCGTTGAAGCAGTGACACGTCGAAAAGGTGAAATGAAAAATATGGTTCCGAAAGGTGAACGTATGACGGTTACCTTTGAAATCCCTTCTCGTGGAATCATCGGTTTAAGAAACTATTTGTTGACGCAAACGGCTGGTGAAGCAATCATGAATCACCGCTTCTTGGAATACCAACCGTACAAAGGTGAGATTCCAGGTCGTCAAAATGGTTCATTGATTTCTTTGGAACAAGGTACATCCATTCCATTCTCTTTAAATAACCTTCAGGAACGCGGAAAATTCTTTATCGCTCCAAATGAAAATATTTACGAAGGACAAGTAATCGGAGAGAATTCTCGTGCAGGTGACTTGTGTGTGAATGTTACGAAAACAAAGAAACTCACAAACATGCGTGCATCAGGATCAGATGACAAAGTTCGTTTGGCTCCACCAAAAGTATTTAGTTTGGAAGAGTGTTTAGAATACATTCAATCAGATGAATATGTAGAGGTTACACCGAAGAGCTTACGTATCCGTAAAATCTTTTTAAAGGAAGGTGATCGAAAACGTAACGGAAAAGCGTAATAAATCGTAAGTTTATACGTTATCAACTACGATGCGAAAACTGATTGTTATGTCCCTTATATTGTCTTGCGTTGGATGCGTTACAGCACAGCGCAAGACTTTTTTTTCTAAATCAGAATTTGGTTTGAATGTGGGACAGATGTATTATATCGGTGACCTTAATCAATTTAAACCATTTTATCAAAGCAATTGGTCT
Organism: uncultured Flavobacteriales bacterium; assembly: GCA_903935095.1. Classification (GTDB taxonomy): domain Bacteria; phylum Bacteroidota; class Bacteroidia; order Flavobacteriales_D; family Crocinitomicaceae; genus UBA952. The sequence continues at coordinate 64,096 of CAIZQH010000017.1, read as the reverse complement.
GGCGGACTCATGTACCGCTACAATTTGCAACCAAGAATCACGCTGCGTTTTAACTACCTCTATGGAAAGGTGGAAGCGTACGATAAAGAAAGTTCCAATCCTCTGTTTGTCAATAGAAACCTAGAATTCCGCTCGGTGATTCATGAAGTCGCTGCAGGATTAGAGTTTCATTATGTTCCCTTTACCTTTGGCAAAGGAAATAAAAATGCCGGAACCGTTTATTTACTCGCACAACTTGGTGGATTTTATATGAATCCTAAAGCGATATACAACGGTTCGTTGGTCGAGTTATCATCCTTATCAACCGAAGGACAAGGAACATCTATCGCTACGAGCAAAACCTACAGCCGTTATCAATTGTGTGTTCCACTTGGAATGGGCGTGAAATTCGCCATTGGAAATAAACTAACCGTTAATTTTGATTTGGCAATTCGAAAAACATTCACGGATTATTTGGATGATGTTGGTTCGGCAACGTATGCGAATTCAAAAGTGATTGACAAAGAAGTATCACAAATGGCAGCAGATTTATCAAACCGTAGTTTGGATGGTTCGAAATACGGTATACGTGGTAATCCGACGACAAAAGATTGGTACGTTTATTCTGGAATGACCATTGCCCTTCGACTAGGTAGAGAAAAAATCTGTTTTTACTAATTAACGAGGATCTTTCCAGATCAAGGTTTTCGTTGCATTCAAAATTCCTGGAACACAATTCCCATCACCCATACCAGAGAAACCTCCATCTGGTGCGCAGACTAAGTTACAGTCAGCATCGTATAGTTCACTAAATTGATCACAACACACAGCTGTAAAGTAATAGTAACTTACTCCGTTGTATTCCCAAAGCCAAACTTCTTTAGGTGGATTATCAACGGGTTGATTTTGAATGTCCTGAATTTTGTTTTCTATGCAATCTGGAACGGCTACAGCCAAATCTGGCTTATCGCAGGCACTTAAAAGATAGAGTGAAAAGAGTGGGTAGAATAATAGCTTTTTCATAACTTATCACATTACTTGTGGCATTCACAGCTTTCACATTCAGCTTCGGATTGAAACCCAATCGGACTACATCCACTGTAGCCTTTGTACTCGCAATTATCTGTTTCTGGATTGTATACCCAACTTTCCCAGTATGCTTGACACGTTGTTCCATCGGGGGCCTGTTCCAAACAAGCAGCTTCTTGATTTTTCACACATTCACGTTTACATGAAGTGAAGGTGATCAATAAAATACCGATGATTAAAAATCGTTTCATCTCTTATGTTTAAATAAAATCAGTTTGATTTAAATTGATTGTATGGGAAAAGACGTCTTTCCATCCTTGCCAATGGGAATAATCTCCTATGGTTTCATTGTGCCAGATGTATGAGAATTGTCCACCGTAACGACAAATCTCTTCGTAAAGGGAGGAGATTTTATTTTTTGCCTCTACTGGACTTAACTTCAAGTATTCGTGCAAGGTTCCATCCATATAGGTAAATGGATGAATGCGCAAAGCGGTCGACTCGTTTTTATGTAAATCAAACCAATTGAATACACGTGCAGTTCCAGCTCTGAATCCTGCAATATCTGCATAACCCATCGTGTAATCGTCCGTGATATGCTGTCGAAGCAAGGCTTGATAGGTGAACGGTAGATTAATCATTAAATAGTGCTGTCTATTTTTGGCAACTTCTTTCCCGGTGATATCTGCCAATCGTCCCATTTCTGTTCCTAATTGATATTCCGCGTCATTCGATCCGTAACTACCATGAATGCCAATTTCTATGGTTTCGGACATTTTACGGATCAATTCACGTTGATCAGGTTGTAAGTGGGAAATATTCTTGTCATACGTTCCATAATCTCCAAGGAGCCAAAAAACGAGGACATTTGCACCAGACATCGCTAAGGTTTGAATAAAATCAAAAGTGTCATACGGATCCTTTAATTCACCCGCGAGTACTTTTTTTCGATCTTCCAATCGCTTTTTTCGATTGTATAGATAATCCTTTGCTATGGCGAGCTGCGTTCGAAGCGTATTTTTATGCAAATAGGCAAACGCATTGTCGATATCAAAGGTGGCAATGGATTCGATTAGTTCTAATTTTGGATGCCATGTTAATCCACAATTTTCTTTGAGAAACGACAAGAAATCGATGCTCCACCGATCGCACATTGCTTTTTCATGCCAATTGAAGTGAAACAACAAACTGTTTTTACCAGGAAATCGTCCCAAACTATCCTTTTCAGAAGTCAAGTATTCCTCCATTCGTGTTAGGGTGAAAAAGATACTTGCTAATGGATCGGTTGTGCCGTTAAAACAAAAGCACTCTTCCTTGTGGAATTGATTTTTGCTTACTTCATATGCTTCAATGCTTTCTTCAAAGAGTAACGAACTAGGGACAATTTGTGGTGTGTTTTCAAAGAAACGCTCCGAATAATTTAATTTGACTCCTTCGGTACGTCCAAATTGCATAAAGTCATTACACAAATGATAGGTAACCCCTCTTTGATCCAATACAAAGTTCAAGGTGTATAATAGACGCGTCGATATGTGATCTACGTAGATGGTTAGCATAGCAATTCTCCTAAGATTTTTTCACAAATGAATGTTGCTGCTTGACCATCACCAAATAGATCCGGGTGACTAAAGTCTGATTTCGATAGCATTTGAAGGCTCTGACGAACAATCAATTCTTCGTTTGAACCTGCTAAACAGGCATTGCCATTCTCAACAATTTCTATCCACTCGGTTTGTTCCCTTAAAATGACACATGGTTTTTTAAAGAAAAAGGCTTCTTTTTGCAGTCCACCACTATCCGTAATTATCAAGCGCGCATGTTTTTCTAAGGAGATAATATCCAAGAATCCAGCAGGGGGAATGATTTTGATTCCACTTAACTGCGCTATTTTACTCAACAGTTGAGGACTTAATAATTCATCCATTTTCTTTTTTGTACGGGGATGAAGAGGTAAAATAAGGTCTAGTTTGCTATCGTATTGAATGCGAATCAAGGCATTGAAAATTGCGTTCAAGTGCTCCGCATCATCGGTGTTGGTATCACGGTGAATCGTGCAAAGAATAAATTGATTTTTATGTAAATCGTTCCTCTCCAAAACGGTAGATTTCTCTTCTGAAAGCTCTGAGAAAAATAAACTATTATCGTACATGACATCACCGCAATGGTAAACGTTTGGACGATCAATGGTTGCTTTTTGGACTGTAGTTAACTCAAATCCTTCTTTTTTTAAGTTTTCCATCCCAGCGCGCGTTGGCGAGAACAATAAAGAACTCATGTGGTCACATGCGATGCGATTGATTTCCTCAGGCATTGCTTTGTTATAGCTGCGAAGTCCGGCTTCTACATGAATAACGGGAATGTGAATTTTTGCCGCAGCTAAAGCCGCAGCGATGGTTGAATTGGTGTCGCCATAAACAAGAACAGCGTCTGGTTTCTCACGTGTAAATAAGGATTCTAGTCCCTCCAACATTTTTGCTGTCATAGATCCATGTGAACCGCTTCCAACATTCAAATTGAAGGCGGGCTTTGGAATACCAAGTTCATCAAAAAATACTTCGGACATATTTTCATCGTAGTGTTGTCCTGTATGGACAATGAACTCTTCCATTTGGTGAGAAAAATGATGGGATATAGCTCTGCTTATCGCTGCTGCTTTAATGATTTGAGGACGAGCCCCAATGACGGTAATGATTTTTTTTAGTGGCATATTTACAGAAGGCCTTCATCGGCGAAGCTAAAATAACCATTATCCGTGAAAATGAGGTGGTCTAGTAACTGCATATCTACAAGTTTTGCAAAGTCACGCAGGTTATAGGTCAGATTTTTATCAGAATCACTAGCATAGCAATTCCCACTTGGGTGATTATGGGTGACGATGAATCCGGTAGCTTGACAATTCAGTGCATGATGAAACAGGATTTTCCCATCCACGACGGTACTGGTCATACCACCTTTGGATAATTGCACGGTGTCGATGATTTCATTCGCGAAATTGAGGTAAACGACGTAAAATTCTTCATGTGGAAGACCGTAAAAGCGATGCTTCAGATGATCATAAATCATTTTCGAATTGCGAACTTTTGTTTTAACGGGAATCAAGTGAGCTTCTCTGCGCTTTCCAATTTCCAATGCAGCGATGATGAGGATTGCTTTTGCCGGACCGAATCCTTTGATTTTGGTCAGATCATGAACGGTGGTTTTAGCGAGTAAATGCCAATCTTGTTGGCATTGCGACAAAAGTTCTTTGGCTAAGTCCAAGGCACTCTTATTACGGTATCCAGAGCCAATAAGGATGGCCAGTAATTCAGCATCCGACAAGCTGGCTTTGCCTTTAAGTAGTAATTTTTCACGTGGACGATCGTCCTCCGCCCACATTTTAATAGAGGAATGTTGCTGATAGGAATGTGGTATTTTCATGTAGAGGATTTAGCATAATCCTTAACTCCAAATTGATGAAAATATTGTAAAATGTCGCTGGATTTCAGGGTTGTTTGTATTTTTGTTCCATGTCAAAGAAAGAAAAGAGCCGTGTTAATGTTGTTTATTCAACCAATCCAGATTTTCAATTTCAACATGATGAGGAAGAAGAACAAGATACACTTCCGAATAACCAACAGCGTTTATACGTTTCCATTGACCGCAAACAGCGCGCTGGAAAGGAAGTGACATTGATCGAAGGATTTACAGGAACGGAAGACGATTTAAAAGATCTGGGGAAATTATTAAAAAGTAAATGTGGAGTAGGAGGTACCGTAAAGGACAATGAGATTTTGATTCAAGGTAATTTCAAGGATAAAATCTATGATTTACTCGTAAAGGAAGGCTACACGCAAACGAAGAAAAAAGGATAGCCTAATTCGTTTGTCTCGCTGGTTCAATGTGAATCAACACATCGGCAATTGTTGGGATGCATTCCATTAAATGGTCTTTCAATCGATGGGAGATTTCATGTCCGTCAAACACGCTGATATCCCCGGCTACTTCTACATGTAAATCAACAATGTAGACCATTCCCGTTTTACGCACCAAACATTTTTCCGTATCAATCACCCCTGGAACTTCCATCGAATGCATTCGAATTTCATCAATCAGGTCGTGGTGAATGTGTTCGTCCATGATTTCGCCAAGTGCTGGACGAAAGATTAAAAATGCATTGTATACGATAAATACAGAAGCGACCAATGCAGCCCAATCATCCGCTTTCTCAAATCCTTTTCCGAAGATGAAGGTGAGTGAAATCCCAATAAACGCAATTCCAGAGGAAATGGCATCACTTCTATGGTGCCAAGCATCGGCTTTCAGAGAAGATGAATTGGTTTCTTTCGCTTTACGATTCACATATTGAAAGGAAAGTTCTTTGATAATGATAATCGCTCCTAGGACATATAAGGTGAAAAAGGCAGGTTTTTCTTGTACTTCGCTTAAGTTTCGAATGCTTTCTACCGCAATGATGGTCGCTGAAATAAGCAAGAATCCAACCACGGCGAAGGTTACAAGTGCTTCCGCTTTTCCATGTCCGTATGGATGGTCTTCATCGGCTGGTTTTGTGGAGTAATTCAATCCGAACAACACCAAGAAACTAGAAAAAATATCGGCTGTCGATTCAATGGCATCGGCAATCAATGCATCCGAATGTCCAAATACTCCAGCAGTACCTTTTACTCCGGCCATGACTGAGTTCGTAATGATGCTCAGAATGGCTGTTTTTGTCGCTGTTTTTTTGATTTCGTTCACGGATGCAAGGTACAAAAAAAAACGCCCAAGTAAATGAGCGTTTTTTTAAGATCTTGTTAAAAATGAGTTATTGTTTCATCACTTTCAAGCTTGAATTACCTTGCTTCGTTTGAACGTTCAATTGGTAAATCCCAACTGCTGCATTGGAAATAGAAATGTTTTCTGAATCGGTTCCGGTTCCGCTAGAAATGATTCTTCCCGCCAAATCAACGAGTTGATAGTTAAAGTTACCCTCGCAAGAAATGGTGATAGACTCACTTGATGGATTTGGGAATACCTGCACATTCGTTGCATTATTGTCTGTTAAACCCTCGCTGCCAATAACGTTTATATTATACGTTGTATTGGTAACGATTGGATCGTTCCAGTCAAAAAATATGTAAGCAGTATTCTCAATTTCTGTACCAACTGTAGCTGAGGCATTCTCTCTAATGCTATAAACCAAATGCCCGTGACTTTCTGGTTCATTCGTTGTACTGTCTGCGAGCCAAATACTTGGGAATTCAAAACGTATCACTCCGTTGCCAAGATTGACAATTTCCATGTGATGTGTAGCTTCTACTCGTGTGAAAGTTGACCAATCTAAATCTGCATCTAAAGTATCGATGATGTAGATGTTCTGAGCCGGTGCGGTTCCTGTGTTCTGGAAACGAATGGTGTATGTTAAGGTTTCTTGAGTTGCATAATCTAAGGAACTCACTTGGTCTCCCACTGTTTGAATGGTTGAGGCCGGACGAGCAACTACTTTGTCATTTGGATCATAGCTATTTCCAACTAATTGAAGTAAGCTTCCAGCGTTGTTAACGGTAGAACAATCTGTTCCACTTGTCGGTGCAATCGTAGAAGTGAAATAATGAGCAGTTCCTGAGGTAAGTCCACCAGGTACGTTAAACGTAATCACATCGTAATTGCTGAAGAAGCTTGAAGCCGAAGATAAATTCCACGTAATGGTATTTCCACTAACGGTACCTCCATTAGCAATGGAAGATGCATTTACCGTAACTCCTGCTGGGATGCTCATCGTTAAGGTATAGTTTCCTGCTGCTCCTGGACCATAATTCCCCCAGTTAATCTTCACATATGCAGTGCTGTTTTGGTAATAACCAATCCAAGGTGTCACTGTCGTCCACAAGTCTGCGCATGTTGTCGTTGTTCCACCACAATTTATCGCGAAGTAACCGGTGCTAGTCGTCCCAGCTGGACTTCCAATCAATGTAATGACACCAATGTTTGGATTGTATCCATTATAGGTTAACCACGATTGACTGATTGTTGCAATTAAATAGGTGCTTGTACTATATTGACCACAATAGGTGAAGTATCCAGTTGAGTCGGTATAAACGGTGATTGAACTTGCGGTAGAGATCGTGTTATATAACATCACTGGAACACCTGCGAGTGGCGCCTCATTTGCGTTCATCACGCCATTTCCGTTTGCATCACAGAAAACGAATCCAGAATAACACATCGTTGGAGTTACTATTCCTCCACAACTAAGTGGGAAGTTGATGGTGTTGATGGGAATTCCACTGTTGCATGGCGTTCCTATAATGTTGGTCACATTATTTCCACTGTTATTTAGGATGACATATCCATGTTGTATTAACCAATTTGAATTCATGGTAAGTGCAAATGTATCGTTCACTATTCCTGGATAAGTAATGGTGTAAAAGCCATTTGCATTGGAATAAGCAACCGTTCCATTTACGGAGATTGGCGCATTCGCAATAGGTGTTTCACCATTATCCATCATTCCATTGTCATTTGCATCACAATATACTTGCCCAGTCGCACACAACATAGTGGTTTGTGATGCACAATTTAAGGTAATGAGAGTTGTTGTAGTTGTTCCACCACCAACGGTAACTGTGGGACTTGGAATAATATTCCCAATCACATAATTATTCGCCGCTAACCAATTTGAATCAATCGATAAGGTATAGGTTCCCGCCCATATATTGTTCATCATGAACATATTATTTTGGGTAGTGTCCGTGTAAGAATTGATACCATTCGTTAATATCACTGGAACCGGTGCGTTGATTTGAGAATCAATTGTTCCGTCATTGTTACAATCTACTTGAATCATGCAATAAAAGTAAGCGGTACAAGATCCTACTGTTAAAATAACAGAGTCCGACGCATACATTTGATTGGATGGATTGTACACCGATGTATGTATGTAGTACGAACCTGGTGTGGCATACGTATGCGTAATTGCTGGTGACATGGGTATATTTGTACCGCTTGTAGATGTTCCACCATTGGACGTAGTTATGACACCATCACCCCAATTGACTTGGGATACAAATTGAAATCCAGAGAAATTATTTCCTTGAATCACATATGGAAGCGTCGCTGTTCCCGCTGAACTCGTACTTGGAGTCAAGGCAGAAAAACTGATGTTTGCGGTTAAACCACAAATGGTTGTGGGCATCGTAGTTGGAGTCGTTAGTCCATTTATAGCGAATCCAATTACCTGCGCGCGAAAGGAAACCACATTTGCCAAAAACAACACGGTTAAGGCAATACTTTTGATGTATAATTTTTTCATATCGAATTGATTTATAGTCCAATGACGTGTCGATTCTAATTTGGTTGCGCAGAAACGTTGATTATTGTTTATTTTTGTTCAAACACTTACGGGAATGAATCCAAGCATCGATAGACTACGCTTAGCGCAATTTGGCAACTTAGAAGTGTTGGCAAAGCAAGTCGTTGAAGGATTTATTACCGGATTACATAAGAGTCCTTTTCATGGCTTTTCCGTAGAGTTTGCTGAACATCGCTTGTACAATCCTGGCGAGTCCACGCGAAACATCGATTGGCGTCTTTTTGGACGAACAGAGAAGATGTTCACCAAGAAGTACGAAGAGGAAACAAATTTACGTTGTCAAATCGTTATCGATGGTTCAAGTTCCATGTTCTTTCCCAAAGGCAGCTTAACCAAATTTGAGTTTTCTGTCTATGCTGCAGCGAGTTTAATAGAATTGTTAAAACGTCAGCGCGATGCAGTCGGATTATCAGTATTTTCGGATAAGTTAGATCTACATACAGCCGCAAAATCATCTTTGCTTCACCACCGATATCTATATAGTGAATTGGAGAAGCGCATGAAGGATTACGAGGAGAATGGTCGAACCGGAACAGATGCGGTTCAAGCACTTCACGACATTTCTGAGTTGACACATCAACGAAGTTTGGTGGTAATTTTCACCGATTTATTGGATGATCCAAATCGCATCGATGAATTTTTTAGAGCCATGCAGCATTTAAAACACAATAAGCATGAGGTGATTTTATTTCATGTCCTGGATGCTAAAATGGAGTTGAACTTTGAATTGGAAAACCGTCCGTATCAATTAATCGATATGGAGTCTGGGGAGAAAATGCATTTGCAACCGGCGGAGGTACGCGAACAGTATGTCAAAGGAATTGAAGCGTATTTCAACGAGATAAAAATGCGTTGCGTGAATCACCGCATCGACTTTATGCAGGCTGATATCCACGAAGGATACAATCAAGTACTCCTTCAATACCTATTAAAGCGTCAGAAGTTATTTTAAGGCTGCGTCCACGCGTTTGTTCATGACCCAAAAGAATAGGGGAGGGAAAAACGACAGCAACATCATTCCTGGATAGCCTGTTGGCATGACTGGCGAATCATCAGAAGTCTCCAATAATTGATAAGGACGATCGGCTTTGAAATGATGATCAGAATGACGGCTTAATTCAAACAAAACAATTCGTCCAATCAGGTGATTGGAATTCCAAGAGTGTTTTCTTTTCACGGTTTCAAAGGTTCCATTTTCGCGTTGTTGGCGGTACAAACCATAATGCTCGATGTAGTTCACCGTTTCCAATAATAAAATCCCAATTGTTGCTGCATAAAGGAAGTAAACCAATACCATTCCACCGAATACGCTGTAAATAGCAGCAAGAAAAAGGAAGTGAAGCAAGGTGTACTGAATCATTTTGTGCTGAAAACTGAATGGTGATTTTCCGATGATGCTCATTCGTGTATTTTCAATTTGCCATGCTTGTATGTAACTTCCGATTTGAGATCGAAACCAAAATAGATACACCCATTCGTTTCTTCGAGCGGTTGCAGGATCTTTCTTCGTTCCAACATTGGTGTGATGTCCACGGTTGTGGTATGGAACAAAGTGATTTTCCAAAGAGGTCAATAAAAGCAATTCTCCAATGAGTTGTTCGAGTCGATTGGAACGATGACCAAGTTCATGACCAATGTTGATGCCAATCACCCCACACATGATACCCATGGAAAGAATTTGTCCAAACAAGTCCGACGTGTTTGTCGTCTCGGTAATGTGCGTCAAGAAAAACCATAGAAATCCAAGTTGAATAGGGAGCATCAAACATAGTAGAATCGTATAAAAGGGATCCTTACTCGCCAATTCTTTTTCTTGTTCTGATAAATTCTCAGTAGATGAACGAATAATCAATTCTAAAAATGGAATGGCGCCAAAATAAATAATAGCGGGAATAAACGTAAGTATACCTGTTCCATGAAAACTGATCCAAACACAAACAGGAAGGGAAAGTACGCTGAGGTATTTTAGTTTTTTCATACCGATGGTTATCAGGTTTTCTATTTGATGATTTTGATGATTTCTATGCCTTCCAGATTCGTTACTTGAAGAAAATAGATGCCGTTTATTAATTGACTTGTTTCGAAAGTGAATTCTTTACCAGAAACAATAGCACTGTTTAAAACTTGTCCATTCGCTTGAATGAGTTCGATTTTTTGAAATTCCGCCTCACTTGAAATCGTGATTTGATCAGTGAATGGATTCGGAAAAACGTTCACTTTATTTGTGCTTGCTAATGTTTCTTGTATGTTTGAAGATGGTGCAAGTCGAGTTGGGCGCGATTCATAACAATCACTCTGAATACGCATCATGTCGAAATACTGCGCGCCAGCATTGCTCATCGTTCCTTGACTCACTACTAATCCAGATGTTAACGAAACACCATAAATTGACAGTCCACCACCTGACGAACCACTGATGAAATAGTAAATCAGATTTACTGGATCAATCGTTGAACTTCCATTTACTGAAAAGGAATTCACGCCAATAGATTGGGTGCTGATTTTCGTTACTTCTCCCGTCAACGCATTCACTTTTCCAAGATGAACTGCAGCTGAATCAAAAACCTGCGTTGTCACTCCAGTGATAGGATTAAATACGGACGAATAATAGTTCGTTCGTACTAAACCATATAACGAGGTATCCGCACAGCTATACGTGAAATTATCAAAGTTCTGTCCGCCGTTCGGAAAAGTCAATGTTGGATTTGAATAAATACTTCCGTTGTACATGTCTATTCCAATAAGTTGCGATCCACTAGCATAGTAAAAAACCATTTGATGTGGGTCAATCGCACTTCCGGATAAAGCAAATCCTTGTCCAATGGAACTCGGTGAAATTTCGGTTACTGTTCCAGTTAGTTCATCGATTCTTGCTAAATACATCGATCCGGTAACTTGTCCCGTTTGTGGATTGGTGATGTTTCTTCTCGATAATCCATACATTAATGAATCGGAGGTATTGAAGCGAAATAAATCAAAGTATCCAGTTCCATTCGGGTTGTTAATCGTCGCGGTGTTCGTGAGTTGTCCTGTCGATAAATCAATCGATTTTAGTCCGTTGTCGCCAAAAAAACAATAGTGATTGTTATATGGATTCAATGCTGCCCCTGTTAAATTGATCGAGGATGATACAGAACTTAGACTAATATTCGTTGCCACACCTGTTACCGGATCCATTGTTGCAATGTAAACTGCTGCAGGATTCGTGCTACGCGCAAGCCCGAACATCGTATTTCCTAATTGGGAAAAAGAGACGGTGAAATTGAACGCAAATAAGGTGAATAAAACGATCTTCATAAAATGAAAGGTTGCAGTAAAAATAGAAAATATAAAACAAAACAGTTTGATGTAATCAGTTTAAAACAGCCTTCCATTCGATTTGTTCAAGAAGTAAATGGTGAAAAACTAAAAAGTCCCGACGAGCGGGACTTTATAACAAACAACAAACAAATTCCTTCACTTGCCATGCAAGTTAGCGAAGGAATACCTTTTCTCCTTTCGGTAGTTGTTCGTCCGGAGAAGAACCTTGATTCATTCTCGTCAGTGATTTCAGTCGAATACCTTCTTGGTTGGCAATCTGACGAAGTGTGGCGGAGTTATCCACTATAACAAACTCTTTTTGAGTTGATTTCCTTTTTTTCTGTTCTAAAAAAACGCTTGTTCCTGGCTCCAATACATCGGATAAAGGACTAAAATCGTTGAATTTGTATAATTGTCGAAGAGTGAGCTGGCTCGACTTTGCTATTTGGTATAATGTCTGTCCTTCAACTACACAAATACGTGAAATCGGTTTCTTTGGTAAGATTGGATTGGCAAATAAGTTAACGCTATATCCAAGCATGGAGCTAGTCGCTAAAATAAATACCCCGATTTTCGATTTTGTGTTCATTGCTAACCCTTAACGAGCACTTTCTTAAAATGGTTACATTGTCAGAATGGATTTCCGTAAAAAAGCACTCAATCGGTAAAAACGACATGATTTCTTGGTGAATTCGGTAAAAATGTCGGGGCTTAACGACTTGGATTGTCTTTTGACGCTGTTTGAGTGTACTAAAAAATAACCAATGGACTTTCAAAAATTCACCATCAAAACACAAGAAGCGATTCAGCAAGCACAAAACATTGCGGAAGCTAAAGGACATCAATCGATTGAAACTGGACACTTACTACAAGGAATTTTGTCTGTGGATCAAGAAGTTATCCCATACATTTTAAAGAAGTTAAGCGTCAATCAGGTCATGTTGTCGGCAGCACTAGAACGAATAGTCGACGGCTATCCGAAGGTCAGCGGAGGACAGGTCTATATTAGTCAAGGAACAAATCGAATTTTTCAATATGCCTTGAGCGAGTTAAGGAATTTTGGAGATGAATTTGTTTCCATCGAATTGTTATTCTATGCACTCTTAGATGCGACGGATAGCATCGGAAAATTATTAAAAGACAATAAAATAACGAAATCAACTTTAAAAGATGCCATTATGGATGTTAGAAAAGGGGAAAAAGTAAATTCACCACACCAAGAAAACACCTATCAATCACTTGAAAAATATGCGAAGAATTTAAATGAACTTGCGGAGTCTGGTAAATTGGATCCAGTCATTGGTCGCGACGACGAGATTCGCCGTGTTTTGCAAATTTTGACGCGCAGAACGAAAAATAATCCCATTTTGATTGGGGAACCAGGTGTAGGTAAAACAGCAATTGCCGAAGGACTAGCGCACCGCATAATCAATGGTGATGTGCCAGAGAATTTAAAATCCAAAATCGTTTTTTCCTTGGATATGGGCGCATTGATTGCCGGCGCAAAGTACAAAGGTGAGTTTGAGGAACGCTTGAAGGCCGTTGTGAAAGAGGTTATCGCAGCAGAAGGAGAAATCATCTTGTTCATCGATGAGATTCACACCTTAGTGGGTGCTGGAGGAGGTGAAGGAGCCATGGATGCTGCAAATATTTTAAAACCTGCATTAGCGCGTGGAGAATTGAGGGCAGTTGGAGCCACGACATTGAATGAATATCAAAAGTACTTTGAAAAAGATAAGGCGCTGGTGCGTCGTTTTCAAACGGTGATGGTCGATGAGCCAACAACTGAAGATGCCATTTCCATTCTTCGTGGAATCAAAGAAAAATACGAAAACCACCATAAAGTAATCATTAAAGACGCTGCGATTATTGCGGCAGTGGAATTGTCTCAGCGGTATATCACGGACCGTCATCTTCCCGATAAAGCGATTGATTTAATTGATGAAGCGGCTTCGAAATTACGGATGGAGATTAATTCCAAACCAGAAGAATTGGATGAGATTGAACGAAAAATCATGCAATTGGAAATTGAACGTGCGGCCTTGAAACGCGAGAATGACAAGAAGAAATTAGAAAATGTGGAACGTGAATTAGCGAATTTCAATGAGCAACGAAATTCATTGCATTCCAAATGGCAAGCCGAACGAGATGTGGTGGATGCTGTTCAACGCACAAAAGAAGAAATTGAAAGCTTGAAATATGAAGCAGATTTAGCTGAACGAAATGGGGATTACGGAAAAGTAGCAGAGATTCGTTATGGTAAAATCAAACAGTCGGAGGAACACTTAGAAACCTTGAAACAACAGTTGATCACTTTGCAAGCGAATGCTAAAATGATCAAAGAAGAAGTGGATGTGGATGAAATCGCCGAGGTTGTATCCAAATGGACAGGTATTCCCGTGAATATAATGATGGAAAGTGAAGTCTCGAAATTATTAAATTTAGAAGAGGAGTTGCACAAGCGGGTGGTAGGACAAGAAGAAGCAATTACGGCCTTGTCTGATGCGGTACGTAGAAGTCGAGCGGGACTGCAAGATGCAAAAAGACCGATTGGTTCATTTATCTTTTTAGGAACAACAGGAGTCGGTAAAACCGAATTAGCCAAAGCGCTAGCATCTTATTTGTTTAACGATGAAAATTCCATGACTCGCATTGATATGAGCGAATATCAAGAAAAACATACGGTGAGTCGTTTAGTTGGCGCGCCTCCGGGATACATTGGTTACGAAGAAGGCGGACAATTAACAGAAGCGGTTCGACGTAAACCTTACTCTATCATCTTGTTGGATGAGATTGAAAAAGCACATCCGGATGTATTCAATGTGTTGTTGCAGGTATTGGATGATGGACGTTTGACTGATAACAAGGGACGATTGGTGAACTTCAAAAATACGATTGTCATTATGACATCGAATCTTGGTTCTAGCATTATCCACGATCGCTTTGAAAAAGCAAAGGAAAAAGACTTTGAAGAAACAGCAGAGAAAGCGAAGGTGGAAGTTTTGGAGTTGTTGCGTCAAACCATTAGACCAGAATTTTTAAATCGCATCGATGAAATCATCATGTTTACACCTTTGACGATGGAAAATGTGCGTCAAATTGTCGAAATTCAGTTAGAGGTATTGAAACACAAGTTGAAGGAAATGGATCTTACCTTATACATTACGAAAGATGCGTTTGACCACATCGCTGAAATTGGATATGATCCATTCTTTGGTGCTCGTCCAATCAAACGCGTCATTCAGAAACAAGTATTAAACGAGCTTTCAAAAGCATTGCTAAGTGGAACCATTGATCGAACAAAAAATATCGTCATGGATGTGTTCGATGGTAAAATGGTTTTTCGAAAACCCATTACGGAAGTGGAGGAAGTGTGATTTTATGAACATAAAAAAAAGGAGCGAATTTCGCTCCTTTTTCATGTATCGTGATTACTTAGATTCGGTATTTCTTAAAGAAAGCATCCCAATTCCATATGAAGTTTGACATGACTTCATCCATTCTTTTTAAGAACAAAGGATTTGGTGCTTGCATGCGGCGGAAATACTCATCTTGAAATTCATTCAAGTTATATTTATGAAAAACCGCCTTCGACATTCCGTAAATCCAGTTTTTAGAAGGATGATTTACGCGCATGATGAAGGATTGGTATTCTCTCACTAAACTTCGAAAGGAAGTGATATCCATTTCATACATTTTCGATACTTTGTCGAAAATAATATTTTCAACTCTTTCTGCTTGATCTGCTTCAAAAGTACTTTCTAAAAAGGATAAGTTTCCAACAAGAACAATCATGCCAAATTCACCGTTATTCGCTGCAGGGATAGCTGGTGATTGAACGAATGCAGAGTCCTCATTTATCATCGAAGATACCTCAGTAAAGCCGTTGTCAACACTATCAAAAATGGCGTTGATGAAAACGTTGGCAACTTGGTTGTCTGTAAGTTTTCTTTTTGTAAGTGTACTGAACATAGAAATTCGTTTGTTGGTTTCGTTCTTTACAAATTTAACATTACCTTAAAGCCACATGAAAGTGCCTGTTCATACGTTATCAACTAAGTTTTCAACAAGTATTCCCATAGTGCATTGTTCAAAACTCCATTTTAGCATTCCAATTTCAACCCGTAATTTCGTGCCATCAAATAAAAGGACATGAAAGGAATCATTAAAACGAACAAAGGTGAAATGCATGTGACATTTTACGAAAACGACGCGCCGAAAACAGTAGAGAACTTCGTAAAGTTAGCGGAGTCGGGCTATTACAACGGATTAAAGTGGCACCGTGTCCTTCCTGATTTTGTGATTCAAGGAGGTTGTCCAAACACACGTGAAGGAGAACGAGGAATGGCAGGTACTGGTGGACCAGGTTACCAAATCGATTGTGAGTTAACTGGTAACAATCAGTTCCATGATCGTGGCGTGCTTTCAATGGCTCACGCAGGAAAAAATACAGGTGGCTCACAGTTTTTTGTATGTCATTCAAGAAGAAATACGTCGCATTTAGATCGCGCACATACATGCTTTGGAAAGGTAACAGAAGGATTAGATGTGATTGATGATATCCGCGAAGGCGATAGCATTGATTCAATCGAAATCATTAGAGAGTAATAAGTCGAAATAATATGAAAAAGGGACGCATCAAAATGTGTCTCTTTTTTTATGTGTAAAGATTGGATTTAAGCCAATTCAATGATTAGTTGTGCAAGTTCTTCTCCTATGCGGTCTTGCGCTTCAAGTGTAGCTGCTCCAATGTGCGGCGTGCACGCAATTTTAGGATGATTCAAAAGTTCTTTTCGTGGATTCGGTTCGTTGTCAAATACGTCCAAAGCGATTCCTGCGATGATTCCTTGGTTTAAAGCTTCTAAAAGTTCCGTCTCATTTACAACGCCACCACGAGCAGCATTGGCGATGAACACTCCTTTTTTCATTTTCCCAAATTCGTTATTGCCTAAAACGGCACTTCCATCTGCTTGTTTCGGAACGTGAATGGAAATGTAATCCAATTTGCCTAATTGGGCGTGTAAATCTGTTTCTGTAGATATGGGGATAAAAACGGTTTGATGTCCAATTTTTACTTCAATGGAAACGTTTTTAGTTCTATTATCGATGGCAATCACGTTCATTCCTACTCCCAACGCGTAGGATGCTAAACTTTGGCCAATTCGACCAAATCCAATAATCCCTAATGTTTTGCCTCGAAGTTCAACACCTTTTGCGTAATTCTTTTTCAATGTCGAGAAATCTCCAGACTCCATATTTTTAAATGAATCATTCAAGAAACGAGAAAGGGAGAATAATTGACCCATCACTAATTCAGCAACCGATTGGGAAGAAGAAGCCGGGGTATTGATTACATGAATTCCTTTACTGCGTGCATAATCTACGTCAATATTATCCATTCCAACGCCACCTCTTCCAATGATTTTCACATGCGGACATGCATCGATCACTTCTTGACGAACAGTTGTTGCGCTTCTTACTAAAATGGCTTCAATTCCTTGTGTATTGACTTCATGAGCGAGCAATTCTTGAGAAACCTTTTCCGTTATAACAGTATGTCCAGCAGCTTCCAAAAGCTGTTTTCCTAAATCTGATATTCCGTCGTTTGCAAGTATTTTCATTTCAATGGTTTTTCTGAGTTGATGATTATCGTTGATTAAATGCGCGCATGACGTCCACTAATACCTGCACACTTTGAATTGGTAAAGCATTGTAAATGGAAGCACGATACCCACCAACAGAGCGATGTCCAGGTAATCCAACGATGCCCGCTGCTTTCCACATTTGATCAAATTCCTCGCTACGATTTTCATCGTTTAAAAGAAAGGTGACGTTCATATTGGATCGATCTGCCACTTCCACGGCACCTCTGAATGCTGAATTCTCATCAATTTCTTTGTAGAGTAAAGCTGCTTTTTCATTATTTCGTTGTTCCATCGCTTTTACGCCACCATTTGCGATTAAATTGCGCAGGTTGAGCATGGCTACATAGACTGGGAATACGGGTGGTGTATTCAGCATCGATTCTTTTTCCACTTGTTGTTTTAAGTCCAAATATGTTGGCATAAACGGCGAAGTAGATTTTCCTAAAATTTCATCTTTCACAATATACAAGGTAGCTCCAGCAGGACCCAAGTTTTTCTGAGCTCCAGCATAGATGATGTCAAAATCAGCCACATTGATTTCTTTCGAGAAAATATCCGAGGACATATCGCAGACCAATGGCAAATCTGTTTTTGGGAATTCTTTGAATTGCGTTCCGTAGATCGTATTGTTCGATGTGAAATGAATGTAATCCACGTCAGTTGGAATGGTATAGTCTTTCGGAATGTAGGTAAAGTTTTTGTCCTCCGAGGAAGCAAAAACATTCACATCAACCCCCACTTTTTTCGCTTCTTTGATGGCGCCTGTTGCCCACGTTCCGGTATTCATGTAACCGGCTTTCTTTTTGTCCCGCATCATATTTAAGGCGACGATTGTAAATCCTAAGGTTGCTCCACCTTGTAGGAAAGCTACAGAATATCCAGCAGGAACATTTAAGGCTTTTTTCACTAAGTCAATGGCTTCGTCCATCACTGCAACGAAGTCTTTGTGTCGGTGTGATACTTCTAAAATGGAAAGACCATTAAAATCCAATACAGCGCTCGCGGCTTGTTGGAAAACTTCTTGAGGTAAAATACATGGACCTGCGCCAAAATTATGTTTCATTGTTGATTAATTTGATTCAAAAATGGATAATTACTTTTTACAAACTATATTCAAGGTAATTGATTGTAGAATTTTGTTAAAAAAAAAGCTGTCATACGACAGCTTTTTTTTTATTCAGATTTTTCAGTTGCGGTTTTCTTCGCTGCCGGTTTCTTTGCTGCCGGTTTTTTCGCTGCTGGTTTAGCAGTTTCAGTTGCAGCCTTTTTCACCTTTTTTTCTTTCGGAACAATGACTACTTTGTCCTCTTTACGTTTTCTGGTCACTCCATAAGAGCCCATGGCACGTTTACCTCTAGCTGTTTTTTTATCTCCTTTTCCCATAAATAATTATTCTTGTACAAAATACCGATACAAATGTATCAATCTTTTTGATACCTCAAACGGAATTCTTTACCAACTGCTTCTCCACCGCTCACTATTTTCTCACACCATTGAATTTTAAGTGCAATTTGTTCATCTTCAGATAACTTCCATTGGTGCTCACTCATTTCTAAACGTTGTCGGATCGTTTGTAATAAAATGGCCACTGAAACCGAAATATTAAAGCTTTCGGTAAAGCCATACATGGGAATGCGAACGTGTAAATCAGCTGCGTTCATCATATCTTCACTGAGTCCATCTTTTTCGGTTCCAAAGAAAAACGCCAATGGTTTATCGATGGGAATGTCGTGCACGTCGTAGGCATCTGCATGAGGACTTGTCGCGACAATCTGATAACCTTGTTCTTTTAGAGTTGAAATACAGGTTTCTGTTGGTCTTAATTCATCATTAAAATTATGAATATCTACCCAGCGTCCAGAACCCATGGCAATGTCTCGTTGAATTTGATATTGATTATCTTTTTCAATCACTTGCAAATCTTGAATGCCAAAACAATCGCAGGTGCGCAGAACGGCTGAAGCATTGTGTTCTTGGTAGATGTTTTCTAAAGCGATGGTTAAATACCTGGTTCGTTCGGCTGCGATTCGATCAAACAAGACTATTTTGTTGGGGGTAATGATTTCATAAAACTCCTTTAATACAAATTTATTCTCAGCGGATAGACTCATGTTTTTTACTCATTAAATAATGTTGAATGTCACCAAATAACAGGTGTGATTTTTCTGTAATTGTATAGCCGAGTTTTTTGTAAAAGGGGAGGGCGATTTCTCGTGCATGTAAAATGAGCGTTGTTCGTCCACTCACTAACGCCATTTCTTCCATGTGTTGCATGAGTTTTTTTCCAATTCCTCTTCCTTGTTGATTTCCGGCTACTGCCATGAATCGAATCTGCGCGATTGTTGCCGACATGTTGTCGAGTCGTCCAACACCTATGATGGTGTTCTCCTCAAAAAAAGCAAAATGTGCAGCTGTCTGATCTCCTTCATTGCGCTCTGACCCGATAGGTTGATTCCAAGGTGCTCGTAAAACCTGGAAACGTAGCTTGTAGTATTCATCCCATTCATCTGGGGTTCGTGGCGATCTAATCATGTTTGATGGTAAATGCAGTGGTGCGCACGCGTCTTGTTTGAATGTGATTGATTTCCTCCGATAAAATCAAAGAACTTGTCTCTTGTTGTGAAAACACCATGTCCATCGTTTTTACTTCCGCACAGGGTACCTGTTGTGCATGAAGTTTGGAAAGAAGTTCTTTGCTCTCGAAAGAACGGATGCTGGATTGAAGAAATTCTGCTAAGATCGCTCGATGTTCGATTCGTTGTTGGTTATGTATGAATCTGATATCTTGGGCAAGATCCGGAACTTTTAAGGTGTTGACTAATTTTTCAAAGTGCTTATCAGAGCCAATGGCAAAAGTGATCGTTAAACCGTCTTTTGTTTGAAATAACTCGCCGTAAGGTGCAATGTTGGGATGTAAACTCCCGATGCGCTGCGCCACATGTCCAGTCATCAAGTAATTGGAGGCTTGATTTACCAGACTGCAAATCGCCGTATCGTATAAGGAAACGCTGACCTCAGATCCTTTTCCTGTAACATTTCGATCCAGTAAAGCGAGTAGAAGTCCTTCCTTCAATTGATGTCCTGCTAAAACGTCGATTAATGCAACAGGCATTTTTACGGGACCAGAATCCTTCGTGCCATTCATGGACATAAAGCCTGTTTCAGCTTGGAGGATTAGGTCGTAGGCCACGCGATCGCTTTCCTCGCCAAAGCCACTTATTTTCCCAATAATTAGTTGAGGATTAATGGAGTGTAAGAATGACGTTTGTATGTTTAGTTTTTGGTTATCTCCTTTTTTGAAGTTACTGATCAGAATGTCTGCATTTTTGATGTGACCGATAAACTCAGTGTGATCCTTTGCCTTTGATAAGTCTAAGGAAATATACGATTTTCCATAGTTGACACTCGAGAAATACGCGGAAACGGAACTTGAATTATCTTCTGTTGGTAATTTCCATGAACGCGTTACATCGGGAAATAAAGGGTGTTCAATTTTAATTACTTCTGCTCCAAGTTCAGCAAAAAACGTTCCAACAGAAGGTCCAGCAAGAACAGTAGAAAGGTCAATTACTTTTAATTTGTTCATGTTCTGTTGTTTCTTCATCTTTTGTACTAAGAACGTCCACCGTTACCGTAGCGATTCCGTTTCGCACAAAATTAAGTTTTTTTGCAGCAGCTAAAGTCACATCAATGATATGACTTGAATTTTTTGAAAGTCGGTCGTTTACTTTTAAAATGATGGTTGAATCGTTTTTTATGTTGGTGACCTTAACCATGGTACCAAATG
Source organism: uncultured Flavobacteriales bacterium (assembly GCA_903935095.1). Lineage (GTDB taxonomy): Bacteria > Bacteroidota > Bacteroidia > Flavobacteriales_D > Crocinitomicaceae > UBA952. Next base: position 43,008 of record CAIZQH010000017.1, on the reverse strand, counting down.
GGAGTGACTTGTGTGCAGCAGTGAAAAGATTGTTGTTAAACACTTCGCCAGATGAGGTTTTTCGTCCATTAAATGAACTACTGTAATACGACGCACTTCCTTTTTCACTAGCTGAAAGTAGGATAAAAATAAAACACAGAGCGGGATAAAAATGCATAAGTCCTTGTTTAAGGAGAGTAAGTTACAATCAATCCATAGGAATAAAAAATATTTCAGTCCTTTTCAATTTCTTTAATGCGTCAAATTCATTAAATTTGCGCGCACAACAAAATTACAATAGCACTATGAAAGTATTCGATCTTGACATGATTCAAAAGGTATATGCACAATATCCTGAGCGCATTGCAGCAGCAAGAAAAGTCGTTGGTAGACCCTTAACCTTAACAGAAAAAATTCTGTACGCTCACCTTTGGGATGGAAATGCGCAAGAAGCACATGAAAGAGGGAATTCGTATGTAGATTTTGCTCCGGATCGTGTTGCCATGCAAGACGCAACCGCTCAAATGGCTTTATTGCAATTTATGCAGGCAGGTAAAAAACGTGTGGCTGTTCCTTCAACGGTTCATGCAGATCACTTAATTCAAGCGAAACTAGGCGCGAGCAAAGATTTACAAGAATCATTAAATCAAAACAACGAAGTATTTAATTTCTTGTCTTCGATTTCGAATAAATATGGGATCGGATTCTGGAAACCAGGAGCTGGAATCATTCACCAAGTGGTATTGGAAAACTACGCCTTTCCTGGTGGAATGATGATTGGAACTGATTCACATACGGTAAATGCTGGTGGACTAGGAATGATTGCGATTGGTGTTGGTGGTGCTGATGCCGTAGATGTCATGGCCGGAATGGCTTGGGAATTGAAATTTCCAAAGTTGATCGGTGTGAAGTTAACAGGTAAATTAAGTGGTTGGACCTCTGCAAAAGACGTCATCTTAAAAGTGGCAGACATTCTTACCGTAAAAGGTGGAACTGGAGCAATCGTTGAGTATTTTGGTGAAGGAGCTATTTCCCTTTCTTGCACAGGAAAAGGGACGATTTGTAACATGGGTGCAGAAATTGGCGCGACAACTTCCACATTTGGTTATGATGAGTCTATGCGTCGCTACTTAAGGGCCACTGGACGCGAGGAAGTAGTAAAAGCGGCTGATCAAATCGCTGAGCATTTAACAGGGGATCAAGAAGTTTATGATAATCCATCTGCATACTTTGATCAAATTATTGAAATTAACTTAAGTGAATTGGAACCACATATAAATGGTCCATTTACACCAGATAGAGGAACGCCCGTTTCCAAAATGCGTGCAGAAGCGACAGCAAACAATTGGCCAATGAAAGTAGAGTGGGGACTAATTGGTTCTTGTACCAACTCTTCCTACGAGGATTTAGCACGTGCTGCGTCCATCGTTCAACAAGCCGTTGCGCAAGGAATTATGCCGAAAGCAGAATTTGGAATCAATCCAGGTTCTGAGCAAGTTCGTTTTACAGCGGATCGCGATGGAATCTTAGCGGACTTCGAAAAAATGGGAACGAAAGTGTTCACGAATGCGTGCGGACCTTGCATCGGACAATGGTCAAGAGAGGGGGCAGAAAAACAAGAGAAAAATACAATTGTACACTCATTCAACCGTAACTTCTCGAAACGTGCAGATGGAAATCCAAATACACATGCCTTTGTTACTTCACCTGAAATGGTGGCAGCATTGGCAATTGCTGGTGATTTAGGATTTAATCCATTAAAAGATACGTTAACGAACGACAAGGGAGAGCAAGTGAAATTGAATCCTCCTCATGGTGATGAATTACCAACACGTGGATTTGCTGTGGACGATAATGGTTACCAAGCTCCAGCGGAAGATGGTAGTGGAGTTGAAATCAAAGTAGCTTCAGATTCTTCTCGTTTACAATTATTAGAAAATTTCCCAATTTGGGATGGAAAAAATATTGAATCAGCGCGTTTGTTGATTAAAGCAAAAGGAAAATGTACAACGGATCACATCTCTATGGCTGGACCATGGTTGCGTTACCGTGGACACTTAGATAATATATCGAATAACTTGTTGATTGGAGCAGAAAACGCCTTTAATGGTGAAGCGAATTCAGTGAAAAGCCAATTGACTGGTGCCTACGGAGAAGTTCCAGCTGTTCAGCGTGCATATAAAGCTGCCGGAGTTCCAACAATTGTTGTGGGAGACCATAACTACGGAGAAGGATCTTCCCGTGAGCATGCGGCGATGGAACCACGTCACTTAGGTGTGTGTGCGGTCATCGTAAAATCATTTGCTCGAATTCACGAAACAAACTTGAAAAAACAAGGAATGTTAGCTTTGACATTTGCAAATGAGTCTGATTATGAGAAAATCATGGAGGACGATACATTCGACTTCACGGATTTAGCCTCTTTTACGCCGGGTAAACAACTTACCTTTAAATTGAATCATGCAAATGGAACTAGTGAGGCGATCATGTTGAATCATACCTATAACGCCTCTCAAATCGAATGGTTTAAAGCAGGTTCAGCATTGAATTTGATTAAATTAATGGAGGCATAAGAAATGAAAAAATTACTAGCCCTTTTATTTGTTGGAACAATTGGTATTGTTCATGGACAAGCATCCTTTCTAGGAAATCATTCACTTGAACTTTATGGTGGTGGTCCGAATTTCTTGAAATTTGATTTTTTTGGATTTGGACCAAACTCAACGAGTGTTTCCGGTTCGACGAGTATACCTCCAAGTGGACTTCGTTATTCGTACATGATTACGAACGATGTTAGTGTTGGAATCGATGTGATGTATAATTCGTATCGTCAATCCTACGTTTCTACTGACACCGTTTTCGTCAATAATGAATGGACCTATATTAGTTCCAATTATACTGATTTAAAGTCACGTTTGAGAGTTCAAGCACGGTTTAACTTTTTATTACCGAGTGCGAGTCCAAACGTCGATAGCTACATTGGATTAGCAGTTGGAACCAACAATCGTTGGGAGAAACAGTGGAAAAATGATGATTTAAACTACAGCTATAACTCTGCTGATCTTGTATCGGTTCCAGTTTCCGCTCGATTGTGTTATGGATTTCGCTATTTCTTCAGTTACAATTCTGCGTTAGGTGCGGAAATCGGAGTGGGTGGCCCGCTTTTCTCGGTGCAATACACGTATAAGTTTTAAACCAATTTTAGACATAAAAAAAGCCCTGACAATTCTGCCAGGGCTTTTTTTATGTGTGATAAATTCTAGTAACGGTAATGCTCCGCTTTGAATGGACCTTCCACCGCTACACCAATGTAGTCAGCTTGATCGGTACTTAATGTTTCCAATTCAACACCAATTTTCGCTAAGTGTAAACGAGCCACTTTTTCATCTAAATGCTTAGGAAGCATGTATACATCATTTCCATATTTGTCCGCATGCAACCAGATTTCCAATTGCGCTAAGGTTTGGTTTGTAAATGAGTTCGACATCACGAAAGACGGGTGACCAGTTGCACAACCAAGATTCACTAAACGACCTTCTGCGAGGATGATAATGTCCTTCCCATTGATGTTGTATAAATCAACTTGTGGCTTGATTTCTATTTTTGATGCTCCATGGTTCGTATTTAACCACGCCATATCAATTTCATTGTCGAAGTGTCCGATGTTACAAACGATTGCTTTGTCTTTCATGTTTTCGAAATGACGTCCAACAACGATGTTTTTATTTCCAGTTGTTGTTACAATGATGTCTCCTAAATGAACTACCGTATCTAAACGTTTTACTTCGAATCCGTCCATGGCTGCTTGAAGTGCACAAATTGGGTCAATTTCAGTCACGATTACACGAGCTCCAGCACCTTTTAATGATGCAGCTGATCCTTTTCCAACGTCACCATAACCACATACAACAGCAACTTTTCCAGCCATCATTGTATCCGTAGCACGACGAATAGAATCTACCAAAGACTCTTTACAACCGTATTTGTTATCGAATTTTGATTTTGTAACGGAGTCATTCACATTGATTGCCGGCATCACCAAGGTTCCGTTTTTCACACGCTCGTATAAACGATGAACGCCGGTCGTTGTTTCTTCGGACAATCCTTTGATGTCTTTTGTCAATTCAGGGAAACGATCGAAAACCATGTTTGTCAAATCACCACCGTCATCTAAGATCATGTTTAATGGTTTTCCACCTTCAAAGGCGAATAACGTCTGTTCAATACACCAGTCGAATTCTTCTTCGTTCATTCCTTTCCATGCGAAAACTGGAATGCCAGCAGCAGCAATGGCAGCAGCGGCGTGATCTTGTGTAGAGAAAATATTACATGACGACCAGGTAACTTCGGCTCCTAATTCCGCCAATGTTTCAATTAAAACAGCCGTTTGAATTGTCATATGAAGACATCCTGCAACTCTTGCTCCAGCTAATGGTTTAGACGTACCGTATTCTTCGCGAAGCGCCATAAGGCCAGGCATTTCTGCTTCAGCCAATTTGATTTCTTTTCTTCCCCATTCAGCTAAGCTGATGTCTTTTACTTTATAAGCCATATTGATCTTTAAAATTTATTTATAATCGATTGCAAAATTACTACTTAAATATGTAACAGAAAAAGGAAGTCTTTCAAATCCTATTTCATTTGTTGTCGAATTAATTTTTCTAATCCATTCAAAAACAACGGATGACTATTAGAACTCGGTACTAATTGCACTTTTTCTCCTCCGTGTTCTTCGAATATTTCTTGGTATTCTTCACCAATTTCAACCAAGGTCTCTAAGCAATCTGCAACAAATGCGGGACTAAAAACCAATAATTTCTTCGCTCCTTTTTTCGCCCATTCTTCTACCACTTTGTCAGAGAAAGGCGTTAGCCATTTTTTATCCAAGCGAGATTGAAAACATACTGTATATTGATCTTCTTTCAAACCGAGTTTTTCAGCAATTAACCGAGTAGTCGCGTATGAGGTAGCCTTGTAGCAAAATTTATTTTGCTCGTTTAATTCGGTTTCACAAGGTTGATCCCCACATAAATCCGTTCCTTCATATACTTTATCTACTTGCCGCTCAGGAAGTCCGTGGTAAGAGAATAGCACATGGTCGTAATCGTTGATGTTGAAAGTTTTGGTGTTTTCAATGATGGAATCGATGTATCCTTCATTGTCCCAAAATTGACTAATGATTTTAATTTCTGGAATTACCCACCATTTACGAATAATGTTCATCGCTTTTTCCACGGCAGATCCAGTGGATGCACTTGCGTACTGCGGAAATAATGGAAGAATGATGATCTCGTCATAATTGGCTTGATGCATGCGCTCCAAGACACTGTCCATAGATGGATTCTGATAACGCATGGCCATTTCGATTGTGACATGTTCATTTTGAAATGCATGTTGCAACATTTCCTGAACCTTCAATGTATGCGTCTTTAGCGGAGAAACACCATTGCCTAATTCCCAAAGTTCTTTGTAAATTTTAGCTGATTTCGGCGATCTAAATGGAACAATGATGCCATTCACCAATATTTTTCGTAATATCCATGGAATGTCAATGACGCGGGGATCATTTAAAAACTCGGTTAAATACCTTCTGACATCGCTCGTTTTTGGACTGTCTGGTGTTCCTAATTGAATTAATAAGACTCCTGTTTTTTTCATGCTTTGATCCTTCATCTTTAGTTTAACAACGTTCATGAACGCTTGTTCAAAATTACACACATTTCCTGTCTTAACGATGAGGAATACACATTTCATCTTAACTTTGTCTCATGAATCCACGGGAATATTTACTGAGTACGAATACGGATAACTTTGAGGAAAGATCCTTGGCTTTGTTTCATCACCAATACCAAAACGTTTCTGTGTATCGATCCTATGTGGACTTAATTCATCGGAATAAGCCAAAAACTTTGAGAGAAATTCCTTTTATGCCGATCTCATTATTTAAATCAAACCGAATTTTTGATCAACAAAAAGAACGGGTGGACTTACATTTTCAGAGCAGTGGAACAGGGACATTGGGAAGGAGTCAGCATTATGTGGCTGATAAACAATGGTACGACGAATCTTTTTCCCTCGGATTTTCTCATTTCTTTGGCCCAATTCAGGATTATGTAGTTCTAGCTTTGTTGCCAAATTATGTTGATCAAGGCGATTCCTCTTTGGTATACATGGTTGATTCCCTCATTCAACAATCAGGACAAGAACTATCCGGATTCTTATTAAACGAACCAACTTCTCTTCTTGAGCGATATCAAGCAGCGACATCACAAGGAAAAAAGGTCATCATTTTTGGAGTTTCATACGCCTTGCTCGATTTGGCGGAATTAAACATGAATTTATCTAATGCCATCATCGTCGAAACCGGCGGTATGAAAGGTCGTCGCAAGGAATTAACGAAAGCGGAATTACATGCAGTGCTTATCGAAGGACTTGGTGTCGATCATGTGCGTTCTGAATTTGGTATGACAGAATTACTCTCCCAAGGTTATTCGATGAAAGATGGGAAGTTTCAAGTCGTTCCTTGGATGAGAATTCTCATTCGCGATCCCTACGATCCATTCACGCTTTTTCCAAATGAACGATCAGGTGGAATCAATGTCATCGATTTGGCGAATCAACACAGTTGTGCCTTTATCCAAACGCAAGATTTAGGAAGGATTGAGGGGGATGGTTTCTATTTGGAAGGACGATTCGATGATGCGGACATTCGTGGATGTAACCTGTTGGTCAATCCGTAAGCTATTTTTAATATCTTTGAATGGAAATGACACCACAAACCATCCTTATCCTTGCCATCATTGGAATCTTCGCTGGAATTCTCAGTGGATTCGTTGGAGTAGGTGGTGGAGTTATCATCGTACCTGCTTTGGTCTTCTTTCTTGGACTTTCACAGCATACCGCGCAAGGAACAAGTCTTTTTGTCCTGTCAATGCCAGTTGTAATTTTGGCGTTAATCAATTACTGGAAATCCGGAAATGTAGAATGGAAATATGGACTTGTGATTGCAGCTACGTTTTTAATTGGCGGATTTATCGGTTCGAAATTATCACTGAAACTTTCCCCAGGATTGGTGAAATTGATTTTCGGTGTTTTTTTGGCATATGTTTCGTTTCGATTAATCTTGTCTGGTTATTCATCTATTTCATCCAATGAGTCCTGATCGCCTTTCTTTATTGGTAAACGATATATTTACGTTAGTTCAGTCTTGGCGTCAACATATCCACCGTCATCCGGAACCTTCGTTTCAAGAAAAAAACACCATGCTTTTTGTATCTGAAATTCTTTCTCGCTATGGGATTGAACATGAAACAAACGTCGCGGAAACAGGTGTTGTCGCGTGGATTGGGGCAGAACATCATTCAAAGGACCAAGCTTGTGTTGGATTGCGGGCAGATTTAGATGCCTTGCCCATTCAAGAGGAAAACGATGTCCCATACAAGTCAGAGGTGGACGGATGGATGCATGCCTGTGGCCATGATGTTCACACCGCTATTTTGTTAGGTGCAGCAGTGATTTTACAAGCGAATCGAAAAGATTTGACACATCCCTTGAAATTGATCTTTCAGCCTGGAGAAGAAATGAATCCTGGTGGAGCGAGTTTGATGATGAAAGCAGGCGTATTACTGAACCCGCGCGTTGAGAAAATGTATGCCTTGCATGTGTTTCCGGAAATGGAAGTGGGAAATATTGGACTGCGTCCCGGCTTATACATGGCCTCGAGTGATGAATTACATGTGAAGATTAAAGGTGTTGGTGGACATGGAGCTTTGCCAGAAAGATGCATCAATCCCATAGAAATGGGTTCAGAGTGGATGCGACGCGTGAAGGCGTTATTTCTTGAAGCGTGTCCAGAAAATGTCCCTCATGTTTTAACATTTGGACGTTTCGAAGCGCAAGGTTCAACCAATGTCATTCCATCTGAAGCAGTAATTAAAGGTACGTTTCGCACGATGGACGAAACATGGAGATCTAAGGCATATACCATTCTTTCGGATGAAGCAAGAGAAGTTGCGTCAGCATTTGGCGGTGAGATTGCTCTTGAAATCTCCAAAGGATATCCGTTTTTAAAGAATGATGAACGCTTAACCAATGAGTTGAAGCAACTTTTTACACATCTATTTGGTGAAGAATGTATTCATGAATTATCCTTGCGAATGACTGCGGAGGATTTTGCGTTTTACAGCCAAGAAATCCCTGTGAGTTTCTTTCGCTTAGGTGTTGGAAACAAAGAAAAGGGAATCACGTTTGCTGTCCATCACCCGCGTTTCAATATTGATGAAGACGCATTAAAAATGGGTATTATGGCCATGTGTAGCATCGCATTTCAAGCATGAGAAATTATCTTTATATCCTCCTATTCATTGCAATCTCTTCATGTAATAAACAGAAGGCTCAACTCAAGCGTATAGATGGGACTTGGGGAGTTGAATTAGCACGTGTTTTGGACGGGGAGGGATTCACTTTTTACGATAGTTTACCGATTGGAGAAATCCACATCTCTTCGGATTTAAAAATTATGAGTGGACGAATTGATTTCGATTACCTTCGTTTTGGCACAAATCAAGTGATAGATTCTTTTGTGACGGTGCAGGCACCATTTACTATCAATGAAAAAGGAGATCATTTGTTGGTTATTCGCGAGACAGACACTATTGATATTCGCATCTTACTTTCTTCCAAGAAAAATCTGGAGTTCGAATATTACGACCATCAACAATTCCGATTGCGTCGATTTGCCTTGCGCAAACTCTAAAGGAATCCGAGTTCTAATTTTGCTTCTTCACTCATCATGTCCTTGTCCCAAGGTGGATCAAAAACAATGCTCACTTTTGCAGAAGCAACGCCTTCAACAGACGCCACTTTATCTTCCACTTCTTTTGGAAGGCTTTCAGCCACCGGACAATTCGGAGAGGTTAAGGTCATATCGATAAAAACATGATTACCTTCTTCCACTTTCACTTCATAAATTAAACCTAACTCAAAAATATCCACTGGAATTTCTGGGTCATAGATGGTTTTCATCATTTCTACAATGCGATCTTCTAAATCATTCATGACACTGAAATATGTTTAATTGCTTCTAATTTTAATCTTTTTACCATTCCCAGTAATCCATTGGCACGGGTAGGAGATAGGTGTTCCTGCAGTCCAATTTTTGAGATGAAAAACAAATCTGCTGTGGCGATATCACTCGGGTTTTCTCCATCTAGCACACGAATCAACAATCCGATGATTCCTTTGGTAATGATGGCGTCTGAATCTGCCGTAAAATGCATTTTTCCATTGTCAAAATGTGCATCGAGCCACACGCGAGATTGACAACCTTCAATGAGGCGGTCATCTGTTTTGTTGACTTCATCAATCTTTGGTAAATCCTTTCCCAGATCAATGATGTACTCGTATTTTTCCATCCAATCATCGAAAACCTCGAATTCTTGTATGATTTCTTCTTGCTTTTCTGTTAAGTTCATTTTATTTCAACATGCTTAAACTGCGTTCAACGGCCTCCACAAAAGTGTCAATTTCTTGCTTTGTGTTATAAAATGCGAAAGAGGCACGAACGGTTCCGGGTATGCCATAAAAATCCATCAATGGCTGCGTACAATGGTGTCCGGTCCGAACGGCAATGCCTTGTTTGTCCAAGAGTGTGCCGATGTCAAACGGATGAATCCCTTTCACCGAGAAAGAAACAACGGAGGTTTTGTTTTTCGCTTCTCCGATAATCTGCAATCCTTCAAAGGTAGCTAACATATCTTCGGCGTATTTCGCTAATTCACGTTCATGTCGCTCAGCTGACTCCATGTCAATGGATTCCAAGAATTCAAATGCTTTTCCTAAACAAATTCCACCGGCAATATGTGGTGTTCCCGCTTCAAATTTGAATGGGAGTTCATTGTAGGTTGTTCTTTCAAAGGTCACACGTGAAATCATGTCTCCACCAACTTGATAGGGTGGCATTCGGTCGAGGAGTTCTTCTTTTCCGTAAAGCACGCCAATTCCAGTAGGGCCAAAAACCTTATGACTTGAAAAAACATAGAAGTCACAATTCATTTCTTTGACATTGATGTGCATGTGTTGGATGCTTTGCGCACCATCCACGAGTACTTTTGCACCAACAGCGTGGGCTTTTTCAATGATTTCTTTGACTGGATTTATTGTTCCGAGCGTATTCGAAATATGTGTAATGGCGACTAACTTGGTCTTTTTGGAAAGTAGTTTATCAAATTCTTCCAAGATTAATTCTCCGCGTTGATTAATCGGTGCAACTTTCAGCGTACATCCTTGGCGCTCACACAACATTTGCCACGGAACAATGTTCGAATGGTGTTCCATTGCAGAGATGAGAACTTCATCTCCAGCGCTTAGGCTTAGTCCAAAAGAATAGGCAACCAAATTGATGCTGTCGGTTGTTCCTTTTGTGAATATGATTTCTTCGGATTTTCGTGCACCGAGGTAACGTTGAATACGTTGACGTGCCGCTTCGTATTCAGTGGTGGCTTTTTGACTCATGTAATGCACACCACGGTGAATATTCGCATTTTCTTTGGAATAGAATAAATTGATGGCATCTAACACCAACTTAGGTTTCTGTGATGTCGCACCATTGTCAAAATAAATGAGATTCTTCCCATAAATTTGTTGACGAAGTGCCGGAAATTCTTCTCTAATTTCCCTTACGTTGAATGGTTTTAATTCCAAGTCGCTCATATTCGTACAAAAGTACGAAATCCCTTATTTTGAATTGTTCTAAAGAAGGAAAAATATTCGTTTATTTTGCCTTTAAAGAAATGAAAGGAATTAATACTTCTTCCAAGGAAATTCCACCATGTTGAAAGGTGCTTCCGTAATAATTCACGAAATGATTGTAATTATTTGGATATACGAAGAAATCTTGTTCTCTAGCAAAAACAAATTCTGCTGAAAGTTTTAATTTCGGTAGGAATGCTTCACTTGGATTTTTCACGGAAAACACTTCTTTCGCATCATAAGTTAAACCTCGTCCAGCTTTGTAACGCAAATTAGAATTCGTATTTCGCTCTCCAACAATGCGCACGGGTTTGTTCACTTTTATCGTTCCGTGATCGGTTGTGACAATCAAGCGAATTCCAGACTCGGCAATTTTTTTAATAATTTCGAGTAGGGGAGAATGTTCTAACCAAGAAACGGTGATGGAACGATAAGCGGATTCATTGTCCGCTAATTCACGGATGACTTCCATTTCGGTCCGAGCATGTGACAACATATCCACGAAATTGTAGACAATAAAGTTGACGTCATTGTCCTTCCAATTGTGAAAAGAATCCCCAAGTTTCTTACCGGCTTCGACGTTCGTAATTTTGCTATAGCTCCATTTGACGTTTTTACCCAAGCGTTTTAACTGAGCATCCAGAAATTCTTTTTCGTGCATGTTTTTCCCACCCTCATCGTCTTCGTTTTTCCATAAGGTAGGAAAACGTTTTTCAATTTCAGATGGAAGAAGTCCCGCAAAAAAAGCATTTCGTGCATAATGCGTTGCGGTCGGTAGAATGGAAAAAACAATTTCTTCTTCTTCTTTGGAAAAGTAGCGGGAAAGAATTGGTTCAATCATTTTCCATTGGTCGAATCTCAAATTGTCAATAACCAGGACAGCTGTTTTCTCTTTACCGATGTAAGGAGCAATTTTATCCTTCATCAATGTGTGAATCATTTGGGGTGCATCTTCTGTTCCATTCACCCAATCCAAGTAATTATCCTCTATGAAATCACAGAAAAGTTTATTGGCTTCTTTCTTTTGCATGTCGAAAATCTCGCGCATTCCAGAATCCTCAATCTTATCTAATTCTAACTCCCAATACACCAATTTCGCGTAGAATTCTTTCCATTCTTCTGCGTCCATTCGTCCCATCAGTTGCATACCAAGCTGTCGAAATTCTTGTTGGTAGTTGGAATTGGTTTTTTGACTGACCAATTTTGATACATCTAAATTCTTTTTAATACTTAATAGAATTTGATTTGGGTTGACCGGTTTGATGAGGTAATCAGCAATTTTACTTCCAATGGCTTCTTCCATGATGTGTTCTTCCTCGCTTTTGGTGATCATGACAATCGGCACCAGCGGTTTCTGTTCCTTGATTTGAAACAAGGTTTCTAATCCCGTTAAACCAGGCATGTTTTCATCCAGAAAAATAATATCGTAGTGATTATCCAAGGCTTTTTCGATGGCATCTTGACCGTTGGTCACTGGATCTACCGAGTAACCTTTTGCTTCTAAAAATAAAATATGCGGTTTCAATAATTCAATTTCATCATCCGCCCAAAGAATTTTACCCTGCATATGCCTTATTTTTAATAGTTTTGAATGAATTTAATTAAAGGTACTCAATTGCAACCGAATCAACAGCTAAACAACAAGAAGAAAATTATTAACGACCCGGTCTATGGTTTTATTACAATTCCGGACGAAATAATTTTCGATATTTTGGAACATCCTCATATGCAGCGACTTCGTCGAATCATGCAATTGGGCTTGAGTCACCTTGTTTACCCTGGAGCAAATCACACACGTTTCCATCATGTTTTGGGCGCCATGCATCTCATGAGCGAGGCGGTAGCAACCATTCGAAGAAAGGGACATGAAATAACGGTGGAAGAAGAACGCGCAGTTTGTTTGGCGATTTTATTGCACGATATTGGTCATGGTCCATTTAGCCATGCGCTTGAATACGACATCGTTTGCGGTGTAAGTCATGAAGAGATTTCCTCCTTTTTTATAGAAGATTTGTCCAAGGAATTTGATGGCCAGCTTGATATGGCCCTACTCATTTTTCAAAATAAATACCATAAACCATTTTTACATCAGTTGGTCTCTAGTCAACTCGACATGGATCGACTCGATTACTTGAACCGCGATAGTTTTTATTCTGGTGTAAGTGAAGGAATCATTGGTTCTGAACGATTGATCGAAATGTTGAATGTACGCGATGGACAATTGGTTCTTGAGGAAAAAGGAATTTATTCGATTGAAAAATTCATTGTAGCTCGTCGCTTGATGTACTGGCAAGTATACCTTCATAAAACGGTTGTTGCGGCTGAGTTTATGTTGATACATGCCTTGCGCCGTGCAAAATACTTGGTCAAGCAAGGAGAAAGCATTTTTGCGAGTCCTGCCTTATCCTTTTTTATGACGCAAGACATTACGGAAAATGACTTTCATCAACGAAAAGAGGTACTTGAAAACTTTGCACAATTAGACGATTATGACATTTGGTCTGCAATTAAAGTATGGCAAAGTCATCCGGATATCATTTTATCCCAATTATCTAAATGTTTGGTGAATCGAAAACTATTTAAAATCGTCATTTCGAAGGAGCCATTCAGTGAAGAACGCATTGCAACTGAACGCAAACGTGTACAAGATGCGTATCAATTGACGAATGAAGAAGTTGGCTATTTTGTTTATTCAGATATCTTGACAAATAAAGCCTATAACCAAGACAAGCAGAACATTCATCTGTTAATGAAAAATGGGGACATTATCGATTTAACCAAAGCCTCTGATAATTTGAATATTTCTGCATTGGCTCAGCCAGTGGAAAAATATTTCCTCTGTTTCCCCGCATAAGTTAGGGCTGAACACAATAAATCCCCATTTCTACGTTATTCGTTTGATCTTAAAAAATCGAACATGAAAAAAAAATACGTAAAAAGTTGTACTAAAGTGAAACTAATTGTATTTTTGTATGGAGAAAGTGGGAGAAAAGTTAAGAGATATCCTCTTTTTTGAATCGTATTTTGAAGATTTTTTTGTTCAGCAGAAGCCTAAAGTAAAGGAGAAAATCATTTGGACCCTCGAGTTGCTACAAGAGTTACCAGTGATACCATCCCAATACCTCAAGCATATTCACGGAACTGATGGTTTGTATGAAATACGCGTTCAATATGGAGGAGATATTTTTCGCATATTTAGTTTTTTCGATGATGGTCAATTGATTGTGCTCATCAATGCCTTTCAAAAGAAAACACAAAAACTACCACGAAGAGAAATAATACGTGCCATTCAGTTAAAAAAAGACTATGAAAAAAACAGGTAAAGTACTGACTTTAGATCAGTTCAAAGACAAGCATTATGGCCCTAAAGGTTCAGAAGCACGCGATGTCTTGGAAAAAGGCTATCAAGAATTTCGTTTGGGAGCAATGATACAAAGTGCAAGATTAGAGAAAGGGATGACTCAAGAACAATTGGCCACCAAAGTGGGTACCACAAAATCCTATATTTCAAAACTAGAGAACGACATGAAAGAGGTGCGTTTTTCGACATTAAAAAAAATTGTGGAACTTGGTTTAGGAGGACAACTTGAGTTATCCATTCGCTTGTGATTTCTTTCGCACAATCGTTTTTGACAGCACCACCGAAGTCGGAATGGTGATCAAATGATCTTCTTTCGTCTTAATGTACATGAAGAAAAAGCTGATGTCCATTAATTCGCCTTCGATGTCGTACTCTTTGTCCAAAATGCAAATTGTTTCACCAATTTTCATCGGATGGTTAAAAAATAGAATCAAACTTGCTGTAATATTCGAAAGTATAGACCATTGAGCAAAAAAAGCAACGCCCATTACCGTAATTATGGAAGTAATGAATACGACAAGTCCTTCCTTGTTGATGTTCCAAATCCCCGCCAAAACAATGGCTATGAAAATCCAAAGGAACAAGTTTATAATGCGCACGGTAATTCGTTTTCGTTTGATATCGAAGTCGAATTGCATCAAAAAACGATTAACAGATTTTGTGGCTAATACCTTAATGAATAGAGATACTGCAAGTAATATGACTGTTTCTAACAGTTGAAAATCTAGTTGATTCATGGTTTTTTCAATTTAAGTTTTGCTTGATCCCAAAACGTATCCAATTGGTTTAAGTTCATATTTCGAATGTCCATTCCTTCCTCTTGAATCAAGTTTTCCATCAATTGAAAGCGTTGAATGAATTTTTGATTGGTTTGTGCCAGCGCATTTTCAGGAGAAACACCAATGAATCGTGCATAGTTTACGAGAGAGAACAGGACATCTCCAAATTCTTCTTCGATGTGATTCGAGTTTGCTTCCACCTCCACTTGAAGTTCTGACATTTCTTCTTCCACCTTTTTCCAAACATCTTGACGGTGTTCCCATTCAAAGCCAATGCCTTTAGCCTTTTCTTGAATGCGCGTCGCTTTAACAAGTGCCGGCAATGAGGATGGAACACCTTCTAAAACAGATTTTTTTCCAGCTTTGAGTTTGAGTTTCTCCCAGTTTGCCTTGACTTCCTCTTCGCCTGAAACGGTCACATCACCATAGATGTGTGGGTGACGGTAAATCAACTTTTCACAAATGGCGTTCAATACCGAAGTCACATCAAATTGACCTTGTTCAGCTCCTAATTTGCAATAAAACACGAGGTGAAGAAAAAGATCCCCGATTTCTCCTTCGATTTCCTTCAGGTCATTTTTCGTTATGGCATCGGTTAACTCGTAGGTTTCTTCTATCGTTAAATTCCGCAATGTTTCGAAAGTCTGTTTTTGATCCCAAGGACATTTTTCCCTTAAGTCATCCATAATGTTCAATAAGCGTTCAAACGCTGCAAGTCTAGAATCCATAAAGCAAAGTTAAAGTTATTCTGCCATCCATTAATTCATTAATTTTGGTTTATGAAAAAAAGCGGCCTACTTTTTTACATTTGTATCTTTCTAAGCAACTTCAGCTTTGCTCAATCGGGATTTGAAGTCCGAGAGAAAGTTGGATTCTTAGCGGCTCATCATGCTGGAATGGCACACCTGGCTCAAACTTTGGCCGTGGCTACAGAAGTATCCTTTGTTCAGAAATTAAACGGTGGACAATCTTGGCATTCGTACTATCGTCAACCTGTTATCGGCGGGACCTTATTCATGGGCTCGGTTGGAAACAATGATATTCTTGGACGCTATGTTGGACTCTATGGATTCGCTGAAATGCCCTTAGTAAAATACAAGAACTACCGCATGGACTGGAAGTTTGGAACGGGACTCGGATACACCAATCGTCCATATGATCCTATTTCCAATCCGAAAAATGTGGCAATCGGCTCCCGATTAAATGCCATGATGTGTTTTGCATTGAAGCAGACCTTCGCGTTTAAACAATCGGCAATCACTTTAGCGTTGGACATGACTCATTTTAGTAATGGAGCGTTCAAAGTCCCTAATTTGGGAATAAATTTACCCTATGTGTCCATTGGATTTCAACATTTTCTACTGGAAAAAATATACAGAGTCAAGCAAAAGCCACAGGAAACCTACTTTACTTACAAGCATTGGCAAGCAAGTGTAAGTGGCATGCTTTCTTTCAAAGAAACGATGCCCATTGGTGGAAAAAAATATCCAGTTTATGCTGGGTCTCTTTCACTTCGCAATTATTTTAGTCCGAAAGCAGGATTAGAGTTGAATTTAGATGTTATTTCAAAACAGGCACTTATGAACTACGAGCCAATGGTTGCAAAATCTCAGATGGACATACTTCAAATTGGAATTTCTACAGCATATTTACTTCCCTTAAATCGTTTCAATTTCGTGTATGGATTTGGTGTCTATTTTCGGGATCGTTACCGAGCGGACGGACCACTGTACATTCGTTTGGGTTGTCGCTATTATGTGTCAAAATCCATGAGTGCATTTTTTGGATTGAAAACACATTATGCGAAAGCAGATTATTTGGAATGTGGACTCACGTATCACTTTAATAAACGCAAGAAATGAAGTTGCTGAAAATCGGTTTCTTGTTTTTGCTGTTTTTACAAATCATGTCTTGTAAAAAACCTGAAAATCGATCGTGTTGGAAAGGTACCGGCAAGGTGGTTACGAAGAATATTCCCTTAGCGTCATTTCAAACGTTAGAGTTGCATCAGCGTTTAAATATTGTATTGGTTCAAGATTCGTTGGAATTTTTAGAAATTGAAGCTGGGGAAAACCTGCAAAATTTTATTGATTGGTCCATTGTAAATGGCAAATTAGAGATTTGGAATCAAAACAAATGCGCCTACTTGCGTTACAAAACGGGAGATGTTAAAGTTACCATTCACTTTAAATCCCTCGCGAAATTGATCTATTGGGGTTCTGAATTATTGGTTTCTAGTGATACCATTCAAGCGGATTATCTGTATATAATGATGAATGACGGAGCAGGGGACTTAGATCTTCGGGTTCACGCAAATACCATCAATGTGCTGAATCCACATGGGTTCTCAAGCATCGCCATTGACGGAATTTGTCAATTCTTGTGTTTGGATATCGACGGTTATGGAACTTTTGATACGCGGGACTTGAAGGTGATTGATTCCATTTCGGTGATGTATGCTTCCAACGGAACATCGTTCTTGGATGCACAGAACGTCAAAATAAAAGCTGAATTGTCTGGTTCAGGAAACGTTATGTATCAAGGATTGCCATCGGTGATTCAAAAAATCCGTTACGGTACTGGAGACTTAATTCATCAATAACATGAAGTTTTTATTTTTCATCGGATCATTTGCATTTTTTTTTAACGGATATTCTGCAGAAAAAGACACTTTGCGTTTTCAATTACATGGATTGATTGATGGGTATTCCACACTGGGAAAAACGAATGAAATTGGAAAAATACCCTATCTGGTTTCCTCCTCTAATTTGAATACATTTCAAATCAATTTGAATGTCATGGAATTTACGTGGGAGAATTCCAAGTGGAAATATGCCTTATCGCCGGCATATGGGACCTACATGCAGCAAAATTATGCTGCGGAGAAATGGTATAAGCGTTGGATTTACGAAGCATATGTTCAACGTAAATTCAACAAATCAAGCATTGCCGCTGGAGTCTTCAGTTCGCCTTACACGCAAGAAACACCAAAAAGCGTTGATCAAATTAGCTATTCTAGAAGTTTGGCGCCAGAATACGTACCCTATTACATCAGTGGATTGAAGTATAATCGCACCATCAATTCATCTTGGAGTTTGTCCTTGTTTGCTACGAATGGTTGGCAAAAGATGGATTACAGTCAGCTTTCGCCTTCTTTTGGTTCATTAGTGGAATTTAAAAAAGGCAATGTGAAGCTAAATTGGTCAACTTATGTTGGTAGGGAAAAGCCTTTGCTTGTAAAAGAACTGCAGACGCGGATGCTGAGTGAGTGGAATGTGCAGTATTCATTTGGAAAATGGATCATTCAGTCCTGTGCTTTTATCGGAACTCAAGGAATGAATTTCTCACGAAATTGGGGACAAATAAATGCGCAATTGTCCTGTTCAGTGAAGGTTAAAACAAAGATCTATGGACGCCTCGAATATTTCAGTGATCCAAGTAGCTTACAGCTTTCAATGGAGAAATTAGCATCAGAAAGTCTTGGTGTAAATTATGCACTAAGTGATGTCATGAACATTGGAACAGAATTCCGTTGCTTTCATTCTGAAAAAAAAGCGTTCGAACCTTATCAATTTCTGTTTTTTCAGCTTAAATTCTGATTAAATTTGAATCTTCGTCCTGCGATGTATTTTTTAATCAAATCGACCCATGAAAATTATTTCCTTTAATGTAAACGGTATCCGAGCAGTTGCTGGAAAAACGTTCATTCCCGATATGCAGCGCGTCAATGCAGATGTGATTTGTTTGCAAGAAACGAAAGCAACACCAGAACAAGTACAGGATGCGTGCGTTGGATTAACCGGATATCACGTATTTGCCAATTCAGCGGAGCGAAAAGGATATTCAGGGACTGCGATTTTCTCAAAATCACAACCTGTAAATGTGACCTATGGCATTGGAATTCCGGAACACGACACCGAGGGACGTGTGGTCTGCGCGGAATACGACTCCTATTTTGTGATTTCCGTTTATGTCCCGAATTCTGGAAGCGAATTGCTCCGATTGGGGTATCGTCAAACCTGGGACGCAGATTTTCTATCATACTTAAAAAAATTAGAATCGAAAAAACCAGTTATTGTCTGTGGTGACTTTAACGTGGCACATCAACCGATTGACTTAGCTCGTCCCAAAGAGAATTACAACAAGGCGGCAGGATACATGCAAGAAGAAATCGATGGCATGAATCTATTTGTTCAAAATGGATTGATAGATACGTTTCGTGTCTTGAATCCAGAACAAGTTAAATACTCTTGGTGGAGTTACCGTGCTGGTGCAAGAGAAAAGAATGTGGGTTGGCGGATCGATTATTTCCTTGTATCCCAATCTTTCTTACCACAAGTCAAAGAATCTTTCATTCTCAACGATGTTTTTGGTTCGGATCATTGTCCAGTTGGAATACAATTATAACTCGTCGGATGCAGCATTTAAAAGATACATTTAAACACAAAGGGAAACGCAAGCAGTTGATTTTTGAACTTTCCGAAATGGGAATTAAAGACCAACGCATTCTTGAGGCCTTCGAAGCTGTTCCAAGGCATTTCTTTTTGGATTTAGCATTCGATGATCAAGCCTATTCCAATATGGCTTTTCAAATTGGATCAGGTCAAACCATTTCTCATCCCTATACCGTTGCCTTTCAAACGGAACTATTGGATTTGCAAAAAGGTGAAAAGGTTCTAGAGATTGGCACAGGTTCTGGATTTCAAACATCTATTTTATGTGAGCTCGGCGCAAAGGTATTTTCCATTGAACGACACAGTGATTTGCATTTAGCGGCTAAATTCGTCATTCATCACTTGAATTATTCCCCAAAACTTTTCTTTGGAGATGGGTACAAAGGAAACACCTTAAATGCGCCCTTTGATAAAATATTAGTCACCTGCGGTGCTCCAGAGATTCCGCAAGAATTATTAAAACAATTGAAAGTGGATGGCATTATGGTGATACCAGTAGGTGAAGGAAAGGAACAAAAGATGCTCAAGCTTGTCAAATTAAGCGAAACGTCCTTTTCTCAAGAAGAATTTGGCACCTTTAAATTTGTTCCTATGTTGGAACGAACTGTAAAAAAATAACCTATGAAAGTTCTTATTGTCGATGATGAACGAGCAATTCGCAGAGCACTAAAAGAAATTTTGGAGTACGAAAATTGCCAAGTTTTGGAAGCTGAAAATGGTAAGGAAGGATTGGAAATGATCCGTTCCAATTCTTTGGATGTCATTTTTTGCGATATTAAAATGCCTTTATTGGATGGAATGGAATTACTCGAACAAATTCAAAAGGAAGGAAATGAGGTTCCCGTTGTCATGATTAGTGGACACGGCTCTCTCGAAACAGCGGTTCAAGCGATAAAAATCGGAGCCTTTGATTTCATTGAAAAACCATTGGATCTGAATCGCATTCTCATCATTTTACGAAATGTAAAAGATCGAAATTCGCTCGTGCAGGAGACGAAAATCCTTAAAACGACGGTAAAGAAAATAAAAGGAAGTGCCATTATTGGAGAAACTCCGGAGATTATGGAAATAAAAGCCATGATTGAGAAAGTGGCTCCTTCGGATGCGCGTGTATTGATTACAGGTGGAAACGGAACGGGGAAAGAATTAGTAGCTCGTTCGTTACATGAATTATCCACCCGAGCAAAAATGCCATATATTGAAGTGAATTGCGCCGCAATTCCTTCGGAATTAATTGAAAGCGAACTTTTTGGACATGAAAAAGGTGCGTTCACCTCGGCTATTAAAGATAAAAAAGGAAAATTTGAATTGGCTTCAGGCGGAACCTTATTTTTGGATGAAATAGGTGACATGTCTTTGAGTGCACAAGCGAAAGTCCTTCGCGCTTTACAAGAAAATGTGATTCAGCGCGTAGGGGGAGAAAAAGATGTGAAAGTGGATTGTCGAGTTATAGCCGCAACGAACAAGGACTTGAGAAAAGAGATTACTGAAGGAAGATTTCGCGAAGATTTATTTCATCGACTAGCAGTGATTTTAATACACGTCCCATCATTGAATGAACGAAGATCAGACATTCCCATTTTAGCTAACCATTTCATTCAACTCGTCTGCTTAGACCATGGCATTCCATGTAAAGTTTTAACAGAAAGTGCATTAAATGCCTTGAAGGAATTAGATTGGACCGGCAATATACGTGAATTACGAAATATTATTGAACGTTTGGTCATTCTTTGCGAACAAGAGATTGATGCTAAAGATGTACAGAAATATGCCAATACAAAAAACTAACTTTTCATAGAATTAGCTACTTTCACAAAAAAATAGAATGAACATGAATCCTAAAATTAAAACCCTACTTCCGCACCTTGTTGCCGTTGCGGCATTTCTGATGCTATCAAGCATATTCTTTTCTCCCATGTTTGATGGATTTAGCTTAAAACAAAGTGATATTCGCCAATTTCAGGGAATGTCCAAAGAAATTGTAGATCATGAATTCGTTGATGGAGAAAGACCATTGTGGACGAATTCCATGTTTGGAGGGATGCCTAGTTATCAAATATCTGTTCAGCACAATTCAAATTGGTTGACCTATATCGATCAAGCGATAAAACTTGGATTACCAAGACCAGTAGGTATTTTGTTCATTAGCATGCTCGGTTTTTACATTTTAACCCTTTGTTTACGAGTAAATCCATGGCTGGGAATGATTGGAGCCATCGCTTTTGGATTTTCAACAATTAATATCTTGTATATCGGTGCTGGACACATGTCTAAAGTGAATGCAATCGCATACATGGCACCCGCTTTGGGTGGATTGATTTTGGCTTTCCGAGGGAAATGGTTGTTGGGTGCAGCCGTTTTTGGACTGTTTTTCGGGTTGAATTTAACCGCGAATCACTTACAGATGACGTATTATTTGTCCTTTTTACTCATTGCAGTAGCTATTTCGGAAGTGATTCGTTTAGCATTAAAAAAAGAATGGATTTATTTAGGAAAATCTGTGGGTGCAATGGCAGTGGTTTCTATTCTTACCTTGATGTCTTCTGCAAGTAATTTGATGACGACTTTTGAGTATAGTAAGTATACAACCAGAGGAACATCTGATTTAACAATCAAACCCAAAGGTCAAGCAGCGAAAATGACGGCAAAGGAAGGATTGAATAAAAATTACATTTTAGAATACAATTTCGGTGCAGGAGAATGGCTTTCGCTTGTTGCGCCGAATGCAAAAGGGGGAAAAACAGATTTGCTCGGGAATAACGAAAAAGCAGTTGAATTGATTAACGCCAATCCGGATTATTACCAATATGCAGATGTTTTATTGAATACGGATCCATCAAAACCTGCTTTCCCAAGTTATTGGGGCGGACAAAGCTTCAGTGGCGGAGCGTTCTACTTTGGTGTAGTGATGTTATTTTTCTTCCTGATGGGATTGATTTTTCTCAAAGATTCATTGAAGTGGCCTTTCTTGGTAATAGGTTTGTTAGCAATACTTCTATCTTCCAATGATCCAGGTGGAATCAACGATTTTTTCATCAATAAATTCCCTTTGTACAATAAGTTTAGGGATTCAAAAATGATCATGACCCTTTTACAGGTGATGATTCCTACTCTTGCTGTTCTTTTCTTGGATAAGTTATTCCGTAAAGAGGGTTTGATCGGTCAGAAAAAAGCCTGGTTAATTGGTAGTGCTTCCTTGGTTTTCGGTGCACTTATTTTGTATGTAGCTCCATCTTTGTCCGGTGATTTCTTGACAAAAAACGAAGTGACCATGTTCGCTGATCAAGCGAAAAACGTGAAGGATCCTAGTCAATTAACTTATTTGAGTGGGATTAAAAACGCCATCGAAGATGTGCGCATTGACTTATATAAATCAGATATTGGACGTTCCATTTTGTTCATTTTATTGGGGGCTGGAATAGTCGTTTTGATTTCACGATCTATACTTCCTAAAGGTATTGTCATTGGAGGATTGGTGATGTTGGTACTTATGGATAATATTTCAGTAAACAAACGCTATTTGAATAATGAATTGCCAGGTGATCAAACATCAAGTTATGTGGTTGCATCTGATGCATCCATGCCATACGTGCCGAGTACAGCGGACATGAGTATTTTGTCTAGGGAGAAGTCGTATTCAAAAGATGAGCAGATGATATTCTCGAAAATGGCCGATTACGTGTATTACAAAGATGCGCTGGATCAAGATATGAATGCTGTTTACGCAAAATTCGGAGCCCTGAATTTAAACACCGATTACCGTGTATTGAGCTTTTCCAATACGATGGCCGAAACTGCGACGAGTTTCTTTCATAAGAGTATCGGTGGTTATCATGGAGCAAAGTTAAAACGATACCAGGAAATGGTTGATTTTCATGTGATGAATGAAATGCAGCAAATCAATCAAGAAGTGAGTGCCTTGAAAAATGCCAAATTGCGCACGTATGCGAGTCAAATGGAAATGACCCAGGAAATGGCTCAGCAGATTTTTGACACGATAAGTATAGATGAAATGTCGGTTTCTGATAAGAATCCTGCTTTGAATATGTTGAACACGAAATACATCGTCGTGAATCCAGGCGCGAAAGCTATTCTCAATACAAACGCGAATGGACCTGCATGGTTTGTTCAATCTGTGAAATGGGTATCGAATGCAAATGAAGAATTGAGTTCATTAACAAATTGCCGTACCAAAGAACAGGCGATTGTGCATCAAGAATTCAAATCAATTGCTTCTGGAACGAAAACAGACACCACAGCGAGCATTCGATTATTGAAATATGGAACGGACGAATTGCGTTATAAAAGTATAAGCAAGGTGGATCAAATTGCAGTATTTAGTGAGATCTATTATCCCGAAGGATGGAATTGTTACGTGGATGGAAGAAAAATAGAATCTTTTCGTGCAAACTATGTGTTGCGAGCTGCGAAAATAGAAAAAGGGGAGCACTTGATTGAATGGAAATTTGAACCACAAGCATTTCAAACGGGAAGCAATTTATCCTTTGCGGGTTCTAGTTTACTCATCCTTGCGTGTATCGGTGTGTTTTGGATGAATCGTAAGGTAGAAGTAATCGAGGAAGAAGCTTAGGAATTAGTTATTTCGATCAAGGTAATCATCGATTGCCCGCACCCCGAAAAAATCATTTTCCCAAGCATAGATGATCTTTCCTTGTTGACTAATCATCATGCACGGAAATCCACCTTGTGCCATAACAATCCAGTTTTTTATGTTTGAAGCGCGCACGACTGAAATGCGCTTATCTAATGTTGGCGTAAACATAGCGAGCGTGCTCTGTGATTCGGAGACAACAACATAGCGAATATGTAGTTTTGGTTCGCGTGAAATGAGTTCATTCATCAAAGAAATGGTTTCATGGCAGTATGGACAACCAGGCAATACAATGACCGATAATGTCAATTTATTAGGGAACGGTTCTAGCTGTTTCGGTGTAAAATGGTTATTACTGAAATCGCCCTGATATATAGGGTAAAAAAAGAAGTAAAGACTAAATGGTAGAACGCCAAGAATAGACATCAAAATCCATTTTTTGACTAGGTGTTTTATCCGCGAATGGAAGGAATAGATGAGGGTGAAGCCTAGTAAAACCATGAATGCATATGGGATTAATTTAGCAACTGTCCAAGAAAAATCGAGGTCGAGAAAAATGGAATCAAAAAAATTCATGGTCTAAGAAAAAAAAAGGGGGCATTGCCCCCCTTCGATATGATAAATACGACTTATTCTAATCCACAAACTTTGTTCAGCGTTCCAACCGTAACAGATAGACTTTCACACGCTGATTGTGCATCTATTAATGATGCAAAGGCTCCTAAAATAAGTGTTTTTTTCATTTAATTTCGTTTTATGGTTGATTTATTCGTTTTAAAATTAATAATATTTTCATTCTAATTTTCAAAATCGATATTTTATCCATGTTTTTGTAGCGAAGAAAATGGGATGGAATTGACAAGCATAATTTTCATTGAAGCTAGTTTGTTTTTTTTAGTCAGCACTTTATTGGTGATAGCGTGAATCAGCGAAAATCAATCGAGAAATTACCGTAAGGAGAAACACCTTTTTTGTGAGTTGTAAAGAAGGACGCAATGTATTTCAAACATCATTTTGAAGATTTTAGGATGAGTTCATCTAAATAGAGACTCATTTCCTTCGCGAGTTCTTGTCTGCTGTACGGATTTAAGGTAGTTGACCGATTTGGCATCCCTTTACACAAGTGTTCAATTTGTGGCCAAGATGGAATTTCTTTGAATCCAATGACCAATGTGCCTTCTTGTTCCTTCAGAATTTTTGCAGAATCACCTGTGACAGGTCCGATTGCTAAAATAGGTTGATTACTAGCTAAATACTCAAACATTTTACCAGGGATAATTCCTTGTTGATTCTTAACGTTGTTTAAAGGCATTAACAATAAAGAGCATGAAGACATCAATGCAATAACTTCTTGGTGTGGAATAAAGGGTCTTTGATCCAAATAGGGACGCAGTCCACAAGATTCAATGGAATGAATTACGCTCACATCAACGGCGCCGACCAATTGAATTTTTAATTTGTTTCTTAAGAATTCATTTCGGGAAACTTCTTGAGCTAAAAATTCCCAAAATACGATTGGGTTGCGGTCGGCATTCAGTGATCCGGTATGAAGAATCGTGAAGTGTTTATCCACTTTTTTATCGAAATGTTGAAAGTCCGTTGGCGCAAATCCATTGGTAATTAATTTCACAGGACGATTCGCTAATTCCTCAAATTCCTCGATCATGGTTCGACTCACACATGTGATTCCAGTTGCTTCTCTTAATACTTCTTGTTCTAAGCGGTGATGCTTGCGTTTGGCCAGGAAAGTCATCGGAAGTTTATCGAACCAATCGATGTTTGTCCAAGGATCTCTAAAATCAGCTAGCCAAGGTATTCCAGTAGCACGTTTCAATCCAAGTGCAATAAGGTGTGTCGTATGTGGTGGTCCAGTCGAAACGATGATATCTACCGGATGATCTTTCAAGAAATCGCTGAGGTGTTGAATAGAAGGTTTGATCCAGAATTTTTTGGCATCAGGTATAAACAAATTTGCGCGCAACCAAAGTGCTATTTTTTGAATCCACTTTTTATCTTGTTTCCCGCCTTCATTTAAAAATCCTGTTTGTAATTTCTTTCCTTTTTTCCCTGTGAGCACTTTGTATGCGTGAAATGGCTCCCAAATGGGGTATTTTATGACGTGTACAGATTCCGTAAACGCATCTTTTAAACTTTCATCGAAAACTGGTGCTTCCGCATTTTCAGGTGTATAAATAATTGGTTCCCAACCTAATTGAGATAAATACCGACTAAAATGTAGCCATCGCTGAACACCACTGCCTCCACTTGGCGGCCAGTAGTATGTAATAATCAATACTTTTTTTGAGTTAGGCAATTTTTGCTTTTATTTCGTCAATAGCTGTTTGCAATCCTTCACTTCGTTTTCCTCCGGCCGTTGCAAAGAATGGTTGTCCACCGCCACCACCTTGAATATGAGAGGCAACGTCACGAATCCATTGTGCCGCATTCCAAACTTTTGATGCGACGAGTTGCTCATCTATCATCAAACTAAGTCCACATTTGTCCTCGTCTTTATTACCTATAATTGCCACAAAATTTTCATTTTCACTTTTCAATTGGAATAATATGTCCTTCACAGAATTGGCATCGATGTCCACAATTGCGCCTAAAAATGAAACATCACCGATTTTGACAATTTGTGATTTTAGGTTTGACTTTAATTGACTTGCTTTCTTACGGATGAGTTGTTCGATTTCTTTCTGTAATTGTTGGTTTTTTGATAGTAAATCCTCTACTGATTTAACGATGTCTTTTGGATTTTTAAGTGCTGATTGAATTTGAGCTAAAGTAGCCGCTTTTTCTTTGTAATAATCTTCAGCTGCCTTTCCTGTAATGGCTTCCATTCGTCGAACACCAGCTGCAACGGCTGATTCAGAAACAATTTTAAAGAGTCCGATTTTAGCAGTGTCGGGAACGTGAATCCCACCGCACAATTCGACTGATTCACCGAATTTAATGACACGAACATGGTCGCCATATTTCTCGCCAAACAATGCCATTGCACCGAGGGCTTTCGCTTGATCGATGGCCATGGTTCGATGTTCATCCAATGGAATGTTTGCGGCAATTGCCGAATTAACCAATGCTTCAATTTGTTCAATTTCTTCATCACTGACTTTCGAAAAGTGTGAAAAGTCAAAACGCAAGTTCGAAGCGTTCACTAAGGATCCTTTTTGTTCTACATGTGTTCCTAAAACAATACGTAAAGCATGGTGTAGTAGGTGAGTAGCACTATGATTTTTTGCTGTTTGCTCTTGTGTGCCCAAATCAATTATAGCAGTGAATGCTCCGTTCAAATTTGATGGGAGTTGTTCGCTTAAATGAATGATTAAGTTATTTTCTTTCTTTGTGTCAAAAATACGGATAGTTTCATCGGCTGCCTTCAGGATTCCTTTGTCCCCAATCTGACCACCACCTTCTGGATAAAAGGGTGTTTGATTTAAAACGAGTTGAAAAAACGATCTTCCTTTTTGACTGACTTTACGGTATTTTGTCAGGTGAACAGGTGCTTGTTTTTGATCATATCCAACAAATACGGTAGGAACATCTGTTGCAATTTGCACCCAATCGTCTGTTTCGATAACAGATGCTGCTCTTGAACGGTCTTTTTGAACTTGAAGTTGCGCTTGGAATCCATCTTCATCAATGCTAAAGCCGTTTTCACGAGCGATAAGCGAAGTTAAATCGACAGGAAATCCATAGGTGTCGTATAGTTCAAATACGTTCTCACCAGAAATAATGGTCTGATTCAGGTTCTTGCTAGCAAGCATTAAATCATCCATACGTTTAATTCCTTGCTCCAAGGTGCGGAAAAAGCTTAGTTCCTCCTCTCGGATGACTTTTTCAATGAGGTCTTTTTGTTTGATCAACTCCTCGTATGGATGTCCCATCAATTGCACTAACACACCGGATAATTTACACAGGAATGGCTCCTTCATTCCCAGTGTTTGATACCCATAACGAACCGCTCGACGCAAAATCCGACGTATCACATATCCAGCTCCTGTGTTGGAAGGTAATTGTCCATCAGAAATGGAAAAACTGATCGCTCGAATATGATCAGCAATCACACGTAGTGCGATATCCGTTTCTTCGGATTTCCCATAAGGAATTCCACTTTCCTTGGAAACAAATTGTATGAGCGTTTGGAATAAATCGGTATCGTAGTTACTTTGTTTTCCTTGCAAGGCCATTGCTAAACGCTCTAGTCCCATTCCCGTGTCCACATGCGTGGAGGGAAGCGGTTCCAAACTGCCATTCGCTTTACGGTTGAATTGCATGAACACGTTGTTCCAAATTTCAATCACTTGTGGATGGTCGTTGTTTACTAAGGTTAATCCATTTACTGCTTGACGATCAACTTCATTTCTTAAATCCACATGAATCTCTGAACAAGGTCCGCACGGACCCGTATCGCCCATCTCCCAGAAATTATCTTTTTTCGATGCTAAAATGATTCGGTCTTCTGCAATAAATTTTTTCCAAATAGCGAAACTTTCATCGTCTCTTGGTACTCCGTCTTTTTCATCGCCTTCGAATACTGTCACGTATAAACGATCAACAGGGATTTTATATACAGATGTTAACAATTCCCAAGCCCATGTAATCGCTTCCTCTTTGAAGTAATCTCCAAACGACCAGTTCCCAAGCATTTCGAACATCGTGTGGTGGTAAGTATCTACACCCACTTCTTCAAGGTCGTTGTGTTTACCTGAAACGCGTAAACATTTTTGAGAATTTGCTACCCGTTTTTGTGTGGCTTGCTGATGCCCAAGGAAAAAATCTTTGAATTGATTCATCCCCGCATTCGTGAACATTAAGGTAGGATCGTTTTTAACGACCATTGGCGCAGAAGGAACAATTTGGTGTCCTTTGCTTTCAAAAAAGTCAAAAAATTGCTGGCGTATTTCAGAAACCGTCATGGTAAAGTTTATTTGCTTGCAAATTTAGGAAATTGAAAGAACTATAGGCAATGAAATTGGGCTTATCACGTTCTTAATGAGAAATATTTAAACGTTTTAGCCGTCCGTTTTAACCGAAACCCCCTAAATTCATGAATGAACTGAGTCAAATTGAGTCCAAATTAATTGTTGTTCGCAATCAAAAAGTATTGTTGGACCGCGACGTTGCTTCTTTATATGGGATTGAAACAAAACGTGTGAACGAAGCATACCGAAATAATCCAGAGAAATTTCCGGAAGGTTATGTTTTGTTTTTGGATGAAGAAGAATCAAAATCTTTAAGGTCGAAAATTTCGACCTTAAACAATTCAGCCAGAGGGAAGCATACGAAATACCAAGCAAAAGCCTTTACGGAGAAGGGATTGTACATGCTAGCGACCATACTTAAAAGTGAACGCGCGACAGAAACAACAATTGCGATTATTGAAACGTATGCACGTATCAAAGAATTTACAAGGCTGGTTCAGAAAAGTGTACATTCCAAAGATGAACAAATAACGGCAGAATTACTGGAAAAAGGATCTGGAGTATTAAATGAGTTACTTGGACCGGACTTAAAAACGGATGAAACGGAAACATCCATCGAATTTAATTCTGCTGTCATGAAGCTGAAGCATACGATTAAACGAAAGAAGTAATTTCCATTACTTTTGTAAACTTAACGAACAAACATGGAATTCATCACACAAGAATTAGATCAATACTGTTGCTCCCATACAGCCGATGAAAATGAATTGCTAAAACGCATCAATCGGGAGACTCATTTAGAGGTATTGCAACCGCGGATGTTAAGTGGGCATTTTCAAGGACGTGTGTTGAGCATGCTTTCGAAAATGATTCAACCGAAACGCATCCTGGAAATAGGAACCTATACTGGATATTCAGCGCTGTGTATGGCTGAAGGACTTTCCCCTGACGGTAAACTCGTGACGATAGATGTCAACGAAGAACTCGCAGCTCGCGTCCAATCTTATTTCGACGAATCGTCTTTTTCTAAGCAAATAAGTTATGTGATTTCTCCAGCATTGGAGGTGATTCCATCTTTAAATGAAACCTGGGATCTAGTATTTATT
Source organism: uncultured Flavobacteriales bacterium (assembly GCA_903935095.1). Lineage (GTDB taxonomy): Bacteria > Bacteroidota > Bacteroidia > Flavobacteriales_D > Crocinitomicaceae > UBA952. Next base: position 13,040 of record CAIZQH010000017.1, on the reverse strand, counting down.
GATGCCGATAAACAGAATTACATAGAATACTATGAGATGGTATTGCCTTTGGTGAAATCAGGTGGATACATCATTTTGGACAATGTCCTTTGGTCTGGGAAAGTCACTGATTCTCAGAAAAATGACAAGGACACTGTTTTGTTGCGAAAACTAAATACCTTGATTCATACGGATGAACGTGTAGAGGAAGTTTTACTTCCCATTCGCGATGGACTCATGATTGCTCGAAAAAAGTAAGATGGAAAATCCGGAAATACGTCTGACAGCCGATGGTTCAAAAACGCTCTATCTGCAGAGTTTAGATGAGACGTATCATTCTTCTCATGGTGCAATTCAAGAGGCGCTTCATGTGTTCATCGAACAAGGACTTTCCTATGTCGCAGCAAAAACGACATCCATTGCCATTTTTGAAATGGGATTCGGAACGGGACTCAATGCTTTGTTAACTGCTCAGTGGGCGGAAAAGCATCAACGGAAGATTTCGTACGTCGGAATTGAATTGCATCCAATTTCGGAAGACATTTGGCGTCAAATGGATTATGCTCAGGGAAAATCAGAAAGTGAAAGTTATTCAGAAATCATGTCCGCAGAGTGGGGCAAGTTTCAAGAAATAAGTCCGTTTTTTCAGTTGAAAAAAATTGAACAAACGATATATGAACTTGACATCGAAGAAAAAGTAGACCTGATTTTTTTCGATGCGTTTGGACCGAGGGTGCAAGCTGACATTTGGAACTTACCCGTTTTGAAAAAAATGCATGGTATGCTAAATCCGGGTGGGGTTTTTGTCACCTATTGCGCGCAAGGACAAATGAAGCGAAATTTAAAGTCTTTGGGATTTACCTTGGAAGTACTTCCTGGTCCACCAGGAAAAAGAGAAATGACGAGGGCAACAAAAAGTTAATGTAAAATTTACATGAGATGTTTGTCAATCAAAAAAAAGCCCTTAACTTTGCTTAGAATTACATTTCATAGTTGTAGTTTAGTTTTATAGTTTTAGCATGGTTTAGCAGGAAGAGGAACAAACACGATTTGTTCCTCTTTTTGTTTTTTAGGTCCCTTGAAGTAAAAATTTTATTTCTGCCAAGATCAGCGCCGTCGCTCCCCAAACTACTTTTTCATTTAAGACAAAACATGGAATGTCTTTCATATATACCTGATCGTTTAATTTAATAGTGGTTGTCGATACCGAAGTTTCATCCAATAAATCAGCCAACTTTACTTCGTAATAGTTAGAAACTTCTCGTTGGTTGATTTCAATGCTTGGCCGTTCTTCATGTAAAAATACAAATGGACTTACTTCAAAACTTGAAACTGGGATCCAAACCATGGAAAGTTCAGTAATTTTCTCACCACTGACTGAAGGAATGGCCAATTCTTCTTCGGATTCTCGTCGAGCTGTATGTTCCAAATGTAAATCGCTGGATTCTGGTTTTCCACCGGGAAAGGCCATTTGTGCGCTGTGTTTTCCACTGTAAGCGGAGCGTTCAATCAAAATAAACTGCCAATTTCCTTCATGCGGATAGATGTGTATGCCTACTGCCGCTTTCTTTCGAATTTCTTCCGATTGATTTTCAAAATGTTTCCGATAAGGTGCAAATGCCTCATGTGCAGTGGCACCCGGTAACGTTTGTTGAAGTCTTTGGATTAATTCGCTTTTTGTCATAGGACAAAATTGCAGTTTTTCACGGAATATCCATAAAACGACAGCTAATTTTATGAAAAAGTAATAATATTTTCATTATACCCCTAAAAAAATAGGGGGTGTTCATAAAAAAATGTAAAAATATAGAAGGATGTGCATGAAAAAGAAATAAATTTGTCAAAAAAACACCCAAAATGGCAACGAAAAGATTAAATGCGTATCAAGATGTGTTGAATAGAGAACCGAAACACATTGAATTTGACGGTAAACTGTCGGAATTGTTTGGACAAAATGTATTTCACATCGATGTCATGCGTGAATACCTTCCATCGGAAACGTATAAGTCGATGTTGGAATCTTCGCAAAATGGAACGCGATTAGATCGTAAAAATGCAGATCAGGTCGCTTCAGCAATGAAAGACTGGGCTATTTCCAAAGGAGCAACGCATTACACACACTGGTTTCAACCATTGACTGGCACAACAGCTGAAAAACACGATGCGTTTTTTAAACCAATTGGTCCAGGAAAAGCCATTGAGCGTTTTGATGGTGATTTATTAGTTCAACAAGAGCCTGATGCATCCTCTTTTCCTAATGGAGGAATTCGCAATACCTTTGAGGCGCGTGGATACACCGCTTGGGATCCAAGTTCACCTGCATTTGTCATTGGAAAAACTTTATGTATTCCGACGATTTTCATCTCGTACACAGGTGAGTCTTTGGATTACAAAATGCCTTTAATAAAAGCATTAACCGCCATCGATGCTGCAGCGATAGAAGTATGTCAGTACTTCGATAAAAATGTCAACAAAGTCAATGCGACACTCGGTTGGGAACAAGAGTACTTTTTAATTGATTCGGCCTTGTTTAATGCACGTCCAGATATTATGTTGACGGGTAGAGCCTTGTTTGGTCATGCGCCAGCGAAAGGACAACAGCTAGAGGATCATTACTTTGGATCGATTCCAGAACGTGTGAATGCATTCATGCGTGAATTTGAAGTAGAGTCCTTGAAATTGGGAATTCCTGTAACAACTCGTCACAACGAGGTGGCACCAAATCAATTTGAGTGTGCGCCGATTTTCGAAGAGTGTAACTTGGCGAATGACCACAACTTATTGTTGATGGACATCATGGAGAAAACAGCACGCAAGCACAACTTCCGTGTATTATTGCATGAGAAGCCATTCGCAGGTGTAAACGGATCAGGAAAACACAACAACTGGTCATTGAGTACGAATACAGGTGTGAACTTATTAGCGCCTGGGAAAAATCCAAAATCGAACTTACAATTTTTGACATTCTTTGTGAATACCATCATGGCGATTCATGAGAATGCAGGATTGTTACGTGCAGCGATTGCATCTGCAGGAAATGATCACCGTTTAGGAGCAAATGAAGCGCCACCAGCGATTATCTCTGTGTTCATCGGAAGTCAACTTTCTCAATTGTTAGACGATTTAGAGAAAAACATCAAAGCGGGAAAAATGACGCCGCAGGATAAAACGGAATTGAAAATGAACATCGGGAAAATTCCACAAATCTTGTTGGATAACACCGATCGTAACCGTACATCTCCATTTGCCTTTACTGGAAATAAATTTGAATTCCGCGCGGTGGGATCATCAGCAAACTGTGGATCGGCTATGATTGTGTTAAATACCATCATGGCGAAACAATTGCGCATTTTCAAAATAGCGGTAGATGCACGCATCGCGAAAGGGGAGGGTAAAGACGAAGCCATCTTGAAAGAATTGCAATCGATGATCAAAAACTCGAAGAAAATTCGTTTCGAAGGAAATGGATACGGAGACGAGTGGGTGATCGAAGCCGAAAAACGTGGATTGGCGAATTTGAAAGATACGCCTCGTGCCTTACAAATCTGGCACGATAAAAACGTCGCGAAGTTATTCGAGGAAATGGGTGTTCTGTCTCCACGTGAGTTGGATGCGCGCCGTGAGATTGAATTTGAGAACTATGTATTGAAAATTCAAATCGAATCTCGTTTAATGGGTGATTTGATTCAAAACAACTTCATCCCAGCAGCGGTTGAATACCAAAACAAATTGATTACCAATGTGCAAGGATTAATGAATATTCTGGGAGATAAAGCTGGAAAAGCGGCGTCAAAAGCGCAAATGGAAATCATTGAGAAAATCAGCATGCACATGAATAAGATGAAAACCGCATCGGATGCCATGTTGGAGCAACGTAAAATCGCCAACAAATTAGAGCATGCGGAGGACAAAGCGCTTGCGTATTGTGATCATGTGAAATCTCATTTTGATGAAATTCGTTACCATGCAGATAAATTAGAATTATTGGTGGAAGATGAATTGTGGCCATTGCCAAAATTCAGAGAAATGTTATTTACTCGATAAAATAGAAAAGCCCCTGACAGCATCGTCAGGGACTTTTTTTTGCATAAAAAATGAAGGGGGCTGAACTTAGGCTGCTTCCATCGTTTTGGCAACGACACTTTTTTTCAACGCTTGAATTTTCCCTGTTACCATTTCTAAATGGATGCGGTACTCTATACAATGCTCTACCGTTAAATAACCTAAGTCGCGGGCAACTAATGCTTGATTTAATAAAACCATCCCTGCGGAATAAGCTTTTGTATAAAATTCGACTTGCTCCTTCCTTGGAATAGGTCCACTTCCCAAGGAAATGTTCGTGGCAATGTCCAAACTCGATTGCTTCATCCAATTTGAGAGTCCAAAGCGCTCTGAGGTTGGAAATTTTTTTGTCGCTGTGTAGGTTAATAGAATCAACGCATGCGCGTCTTTCCAAACTTCCAGCTTTTCAAATGAAAAAAGGTACGTTTTCATAATTAGTGATTTAAAGTTTCATTAATTACGACGAAAGCTCTTTTTTTATTTTTGATAAAATAGACTTAAACGATTTTAATCGTTTTGAGGTGAGTTAGGACTATTCTTGTCTATAAACGACGAGGGTTTTCAGTAGTTCATGTAAGACCTCTTTTCCTGGCTTGAAAATGATTTGAATGCCGTCGTTCGAACTTTTAATTTCTTTCGTTCCATCGAATAATTCCTTACTGGCGCGAAATGCTGGAATCATGTCCAACACAAGTCCGGCCCAACCGGTGTTTTTGATGCTGGTTAGTCGTCCCAATTCGCCTTTGCATAGGAATCCAGTTTGACAGCGGGTGAGGTTTGGATTCCCACTTGGACAAAATTGCGCTTTGTTCGAGCAGATATACAGTGTTTTAGGACTAGTTCGTTTGAAGAAGATTTCTTGACTTCCCATTCTCACTTCTTTCTCTTTCCATTCCAAGGAATCGTAAAGGTTTTGAACTGTTTGGATGGCGATCTCCATGGAAGCTGGATTTTTGTATTCCAATAATACTTCAAAGGAAGGAGCAAATGGAAATTGTTGATCCTCTGTTAATTTTCCTCCGTCGTAGTTTAAGGAGATGCGTTCCAATGATTCTAATAAACAACGCAAGGAAAGTTCTGGCGGAATTACATTCAGTAATTTTTTTGGGAATTCATTGCTGTAATGAAAATACCGTGGACTTAGGATTAAGGTCCGATTAATTTTCAGTGGACGCGTCACATAGTTTAACTCATTTTTATCCCATTGAATGCTTCCCTCGGATGATTGTCCGTTCACGTTCTGATGAACAATGATTTGTTTCGCAATGATCACCTGTTTTTTCCATCTAACTTGCTGTAGTATCCACCTTGCTTGCGTTTTAGAAAGTGCTGCGGATGGCGAATAAAACACATCGAACCCATTTTGAACGTAGTGTTTACCAAACGTTTCTTGTTTCGCTTCTTGCTTTGTGCGAAAGTGAATCAAGACTTTTGAAAATGCTTTGGCGTCCAGGAGCATCATACTCATGGCCTGACTCATGTCTATTTCTAAACCGTCTAATTGATTTTTGGAGCGATTAGATGAGCGAAGTTGACGCAATTGATTTAGAAATGCTTGGTTTTTTAATTGAAACAACTCAGTCGTCAATAGTTCTTTGACCAAGGATAAAGGTTGTGCACTGAGTTCGAAAGTAGCCTCCTTAAATACGGGAATACGTTGATTCGCACTCGGTTTTTCCGAGATAAATAGGGAAAGTTGTACTGTTAGGATAAACAGAATCCCCAAAGTCAGGACGTACACTATTTCTTTAAACCGAATCATTTCTACGGTAAAGATAAATGAAAGATGATTTGATTATCTTTGAACATGCGAATAATAGTACGATTTATTTTTTGGGTGACTGGATGGAAGCTTGACCAACGTATTCCCAGCGACATCAAGAAATGTGTCATAGCTGTTGGTCCACATACCTCCAATTGGGACTTTGTCCTAGGTAGAATGGCCTTCATTCTTTATGGTGTTCAAGGACGTTACCTCGTAAAAAAAGAACTTTTTTTTCCACCTTTAGGTTGGTTTCTCAAAGCGATTGGCTGCATTCCAGTGGACCGTAAAAAGAGAAACAATTTAACGGATACTGCTTTGAAGTATTTTGAGGAAAACGAAACCATGTTCATTGTTTTTTCACCCGAAGGAACCCGAAGTTACAATCCAAATTGGAAAAAAGGATTTTACCATGTCGCACAGAAAGCCGGTGTACCGATTTACATTTGTTACATCGATTTCAAAACAAAAACCGGAGGATTCGATCAATTATTTTATCCAACAGGAGATGTCGAAGCGGACATTAAGTACATTAAAAGTGTGTTGAGTAAGTACCAAGGAAAATATCCCGAAAAAGGGATATTTTAATGTGCTAATCTGCTAATGTGCTAATGGATCGCGCGCTTTGCTCTTGGTGTATTGTTGGTAAGACCCTGAAGGGGTCAAACCTCCATACAAAAAAACGCAACAACAATTACCACAACCCTGAAGGGGTTGAATTTTAAAAATAAAAGAGAATGAATTTAGCGCTTCGCGCATGATTTGTAGAGTAAAATAAAATGGTAACCACGAAATAAAAACGATTCACTAAGTACTAGATACAGATGATTAGCACAATGGCATCCCGAAGGGTCTGGACAGGCATTGGCACTCCGCCGCGGCGGAAGCACATTGTCTAATTAGCACATTACTTATCTTTCTCAACAAAATTACCCGTCTTAAAATCATACCCATACGGACAATGTTTACAGCCACTTTTACAACAATAGCCCCGTTTCGCATGGTATTTTTCCGTGAACACAATGTATCCTTCCGGAGAGATGTAGTAATCATCCTCGTCTAAATTAGACCGTTTTGAAAAACCAGAAAAATCTTCACTCATTCGTCACGCAATTAGCTGATTGGTTTGAAAAATTAGCACGAAATAGTCGGGTAGAACCCTTTAGCTGCAAGGTAAACACTCCTGACCTAAATTTGTTCGTCAAGCGGGATGATTTAATTCATTCGCAAATATCAGGAAATAAATTACGAAAGTTGAAATACAATATTCAGTTAGCCTTGAAGGAAAACTGCGATGGATTACTAACCTTTGGTGGAGCGTATTCCAATCACTTACTGGCGACAGCTGCGGCGGGCAAGGAACTGGGAATTCCCGTGATTGGAAAGGTGAGGGGTGAGGAGTTGACAATTGATTCAAATCCCATGCTACAGCACTGTAATGAATTCGGTATGAAATTGGAATTTTTGACGCGCTCCGAATTCTCCGAGCAAAAACACCAAAGTGGAGTGGTTCAGCTGAATGGAAAATCCTATTGGGTCATTCCGGAAGGTGGCGCAAACGCGCAAGGAATCCAAGGATGTACAGAAATCGTCACAGAATTGGATCAAGACTACGATTATTATGTCGTCGCGCAAGGAACCTGCACCACGAGTCTAGGATTATTATTATCTATACCGGAACATGCAAAATTGATTGTTGTCCCAGTGCTTAAAGGCTTCGATGTTCTTAAGGAAATGCGCGCGCTACTCAACGACGATGCCTTGTTCAACTTACATCAATCAAAACTCATCATTTGGGACTCCTATCACCATGGAGGTTATGCCAAAACGAGTCCGGAACTGATGACTTTTATCGATGAATTCCACGTCCGAAATCACTTTCATATAGAACCGGTGTATACTGGTAAGGTATTTTATGCCTTGAATGATGTGCTATCGAAAGAAAAGGAGTCGTTTGCGGGAAAGAAAGTGTTGGTACTGCATACGGGCGGGGTGTACCTGCGCTAGCACTTCTTAGTGCACAGTGCCAAACATCAAATATAGGTTAATTCCTAAATAGAAAGGTCTGAACAAATCCAGATAACGAATCCCTAGATATCGTAAATCGGCCAACGGATAGGGATAAATTCTCACGAAAACATTCCGATATTTTGAGTTCCAATAAATTCGCAGAAATTGAACTTGAAAAAAATATAAGACACTTTTTGGGAAGAATAATTTAGTTGACGTAAGTAAAATGTAGATTAATTAAGTAATTCTAATTCACGCATAGTGATATACTTAAAGGCCACGTAGCCATCTAATTGAGTGTGAAAAAAAATTATCAGAAAATTTGTTTTTTATTTTCTCTGTGTTATTTTTACACTAACTAAACCTACATTACTATGAAATCGAACACGTTACATCTGCGACGGGCAATACTTTGTTTTGTTTTTTTCTTTGGAATGATTGGTGGGGATTGGGGGCAGAATGCGATTGTCGGGTCAGGATTTTCTTCAGGTTGGGGAAACTGTAATTCTTCATCCGCAAATTATACAAATTTTGTTTCAGGTGCAGGCACCACTTACACTTCGGGAGCTTTAACTCCGAACGCAACAGGTAATCAGTATTGGCGCTTAGCCAAGGATTGGAGTGGCACATATGGACAATATAATAATGGTGGCACTTCGGATGCGGCCGTTGTTCCAAATACAATTTACAACCTAAACGTAAATAATTGTTCTATATCAGGTGCTATGTTTAGAAATGTGGCATCTACTTCCTATAGATATGTATTTAAAACATTAAATGCTGGTACAAATCCAACCGGAACATGGGTGTTTTTTGAGATTCAAGGGGATGTGAGAACAATATCTTCACTTACTCAGCCATCCGGCACCGTTGTTCCTGGAAGTTCTCCAACAGTATCAGTAACACTTAATGGAGCTTTAGCAAATGGACAAGATGTTTGGTTAAGATATACAACTGATAATTTCGCTAGTTCTTCTTGTCTTAAAATGACAGGATCTAGTACTTCTTACTCCACTACGATTCCGGCGGGAACCAATACTGCTGGTGCTACCATTACCTATTATGCTTTCACGTCAGGTAATGGTACTTCGATTTCCGGGACAGATGCTGACCTATACACCATTAACTTGATGAATAATAGCGGTTTAAATTATTCATACACTGTCGCTTCTAACTTTTATTCTAAATCAACAGGAAATATTGAAACACTAAGTAACTGGGGTACTTCAGCTGATGGTAGTGGAACCGCTCCGGTGAACTTTACCACCGCAGGAGTCACCTACAACATACGCAACAATGCAACTCCTACAATTGGTGCGAGTTGGACCGTAAGTGGCACAAGTTCAAAAATTGTAGTAGGGGATGGAACGAATGCGTGTAACTTCATCGTACCGAGTAATTATGTTGTAACGTCCTCGAATATAGAAGTAAGTAATGCAGGTAAAATTACCAGAACATCTAGTGCTGTGAATCCATTCATTGTTTCAGGAACTTTCAATATTCTTGCAGGTGGTACCTATGTTCACAATTATGCCAATGGAACACTTCCATTTATCATTTGGGCATCAACAGCTAATTTAAATATCGATGAAAATTTGGCTAATGATGAGTTTACTGAAAGTTTTGGTAATGTGAACATTAATGGAAATTCAACGGTTAGAATGATGACAACTACAGGTAATATTTCAAATACAATTCAAGGTAATTTAACAATTAATTCGACAGGGGTTGTTGTTGCAACTGAAACAACCACCACAAATCAAACGCTAACAATAAATGGTAATTTGACTGTGTCGAGTAACTCAGGTAGTTTTTACATTGAATCCAATACTACCTCATACAATGTTACAAAAAAAATTCTTGTTTTGGGTAGTTACATTCAAACTAGTGGAATTCTAAATATTGCATCTAATACAAGCACCTTAGTGGATCCTAATGAAAGAATATCGATTTTAGAAGTTAGGGGTGATTTTACTCAAACAGGCGGTAGCATAACAGAATCTGCAACTGATTCTGATTACAGATGCCAGATCTTATTATCAAAAACATCAGGTATACAATATATTGAAAGTATTGGTAATACCACTGGTTTGATTGAATTTAATGTTGCCGGATCAGGAGCACAGTGTGTAGTCCCTGCTACAAAAACGTTTGTTCAAAGTGGGGTTTCACCCACATTCGTAGTCGCGAACGGTTCTCAATCGATTGATTTAAACATTTTGGGAACGTTTAAAAGGACTTCAGCTAATCCAATTACGACAACAGGAACTGTTCAATGTGGTTCTGGCGGTACTTATGAGCATGCTGTGGATGGCGGTTCTGTTCCATCAATGACATGGAATTCAACGTCTACTTTCTTAGTATCCGGCATAACCTCTTCAACTGCATTTACATCAGGTTCGATTCAGTCTTACGGAAATGTCACTTGGAATTGTCCTAGTCAATCTAGTGCATTTAGTTTCGGAGGTCTTACTACCGTCAACGGCAATTTAACTATTCAATCTACCGGTGCATCCCCAAATTCAACTTCTTGTTTGTTATTGACCAATTCAAGTACTTTAGCGTCAAACATAGCCGGTAATTTATCAATAACAGGTGGGTATTTTGCGCCGTTTGGTTCAAGTACATCGGGTAACTGTTCATTAGCTATAGGTGGTGATTTATCTTTGGCAACAGGTACATTTGATATTTTTAGGCAAGCAAGTAATACTAGCACAATCAATCTTTCAGGAAACTTCTCGATGACCAGTGGAACATTGACGAAATTTGGCAATGGAATAGGAAATTTCAATTTTGCAAAATCTGGTACACAAACCTATACTAAATCAGGAGGGACTATTTCGAATGCGGTCAACTTTACCGTTAATAATGGAAGCACATTAGATTTGGGGACAAATCTTATCGAAGGAAGCACAGGGACGTTCACGTTGAGTTCAGGCGGTGGCTTGATTACAGCGAATACAGCAGGAATTACTTCAACAGGAGCTACGGGATCAATTCAAGTTGGAGGAACGCGCACTTATAATACTGGAGCAAATTATACATTTAATGGTAGCTCTGCGCAAGTCACAGGAAATGGTTTGACTGGCGCAGCCAATTTAACTATAAATAACAGTTCAGGAGTTACACTAACTTCCAATACTTCTTTAAGCGGAACACTTACTTTAACAAACGGTATTTTAACGGTTGGAAGCACGAATACAATTACGGTTTCCAGTGGTGGGTCTATTACCGCTACTTCAGGATCACTTGCTTCGGGCACAGGTGCAGGAACATTTACTTTCTCTGGAACAGGTACTATTTCGGGAACCATTGGATTTAACCATGTGGACATTGCTGGTGGTGTAAACTTTGGTTCAGCGTCTACAATCAATGGTACTTTGTCCATTAATGCTGGAGGTTTCGTGAATACGAATGCACCGATCTATGCTTCCGGTTCCAAGTTAAAATATAATTCGGGTGGAACGTATGGAAGGGGAACCGAATGGAGTGCAACCTCAGCAGCCGGATATCCACATCATGTTCAGATTTCAAATGGTACAATATTGGATCTTGGCGCAAGTGGTATGGCTACAACTAGGCAGATTGCAGGTAACATGACGGTAGATAATGGAACAACATTATCCATGGCTTTAAATCCAATGACTGCGCCGCTTACTGTCAAGGGGAATTATTTTAATTACGGCATCACTATTTTATCCAGTTCGTCTGGTGGAGACTTAGTTTTAGAAGGAAACCTAACCGATAATGCCACATTTACAGCGAATGGTCGTGCCATATTTTTCCAAGGGTCGAACACACAAACCATCAACTCTTCTGATAACCCGCTTGATATAGATGTAGCCCGTTTTAATAAAACTGGTGGTGAGGTTATTTTATCGCAAAATTTACTCATTGATGAGACAGCTGATCCCGTTCAATTTGCAGGTACAAGTATCCTTAATTTAAATGGTTTCGCGGCTACGTTTGGAAAGTCAAATACGGCATCAAGCATCACCATGAACAGCACCAGTGCCATTAAAGGATCTGCCAATTCTCATTTAACCATATATGGGAATGGGGCTTTTGGTACGATAAACTTTGATCAAACAACACCAGGTACCAGCAATCAATTGGGAAACTTGTTGATCCAAAGAAGCTCCGGATCCGTGACCTTGGGTAATGCGGTAAGCATTAATGGCTCATTGACCCTATCAAGTGGTAAACTGATCATAGGGGCAAATACCTTAACCTTGGCTGGAACCGTCGCATCCATGAACGAAACGAATTGTTTGGTGGGATCTTCAACATCAAATTTAACAGTTAACGGAACCGGCACATTAGGAACACTTTATTTTGATCAAACAACACCAGGAACAACGAATTATTTAAATACATTTAACTTGAATAGAACGAGTTCAGGTACGATGAATTTGGCGAATAACTTACAGCTAGCGAGTTTAACGATTACCAATGGGGAGTTTATCCAAAATTCATCACAACAACTCACCGTAAATGGTGTATTGACGAACAATGGCATTCTTACGCTCAACTCTGGCGCAACATTCATGCAAGGATCAAGCAGTCCGCCTGCTGGTTCGGGAACATACAACGTCAAACAAACCATCACCGGTGCAGGAACAAGTACGCCAACCGGACGCTTTTGGTACGTAGGAAGTCCAGTTTCTGGTGCGACTTCAGCTGTGTACGATGCCGCTGGATCAAATATTCTAAAATACTACGACGAACCTAACAATACATGGCAAGAGATTCCAGATAATAACGCTGCTTTAGCCGTAGGTAAAGGCTATTTTGTACAAGCGACTGCTGGAACGACTGAATTGAATTTTACAGGTGGAACGATTAACAACGGTAGTTATACCTTAGATGTGACGCGTAATACAAGTAATAATGCGTTTCGCGGATATAACTTATTGACCAATCCTTATCCATCTTACCTAGATTGGGACAATGTAACAAGAAGTAATGTTGGGACAACGATGTGGTATCGAGTGGCGAACTCAGTAGGAACGATGGTTTTCGATACCTATAATGCGCCAGCAGGAACAGGGACTAATAACAATGGAGCGGGAGCTGTGACAAAACACATTGCACCCATGCAATCTTTTTGGGTGAATGTTCCGCAAGGACAAACCACTGGAACCGTTTCATTCGGAAACTCCCAACGTTCACATTATTCAACTGGAGTTCAAGGCTTGCGTTCAACGGCACAAGATTTCCCTGCGTT